>NZ_JARXWN010000006.1 GCF_029892965.1 Dysgonomonas sp. PF1-14 | reverse complement strand
TATAAATTGAAATCGTCGCGCTCGAAAAATACCTGTAACTAACTAATTATCAAATAAATTAAAGAGATATTTGCGATTTTAATGGGACAGCAGTGAGATGAGTAATAGAATTAATGCGGTAATGATGATAAAGGAGAGTAGGGAAAGAATAACTTTCAATACAAACTTCACGACCTTGAATACAAGGCAGATTCCCATATAAGCAAATACACAACCTAAGACTACGGATGTGTTTATACTCAGATGAGTAACTACCCACGCACACAATGCAAACCCTGCCACCCACAAACCAAATTTTATGATGATTCCAGAGGCGAGGGAGTTTTGTTTCAATATGTTTTTCCCGTTTCTCATAACTATGACATTTTTTTTCATGCGTCATCCGTCAGGTCGGTCGTTTTTGTTTCATAGAGCAACAAAAGGTATTGTGTTTAAAGCAGGGATGTTTTTCCGTCAATAAATACGCTCGCCGAAGGAAAGAGGAAGATTTTTGCGGAAACCGACAGGCTCTGAACATACATGGTCTAAACACTATCATACCTTTGCTCTGATGAACAATAGACCGAACAAGGATGGCTCCCAGACAAACGTGGAATAGTTATGGAAGAAACGGGAAAGGGCATCGTTAGATAGTGGATAATATAAAAATATGCTATCACAGCATATCAATAGCAGTAGAAAGTTAAATATTCAAGTGTAGCCTGAAAGTAGCTACTCTTGGTTTATTATCCGAGACTGTTTCTGAAATGAAGTATAACAAAATGGAGGAAAGGGTCGCAGGATATTGAGAAAGCCAATTATATCATTTTCCTTTTGGAAATAAATAGAAATAGCGAAAAGATAAAAAATAATATTTGAGTTTTTAGTTGTACTTGACTCTTTTTAAAAGCGATATATATCTTTACTCTAATTATTTTTTTAAAATTATTATTGGAAATAATTCTGCATACATAAAGATACAAGTATTTTATAATGTGCTAGATACATTATAAAACAGATTCTTTTATTTTCAACAATGATGAAAAAATTTCTGAAATGGAATGTTAATTTATAAAATCGGATAGTAGTAATATGTGATTAAAATTTACTCCTAACATTGTCTAATCTACTAAAAAGAAAAAAGTTATTAACACTCCTGTTCAAAACTAAAACAATAACTACCAGATATTTGTAATATCTTTGTTTTAAGGTTATCAGAGGATAGCCTTATAAATAAAAAAGGAGTTAAAACTCTGACCTTTTAACTCCTAATTATTAACTCTTAATTTTTTCGAATTTATGGACGAGAAAATCTTTAAAGAGTCTCCTGATGAACAGGAATATGTTTTTACACCTTACGTTCCGCGTAATGGTAAACGTATTTATCATCCTAAAGGAGGCGTATTTAGATTTCTGAAGAAGAATATCTAAATTATCTAGACCCCACTTTATGTGGGGGTTTTTCTTTTAGGTATCAATAGTGATACAAAGTAAAGAATTTTTTTAGCCAATTCTAGAGTTGCCTGAGAATAATTCGTAAATAATTTATAAAATACATTGGATAAATGTTATCGACTTTTTTCTGGTTAAGGAGGAATCATAAGAGGCAGCCCACCTTGTCAAGTCTATTAATTTCTTTAGACTAATCATTTTTCTATGAGATTTTTTCTTTATCTTTCCTTTTATTCAGCTTCAATGCCAAATTCTCCATATCACTACTCAACTTTTGGTCTATTATCCTGGCATAAATTTGTGTTGTTCTTATATTTGTATGACCTAACATTTTGGAAACACTTTCGATAGAAACACCTTTGGTCAGCATTATCGTTCCGAAACTGTGCCTGCCACAGTGTGTTGTAAGTCTCTTATTTATACCGCATAACGCTGCAATTTCTTTCAAATATTCATTCATCTTTTGGTTCGTGTGCATTGGGAGAAGTTTTCCATTATTCAACCCTTTATACTTCTTAAGAATGGATAAGGGGACATCTAATAATGGGATATTTGCTTGAACGGAAGATTTCTGCCGAGTAAGTTGTATCCATTTCTGTCCGAAGCCATCTTCTATGATATTATCTTCTTTTAGATTAGCAGCGTCTATATATGCTAATCCGGTGAAAATTTGGAATAGAAATACATCCCGCACCTCTTCCAATCGGTTTGAGTTAAATTTCTTATTCATCAACTTCTTGATTTCAGGTTCAATCAGAAATTCTTTCTTTACAGGCTTATATCCAAGTTTATATTCGTCAAAAGGGTCTGTGGATATATACTTATTTTTCAAGGCGGTAGTTAATACTTTCTTTAAGTAACGCAGATGCTTTACAGATGAATTATGTCCGCAATTGCATGCAGATTTGAGATATATCTCATAATCAGAAATAAACTGATAATTAACTTCCCTCAAAGGCATATCTTTCTTGCTGTACTGGTGAAAAAGAAAATCTTCAATCCGTTTCCTTGTTGCCGTGTATTTTGACAGAGTGGTGCTTCGGATAGCCTTATCCACAAGATTACGCTTTTGTTCTACCAAACTGTCATACATTGATAATAACGTATATTTTTGAATATCTAAGCCGAGATATGCATCACGTAATCTCTTTGGAGTAACAAATCCATCTCTTTCGTAAATTTCATTATAATGACTTTTCAAGTCAGAACGAATTTTATCCAAAGCGTCATTTATTTCTTTGGCTTCTTTGGTTCTTCCTTCCGCTCGCCCGATTGGGTTCCAGATAGAGGGATTTACAAACAACTTTGGATTAAATTCAATAGATTCTCCGTCAATCGTAATACGGATTGCAATTGTTACTGAACCGTCTTTGTTTGGCCTTGTTTTCCTGATGTAGAACAGAACACGATAGGTACTTTTCATTTTTTCTCCTTTTAATTCGACAAAATTATAGTTTATCGTTAAAGGATTTATCGCCTTGAAAACGCCAAACTAGGTCTTTGTAAGACACTTGATTCCAGTTAGTTATTTGTCTATTCGTGTGCGAAAATTGAGGTTGTTTTTTACACACGGTTTGCACACAGCCCCACTGTCTTCTTATGTCTTTTATCGTCCTATTATGTCCACTATGTAAAAAGAAAAATCCCATTAATCTATTGATTAACAGGATTCTTGTCTCTTAATTGAAGTTTCTGTCTTTTGTTGACTTCCACCAATTTTATGTCTTGGTGGGCGTTGACGGACCTGTCCGAAAAACACCTATCTTATTCTAAATCATTAGATTTAATATTTCAAAAATCTTTATAGGTTACGATTTAGTTATGTTTTTTTGTCTCTAAATTGACATCCGCTTTTCAGCATATTGCCCTAAATCCGTATCCAACTTTTCAGCATTAAAATTACAGTATTTTTGCATGACTGACAAATATTTGACTTCAATATGTTTAGATATTATTATCCTCGTCAAAAATTTATTCTATCTAATAGAATTAGCGGGGTCCAATAAACCTATCCCCGTTAAAGTGAATCATATGATCAGGATTATCTGCTATCCAAACTTCTGTTTCCCATGCAATATCAGCAACATATTTTCTAAATTCAGCTTTATCAGGGAAAGCGGTAACATACACTTTTCCAATTTTACAATCACTTAAGAATTCTTCCATTTCAAGCACTCTTTTGGGAGAAACTGGTACGTGAGAAGTTACTACTTCTATCAGAAACAGCCACTCTTTATCCTTATCATAAATTACTATATCCGGTAATTTACTATGTTCAGTTATAGGTATGCCTATCTCTTCCAAAGTTTTAGAATCGACATACAAATCTTTTTTAGCTGTGTCTCCGATATAAAGAACTTTTGCCCCAGGTGAAAAACGTGGAGCGAACTCTTCTATCACAGCAGCCTGAATAACATTATGTTTTCCTGCAGATAGTTTATACTCTTCACCTTCAATGATTACAGGAATCATTTGCATTTCTCTCGCTTTATCATATATCTCACTTAACTTACCTACTGAACTTATAAAATTTGATAGTTTATCGTCCCATTCAGCAGACCCATAAGATTTGATTACTTCTAAGGCTTCTTTACCTATGGCATAGTGGGCTCTCGGACTATTCACAGGTAAATTAGGTATATCGGGATTATAATCAACTACTCTTGCCTGCACTAATTGGTGTAGTACCTGTCTGCGAAATGTTTCTCTTGTATTAGGAGCATAGGGTTGAGCTTTCTTGTAATTTTCATTCACAAAAGTCATTACACCTTTCGTTACACCCATGCTTTGTCTTATTGCATCAGACCATTTACTATCTTCTTTTATATCACATAAAGCAAGCAATGTTAATGCGGACATTTCATTTTGTTGGGCAACAGGTAATCCTAATGCTTTTAGTATTTCCTGAGCTTCATCCACTTTACTCACAAATAAATTCATACTATATTTTGAAAAAACTATTTACTATTTCGTTTACGTTTTCAATCGAGAAATCATTCTTTAAAATCAGTTGTTTCCCAATCTCTTTAATAATCTCTAAAGGAGGCATAGGCATTTCTCGCAATTCAGTAGCACTCACATTTACATTTCCGTTAAATGTTCTGAAGTAGGTATCGAACAGATCACTATCTAACAATGCAGATATACCCATCGTTTCAAACCTCTCTAAATGTCCTTTAGGTCGGTAAATGTAGTTCAATTTATTTTCAACACCAATAAAGTTAGCTTTAGATGTGCTACAAAAATAAGGTGCTGCAATTAATCGACTCTTATCGTCTTTTGAACTGAAACGTCGAAGAAAAACATAATTTTTATTGGGTAACAAGATGGCTCTGGATTCATGCGAGATTATCATGTATTGTTTCTTATCCTTTCGGTAGACGGGATGATCCACCAGCATTTTTATTACATTATGAAGCCAAAATAATGGTGCGTTATCCGTTTCAGGATTTTCAAGCAAAAACTCTTCTGAACGAAAAGCTACGACCGGCCCGGTAGATATTTGAATATCATATTTATTTAAACTTCCGGTCCATGTCTTAAATAGCTTAATAATCTCTTCCTCTTCAGTATTCACAGGTAAATGAATGATTTTTTCAACAGAATCCGTATCAATTAAATCTTTTAACGGATAAGATTTTTGTTTAGGGATGTCAAGATCATTAATACCTTGACTTGATGATATAATTATTGAATTATCTATGTTTGAAAAAGTTTTCTTTTTACCTTTTAGAATTAATGTTTCCTGTAATACATTATCTTTTGAAAAAGTATCTTTACGGGTATTGAATAAATGTATGAATGATACCTGGATATTATTTAAAAAGAAATTTCTGAAAAGCCTGAAATATCGTCCTGATGTAAAACTACGGGGTACTATAAAAATTAATTGCCCGTCATCATTTAGCAAGCAAGATGAGATAGCCATAAAAAGAGAATATATATTTGGCTGACCATTAATTATGGATTGTGAGACCTTTACTCTGATATCTTCTTTTGATAGCTTAAAATAGGGCGGATTAGATATTATTATATCGAATTTTTCAAGTTCATCCTGCATCATTCGGGGTTGTAAGTCAAGAGCCTGATAATTACTTAAAACAAAATCTTCGTTGTTTATGGTGTAAGATAATTCTGTTCCATTCTTTTTTAGTGTTTCTCTCAGATAATCTAATACTAGTTTTGTATATGGAAGCACAGAAATATCTATTTCATAAACTATCAGTTTTATATTTCTTATAGCATTATCTTTTGTGATATTCTCTATAAGGCTACATGAAAGCATCCCTATTCCACATCCAGGATCTAAAATAGATATTGATGATTTATTTACATAGATTTGCTTACCCATAAAATCTGCGATTTCAATGGGAGTAAAGAATTGACCTTTTTCTTTTTTTGAGTTTTTAGATATAGTTGAAATATATAACCTCCCAAGCTTATCAGCATAGGACGAAGGCCTCTCTTTTACAAGAGGATTAATGATTTCTTGGTTATTTTCAGCCATATTGCAAAGGTAATTATTTGCTTGTAATTAATCTTATAAATAAACACTTTACATAGACAGCATTGATTTTATTTAAAACTTTAGTCATTTGTGTAAATCCCTTTTTTTTACATAATCCTATCATATAATAAGTTGATAGATTTGTGAACTGTTCCAAAATTACAGATAGTTGAGCCATATTGATTTTCTGACTCAATTTAATTCATTAGACTTGTATCGGTAGAATTGTATATTTTCTTAATAGCATCAGATTTGGACTTTCCTCCTTAAGATGTTGGTACATTGGTGTTTATTAAGTGAGTCTGAGAATTCATTGGATGAAATTCAGGAACATAAGCATAAAATTGCCCATCAAAATAACCATGAACAATATTTGGAAAAAGTTCTTTGTCAATCGGATATTTGGCTTGAGGATTATGAAACATTGATAATCCTTGTTCCCATGTTTCTTTTGGACCATTTATTCCAACAATATAATTAAACTCATGAGGTGAACTTGCGTTTAATTCGTGGGAATAACATACACCGACTCTTTGCATGATAACATCTTCTGAGCCATACCCTCTTAATTTCCCCATTCTACTAAACTTGGCTGTTGTTCCAGAATTACTAAATATTACAGCACTTATATTTGAAGCTTCTGGAAGATTAAAGAATCCAGCAGGGATTGATTTTCCTTTATGAGTAATTATTTCACTTTTATGTGTATTGATAATTAGTTCTCCTTTTTCGTCATGATACCAATCTTGATCTATTCCGTAGAGATAATTGGGTAGCATACTATCTGTAATCATTAAAGAAAGAGCATGATGAAAAGGTTCAATGGCTAAAATAAGTGGATATCCTTTAACCCACTCATTTTCCCAATATCTTTTATTTAATTTAGAAAATAGGGAGTTAGCCATTCTTCATTAAAGAGAACTCAGCTAAATCATTCATCATATTCAACCATTTTTCGTCATCATGGAGTGTATTCTTAATAATTTCTAATTTGTCTTCAATCGGTTTATTATTGCTATTCTTTGAAATAGTAGCTTCTACAAATAATTTCACACTTCCTTTTTCTATTTCAAAATCTGGATAATCATATTTACCCTTAATTTCAAAACCTAAGTTAAGAAAAACAGCGGTCAAATATAATTCCCATACCCGAGCATCAAAGCCATGTGTCTGAAATTGTTCTAAGAAGTTTTTATCAATTTGTTTTGTAGAATTAAAAATCTCATTCAACATTCTTCGTGCAGCTTCGTGTGATGAACTATCTTTAACTATTCGGTAATCTTCCGATAATTTCTCTTCAGGAACAATATTTTTAAATAGATCTTTCATTATCTAATAATCCTTTTGGATAACCAAGAAGTTGAGCAATAATTTTATAGGTAAACTTACTAAATGGAGCAATAAAATTTCCAACAATACTAAATCCTAATACACCAAAAATTGGATCAAATTTATTGAAAAAATCATTTATAGAAGGAACTAAAGAAATTAATTGAACCACACCTAGTAATAACATTAGAAAAACGCCAGTTTGTACTATCCAAGATAGATATTTGATTCTATGGAGAAATTTTTTCTGAAATAAGAATAATAAGTGAGAATATTCTTTTTGCTCAATAATTAAATTATATGCTCTCAATGAGCATAGAGTATAAAAATCATTTTTATCGTTGAATATCTGTTCTGTATTATTTGATATATGTTGATAAGTATTTGTTAATAATTCATTTGTCAAATTTTCATTTTTGTTTAAATACAGATATATCAATATAATTTCTTTTAAGTTACTTTTACTGAGATAATCCTCATTTAATATATTCTCAAAAGTTATAGTTATTGGGGTTTTATTTCGTATAGATAATACATTCTGCATCCAAGTTTTATCAATATTAAATTTGATTATACCAAGCAATAAGCTAAAAATAAAAAAATCATTATTAACGAAAGGTGGAGGAGATTCTTTATTGGGGTTACTCTTTCTTTTTATATTATAATATTCTTCAAATAGAGATTTGTTGTTAGTTTGGAATGCAATAAGAGTATTAAAATATATTTTGTCAACTTCATTCAAATCAGTTGTATTAGGGACACTAATACTTTCCCCTAATAATAAATTGTTAAAAGCAATCAATATAGGAGATTCGCTTATTCTTGAAATAATATCTAACCGCCTTTCTATAGGAACCATTTTTTTCGTTTTAATCCATAATTTAAACTATCAGGGTCCCAACCTTGTACTTTTCTCATTTTTCCAAGTAATTTTGAGATTAGGTTAGAATATAACATAGTTGCAGGTTGTTCGCCAGGAAGAAAACTTCTCCATGATAAATATGTAAATGAAAAAATTTGTTGTGTAATATAATTCAAATCATAAAATAACAAATCTTTAATGCTGTTATCATCATACTTTCCTTGTGGGGTCCTAATCTTTATTTGGAGAGGGCTACTCATTCCGTGTTTCGTTGTTTTCAACTCATTTGCGCCAAACATTTGTACAACACAAGTTTCATCATCTAAAAATACATTGCTGCCTCTATTCGGTATGTATTCTCCTTTTACAATCGAACTACCATACTTCTTAATTCCAGGTTGGTTTTTATCAAAAAGTAAATACGGATGAGATTTACTTATTGTAACAAATGCAAATTTTATTTTATATTCTGGTATATCTTTTATCAGCTGACTTATTACATCAAATTCAGTATTTTTTATTGGTTTGAATATGTGGAAAATCAATCTGACAGTATCTCCTTCAGACCATCCATGTTCATTCGATAATCGTTTTATTGAATTCTTTAAGCTTTTGAGTAATTCATTAAAATAATCATCAAAAGGAACATCTTTAACTTTGTCGCCTAAAAGATATTGTCCGTCACTTGATAAAAAAGTTGTTATTCCAACTATTCGTTCCTGATTTCCTCCACTAAATTGATTTTGTCTAATTTTACTATGTCCTATACCTATTATAATCTCTCTGTCAACAGAGCGACTTGATGGTAGAACCCAAGGAGTTCCCCCTATTTTTGCATAAATTTGAAGGGCGATGGAATTTAATATATACTGATCGTAATTATTAATTATCCTTGATGTTACATACTGTACCGGTATTTCAAGTGCTAATAATTTTGCTTTTATTTTATAATATGGATTCTGGTCATCCGATAGTCTTTTAAAAGAATCAGGTATCTCAATAATAGCCAAATCAGGTTTATATTCATCATTATCTTTTATAATTTTAAAATATTCCTCAACATTATATTCTTGTATTTCTTGAATGTCAAAGTTGATCTCATGTAGATCATATTTTTTTAGAAGTCCGTTCTTGAAATAATTTGAATTGGGTATTCCCAAATGTAAACTGGAAAGAAAATTTGAAAATGAGCCGCGATTAGCCCGATGGCAAATACTTAAAACGGAAGGTGTTTTTGGTGCAAAATTAGGACTGTCATAAGGTCCAAAATTACTTAAACCAATATCTGCATTCGTATTATTAGTCTTTGTCCCTGCATAATCATAAATAAATGTAGGAGTTTTTAATTCAATTGAATTATTAACGGTTAGAGGCTTTTCGTCCACAGTAAAACAAAATCCATCCTTATTCTGGAATAATACAGATTCACCTTTTATTGAGAATATGTATTTTGCAATGCTTATTATTGCCTCATAATGTTTCTTAGTGTTATATACCTCTGAACGTCTTGATTCAATTATATTTAAAATTGAATCACTTATTTGCTGAGAGGTCGCAAATGAGAGGTAATTTCCTATATTAAACTTGGTTTTTCTAATATATAACTCTTTCAATGGGTATATTTCTACACCATTGTTTGTCCTAACCTTTGCAGAATAACCTTTTATCTCAATTATTTCCCCAATAAAATCTTCATTCGGAGCAAGAATATCTTGCAGTCCAGGTAAAATTTCCGTGTGTAAAACTTCAACCCCAATCAAATTATATCCTTCTTCGTTTAAATCTAGGCAACTTAAGTTAAAAATCCAATTACGTCTGATATTGATTACGAAACCGAATCGCTCAATACCTTTATTTTTAATATGTCTCAATTGAATTTCTATCAATTTCTTGTACGCTATTTTATTTTTTAATTTATCAGGAAGATCCTGATAGATAATATCATCTTTTAACTGTTCAGAAAAAAAACGAAAAGGATAAAAATCAATAGGTGTATACTTCGGAAATCTTTCCTTAAAGGTTCTAAAAAATATATGTTTGATAAGTGACGATGTTACTTCGGCATCATTAAAAACATGTCTTTCATCAGATGTTCCCAATTGCAGATTCTCATCGCCTTCTTTATTAGAAATATAGATATAATCATCATTGCGAAAAAAAGAATGTGTAGAGTTATATAAAGCTCTAAGTTCTTTAAGTCGTTCTTCAGTATAACCTTCAATATTAATCTGATATTTATCAAATTCAATATTTATAGGGAAAAAATTTAGTTCCATTTTATATGTGTCAATTTGCTATTATCCAAAGGTATAATATTGTTTTTAACATTCCAACGATAAAAGCTATCAATATTTTTATTCAAATCATTTTTATCCACCCCGTATAAGACTGGTATAATCTCCTATTTAACATATCTGAAATTTGCCCTCGAACCAATAAAAATCAGATATGGAAGTAATAACATTCGAGAGCGATGCCTTCAAACAATTAGAAAAGAAGATTGACCGCATCGCAGGATTTGTAACGAACATTGAAGCGACCCCAAAGAACAAAGACCCCGATTGGAGCAGTGTCCGATTAGAATCAGAAGAAATCTGCGATATTCTGGACATCAGTTCCCGCACTTTACAACGAATCCGCAAAGAAGGGAGACTTTTCTACTACATCGAAAAGGGAAAATGCATCTATAAATTCGAAGATGTCGAACAGCTTGTAAAAGAAAAGATTTTCCCTACCCACATCAAGTCTTATCAGGAATTCCGAAAAGCGTATCTGGAATATGTCAAATGAAGAATTCGAACAATGGATGAATAGGCTATGGACGAAAATAGAAAGTATGGAAAAACGAATAGACCGAATACTGGATCGTCAGAATGTCCTGAATGGAGAAATACTACTCGACAATCAGGACCTCTGCTTCCAACTCAAAGTCAGTAAGCGAAGCCTTCAACGTTACCGCAGCGAGGGTAAGCTCAAATACAAACAGATTGAACAAAAGACCTATTACTACAAGTCCGATGTCGAAGTGTTTCTCCGGAAATATATGCAGGAGATAGATAAAGACAGAGAAGAAAACACCTCAGAAGAATAATCACTAATTATCCAATTTATTATGAACGAAAAATTAAAAGACAGCGATGTCCTGTTAGTATGCGAAAAGGACAGCAATAAACTGAATATTGTTTCAGGAATGAATGAAGACGGCACACCGAAGACCGTTAAACCTGAGCAAAAGAATGAACCGGAGTTTCTGAAAATAGACAAGCACAGCGATGCTTTGGAGAATTTTATGTCCAATTTCCTCCGCCAATGCAAAGAACCAACACATTTCCATTTCTTCAAAGTGCCACTCAATGCACTTGAAAATGTTGTAAACGTATTAGAAACAATGCTCAAAGATCCAGAGAACCCTTCCAATAAAAAGTTCCTAAATGAACACAGGGTATTACCCGAAGAATTTGCCAAGAAACAATATCAGGCAATCGATGAATCCCGTATCGACTGGTCCCAATTTGAAAAACTGGGTGTAACCAAAGAAATGTTGGAGCAGACCAAGAGCATGGATAAAATGCTCAACTGGCAAAAATCTCCCGGACTCATACCTATTAAAGTTGAAATCGACGGGATGACTATCCGAACCGATGCCCGCCTCTCACTTCGGGAAACAGCAGAAGGTAATTTAACTGTGGCCATTCATGCCCTGCGGAAAGAACCCGAACTGGACAGGCCGTTTTACGGAACACGTCTGAATGAAGATGACAAACAAAACCTCCGACAGACAGGGCATGCAGGGCGGTTGGTTGAGATAGAACCCGTCAAAGGTGAAAAGATGAAAGCTTTTGTGTCAATAGACAAAATGACCAACGAACTCGTTGCCGTTCGTGCCGACAGGATAAAGATACCGAATGAAATCAAAGGAGTTGCTTTAAATGAACAACAAAAGAAAGATTTATCAGAAGGAAAAGGAGTCTATATCGGAGGAATGACAGGTAAGAACGGAAAAGAATTCAATGCTACCGTACAAATTAATGCGGATCGTAGAGGCTTGGAATTCAAATTCGACAATGCCAATAAACTGTCCCAAGACCAGCAGCAATCGAATGCGAATAAACAGGACCAGTCCCAGCCGCAGGAAAAGAAGTTCCGTATTCCGACTAAGTTGCTGGGTGTCGAATTATCCCAGGAACAACAGGATAAATTAAAAGAGAACAAAACCATCTATGTAACAGGTATGCTCGATAAAAAAGGAGAAACCTTCAATGCCTATATCAAAGTAAATACAGAAAAAGAAAAACTCGACTTTTTCAAATGGAATCCGGATAAAGCACAAAAGGTTACTCCCGACAACAACAGTAAGACTCAGGTTGCTGTCAACTCCGAAGGCAAAACCAATGAAGCAACCAAGAAGAATGAAGAACCTCTCAAACAGGGACAAACTCAGCCTTCTGAAAAACAACAGGAGAAGCAGGAAGAGAAAAAAGAGCAACAACAGACCAAATCACGAGGAGTAAAAATGTAGTTCCCTCTATTTCAGGCTAATTATCCAATATTTAGAGCAGCGAGAGCAGAGTCAAACCCTGTTTGAACTATGCCGAGTCGCGATAAATATCTTATTCAATAAAATTTATCCATTCTAACAAAAAAACAAATATGAAAACAGCTATAATAGCCGAAAAACTCAGCGTAGCCCGTGAAATAGCGGCTATTGTCGGAGCAAATGATAAAAAAGATGGTTACCTGTATGGTAACAGCTATCTTGTAACATGGGCACTGGGACATCTTGTAGGGCTATCCATGCCTGAAGGTTACGGATTCAAAGGATTCAAACGGGAGAACCTTCCGATTATTCCCGAAATATTTACACTTCAACCTCGGCAAATAAGAGGGGAAAAAGGTTATAGAGCTGATCCCGGAGCATTAAAACAGCTTAAAGTTGTAAAGAATGTCTTTGATGAATGTGATAAGATTATTGTTGCCACCGATGCCGGACGCGAAGGGGAGCTTATCTTTAGGTATATCTATTCTTATTTAGAGTGTAGAAAACCTTTTGACCGTCTGTGGATAAGTTCTTTGACTGAAAAGGCTATTCGTGAGGGATTAAAGAACCTGAAAGCAGGAACCGATTATGATAATCTGTACAAATCAGCCAAATCCCGGAGTGAAGCCGATTGGCTTGTCGGTATCAACGCCAGCCAGGCATTAAGTATTACTGTTGGGGAAGGTATTTATTCGTTGGGACGGGTACAGACACCGACATTAGCCATGATATGTTCCCGCTATAAGGAAAACAAACAATTCGTGCCTCAGACCTACTGGCAACTGGCATTAGGAATAGATAAAGACAATATCACATTTAAAGCTTATTCTAAAGACAAGTTTGATAAAAAAGAAGAAGCGGACAGGCTCTATGAATTACTGAAAAGTAATCCACAGGCAGAGGTAAAATCGGTTGAACGAAAAAATGTAACAGAAGAAGCTCCCCTGTTCTTTGACCTGACAGGCTTACAAAAGAAAGCCAACCGGTTATATGGGTTCTCGGCAGACAAATCATTAAGTCTTGCTCAGACTCTTTATGAAAAGAAGCTGATTACCTATCCCCGGACAGGTAGCCATTATATCTCTGAAGATGTGTTTGAGCAAATACCCGAATTACTCAGATGCCTGAAGATACATCCTCTATTTGTAGACCATGTAACCGGACTCCAAAAAGGCAACCTGAATAAGCAGGGAGTAAATGATAAGAAAGTTACAGACCATCATGCCCTGCTTATTACGGAAAACTATGCCCACGATATAGTAAAAGACGAACGTAAAATATATGACCTGATTGCAGGACGTATGCTGGAAGCCATTTCTCCAAAATGCAGTAAGGAACAGGTGAGAATTGCGTTTGTATCAAATAATTTGGAATTCGAAGTTAAAGGTTCTGTTATTATCAAAGCGGGATGGCGGGCTATCCTTTCTGAACAACCGGCAAAAGATAATGGTGAAAAACATACGGATGGAGAAGAAAACACATCAGTCCGTCTCCCTGCATTTAATGAAGGAGATACTATTCAATCCACTTCAAGTGTACTAATTGAGAAACAAACCAAGCCAAAACCACTTTATACTGAAAGTTCCTTATTGACGGCAATGGAAAATGCAGGCAAAGAACTGGATGATGAAGCACAACGAAAGGCCATGAAAGATTGCGGTTTGGGAACACCTGCTACCCGTGCATCCATAATCGAAACACTGATAACAAGAGGATATATCTTCCGTAAAGAAAAATCCCTTGTACCGACAGAGAAAGGACTGGCTATCTATGGAATTGTCAAATCGATGAAAATTGCTGATGTGGAAATGACAGGAATGTGGGAGGAAACACTGGCGAAAATAGAAAGAGGCGAGTTTGATGCAGATACCTTTATGAAGAGTATCAGTGTCTATACCTCTCAGGTAACGGGAGAATTGCTATCATCCAATATCGTATTCCGGGAAAAACAATCGGGAATATCCTGTCCGAAATGTAAAGAAGGAAATATCCGAATCTATCCGATGGTTGCCCGATGTAAGAATGAAAACTGCGATTTTGTACTTTTCAGGAACAAATCAGGGAAAACACTCAATGATACCCAGGTTGCCGAACTATGTAAAGGACAAAAGATCGGACCAATAAAAGGATTCAAAAGCAAGACCGGAAAAGACTTCGATGCTTCACTTGTTTTAGATGAAGAGTATAATGTAAAATTCATCTTTGCTGACAATAAGCAAAAAGGCAATAAATCCAAGAAAAAGCAATAACAAAGGGCCTGTGACTCCAAAACAAACGGCACTTGGGTATCCCTCCCAAGTGCCTAGCTAATTATCCAAGTTATCCGGTCTAACCCGATATGCCTCCCGACATATATCCGAAAACGGAGTAAATAACCTGAATAAACAAAGGTAGGCATAATTCCAATTCTCCAACAATCAAAAAATATAATTATGAAACGAAATAAGAATCAGAATAACAATCCAATGGAACTATCCTATTACAGACTAACCTTGCTTTCCTTTCTGAAAGAAAGCCATCCGCACCTGGCATCAGATAACAACTTCATTAAAAACAGAACAGACGAAGCATCCGAAGCCTATTCCAATGCCATAAAAGAAGGATTATCACAGACTGAAGCAGAAGAATTGGCAAACCTGACATTATTTAAAGGACTTCTATTCTCCAAGCATGATACTATTGTCAATGTGTTGTGGAACGAATTTTCTGATATTGTTCCACAAAGCGAAGCTAAAGATTATGCTGTCCGCATTTTATCCCAATGCGAGTTCCTGTTCCTGCAATATCCACTTTCCGATGAGTTCGCCTATTCTCCCGAATATGATGAACTCTATACCGAACTGACAGGATTCATTGACTTATGGCTGGAAGAAAATGAGCTTTAATAAAAAGGTTCATCTTCGGGCCAACATCGAAGCCATCCGTACTGTCCTTGCTCTCGAAAGGGAGCAACGGACAGCTACCGATAATGAAAAAAAGATAATGCAGGGCTATTCAGGATTCGGAGGACTTAAATGCGTTCTCAATCCTGCAACCTCTCTAGCTGATACATCCCAATGGGTTAAATCTGAACTGGAACTGTTTCCACTGGTAGCTGAATTACATCGGGTTATTAAGGATAATACTTCATCTGAAAAAGAATACAAGCAATACTTCAACAGCATCAAGAATTCTGTACTCACAGCTTTCTATACACCACCCGAAGCTGTACAAGCTATTACCGACGCGATTAAAGATAGCGGTATAGAAATAAGCCGTTTTCTTGATCCCTCAGCAGGTATGGGCGAGTTTTCCCGTGCCTTTGGTGGTACTAGTGAACGTATCAGTTTTGAAAAAGATATATTGACAGGAAAACTGTTATCCCATCTTCAACCTGACGATAAAGTAAAAATCGAAGGCTTTGAAACTATAGAGAACAGGTACAACAATTATTTCGATGTTGTTTCTTCTAATATACCATTCGGAGAAATGAGCGTATTTGATTCTGCTTTTATGAAGCAGGATGCCTTACATCGTGACTCTACACGGGCCATACATAACTATTTCTTTGTAAAAGGAGTAGAATCTCTTCGTGAAGGCGGTATTATGGCTTTTATAACATCTCAGGGAGTGATGAACTCTCCCAATAATGAACCTGTACGTCAATGGCTGATGGAAAATACAAACCTTGTATCGGCTATCCGACTACCCAATAACCTTTTTACCGACTATGCAGGAACAGAAGTTGGAAGTGACCTGATTTTATTGCAAAAAAATACAGCTAAAGACAAACTTCTGAATATCTGGGAGGAATACTTTATTAGCAGCTCGAAGTCAGAGGAAACGGAAATCTACAACAATGATTATTTCTATAATCTGAGCCGTGTCGTACAGACAAAAGAGTTCATAGATACCGATCCTTACGGCAAGCCTGCCCGGGTATTTATCCATGAGGGGAGTATGGAAGAAATCGCCGACTATATGGGGCAGATGCTCAAAAGTGATTTGAAGTTCAACCTCGATACTGAATTGTATAAGAAACATCGGATTAGCAATACTCAAAAGCAAACGGAGCCAAAAGTTGTCATTCCGCAATTTAACCGGCAGGAAGGAACAGAAAGACAAGAAGTAAAAGTAAGGACTTCTTATCAGGCCTTAGAGGTCAATGTTTCCGAGCCTGTAATGAGTTTATACGATTTGTTCGGTTTTACACAGGAAGAACGGACACAGGTAAAACCTGTCAGAAATAGAAAAAAAGCATCTGCATTGAAAGGAAAACCTGTACAGCTTAGCATGTTTTCTAAAGACAGCCCCCTAAATACCCCACTTCCTGTTCCTCCCCCTCGGGGAGGTCAGGAGGGGCTTTACCCCATAGAAGATGCCCGAATAGCCGAACAACAGGAAAGGCTTCGTGAGGAACAACGACAGGAAGAACGCAAACGCTCTTTTGAGCCACGTCCTTATTCCGGCGAACTGTTTGAGTTTCACAAAAGAGACTCTCTTGTAGAAGATAAGGGACAGGTTGGTTTCCTGAAAGAACGTTATCGGGATGATGCCGAATTTCAGGCACTGGACATATCCTTTGACCAACGTTCAAAGATTAGTCGCTATATAGAGATTCGGGATACCTACCATGCCCTCTATAACCACGAGGCCAAGCATTTGACCGAACACACCTCATTGCGCAGCAACCTGAACCTGTGTTATGACAAGTTTGTCCGTAGATATGGCTATCTGAATGACAAAAAGAATTTAGATATCATCAAGATGGATGCCGGAGGCAGGGAGATTCTCGCACTTGAAAGAAAAGCCCCCCTTAGTCCCCCCGAAGTGGGGAAACAGAGTCTCCCCTTTGGGGAGGTTGGAGGAGCTTTCATTAAAGCCGATATCTTCTCCATACCTGTTGCTTTTAACCCCAACGAGATTTCCGTTGCTAATACTTCAGACGAAGCCCTTATCGCATCATTGAATAAATATGGTGAAGTGGATATCGATTATATGCTCTCCCTGATGGAAGGAAAAGACAGGGATGAAGTCATTTCCGAATTGCAAGGACGGATTTACTTTAACCCATTGGTGCAAAACTATGAAGTCAGGGACAGGTTTATCGCAGGCAATGTGATTGAAAAGTCAGAAGCCTTAGAACGATATGTACTGAACCATCCTGATGATATTCCCTCGCAAGCATCACTGAAAGCCTTGCAGGAGGCTATACCGCAACCGATCAGATATGAAGAACTGGATTTCAATTTCGGGGAAAGGTGGATTGGTACGACTGTGTATGAGGATTACATGAGCAAACTCTTTGAAACGGATGTCGATATATCTTATTACGCATCCCGTGATGATTTTACCGTCAAAGCGGACAGAAGCAATATGATTATCAATGAAAAGTTTGCTGTACAGGGAGAAAGTAAACTCTATACAGGCATTCACTTACTCAAACACGCCCTGCTCAATACCACACCCAATATCACTAAAACTATCAAGGTAACAGACCCTGAAACGGGAGAAGACAAGAATGTAAAAGTACCCGACGGGCAAGCCATACAGATGGCAAATGCCAAAATAGATGAAATCCGAAACGGCTTTACCGATTGGTTAGATGGGCAATCGCCTGAATTTAAAAATGAACTGGCAGATAAATACAACCGCAAGTTCAACTGCTTTGTCCGTCCCCAATACGACGGCTCACACCAAACATTTCCCGGATTGGATTTGAGGGGCTTGGGTATTCCCGATTTATACCAATCGCAAAAGGATTGCATCTGGATGATTAAGCAGAATGGCGGGGGCATTGGCGACCACGAGGTGGGAACGGGCAAGACGCTGATCATGTGCTGTGCCGCCTATGAAATGAAACGATTGGGGCAGGCCAACAAACCGATGATTATCGGTCTGAAAGCAAATGTACATGAGATAGCTTCTACCTTCCGCACAGCCTATCCCAATGCCAGAATACTCTATCCGGGTAAGGAAGACTTTACGCTACAGAAAAGAGTAAAGATATTTAATGAAATAAAGAATAACAGCTGGGATGCTGTAATCCTGACCCATGACCAGTTCGGCAAGATACCCCAATCGCCGGAAATGCAGCAGCAGATATTCCAATCCGAATTAGAGTCCGTAGAGGAAAACCTGAATGTCCTGAGAGAGCAGGGAAAAGAAATCTCTAAAAGGATGCTTCGGGGATTGGAAATACGGAAGCAAAATTTAGAAGTAAAGCTGAGTAATCTGGCTGATACCATTAAAAACCGTACCGATGATGTAGTGGATTTTAAGATGATGGGCATAGACCATTTGTTCATAGACGAGTCGCACCAGTTCAAGAACCTTGCCTTTACCACCCGCCACGACCGAGTGGCAGGCTTAGGTAATCCCGAAGGAAGCCAGCGGGCCATGAATATGCTCTTTGCCATCCGCACCATACAGGATAGAAGGGATAAGGATCTGGGAGCGACATTCCTGTCGGGTACAACCATATCCAATTCATTGACGGAATTATACATCCTGTTCAAATACCTGCGCCCGAAAGAACTGGAAAAGCAGGGCATCAACTCCTTTGACGCATGGGCAGCTGTCTTTGCCAAGAAGACAACAGACTATGAGTTTTCGGTAACTAATCAGATAGTGCAGAAAGAACGCTTCCGATACTTTATCAAAGTGCCTGAACTGGCATCCTTCTATTCGGAGATAACAGACTTCCGTACGGCAAAGGATATAGGTATAGACAGACCCGAAAAGAATGAGGTATTATACAATATCCCACCTACACCACAGCAGGAAATCTTTATCGGAAAACTGATGAAGTTTGCTGAAACGGGAGATGCCACAATATTGGGCAGAGAACCATTATCTCGAAGTGAAGAGAAAGCAAAGATGCTGATAGCAACAGACTATGCCCGAAAGATGTCTTTGGATATGCGTATGATAGATATGTCTTACGGAGACCATGTGGATAACAAAGCATCCCATTGTGCAGCAAAAATCGCTGAATACTATAACAAATATGATTTTCAAAAAGGAACTCAGTTTGTCTTTTCCGATTTAGGAACCTATAAACCCAATGAATGGAATCCATATTCAGAGATAAAGAGAAAATTGATAGAAGATCATGGTATCCCTGCCCATGAGATACGCTTTATACAGGAAGCCAAGACCGATAATGCGAGAAAGACCATGATAGAAGCCATGAACGCAGGGCGTATCCGTGTATTGTTCGGTTCGACTTCTATGCTGGGAACAGGAGTCAATGCACAAAGGCGGGCTGTGGCTATCCATCATTTAGATACGCCGTGGCGACCAAGCGACCTGAACCAAAGGGACGGTAGGGCAATCCGCAAAGGCAATGAAATAGCCAAGTTGTATGCGGATAATAAGGTGGATGTCCTGATATATGCCGTAGAAAAATCATTGGACAGTTATAAATTCAACTTGCTTCAAAACAAACAGCTATTTATCAACCAGCTCAAAACAAATAATATGGCTACCCGAACCATTGACGAAGGTAGTTTGGACGAAGGTTCGGGCATGAACTTTTCGGAGTACGTGGCTATACTTTCAGGCAATACCGACCTGCTGGAAAAAGCTAAATTAGAAAAAAAGATCGCTTCTTTGGAGAGCGAACGCCAGGCATTTAACCGCAGTAAATCTTCTGCTATCTATAAGTTTGAGGATATTACGCGAACTGTGGACAGTAACTCTGAAATGATTAGCCGGATGACCAAAGATCTGACGGTATTCAATGAGAAACTTCAAGTAGATAGGGAAGGGAATAAGCTGAATCCAATAAAACTGGATAATCTCGACAGTACCGACCCAAAAGCTATTGGAGATAAGTTGAATCAGCTGGCGAATAACGCCAGAACCAATGGCGAATATTTTAAAATCGGGGAATTATATGGCTTTAAAATTCTTGTTAAGACTGAGGATAGCCAAAAAGAAGGCTCCATGTTCAAGGACAATCGTTTCTTTATCGAGGGAGAGGGGAATATTAAATACTCCTATAACAACGGGCATATTGCTACCGATCCGATATTGGCTTCAACTAATTTTCTGAAAGCTTTGGATCGAATACCTGCTTTGATTGATAAATACCAATCGGATAATCAAAAGCTGGAAAAGGATTTACCTGTATTGAAAGAGGTAATGACGGCTACATGGAAGAAAGAACCGGAACTGAAGGATTTGAAATCACAGTTGGATTTATTAAGCCGGCAGATAAATCTGAGTTTGGAGAATAAGAATCAGGA
Source organism: Dysgonomonas sp. PF1-14 (assembly GCF_029892965.1). Lineage (GTDB taxonomy): Bacteria > Bacteroidota > Bacteroidia > Bacteroidales > Dysgonomonadaceae > Dysgonomonas. The sequence continues at coordinate 222,141 of NZ_JARXWN010000006.1, read as the reverse complement.
ACTAAAAACCAATACAACAATCCCTGAAAGGAAACCAGAATTGTCTGCTTTAAAAATGAATAGTGAAGAACCTGATAGACATTCAGGAAAAATATTATCTATCAAAGATATAATAGATGCTAATCCTGATAGGATAATTATGGCAAAGCCTGATACTGGGAATCAAAATAAATCAAGAGGTATAAAAATATAATTATAAAATTAATTTTCAGAAAAGTATTAACATTTAGTTATATAGTATAATTGTTTGTCAATTAGTGTGTTTAGGTTTGCATTATACTAATTTTAACCATTATCATCATGAGAAAACTAATATTTAATTTAATTTTACTGCTAATTGCAATTACTAGTAGCTCTCAAAACAAAATTGTATCTAACTTTAATTATCTTTCGTCTAATTTTGATACGTGGGGAAATGTGTCAATCAATGTCCTAACATCTACGGACGGCAGTCTTGGTAAAGCAGGTCTTGTTTCTGTTCCTGCAAATAATGAAGGAGACGGAATTTATTTTAACCTGAATAACACATTTACAAAATCTAATTATTCGGGAATTAAAATACGGGTAAAGTCTGCTAATATAGGAACCTTCTCATTTGTGTATAAACTCGAAAATACTTCCACCGGAACTTCCGTGTCGGATTGGGAAACCTATCCAAAATACAATGCAAACGGGCAATGGCAGGATGTGATATTACCTTTAGACAGGCTTTCGGACGGGCAATTCAACAGGATTAGTTTAGTTCCGGGAGCCTATGAATCCAAACCGGCCTTTTCATTCTATATCGACGAAATTGCTCTTGTTAATAAAAACGTGAATTCTAGCAGTCCTACTGTAACCATCAGCGGTAATAAGTTCTATGCCTATGGTAAGCAAATTTTCTTCAACGGTATAAATACTGCATGGCAATGGAACAATGATTATCGTCTCGATTTTTTAGGAAGGAATTATAACCACCAATGGTGGCAGGAAGAATTCAGCCGTTACGAACAAAACAATATCAATCTGGCTCGGATATGGGTACATGGAGGAGGTAACACAAGCCCATCGTTGAATGGGGATGGACTGGTTACAGGCGCTACCTCACAGTTCTGGACCGATATGGACAAGCTTGTGGCATTGTCCAGAGAAAGACAAATATATATTATGCCCACTTTCTGGTCTTTCGATATGGTAATTAACAATTACAATGCAACCCGCTGGAGCCAGTTCCGGCAAATAATCAATGATGAAAACAAAACAAAATGGTATTGTGAATATTTTCTTGTTCCGTTTATAAAACGATATAATGACGAACCATATGTGATGGGCTATGATATATGTAATGAAATAGAACATATGTGGAGGGATGCCAGTTGTGGTAATTTATCCCGTGATAATGTTATACGATTTATAGCTATCTGTGCTTCCTACATACATAAACATACCAATAAACCTGTTACATCAGGTTCTATGTGGATTATATGCAATAGCAACAAATACAATAGTTGGACATGGGCAGATACCTATGCAGGCAATAATTATAGTGAAGCATCTTTGAGAGCACGATACAATGACCTTGATGCATTTCTTGACTTCTATTCTCCGCACTGGTATCAGTGGCAATCGTCAGGAGCTTTCTTTAATAAAACTATCGGAGAATGGATGGATGACGGATACAAAGCCGTAGTTATCGGTGAAACACCCGGATATAATGTAAATGAATCGGGCTGGAATATGACTTTGGCTAATGCTTACCTGAATGCATATTGGAATGGTTACAGCGGAGTATGTGCATGGAAAAGCCCTTGGGAAAATGACGGATACGGCACTTTTGCAGGAATAACACCGGCAACAAATAATTTTTATCAGAATTATCCACAATTAGTTTATCCTAATGGAAAACGACAGACATTTATGGCATCTGATTATTCCCTAACCGATAATCACCTTGTAGAAAGTAAAAAAATAGTAGATGATATTGAAATAACTGTTGTTAGCGGAGGTATACTGAAAGTTAACATAAAAAATGAATACAAAAATGCAACTATGCAAATAGTTGATGTATCGACAAGTCGTATATTATCCAATCAGAAAATAAAAAATCAAAACACAGAATTTAACCTCGACCATCTTGGTAGTAATAAAATAATAGGAGTTCAGGTCGTACGAGGCAACGATATAGTTTCAAGAAAGTTTTTCATAAAGTAATTACATCCTAATTTCAAAAATATAAGAGCAAAGCCGAAATATCAGCTTTGCTCTTTATGTTAAAGAAGAGTTATTTCAAAATAGTATAATCCTTCAATTATATTGTATAATTCATAAATCTAAGTTATTAATAGATTTGTACTATTAATATAAGTATTATGAAAAAGAAGCTTTTTACCATTATTGCTACTTATTTCTTATTCGGTAACTTATTTGCTCAAGTTAATATAGAATACAGAATAGAGGCTTTATTAAAACAAATGACCTTGGAAGAAAAAATAGGTCAGATGAACCAGTTGCATTGTGAAGACTGGAATAAGCTAAAAGAAGAAACTGAAAAAGGTCATGTCGGATCAGTAATGAGTATAACTGATCCCAATCTTTTTAACGAAATACAAAAAATAGCTGTTGAAGAATCACGTCTCGGCATCCCATTAATTAATGCACGAGATGTAATACATGGATTTAAAACTATATTTCCTATACCATTAGGTCAAGCTGCTACATTCAATCCGGAAATTGTTGAGAAAAGTTCGCAGATAGCTGCGACAGAAGCTTCTGCAGCAGGAATAAGATGGACATTTGCCCCAATGATCGATATTACTCACGATCCACGTTGGGGAAGAATAGCTGAAGGTTTTGGAGAAGATCCTTATTTAGTCTCAGAAATGGGTAAAGCATCTATCAGAGGATTTCAGGGTCGCAGTCTTCATAATCCTCGTAGTATTTTGGCATGTGCAAAACATTTTGTCGCTTATGGTGCTGCTGAAGGAGGAAGAGACTATAATTCAACTTTTGTGTCGGAAAGAAGATTGCGAAATCTATATCTGCGTCCTTTCGAAGAAGCAGTCCAATCCGGAGTGGCCACAATAATGACTTCATTCAATGATAATGATGGGATTCCGGCATCGGGCAGTAAGTTCTTATTAACTGATATTTTAAGGAATGAATGGGAATTCAATGGTTTTGTTATATCTGATTGGGCATCAGTCATTGAAATGGCAAAGCATGGTTATTGCAAAAACGGGAAAGAAGCCGCAATGAAAGCCGTTAATGCGGGATTAGATATGGAAATGGTCAGTGAAACATATATCAATCATCTACCTCAATTATTAAAAGAGGGAGAAGTATCCCTTTCAGACATAGATAATGCTGTAAGAAATATACTAAGGATAAAATTTGAATTAGGTATTTTTGAACAGCCGTACATACAAGATGAAAGAGAAGAAATATACTATGCTGAATCTCATTTAGAAGCTGCACAGGAGGCAGTCGAGCAAAGTACAATTTTACTGAAGAATGAAAATAATGTTTTGCCATTGAATATGAATAATATTAAGAGGATTCTTGTTACAGGTCCAATGGCAAATGCACCACATGATCAATTGGGAACATGGGTATTCGACGGAGACAAAAAATATACAAGAACTCCATTAATATCGTTACAAGAACAGTACGGACATATAATAGAAATAATATACGAACCTGCGCTGTCTATCTCCCGCGATACAAGTAAATACAATTTTAGTAAAGTCGTTGAATTAGCCAAAAAGGTTGATGTAATATTAGCTTTTGTAGGTGAAGAAGCTATACTTTCCGGCGAAGCTCATTCGTTGACAACTTTAAATTTACTAGGAGTTCAATCAGCACTCATTGAAGAACTGGCGAATACAGGAAAACCTCTTGTAACGACTTTTATGGCGGGGCGTCCTTTATCAATAGGGAAAGAAGTTGCTCTATCTGATGCTGTATTATACTCTTTCCATCCGGGAACGATGGGAGGACCGGCATTAGTTAGTCTATTGACAGGAAAAGTTATTCCATCAGGAAAATTACCTGTAACATTTCCTAAAAATGTGGGGCAGATACCAATATATTATAATCATAACAATACCGGAAGACCTGCCGATGGCAATGAAACAACATTATACCAAATACCTATAGAAGCTGAACAAACCTCATTGGGTAACAAATCTTACTATCTGGATGCAGGAAAAGACCCTTTATATCCATTCGGATATGGATTGTCTTATACTACATTTATTTATTCCAACCTCCAATTGTCACACAATAAGATCAAAAAAGATGATATTCTGGAAGTTTCTTTTGATTTATCCAATACGGGGAAATATGATGCTACTGAAGTTATACAGATTTATTTCCGTGATATAGCAGCAAGTATTATAAGACCAGTAAAAGAACTAGTACATTTTGACCGTATAAATCTTCAAGCTGGAAAAACAATGAAAGTTAAAGTTGAAATCCCTGTATCCAAACTTGCTTTTTGGAATATAGATATGCAAAAGGTTGTTGAATCTGGACAATTCGAATTATTTGTAGGAGGAAGCAGTGAAAATGTTATCAATACTAAATTTGAAATAATCAACTAAATATATACATATGAAAAGAATAACAGCAATACTACTTATGATTATGTCAACGATATTAATTTTAAATAATCTGCAAGCTTCTCCGATTTTAACGGAGATAAAATCGGAATGGAAATTTAAACAGGCAAGATTAAACAACTGGTATCCTGCTACTGTTCCCGGTGTTGTCCATACCGACCTGATGGATAACGGTATACTGGAAGACCCGTATTTCCGCTTGAATGAGAGAGGTGCACAATGGGTGGATAAGGAAGACTGGATTTATGAAACCACATTCCATTTGGATGAGGAAACTTTCCGAAAAGAAAATATTGATTTATACTTTAAAGGATTAGATACTTATGCTGATGTTTATCTCAACGAAACCAAGATACTTGAGGCAAATAATATGTTCCGGGAATGGCGTGTGGATGTGAAAAATATTATCCGACAAAAAGATAATAAGCTTAAGATATACTTTCATTCACCTATAAAGGTCGATATGCCAAAATGGGAAGCTTTGCCTTTTCAGTATGAAGCTATAAACGACCAATCAGAGAACGGCGGACTTTTCGACCGGAGATTAAGCGTATTTGCCCGCAAAGCAGGATATCATTATGGATGGGACTGGGGGCCCCGTCTTGTTACTTCCGGCATCTGGCGTCCTGTATTTGTGGAGGCATGGGACGGACTTCGTATTGATAACGTTCATTATATCCAGAAAAATGTTTCTGCTAAGAATGCGGATATCGAAACCGTATTGGAAATAGTAGGAGACAAAGACATAGCTTCCGCAAAAGTGGAAATAACAGATGAGCAGTCGGGAAAAGTATTGTCTTCTGAAGTCGTAAATATCCAAAAAGGGATAAATAAAGTGAAGTTGAACTTCACTATGAAAAACCCTGAATTATGGTGGTCGAACGGATTAGGCAAACCTCATCTCTACACTTTCAATGTAAAGGTATCGATAGACAACAGGACGATTGACAATAAAAGTGAAAAAATAGGAATTCGTTCTGTTAAGCTTGTAAGAGAGCCGGATAAATTTGGTAAAAGCTTTTATTTCGAACTGAATGGAGTACCTGTTTTCTCAAAAGGGGCGAACTATATACCCTGTGATATTTTCCTTCCGCGGGTCACAAAAGATATATACAAGAAAACTATTCTGGATGCAGTAGATGCTAATATGAATATGCTCCGCGTATGGGGAGGCGGTATTTATGAAGACGATTACTTCTATGAGCTTTGCGATGAATATGGCATCATGGTTTGGCAGGACTTTATGTTTGCTTGCAGTCTTTACCCTGCTGAGGGCGAATTATTGGAAAATATCCGGCAGGAAGCTATAGACAACGTGAAGAGATTACGTAACCATCCTTCCATAGCCATCTGGTGCGGAAACAACGAATGTCTCGATGCATGGAAAATTTGGGGATGGGAAAGGAATTATACCGCAAAAGACCCAAAAATTGCGGAAACTATATGGAAGCAGTTTTACGACCAGTATTTTGTAGTTCTGCCCGATGTAGTAAAAGAATACGACCCGATGGCAAGCTATACGCCCTCCTCTCCGTTTACCGATATAGACGGACGAAGGGACAAGACCGATGGCGATATGCATTATTGGGATACATGGCAGAAAGGGCTTCCTATAAACACTTATAACGATGAAAAGAGCCGTTATTTCAGCGAATATGGTTTTCAGTCGTTCCCCGAATGGGCAACCGTAAAACTGTACGCTCCCGAAGAAAAGGACTGGAATATCACTTCCGAAGTTATGATGTCACATCAAAGGGGCGGGGCACATGCCAATCAGACCATTGAAAAATGCCTGATAAATGAATATGGACAACCAAAGGATTTTCAGTCTTTCCTTTATATGAGTCAGGTTTTGCAGGGAGATGCCATGAAAATAGCCATGGAAGCGCACCGCCGTGATATGGGATATTGCATGGGCTCATTGTTCTGGCAACATAACGATTGCTGGCCTGTGGCTTCATGGGCAAGCCGGGATTATTATGGCCGTTGGAAAGCCCAGCATTATTTTACCCGTGAAGCGTTTAAAGATATACTTGTTTCGCCTATTTTAAAAGACGATAATCTGGATATATACATTGTTTCAGACAGGCTGAAAAATACCAAAGGTAAATTGCATATTTCCGTGATGACATTGGATGGTCGTGTAATTTCAGAAGAAAATAAATCCGTAAATATTCCTGCAAATGCAAGTACCAAGGTTTATTCGGAAACTGTAGCGAAACTGATAAAGGACAAATCTAAAAATGAAATTGTCGTAGTGGCGGATTTAATCGATGATAACAATAAGCAATACAGCAATAATTATTTTCTTCTCAATCAGAAAGAGATAAACCTGCCTGAAGCAAATATCACATACAAAATACGAGCCATAGACAATGGGTATGAAATAACCTTGAATAGTGATAAGTTCGCAAGAGCAGTATATTTATCAGTGGATGGAATCGACAATTTCTTTGAAGACAACTATTTTGATTTGTTGCCGAATAAGGAAAAACCAATTAGTGTAAAAACAGAATTATCAATGGAAGATTTTAAGAACCAAATAAAAGTCATTTCTCTGAAAGATTGCCTACAATAACTTTTCATAAATGTAAAAGAGATACTATTTCGATAGTATCTCTTTTCGTTTTTTTATAACTTGTCTTAATTCATTTTATTTATCCAGTTCAGCATTAGCAGACAACCCGGGGCATACACATTTCCATGGTCAAAACCCTGTAATTCGTAAAGTTTTACATCTTTGTTTCCTACTGACCTTAATATAGCATCTAAGTGTGCATTCTCTTCATAACGAGCAGGAAGTTCCATGTTTCTATCCCCTGTGATTAACAGTATGGGTGGAGCATCTTTCCGCGCATGTGTAATGGGTGCATATTCGTCCATATAAGGAATATCGAACGAAAGTCCCCTTTCTTTCTTGATTGTATAGTGCGTATTTGTTTGTCCGCTTATCGGAATCACCCCTTTAATTTTATCCGCATCGATACCTAATTTTTGCAGATAAGATTTATCCAGCGCAACCATTAGTGCCAGATAACCTCCGGCAGAATGTCCCGATACAAATATCTTGTCCGTGTTTCCGCCATAGGACGCAATATGATTAAAAACCCATGCGACAGACTCCGAAGCATCTTCTGTGTAAGCCGGATTTTTAGCTTTCGGACTGAGACGGTAGTTTACTGCAACCACGGCTACACCCGTTTCTTTCAATTCGAGGGGAATACCTTTTTCGCCACCTTCCAATCCACCGCCGTGAAACCATATTATAGTCGGATAATCTGTCTCTCCCTCAGGATAATATACATCCAGTTTACAACGTTCTCTCCGATATTCATCCTTCTCGTCCGATGAGATATAGGAAATATTTTCTTTCAGTATGTAATTTTGGCTGTATACATCAGCTAAAAACAAGCCCAGGAAAGCAATAATGATAATGGTTTTTCTCATTGTGATTTATTATGATGTATGAAAAAAGTTTGCACAACATTTTTTGTTATGCAAACTTAAGAATATTTTCAAGAATCTGTAATAATGGGAATTAATTCACTGTCAACCCCTCTGCCATCTGATACATATTGGGTAAATCTCCTGAAAAGAACGAAACCGGACTATCATACATTTTTATAAAGTTCTTCTCTGAAGCATGCCCTTTAAACGCTGAATAGAAATGTTTTCCACTCTCACCCGGATCATAAGCGTTACGCCACATTACAATCAAGCTGATAAATTGTCCTGATGCTGGAGTAAGTATCTGTTGTGTCCAATAATTCTTTTCAGGTACACCTCCGCGTTGTATTCCTTCAACTCCTGTTTCAGTAACTCCGCAAGGTTTTTTCAATTCTTTCGAAAGGCGTGACAAAGTAAACAGATTTGAGGTGAATGTATTTGGATTGAGTCCATGATAGGCGTCCATACCTAAAAAATCAACATAATCATTCCCTGGCCATCTGAAAAGGAAGATGTCGCGTCCCAAGACAGAATCTATCTGAGGAGAAATAGCATAGATGAAATTATGTACTCCTTTGGTATCACGAAGATAATTCACAGTAAATTTCCATAAAGCGATAAATTCCTCCTGTGTAGTGCAGGAACTTCCCCACCATGACCAGCCTTGTGTGTGTTCGTGGAACGGACGGAAAATTACGGGAATATTCTTACCGTCGGAACCTTTCAGGTTTAAAGCGAAATCAGCCAAGCGGTCAAGCCACAGTTTGAATTTCACATTTGTTTCACTACCTTCTGTAAGTATCTCTTTAGCTACATTTTTATTAGAATTGTCCCATGAATCACCTCCTGTCAATGGATTATTTAGGTGCATACATGCTGTCAATACTTCACCTCTATTATATGCTTCGATAGCTACTTTTCTGCGAATAGCATTTTCTGCGTTCTGATAGCGGTCATCCATTATTTCCCCAACATCAAAACTGAACACAGCCGGATAATCACCACACACATCCTTAGTATCCGAACGACCTTCTTCATTATACCATTTGCGACCATACCACAAGTCATCATGATGACCGAACATAAAACCTTTGGACTGTATAGCCCATAAATTAGAATATAAAGCTTTTGTTTCGGTTGTGGCATTTTTGTCAACTATTGAAAGCTCTTTTACTTCTTCATATTCTGGATACAGAGCCGGAACATCTTCCACATCTGTACAATTTGTAAACAGAATCGCAACCAGTGCAAATAATAAACTATATGTTTGTTTCATAATATTCATTTTTAGTCCATATTCGTTAATAAAATAAAGCTTTGTGCTTTAAGAATTGTTTTGTATTCTTTGCCAATATTTAAACTAGTTTCAGTCGGAACCGGATGTCCATCTTCATTCTTCTTCATATTGTTTTCTTCGTATAAATATTTTGAAACATTTTGAAGTTCCACCGGTAAAGATATATTCAGATTTTTATCAGTTTCTCCAATATTTACGGCAGCCAGGACATGCTTTCCATTATGTTCTGCTGCAACCATATAGATTCCCTGAGTGCGATCTATTGTTGTTTTCAGAATATTAGTTTCGGAAGGAAAATAGCGGCACATAAGCGACCATGTATAATACCACGGACGTATCTCTTCTTGCGATGGTTCATTAAATACTTCTTCCCCCAGAATATTCCACATTCCCCACAATTTGATATCTTCCGTTTTGCCTGAATCGCCACTGCTGTGCATAGCATCATCCAGCATCCATGCTGCAATACCCGAATAACCGCCGTTCATTACCTCCATACAGAGAAGAGGCATATCCAGCCCATAGAAGTAATCGTAGACCAGCATGTTAGAATCGCTTCCTTTCGTAAACGGGTGCCCTTCTGTTCGGCGGTTATATTCTTTCATCAGTAAAGAGTCTGCCTCACGCCAGTATTTATATCCCGCTTCACCTAAAACGATTTTTTTATCCTTCGGAACAAATTCTTTGTGCCGTGCCAGAATATCGGCATATTTACCCGAACGCACTTCGTATTGCCCCGGATAAGCATGTAAGTCATACAAACCGACAATAGAGTCTACATCGTTAGCTGTTTGCTTTACCCAGCCTATAGCGTCATAAGCAGATGCCGGATTTTTAAAATCCATGACAGCGTCTGGTGCTGCAAATTTCACTTTCTCACTCAATCCGGGGTATTCTTTCATCTTAGTATGGAAACGGAGCAACATAGATTTCCATAATTCATAATCGCCGTTCGTAGAGGCCCAGTCACCATCGGGTTCGTTGAAAATCACGAAATATTTGATACATGAAAATCCAAGGTCATTGACCAGATAATTGAGGTAATCGACAGACATATCCACCCATTTTTGGTCGACTTTCATATCCCATGTCGGAGGATTGTATTCTCCATACATAACGGTAATGTTATTATCGGTACAATATTTCAATACGCGCGAAAGCGATTCTATATTCCGTGTTTTATCATATTTGCCTGTTTCTGCATCATAATAACGGAAAGGGCTGTTTATCATACACCGCACATATCCCATCCGCATGAAATCTAGCCGTTTGAAAAGCTTTTGCCAATCTGCTTCGGATATGGATGAACCCCATGCTTCAGCTTCATCATACGGGTCCCATTCGACTCCGTTTCCGATATAGTCAGCATTGATAATATCGGAACTAATCGTAATCTGTAATTCCTCTTTGGGTGCAGAGCAGGACAAAACAACCATACTTAATGCAATAGTCTTTATTATATTTTTTATTTTCATATCGGTCATCTATTAATAATCAAAATTTGTATAAACAATGAGTGATTCAGCAGGCATTGTGAACTGTTCTCCTTTTGAGAGATTCAATTTCAGATTCTCTTCATTCGGTAAAAGTAAATAGTCACCTTCTGTTTTCAATGTACCATCAGCATAAACGAACTTCTTGCAACCCGTTAATTCAGGCATATTCGAACTTTCCAGCTTTATCTCTTTCTTTTCTTTTGAAACATTTACTATGGCGAGCATATATTTACCGTCTTTTCCCGATATTACCGATTTTACGTTGTTATCACCCATAATATCACCCATATAGATTTTAGATTTAGCAGGAATATATTTGCTCAACAACGACCAAGCATAATACCATGGACGTACATTCTCTTCCTCAGCTCCAAACTGTTCTTCTCCAAATATATTCCAGAATCCCCATATTTTCAATTTATCGGGAGCTTCATTGGAGTGCATGGCATCGTCGAGCATCCATACCACTGAACCCGAATATCCGCTGTTGATAGTCTGGAATAAGGCATCTGCCATATCCGTTCCGTACATATAATCGTAAACGAACATCTGTGAATCTTCAAGCGAAGCATGTTTTTTGGCCTTAGCACGTCGTATATTTTCCTGATTGTAAAGCGAATCGGCTTCTTCGACAAATTTGAAGCCGATTTCTCCCATTACAATCTTTTTATCCTTTGGTACGCTGTTTTTATAGGTTTTAATAATATCCGTATATTCTCCTGAATTAACGGTTATCTTAGATGGGTAAGTATGAATATCATACAGTCCGACCATATCGCCTAGCTGTACGGCTGTACTGTCTATCCACCATGCTTCGTCCTTACTCCATATAGCGACATCGGGTCCTACAATGTCAACTTTGTCATTCAACTTTAAAGTTTCCATATTCTTATGAAATTGCTTTATAGCTGAAGCCCATAAGGAATAGCTTGTATTTGTTGATGACCAGTCGCCGTTTGGTTCGTTTATCAGGTTATAATATTTGATACAGGTATAACCTTTTTCATTTATGAGGTAGTCGACCAGGTCGGCAGCATGTTTCAGATTCTTATCGTTAATTTTCGCTTCCCGGGTATTGATTACACTCCATCCCCAATCTCCGAACATTACCGTTACATTGCGACTCTGGCAATAATCCAGCATTTTCGATAAAGTTTCCATACCCTTTTCGGGAGTAAATTTCCCATTATCGAGGAATGAAGAAGTATTGACCATAATACGAATAAACTGCGGACACATAAAATCGAGCCTGTCATACAGTTTTTTCCAATCGGCTTCCGATATTTCCAGCCTGCCGTTGCCATAATCTAGTTGATATGGATCCCACTGTGCACCATTCCCAATATACGAATCGTTTATAACGGTATTTATATCAATAGATATAGTAGCATCAGGTTCCTTCTGTGAACAGGATAGAATGAGAACTGACAGAAATAAAAACAAACCTTTTTTCATTCTTTATACGATATGGGCAAATAAACACGAAGGCCTATCTGCCCGTATGATTATTGTTTAGTTATCATTATGTAATATTTACGCGCTTTCTTGGCAAATTTATCAAAATCGCTGTAAATATTATCCCAGTCATCCGTACCATTCAGGTTAAATGAAAAAGCATTATTATTAACAGTTACAGATTTTCCATTTCCTAAATCATATGTTCCCGCGTTTTCCAATACTCCGGTGGTTACTGTTCCATCTTCAGCAGTAAATGAAATAGTTCCAAGTGCATAGTTGCGTGTCCAACGACTCTCGCCTTCCGGTATTTGACGATAAAAATGTTTCAAATCTAAATCCACTCCAGGATTATCTTTATTCATAGAACCTTGAAAGATAAAATTTGCATATTTTCCGTCCGGTCCTGCATTATTGATACAAATACCCGAAGTGTTACCTTCATCGGTAATCTTATCCATCGTGAAAGTCAGAATATTGTCACATTCTGTTTTTGGAGCATAATCATCATACCAACACCATGATTTATCCTGCAATTGAAGGACTGCCCCTCCGCCATATTCAGGACCTGTTCCTCCATACACTATCAGATCATTTATAGCCCAAGTGCCTATTACCGTTTCACTAAACTCTGTCGCATTTATTTTATATTCACGCACTTGCCCTGTAGCAGAAGTTATTGTAAGGCTTGTACTTCTCTCTGCATTGCTAAAATCTAACGTGCCACCAATACTTACTGATGATTTGGCATCATACGATAGTTGTAATTTTTCCAACTCTACTTTAGAAAGATCAACAATTGCATCTACATTCAACGATAATTCTATTTCGCCCGTAGTATCATCTATCCTGGCTATCTCGGCTTTTCCAACCTGATTTTTTAATTTTATATCTAAAATCAATCGGTCATGGCTCCAGCCACCGTCATTCAAGTCGTCCTGCATATCCTTTACACAAGATTGGGTAAGGATAGCGATAATTACAAATAAACTATATTTTAATACTTTGTTCATGATATCTAAATTTAATTATGGTCTTAAACCTGGATTCAAATTGATTTCAGATTGTGGAATAGGGTAAAAAGTATATTGACTTTCATTCAATCCCATATTCTTCACTTCCTGAATATCTTTTATACGGTTGAGTCGTCTCAAGTCGTATAAATAAGCACCTTCGAACGCCAACTCATATTTACGCTCTTTGTACACAGCTTCCCTGAAATCAGCAGTGTTAAGTCCAGTAACCAAGTTTCCAAGTCCGGCGCGATTACGTATGAAATTAACAGCGTTATAAGCCTCCGATGTTGGCCCGGCAGCTTCTGCATAGGTTAATGCTATCTCTGAGTAACGAATTAGATAGGGACGTGTACTTGTTTTATCTCCGTCAAATTGGGGGTCGATAAATTTACGGCAGAAAGGATATGGAATTGCTCCTCCTGTCGGTGTCCACTCGGCTTTTACTGTACCATCTTCATTGTAGATTTTATCCACTAATAAGTGAGTCTTACGCTTGTCATTATTTTCATAACTTTCATAAAATACTGTTTCGGTACGATATTCACCCCATCCGTCATGCGATTTAATATATTCATTAGAATCGCCCTGTTTAAGCCAGATCGTTGCACCATCAATATAGGGAATATACATTTTGGATATTTTGGAATATTGCCCTTCACTTTCTCCCGTCCTATCCATCGACATCAGGAAAATGTTCTCTTTACCGTTAAAATTATCTATATCATAAATTTTTAATAAATCACTTTCGAAACCATATGTGTTTTGAGGATAAGCCGGATCGAATCCCATGACGCGTCCTGCATATTTTTTGGATTCTTCATACATAGAATTTACATCCTTATCCATATCTTTAAAAAGCAATACGCCTTTTTCTTTGCCCGAAGCAATAGTAAGATATGCCTTTGCTAATAAAGCTTGTGCCGCAACCTTATCCACACGTCCCATAGTAGGAGTGGAATACACCGGCATCAGTTCTTCTGCCAACTTTAAATCTTCAATGATAAAATCGTATAATTCATCCATATTAGTAGCTAGCGGTGCTGATGTCTGTTCCAAAGTCTCTACTATTCCTTTATGAATAGGAACTAACCCAAAATTGCAAGACAAATAATAGTAGTTATAAGCTCTTAAAAAGTAAGCTTCTCCCATATATTGGTTTCTTAAAGCATCTGGCATATCAGTATCGGGAAGCTTTTTTATCACTGCATTGGCACGGTTAATAGCTATGTAGGAATATTTGAAGAAGTTCATTAACGTACCATTAGTATTGAAATTGTCTGTTTTCCACAGATTCAATGCCTGATTGTCTGTTGCAGCATCCGATTTCGTCGTTATGATTTCAGTAGGCATATCCCCCAGAAACACCAATGCCCGGGAATATTCCAAATAGGTTAAAGTCGCATACGCATAGTTTATAGCAGCTTTTGCGTCTTCAGTACTTTTATAAAAGTTATCTTCCGAATAGAATCCATAAGGTTCTTCATCCAGATTACAGGCAGTAAAACCCATAATAGAACAGAAGATTAATAAAAAATATATTTTTGTTTTCATGATTGTCAGTTTTTAGAATGTTATATCAATGCCTACAGTCCATTTTCTCAAGCGAGGATATCCTCCTGTATATATACCCGTTTGATCTACTTCCGGGTCATATCCATCAAATTTACTGAATGTATACAAATTTGATGCATTCATATATAAGCGTACCTTTTCAGCAAATACTTTTTGTTTTGGTAATTTGAAAGTATACCCTACTGATAGATTTTGTATTCTTACAAAAGAGCCATCCTCTACCCAGTAGTCTGACAACATTGTTTGGCGATTGCTTCTCAGACTGGGATATTTATTCGTCGGATTATCTAGCGTCCAACGGAATGCAGCGTTATGAGGGTCTCCGAATGTTTTCGTGTTTAAAACATCGTTGCCAAAAACACCATTCAGGAATATACTTGCATCAAGATTTTTCCAACGAAAAGCAAGGTTTAAACTAGCTGTAAAATCCGGATTCGGATCACCGATGATGCATCTGTCATTCTCATTGATAACACCTGTAGTACCATCCCCATCATAAATATTCATGTATTTAAATTCTCCCGGCTGTGCATAATCTCCTGTAAGCCCTGCATCAAGCCCTTCTTGTAAGGTTTGTATAATACCATCTGTCTTATATCCGTAGAAAACATTGATAGGTTGCCCGATAGCCAGGATATTGGTATATGCCCGATATTGCTCACGGAGATTTCCGATAACCTCATATTGCATTCCTGTACGAGGATCGGTAATCAATCCAGATTCGAGACTACTACCCAAATCCAAAACTTTATTGCGATTCATTGAGAAGATAAACGTCGCATCGAATCCCCAATCTTTTGTATCCACTATGATACCATTAAATGTTGCTTCAAACCCACGGTTGCGTATTTTTCCATCATTTACCCACATGCGATCATATCCTGAAGATAATGCGAGGTTCCTTTCACGAAGCAGGTCGGAAGTTTCTTTACTGTAAATATCAAGAGTGGCTGTTAATCTTCTGTTGAAGAAAGCCATATCGAGACCAAGGTCCCATTGGGATGTTGTTTCCCATTTCAGGTCAGGATTTGGAATACCGCTCCAAACCTTATAAATTCCATCTTGTCCTGTATTTCCAGATACATATCCCGGACCGATGGCAGTCAACCATTGTCCTTCATTATAATATTTTGTAGTGCCATAGCGGCTTAATGTCTGAAATGGGCTAATTCCTTGATTACCCGAAATACCATAACTTAAACGGAACTTTAATTCATCGAAAACTTTCCAGCTTTTTACAAATTCTTCTTCATGTGCTTTCCAGCTTAACGCTCCTGAGGGGAAATAAGCCCATTTATTATTTTTACCGAATTTGGAAGACCCGTCGGCACGGAAGGTTAGTGTAGCTAAATATTTATTATCGAAAGTATAGTTAAGGCGTCCCATATAAGAAAGAAGTTTGCTCTTAGAGAATCCGTTTGATAACAAATTTCTTGCTTGTTCGCCTGACCCCATATTTTCATTTCCTAAAGATTCATTCACAAAACCACTGGCTGTCAGATACGAATCCCTGTATTGATACCATTCGTAAGAATGTCCCGCCATAACCCCAAGTTCATGCTTCTCATTAAATAGTTTGGAATAGTTTGCAAATGTTTCAGAAACAAAATTCTGACCTTCTGTATTGCCTATAATACCTCTTCCGCCATTTTCATTCCCAGCCTGCGTGTATTTTTTAGGAAAATACTGATCGTTAGTAGACTTTCCGTATTTATAGTTTAACTGACTTGTTAGTTTAAGTTCGGGAAGAATCTGCCACTCCAATGCTGCCGATGAGATAACATCTAACATCTTCGTTTTATTCTTTTTCAGTTCACGTAGAGCCACCGGATGGTCATAGTCAGTATTGTTTGCCTGCCAGTAAGAACCATCATCGTTATATACCGGATAAATAGGATTTCTCCAATAAGCAGTCCAGCCATTACTATCTCTGTCGCCTAGATATAGAATATTTGATGCACGTATTTTGAAATTGTCGTATATATAATGATCCACATTGAGATTGTATCCACCTTTAGAGTAATCATCGTCTTTATACATACCCATATCAGAGAAATAATTCGCACTTAGGTTGAAACTTGTTTTCTCATTCGAACTGGCTACAGAAATAGTAGTATTGCTTGATACCGGTGTATTTCTGAATACTAAATCATCCCAACGGGTATTGGTAGTCCATGTCGTTTGTAGCTCTTCTATCGAAGGGTAATAAACCCCAGCAGAATTCACGGCGCCGATATAAAGAGGTTGTTCACCTCCATTAGTACGGCTTTCATTATTTAACATTGCCATTAATACCGGATCTCTCCATAAGTCAAGCTTTGAAGAAAACTCAGAAAAAGTAAGCTGTTGTTTGACTGAAACTGTTGTAGTTCCTTTTTTTGCTCTTCTTGTCGTAACTATGATTACTCCGTTTGCCCCACGCGATCCATATATTGCTGATGCAGATGCATCTTTTAGAACTTCCATTGAAACGATATCATCTGTATTGATTTGTTTCAGGTCTCCGGCATCACCCAAAGGAAAACCGTCAACAACAATCAGAGGTGAATTAGACCCGCGTAATGAACTGTTACCGCGTATGCGCACAGTTGCTCCTGAACCCGGATCTTGAGAAGAATTGATTACTTGTACACCGGCAGCTCGTCCTTGTAAAAGACCCTCCACAGAATTGGCCGGGATATCGCTTATTACATCGGTTTTAATACTCGCCACCGATCCTGTCAGGTCGCTCTTTTTTACCGAACCATAACCAATTACGACTGTTTCTCCGAGCAAAATAGCATCATCTTGCATAGTTACATCAATCGTTTTTTGGTTATTAATGGCAATCTGCTGTTTTATCATCCCAATACTGGAGAATTCCAAAGTCCCATTTGATGGAATATTTGGTAAAGAATATTTACCATCTATATCTGTAACAGTCCCTGTATGTACATCAGCATTCTTAAGCACGATAGACACCCCAATAAGAGGCTCTCCTTTAGTATCTATAACAGTCCCGGAGACTGTTATTCTCCCGGGGTCCTGAGTTACGGCACCCTGTACCGTACTAAAACTACCCAACAAAAAATATATAAAAAACATTTTAAGGGATAGAAGACCCATAGACATTTTCTTGGTTTTAGGTTTCTTCATGTGATTAGCTTTATTTAAAATTGTTTTATAACTTATTAACAAAACAAAAGTATAGGGAAACAATGAATGAGAATTTACCTTTTCCACTGATTTATTATACTTTTCTGAAAGTTTTGATGAAATCATGAATATTGCATGTGGCAACGCCTATATATTTATCGGCACCTCCGTAATACACATATAATGTGTCATCAATAATTACGTTTCCGGTCGGAAACACACAACCTCTGTAGTATCCTTCAATCTCATAATCGTATTCGGGTTCGAGAATATAGTCCGGAGCCTTCGATATTATCTTCAACGGATTTTCTAAATCTAAGAGGATAGCACCCGCCCTGTAGTAACCTAAACCTCCGTTTTCAACGCCATGGTAAATAACCAACCAACCATATTCCGTTTTCAAAGGCGGAGTGCTTCCTCCTATTTTTTCTTCCCATGTGCCTTCGATACCAGTCAAAAGCAAATGACTTTCTTTGTCCTCCCAATCTAATAGATCATCGGAAAATTTGAGCCAGATAGAAGGATACTTTACTCCGTATTTTTCTCCTATATATTGCTTTGGACGATGCATCAATACATATTGCCCATTTATCTTTTCAGGGAAAATTATTACATCCCTGTCATCCAAAATCGGAGAGGTCAAACGCCCTAAGCGACGAAAATTTTTAAAATCAGTAGTAACAGCAAGGCCCGTATTTCCCAGATTTTTAGCAATTGCTGCAGGAGCATCTGCACCGACTTTAGGTATTTTCACCACATCGTGAGCAAATTTCCAATATTGTCCTGGAGGAAAGGGGCGGTATGCATATGTTACATAATATTCATTATCGAATTTAACTATACGCGGATCTTCCACACAACCTGAGTCGAAATTGTTTGCTCCAGGTCCGAAGACTGGTTCATCCGAAGCTCTTTCGAAATGAAAGCCATCTTTACTTGTCGCCAATCCTAATCGGATTACATGTTCTTCATCATTCCCTGCAGCACGATAGAGCATGTAAAAAGTTCCGTTGTCATAGTATACTCCCGGATTGCATGTCACTAATGATTCCCAGTCATTCTTTTCGTTAGGAGACACAATAGGGTTTCCCTGAAATTTTTCTAATTTCATAGTTTCAAATTTTATAATATTTATTTTTAGTTGATTATTAGCTGAATACGATCCAGAGAAGTGCGCTTAATCCCAACAAAAGAATTGCCCATCCCAGATAACTTTTATACCAGGCATTCCCTCTCAGATCTTTAAATTCTGTAATCAGGTCATTTTTCCTGAAAGTAGTATCTGCAAGTTTATCATTGGCAGGTGCAGCACTCATCAGGCTTGTGAAATACATAATCAACATGCTGGTACTAAGCAGGAACGGAACCACAAGCAAGAAGTGCATATCTCCGAAAATCTCCTGTCGGAAGAAAAGCATCAGCACTGCTATTGCCAACCCGCTTATCAGTCCAATGAAAGTACCATTTCCATTTACCCTTTTACTGAAAATACCCAGAAGGAAAGCCGCCACAATCGGAGGTGAGATGTATGAAAGCATCTCCTGATAGTATTTTAATAATGAGCCAAATTTACCAATTTGTGGAGCCCATATTGCAGCCAAAATAATGATAACTAATGAAGCTATTTTTCCCACCTTTACCAGTTTCTTTGAATCGGCATTTTTGTTGAAGTGAGAATAAAAATCCATTGTAAATAAAGTGGATGTTGAATTTAAAATGGCGCTCAAGGCAGATGTCAATGCAGATAACAATGCAGCTAATATAATAGCCAGCAAACCGATAGGCATTAAGTTGATTACCATGGTCGGATATACCATATCCGGACGGTCGAGTCCCGGGAATAATCCTCTGGCAATAAGTCCGGGAATGGCTATTATAAACAAAGTTGCCATGGTCAAGAATCCGTTCAGCATAACACCTTTCCGTCCTTCATCAACCGTTTTGGCGCTTAACACCCGTTGTACCATCGTCTGATTATTCGCCCAGAAATAGATACCCAGAATCGGCATGCCGACTATCAGTCCCAGCCATGGAGTAGCAGGGTCATCCATCGGACGAATAAGTTTTGCCAGAATATCTCCGTTCTTATACAGATCGATAAAGTAATCTCCACCCTGCTGGAAACAGAAGATGGTAAGTATTACCGAACCTATAATCAGTATAATTGCCTGTATCAGTTCCGTTTTTATCACAGAGGACAATCCTCCTGGAATAGTGTATGAGGCTGCTATGGCTGCGAATATAATGATGATTAATTGCAAATCGGCAGCCGGATATATCAGTTTTATAATCAGTGCTGCTGCGTATAATGCCCCGGCGGCATCTAAAAATATATTACCAATAATACAAATTGCTGAGAAATAGAAACGGGAGCGTTTATCAAAACGTTTCTCTAAAAATTCTGGAATGGTGAAAACTTTAGACCTTATATATAAAGGCAGTAAAAATACCGCAAAGAATACCATTACGACTATCCCGGTCAGATTATAATTGAAAACGGCAAGCCCTGTATCATAAGCGTCCCCCGATTGTCCTATCAAGGTCGTACTGGATATGCTCGCTGCAAATAGTGATAAGCCGACAATCCACCAAGGCATCGACCTACCGGCAAGAAAGTAAGACTGGGAATCCGAACTTTTCCCATTTTTAAGCCCCCACCATATTATAAATATAATGTATAAGACTACTATAATTAAATCTACTGTACTGATTGAAAAATTCTCCATGGGTATTAATTTATATTCATGTTACAAAAGTATATGTTAAGTTGTATTAATAATTATACAATCCTATTGAAACGTTGTACTTTTTTGAATTAACTATTGCTTTTTTTATTTTATTTCTAAATTTGTATGTGGTATCACATATATAAATAACTTTCATTATGCGAGAAATTCAAAAAGAGATTACACCATTGTCGGATAATGATTTATTCATTGTCTTGAATCATCCGTCTGCCAAATTCGATTATCCGGTGCACCATCATTCCGATTATGAAATTAATTTGGTAATTGACACGTACGGGAAACGTATAGTTGGAGATTCCGAGGAAGAATTTTCCACTTTGGATTTGGTAATGATAGGTCCAAATATTCCCCACGCCTGGCAAGGGGAAATTGTAGACGGCAATCATGTGGTAACTATTCAGTTTTCCGAAAAACTACTGAATTTTCCGATGCTGGAAAAAAGACTATTCTCGCAGATTAAAGCCTTACTTTATGAAGCTCAACGAGGTATCTGTTTTTCAGAAAAAACACAGTTGGAGATGAAAGACCGTATATTAAAATTAACCAAGATGCAGGGTTTCCAGACAGTATTGGAGTTCTTTTCTATTCTTCACGACCTTTCTATTTCTGACAGGAATGTGCTGATGGATAACAGGTACGATGCCGAATCGATTGTACGGGTATCCAAAAGCCGGCGTATCGCTAAAGTATGTGATTATATTGAAAAGAATTATGAGAATCAGATTAAGTTAAGTGAAGTAGCTGAAATGGTAAACATGTCTGAATCTGCATTCAGCCATTTTTTCAAAAAGAAGACCCGTTGTACATTTATTGATTATGTTATCAATCTGAGAATAGCAAAAGCTTGCCAGATGCTATCGGAAACAACGCACTCCATAGCAGAAATATGTTTCCTTTGCGGGTTTAATAATTTATCCAATTTCATTCGTATTTTCAAAAAAAAGAAAGGATCTACTCCGAGCGAGTACCGTACATTAATAGAACAAATGCTCATTAAATATTAGCATATTCATAATAGTATAACAAATCAGCGACATTGTATAACGATAAGTTTACATACCAAAGTAAATTTGTTGTATGTAAACTTTTAATGAATAAATACAATGTTAAATCTAATATCGTTAAAAAAATTGTTTTTACTGGCATTAGCCCTACATGCAATTTGCATACAAGCACAACAAATAGAATCGTGGATAACTACACCTGACCGGAATACTCTTTTTCAGCAACAATCCGAAAAGATAACTTTCGGAAATGAGCAGGGAAAAGGCTTGCCTATCATAATTGATGACCGTCAGGAATATCAAATAATGGATGGTTTTGGTTTCGCTTTAACCGAAGGAAGTGCGTTTCATCTGAATCGCATGAGCGCAAATGCTCGTGAAAATATTCTCAAAGAAATGTTCAGGAATGATGTGAACAATGTCGGATTCAGTTATATCCGGTTAACCTTAGGAGCATCCGACCTGAATAATTTTGTCTATTCATACAACGACCTTCCCGATGGAGAAAAAGATACCGGATTAAAGAAATTCAATCTTGGACATGATTACGATGATGTAATTCCTGTAATGAAAGAAATATTGAAAATCGTACCTGATATAAAAATAATGGCATCACCCTGGTCTGCACCTGTATGGATGAAGACGAATAATAATGTACAGGGAGGAGCTTTAAAGAAAGAATATTACAATGTATATGCACAATATTTTGTGAAATACATTGAACAAATGGCAAAAGAAGGAATAAATATTGATGCTGTTACTATACAAAATGAACCGTTAAACTCGCGTAATACTCCCAGTATGCCGTGGTATTGGCAGGAGCATAATGAATTTGTAAGGGACCATCTCGGACCTGCATTTAAAGAAGCAGGCATAGAGACCAAGATTGTTATTTTCGACCATAATTGCGACCGCCCCGATTATCCTTTAGCTATTTTAAGTGATGCAATCACAGCGCAATATGTCGATGGTTCTGCATTTCATCATTATCGGGGATATCTCAGCGGTATGAGTATCGTACACCGGGCAAGACCGGATAAAAACATTTATTTTACAGAGCAGATGCTTACCGAGAAACCAGATAGCCGAACAATAAATATTGCATCATCGGTGAAAAGGCTTCTTATTGATGTGACTCGGAATTGGAGTAAGAATGTTGTTCTCTGGAATTATGGAGCCAACCCGCTAAACGACCCACATACCGATAACGGAGGCTGTTCGATGTGTCAGGGTGCAATAACTATCGATGGAGACCATGTGACTCGAAATATAGCCTATTATACAATAGCGCATGCGTCCAAATTCGTTCGCCCGGGTTCTGTACGCATTTCATCAACTCATCCTTTCGACTCTGGTGTGGATATTACTGAGGATGAAGAACGGGCGGAAGTGCGTCGTACAACGGTTGTGGAGCATAGCGATGTATTACCGAATGTAGCTTTTAAAACTGCCGAAGGCAAGATTGTTTTGATTGTCGCTAATGACAGTTGGTCTCGTAACCAAGTTAAGGTACAATATAACGGACGTTTCGCTAATCTACCACTCGCTCCCGGTTCTGTGGGAACCTTCATCTGGTAAATAAACAAATAGAATTATGAATAAAACAAGTGAAGTATTTATTAAGGCTGTTACGATAGCATCAGCATTATTTATCACCGTTACGTCTCCATTACCGGCACAGAATCATACTAACATTCCCGAAGATGAACCGCAAATTCAAATCGGAGAAAATATCGCTATAGCCGATACAGAATACGGCAAAGTGAAAGGATATATTTCTCGCGGGGTATATACATTTCTGGGTATACCGTATGCTTCTGAAACATCTGGAAAGAACCGTTTTATGCCTCCGCAGAAACATGAAAAGTGGGATGGCATCCGCCCGGCTGTATTTTACGGCAACAGTGCACCGCAAGATGTGTACAGCCGTGCGTCTACTTCGTACGATATGTTTGTAGACCATTGGAATTACGATGAAATCAGCGAGAATTGCCTCTCTCTGAATATCTGGACAAATGCAATTGCCGACGGCAAAAAACGTCCGGTGATTGTCTGGTTGCACGGTGGCGGATATACAAGGGGTAACGGCTTCGAACAGGATGGTTACCATGGTGAAAATATTGTTCGCTATGGTGACATTGTTTTCTGCTCCATAAACCATCGGTTGGGTGTTTTTGGTTTTACCGACTTGTCTGCTTTCGGAGAAAAATATAAAAATTCGGGAAACGCCGGATTATTGGACATGGTTTTCGCTTTGCAATGGATACATGACAATATTGAAAATTTTGGAGGAGATCCCAACAATGTCACCATTATCGGTCAATCTGGTGGAGGAGCTAAGGTTTGCTTGCTGGCAACGATGCCCGAAACAAAAGGTCTTATCCATAAAGGTGTTTCGCTCAGTGGTTCGGCTATACGTGCTAATAATAAAGATTATTCGAAACGCTTAGGAGAATATATTGTAAAAGAAGCAGGACTATCTGAATCGGAAGTAGATAAATTACAGGATATGTCGTGGAAAGATTATATGGAACTTGCTTACCAGGGAGCATCACGTATGGAAAAAGAGAGCGGAGGAGCGGGAATGGCAAGAGGAAGTTTCGGTCCCGTAGGAGATGGAATTCATTTGCCCGAAGGTGAATTTTTCAGCAATCCGGACTCTCCCGATATACCCATGATTTTCTGTACTACTTTTCACGAGTGGGGAGTGGAGAGAAATAATCCTGCTCAGGAAAAAATAACCAGAACAGAAGCGATTCAAAAACTTTCGGAACGATATGGAGAGAATGCACAAGCTATATATGATGCATATTCACGTAATTTTCCTTCAGCAAAACCGTTTGACGTTCTTGTATTGATTTATTCGAATCGTATGTCGGTAGTGGAATCGGCAATTGCTAAGAAAAAGCAGGATTCACCTGTATATATGGCATGGTTTGGATTCGAACCCTTTTTATTTGACGGGCGTATACGTGCTTTTCATTGTCTTGATATTTCTTTCTGGTTTTTGAATACTGACCTGATGCTGACACATTCAGGAGGAGGGACCAGACCTCGGAAACTATCGTATAAAATGGCGGATTCACTCCTTAACTTTGCACGTACAGGTAATCCGAATTGTGCATCTTTACCTCACTGGCCGGAGTTTTCCTTGGAGAATGGAGAAACAATGATATTGAATGATAATTGCGAAGTAAAAAACGACCCAGATAAAGAGGGACGTGCAGTATTAACAGAGAGTCTAAAAAAATAAGTAATGAAATATTTCATACCCTTGTTCAGTATATTTATTCTAATTTTCCATACCGGATTGTCTGCACAAAATAATGTTGTAACTAATGATAATATAAAGAAAACAGATACATTTCCTATCGGGAAAAATTATGGACTATCTGTCCCTCAGGATTCTGCAACATTACCCTATTCCAGATTCGATTCTTTATATACTATAATTGATAATCAATCCTACCACAAACCAATAAGATTATCAGAAAAGGAATACTGCCTTAATCAAGGATGGGTATTAACAGCCGACGAAATATATGCAAAAAGATATAAAGCCACGGTTCCGGGTACAGTTTTAACAACATTGGTAAATCAAGGTGAATATGAAGATCCTTATTTTGGACTCAATATGATGAAAATCCCGGATGATCTATGCCGTAAAAACTGGATTTATACATTGAAATTCAAATCACCGGAAAAGAACAGTAAAAATGTGTTCCTCAATTTTCAAGGTATTAATTACATGGCGGATGTGTTCCTAAATAATATTTCTATCGGTAGAATAGAAGGAGCATTTAAAAAAGGTATTTTTAATATTTCTTCTCACATCAGGGATGAAAATGAACTTAAGGTTATAATTTACCCTCCCAATAATCCGGGTATACCGCACGAACAATCTGCCCGCACCTCTTATGGCCCAAATGGGGGTGTTCTGTGTCTTGACGGACCAACGTTTATATCCTCCGAAGGCTGGGATTGGATGCCTGGTATCCGAGACCGCAATATTGGAATCTGGCAGGATGTATCTTTATCTTACACGGACGATATTAGGTTATCAGACATGCAGATAATTACTGACCTGAATCTACCTGATACCACTCAAGCTTTGGTAACAGTAAACGTAGACGTCAGTAATTTATCGTCAAAAAGACAGAAAACAACCTTATTACTACATATAGCTGGAATGCAGATATCCAAACAAGTAGAAATGTCCCCACAATCTAAACAAACCATTTCATTCACCCCCTCCACTTATTCAGAATTATGTCTAAATAATCCGAAGCTATGGTGGCCTAATGGATATGGTGAACCTCATCTGTATGAGGCAACTGTGAGTGCCTCAGTTAATAAAGTACAGAGCGATAAGGTAAAAGAGCGTTTTGGAATACGTGAGGTTTCATTTGAAATGCTGATTGCAGAAACCCCTGATTCAGACAAACATGTAAGGGTAGATTATAATCCTTTGCAATGGCTGCAAAATAATCCTTATCCATGGAACAATGGCATTCGGGTTAATTTATCTGATGGTATAAGTATTCCGACATTTACAGATAAGTCTTTCTGTTCAAAAATGCCTGTTATAAAAGATAATACTAATCCTTATCTGGTTGTAAAAGTCAATGGTGTCCCTATCTTTTGCAGAGGTGGAAATTGGGGCATGGATGATGCTATGAAAAAGGTATCCCGTTTGAAAATGGAACCATATATTAAATTACACAAAGAAGCTGAATTCAATATGATTCGTAACTGGACTGGAGAATCAACAGAGAAGGTATTTTTTGATTTGTGTGATGAATATGGAATTTTGGTATGGAATGACTTCTGGTATTCAACACTTGGATTTAATCTGGAACCCGAGGACAAAAATTTATTTATGGACAATGTAAAAGATGTGATTGTACGGTATCGCAATCATCCTTCTTTGATTATCTGGTGTCCTCGCAATGAAGGATATGCACGCCCTGAGCTAGAAGCTGAATTGGTAGAAGCAACATCTAAAATAGATGGAACAAGATTATATATCGGAAGTTCCCGTTATTTAAATCTGCGTTCGAGTGGTCCGTGGGATTATAAACCAAATGAATCGGTATACTTTACTCAGATAGCGGAGGGATTCTCTACCGAATTGGGAACAATGGCTGTACCACTAGCTTCTTCTATGAAAAAGATGATGAGTGAAGCTGACCTATGGCCTATTGGTGATGTTTGGTATTACCACGACTTTTATTTTGGTAAATGGGGATATAGTGCTACAATAGATAGCCTTTATGGTGAAGCTGTTTCCATGCCGGATTTTTGTAAAAAAGCACAACTAATAAATTACAATAGCCACCGTGCCATGTTTGAAGCATGGAATAACAAACTGTGGAAGAATACATCAGGACTATTGCTATGGATGTCGCATCCGGCCTGGCCAAGTACAGTTTGGCAAACTTATTCATGGGATTATGAAACTACAGGAGCATATTATGGTGCTAAGAAGGCTTGTGAGCCTTTTCATATTCAAATGAATGCACATGATTACACTATTGCTGTTGTAAATACAACAAATCATAACAGAAAAAATATTTTGATAGAAATGAAAGCATATTCATTATCCAATGAAGTGCTTTATTCGGAAAGAACAAATATTGACCTGAATGCAAATTCACGTGACAGTGTCCATTTATCGTTTATTGAAAAATTAAGGAATACAAATGTACCTTATCTTTTACGCCTTAAATTGATAGATGAGGAAGAAATACTTTCTTTGAATGAATACTGGCTTACAGGTAAAAGCGGAACTTACAGATCATTCAACGATTTGCCGTATACAGGATTGGAAGCAAAGATTATATATCAAAACGATAACCTAATTTATTTTAAACTTTATAATCCTACCTCGACTCCTGCCATAGGAATAAAAATTAAAGTTGTAGATATAGAAACAGAAAAAGAGATTCTCCCTGTTTCTGTTTCTGACGGTTATTTTACACTGATGCCACAGGAGGAGCGAATACTTATCATTGATCAAACACTTTCTCCGAAAGCAAATTTGTATGGTATATATACAGAAGGTTATAACATTCAAACAGGAATTATTCAAACATATAAATAAAAACATCATAAAATGAAAAAATATATATTATTAATATTAGCTTTTTTTATAATCGGGGCATTAATTACACCAACAAATGCACAAAAAAAGAAAAATAAGTTTAGTACAGATGAATGGTGGAAACCTGCCGAGCCTCCTTTTTCTCCTGTAGTAAACGAGGATAATAGTATCACATTCCGGATAAAGGCTCCCAGTGCAAAGAATGTCATTTTGCATTTTGATGAATGGGATGTCTTATCACAGCCGATGGTAAAAGATGAGCAGGATGTATGGTCTGTTACAATCCATCCTGTGAAGCCACGTTTGTACCAGTATGTATTCGAGATTGATGGTATCCGTACAATAGATTTTGCCAATCCGGTTGTAAAAGCTGGAACGTCAGTGTATGGAAGTGTCGTTGAAGTATATGGCGGTTACATTCCACGTTATGATGAACTGCAGAATGTACCTCATGGGGAAATTCATATCTTGAAGTATATCTCTACTCAACTTCATAAACCGCGGGAAATGTATGTATACTTACCAACTGAATATCATAAAAATAATTTGGAAGAATTTCCTGTCTTATACTTGCGACATGGAGGCGGGGACAGCGAGAGCAGTTGGACAAAAGATGGCCGTTCTAGTATCATATTGGATAACCTGATTGCTTCGGGAAAAGCTAAACCGATGTTAATCGTTATGTCTAACGGATTGACGGACGGTTCATGGGCAGGAGGAAGCACTGTGGAAGGAATGGATATATTGGAAGAGGAACTCCTAAATGATATTATTCCGTATATCGAACAACGTTATCGTGTAAAAAGAGATAAAAGAAACAGGGCTATTGCCGGGCTTTCTATGGGAGGAGGTCAAGCTTATGTTATTGGATTAAGAAATTTGGATAAATTTTCATATATAGGTCAATTTAGTGCTGGGATTATAGGAGATGGCAATTTCAACCATGACAAATACATTCCGGGCGTTATATCTGATGTTGGAAGAGTCAATCGCGAACTAAAGCTGCTCTGGATTAGTTGTGGAACAAAAGATCCTCGCTATGACGGGCACGTCGAATTTGTGGAAAATCTTAAAGAGATAGGAGTTAAATACGAATTCTATGATAGTAATTATGGTCATGAATGGGAATTCTGGAGGCAACAATTACGGGATTTTGTACAGAGATTATTTTAAAGAATTAATTAAAAGATTAGAATAAAGTAGACTCTACGTATTGAGTCTTTGTATCACTAATTAATAATTATAATTTTTTTAAAATGAAAAATTTAATGAATTTGAAATTATTTTCTATCTTATCTAAACAAGATGAAAGTAACAATTTTCTAACAAAACTTGAAGAAGCCTATGACGAATTTGCACTAAAACTATTAGACAAGCTACAAATTGAAACAAACATTGCAAAGCTGTATTATCATCTTGGTTTTGTGCGTTTGGAGTTAGTTGGAGTTCGTGATATTTTATCTAACGGACAGGAAAAAAAATGCCTTAAAATATACAATCAAGGCAATCTCTCTTATTGATATAGAACTGAAAATCTTACAATGGCAATTACAGAATAATAGTAATAAAGGAAATCAAAAAGAAAAGAAATCAGAACAAGACCTTCATTGGACCGGAACCGCAGCTGATTTAGTCGAATTTGCATATGGAGCCTTAGAAACCAAGAAATTTGATAATGGAGATATAGACATAAATTCTCTGATTGAAATTCTCTGTCAACTATTCTCCTTTGAAGTAAAAGATTGTTATGATACATTCAGAGCTATCCGAAGGAGAGTCGGAAGCCGCACTCTCTTTCTTGATGAAATGATTGAAAAGCTAAACGAACGAATGGATAATATGGATAATGGAATTTTTAAAAAGAAAAAAATAAGAAGGAAAGATAAATAATAGATCATTGTATTTCATTTTCTTTAGCGAATAGAAAACTGGTAATTTAAAATTCACGAACAAAAGAAAAGGAAATAATGTTCATGCACATAAAGCATGGAGCATTACTCCTGTTCGTAAGGTATACCAGTACCCCTATAGCTGGAGATAATGCATCCATGCTTTTTTATCCTTTAATCAGGTGCTTTAGATTCTCATCACTACTTATCCGTTCCAATTCCTCCTTTACAATCTGCCCGATATCCGCTTTAATCTGAGAATAATTCTTTTGAATCTCTTCTTCCATTAAATCAACACCTTCCGTATTAATAAAGTTGGTCAAGATAGGAATTTTTCGATAGTTTTTCATCTCTGCTGAAACTTTAACATTATCCACCACAATTTCAGCATGAAATATCTTCTGCTCAATCCGTTCATCAAAGTTATCTGAAACCGCACCTACAAACATACCTTGAGTAAGATTCGATATCTTGCTGGCAGGAATAAGGCTATCCAGTTGAGTGCTGATAGACGTCGATTTATCTTGACGATTTATTGTCATAGACTGACGCTTCTGTAAAACCTTTCCAAAACGATCTGATAATGTCTTTGCCGATT
Organism: Dysgonomonas sp. PF1-14; assembly: GCF_029892965.1. Taxonomy (GTDB): domain Bacteria; phylum Bacteroidota; class Bacteroidia; order Bacteroidales; family Dysgonomonadaceae; genus Dysgonomonas. The sequence goes on along the minus strand of NZ_JARXWN010000006.1, from coordinate 191,784 downwards.
CTCCTACAACCTGTCCCGAAAAGATATTTCCAACGGTATTTTGCACCACTTTCGATTCTTTATCTCCATAATCACGGTTCAACTGACTATAATCCTGAAATCCTAAACACACAGCCACTTTGTTGCTACGAGCAGTAGCAATCAGGTTATCCAATCCACGGAAATATATGGTAGGCAACTCGTCAATAATAACAGATGATTTGAGTTGTTCTTTCTTGTTTATTAATTTCACAATACGGCTATTGTATAAACCCAATGCAGCCGAATAGATATTCTGCCTGTCAGGATTATTCCCTACACAAAGGATTTTAGGTTCTTTCGGATTATTGATATCCAATGTAAAATCATTACCTGTCATTACCCAATACAGTTGAGGACTAATCATCCTGGACAAAGGTATTTTGGCAGAAGCTATCTGCCCTTGGAGTTGGTCTTGCGCCCCACCTTCCCATGCATCCATAAAAGGAGAAAGATAGTTTTCCAATTGAGAGTACGATGTCAGTATGGGAAATATATCTGCATATTTCTTATTAAGGAATTCGATTGCATGGGGAAATGTACAATATTTTCCATCCTTATATATTTTGAGATACCAAATTATAGCAGCCAATAAGATAATTGGCGATTCCACGAAAAAATCCCCTTGTTTCTGAATCCATGTTTTATTAAGATTTAGCATTATCGTATAAGCTGATTCATATGCATCACTGATATCCGTCATAAACTCGGGAGCAATCGGGTTGCATCTGTGGCTCTTTGCCGGATTATCGAAATTGATTACATAGAATTTAGGTTTGATTTCATATTTGTCAAGATTTTTGAGTAACTCATTATAAGCGATAGTTGATAGATCGTCGAACTTATAATCATATATATACATTGAAAAACCTTTTGCAATCTGCTGTTTGATGTAGTTGTTTACTATTGCATAAGATTTACCACTACCTGGAGTTCCTAACACAATAGATGCCCGGAACGGATTAACAACATTAATCCACCCATTATTCCACTTCTTCTTGTAGAGAAATCGAGTCGGTAGATTAATGGAATATTCGTTCTCTATTAATCGTGTTTCCTGCATAAAGGATTCGTTCTCCAAATTGAATACATCCTCCATCAGGTTGTTCTTCAATAGCCTACTCATCCACAACCCTGCCATTAGTAATAGGATATAACCAGTCGTTATCGTAAATACATAGATAGCAGTATTGGCTATCAACGGTAGAGATAAAGCCAGTATCCACCAATTGAGAAAAAAGAAGATAAAGCCAAAGAACAGGAATATGTATATCTTATTCCATGTGATTTTTTCTTCTTTTACTCCCTTTGTCCCCAAACAGGATAGACCAAGAAATACTACGGCAAATAGCTTTGTCCAAAGTATATTAGAAAACAACCCTGCTGTATTTTGAAAATTCAGCAGGATTTTATCTACAACTCCGATATTGATTCCTGTTTCCCTTATTGATTGGTAGCAGAACCAATAAATATGGATTACTACAAATAATATACTGATAGCCCTCATGAACTCCATGACTTTGGCTAACCCTCTTAAATCGTCTTCTTGTTGCATAATACTATTAGTTTTGAATTTGAGTCCAAAACTAATATCTATACAGTTCTAAAAATGAGACAGTTTGCCGCCAACACTCGGACATGATATAATTCTATATAATGAATAATCCCCAAACATTATCTGTTTGAGGATTCTTATTTTAGGTAGTTCGAGTTAAAGCATCATTACACCATCAATGGCTGCTACCTGCCTGTAATAAATTACAACATCATCAGCATCACTGACTGGGGCTTTAACCGTAATACTTGAATATTTACCGTTTTTACTATCTCTCATTGAAAAACTCGCATTTGCATTTTCAAAGATTGAATGCACTTTCGCGATATTGCTCTGTTCAGCAGATACAATAAACTTAAAAACATAGTCAGAAGGAAATGTGTGTATTTCCTCCAGTTTCTTTTTAAAAGTCAGATAAAAATCATCTATACGTTGATTCTTATCATTTTCCAAGATTTCTATTTTTCCATTCATGGTAAATCTATATCAAACATCGCACCAAGAATAACGTTAAGTCAATCTGTCATATATTTTATAGATTAGGTCCTCTGTGCTTTTTCTTTTTCCGTTTCATTCGATTCGTAAAGGCAATTTCTTCATAGTTATCACCATGTTGTACCATATCCAGTAATCCACCCAAAGATTCCATCTCGTTGTTCTGTTCCTGGAAGTAATTATTATCATGCAATAGATAATTGGCTTCCGCTTTATGATTTTCATTAAACAAGCTATGAAACACATTCGCTGAAAACTCTTTACCTAAACGAGAACCATTAAATACCGCTTTTTCTTGATAGTCGATAAATGTTGCCCCATAGATGCGACCTTCATCATTCTCTCTAAATAATACAGATATATTATTCTTTGCGAGTTCTCTCTCAAAAGTCTTTCGGTTAGGCTTCTGGTTTAAAAGAGGAAATATAATATTCCTACACCTATTATATATAGCCTTATCCTTCATAGATTGTTTAGAAAAAGTAATCCGCTTTTGCAGAGCATCATAACCAACTGCTTTTCCAATTAATGATGCTTTGAACGGATTACCAATTTTTTCTCCTTTCTTATCCAGAGCAGAATACACTAATCCATTATAGGTTTTACCTCTGACTTCGCCTTTGACTTCTTCTACTGTCACTCCATAGATTGAAAGTACAGCCTTATATTCGTTGAAGCTTTGGAAACGATAATCCTTCATCACGGATTTGGCTACACCAGAAACCTGTTTTTTTACATCGCCGCCTTTATAATCTACTCGTTTGAGAGGCAGATTATCCGATTGCTTTTGCCTTTCGGCAGGAAGTAGATTGTACTCCTTTTCTAAAGCTCGGGCAATTTTTTTCGATTTATAAAAATCATTGGAATTGCTGATTTTCTTGCCTGTTTCATCTACATTGATGCTCACAATATGTAGGTGATGCCGATCCAGATCCTCATGCTTATATATAAGATAAGGTTGGTCGCCATATCCCATCTGATTCATATACTTTTGTCCGATTTCCAATAGTTGTGCATCTGTCAGTTTATCATCGGGATGAGGATTGATTGATATATGAAGTATCGGTTTTTCAGTTCTATTATTGGCATCCAAATAAGGTTTGAAAGATTCCATCATATTTTGCATTGTATATTCGGAATCCATATTTTCAACAATACGGTTGCCGAAAAGAACCTTTGCTTCTCCCTGTTCAACCTTTTCGTGGTTATAAGATAATGCTCCGAACAATGAACTTCCTGCGCTAATTTTGGCTATCATCGTTACTGATTTTTTGTTTTAAATCGTTGGTTAGAGCCACAATCTTTTTCTGTAAATCCACCAAATCAATGGTCGCTTTCTCCAGTTTATAGAGAAATGCGAGTGCTTTTTTCTCTGAAAAATTGGAATTAAGAGCTTTCACAACCTGATTATAATTGACTCCAATTGCCCGAAATTGACCAAAAAATGTGGTTAAGCGCATATAATAATCATGTAGTCCTTTGTCTATTTTGACCACCTTTACAGGATTATTGAAGATGCAGGATGTGATAAAATGAGCTTTGTTTTTTGCTCCCGACAGTTCAAACAATGATAAGAACTTGGCTTCTTTTTCATCATTCAGGTAGAAAACATGGCGATTTTTCGCCGGATCTGTTTTGGGAATTCGCCCTCCTTTTCTTGATTCATTTCTTTTCATATTCATATGACATTTGGATAATTAGCTTTGTCGCCACAGGACGACCATTTATTAATACTGTTTCTTCAAAATCTTACGACTTCGGAGTAAGATTATCCCCCGACTTTCAAAGGAGTGGGCAAGGTGTTTTAAGGCACTTAAAACGGTTTTGAGTGTACTCAAAACATACCTTGCTATTGTCTGACGACAATAAAAATCCACCTTGAAAGGGTGGATTAACGTTAGCTTCGAAAATGACTGATGCTATCAAATGGAGAATGAGAATAACTATCCCGAATATTACCATTGTTATGCACATCTATTATCCTTAAAAAGCCAGCTTCTTTTCAATAAGCAATTTCAAGATTAGAGCATCTTTATACTCCGATTATGCAAAGTTAGAGGCTTCTATTAGGTTAAAATAATCCTTGACCTGTGCCAACCACTGCCAACCGCTACCACCTCTCATGAAAATGAACCATTTTTGATTAATGCTCCCTTAATTTTGTACTATAGAACGATAGATAGAACAAAAAATGTATTCATATATCGCTCTATCTCCATAACGATGCATGGTTCGATTCTTAGATATAAGATTCTTTCGATGGATAGAATTATCGAATAATCTACTGATAGAACATTCTAACAATCTGACATTCGATTTTTAGATATATCGATAAATCGAACAAAAAACAGGTCGATAGTCCTATCGGTAAAAAGAACGATAAAACCATATACCTTTAAATATATAGACAGCTATATCGCTCATTAAATCTATCTATCGGCTGATTTATAGAAAGATCAAACGATATAACGAACTATAAATATTCAGAATAATAGAACGACAAATAGCTCTATCGACAGAAATATAGATTTATTCAACTTAAAATTATTGACATGAGAAGAGAACCCTTATTCGTATCATTCAGTACCCAAAAAGGAGGAGTCGGAAAAAGTGCCTTTACCGTATTAATGGCCAGTTACTTTAACTATGTATTGAAAAAAAATGTAGCCATCATCGACTGCGACAGCCCGCAACACAGTATTAAGGACGAACGAGAGCGGGAAGGCAGACTCGTTACCAATGATCCGTTTTACAAGCAGCTTGCCCACAAGCAGTTTTCGTTAGATAAAAGAGGTGTTTATCCGGTCATTGCCGGCAATGTGATTGATGCTCTTCAAACAGCCCAAAGATTGATCGAAACTACCGAAAGTCAGTTCGATATTATTTTCTTCGACTTGCCCGGCACATTGAATACTAAAGGTGTGCTTACCCTTGTCGCTAATATGGATTATATTTTTTCCCCGATGATAGCAGATCGCTTAGTAGTGGAAAGTACCCTGCAATTTGCCATCACGATGAACGAGAGTTATATCTCTTTGGGAAAAGGGAATGTGAAAGGATTATTCCTTTTCTGGAATATGGTGGACGGCAGGGAAAGGACTAATTTGTATGATGTGTACGAAAGCGTGATCGGCGAACTGGGGCTTCAATTAATGAAGACATCTGTGCCCGATGCCAAACGTTTTCGCAAAGATTTGGGAGCCTCTCAAAAAAGCATCTTTCGTTCTACACTCTTCCCTGCCGATAAAATTCAAATCAAATTGGCTGCGCTAGATCAGTTTGCAGAGGAAATGCAATCCCTAATGAAAATTTAATTTATGGCAAAGAAGATTATAACACATGAAGAATCGGACGAAGACCTGATATTGGGGGCTTTGATGAAAGGCAGCAGGCCCGAATTGGAGGGAAAAGTTCAGGAAAGCAACTCTGCCACTATTGAGAAAGAAAAAGACGGAGGAGATGAGCCTGTTGCTGTAAAAGAAGAACCCAAAAAGCGGAAAGCCAAAGCTCCTGATTTTGTTTCAACTTTTCTGAAAGAGAACAGGACTTCTTCACGCAAAGGAAAGAATATCAATATACGCCAAGAATTCCATAATAAAATAAGGAAAGTTCTCAGCGTAATTGCAGATAACGAACTGTCGTACTTCGGCTATATAGATAATATACTGGAAAATCACTTCAATGTGTATGAAGATGAGATAAACGAGTTGCTGCGAAAAAACAACCAATTATAAACGCCATGATACTGACAATAACAGTTTTGTCCGCAATCCTTCTGCTCTGGATTTTACTTTACCCGATAATAAAAAAAGCATATTATATTTTTCGCTTGGGAAAGGCGCAGTTGGAAAAAGAGCAAAAAGGCGAAACAGATAAACCGAAAAGCAGCGAAACGGAAGTCTCGATAGTAGGTAAAAGTAACTTTAGCCTGTGCCAACCACTGCCAACCTCTACCACCCCTCTTGCGAAAGAACCGGAAATAGCAGAGGATGACCATAACTTTGCAGAAGAAAGTGATCCGGCTCCATTAGATATTGACTATTCACTGGATAGAGAACCAAATGATGAAATTGACGAGGAGCAAGAGGTTATCGAATTGAAGGAAATGTTTGGGAAAGATGTATATTATGCTTCTGGGCTGGAAATCAACGATCTGTATAAAATAAAATACGTTGTTGAATCTACGGAAGTATCACAAATTGAACAGCAGAAAGCAGGCAAAATATTATACGAGAACAAAGAAACCGAGATCGTGGAGCAACTTTCTTCCGGAAAAACGGCAAGTATAATATCCGAACTAATAGACCTGCATATAGCTCTTCAGAAGAAAGAAAGTGAAAATTCCGACGATTTAGATAATATTCCCGAATCCGACGATCTGGGAAATTTTGATGTTGCAAAATTTTTAAACCCTAAATAAAAGCTTATGTAAAAAATAGTAAACAAGTCTACAAGACGGCCTGCGGCCTCACTAATTATCCATTTTAATTATCCAAGTCTAACCCGCCGTGGGGACTATCCACCCCCACGGCAATTAAAACAAATCAATTTTTATGAGAAAGAAACTTCTTCTTTCTATGGCTATGATTTTAGCCATAGCATCAAGCCTTTTTGCTCAGGGAAACGGTATCGGCGGTATTACCGAAGCCACCAATATGGTAACATCGTATTTCGAGCCCGGCACAAAACTCATCTATGCCATCGGAGCCGTTGTCGGACTGATCGGGGGTGTGAAAGTGTACGGGAAGTTCAGTTCGGGCGATCCCGATACCAGTAAAACCGCCGCATCGTGGTTCGGAGCCTGTATCTTCCTGATTGTGGCGGCAACCATCCTGCGTTCTTTCTTCTTGTAAACCCACAGACCCTCACTTCCCCCGAAAGGGGGAAATAAGGAATCTACATGAGTTAAATAAATTTTTAAACACAAGAAGAATGGAATACTCGATTAATAAAGGAATCGGCAAGCCCGCCGAGTTCAAGGGCCTCAAATCCCAATACCTGTTCATCTTCGCCGGAGGACTGCTGTCCGTATTCGTGATTTTCGTAATCATGTATATGATAGGTATCAGCCAGACTATCTGTATCGGCTTCGGAGTTGTTACGGCTTCCACGTTGGTTTGGCTTACCTTCCACCTGAATGATAAGTACGGGGAATTCGGACTGATGAAGATGCAGGCTGCCCGCAACCACCCCCGATATATCATCAACAGGCTGCGCATCGAACGGCTTTTCCGAAGAAAAAAGGAAGGAGCCGGCCGATGAGAAATACAGCCAAAGCAGCCACATTGGAAAGTAAATTTCCACTGCTGACTGTCGAACACGACTGCATCCTGAGCAAAGACGCTGACTTGTCGGTAGCCTATCGGGTAGAGCTGCCCGAACTCTTTACCGTTACTTCCGCAGAATATGAAGCGATGCACGCTGCCTGGCTCAAAGCGGTCAAGGTACTTCCCGATTACACTATTGTCCATCGTCAGGACTGGTTTGTCGAGGAAAAGTATGAGCCGGAGGTAGACAAGGAAGACATCAGTTTTTTATCCCGCAGTTTCGAGCGTCATTTCAATGAACGTCCGTATTTGAACCATAGCAGTTATCTGTTCCTGACCAAAACAACGAAAGACAGGGCACGCCAACAGAGCAACTTCAACGCACTGACACGGGGATTTATCATCCCGAAGAAAATGCAGGACAAAGAAACTATCCAAAAGTTCTTAGAAGCAGTCGGACAATTCGAGCGGATTTTGAATGATTCGGGATTTGTAAAACTAACTCGCATTACTACCGACGAGATTGTAGGCACGGAATCCGAAGCCGGTATTGTGGAAAAGTATTTCTCCCTGTCGCAGGAAGACACTACCTGCTTGCAGGATATAACACTTGGGGCAGGGCAAATGAAGATAGGCGATAAATGCCTCTGCCTGCATACCCTTTCCGATACCGAAGACCTGCCGGGAAAGGTACAGACCGACAGCCGATACGAACGCTTGTCTACCGACAGAAGCGATTGCCGCCTGTCTTTTGCCGCGCCGATAGGTGTTCTCTTGTCCTGCAACCACATCGTGAACCAGTACATTTTCATTGACGACCACACGGAAAACCTCAAACGTTTTGAAAAGCAAGCTAGAAATATGCACTCGTTATCTCGGTACAGCCGTTCCAATCAAATAAACAAAGAGTGGATCGAAGACTACCTGAACGAAGCGCATAGCTACGGGCTGACCTCGGTACGCTGTCATGTCAATGTAATGGCTTGGTCGGAAGACAAGGAGGAGCTTTCCCGCATCAAGAACGATGTGGGCAGTCAGCTGGCTCTGATGGAATGTAAACCCCGGCACAATACGGTGGATACCCCGACACTCTTTTGGGCAGGCATCCCGGGCAACGCGGGAGACTTTCCGGCGGAAGAAAGTTTCTACACCTTCATCGAGCAGGCTCTGTGCTTCTTTATCGCCGAAACCAACTACCGGAGTTCGCCTTCGCCTTTCGGTATCAAGATGGTAGACCGCCTGACGGGAAAACCCTTGCATCTGGATATTTCCGACCTGCCCATGAAAAAAGGGATTATTACCAACCGCAACAAGTTTGTATTGGGGCCGAGCGGTTCTGGAAAATCCTTCTTTATGAATCACCTTGTGCGCCAATACTACGAACAGGGAACACACGTACTGTTAGTCGATACGGGTAATTCCTATCAGGGATTGTGTGAGCTGATAAACCGCAAGACCAAAGGAGAGGACGGAATCTATTTCACCTATACGGAAGAAAATCCCATTTCATTCAATCCTTTCTATACGGACAACGGGCAGTTTGATGTGGAGAAAAAGGACAGCCTGAAAACCCTCTTACTGACTCTTTGGAAAAGTGAGGATGACAAGATCAGCAAGACCGAATCGGGCGAGTTAGGCAGTGCTGTCGATGAATATATCAAACGAATACAAACCGACAGGAGTATTGTTCCCGGCTTCAACTCCTTCTATGAATTTATGCGGGATGAATATAAAGCGGAATTAACCCGACGGGATATTAAGGTGGATAAGGAAGATTTTAATATCGACAATCTGCTGACCACCCTCCGCCAGTATTACAAGGGCGGCCGCTTCGACTTCCTGCTGAACTCGGACAAGGAATTGGACTTGCTGAATAAACGCTTCATTGTATTCGAAATTGACCAGATAAAGGAGAATAAAGAACTTTTTCCGGTGGTAACCATCATCATCATGGAGGCATTCATCAACAAGCTCCGGCATCTGAAAGGCATTCGTAAACAACTGATTGTGGAAGAAGCCTGGAAGGCTCTATCTTCCCCCAATATGGCTGATTATCTGAAATATATGTATAAAACGGTCCGGAAGTATTTCGGGGAAGCCATTGTCGTTACGCAGGAAGTGGATGATATTATCTCGTCTCCGATTGTCAAGGAAGCCATTATCAACAACTCCGACTGCAAGATACTGCTTGACCAGCGCAAGTACATGAATAAGTTCGACGCGATACAGTCCTTGCTGGGACTGACCGATAAGGAACGCTCGCAGATACTCTCCATCAATATGTCGAATAATCCGCAACGGATTTATAAGGAAGTCTGGATAGGATTGGGCGGTATGCAATCGGCGGTATATGCCACCGAAGTGAGCAAAGCGGAATACCTGAGTTATACAACCGAAGAAACCGAAAAGCTAGAAGTCTTCCGTTTAGCTGAAAAATTGGACGGCGATATAGAATTAGCGATTAAGCAATTAGCGGACAAGAGATAAATCTCTTAAAAATCATACAAGTATTCATTTAAAAACAATTTCAATATGAAAGCAAAATTTTTCATGTTGTGCATAAGCCTTATGCTTTTCACAACCAATATGAGTGCCCAATGGACGGTCTGGGACCCAAGTAATTTCACACAGAGCATTGTCAATACCAGCAAGCAGATTGTACAAACTTCGAGTACTGCCCAAACCATGATCAGTAATTTCAAAGAAGTTCAAAAGGTTTATAATCAAGGGAAAGAGTATTACGATGCGCTCAAAGCGGTCAATAATTTAGTAAAAGACGCGAAAAAAGTTCAAAAGACCATCCTGATGGTTGGAGAAGTGTCGGAAATCTATGTTACTAATTTTCAAAAAATGCTGTCCGATCCCAACTTCTCGATAGACGAACTCAATGCCATTGCTCACGGGTATACTAAACTGTTGGAACAATCAGGTGATGTACTGAATGAATTGAAAGGAGTAGTAAATATCAGCACCTTATCATTAAGCGACAAAGATCGTATGGATGTGGTCAATCATTGCTATGACGAAATGGTAAGCTACCGTAATCTGGTGAAATACTATACCAACAAGAATATCAGTATTTCTTATCTCAGAGCCAAGAAAAAAGGGGAGACATCCCGTGTCAATACCTTGTATGGTAATCCGGATGCTCGTTATTGGTAAATCAATGTGCTAATGTGCTAATGTGTCAATTAGCAAATTCGGAAATTAACACGAAGCGAACCTCATTGGCACATCGGCATATTCTCACATTAAAAAATTGAATTTATGGATTTTAATCAATTTCACGAAACACTGCGGACACTCTACGAACAGATGATGCCCTTATGCGGCAATATGGTTGGCGTAGCCAAAGGAATAGCCGGACTGGGAGCATTGTTTTATGTCGCCCATCGGGTTTGGCAATCCCTTTCAAGGGCAGAGCCGATTGATGTTTACCCCCTGCTCCGTCCTTTTGCCATCGGGCTATGTATCATGTTTTTTCCGTCCATTGTAATCGGTACGATTAACAGCGTGATGAGCCCGGTTGTAAAGGGAACACACGGGATGCTGCAATCCGAAACATTCGATATGCAGAAATATGCGGAACAGAAAGATAAGCTGGAATATGAAGCTATGCGGCGGAATCCAGAAACGGCTTATCTGGTGGATAACGAGATATTCGATGCCAAGATGGAAGAGCTGGGTATCACCGATGTGGGAACAAAGGTAGGGCTATATCTGGAACGGGAACTGTATGATGTCAAGAAATGGATACGCAATACTTTCCGTGAACTGCTGGAGATAATCTTCAAAGCTGCGGCGTTGGTTATCGATGTGATTCGTACTTTCTTTCTGATAGTATTGGCTATACTGGGACCTATCGCTTTCGGCATATCCGTCTGGGACGGTTTTTCATCTACCCTTACCCAATGGATAACCCGCTATATTTCTGTTTACCTGTGGCTACCCGTATCGGATTTATTCAGTACGATACTGGCGCGGCTTCAATCCCTGATGCTGCAAGCTGATATCGAGCGCATGGAGATTGACCCGAATTTTTCTTTAGATAACTCGGATGTAATCTATATCCTGTTTATGATCATCGGCATTGTAGGCTACTTCACTATTCCGACAGTTGCAGGCTGGATAATCTCGGCCGGGGGTATAGGTAACTTCGGTAAGAATGTAAACCAGACGGCAACCAAAGGCAGTGCAATCGCCGGAGGAGCTGCCGGAGCTGCAGCAGGAAATATTACAGGACGATTGAAAGGAGGCGGTAATCCCGGTAGTAGCAGTAGTAGTTCTGCCGGCGGCGGCAGTCAGCCACAAGGAAGGAATTACGCCACAGGAGATGGTGGACAATCCGGCTCTTCAAGTAAGACTCCTTAATAATTATCAAATTTTCAAATTGAATTTATGGAATTTAAATCATTAAAAAATATCGAAACGAGTTTTAAACAACTCCGCATTTTCGGCATTGTGTTTCTATGTATGTGCGCCGTCGTTACAGGCTACTCCCTATACAGTGCGTATGACTTTGCGGAAAAGCAACGTCAAAAAATATATGTGTTAGACAACGGGAAATCGCTGATGCTGGCTCTCTCGCAGGATTTGTCGCAAAACCGCCCTGTAGAAGCGAGAGAACACGTCAGGCGTTTTCATGAACTCTTCTTCACACTGTCGCCTGACAAGAGTGCCATTGAAAGTAATACCGGCAGGGCATTACTCCTGTCCGATAAGTCGGCTTTCAATTATTATAAAGACTTGTCGGAGAAGGGTTTTTACAACCGCATCATCTCCGGAAATATCAATCAGACCATCCGGATAGACAGTGTCGTATGCAATATGAATAGCTATCCTTACGAAGCAGCGACTTATGCCCGGCAGATGATTATCCGGGAAAGCAATATTACCGAACGCTCTTTGGTAACCTATTGTCGCCTGCTGAACTCCGTTCGCTCGGAAAGTAATCCGCACGGCTTTATTATCGAAGGATTCGAAGTCAGGGAGAATAAGGATGTCAGGGTATTAGCACGCTAAGGATTATGAAAGAACGATTAAAAGAATTAGGCTATTGGTTGGAAGGTAAGATCAAAGACCTGTGCGGAGAACTGACACCCGACAAACGGATAACGGCGATAGTGATAATGCTCCTGATACTGACCATCGGAAACCTCTACTTTACCTTTTCCACAATTTATAATTGGGGAAAGCAAAGCGAAAAGAAGAAAGTATTGGAGATAGAGCAAATGATGGATTCTCCTGTTGACAAGGAACTCTTCGACCTGTATCAACAAGAAACCCGAAGGGATTCTATCGACAGTATAAGAATTAATCAACAAAAATTCAAAGAATATGAACGAACGACTGAAAATATCTTCGGAGCAAAAGCAAAAGCTTAAAAAATATGCTGTTTTTGCCCTGATGGCAATTATCTGTGTGGGGTGCATATGGCTGATATTTAAGCCATCGGATGCAGACAAAATAAAGCTACAGGAGGGTATCGGCTTCAATGCCGACATACCCGATCCGGGCAAAGACGAGATTATCGGCGACAAGAAAGACGCCTATGAAAAGGAACAGATGCAGAATAAGCAAAAGGACAGAATGCAATCCCTTCAGGGATATATAAGTATGCTGGAAAACGAATCCGGTACAGACAAAGTAAACATTGTTATCCCCGATGATCCCGCGACAGACGTGGAAATTCCTGAAAAGGAGAAAGAGCCTATCGGCAGTTCAGTTTCCGCCTATCGGGACATCAATCGCACACTGGGTACTTTCTATGAACAGCCGAAATCCGATCCCGAAAAGGAAGAGATGAAGAAACGGCTGGAGGAACTGGAAGCCAAAATGAACGAAAAGGACAGCAAGCAATCGGCGATGGATGAGCAGTTGGAGCTGATGGAAAAGTCCTACCAGATGGCTGCTAAGTATATGCCACAAACCCAGCAGGACAACAGTAACGAAAGTCTGAGCAAGCGCATTTCCAACGGTTCGTTGAAAAGTAGTAGCAGCAATAGTAACAACAAGACTAAAATTACTCCTATCCGGCAGATACAAAACCAGACGGTATCTGCATTAGCACAGTCCATAGGTGGCGATGAGTATTACCAAATGTATGATCAGCCGAGAAACATCAGCTTTAATACGGAGGGTGGGACAGTCGGGGTATCGGAGAAAAATACGATTGCCGCAATCGTTCATGATGACCAGACTGTGGTAGACGGACAAACCACCCGTCTGCGCCTGACCGAGCCACTCATGGCAGGAACTACTCTTATCCCCGAAAACACCATTGTAACAGGCCTTGCAAAAGTGCAGGGAGAACGAATGGAGATTCAGATTTCCTCTATCAAGTACGAGGGGACAATTATCCCTGTGGAAATGGTGGTGTACGACTCAGACGGGCAGCGTGGAATCTATATTCCCGATTCGTTGGAAATGAATGCTGCCAAAGAAATCATGGCCAATATGGGAAGCAGTGTCGGCACGAGCTTTACCATGACCGAAAGCACGGGTGCTCAACTGACCTCCGACCTGACCAAAGGGGCGATACAGGGTTTATCGGCTTATATGCAGAAAAAGATAAGGCATGTAAAGGTAACGCTCAAATCGGGATATAGGGTAATGCTGATGCCTAAATAGTTACGAGTTACAAGTAGACGAGTAAACAAGTAAAATGAAAAGCTAAGAATGAACAATTTAAAACAAAAAACGATGAGAAAATATATTGTATTAATAATACTGGCGGCAATAACTGTCGCAGCCAATGCCCAGACGGATACTATTCCGGTTATCAATCAGACACCGGAGGAAATGCAGAAAGACTTGCAACATGTACTCAAACCGACCTATGGAGACTATTACGAGGGGCTGACCAAGAAAATCACATTCGACCGCATGATTCCGCCATACGGGTTGGAGGTTACTTTCGAGAAGACCGTGCATATCATCTTTCCGGCAGCTATCCGTTATGTCGATTTAGGTTCGAATAATATCATCGCAGGAAAAGCAGGTACATCGGAGAATATCCTGCGGGTAAAGGCTGCTATCCGGAGTTTTGAAACGGAAACCAATATGGCGGTTATCACCGAAGAAGGCAGCTATTACACTTTCAATGTAAAATTCGCCGATGAACCGGAAAAGCTCAATATCGAGATGAAAGATTTTATGCACGACGGTGTTTCTGTCAATAAGCCCAATAACAGTATGGACATCTACCTGAAGGAGTTGGGCAGCGAATCGCCCCGCATCGTCTACCTGATAAACCGTGCTGTCTACAATACTGATAAGCGGATAGTTAAGCATGTCGGTTCCAAACGTTTTGGAATACAATACCTATTAAAAGGCATCTATTCGCATAACAACTTGCTCTACCTGCATACTTCCATCAAAAACGCATCTAATGTGCCTTTCGATGTAGACTTTGTGCGTATGAAAATAGTAGACAAGAAAGTAATGAAGCAAACAGCTATTCAGGAAACGGTGATCTATCCGCTTCGGGCTTATAATTTAGTTTCGTCTGTCGGGGGTAATAAAAGTGAACGCACCGTGTTCACAATCGATAAAATTACCATACCCAACGACAAGCAGTTGGTAGTCGAACTTTTTGAGAAAAACGGAGGCCGAAACCAATCTTTTGTAATTGAGAATGAGGATTTATTGAGAGCCGAAGAAATTAACGAACTAAAAGTGAAATAAGATGAAGCGTATCACATTACTTATAATTCTGAGCCTTGCCCTAATCGGGCAGGCTCATGCTCAACGTTACCTACCCGGCCAAAAAGGTATTCAGCTGACAGGCGGCTTTGTAGATGGCTTTACAGTGGAAAAGAAGGACGGACAGGCATTTTACGGCGGTATCGCCTTATCTGCCTATACCAAAAATAGCAACCGTTGGGTATTCGGAGGGGAATACCTGCAAAAGAATTATGCCTACAAGGATAAGTTTATTCCTCTGTCCCAGATAACAGCCGAAGGCGGTTACTATCTGAACTTCTTGTCGGACAGGAGTAAAACCTTATTCTTCTCGGTCGGATTATCAGCTGTCGGAGGCTACGAAACGATTAATTGGGGCAAGGAGTTATTGTTCGATGGGGCAACGATTACATCAGAGGATAACTTCCTGTATGGCGGAGCGGTGTCTTTCGAGATTGAAACATTCCTGTCCGACAGGTTCGCCCTGCTCATCAATGCCAGGGAGCGTATACTCTTCGGCTCGGAAGTTAATAAGTTTCATACACAGATGGGATTTGGAATCAAGATAATTATAAACTAAAAGTTAAAAACTAAAAATCAGATTTAACATGAAAAAATGTGTATCTTACATCATCTTTACGCTATTGCTGGCCGCAATAGCGTGTGCCTGTAGCGATCGTTTTGATATTCGCCAAAGTTATGAATTCGAGGTTACTTACCTGCCTGTGCCGAAAAAACTGAGAGTCGGGGAGGTAGCCGAGATCAGGTGTCAATTGCTGCGTTCGGGTTACTATGAAGAGGCTGAATATTACCTCCGTTTCTTCCAAAGTGAAGGGGCAGGCTCTTTACGGATAGGCAATAATGAACCTTTCCTCCCTAATGATACTTATAAATTACCCAATGACACATTCCGCCTGTATTACACTTCCGAATCGGAAGAACAGGCGGTTATCGACTTGATTTTTTTCGATTCATTCGGAAATAAATACCCATTATCATTCCAGTTTAATGCTGATTCAAGCAAGGAAGAAGAGCTATGACAACGATGATGGTAATTTCGTATATAGTTACATGGATAAATATTATTTATTCATGGCTGATTGCCCCGGATGAAGAAGAATCTTCTGATTATCTGTAATTTTTAAAGTTTGTACAGCCAACTTTCTTTGAAGTTTTCTAAAAATTTGAGAAGTCTCCGATGTGATATCGGAGGCTATTTCTGTTATTACTGGAAAATGTAATTATATTTGTGATATATGAACAAAGAAACCATGATAGAACTGACTATCAGACAAAGTTACATCCGCTACGGATTGTTTAGTATAGCAACCTTTTACTTATTATTTGTTTTCTATATTTGTATTTTAATATTTCATATATAAATCATGGAAGCTAGTCCTATCAAATATACTGTTATAGAGCCAGTCAAGCACGAATTACTAAATCCTATAATTGATAAAGTTGAGCTAAACCATAACGTTGAAAGAAAATTTACCTATGATGTGGATGATAAGATAAAGATATCCATAACAATACTTTCTCTTCATAATGGAAAAGAGATAATAAGGACTACAGCTGTATATGAAATTTCATATATTCCCAATTTAGAACATTCAGAGAGAAGTTTATTATGTGCGACCATTTTAAGGGAGATATACAATGATTTGAACTATTTTATAAGGAGTAAAAGTGAAGGTAGAGTTAATATGAGAATCCCTCCATTTCGTATAATATATAAAGTATGTTTAAGTACTTCTGATTAATTAATTCAATTTTCATAGTCCCCCAAAAATAGAGATTTGAAAATTTCACTGTCGGTTTTTTGTTTCTTTTTTATCCGCGTCAGGCTCACTGAAAAAAGAAACGGACTGAAAAATCAGTCCGCATCGTCTTCGCTGTTGTCTTGTTTCTGAGAATCAAAAACATACCAACTGTCCTTATACAAATGACCTATCAGATTAAAAACTCCCGTTTCTCCACACCTGTCGGCAAACAGCTTGGCTTCAGATATACTCTTGAACTCTCCTAATTTCTTAAATCCCACAAATAGTTTATACATATCCTTGTTATTTTTGTGTTTGATTACTTCCGCCTGTAAAATAGCATAGGCATCGTTATAATTCTTCCTTTTCTTTTCTAATTTGGCATTGGCTTTGAGTAATTGTTCGTCTGTTTCTATATTGAAAAACAAATCGTTGTGCGTCATATAATCAATATATTCTGCTATTTTCCTTTCGACTTTGGTTATCTGTGCTTTTGCCGATGCGACTTTCGATAATAGGAAGTTGAATCCTGTTTGTAAGCCTGTACGCTTATCGTATGCACAGTGATATACCTCTATTTTCTTGCGTGGGTACTTGCAGACAAGTTTTGCTCTGCGCCATTCAATTACCCACCGCCAGCGGTCTACTATCTCACGAGGGAGGTCTATCTTGTGTAATATCTCCCTGTGTCCGTCTTGGTGTCGTATCTCAAAAGTGATATATACCCAATGTTCTATTTTTAGTTCCCGTTCAGCTTTTGCCAAATCTTTGGCATATTGCATCCAATCGTCCGGTATTTCCTGTGCCATATTAATATAGATTAATTGTTACTACTGCTTTATGCTGCTAACCGTTTTTGAATAAGTGGAATGTATTTATTGACAAGGTTCAATATCCTGTCATGGTATTCTGTATTTTCATTGCATAGCCCTCTACATTGCAGCACTTTGAGTTCAGACAAGGACAATTCGATGGTTTCGAGCCGTTTGTCTTCGGTATAGGCAGAAAGGATAAGACTGTCGGGTTTCAGATGGTAGTTATTGGTAAATACGCAATGATGCAGCATATCTCCTTCTTGCATAATCTCGTCTACACTCTCCAATACCCGAATGTGGATAAAACCATCTGTAAATTCAACGCCGAAGAATCGGGATTTCAGTTCTTGGAATAACTTTTCGTTTTCCAATGCCTTCCTGCGTTGTTCTTCCTTGCGTTGCCTGTCATATAATTCACGTTTTTTATCCACATATTTATCATGTTCTTTCTTTAGGTTCTTCGGGCAGATATATTTGGCATTATGCAAGTCTTTACCAAAGAATCGGAGCAAATCTATATAGTCAGTCCAGATAGATACATCGCTAATGGCATAGCCGTTTCTAAGGCAAATACGGATAGATGCCCAATAGTCGTTTATATCTTTTCGGGTATTATAGGCGAAGTATCGGAAGAGTTCTGCTTGTCCTGTTTTGAGCAGGGTTTCGGCTTTGCTGTTGCCTATCAGAAAGCTAAACATATCAAAGGGAGTAAGGTCAAAGAACTGCTTGTTATATCCGCTTCTTTGTACTTCGGGAATAAGTTTCTGACGGGGATAAACTTCTGTCGGGGTTATATTATACAATGACCTTTCGGGACGGATTTCAAGGTTGCTCCACCAATTCCAATCCTGCCGACAGAATCCCATCGGACGGAGTTTTGCCATAGTTGCATATTTACCGTTGGGAGCAATCCAACGTTGTACGACTTCCATATTGAAATATCGGGGTGCTTCGCCTTTCTTCATTTTGCACTCTATGTACACGAAGCGTAAAACTTGAAAGCCCTCACAGGCGGTAACGATGCACAAGTATTCGTAATCTAAGAATGTACGTTTACGTGTTTCTATTACCCTTAGTTTGGTTTTGCAGTTCGAGCAAGTACAATGTTCCTTTTCTTTTGTATCCGTCCATTGGTGGTTACATTCCAAACAAGTGATAAGACCTTTTGATGTCTTCTGTCCGATATGCTCGATACAGTTCTTGTATGCCCATTGTATTTGCGCATCGGTTATTTTAGGTAATTTTCTACTTGCTGCTACTATTTGTTTTTGAAATTTTGTTCTTGGTTTCATGGCTGTACTATTTAGAAGTCAAATAGACTTGGTTGGTTAGTTATTTCTACTCGTTTGGCTTTCTTTTTGGGTTGCATCATTCGGTTATAGGCATCGTTCTGAGCCTTTTGGATAGCTTCTTTCCGTGCCTGTTCTTTTTCATCTTCGGTCAGCTCTACAACATGATTGACTACGATGTGGCTACTGTTCTTCGGTTTGCCTATTTCGATAGTATCTTCATCGTAATAGTGTACAGCCAATGAATAGACTTCGAGGTCGGTAAATCCCATGCAACCACTTTTTTGAACGGTGTTGAGAATATATGTAATACAATCGTCAATATTCTTGTCGGGTTTAGCGAATGATTCGGCAAACAGAGCATCCGTTTCGGCTCGTTGCTCTAAATAGCTCAGTATGGTTCTTGTGAAAATATAGGTTGCTTTCATGTTCTTGTTTTTTTTAGTTGTTTAGGCTCAATACATTCTCTAATTCTTCCCTCTTCGTTTTTGAAAAAATCCAGCCTGCCTGCTTTTCGTTGTTGTATGTCAATCGGGGATTGAATTTCCCTCCCATAGCTTTGAGCAAATCTTTGATTGCTTTGGTATCTCCGAACAGAGCGATGGCTTTCTCGGAATAATCCACTATCTCGAAATATAACTTTGTCATGGCTCTAATGATTAAATAAGTAAAAGGATTAATGATGTGATAATGACGATAGACAGCAGGGACAGGATAAGCCGAATGATAAAGCCTACCAATCGGAATACAAGACATATACTCCAATAACACAGGATAAGTCCTGCAACCGCCGATGCACTGATACTGACCTGCGAAACAAGCCACAGACACCCTGCTGCAACCGCTACTCTCCAAACTAATTTTATGATGAGTCCGGAGGCGAGGGAGTTTTGTTTCAATATGTTTTTTTCGTTTTTCATAATTATGACATTTTTTTTCATGCGTCATCCATCGGTATCGGTCGTTTTTGTTTCGTAAGAGCAACACGAGGTATTGTGGCTTCACTATAAGGCATATTTTTCGGAACAAATACTACCTGAGCGAAGTATGAGCGAGGTGTGGAGATTTTTAGGAAAACCCGGAGGGACAACAGGATATGCCGTTGTGAAACACTATCATACCTTTGCTCTGATGAACAAACGACCAAAGCACCGGATTGACAGCAGCCTGTTGTGGAATGATTATAGAGAAAAACGAAAAAGACATCGTTAGAAAATGGGGTAGTAGAAATATATGCTATCGCAGCATATCAATAGCAGTAGTAGAAAGTTAAATACTCAAGTGTAGCCTGAAAGAAGCTACTCTTGGCTCACTATCCGAGACTGTTTCTCGAAATGACGTAAAACGGAATGTAGAGGAAAGGGTCGTAGGATTTAATAATACCCGAAAGATTTAAGAAAATAGTTTCCCTCTTAACCGATTCATTTCCTATTTTTGTAAGTATGGATAAATCGGTTACCATAGAAATATTCAAGGCCGAAACCAATATAGAATTGGCATTGCCGATAGCGGACGAAGGCATTAAGGCAGGATTCCCGTCTCCCGCTCAGGACTTCATGGATTTGGCTATCGACCTGAATAAAGAGTTAGTAAAACATCCCGCCGCTACATTTTATGGCCGGGTAAAAGGCGACAGCATGATCGATGCCGGTATTTATGACGGAGATATCCTGATTATCGACAAATCGCTCGATCCCCGTGACGGAGATATGGCAGTCTGCTATATCGACGGAGAATTTACCATCAAGCATATCAAAATAGAGAAAGATGTCATTTGGCTGATTCCCGCTAATGAGCAATACCAGCCGATAAAGGTTACCGAAGATAATGATTTCCTCATTTGGGGAATCGTAACTTATTCGATAAAAAAGCAAAGATAAAAACCTTAATTTAGTATTTCAATGTTTAAAAACTGGTTTGGAAAAAAGAAAAATAAAGAAGAGCCTGCATCAACAGATAAATATACCATCAATAAAGGAGAAAATATCCTGGTTCAAAAAAAGAGTAATAGCTTATATAAAGTTGTTAGGGATATATCTGATAATTTATCTCAAAAACTGGAATCATCGACAATTCCGCTTTGGATAGGACAGTTATATATGCATTATTGGAATAAAAATACTTTAGAGGATTTGAATAATCCTGAATGGCAGAATCAAGGTATGTTCTTTTGGAGAATAGAAGAGCCCTTTCCTAATAAATCCCTGCCTCCATCTTTCGAATTGATGGATAAACGGATATTTAGGATTACACATGAAGTCCGTATTTTTCAAGGAACGGCAATGCCTTGGTTCGGCATGCCCGGAGGTGGATTGAAGATGGGATTCGGAGATCAAAATACGCCTATTCCTATAAAAGAAATGCAGAATAAGGATATTATTGAATATATAGAATTGGTAGAGCTATCAGAAGAAAATACAGATATACTATACGACCGTGAACGTTATACATTAATAGCAGGAGGGAATATTACATATGAGGATAATACCTTTTATCTGGATGGTGCACCTGTCTCTTTGTCTACAGCATATAGTGCAGGTGTAATACATGTCGGTAAAGTTGTAAACTATTAAATAATCAAAATGTACGCCCTATGCGACTGCAATAACTTTTTTGTTTCCTGCGAGCGGGTTTTCAATCCCTCGCTGAACAATCGTCCTGTCGTTGTGCTCAGCAACAATGACGGATGTGTTATTGCCCGCAGCAACGAAGCCAAAGCATTGGATATAAAAATGGCTGTGCCTTTTTTCCAAATTAGGGATTTGGTAAAGAAACACGATATAGCCGTCTATTCCACCAACTTCACCTTGTACGGCGATATGTCGGCAAGGGTAATGGCAGTCCTATCGGGGCTTGTCCCTGAACTTGAACAGTATTCCGTGGACGAAGCATTCCTGAACCTGTCGGGCATCAGCGATTTGGATGCTTATAGCAGGCATATCATAGATACAACAACCAAATGCACGGGTATTCCCGTATCTCTCGGAGTTGCCCCGACTAAGACATTAGCTAAGATTGCCAATCACTTTGCCAAGAAATACAAAGGTTACAAACAGCTTTGTATTATCGACACGGAAGAAAAACGGATAAAAGCCCTGCAAAAAACAGCAATAGGCGAAGTATGGGGTATCGGACGCAATTATGCACGCACATTGGAATACCACAGTATAAAAACCGCCTACGACTTTACTCAAAAAAGCCGTTCGTGGGTAAGGCATAAAATGTCTGTCATCGGGGAGCGCACCTGGATGGAGTTACAGGGAATACCCTGTATAGGAAAGGATGACCTTGAAACGGATAAACAGCAAATATGCACTTCCCGTAGTTTCGGACAACCTATAACCGAATACAACAATCTGTTGGAAGCGATAGCCTCTTTGGCGTCCTTATGCGTCAGTAAGCTGAGGAAACAAAAATCTGTAACAAAAGGAGTTTATATATTCCTGCAAACCAACCGTTTCAAGGATGAAGTGTATAAACCATCCAAGATTATCCCCTTATCATTTTACACAGCTGATATAGCGGAAATAATCGGCTATTGTCGCAAAGCCTTAGATTCTATCTATATGCCGGACATGGAATATAAACGGACAGGGGTAGTATTAGCAGATATAATACCGGAGGAATATTCAACGGCAGATTTGTTCGACCCTATTGACAGGGAAAAACAAAAGCGGCTGAATGAGGCATTGGACGAGATAGCCAAAAAGAACGGCAGGGAAGCCGTGAAAGTCGCTGTTCAGGGAAACGGTTACAAGGCAAACATCCGGCAGGAGCATTTATCCCGGCGATTTACCACTAATCTGAATGAGATAATTGAAATAAAAGCATAGGGTATATTTGCAATACATAAAATGATTTTATCTTTGCCTGAATTTTAAAATAAACGAAAAACAATATGAAAAATTTAGTAGAGAATTTGAATCAACTGTTTGCGGACTTCGCAAAGGATGCAGCTTCACAAGTAGAAAATGGAAACAAAGCGGCAGGAACCCGTGCCCGTAAAACGTCTTTGGCAATCGAGAAGGTATTAAAGGAATTCAGAAAAGTGTCAATTGAAGAAGGAAAGAAATGAGAAAAGGTTTCTTACGAAACCTTTTCCTTTAGATTATTTTGTCCCTTTTTATTCAGTTTCAAGGCAAGGTCTTCCATATCATTACTGAGTTTTTGGTCAATGATTCGGGCATAAATTTGTGTAGTTCGGATATCTGTGTGCCCTAACATCTTAGATACGCTTTCGATAGGTACTCCTTCTGTAAGACAGAGGGTTGCAAACGAGTGTCTAGCAACATGGAATGTAATATTTTTACTGATATTACATAACTTGGCTATCTCCTTCAAATATTCATTCATCTTCTGATTAGTAATACACGGAAGCAGATTAGCTCCACTCCGATTTTTTGAATATTTTTCTATAATTTGCTTAGGAATATCCAACAACCGGACATTAAACTTAACTCCTGTCTTTTGTCTCTGCCCCATAATCCACAAATTGTTATCAAAAGCAGTTCGTATATTATCGGTTTTGAGATCAACAATATCGCTGTATGAAAGCCCTGTATAGCAGCTAAACACGAATATATCCCTTACTCGTTCTAAACTTTTAGATTGAAATTTTTTGTGATAAATGATATCAATCTCCCCTTTTTCTAAATATTCTCTTGAATGTTTTTCGAAAGACATTTTAAATCCTAAATACGGATCCCGAAATTCATCATATCCGGTTGTTGCGATGTATTTGAATATAGCTCTCAAGCGCTGGAGGTTTTTCATCGCATTATTATTACCCGAACCATGTTCTGTGCGAAGGAATAGATAGAATTCCTGTAATAAAGCAGTTGTAAATTCACGAAGGAGTATATCTTTTGTATTATATTTTTTGTTTAGAAATTCTATTAAACGATTCTTTGTTAACTCATATTTAGTATAAGTAGTCCATGTAGTATTTATACCTACTTTTAGTTTATATTGGGCATTGAATTTCTCAAAATAAGAAATAATTGTATGCTCCTTATGGTCAATACCTAAAATAACATTCTTTAGTTTATGAGCTGTAATATACCCTACACTGGCCATTTGCTGATTGTAATAAACAGTTATATTTGACTTTATCAAATCCAATTGTCTGTTAATCTCGGCAATACGCAAACCTGTTCCGTTAGCTTTTCCCTGTGCTTTATTCCATTGCTCAGGCAATATCTCCAGTTTAGTACTGAATTGCACTTGTTCTCCATCAACAGTAATACGCCCCATAATGACACCATTGCCATTCTTCTTTAAATTACTTTTTAAATAAAATAGAACTCTGAATGTACTTCGTTTCATAAGCTTTTCTTTTTTGATTACAAAATTATTGAACTCGTTATTGAAAAGCTGAGACACAATTATGACAACATGTGGAATATGAGATATTTATTATCCAATTCGTAACCTAATTTTTAGAAAATAGAATAGGTTACGATTTAGTTACGACTTAGGGTTATTTATTGACTTTTATCCGGTTCCCACTAGACTCTCAGAAAAAGAAAAAAGTCTCCCAAATCAATGATTTAGAAGACCTTTCTGTTTTTTGTCAGGATTTTGACTTTGCTTTGTCTTTCCTTTCCGTGGGCGTTGACGGATTCGAACCGCCGACCCTCTGCTTGTAAGGCATTTTTACCCCATTTTCTTCTGTTTTCTTTCATTTGTATTTATTAGATAAATATTTAATATTCAATAAATTAATTGAAATTATTTTTCTTTCAATATTTGTTTATTTTGATAGAATCGCTATATTTGCATGCAAATTGCATGTACACTAAATTTGCATGCAGAATGATATAAATAGCTATGTATAAGTATTCTAAGGATGGCGTATCTATATTAACAACTCAAGATGCACGTCGAAAAAAGCAGTCAGGGCTATATCCTGTTAAAATTCAGGTCGTTTTTAACCGGATTCAACGTTATTATAACACAGGAAAAGAACTGTCCGAAGAAGATTGGTCTGCTCTGCCTACAACGAAAAGTCCCAAGCTGATGGACATCAGGTCGGATATAAAAAACTCTTTTGAGAAAGTAGAAAGCATTGTGCGTACACTCGTAGAAGAAGGCAGTTTTTCATTTGAAATCCTCAATAATCGTTTAGGAAAATGCGTGAATGACACTCTGAATGCTGCTTTTCAGAACAGAATAACCATTCTAAACGAGGCCGGAGCAATCGGAAATGCTTCGACATATTCTTGTGCCTTTAGACATTTGGAAAAATATGCCGGAGAAAAAATAACTTTTGGTGCAATAACAACAGACTGGCTGAAAAAATATGAAAAAACAATGCTTTCAGAGGGGAAAAGTTATACCACTATTTCCATGTATTTACGATGTATGAGAGCAATATTTAACGAAGCTAAATCCGTAGGGATAGTAAAGGAAGCACAATATCCTTTTGGAAAAGGGAAATATGAGATACCAATAGGAAAGGGTCGGAAAATGGCTTTAAACCTACAACAGATAAAACAAATCATTACTTATACGGATGGAAGTGAAGCGACTGAACATTATCGTGATTTATGGTTTTTCTCATACTTATGTAATGGCATAAATATCAATGATTTGCTAAAATTGAAATATTCGAATATTGATGGAGACGAACTTCATTTTTATCGATCTAAAACAATTCATACATCAAAAGAGAAAAAAGAAATAGAGGCTTTGGTTACACCTGAAATGAAGCAGATTATAGATAAATGGGGGAATCCGGATAAGAATCCGAATAACTATATTTTTCCTTTTCTTGACGGCTACACAACACCCATTGAACAAAAGAAACGGACTCAGGATGTAACCCGAAGAATAAATAAGCATCTAAAAAAAATAGGGGACAATTTGAATATATCGGGGATAAGTACATACACAGCCCGCCACTCGTTTGCAAGTGTGTTAAAACGGAGTGGTGCAAATATTGCTTATATCTCGGAGAGTTTAGGACATAGTGATTTGAAGACGACAGAAAACTATTTAGCATCCTTTGAAAGGGAAGAACGTGAGAAAAATGCTAAATTGCTGACAAATTTTGATAATGGATAAAATCGGCCATTAAAACTATTAATTTTGAGAAATGTTTAACATATAAGCTATTATAAATATATTATCTTTGTAGTATTAACAAAAAGAAGGGAGCTGAATATGACAGCATTAGAATTGCGGCAGAAAGAAAAAGAACTGATTCGGGAAATTAATAATGATGCTAATTTACTGGAGTCGGCCTTGAAATATGTGAAAAGAAAAAAGAGAGAACTCAAAAATATAAAATGTCAGTTCTCTATGGAAGAATTGGAGAATGAACTTCAATTGTCAGAGCAAGATATAAAGGCAGGGAATGTATATACTCAGGAAGAAATGAAAAAATTACATCCTGAATGGAAATAATTTGGACGAAACGGGCTGTCATGCATTTGGAGGATATTCACAAATTCTACGAAGAGAAGAATCCGAGTGCGGCGAATCGTCTTTATAATGATTTGATTGATTCTGTTGAGCCATTGAAAGATTTTCCACAAATGGCACAAATAGAGCCTGCTCTAAAGTTTTTTCAAAAAGAATACCGGGCTTTAGTCGTTAAAAAAACATTCAAGATAGTTTATTACACAAATAGAAATAAGATTTATATTGTTGCCGTTTTAGATTGTCGCCAAAACCCTAAGACTAATAAAAGTAAAGTCAAATAAAAAGTAGATGTTTGTGTTGTGTCATAATAAAGAAAACACTGGATATGACTGCATTAGAATTAAAAGTTCAACTTCAAAAAGATATTGAGAATGAACGAAACAGCTCTATATTAGAAAAAGTACAGGCCTATTACCATAAATTGAAGGCTATGCCCTGCCAATACTCGGTCGGTGAATTGAAAGATCGCCTTCGTAAAGGTCGGGAAGCTGCTAAAGCCGGAGTATATAAAACTCAGGACGAAATAAGAAGTAAGCATACAACTCCATCAAATTATAAACTCAAATAGAAAGCCTGTCCGCAGGCTTTTCCCATATATACCCCCATCCTATGGCACGCCGGAAGAAGAACACAATCGATATAACGAAACTCAATACTTATCCGCTCTTACTCAAAGAACTGCAAGAACATCCCGACTATGCCGACAAAGACCTTTCTTCCCTGAACCTTACTGTTTACGACAGCTTCGAAGCAGGCATCAAAGATGTGGACAGAGCCATTAGCCACCTCAAAAGATACCTTGCCGCCAATAAGAACTTTATCAAAACATTCAAGGACGAACAATTCATCAGCCGGATACAATTAGCCAAGATGCTCGGCATCTCCCGTCAAACCCTGACCCAATGGATAAACAAAGGCTTTATCACTCCCCTGCAATCCACATACCTGTCAAATACCGAAACCTTCAGTACCGATGCCGTATTAAAGGAACTTCAGGAACACAAAAACAGCCGTTCAGGAAAATAAATATAAAAAATACAACTCAAAATTAATTACTTAACACAACCGGGCAATGGCAGAGACTTGTCTACCAATTGTCTCCGTTTGTCTAGCTATTGTCATTCCCTTGCCCTCAGCCTGTCTTCGGGGCGGTGCGATTTGTCCCGAAATGTCGCCTTTTGTCCACCTAATGTTAAGCAATTAAGCGTTTTATAAATAGATATTCCTGTTTATATCTTTGTAGCGTTCGAACAAGTTCCGGCTATGACGATAGCCTGATTGTTTCATTAAAAAACCCCCAAATTATGGCAAATATTATCGTAGCCGAAGAAGATAAACTTCGCAGCATTGTACAGGAAGAAGTTTCTAAATTGCTTTCCACGAAACAGGATGTTAAACCGGAAATAGACACCCTCACTTTAACAAAGGCTTTGGCCTTGCTCAGCGAATACGGCTATCCCATGTCTAAAGCCAAGCTTTACAAACTGACTTCATCGGGCAATATCCCCTGCCGTAAATTCGGACAGAAGTTAGTCTTCTCCCGAAAGGATATTCTTTCGTGGGCTGAAAGCCAAACCAAACCCAAAGACAACAGTGCCGAAATAGTTTTAACACTTGCCCGTAGCGCAAGGCGTAAAAAGTAAAGGAGGATTACCATGAAAGAAAAACAAGAAGAAAAATACCTTCGTGTCGGCACAAGCCTCTATAAGATAGTCCTGCGCCCTTTGATGAGTGGCGACTTTATAGAAGAACGCCGTCCGTGGAATTACGAAACACTCCGGCAAGACCATTCCAAAGACTTTATCTCACAAATAGAAAAATTCGATGGCTTTTGCTCCGTTCCCGACCATGTCAATTACCGGCGAAGTATCGGTAAGTTTCTGAACCAATACGATCCGGTTCATTATTCTCCCCAATCCGGAGAATGTCCGGTTATCTTGAGTTTCCTTAGCCATATCTTCGGGGAACAGATCGAATTGGGATTGGACTACCTGCAATTGCTCTATCTGAAACCATTGACAAGGCTTCCGATCCTGCTATTGGTATCGAGGGAACGCAATACGGGAAAGACTACTTTCCTGAACTTCCTGAAAGCTATCTTTGCCGGCAATATGACTTTCAATACCAACGAAGATTTCCGCAGTCAGTTCAATTCCGATTGGGCGAATAAACTGATTGTCGCAGTCGATGAAGTGCTGTTAGACCGCAGGGAAGATTCCGAGCGGATAAAGAACCTGAGTACGGCCATCTCTTACAAAGCGGAAGCCAAAGGAAAAGACCGCAACGAAGTGGAGTTCTTCGCCAAGTTTATCCTTTGTTCCAATAATGAGAACAACCCCATCCTGATCGATCAGGGAGAAACCCGCTATTGGGTGCGCAAGGTATGCCCTTTGGAAAAAGAGAATAACCAGATACTCAAGCTGCTCAAATCGGAGATTCCCCAATTCCTGTATCATTTACAACACAGGAAACTATCTACCAAGAGTGAATCCCGGATGTGGTTCAGGTACGAGCTGTTGGTTACCGATGCCCTGCGGCAGATTATACAGTACAACCGCAGCAAAGTGGAGATCGAGATGCTGAGCATCATATCGGACATAATGCAGATAAAAGGGCTTGATACCTTCCGGTTCGACATCGGGGATATGATGAATATGCTCCAACTTAGGCAAGTCAGGGCGGCAAGGAGCCAAGTCAAGAAGATACTGCAAAACAAGTGGAAGCTGAAACCCGAAGAGCCGACCTACTACATAGCCTATTATAGCACATACGAAGATGAAATCCTTGAAAAGAAAAAGACATCGAGGATATATACCATAAGCAAGGAACTGTCAGGACGATTGACGTCGGAATGTTAGAATGTAAGAAACAGTATCAAAGTATTAAACAACCAATACTTTATATTTCTTACAAAATACTTACAAATACCTAACAAACCAACAGTTCTTACAAATCTCAAATCCTGTAAGAAAAATGTAATAGCTGTAAGCGATTGAATCAATTGCTCTTAGCCTCGTTTTCTTACAATCTGACAAAATAACAAGCCTTTCTCCGGTATGTACCGTGAAAGAAAAAAACAATCTAAAAAAACTATCATCATGGATATTAAAGACTTAAACAGAATTTCAATAAAAAGCTATTTGGCAAACAGAGGCATCCATCCTGTAAAAGACAGAGGCTATTACGGCATGTATCATTCCCTGTTCAGGGAAGATCGTAACGCCAGTATGAAAGTGGACTATAACAAAAATCTTTGGATAGATTTCGGCTCCAATGAGGGCGGAACGATGATAGACTTAGTGATGCGGATAAATAACTGTTCATTGAGACAAGCCATTGATGAATTGAAGCGATATAACAGTACGTCAGTAAATCAGCATAACAGCACAACAGTACAACAGCAAAACTCTTTTTCTTTTCAAGGGATCAGTGTTTTAAGTGTCAGTTCTTTGTCCAATCTATCTCTATTAGACTATCTGAAGAAGCGATGTATAAGTATCGATATCGCTAAAGAGCATTGTAAAGAGGTCCATTATTCGGTAAACTACAAACCTTATTTCGCGATCGGCTTCCGGAATGACTCGGCAGGATGGGTACTCAGAAGCGAACCCTTCAAAGGATGCACCTCTATGGATATTCGGACATTACGAAACGATCCGGATAACCAAGCCTGTTTAGTATTCGAGGGCTTCATGGACTATCTGTCTTATCTGACCTTGAAAAACATCCAGAGCGCAAAGCAGGATGTAGTCATTCTCAACTCCGTGATTAATATGCCCAAAACCGTCGAATTTATAAAACAACATCCGGCTATTTACACTTATTTGGATAATGACGATTCGGGAAGAAAAGCCACCGAAGAAATAAAAAAGCTATGCGAAACCGTATATGACCGGTCTGCAAACTATATCCCTTGTAAAGACCTGAACGAGTATTTGGTTTCGATAAAAAATGCACAACAGCAGAAGCAGGAAATACGGCAGCAGCCCATACAACGAAAACCTTCGCGAGGTTTCAGGATGTAGACTCTCGATGCTAGCCAACGGGCTTTTGTCAGGAAAAGCCGTAGCTTATTAGGGTATTTTCTTAACGCTTCGATAAATCGGCACTAAAAATACCCAATAAGCCAAAGGTTTTCCCCCTTTGGAATCCTCCTGAGCGGCCTTCCGACCGCAGCCGCTTCGGGCGGCTTTTACAGGCGAATGAAGTATTCGCGTTTAGGAAATCATCAACTATTTTAAAGTAAAACACAATGGGAAAAGTTGTTTTAAATATCAAAAAACCGAAAGGAAACGATGCCCGTACAACGGCGCATATCGAAAGAACAGTCATGCCGGGCAATGCCGATCCTGCACGCAGCCATCTGAATAAAGAGCTGATAACATTCCCCGAAGGGGTAAGCGGTCGTACACAAGCTATTCAGCACCGTATAGAAACGGCAGGGATAAAACGAAAAATAGGAAAGAATCAGATACGGGCGCTTCAAGTCCTGTTATCGGGCAGTCCCGAAGATATGAAACGCATACAGACAGAAGGGAAGTTAGACCAATGGTGCAAAGATTCTGTCGAATGGGTGCAGGACGAGTTCGGAAAAGACAATGTGGTTTCAGCCGTATTACACATGGACGAAACAACTCCCCATATTCATGCGACGGTTGTTCCCATAGTGCAAGGCGAGCGAAGAAAAGCGAAAGAGGAACAGGATAACGGTAAGAAGAAATACAGAAAAAAAGCGAAAGATACCCTCCGCCTTTGTGCCGATGATGTCATGACAAGGACAAATCTGGAGCGTTTTCAGGATACTTATGCCGAGAAGATGAGTAAGTACGGATTGGAAAGAGGTATCAGGGGATCGGATGCAAGGCATGTGTCTACCATCGAGTTTTATAAGGATATTTATCAGAAGAATATAGACTTACAGGAGAATGTGGAATCTTTAGAATATCGCATCGAGGATGCCCACAAGAAAGTATACGATATGTACGAGCATCGGGACAGGGCAAAGGACGAGTTTCTCTCGATAGATGAACAGATACGGCTGAAAGAAAGGGATAAAGCCCTATTGGAATCAAAACTCGAACAGCTTAAACAAGATTATGAGCCCTACAAAGCACAGGACGAACTGAACCGGATACACGAACTGCTCCCGATAGTGAAAGAGCAGCTTCGCATTGCCGACCTGTGTAAAGCCATTGGTCTGGGCATCGAATACATCAAGGTGTTATTTGAGGGCAGAAGTCTCATTGCAAAATCCTATTCTTTCTTTTCACCGGAACATAACCGGAAATTCAAGGCAGTGGATGTTAAGCTGAAAGTAGAAAAAGAACCGGATAATCCCGATAAACTACGGTTAAACCTGAACGAACAAAATATATTGGATTGGTTCAAACAGAAGTATCAGGAAACTAAACAGATAATAAGACCGAACATACAAAAGAAAGGCGGCATGAGAATGTAATAGTGAGATATCTACTATTTGAGCGGATTATTTATTACTGTAGAAATTCTTTGCTTTATGATTTAAAATATATGCTAATTATCGGCTAAGTAAAACACACTTTACCTATCTTGAAAAATAGCACAAAAGTGAAAAAATGTCGAATATATGACATATATTTCGAGTAATTCTCCGTATATTTGTAATTGTCTGTGGAGAATCCACGTTGATTCAGATTAGGTTTCTGTCATTTTTTCACATATTTGATAATCTGAATTCTCATTTTTAAACCATCACAATTCAAGAGGGATAGAAACCATTAATATTGGCTTCTCCAATATCGGATTTGCTTCCAACTACCCTGCATTATTGTACTAAGCTTTACCCGTATACAACGAATAGGGTATGCTGTTGTAAAGCATGAAATATATGTTAAATAATTTATTATTCTATTTTTACCATATCATCATCCATAGTAAACGCTCAAGAAAAGATAAATTTTATACGGCACGACAAAATAAGGAACTCCCGCAATGGTGCTATCGCCGAACCTCAAACGTTGTCAGACTCTTATATTCAAGAAGAGAATACTCCTGATATTGGAGCCGGAATATCTATAACATATTTCTATGACGGTCGTAGTGGCAATAATATCCAATATATGACTAAAATGAGATCATTGCAAATATCCTCAGCGAATATGAGCGCTTTATTAGCCTGATATCTGATGATAAAACGAATTAGTAGTAGATAAATAAATTTTTATTTTTAGAATTATTCAAAATTATAATTAACATGATTATTATGGATAAAATCAATTTAGAACAATTAGAAACATTTGGGAACTCGGCAATTTATTTTGGGATAAAATTGTTAATAGCTATAGGTATACTTATTCTTGGATTCTGGGTTGTGAAAAGAATTATGAAATCGATGAAAAAAATGATGGAGGCAAAGCATATAGATCCTTCATTAAAAACATTTTTGACTTCGACAATGAACATCTTGCTGAAAATATTGGTTTTAGTAATTGTATTCGCCACGGTGGGCATAGAAATGACCTCTATTGTTGCTATTTTAGGAGCCGCTTCCTTAGCTATTGGTATGGCTTTGTCGGGGACTTTGCAAAATTTTGCCGGAGGCGTTGTTATACTTACTATCAAACCTTTTGAGATAGGAGATTTGATAGAGACAGACAGCGGACATCTCGGATTTGTAAAAGGAATTATGATTTTTACTACACGTATCAGAACCTTTGATAACAGAATTATATATTTGCCAAATGGGAGTTTAGTCAATGGAGCGCTTACCAACCATACAAAAGAAGGGCGAAGACGTATCGACGCGGTATTTGGTGTGTCTTACGGTGACGATGTAGCAAAAGCTCGTGAATTACTGATAGAAATACTGGCAAATGACAAAAGAGTACACAAAAGTCCTGCACCGGCAGTATATCTGGACAACCTGTCGGACAGCTCAGTGGATATAATTGTCAAATTCTGGACAGATTTTGATTTCTATTATGATCTACGATATGACCTGACCGAAAAAGTATATAATGAATTCCCTAAAAATGGACTAAATTTTCCATTTCCTCAAATGGATGTACATTTTGATAAAATAGGGTAAAAATAACTTAATGAAACGAGTGAATGAAAGAAAATAATCAAACACCTATTGACAAACTGATCATCCCCGTACAGAGGTTTACACATCAACAAAAATCAGGAGGTATTGTGCTAGGGATAAGCGTTTTGATAGCACTTATACTGGCAAATTCGCCATGGTCAGAACCCTATTTACATTTCTTCGAACAAAAGTTAGGTTTTATATTCAATGGAGAAAAGTATTTGGAATTCAGCATCCACCACTGGATAAACGACGGACTGATGGCCATGTTCTTCTTTGTAGTAGGACTCGAATTAAAAAGGGAAATTATAGGAGGGGAATTATCTAATCCCCGGAATGCAATTCTACCTATTGTCGCTGCTATTGGAGGAATGCTGGTCCCGGCGCTCATTTATCTGTTATTTAATCCGTCCGGGATTGTACACCAGGGATGGGGTATACCCATGGCAACAGACATTGCATTCGCTCTGGGGATATTATACCTACTGGGAGACAGGATTCCCTTATCCCTAAAAGTATTTCTTACAGCATTGGCTATAGTCGATGATTTAGGAGCGGTACTGGTTATCGCCTTTTTCTATACCTCCGACATTTCTTTTACAAGCCTGGCTATAGGCTTAGGATTTGTGTTGGCCATGTTTCTGGCAAATAAGCTCGGAGTAAGAAATATTGTTTTCTACGCTATTTTGGGGATAGGTGGTGTCTGGACTGCTTTTCTGCTGTCCGGTGTACATGCAACGATAGCTGCTGTTTTGGCAGCATTCATGATTCCGGCAGATGTAGTGTTACAGGAAGATTCGTATATCGGTAAAATACAACAGAAGCTAAAACGTTTCAAAGACATCGATCCCAATAATATTCCGACACTGACAGACGAGCAATTACATATCCTCCAGCATATAAAAGAAGATACGGATGCAGCAATACCTCCTTTACAGCGATTGGAATACAGTATGCATCCATTTGTGACTTTTATAGTCATACCTCTATTTGCTTTGGCTAATGCGGGAGTATGTTTGGTCGATATCGAAATTGAGTCCCTGTTCAGTACAAATATAGCAATTGGAGTAGCTTTAGGCTTATTATTGGGCAAGATTACCGGCGTGGTTGGTTTCACATCATTACTCGTAAAATTAAAGGTTACTTCGCTACCCGAGGGTATGAATTACAGGAATTTGTTTGGTGTCGGATTATTGGCTTCCATTGGTTTTACCATGTCTTTGTTTATTACTTCGTTAGCTTTTAACGATGAGATACACCTTGTTCAAGCTAAGATTGGTATATTTGCAGCATCCATTATCGGTGGAGTAACAGGTTATATTGTTTTAAACCAAAAATAAGACTTTAAATTACCATGCTTCAGAAACTTTTAAAAAAAATAAGACATCAAGGACAGATAGAGGATTATAACGAGATACATGAATCCATTAAGCAAGGGGTGGTGTTTGAAGGTACAAAGCTTTGGATATTGGTCTGTGCGATAATAATAGCCTCAGTAGGGCTGAATATAAACTCTACGGCAGTTATTATCGGAGCTATGCTTATATCTCCCCTTATGGAGCCAATTAC
The DNA here is from genome assembly GCF_029892965.1 of Dysgonomonas sp. PF1-14. Lineage (GTDB taxonomy): Bacteria > Bacteroidota > Bacteroidia > Bacteroidales > Dysgonomonadaceae > Dysgonomonas. The sequence continues at coordinate 156,839 of NZ_JARXWN010000006.1, read as the reverse complement.
CGGAATGGGTTATAGTATTGCAGTGTATGATTCTCTGCTTTTCAGGCAGTCATTAAAAAATTTCGGATTTGCTGTTTTAGCTAGTCTGATTACTTCTACATTGTATTTTGCCATTACTCCGGTAACGACTGCTTACTCGGAAATACTTGCACGAACCAGCCCTACTATTTATGATGTATTAATAGCGTTATTCGGAGGGGTGGCAGGCATTATTGCCATAAGCAGTAAGCAAAAAGGGAATGTGATACCCGGCGTGGCCATTGCCACAGCATTGATGCCTCCTTTATGTACAGCAGGCTATGGCCTGGCTACGGGGCAATTTTCTTTCTTTTACGGGGCTTTTTATCTGTTTACTATTAATTCTGTTTGTATTGCATTTGCATCGGCTATAATATCTCAATTCCTTAAATTCCCGATTCGAAACAGCCGGATTAGCGATATCCGTAAGAAAAGGATAAATCAGATTATTTCTGCAATAATAATTATTACCATTCTCCCGAGTATATACCTCGGCTATAGTCTTGCCCAAGATGAAAAATTTAAAGCAAACGCCCAGCTATATACACAAGATGTCAGCATATACAGGGGGAATTATTTACTTAGGAGTGAGATAAATGCATCTAAAAGGGAAATTATGCTGACCTATGGTGGATCTTATCTGACAGATGGCGATAAAGATACGATTGTTAGTAAGGCCTCCGATTTTTATCTGAAAGATGCGAAAATATCTGTAGAGCAGGGATTGGCGATAAATACAAATATACCTAATCAGGATAAGTCGCTAGCCAAAGAGGCTTCACTGAAACAGGAAATAAGCCGCCTGAACAGTTTAATAACCGAAAGCCAGCGTCAATCGGACAGTATACAAAACCGTCCAATGATAGGCAATCAACTGTTGTCGGAGGTAAAAGTTCTATATCCTCAGATCACTTCTTGTTCGTATTCCGATACCTACATATACCGCAAGGATAGTATCAAACCTGAAAAAGCCGAGATTGTTATTTTTTCCTATGAGCGTTACTTGAATACTATCGACCAGAAAAAAGTCAGGGAATGGATAGATGAACGGTTAAAAACGGCTGAGGCAAAAGTGTATTTTGAGAAAATAAATTAAAGAAATATATATAATTACATATAAGTATTTTATGTCTCCTTTAAAAGCGATAACTCACTATGAGTGTTATGCTTAGTTGGACGACATATAGGTCTGGGACCTTAAATATTTTTTCTTCTGAAAATTTTACCCCATATTTGAGTATGCTAATTTTAAAGAGCCTTTAAATTTAAACAATGTTTTCCCGGATAAAGTATATAGGTATAAATCCCGCCCGTCTGTTTATTCTCAGTTTTTTAGGACTGATTATCATTGGTACCATCCTTTTACTTCTACCCGTATCTACAACTCACAGCATCAGCTTTACCGATGCGCTGTTTACAACAACGAGCGCCGTGTGCGTAACCGGACTGATTGTGTTGGATACCAGCAAAGACTTTACTGTGTTTGGGCAGACAATTATCATGTTACTCATACAATGCGGGGGATTGGGAATACTGACTTTTGCCAGTTACTTCAGTTATTTCTTTAAAGGAGGTTCTTCCTTCGAAGACCAACTGGCCATGGGTGATATTTCCAACATAGATAAAACAGACGATATATTTAAGACGTTGAAGCGCATACTGATAATTACGCTTGGCATTGAAGCAGTAGGCGCTCTTTTTATTTTTACCTGCCTGAGCCCGGCTTTGATACCTTCTTTTGGAGAACGGATTTATTTTTCAGTATTCCATTCCATCTCTGCATTCTGCAATGCGGGTTTTTCAACACTGCCGCATGGCATTATGGAAAGCAGATACGTCGATAATTACAGTTTCCAGTTAAGCCTTATTTTTTTATTTGTTCTGGGAGGATTGGGATTTCCTATTGTTATAAACATTCTTAAGTATCTGAAACATCTTGTCCGCAGAATTTTCCGGCAGATATTTAATCATAAAAAAGATGTTCATAAGCCGTGGGTTATGAAACTGGGAAGCAAGATCAATTTAGTGACTACATTTTCTTTAATCATAATCGGGACTGTCCTCATTTTCGTAAACGAATACGACAATATACTGGCATCTCATCAGGGACCGGGAAAAGCTATTACGGCATTATTTACGGCGACTACCCCTCGGACAGCCGGATTTAATTCCGTCGATTTCAGCCAGCTGCATATGTCTTCTGTGGTTATCATTATCATACTTATGTGGATAGGCGCGTCACCTGCATCAACCGGAGGTGGTATTAAAACCAGTACTTTCGCCATAGCTATACTTAATTGTATAAATCTGGCCAAAGGACGGAAAAACATAGAAGTGTACAGCCGCGAAATAGCGGATATTTCCGTCAGACGGGCTTTTGCTGTAATAACCCTATCATTTATAGTACTGGGAATAGGTTCGTTACTAATTTCATTTTTTGATGAAAGCCTGAGGATGCTGGATATAATATTTGAATCTGTTTCGGCCTATAGCACTGTGGGACTGAGCCTAGGCATAACATCCGGCTTAAGTACAGCAAGCAAATTGGTGTTGATTGTGCTTATGTTTATAGGCCGTATCACCACTCTGACATTACTGATCGCATTCTTCAAACAGGTCAGGACTGCCGGTTATGTTTATCCTTCCGAGGAAATATTAATTAATTAAAAAGTAAGTAGATATGAAATATATAATTGTAGGACTGGGAGTTTTCGGTTCATCGCTAGCCGAAAAACTGGTGGCACAGGGCAATGAAGTTATAGGGGTAGATTCCAAGATGCAGCGTGTTAATGAACTAAAGGATAAAATAACCCATGTGGTTTGTCTGGATGTAAAAGATGCTTTAGCAGTAGAAACCCTACCCCTGAAAAATACTGATGTGGTAATTGTCTGTATAGGTGAAGATCAGGGAGCCAATATTATGGCTACGGCCATGTTTAAGAATATGAATGTAAAACGGCTTATCGGAAGATCATTGAATCCTTTGCATGAAAATGTATTGCAGGCAATCGGCGTAAACGAAATCGTCCACCCCGAAGAAGAAACGGCGGAGAGGTGGGCAAAGAAACTGACTCTTCGGGGAATGGTCGATTCTTTTGAACTGAACAAAAATTACAGTATTGTGGAGGTTATCGTACCTGATATGTTCATCGGAAGAAGTATTGAAGAAGTAGGATTCAGGAAAGAGTATAATATTCTGGTACTGACGATAGTAAAAAATGTAGAAGAACAGAGTATTATAGGAAAAACAAGGATCGTTGCGGACGTACAGGATATACCTAAACCGGATACTGTACTGGAAAAAGATGATATACTGGTAATTTATGGTTCAAATAAGAATATTAAGCAGTTTATAGCCATAAGTCTTTAGAATGTTTTGACTCTCAACGTTAGGATGCTCGTTTTTACGTTGAGCCACTTTTACCCCTCAAGTTTTTACGTTGAGCCGTATTTTCGGGTCAAGCTGAAAAATCGGTTGGTAGAATTATCTTTGTCTAAAAAAAGCAATGATAAGTTCCGAAGATATTCTCCGATTATTTCTTCCCTCCTGGCTTTTTGACTTCTTTGAGTTAGAGAAGTTCACTCAGGATTCATTTCGTATAGATGTCTATCTAAGTGAAAAGAAAGTTATGCCGCAAGACAGCTCTGATGCTTTGATTTCACATGGTTTTACTGACTATAGCATTGTCCAGGACTTCCCGGTAAAAGGGAAAGCTGTTTACCTGCATCTTCGGCGACGTAAATGGTTGAATAAGGATACAGCAGAGATTCTAAGTCAGAAGTTTGACATCCACTACGAAGGCACCCGATTAACGAAGGAGTTCGTTGCTTTTTTAAAAGAATCAAATTGAAAGTAGTGCTGTAAGCATAAAATCAATTGCTTCTTATTACAATGTGGATGGGACAAACTTGCGCTATCAATATAAAGAATATATCAGTGATTTCCGTTATTGGGAAAAGCTTCATTATGCCCCTTATGTTTTATACAAGAAGAATTTAGGAGCCAATCTAAGCATTGATGAGACCTCTCTTTCGCAAGGTGAACTCTACACCATCGTAACCAACAAAGCTGGTCATGGTAAGCAAGGCACTTTAGTTGCTATGATTCGGGGTACTAAATCAGAAGAGGTAATCGATGCATTAGAAAAATTACCCCGATCATTACGATTGAAAGTAAAAGAAATAACCCTCGACTTATCGCCCACTATGCGCCTGATTGCCAAGAAAGCCTTTCCCAGAGCCACATTGGTAGCAGACCGATTTCATGTGCAACGATTAATGAATGACGCTGTTAGTGATCTTCGGGTAGATTATCGTTGGCAGGCTATTGATCTGGATAATAATGAAATGGCATTAGCAAAACAGGAGAAGCGTAAATATATTCCCTATGTCTTTGAAAATGGAGATACCCGCAGGCAGTTATTAGCCAGAAGCAGACATATTGTGATGAAGCACTTTTCTAAATGGACACACAGTCAACAAGAGCGAGCTGAAATATTGTTTCGTGAATATCCAGCTATTGAAGAAGCTTATCAGGTATCTATGGAGCTAACACGAATATACAACACAACCAACGACAAAAACATAGGACTCACACGATTAGCACGATGGTATGATAAAGTAGAGCGATTAAACTTGAAGTTCTTTAAGAGTGTGATTGATACGATGCAAAACAACTATGGGATTATATGTAATTACTTTGATAATCGTTCCACTAATGCTTCGGCAGAATCTTTCAATGCAAAAGTTAAAGCTTTCAGGGCGCAGTTTAGGGGAGTTAGAGATATCCCGTTTTTCATCTTTAGACTAACTAAACTTTTTGCTTAAAATAACACTACCAACCGATTTTTCAGCTTGACCCGTATTTTCGTTGCATGCAAATTGCATGAGCGTAAAAAGAAAAAAGACTTGCGATTTCTCGTAAGTCTTTGATTTTCAAGTGGGCGTTGACGGATTCGAACCGCCGACCCTCTGCTTGTAAGGCAGATGCTCTGAACCAGCTGAGCTAAACGCCCTTGTTAGGGTTGCATTTTCTCTCAAATGCGTGGCAAAGGTATATATTTTTTTCTTTCTACAAAAAAATTATCACATATTTTTTCAAAATCTTCTGCAACGGAATCGTTATTAGGATTTTAAATTCTTAATTTTTATCAATATACAGGATAGATATCAAAGAATTAACTAATTTCGCAGACTATAATGTATCCTATAAAAACAATGAAAGTAAAAATTATAAATAAATCACACCACCCACTACCCGAATATGCCACACCATATTCTGCCGGAGTAGACTTGAGAGCCTATATATCAGAACCAATAACATTAAAACCTTTAGAGCGGACATTGGTTCCTACTGGTTTATATATAGAATTGCCACAAGGCTACGAAGCGCAAATACGTCCTCGTAGCGGTCTGGCATTCAAAAACGGACTGACAGTTTTGAACTCACCCGGAACTATTGATGCCGACTATAGAGGAGAGATTCGTGTTATCCTGGTCAACTTATCCAACGATGACTTTGTTATAAATGACGGTGAGCGTATTTGCCAGATGGTAATAGCTCAACATGCTCAGGTTAGCTGGGAAAAAGTTGAAGCCATCAACGAAACCGAACGCGGCGCCGGAGGATTCGGGCATACAGGAAAACAATAAAAAAATTTGAAACGTTATTTTTAATATGTATAAAAAAATACGTGTAGCCCTTCTTATAGCAACGGTTTTTGCAACCGGACTACCTGTCTGTGCCCAAAACAAAAATACGGATGAGTTATTATCCGACAACCGCCGCAAATTCGATTACTACTTCTATGAAGCAATGAATGCAAAGTCAATGAATAAATTTGATGATGCATATGACTATCTCAAATATTGCCTGGCAATTGACTCTACCAATGCTAATGTATTGTACGAAATAGGGAACTACTTCAACTCATTGGATAGCAAAAACACAGCCATCAACTATTTTCGCAAAGCTGTAAGCTACGATGAAAACAATTACACATACAACATGGCTTATGCCATGATGTGCCTCGAATTTAAACAATATAGCGATGCTATAGAACAATTTGAACGGCTGGTAAAAGAAGATCCCGATAATTCGGAGCTATACATATACCTATCCGAATCGTACCGCATGGATGGTGACCTGCCAAATGCCGTAGCGGTACTCGACAAGCTGGAGCAAATAGTAGGACTAAATGAAAAAATAAGCATACAAAAATATCAGTTGTATGCGCTGATGAAGCAAGAAAAGAAAGGCTATGCCGAAATACAGAAATACATAGACAAATATCCTACCGAAGTAAAATATCAGATACTACTCGGTGACCTGTACCTGCAAGCCGGAAAAAAAGAGGACGCGTATGCAATATACACCAAAGCAAAAGCTTTAGACCCTGAAGATCCTTACCTGATATCGTCAATGGCTCAATACTATGAGCAGACAAACAACAAAGCGGCTGCCGAAAACGAGCTGCATACCGCATTGGTTAGCCCGAAAATGGATATTGATACCAAGCTGGCCATTCTGGCACAATATGTGGGCACACTACAGCAAACCCAGAAGGATACCAAGACAGCCAATGCTCTCTTCGACACATTGATGATACAACACCCACAGGAGCCAAAGCTAAACCTGATGTACGGTAACCTGCTGATGATACAGGACAAAAAAGACGATGCACGATTCCAATACCAGCTGTTTGCAGAGGCAAATCCCACAAATCCCACAGGATGGGAACAGATGCTGTCTACAGCTTTTCCCGATAGTCTTGATCTGACCATACAGATTTGCAACGAAGCATTGACCTATATTACAGACCAACCACAGTTTTACTTCTACCTGGGTGTGTCCGAATATATGAAAGAAGACTACCAAAATGCACTAGATGCCTTGCAAAAAGGGGTAGTGTATGTAGACGAGAGTAATAAGCCGCTCCTCTCCGACTTTTACGGACAGATCGGCGACCTGTACTATCATCTAGAGAAACAAGACAGTGCATTCGTCATATACGAAAAGGCACTATCTTACAATCCGGCTAATATGGGTGTCCTCAACAATTACAGCTATTTCCTGTCGCTAGCAAAAAAAGACCTCAACAAAGCCGAGAAAATGAGTAGCATGACTGTAAAGGCAGAACCTTCGAATCCTACTTATCTTGATACCTACGGATGGGTACTATTTGAACAAGGAGCATATACAATAGCAAAAATATATATCGAAAATGCTATAAAATATAGCGAAGAAAAAAAAGAAGATATCAGTGCCGAAGTATATGAACATTACGGAGATGTGCTATACAAAACTGATGAAACCGAAAAAGCACTCGAATACTGGATAAAAGCAAAAGAGAAAGGCGATAGCAAATCCAAGACACTTGACAAAAAAATAGACACTAAAACATATATCAGCGAATAATGAAAAAATACAACACAAGAAACATATCAATATTCATATTTATCTTTTCAGCATTGCTGCTTATCAGCAGTTGTAAATCGAAAAAGACAATAACCACAAGCGGAACGCTGGAAAGCAAATCGCAAACACAGATTGTAGAAGATGCGCTGAGCTCGGAATTTAAATATAATACGCTGACCACAAAAGGCAGCATCGAAATCAAGATGGGCTCTTCTCCCAAAAAATCGACAGCTGTTTACAGCATTATCAAAGATCAGATTATGCAGGTTTCCATCCGTCCGCTACTGGGCATGGAAGCTTTCCGTATTACATTTACTCCCGATAGTGTGATTATACTTGACCGCCTGCAGAAACAATATCTGAGCGAAAGTATTAAAAACTCGAAGCTGATGGCAAACTTCGACTTTAATTTCTATAACCTACAGGCATTACTCACAAATAAACTATTTGTTCCCGGAAGACAAGAAGTACAAAAAGGCGACTACAGCAAGTTCAATGTTTCGGCTACGCAGGATGTGTATATGCTGCAAACAAAGGACAAAGGAAACCTTCTTTACAATTTTGCCGTAGATGCATCCGACAGAATTGTGTCAACATTGATATATAACGACAAAAAAAATGTTACATTGCAATGGACATACAGTGACTTCATAAATGACAACAACCGGATATACCCTACCAATATGGAGGCTAAAATAGATATCTCAAAGAAGCGTCTCGATGTGGGTATATCCTATAACAAACTGGATATTGATAAAACATTAAATATAAACAGTACTGTTCCTGACAAATATACGAAAGTAGATTTTTCGGAACTGATAAGCAGATACATCAGGTCTAAATGAGATTTATAGTTTTTCTATTGGCTCTCACACTCAGTATTCCTTCTTTTGCCCAAAGCACTCCTAAAATAAAGGAGTTGGAAAAGCAGAGGAAAGATGCCCTGCGTGAAATATCCAATACGAATAAACTACTCAGCGAAACCAAAAAGAGTACCACTACCCTGCTGGACAGAATAAAACTGATATCCAATCAGATATTTTCACGCCAAAAAGTTCTTAGCCTGCTGGAGCAGGAAATCAGCGGACTCGACAGCGAGCAGAAACGTATAGAATCCGAAATATTGATTCTGGAAGCCGAGCTGAAAGACAAACAAAAAAACTACGCAAAAGCCATTGATGGCATGCTTGCCAACCGTCAGAGCGAAAATCGTGTACTCTTTGTCCTTTCGGGAAAATCGCTTACCGAATCGTATCGCAGGCTGCGTTATCTGCGCGATTATTCGGAATGGAGGAACAAACAAACCGTAGAAATAAAAGACAAAAGCGCACAGCTAAAAGAACGGAAAGAAGCTCTGGCTAAAGCCAGAACAGAAAAAACCGCCCTTCTCGGATTGCGCTCCACCGAACAGGAGAACCTGAAAAAAGAAGAAGGAAACTATCAACAGGAAGTTACCGAAGCACAGCAAAAGCAGAAAGACTTGCAAAAAATACTCACCGAGAAAAGGCAACAAGCCGAAGCGCTGGACAGACAAATAGCAAAACTGATAGCCGAAGAGGTAGCGCGACAGGAACGTGAGGCAAAACGCATTGCCGAAGAGAAAGCACGCGCAGAAGCCGCTAAGGAAAAAGCCGCAAAAGGCAGTAGTAAGACACGCTCGAAACCTTCTATAACACTGCCTAGCCAAAAAATGACATCGGAAAATGTAGTGTTGTCTAACAATTTTGCATCCAACAGAGGAAAACTACCCTACCCTATTACAGGTAACTATACGATAACCACCCGATTCGGAACTCATCAGCACAGCAAGTTTGTTACTACATCGAGCAGTGGTATCGACATACGCTCACAGGCCGGAGCCGAAGCCAAAGCAGTATTCAACGGAGAGGTAACCTATGTAGCTGCCATACCGGGATACAATACCTGCATCATCATCCGGCATGGCAATTACTATACATTCTATGGTAACATACAAAACATATATATAAAACAAGGTGATAAAGTGAAAACCGGACAATCGTTGGGAAAAGTTTTCACCGATCCCGACACAGGCTTTTCGCAAATTCACTTCCAACTTTGGCAAGGGACAAATAAGTTAAATCCCGAACCTTGGTTGCGATAACACATTCCGGTATGAATAGAGAACGAATCATCGAATTACCAAAGGCTATAGACCGGAGGGGCAACCTCTCTTTTATAGAGGCCGGACAGCATATACCCTTCCCCATAGCGCGTGTTTACTGGATATACGATATACCGGGCGGACAAAGACGCGGAAGCCATGCTTTCAAATCGCAGCATGAGGTTATCATTGCACTTGCCGGAAGCTTTGATGTATTGCTCGATGACGGAAAAGAAAAGCGGAGTTATACGCTCAACCGCTCATACAATGCGCTATATATACCGAATATGATGTGGCGGAGCCTTGAAAATTTTTCGACAAATGCCCTATGCCTTGTCATAACTTCGGAACCCTACGACGAGGACGATTATATAAGAAACTATCAGACTTTCAGGAAAACAGATTATCCTAAGGTAGATATATATGCAGATGATATAACAAGATCACCGAAAGACATACATCCCGAGTATAATACCGTTTACGACTGTTCACTCATTGAGTTTCCGGTGGTCAGAAACAGAGCGGGAAACATTACACCCATACATGGGATGAACGACATACCGTTCGATATAGAACGAGTGTTTTACATCTACGACATTCCTTCGGGAGCGAAGCGGGGAATGCACGCACATAAACATTGCCACGAAATTCTGGTCGCTGCCAGCGGCAGCTTCGAGGTGGAACTCGACGATGGCAACAACAAAAGAACTGTATTGCTCAATCATCCGGGATACGGACTGCACATCCCTCCGGGAGTGTGGGCTACCGAAAAAGAATATTCCTCAGGGGTGATCTGCCTTGCTCTGGCTTCCGATATTTACGATTCGGAGGACTATATCAATACTTATGCGGACTTCAAAAAATACCGGCAAAGTGAAGATTAAACCATATACACCCGAGCATAAGAGCGAATGGGACGAATTTGTCCGCAATTCTAAAAACGGAACATTCCTTTTCTACCGCGATTTCATTGAATATCATGGCGACAGGTTCGGTGACTATTCATTGCTGTTTTATTGTGATGATATACTCACCGCCATTATGCCCGGATATATTGCCGACAAAATATACTATTCACATGGCGGACTGACGTATGGCGGACTGATAATGGCAAATCATACTACGGCTGCGAACGTGCTCGAACTAATGGAACACCTGACAGTAACATTCCGGCATCAGGGAATAAAAAAGATTGTTTACAAGGCTGTTCCGCATATCTATCACAGATTACCGGCAGAAGAAGACCTTTATGCCCTGTTCAGACATAAGGCTGTATTGACCGAAAGGAATATATCTTCTACTATCCTATTATCTGAAAAAGTAAAATATTCGGATTCGCGCAAGAACGGATTGAAGAAGGCAAAGAAAAATAAGCTGAATGTTAGTGAATCGGAGGATCTGAACAGTTTCTGGAAAATATTATCAGATAATCTTAAAGAACGCTACAACAGGTTACCGGTACATTCACTGGAAGAAATATCCTATCTGAAAGAAAAATTCCCCAATGAAATAAGATTCTTCTCTGTAACGGACAATGCAGAAAATATGATAGGCGGATGCCTCATTTTTGAAACGGAGAAAGTAGCACATGCGCAATATACTGCTGCTACCGAAGAGGGCAAGAACAAGGGTGCGGTAGATTTTGTTATAGATCATATAATAAATACGGTATATCCTTATAAGACATACTTCGATTACGGCACATCTACTGAAAACGGAGGGCTTTACCTCAACGAAAGCCTCATTTATCAGAAAGAGGGATTTGGAGCAAGGGCTACTGTTTATGACATTTATACAATAGATCTGTGATTTCTTCTTCACAGATTTATCTATAATGTACAAACAGGCAGTCGGTAGCGACCGGATATATAGCGAACATGTTGTAGAAAAGTGACAAGTAAAAAAATGATGTAAATGTGTTACCTTTGTTACCTTTTGCATTTTTAGATCAACTGCTAAGAGTTATTTTTGTTAGGTTTTAGTTAAAATGATTCTCACGCAAAGGCGCAAAGAAGAATACTTGTAACTCGTAACTGCCCGTAGGGCGAAGTAACTTGTAACTAGCGTTAGGTTTGTAAGGTTTTAGTTAAAATTCTCGAGAAACAGTAGGGGCGAACCCATGTGTTCGCCCGATAATCAGACAAACGGACAGACACGCGGGTCTGTCCCTACAAAAAGCGATTGAGCTAGCAGGCTAGTAAACTATGAACTAATAAACTTGTTAGGTTTTAGTTAAAATGAATATAAACTCCTTTATTCGTAAGAAGAGTATCAGCAGTATCTCCGGCGATGGAGATGCTGCCGGCTCGGGAATGAGAAGAGTGTTGGGTGTCAAAGACCTTACACTGTTCGGTATCGCAGCCATCATTGGTGCAGGTATTTTCAGCACCATCGGGCGAGCTGCTTTTCATGGAGGGCCTGCGGTGTCGCTCCTTTTTGTTTTTGTAGCCATTGCGTGCATCTTCACTGCATTGTGCTATGCACAATTTGCCTCTATGATCTCGGTCAGCGGGAGCGCCTATACATACACATACGTGTCGCTGGGTGAAATTTTCGCTTGGGGAATAGGCTGGGCGCTGATACTCGAATATGCCGTATCCAATATGGTTATTGCTATTTCGTGGTCAGAGTATTTCACTACCCTGCTACATGGATTCGGCATCACATGGCCCGACTGGCTTGCCATAGGCTATTCCACTGCACATAAGGCATACGATACAGTTTCCTCCGGAGCTGCCGATCTTCCTGCGCATATAGTAAAAGCAGCAGAGACGTATCGGAATGCACCCGAACTATTCGGGATGAAGGTACTCATCAACCTGCCTGCCGGACTGGTGGTCACAGCACTCACCTACCTTGTGTTTATCGGTATAAAGGAATCGAAAACGATCAACAACCTGCTGGTATATCTCAAGATAGGGATTATACTCGGGGTAATACTTGCCGGAGCTTTCTTCGTGAAACCGGAAAACTGGTCACCTTTTGCACCTAATGGATTACAGGGCGTACTCGGCGGAGTAGCAGCCGTTTTCTTTGCCTTCATCGGATTCGACTCCATATCTACTACAGCCGAAGAGTCCAAGAATCCGCAGCGTGATATGCCGCGTGCCATGCTCTACTGTCTGGGGATATGCACTATACTATATGTAGCCATTGCTCTTGTACTCACAGGGATGGTCAACTACAAAGAGCTGGGTGTAGACGATCCGCTGGCGTATGTATTCCAGGTGGTGAATATGGACTTCATTGCCGGAGTAATATCAGCTACGGCCGTTATAGCCATTACCAGTGCCATTCTGGTATTCCAGATCGGACAGCCACGCATCTGGATGACCATGAGCCGCGACGGTCTGCTATGGCCTAAATTCAGCAAGATACATCCTAAGTATAAGACACCGTCTTTTTCAACTATTATCGCGGGAATACTTGTCTGCATACCATCTTTGTTCCTCGATATGCAGTTTGTCGTAGACCTCACCAGTGTGGGTACATTCTTTGCGTTTATTCTGGTATGCTCCGGTATATTGTTCCTCGATCATAAAGGAGAGAGCAAAAAGGCCAAATTTAAAGTCCCATACATAAATGGACAGTATATCATTTTCATATTATTTTTAGTTGGCGTATCTTTGTTTATCAGTAAGACTGACTCCGCAGAGGTTATCAGCCGCAAGCCATTGCTAATTGTGTTTTGGACTGTATGGCTGGGACTGGCTGTCGCTGCATTCAGATACAAATTTTCACTGCTTCCTGTGATGGGAATCCTTACCAACCTGTATCTGATGACCGAACTGGGTTGGTCAAACTGGGTAATGTTCCTTATATGGTTAGGCATCGGAATGACCATATATCTGGGATACGGGTACAGGAAAAGTAAATTAGCCTCGCTACAGCAATCGGGGCAAGACCATAAATAGAACAGAATGAAAGAGAAAGAAATGATTTTCGGCATCCGCGCTGTAATAGAAGCCATAGAAGCCGGAAAAGAAATAGATAAAGTGATCATCAGACGCGAACTTCAAGGAGACCTGTCAAAAGAGCTGTTCACCCTGTTGAAATCTCGGGATATACCCGTACAACGTGTACCAATGGAGCGTCTCGACAGATTTACTCGCAAAAACCATCAGGGTGTCATTGCTTTCCTTTCTGCCATTGCATACGAACATATAGAAGACATCATCCCTTTCTTGTATGAGAGTGGAAAAGATCCGTTTATCCTTGTACTCGACGGAATTACCGATGTTCGCAACTTCGGAGCCATAGCCCGCACCTGTGAAGTTGCAGGGGTCGATGCCATTGTTATACCCGCCAAAGGAAGTGTAACCGTAAATGCAGACGCAGTAAAAACATCTGCCGGAGCCTTGCTGAAAATATCTGTGTGTAAGGAACAGAGTTTGACCAGTGCCATTCAGTTTCTGAAGAATAGTGGTATCAAGGTTGTGGCTGCCAGCGAGCGTGGAGCCGACAATTATACAGATGTAGACTACAAAGGCCCTATTGCCTTTATCATGGGCGCAGAAGACACCGGTGTATCGAACGACAATCTGCGCATAGCGGATAATCTGGTAAAAATACCACAATTCGGCACCATCGGGTCACTGAATGTATCTGTCGCCGCCGGAGTACTTATATATGAAGCTATCCGCCAAAGAGGACTGTAAGATGTATAACCTAAATATATAATCGAAATGAAAAAAATAATCGCAACCAGTAATGCCCCTGCGGCGATAGGCCCGTATAGTCAGGCAATAGAAATAAACGGAGTACTATACCTTTCGGGACAAATTCCGATAGATCCGGCTACCGGTGATTTTGTAGAAGGAGGGATTAAAGAACAGACTGAACAATGCTTCAAGAATATCAGGGCAATTCTGGCAGAAGCCGGACTAATGATAGACAATGTGGTGAAAACGACCGTACTATTATCCGACATCGCTCACTTTGCCGGTATGAATGAAGTATATGCCGCGCAGTTCTCGGGAACATACCCTGCGCGATCGGCCTTTGCAGTAAAAGACTTACCAAAAGCCGCGATGGTGGAAATAGAAGTTATAGCAGTACGCTAATACAATAGAATGACTATACAATAATTCATTATATAAACCCTCAAAAACAAACCGTACATGAAAAGTACATTTATATTGTTTCTAGCAACGGTTTTTCTTGCTACATCCTGTAATAGCAAGAAGACAGAGAGTAGTTCGGGAGACACATGGAAATTCGATTCCCTTACTGTAGACAAAAGAGTACATATCAACAATGATGTGACAAAAGACGGAATGCTGATCAAATTCAATTTTGTATATCCGACATCAGTACCCGAAAGTCTGAACCTGAAAGAGGTGCAAAATATCTTTGCCTGCATTATTACCGGAAAGAATGACTTTCAGGGAACACCTCAGGAAGCCTTTGATCAGGCACTGACCAAGTCTACTGCTGATGCCGAAGAACTGGCAAAAGATATGGGAAATGAAGACTTAGAATATACCCATTTCTCAAACTTCGAGCTTATGAGATCCAGTGAGATTAGTATGGATGCGAAGGATGTAATTACAGTTGCCGTATCTGATTATAGCTATACAGGCGGGGCACATGGTATGCATGGAACCAGCTATCGAAATATAGACAAGAGATCGGGAACCTTGATAAAAGAAGACCAATTATTCAAACCGGGCTATGCCGACAAGTTGGCAATACTGATACAAAATGAAATAGAGAGAAGAAATAATGCCGAATCTAAGAATGAGGTTGAGGCTATTCCGCTCTTGGAGGATGTGAAAGATGTGAAACCTAACGGGAATTTCTATTTCACTAAGGATGGCGTGACCTATGCCTACAATATATATGAAATCTCACCTTATTCGCAAGGCATAGTGGAAATTACAATCCCTCACGAACAGATTACTCCGTTGGTTAACGATCAGTATCTGCAAGTCATAGATAACCTTAAACAGGAGCTTTAACAGCAGGTATAAAGTAACACGTAAAAACGTGACAAAATAGGTTTCGGCACTTGCATTATCCATGAAAGTGCCGAAATATTTATACATATAGTAAAATAACCTTTGATAATTTGCGTTTCTCATTTTGTAGAAACAACAGAGAATGAATATTGACGAAAAATATATGTACCGATGCCTTCAACTGGCTCTCAACGGAAAAGGGTTTGTAAGTCCCAATCCGATGGTAGGAGCTGTTGTAGTTCACAACGGAAAGATTATCGGAGAAGGCTACCATCGTCGATATGGAAAGGCTCATGCAGAAGTGAATGCAATAGACAGCGTGAGAGACAAATCGCTGCTGAAAGAATCTACGATATATGTATCACTCGAGCCATGCTCCCATCACGGGAAAACGCCGCCTTGCGCTCAACTGATCATCGACCATCAGATACCACACGTAGTGGTTGCTTGCTTAGATCCTTACCCTTCCGTTTCGGGCAGAGGGATCAAAATGCTCCGCGATGCAGGCATAGAGGTAAAAACCGGTGTGCTCGAAAAAGAAGCGTGGGAGCTCAACAAAGAATTCTTTACGGCTCAAACTAAAGGCCGCCCCTACATATACCTGAAATGGGCACAAACAAAAGACGGCTTTATAGATAAAGAACGTTGCGAAAACGAAGATCCGAAACCGACTCCTATCTCGAACGAATTCTCCCGCATACTCGTTCACAAAAAAAGGGCTGAGGTAGCCGCCATTATGATAGGAACAAATACGGCAGTAAAAGACAATCCGTCGCTGACTACCAGATACTGGCATGGCAAAAATCCGATCAGAATCGTGCTGGACAGGCAAGGACGTGTACCCCGCGATTACACCATCTTCGACAACAAGGTAGAAACCATTGTCTTCACAGAGCAGGCTTCTTCTATAGCCAAAGGTGAGAACGTTACCGAGATAGAGATACAATACGATGATAATCTTTTACAAAATATATTTAATATCCTAAATTCAAAACGTATAGACTCGGTATTGGTAGAAGGTGGGCGTGAACTGTTGCAAAGCCTAATTGACAGGCAATTGTGGGACGAGGCATATATAGAAACGTCCTGTATCACTTTTGGCAAAGGGGTAAAGGCTCCGGTCATAGATGGTTTTGTCCTTGAGGAACTCGATTGGGGCACTTCCCGACAGGTGCATCTAAAGCTTTTTGATAACTATAAAATTTTATAAATATTAGATTTATTGAGGCATAAGCCGAAATTCTTTCTATTTTTGCAAATTGATATTTGAATAAATCTGTTTAAACCAATGAAATTGAAGCAAATTACTAAGCTACTATTCGCTATATTTTTCGTCTTTACGATCAGCTCATGTAATGACGATTCGACGCAGACAACCCAGATCAATCCGGCAGCTGATGCACAGATATATTCTTTCAAGCTGGCGGCAAATTCCTATAACGCCTTAGACTCTGCTACTTATCCGGCACTAGCTACTACAAAATTTGCTATTAGCCAATCCGACTTATTGATTTACAATCCTGACTCCTTACCTTACCGGACAAGACTGAAGAAGTTTGCGACAGCGCTTGGTTACTCATCTCTGGCAACTCCGAGCAAGGTAGAGATATTATATGCCGATTCTGTGATAGCATGGGACAATGCCGACTCTATCGACTATTCTTTATACCCGAAAATTAAGGTAACAGCTGCAGATGGTAAAAATGCATATGAATATAGGGTAAACATCCTTATACGCAAAGTGGATCCGGACACATTGGTGTGGACTAAGACAACAATGCAGATTCCGACATCGGTATCGAAACAGAAAACGCTGTTTTACGACGATAAATTTTATACATTCTCTATAGACAACAACCAGTTCTATCTTCATACAGCCAAGAAGTCCTCTATGGTGTATGACAGCCCGCAGGCTGCTTCGGGACTTACTGGCGCAGATATTGTGCTGGAAAGCATAACATTATACAATGGCGGATTCTATGCTATAGACAATACCAATAAAGGATATTATTCTGAAGACGGCGTTGCATGGGAAGCAAAAGCTGATAATATATTGGCGATAGTTGGTGTACTGCCGGCAGATAAAGCAGACAAAGATGTCTTACTGGTGGTATCAGGCGATATAAACGCGCCTCATTTCTCTTCTACAACCGATATGGTTGCACTGACCGAGATAAGAGCATTCAATTCGGTAGAGAAAGCCAGCTTCCCAATTTCGGACTTCTCATCTGTAAGCAATATCAACAGAAGCAATCTGAACCAGAATATACTGTCGGTTACCGGAGGTAAAGACATCAATGGTGTATTCAGAAATCTTACCTGGTCTATGCAGAGAGACAGTGACAGTAGTTTCCGTATTATCTCTAATCAGGCACACAACACATTCGCGCCAAAAGCCGGAATAGTAAGTTTCCTGTATGACGGATATTTGTACGCACTGACAGGTAACAAGTTATATAAATCGAGTTTTGGGGATATCTGGAAAGCTGCTCCCCAAAAGGAAAAACTAGATTCGAAGATACCAAGTGCTTCAGCTCAATCTATTATAGTAGATAATGAAAATTATATATGGATATTCGGCGGAGTATCTAGCTCAAACGCTCAAGTACGAGACATCTGGAAAGGAAGACTGAATAAGCTCAGTCAGTAATGATGGGATTAAAGTCAGACCGCTATATACTTTTAGTTTTACTTTTTGCGTTAGATAGTATAGAAACAGTATTAGATCGATAATGAGTAAAAGAAAGAATATATTTACTTTTCTGCTTATAATCTATTCTCTGCTCTCTTTCATCGAACTCAAAGCGCAGGACGACTATAAGTATGAGGTAGGAGGGATGATAGGTACGTCTTTTTATATGGGTGATGCCAATAAAAGCAAGTTATACCAGAATCCCGGATTATCGGCTGGAGTAATATTCCGGTACAATCCGGATCTGAGATGGTCGATAAAGAATAACCTTGTAATAGGGAAAGTGTCGGGCGATACCCGGAATTCCGGAAACAAGTTCCCGTTTGATCAGCAGGCGTCTTTCAGCCGTATGTTTTATGAACTGGGAAGCCAAATCGAATTTAACTTCTTCAATTACAGCGACAAGTTCGGTTATCTTGGAGCAAAGCGCTTTTCTCCTTACATTTTTACAGGGATTGGAATCACATTCGGTTCGGGAGAGAAGAAATTTTTGGATGCTAATATTCCTTTGGGAATAGGAGTTAAATATAAGCTTAGAGACCGGCTCAATCTGGGTTTCGAGTTTTCCTTCAGGAAACTGTTCAGTGACTCGTTCGATTCTCCCAAGAAAGGGAATGAATTTGACCTGAATGAACCGTATGAAATAAAGGGGAACCTTTTCAAAAACAATGATTGGTACTCTTTGACAATGATAAGTATTACATGGGACTTTGGAGCCAGAGTTTGCCCATGCTTAAATATAGACTAATAATAAAACAAATATAGATTAGATGTCATTTCTTGATCAGATAGATAAAGAGCGCATACCCAAACATATTGCCGTCATAATGGATGGCAACGGAAGATGGGCTAAGCAAAGAAACCTCGATCGTACCTTCGGGCACAAGGAAGGTATCTCTGCTGTGCGCAGAGCCATAGAGGGAGCATCAAGAGCCGGGATAGCCTATCTTACCCTTTACACATTCTCTACAGAAAACTGGAAAAGGCCGCAGGAAGAAGTGAAAGCCTTGATGGCTCTGATGATACAGGCTGTGGCAAATGAGACTCCCGAACTTGTAAAAAACAATGTGAGGGTAAAGGTTATCGGAGATATAGGCCGCTTACCCGAAGATACCCAGAAAGCACTCGACTTCTGTCTGCAAACAACTTCGGTTTGTACAGGAACAACAGTTATACTGGCATTGAGCTATTCTTCGAAATGGGAATTGACTAAAGCGATGAAAGAGATAGCCTCCGGCGTAAAAGCAGGGACAATCGAGATTGATAATATCGACGAAGATATGGTGAAGTCACACCTTATGACTAAAGACTTCCCCGATCCCGATATACTGGTTCGCACCGGTGGAGAACTACGCATAAGTAACTTCCTGTTGTGGCAGATAGCTTATTCGGAACTTTATTTCACCGATGAGTTGTGGCCTGACTTCAATGAAGAATCGTTGTACAAATCGATTGTAGATTTTCAAAGCAGGGAGAGACGGTTCGGGAAAACAAGTGAGCAAATCTCGAAAGGCAGCAAATAAGTTTTCAATAGAAAAGATTTCAGAGACCATTAGCAGTTAATATAGATAGCAGTTTATTCAGAAAGTAATTACCATACTATATGTTCAGAAAAGGTTTATTTATTTCATTTATCATTTTATGTTCAACTTCATCGGTATTGGAAGCCCAAATAGCGGACAGCACTGAGATCAGTAATGTCAACAAAGCACTCCAGATGAACGTCGACAGTTTGCCTGTGATATCATACAACACAAGCAAAAAATACGAAATAGCTGACCTCAAGGTTACAGGCATTCAGAACCCGATGTATGAAGATTACACTATTCTGGGGTTTGCTCAACTACAGGTAGGAGACAAAATAGAAATACCGGGACCGGAAATAACAAATGCAGTAAGGCGTTTCTGGAAACAGGGATTGTTTTCCGATGCCAAGATTCTGGCGACAAAAATACAAGGAGACAAAATCTGGATAGAGATAAAACTGAAAGAACGTCCGAGAATATCCGATATTCTATATACAGGAATGAAGAAAGGGGAACGTCAGGATATAGAAGCCAAAATAGGTATGGTGAAAAATCTCCAGATAACCCCCAACCAGATGGACAGAGCCAGAACCATCATAAGGAAATATTTTGACGAAAAAGGCTTTAATAAAGCCGAAATATCCCTTACCGAGAAACCGGATTTATCGAAAGAGAATCATGTTATACTTAATATAGACGTTGTTAAAAAGAATAAGACCAAAGTAAATAAAATAACAATAGAAGGAAATGAGGAAGTTAGTGCGAGTGCACTCGAGAAAGCGATGAAGAAAACACGCCATAAGAGTAACTTCAAAGCATGGTTGAGGAACTTCCTGCGCTCGACTAAGTTTGTTCCAGAAAGCTACGAAGAGGACAAAGACAACCTGATAGCAAAATATAATGAATTGGGTTACCGCGATGCTACTATCCTATGGGACACTATATATAACGACCCAATAAAAACGGACAAAGTAGATATCGACATAAAAGTAGAGGAAGGAAAGCAGTACTTCCTGAAAGATATAAAATGGGTAGGAAATACCCAGTATCAGACATGGCAACTACAAACCCAGTTGAACATGAAACCAGGTGATGTGTACAACCAGAAAAAGCTGATCGACCGTCTGAATATGGAAGAAGATGCGGTAATGAATGTCTTCTACCAAAATAATGGTTATATATTCTCTCAGGCAGACCCCGTAGAAGTCAATATAGACAACGATTCTATCGACCTTGAAATTCGTATTATTGAAGGGCCAAAAGCTATAATACGTAAGGTGAACATATCCGGTAATGACCGTGTATATGAAGATATTGTCCGCCGTGAACTACGAATCAAGCCAGGTGCACTGTACAGCCGTGACGATATTATCAAATCGGTACGTGAGATAGCGCAAACCGGACACTTCGATCCGGAAAGCATGAATCCTCAGCCTATACCTGATCCTGACGCAGGAACGGTAGACATCAACCTGCCACTGGTATCTAAAGCTAACGACCAGGTAGAGTTCTCTGCCGGTTGGGGACAAACGGGTATTATTGGAAAGCTGAGTCTGAAGTTCACAAACTTCTCTCTCAAAAACATGTTGAACCCGAAGTCTTACAAAGGAATTATTCCTCAGGGAGAAGGACAGACACTGGTATTGAGTGCACAAACGAATGCGAAATACTACCAGTCTTATTCCGTCTCGTTCATGGACCCTTGGTTTGGAGGCAAACGCCCTAACTCACTCTCTGTAGGTGCTTACTATTCAAAACAAACTGATATTAACAGTAATTATCTGAACAACAGTTACGGATATTATAATCCTTACTCATCCTACGGAGGTTATGGGGGATACGGAGGCTATGGAGGTTATGGAGGCAATTATGACTACAGCGTCGGAGCCGACCCTAACAAGTCCATACAGATGATAGGTGTTTCTGTCGGATACGGAAAACGTTTGAGCTGGCCGGATGATTATTTCTACGTGCAAGCCGAGCTATCTTACCAATTGTACAAGATGAAGGATTGGGCATATTTCATCGTAAAAGATGGTACAGCAAACAATCTGAGCCTCAACCTTTCATTAAACAGACGTTCTATAGACAACCCTGTGTACACACGTACAGGTACAGATATATCATTGAGTGTACAGCTAACCCCTCCATTCTCGCTATGGGACGGAAAAGATTATGCTTCGATGAAACCGGAAGAAGGCAGCTGGTACGAACCGGGAGAAAAATACAGATGGGTAGAGTATCATAAATGGAAACTAAAAGCCAAGACATTTACAGCTTTGGCCGGTGCCGAAACCAAAAAGACTCCGGTATTGATGACGCGTGCTGAATATGGCTTTGTTGGATATTATAACAAACATAAAAAATCTCCATTCGAAACGTTCTATGTAGGGGGAGACGGAATGTCTGGTTATTCAAGTACATATGCTACTGAAACCATTGGTCTTCGCGGATACGAAAACGGGTCATTAGGCTCTCAGGCCAGTGCATATACACGCCTTGCTCTCGAATTGAGATATCCTCTCATATTGGAACCATCTTCTACAATTTATTTGCTTACATTCGTAGAGGCCGGTAATGCATGGAATGACCTGAAGAAATTCAATCCATTCGACCTGAAACGTTCTGCCGGAGTTGGTGCACGCATCATGCTTCCGATGATCGGGCTAATGGGTATCGACTGGGCATACGGTTTCGATCCTATTAATGGTAGCCGCGACAGAAGTGGCAGCCAGTTCCACTTCGTAATCGGACAAGAATTTTAACAACATCAATTATATTAACATTATTTATATAAGACGGAATAAACAATTGGAAGAACCGAGCGTCTAATATATATGATCAATATTTTAACTATATGAAAAAGATAATTTTACTATTTGCATTATTTATAGGAGTAGCGACCGGTAGCTATGCTCAGAAATTTGCACTGATAGATATGGATTATATCCTTAAGAATATAAGCAGCTACGAAACAGCACAGGAACAACTCGAGGTCATGTCTAAAAAGTGGCAGGGAGAAGTTGAGAAAGCTCAACAGGATGTAAAAAATATGTATAAGAAATATCAGTCCGATTTGGTTTTCTTGTCGGCAGAACAGAAAACAAAACGTGAGAATGAAATAGTTGAGAAAGAAAAAGCCCTTCAGGAACTGAATCGTAAATATTTCGGCCCCGAAGGAGAATTGTTTAAGAAACGGGAAGCTTTGGTGAAACCGATACAAGATGATATATATAATGCCGTAAAAGAAATATCGGAGGTTAAAGGTTATCAACTTATACTGGACAGAGCCTCAGCCGAAAGCGTTATTTTTGCATCTCCGAGAATAGACATAAGTAATGAAGTCCTCGCAAAACTCGGATATTCAAAATAATTATTTATATTTGTTCCCGCATAATATAGAATTAACCATTAATAAAGAACTTATAACTATGTTGAAGAAACTGATCTTATTACTGATTGTGATAGCCCCAATGACAATTTTTGCACAAGATAAAATTGCATTTATAAACTCTAACGAGATATTCTCTAAGATGCCGGAGTTGAAAGATGTTGAATCTAAGCTTGCTACCAAAAGAGAAACTATTACGAAGAATGCTGCTGCAATCGAAAAAGAATATAATGATTTGGTTGAAAAGTTCGGGAAAGACTCTACAAGCAACTTAACTGAGAGCATCATCCTAGACAGACAAAACCAACTTGAGAGCCTGCAAAAAAGATATCAGGATTTCATGCAGACAAGTCAGGCTGAATATGGAAAAGAACAAGAAACATTACTTGCTCCGGTTCAGCAAAAAATGAGACAGGCAATACAAACTGTTGGTACCGAAAATAATTATACATATATCCTTGATGCAGGTGCGTTATTGCATGTAGGAGCAAATGCCATAGATGCCAGCAAATTGGTAAAAGCTAAATTAGGTATTACAGACTAATTACACGCCACTATGATAAAAGAAAAGGATTTGCTATCGAAGCAAATCCTTTTCTTTTATCATAGCATATCTATACATCGTTCTAGTTGGATACCCCGCGATCCTTTCAATAAAATGTAGCTATCCTCTATAGGATTGGATATGAGATAATCTTTCAGACTATCCATATCTTTAAATCGCGGATAATCAGTATTGATACGGCTAAAATTATCTCCGACAAACAGCACCTTTTCAAAATTGTGATGAGATATATAGTCTGCCACCTTCTGATGCTCCACATCCGTATCAGCCCCCAATTCTTTCATATCTCCCAGAATGAGTACCTTATGGTTTACATCCATATGGTCGAAGTTTTCCAAAGCAGCGTGCATACTTGTAGGGTTGGCATTGTATGCATCTATGATCAGCATATTCTTATTTGTCTCTTTCAGCTGCGACCTATTATTTGTAGGCTCATAGCTTTCTATCGCCTTACATATCAGAGAGGCTTTCACTCCCAGATATTTGCCGACAGTAATGGCAGCTAATATATTCGGAAGATTATATTCACCTATCAGTTTTGTTTTTACCTTATTGCGCGTCGTCCCGAACTTCCATTCAAATTCAAGATAAGGACGTATAGATATCACCCGCCCCGACACAAAGAGATCTTCCTCAAACCCGTAATAAATAGAAGTAATACCTTCTGCCATTTCACGTAATAAACTGTTGTCGAAGTCAATAAATATCTTTCCGTCACGTGTACTCCTTATATATTCGTACAGTTCGCCTTTCGCTTTTATTACATTCTCATACGAGCCGAAGCCTTCGATATGTGCGTGACCGATATTAGTTATCAGTCCGTAATTCGGTTGTGCTATTTCCGACAAGAATTTAATCTCTTCCACATGGCTTGCACCCATCTCTATAATAGCAATCTCGTGCTCTTTCTTTATACGCAATATAGTCAATGGAACTCCGATATGGTTATTCAGATTGCCTTGTGTAGACAACACATTATATTCCTGCGAAAGGACGGAAGTTATCAGCTCCTTTGTTGTTGTCTTTCCATTCGTTCCTGTTATACCAATCACAGGAGTCTTAAACTGCTTACGATGATGGCGAGCCAGTTCCTGTAACGTTTCGAGCGCATTATCTACTAATATTATATTGGGACGGGTAACATATTTAGCCTCGTCCACCACCGCATAACTACATCCCGAATCAATCGCCTTTTCGGCGTATTCGTTACCATTAAAATTCGCACCTTTCAATGCAAAAAAGATAGAGCCTTTGGGGGCATTTCTGGTATCGGTTGAAACTTCTGGATGTTGTTTATAAATCTTATATAGCTCGGATATCTCCATGTACGTTTAACAAAAAAAGTGTTTATTCTAAAACGTTTATCAATGTACTATTGTTTATTATCAGGAAGTTCTATTAGGTTTTATTTAAGGCATTACGAATATAATGCTAATAATCCATATATCACCCCCCACTTAACGTTTTTTACTTTTATTATATCCATCCCCAAAATATACCATAAACATGGTATAAAAATACCTTACTCTTGCGATTTCTCAACCCGTGAATAGCACGTATCTTTGTACTATAGATAAATTAAAACATAAAAAATAAATCTTATGGGAAAAATAGCAAAAAAACTCACAGACCTGATAGGAAATACTCCTCTACTTGAGTTATCTAACTTCAACAAGAAGCATGGACTTAATGCTCATGTAATAGGAAAATTGGAATATTTCAACCCTGCATCCAGTGTAAAAGACCGTATAGCAAATGCGATGATAGAAGACGCCGAAGCAGCAGGCATACTAAAACCCGATAGTGAATTGATAGAACCCACAAGCGGTAATACAGGCATCGGGTTGGCATTCGTTGCAGCAGCAAAAGGATATAAACTAACACTGACAATGCCCGAAACGATGAGTATAGAGCGACGCAATCTACTCAAAGCTTTAGGGGCAAACATCGTATTGACTCCGGGTCCTGATGGCATGAAAGGAGCAATAGCAAAAGCTGAAGAACTGCAAAAATCGAATTCGAAAGCAGTAATACTACAACAATTTGCCAACCCTGCCAACCCTGCTGTACATCGCAAAACAACAGCCGAAGAGATATGGCGCGATACTGATGGTAAAGTTGATATCTTTGTTTCCGGTGTGGGTACCGGAGGTACAGTAAGTGGTGTAGGCGAAGTGCTGAAAAAATATAACCCTAAGGTAAAGATCGTAGCTGTAGAGCCTGCCGATTCTCCGGTATTATCGGGAGGAAAACCGGGACCACACAAAATACAAGGTATCGGGGCAGGATTTATTCCTAAAACCTACGACGCATCTGTAGTAGACGAAATCATTCAAGTGAGCAACGACGATTCTATCCGTACCAGCCGCGAACTGGCACGCGAAGAAGGTCTGCTCGTAGGAATATCTTCCGGAGCTGCTGCCTTCGCTGCCGCACAGTTGGCCAAAAAGCCTGAGAACAAAGGGAAAAATATAGTTGTAATACTCCCTGATACAGGCGAGCGTTACCTATCTACTGTGCTGTACGCTTTTGAAGAATATCCGCTTTAATCATTATATAGTTAATAGTTGAAAAAGGTTTGGTTATCCTTATCCAAACAGAGTAATTAGCCTGTAAGCTAATTACTCTTAATTCGTTAAATTTACTAAGAAATATCTATGAGTAATTATAAATTTGAAACACTACAAGTCCATGCAGGACAGGAACAAGAACCTGTAACACGCTCGCGTGCAGTACCTATCTATCAGACCAGCTCATATACATTCGATGATGCGCAGTATGGAGCAGACCTTTTCGCTTTGCGGAAATTCGGGAATATCTATACCCGCCTGATGAATCCTACTACCGATATTTTCGAGAAACGTATTGCTGCTCTCGAAGGCGGAGCTTCGGCTCTGGCAACTTCATCGGGACAATCGGCACAGTTTATTGCTCTGAATAATATCCTGTCGGCAGGAGATAATTTTATCACCACATCACACTTGTATGGAGGTACATACAATCAGTTTAAAATACAGTTCAGACGCCTGGGAGTAGAAGCCCGGTTTACACCTGATGACGAACCCGCATCTTTCGAAAAGCTTATAGACAGCAAAACAAAAGCCCTCTATCTGGAAACAATCGGAAACCCCGATCTTAACATACCGGATTTTGAGGCTATTGCTGCCGTAGCTCAGAAGCACGACATACCACTGATAGTTGATAATACTTTCGGTGCGGGTGGTTATCTTTTCCGTCCATTGGAGCATGGTGCTTCGGTAGTGGTGGAAAGCGCTACAAAATGGATCGGCGGACATGGCACATCGCTTGGTGGCGTTATTGTCGATAGTGGTAAGTTCAACTGGGGAAACGGTAAATTCCCTGAGTTCACTCAACCGTCCGACAGTTATCATGGTCTTGTTTTCTGGGACACATTTGGTGCTGGTAGTCCTTTTGGCAATATTGCATTTACTATAAGGGCACGCGTAGAAGGATTACGTGACTGGGGAAATACAATTAGCCCATTCAATTCATTCCTCTTGTTGCAAGGACTTGAAACTCTCTCCCTACGTGTAGAACGTCATGTAGAAAATGCACTCGCTTTGGCTAAATGGCTCGAACAACACCCTAAAGTGGAATACGTGAATTATCCGGGACTCGAAAGTAGCCCATATCATTCACTGGCAAAGAAATACTTTAAGCGAGGATTCGGTGGAGTATTATCTTTCAAAGTGAAAGGATCGGGTACAAATGCTGATAAACTAATTAATTCGCTTAAACTAATCAGTCATTTGGCGAATGTCGGTGATGCCAAATCACTCATCATACATCCGGCAACTACCACTCATGAGCAGTTATCCGAAGAAGAGAAGATAGCAACCGGAGCCATACCGGGACTATTGAGAATATCAGTAGGAATAGAGAATATAGACGATATCAGAGCCGACCTTGAACAGGCACTCAATAATATCTAAAAGAAAACAGGCTGTCTCATTTATTTTTAAGAGCCTATTTATGCTTTAATTTATACTTTAAGAAGTGTTCTAAAAGTGCTTAGATGCAAAGCCGCCGATTCTCAGTAGGACGGGAGCATACTAAGGTATGTGACCTACGACTGATGAAGATGCCAATGAAGCAGATGAGTGCTTTTTGAACATCTTCGCTTAGCGCTGCATTTCCCTCAGCTTAATCTTAGTCAATACCTGCTTCGTATTCAATGGAAAATCGGCATCCATCATCCAGGCATAGAAACTAGGTTCTTTTTTCAGAACTTCTACTACTGATTTTCCTTTGTGTTTCCCGAAATTAAATACTTCTACCCCATTCTCATCTCGGATAATACGCCCTGCCAAGTCGACATTGTCGTTGAAGAATGAGAACTCCGAAGCCAGTTTCTCTATATCGTTTTCCAAGTCAGGGTATTTATCCAGCTGAGCTTTCAAGACTTCATATGTAGCTTTTGTATCAGCTTCTGCCGAGTGAGCATCCGTCAGGTCTTTTTCGCAATAGAACTTATATGCTGCTTCCAATGTACGCTGCTCCTTCTTATGGAAGATAATCTGCACATCTATCATCTTTCGCTTGCTGAAATCAATATCCACCCCCGCACGCAAAAACTCTTCGGCAAGCAAAGGAATATCGAAACGGCTCGAATTAAACCCCGCCAAGTCTGCCCCTTCCATCTGGTCGGCAAGCGACTTTGCTATTTGCTTGAATGTAGGGCAATCCTTCACATCTTCGTCATATATCCCATGCACCGCCGAAGCCGAAGCCGGAATAGGCATCTCAGGATTCAGCCTCTTGGTTTTTATCTCTTCCTTTCCGTTAGGATATACTTTCAGATAAGATATCTCTACTATACGGTCTTTTACCGTATCTGTTCCTGTGGTTTCGAGGTCGAAGAATATAAGGGGATTCTTTAAATTAAGTTCCATAAGCTTAAGCTATTAATTAAAAGACTTTATCACCCTGTAACCTGAACGAGAGTGATAAAGTCTGTCTATTTTATCGTGTTTCTAATAATCGCGTTCTTAGTCGTTCAGCATCATCGGCATCAGCAACATCAACAGATCTTCATTCTCTTCATTCTCGGTAGGAATAATAAGGCCGGCACGAGACGGATCTGAGAGTTCCAATGATATATCGGTAGACGGAATGTTTGTCAAAATCTCTATCAGGAAGCTCGACTTGAATCCGATATTCATTGCTGTACCGCTATAGTCGCATGGAATAGTTTCTTCTGCAGCAGTAGAGAAATCTATATCCTGAGCCGAAACT
Source organism: Dysgonomonas sp. PF1-14 (assembly GCF_029892965.1). Classification (GTDB taxonomy): domain Bacteria; phylum Bacteroidota; class Bacteroidia; order Bacteroidales; family Dysgonomonadaceae; genus Dysgonomonas. Next base: position 127,892 of record NZ_JARXWN010000006.1, on the reverse strand, counting down.
ACAATATTCTTGTCCGACAACTGTAGCCTGATAAGGTTGCTCGCCTGATTGGAGAATACCGAAACACGTTTCAGCGCATTAAGGAAAGCCTGACGATCGAGGATCACCTTGTTTGTATTGTTCTGAGGAATTACGGAATTGTAATTTGGATAACGTCCCTCTATAAAACGGCAAGTCATTGTATAGCTCGACATTTTGATGTAAGCATTGTTTTCATCGAACTGGATTTCCACAGTTTCCGCTTCTTTCGGAAGAATAGCCTTCAACAGATTGGCAGGTTTTTTCGGCAAGATGAACGAAGCTCTCTCCGCTCCTTTTGCAGACATTGTCTTACAGCGCACAAGTTTGTGGCCGTCCGACGCTACAAAAGTAAGATCATCGGTAGTGATATCGAAGAATACACCATTCATCACCGGACGAAGCTCATCGTCGGCACTGGCAAACAGTGTGCGGTTGATTCCCGAAAACAGTACCTGAGGGTCTATAGTCAGGCTCACAGCAGTATCTTTCAGCTCTTTAGGCTGTGGATAGTCATCTCCGTTCTGTCCGACAAAATTATATTTACCATTATGGAAATATATAAATGTTTCCAGATTTTCGTTATTTATCTCAAATGTAAGTGGTTGCTCAGGAAGCTCCTTCAATGGATCAAGCAAGTTCTTTGCATTTACCGCAAATTTTCCGCTACCATCGGCTTCGTTCACTTCGAGTGAAGTTACCAGACGAGTTTCGGAATCGGCTGCTGTCAGTTTCAGAGTAGAGCCCTCCAGTTCCAGAAGGAAACAATCGAGGATAGGTAACGTGTTTTTCGAGTTAATCACCTTGCTTATTGCTTGCAGGTGGCTTAACAATGCAGTGCTGGAAACGACAAATTTCATATTTTCTGTATGTTTATTAATTTTATTTTTCGTGATAACAATAGAGCAAATATAGGAATTTTTCAGTTAGATCAAACGATTTTATACCGCCTATATTTATAATATTTCTATCCGTATTACATTAACTTCGCTTTCAATCCTTCAGCTATTGCATCCAGAAAGTCTTCCGTATTTAAGAAATCTGTGCGCTGCATCTTGTCGCCATGTACAAGCAGTGCGAGGTCTTTAGTCATTTTACCCTGTTCCACAGTTTCTACACATGTTTTTTCCAGTTTATCGGCAAAGTCTATCAACGGCTGGTTACCATCCAGTTTTCCACGATGTGCAAGTCCTCTTGTCCATGCAAAAATAGAAGCGATCGGATTGGTAGAAGTCTCTTTTCCTTGTTGATGCTGACGATAGTGGCGGGTTACTGTGCCATGGGCTGCTTCGGCTTCCATTACCTGCCCATCGGGCGTAAGTAAAACAGAGGTCATCAGTCCAAGCGAACCGAATCCCTGTGCAACAGTGTCAGATTGCACATCACCATCGTAGTTTTTACATGCCCATACAAATCCTCCGTTCCATTTCAGGGCGGCAGCTACCATATCGTCTATCAGGCGATGTTCGTAAGTAATACCTGCCTTCTGGTATTCGGCTCTGTATTCGTTTTCGTACACTTCCTGAAATATATCTTTGAAGCGTCCGTCATAAGCTTTCAGTATCGTATTTTTTGTAGACAGATACAGCGGATACTTCTTCTGCAATGCCAGACGGAAACAAGAGTGTGCAAAGCCGTAGATGGATTCGTCCGTATTGTACATACCCATTGCTACACCGTCACCACTGTAATTATATACAGTGTATGATTGAGGCTCACCATTCTCAGGTGTGAAAGTAAGCGTAAGTGTACCTTTTCCTTTGGTAACGAAATCGGTAGCTTTATATTGGTCGGCATTGGCATGACGCCCTATTATAATGGGCTGAGTCCATGTATTCACCAATCGCGGAATATTACTGATTATGATAGGCTCGCGAAAAACTGTTCCACCGATAATATTACGGATAGTACCGTTCGGTGACTTCCACATTTTTTTCAATCCAAATTCTTCCACGCGAGCTTCATCGGGAGTGATGGTGGCACACTTCACAGCAACCTTGTATTTGAGTGTGGCTTCTGCACTGTCTATCGTTACCTGATCCTCCGTAGCATCGCGGTTTTCGATACTCAGGTCGTAATATTTTAGGTCTACATCCACATAAGGAAGTATCAGTTTATCTTTTATATACTGCCAGATGATACGGGTCATTTCGTCCCCATCCATTTCTACAACGGGATTTACTACTTTTATTTTTTGCATATTTTTTTAGTTTTTTTAGTCTACTAGTTTATAGTATACTACTTGTTCGTTTTTAATATTCCTCTTCTTTCTAGTATACTAGAACTCTACGATCTAGTACACTACTTAACATCTTTTAACCATATACCCAACAGGTCGAGCATTTGTTTGTGGTATTTAAAACTGTCTCTCATTCCCCAGCCATGTCCTCCTTCCGGAAATACATACATTGTTGCATCAATATTATTTCTTTTAAGCGCATCATAGTACAGAGTGCTGTTCACTGGTAATACCGATTTGTCGTCGTCACTCAGCAGGAGTATTGCAGGAGGTGTATTAGAATTCACCTGCTTCTCATTAGAAAATGTATAAACATCTGTTGCAGATGGTTTATCGCCCAGCAGATTCAATTTAGATCCGCCATGCGTAGCAATCTCCATTGTAATCACAGGATAGAACAGTATCGAAAAATCAGGGCGAGTGCTCGTTCCCAAAACTGCATAATGCGTAGAAACAGTAGACGCCAGATGTCCTCCGGCCGAAAATCCTGCAATACCAATCTTATTCTCTTTTACACCCAGTTCTCTCGCGTGTTCGCGTACATAGCGCATAGCCTGATGAGCATCTTCCAACGGAACATTCTTGTGTTTGTTGGGCAAACGATATTTCAGCACGATACCTGTAATTCCCTGCCCAACCAGCCATTCGGCGACCTGCTTACCTTCATGATCCATTGCTAACCCTGCATAACCTCCTCCCGGACAAATAACGACAGCCATTCCCGTATTTTTTGATTGTTCCGGTGAATAGATCGTCAGTTCAGGACTTTGGTTTTCCAGTCCATTGTCTGTCGGAGGATTACCATCCCAAAGTTTTACTACTTTCTGTGCAGACAAATTTACAGATATTGACAAGAGCAGTATCATACATACTGTCAGTATTCTTTCAGGTTTAAACATCTTTTCTATTATTTAAAGGCATTCCCCAAAGATAGAAATTTTAGGATTTAATTCAAAGCTACAATAAGAAAGATATAGTTATCGCTTTGCAGAATTTTGACTATCTTTGCTTTCCGAAAAAAGAATTTAGACCAAAATATGGAAACAGTTTTAAGCGGTATCCGCTCTACAGGAAATCTACATCTGGGAAATTACTACGGTGCATTGAGAAACTTTACCAGAATGCAATATGAAAATAAGTGTTTTTTCTTTATTGCCGACTATCACTCTCTGACCACGCATCCCGACCCAAAACTATTGCATGGAAATGTGAAAGGTGTTCTGACCGAATATCTGGCAGCAGGAATCGATCCCGAAATTTCGACAATATATATCCAAAGTGATGTTCCGGAAGTATGTGAATTATACCTCCTACTGAATATGCACGCTTATCTGGGCGAACTATCCAAAACTGTATCATTCAAAGAAAAAGCCCGCAAACATCAGGATAACGTAAATGCAGGACTGCTCACCTACCCTACACTAATGGCTGCCGACATACTGATGCACAATGCCGACAAAGTGCCTGTGGGTAAAGATCAGGAACAGCATCTGGAAATGACACGTAAGTTTGCACGCCGCTTCAACAATCTGTACGGAGTGGAATATTTTAAAGAACCTGTTGCTTATAACTTTGGACATGAACTGATAAAAATACCGGGACTGGACGGAAGCGGAAAGATGGGTAAATCGGAAGGTAACTGCATCTATCTCGATGAAGATCCGAAAAGCATAGAAAAGAAAGTAAAACGTGCCTTGACAGATGAAGGTCCGAAAGCACCTGACTCTGAAAAACCGGACTATATAGAGAACCTGTTCACTATACTGAAAGTAGTTTCTACCGAAGAAGTTGTACAGCACTTCGAAGATAAATGGAACACTTGCGAAATACGCTACGGAGACCTGAAAAAACAACTGGCTGAAGACATTATAAAAGTAACAGACCCTATACGCGAGCGTATAAAAGATATCCGCGACAATGACGCTTACCTGCACAAGGTAGCTACCGAAGGAGCCGAAAAAGCCCGCGAGAGCGCAAGGAAGACACTAAGCGAAGTACGCGACATAATGGGAATTAAGAAATTCTAACCCCACATACAGACAAAGATAGCGGCGAATCGCTATCTTTGTTTTTTATATAACCTGTTTACCATGAAATCCATCTTACTCTCAGCCATTTTGCTGTTTGGCTTCATCTGCTGCTCGTACGGGCAAACCATGTTTTAAAATATTATCTGCTATAATTATTACTAGCGATATTTTCACTAAGTTTGTAAATAGTCAATAACATATACACAATATAAGATACATTATTATGAATAATAATGAAAAATACGAATTGCTGGGTAAAGGTGAAACAGGTCTGGCTTCTGTAATGGGCATTTATCCTTCCGATAAGAACTTCCAATTCAATGCCGCACATATAGAGAAAGCACTAGCCGACAATAAGGATTTCAAGCTGGCTTCGTTCAACAAAGCCGAAGTAGACAGCGAGATATCCATTATGAGTTTCAATGCCGAGATAGAGTATAAAAAAACCGCATTTAATGTAGAACTATATGTATGCAGTACCAAGAATCTCAATCTGCGCGATTACGGGTTTGCCAACTCAATAGATGAAGAATCTCTACATAAAGCGATGGAGCAGGAATACTATCTGGAAGTATCTATGTATTTCGAGCTGGAACCACTTACCTCATTCCATTTGCAACTAAAGATACTCAATGCCATTGTTCCACATGCCAGTCTGGTAATCGACCATATGTCTTACCGCCTGCTATCGGCAAAATGGCTGAGTATGACAGCTAAATCGTCTATTCCGCCTTCGCCGGACTACCTGTATGTACTGCACTGTGTATATGACGAGGAAGGGAAAGATGGCAACCGTAGATACTGGTTCCATACACACGGGTTGCATCGCTGCGGATCGGTAGAACTGGAAATGCTCAATTTTAGCCAGGGTGCAGAACAAATGCAGACCATGATCAACATGACTGTTAAAAAATTCCTCTCTCATCCTGCACTAGAGAAAGAGCGCTTTACCATCGGATACGACGGTATGGGGATAAATCTGTGCTGGCTGAGATGGGAGGAAGCTCTTAAAGACCTGCCTCAAAATATATTGGGCGGAGCCTCCGACCGCGATGAGGCTGATAATGTACATGCCGAACCATCGGGTATATTATTCGCTGTAGAGGACGGAAATATGATTTCGCCGGAAATATATGCCCCTACACTGGCAGAGAATCCGATATACTATATCAACAATGAAGAAACGGCGAGAATGAGCGCCCTTGCCAAAGAGAGTTTCGCTGCCTTTGAGAAAGTATTCAGAAAAGAACACAAAGAGCCCGAAAAAAAATCTTTCTTCAAAAAGATGTTTGCAGGAAAAGATGAAGAGGAACAAGACAAGTGGACTTTTCTCGTAAAGCTCGGACTCACTGTAGACAACGCCGAAGCCGAAACCGAAAAGGAGCACCTGTGGTTTGATGTACAGGCAATAACCGATAATAAAATAACAGGCAAGTTGCTGAATCAGCCTTACTGGATATCGGGTCTCAACGAAGGTGATGTAAAAGAATATCCTGTAGATGTACTGACCGACTGGCTTATTTATTCGCCGGACAATACATATTCACCGGATTCTATATATCAGCTGGTAGATTAAAAAAGCTCGAAGAAACTCAAAATGTAATAAATGCTTACATTATCAGTTATCGTACCCTGCTATAACGAAGAGGAAGTTATACAGGAATTTTACAGACGAACTAAAGATGTACTGCTTAACCTGAAAGAGGCAGAAGGGTTCATTATCTTTATAAACGACGGCAGTAAAGACAAGACGAGGTATATATTAGACCATATCGCAAGTGTAGACAACAAGGTGAAGGTCATCCACTTTTCGCGTAACTTTGGTCATCAGCCGGCTGTTACCGCAGGACTAAACAATTGCACGACAGACCTTGCCGTAATTATAGATGCAGACCTGCAAGACCCCCCCGAGCTGATACCCGACCTGATAGAAACCCATCGGAAAGAAGAAGCCAGTGTTGTTTACTGCGTAAGAAAAAAACGTAAAGGAGAAACAGCATTCAAGAAATGGACAGCAAAAATGTTCTACAAAACGATGAATAGTATGTCGGAGGTAGAATTTCCACGCGACACAGGAGACTTCAGGCTGATAGACAGGAAAGCAATAGACGCATTCAACAAACTACCTGAAAAAGGGAAATATATAAGGGGGCTGATTGCATGGATAGGATTTAAACAAACTCCATTCTACTACGATAGGGATGCACGCCTTGCAGGTGAAACAAAATATCCGGTAAAAAAGATGCTGGCTTTTGCCAAAAAGGCTTTGTTATATTTCTCAAAGAAACCATTGATGTTATCGATCAGTCTGGGTTTGGCAGCTGTAATTGTCGGCATCGCATATGCTCTATGGATATGGCTGGGACATATATTTGGCTACATAATCACAACCACTGGATGGACATCAACCATCATAATCATAATATTCTTTGGAGGGATTCAGCTACTGACGGTCGGAGTATTGGGACAGTACATCGGAGTACTTTTCGACGAAGTAAAAGGCAGGCCTGAATATATAATAGAGGAGAAGGTCAACTTTGATAGCTGATTTTTATTCGTCTTCTTTTACCTCTTCAAAAGGGACATATTCCCCTTCGTTTTTAGAGAACTTCTTCTGAGCGGGTTCCTTTGTACTTTGCCGACTACTATCATTGGTACGGCTACGGCTTGTATTTCTCTTATTATCGGATGGCCCGAAAAATCGTATAACACGCCCGAGTACAACACCTAACAAAAGGAATCCTACAATAACAATCAAAAGTAAAAATCCGAGAAATTTGAACATATCGCAACTATATTACTATCATTTATCAGGTACAAATATACTTATTTTTCGCCGTTATATATAATATCGGAGCTTACTACTGCGCTTCCATAACTTGTATTATAAGCTTTGAAGCAGCCTAAAGCTCCTCCCGACAGATTTGTTGTAGGATTTGAACCTTCTGCTACCGACCGCAACGATTTGTAAAAAGTGTACATCCCTACATCGAGGCTTTGCATCTCCACCCTCAGCCGGTCTCCTGCGTTCAGGTCTTCGTCGTCATTATCTTCCTTATCGAAAAACAGAATACGGTGCGTTTGAAGACCATCCCTGTTTTCATCATCGTTCAGATAGAAGCTACTCATCAGTTTATCGTTTACATACAGCAATGTATAATAATAATTAGTCACACCTGGCGGATCGTCAAACACTATAGATGGGGAAAACCAAGACTTATCACCCGCCTTTATTTCATAAATATATACTTCGTTGATAGGAACAGCTTCGGGAATGGTAGCACTGGCTTCATAAATATCGTCTCCCGTACTGATCTTTATATAGTAGGTTTCTCCTACAACGCCGAACATAGATGATAGATACAGTCCCGGTTCGTTAATGCTCTCCTGTAATATTTCCGATTCTCCACCTGAACTTCTCAATTCGATAGTAGCACCGGGTATATGCTCGAATGGCTCGCTGGAATAAAATGCCTGCGATTTGGTAAGTAGCACAACGCAGGGCGAACCTTCGGTTATGAAGGCATCCACTACATTCATCGGATCAACTGTATTCAGGTCGAGGGTCACGACTTCTTCACACGAAGTAGCCGATATTAGAAATATAAATAATAGACTATATATAAACCTCATAATTCTCAAAATTTGAAATTCCACGAAATGGAAGGTATGACGCTGAACAAATAAATCATATATGATTCCGACACCCTATTGTTATCCTTATTCTGTCTGAATCCGTAGATATATGGATTTTTGCGTGCATAGGCGTTATATACACTGAATGCCAGTTCGGATGTATAACGCTTTGTCTTTTTCAGTGTCCATATAGCCCCCAGATCGAGGCGATGAAAGGCTGGTGCACGGTACTCGTTACGTCCGCCGTAGTAGTAAATGGCATGTCCGTCAACAGCATACTTTCCGGATGGAAATGTGGTCGGATTCCCTGTCGCAAACACCCATGTTGCCGACAATGTCCATTTCCTGCTCAGATCATATATTCCCACAACAGAAACATCGTGCGTACGATCCTGATTAGCTGCATACCACTTGCCTCCGTTTATCTTATCTATCTTCTTCTCGGTACGTGAAAGGGTATAACCAATCCAACCGTTGAAACGCCCAAATTTCTTTTTCAGGAATAGTTCGAGACCGTAAGCACGTCCCTTCCCGAAAAGCAATTCAGTCTCGATCAACTCTTTGCCATGCACATCAGCACCGTCTTTGTAGTCTATCTGGTTATGCAGGTCTTTATAATACAGTTCGGCACTAAACTCAAATTTATTATCCGAGAAATTACGGAAATAACCGAGCGATACCTGATTTGCGATTTCGGGTTTTATGTAATTCGTATTTGCTATCCATCTGTCCACAGGGCTCGACATATTGGAGGCCGACAACAAGTGCATATGTTGCGAAGTACGGGAAAAAGCGGCTTTCAGCGATGATGTTTTATTCAACCGATAAGCTACGGAAACGCGCGGTTCTATATTCCAGTATGTTTTCACAAAATCACCATTCTTGGTAGATATGATATTAATTATTTCCTGATTATCGTTAAACTCATAATAGTCTCCTCCTCCCAATATGCTGAACGAGGATAACCGTAGTCCATAACTCAGATCGAGACGGTCGTGCAGTTTCACATTATGGGAAGCATAGAGCGCGTTTTCCCACGAATAGCGGTGGGCATAGGGAGTAACTATAAGCTGTAACGGGTCTTTACTTGTCAGGTCTCCGGGTACTATCTGATGATACGATGAAGAGAAACCCGCCTTTATTGCATTCCTGCTATTGGGGTAAAAGTTAAATTCCTGATTTAGATTATAGTCTTTTATATGTGACTCTATGTTCAGACCTGTTGTCAGGTCTACACTTACATTGTATTTGTAGTTGGTGTACGAAAGGGTAGTCGTAGATGTCCTCTCCGAATTGAATATATGATTCCATTTCAGACTGGCAATCGTATTTCCCCAGTCCATCATCATCACCTCGTCCAGCCCCAGTTTATCCTGCCCGTGATACGCAGTCAATGTCAGTTTATCTTTGTCAGACAGCACATAACTGAGTTTGGCATTGAGATCGTAAAAATAAAGCTTTGAATCTTTTATCTGTTCCACACCTATAGCATGTGCCAGCGCATCGGCATAGGTACGGCGGGCAGAAACAATAAAGGACGAACGTTCTTTCTGTATAGGCCCTTCGAGAGTTAACTTAGATGAGATAAGCCCAATGCCTCCGTTCAGATGAAATTTTTTGAGATCACCATCGCGCATACCTACATCCAGCGTAGAAGACAACCGCCCTCCGTATTGCACAGGCATAGAACCTTTATAGACAGTCATATTGTCAACCACATCAGAATTGAATGTAGAAAAGAAACCGAAAAGATGGGATGGATTATAAACAGTAGCATTGTCGAGAAGTATCAGATTCTGGTCATCGCTTCCTCCGCGAACATAAAATCCGGTGTTCCCCTCTCCTGCCGATTGTATTCCGGGTAGTAGTTGTATTGTTTTCAGAATATCCCTTTCTCCTAAAAGGACAGGAATCTTGTTTACAGTTTCTATTTCCAATTTATCTACACCCGACTGTACACCTTTTATGTTCTCGTCTGTTCTGGTGGCAGATACTTCCACTGCGCTGAGTGATACGGCTTCGGGTTCTAGATCGATATTCTGAGTTCTATTCTTATCCAGTCTTATCTTCAATTGTTTGGTATGGTAGCCAAGCAACTTAAAGATCAGATTGTATTCTCCTGCGGGAAGTGTGAGCGAGTAGTTTCCCGATTCGTCTGAAAAGCAACCTTGTTGCGGTGACTCCCGAACCCCCATCGACGCGCCCACCAAAACCTCTCCTGTCTCGGCATTACTTATTCTACCTTTTACGGTAAATCTTTTTTGTGCAAAGATGGATATATTGACAATTAAAAGAATTGCAAATAAAAGGTATTTCATGTTTGAGACTTTAGGGCTTAGGGGCAGGGCATGTTTCAATTATCTAAACCGGAAAAACCAGCAGTATATTATATTCCCCGCAACCAGTCAATCACAAAGATAAAATTATTTGCCAAAACCGTCAAAAAAACATGATTTATATACAATATTAAGAAACTGTTCCAATTTTATACAAATCAGACAAGCGGAAAGACTGTGCACAACCTATCTTATTGCTGCAAAATATTTATTTCTGATATTTTTTTCTATCTATCTTGTTACTAAAAGAACATTCATCTCTTATCCCATTTAGAACTCTTGCATTTGTATGATTAATTTAAATACATATATTCTTTTCGGTTAAATAAAACACACTTCGAAGTTCATTTTTACAATCCTGACAATCAACTATATATAATTAATTTCAGAAAAAGTTTAAAAAAAGTATCGAAAAAGTTTTGTAATTAAAAACTTTGCTTTACATTTGCAGTGTACTAGTTATCTAATACACCAAAACAATAAGACTTTAAAATAAAAATAACAACTTAAAAACATACAATTATGAAAGCAATTATTTTAACATCAGTATTCGCAGCGTTAACTTTCACAGCAGACTTAAACGCAAGAAATGTAAAGACATACATCAATGAAGAGCAAACAGCATTGGGGCTAAACAAGGAATACATCAGCGTAGACAAAAATTCCCAAAGACCCGAAACTAGAACAAACTATATGTATGACGCAGACGGTCGCATGACCAAAAAGACCATAAGCCGGTGGATTGATGAAGCCGGTTGGGTAAGCGTCAGCAAAATAGAATATAACTATGGCGAAGGAGATCTGGTATCTTATGCAACACACACCAAGTGGGACAAGAATACCGAGAACTGGTCGACCAAATCTGATTGCCAAATCAACATTTACGGCAGCAATAATGAACTACTCACAATAAAAAGGATGGAAATAGACAGCAACATAAGAACGAACTTGATTACTCAAAAGTGATTAGCTAAATATTAAGATTAAACAACAAGAGCAGGGCTGTCCGCGAGGATAGCCTTGTTCATTTTATTACTCAAGCATCATAGCCCACTATTTCGTCACCTCATCTATCAGATAAAATATCGACTTGAAGTTGATGTCACTATACTCGCTCATTCCTATCTCGCAAGTACGGCTGGTAGAATAGCCGTCTTTGCAATCGGCAGGAACCTGCTCGTTAAGATGCCTCAATCCATGCTTGTTCAACTCGGGATAAGTAAAGCCTCTGTCACCCGCAAATCCGCAGCAGTTAGACTCTACAAAAGCGACTTCCTTAGAACACAACTTCGCCAGTTCGAGCAATTTCTGTTCCATACCTATCTTCTTTACCGAGCAGACAGTGAACACAGTCACCACTTCGCGGGGATGTTTTACCTCCAGTTTAGGCATCACAAAGTCGAGCATAAACTCCACAGGGTCATATATCTTCAGATTCTTATTCGTATATGCTTCATGGAAGGTATAGAAACAAGGGCTCATATCGAACAACACTGGATATTTACCATTTTCGGAAGCTTTCAGAAGAGCTCCTTCCAATTCCTGTGATTTACGCGCACCTTCCTCTTTCAGACCTTTACTGCTGAATGCCATACCACAACAAAGGCTGTTGATACCTTCGGGGTAAATGATAGTAAAGCCTGCACGCTCCAACAGTTCTATTGTTTTACGTGTCAGTTCCACATCACCCTTTTCATATCCTTTCGATTTACCCATCGACCGGTTGATACAGGACGGGAAATAAACTACTTTATCAGGCTGCCCGTCATTTACAATCGTATCTTTTATCTTATGCGCACCCTTAGGCATATCCCTGTTCCATTTCGGAATGGCTTTGAATGACACTGTACGCATAGCTGAAGCAATACCTCCCATGAGGGAACTACCCAGCAAGGTATGAAAGGCATTCACAAAATTGAGTCCGCCTCGTGCTATGGAAGTCGTACCCGCCATATGGCTACCAATATATCCGGCAATCTTATGTGCAGTAGGCGAAGCTTCGGTGTGGCGCAGGTCTTTGATAAACTTGCCTGTATCTATCTTCACCGGACATACAAGCCCGCAGAGCCCGTCTGTTGCACAGGTTTCGTCCGAATAATATTTAGCATCGTGAAGCATCTGTTTCAGCCTTGCCGCATCCTCACCCATTGCTGTCAATCGGGATATTTCGCGGGCAATAACAATGCGCTGGCGTGGCGACAAAGTAAGCCCTTCGGCGACACAGTTAGGCTCACAGAATCCACACTCCATACACTTGTCCACAATTTCGTTCACAGCAGGAAGCGGTTTCAGATTTTCGAGGTGTATCTTCGGATTCTCATTTATTACTACTCCCGGATTTATCAGATGGTTCGGATCGAAAGCCTTCTTTATCCGCAGCATAATCTTATAAGCTGCCTCTCCCCACTCTTTTTCTACAAACGGAGCCATATTGCGTCCTGTGCCATGTTCAGCCTTTAGCGATCCGTCAAACTTGTTAACGACAATATCAGCCAGTTCGTCCATCATGTCAGCATAACGCTGTACTTCACTTGGCGTATTGAAATCCTGAGAGAATACGATATGAAAATTACCATCGAGAGCATGTCCGTATAGTACAGCATCGGAATAACCCGCCCTTTTAAACAGTTCTTTCAAGGCTACACATGCCTCCCCCAGACGGGCAACAGGAAATGCCACATCTTCTATCAGGCAGGTAGTACCCGTTTTACGCAGACCGCCGATAGAAGATAATAAGCCTTTACGCGCTTTCCAATTGAAATTGTATTCCTTCGGATCGGAGGTAAATCTATATGGCTGTATGGTCGGTATGGATACAATTGCCTCTCGTATCGCCTTCTCCTTTTGTTCCATTATTTCCGTATTATCCCCTTGTATTTCTACCAGCAGCAAACAGGCTGTTTCGGGTAGAGCACGGAAATAGGCAGGCGCTTCAGGATCATCCTCGATAGACCGTATCGAATCCCTGTCGAGAAGCTCTACCGCCGAAACAGGCGTTTGCTTGAGTAGAGGAACTACATCGCATGCGGTTTCTATCGTTTCATATATCATCAGCGTACAGGCCTTGTACTTCTCGTCTACTACAGTATTGTATGTAATATCGGAGATGAATGCCAGTGTACCCTCCGAACCTATCATCAGGTGCTTTATAATGTCTATCGGATCCTCATAGTCTACCAATGCGTTTATGCTGTATCCGGTTGTATTTTTAATCTTAAACTTGCGTTTTATACGTTCGTTCAATACATTATCCGCTTTTATTTCATCCCGCAATTGTTCTATCTCTTTTATGATTTCGGAGTGCTTTTCCCTGAACGCTTTTTTACTATTTTCGTCTGCCGTATCCAGTATAGTACCATCGTAGAGAACAATGCGAATATCAGCAATCGTTTTGTACGAATTCTGATCAGTACCGCAACACATACCACTGGCGTTGTTGGAAGCAATACCACCGATCATTGCTGCATTGATAGATGCCGGATCGGGACCGATCTTTCTCCCGAACGGTTTCAGATATACATTCGCCCGCGCACCTGTAATACCCGGTTGCAATTTTATAGCCAATGCCTCATCATCCAGAATAGTGTATTTGCGCCATTCGTGTGTTGCTACCATCAGTACCGAATCGCTGATAGCCTGCCCCGAAAGACTTGTTCCCGCAGCACGGTATGTCACAGGAATATTCAGCCGGGCTGTTTGTCTGATTACTTCCACAGCCTCTTCCTCGCTGTGCACCTGCACCACTATTTTAGGTATCAGGCGGTAAAAACTGGCATCAGTTCCGTAAGCAAGCAGTTGCAGCGGATTGGTAATTATACGTTTGGCAGGAATTGTCCTCGACAATTCATCTTTCAGTTGCTGATAATTGGCAGGTAACATAGTCGATCTTTAATGATTTTAGGACATGATTTTATCACTGGGATAAAAAACAGATGCAAGTTATAAAACATAATCGAAATCCGGATAAGCTTTTATTATAAAGGAAGTAAAAAAACAGAAAGTGATCGCAAAACAAGGCAAATATTAGAGAAGAATAATTTTAACTAAAAAGTAACGAATGTAACGGATTTGCATTGTTTTCAATTCTTATTACTTTCTACCCTAGTAGGGGTATCCCTTATGGGTGCCCGCCTATGCAATAAACAGGCAGGAACAAGCCACTGCCCCTCCATATTTGCAATTTTAACTAAAATGTAACGAAAGTAATGGATTTATACTGTTTTGATTCTTTGTTACTTTCTATATTACCTATTAATTAACTGATTTCAAAGATCGCTTTCCCCAATCAGGTGACCACAAGGGTACGCTCCTACATTGACTCCGTTGATTCTGCGAATTCATAATTCATAACTCATAATTTATAATTGTTCCTGACATATAGATAAACTTTTTCATTCTTCATTTTCACTTTTCATATATTTGTCCAAATAGCAAAGCCAAAAGTCCTATTACGTTTTCCGGATTTGTTAGAAATACAAAAAACCGATAATTTCCACCTATATAATTGGCTAAATACAAGAAAAAGAAGTAATTTTGTTGGTCAAATTTAACAAACGAGAAAACAATATACATTATTCATTTCTAAATTGATAAAAACAATGAGAATCGAAAAAATTTTCGCACGTGAGATCTTGGATTCAAGAGGAAATCCTACAATCGAAGTTGATGTAACACTAGAATGCGGTATTATGGGTCGCGCTGCTGTTCCATCGGGTGCTTCAACAGGTGAAAACGAAGCTCTTGAACTTCGCGACGGAGACAAAAAAAGATATCTTGGTAAAGGTGTAACTAAAGCCGTAGATAACGTAAACAAAATTATTGCTCCTGCACTGTTAGGTGAGTCTTCTCTCGATCAGAGAGGTATCGACCATCAAATGATCAAACTTGACGGTACAAAAACAAAATCGAAACTTGGTGCTAACGCTATATTAGGAGTTTCTCTTGCTGTTGCTAAAGCTGCTGCAAACTATCTTGAACTTCCATTGTATCGCTACATTGGTGGTACTAATACATATACACTGCCTGTGCCGATGATGAACATCATCAATGGTGGTTCTCACTCTGATGCTCCTATCGCATTCCAGGAATTTATGATCCGCCCTGTAGGTGCTAAATCTTTCAAAGAAGCTCTGAGAATGGGTGCTGAAATTTTCCACGCACTGAAAAAAGTTCTTCACGATCGTGGTCTTAGTACAGCAGTAGGTGACGAAGGAGGTTTTGCTCCTGCTCTTAACGGAACAGAAGACGCTCTTGAGTCTATCCTGAAAGCAATCAAAGATGCAGGTTACAAAGCAGGAAAAGAAGTGACTATCGCTCTTGACTGTGCTGCTTCTGAGTTCTATGACAAGACTGCTAAAGTTTACGACTATAGTAAATTTGAAGGTAAAAAAGCTGCTAAACGCAAAGCTGCCGATCAGGTTAAATTCCTTAAAGAACTTACTGAAAAATATCCTATCGACTCTATCGAAGACGGTATGGACGAAAACGACTGGGACGGATGGAAAAAACTTACCGATGCTATCGGTGACAAAGTTCAGCTTGTAGGTGACGACTTGTTCGTAACTAACGTTGACTTCCTTCAAAAAGGTATCGAAGGCGGATGTGCTAACTCTATCCTGATCAAAGTAAACCAAATCGGTACGCTTTCAGAAACACTGGATGCTATCGAAATGGCTCACCGCGCAGGTTACACCAGCGTTACTTCTCACCGTTCGGGTGAAACTGAAGATGCTACAATCGCTGACATCGCAGTTGCTACAAATTCTGGACAAATCAAAACAGGTTCGCTTAGCCGCACAGACCGTATGGCTAAATACAACCAGCTTCTTCGCATCGAAGAAGAGCTTGGTGCAAAAGCTGTTTACGGATGGAAACGCGTTCAACGCAAAAAATAAGAATAATAGCTTATTAACATATAAAACCGGTGTCCGACAGGGCATCGGTTTTGTTTTTTATATGATTCTGACTATTTTTGCAAAGAGCCGCAAACATAATAGCCCGGCTATCTGTTTTAACGGATAGTTGATTGAAGAGCCTATGAAGCGTATATTATATATTATTACTTTCTTTTTATTTACTACATGCACTGGTATTTTTGCGCAGACCGACAAAGGAACGCCCCGAAATGGTGAGGGGATTGATAACTTCCTGATACGGCATAAACGTACAGAAGTCGGCCACCGCAAACAATTTATAGAACTCAATAAAGGTAAATTCGGACGAAACAACAGCCTGCTCAAAGGTGTCACCTATGTGCTGCCTCCTCTATCGGGGAAAAAGGAAACTATCAAGACTTCCACATCCGCAAGCAATACTGCCAATACTGCAAGTACACAGAAAGGCACGAAGCGGCAAAATAAACTGTTCGGGACAAAATATCAGGATTATACTGTCAAATCGAGTAAACTGAAAGGTGCTACATTTTTCCTTTCCAGCGGACATGGAGGCCCCGATCCGGGCGCAATAGGAAAGGTAGACGGGCGCGAACTTCACGAAGACGAATATGCCTATGATATAACCCTGCGTCTTGCGCGCAACCTGCTCGAAGAGGGAGCAACCGTATATATGATCATACAGGATGCCAAAGACGGAATTCGTGATGACAGATATCTGGCAAACAGCAACAGGGAGACTTGTATGGGGAAAGCAATACCATTGAACCAACTGAAAAGGCTGAAACAACGGAGCGACAAGATAAACAGTCTGGCTGCTAAGTCAAAGGATAAATATAAAAGGGCAGTATTTGTGCATGTAGACAGCCGCAGTAAGAAACAGCAGCTAGATGTATTCTTCTACCACTCAAAAAATAGCAATAACGGCAAAAAGCTTGCAAACACTATGCGCAATACTTTTTCGAGCCACTACGACAAACATCAACCCAGACGTGGATTTACAGGGACGGTGAGTACACGCAGCCTGTATGTGCTGGACAATACTACTCCGGTAGGCATATACGCCGAACTGGGAAATATACAAAACAGCTTCGATCAACGCAGGTTCCTCGATCCTAACAACAGGCAGGCTCTTGCCAACTGGATGTGCAGGGGATTTATCACCGACTACGAAAACTCGAAGAAAGGAAAGTAAGGATTATCAGTTTTTATCCGTTATCTATTTTCGTTTATTTGGTGGCAGCTAACTGACGAAAATTGACAATTGCCTCCTGCTTTAGCTGGAGGAATATATAGTGAGATATGGAATGGCTTTAGCCAAAATATTTTGACTAAAGTCATTTTCAGTGAGACTTATAACCCACGACTTAAAAGTCGTGGCAAGTAAAAGACAGCTACGAACGTGTCATTTTTACATACATTTCGTTCCTGCGACCGCTGGTTGTCACCTCTATTGATAATCGTCTCGGAGCGCCAACTGAAAATAGTTTCGTATATTTGTAAAAACACATAAATAAGTTGAAACCATGAGATTATTACTTATCAGCAATTCAACCAATCCCGGAGAGCCTTATCTGGACTATCCGAAGTATAACATCAAAGAGTTTTTGGGTGACAAGCCTGTAAAAGCCCTGTTTATCCCTTATGCTGCAGTAACCTTTTCGTACGATGAATACGAAGCTAAAGTGAACAACCGCTTTAAAGAAATAGGACACAGCGTAGTGAGCATTCATCACTTCGATGATCCTAAAAAAGCAGTGGAAGAAGCCGAGGCCATTGTTGTAGGTGGAGGCAATACATGGAAACTGGTACGTACGATGCGCGACAACGGCATCATAAAACTAATAAATAAGCGAGTGAAAAAAGGTGTGCCATACATCGGATGGAGTGCAGGATCGAATGCAGCCTGCCCTACCCTGCGTACAACAAACGATATGCCGATTATCGACCCAAAAGGTTTTGACGTAACCGATCTGATACCTTTCCAGATCAATCCGCATTATCTAGATGCACATCCGAAAGGGCATGGAGGCGAAACGCGCGAAGACCGCATCAGGGAATTTATCACCGAAAATCCTGATATGTATGTAGTAGGGTTACGCGAAGGCACAATGCTGAATCTGGAAGGAAAGAACCTGAAACTAATAGGCAAAAAATCGGCTCGTATATTCAAGTTCGGAGAAGAACCAAAAGAACTGAAAACAAAGGACGATTTCAACTTCCTGTTAAAAAAGTAAAGATATAAAATGTTTGGAGGCTATTCTTCGGCCTCCAGACATACCATAACAAACTCCTTACCCACCTTATAATACGCACGAAATCTGTGCTTTGTTTCGGTACGCGTTTCGTTTGCTGTAAATGTTCCTGTAACCTCTGGGGTAAATGTATCCACAAACAGATGATACAGAAAGTCTACTCCGCTGGTATCTATAAATTTAAACATGGCTTCCTTTGCCGACCAGTGCAACAGGAGATGCACCAGTTCGTTATTTTTGTCTATATATTCACCCTCAGCTATCAGACGGCTCTGCACACGCCTTATCTTTTCCGATATCTGCTCTATGTCGAGTCCAATATGTTTTATCTTATTTATAGCTACCGCTACATAGCCCTTGGTATGTGACACGCTGATATGATATGACTTGTCGACAAGGAAAGGTTTACCGGACAGATTGTATCGTACTTCCTTTTCTTCGCCCAACAGCTCCTTTATCAGTATGCGGGCAGAAAGGATTTCGAGGACACGCGATTCGGATCTGACGGTATAGATAT
Organism: Dysgonomonas sp. PF1-14; assembly: GCF_029892965.1. Classification (GTDB taxonomy): domain Bacteria; phylum Bacteroidota; class Bacteroidia; order Bacteroidales; family Dysgonomonadaceae; genus Dysgonomonas. The sequence continues at coordinate 108,970 of NZ_JARXWN010000006.1, read as the reverse complement.
TCTGCACCCACTCGTGATGGGACAAAAGAGACAACAGATCACCTCTGGATTCTTCTATCTTCCAGATACCGATCATGGTCGATTCCGTTATATGTCCTTTATAATAAAGCATTATTGCTCCAAAGGTAAAACTTTTTTCATCAGGTCGGCAAATATTGCTCCCATTCGTTGCTGAATATATTGACTCTTACCCTCATACGGATGCCAACCAAATTCGACACCGCCAATTTTTTCATTATTGTGAGCATACACAATACTATATTGCTTTCCTGTAACCGGATGCAGGTGATCTTTAGAGAAGCCGATATATTTATCAAATTCTACTACAGGAAAACCCCACTTCGCACCTAGCTTGCGAATTGCAGGATTAAACACAGTACGGGCATCGTGCCAATGCGTACACAGAACGATGACAGCAGGCTTCCCGCCGGGAGTATTGTAATATTTCGATTTCTTATCAAACTTAAGATTATAACATTCTGTTATATACTGCTTTATTACATAATCATAAGCTGCGGCGTAATTAGAACGATCGAAAGGGACTGTATAATCTTCATAGTTTTCTTTTAATCCTGTTTCATCAGCTACATCTTTGTCGTGTACATGCATAATAACAAATACATCTATGTTCTCAAGCTCTTTGCGGGAATATAATTCCCCTTTAGACATTTTGTTTGCAGCATCGGCTATAGCTTCAGCCGGAACAGCCCGATTAATAGGTTTTGCACCCAGTTCTTTACACCCGAGTTCAAACCATCCGTTGTTAGATGAGGCAAATGAGGCTCCGGTAAGTAAGATAGTATATTTTTTGTCCTTTGTCGTCTGGGCATTAATTGTAGATAGACAGCAAGCTAACAATAGAAAATATAGAAGTGATCTCATCTTAAGTATTTATATTAATATTGGGCATAAGTATAGAAGAAAAAAGAGAGTTCCTTTTCAAAAACTCTCTTTCATATCTTATTGTAACTCCATTAGTTTATATAAGCAAGTACCTGATTCTTCTGAACCTTAGCTCCCTGCTTAGTTTCTATCTGTACGATCTTACCTGAAGCCAATGCTTTCACTTCTTCTATTCCGTAATAGGTTTGAATGAAGCATACAGTTTGTCCTTCTTTGACTTCTGTTCCGATAACAGGAGCGGTAGAAACGTCATCTACATCAATCTGCCAGATTACCTGTCCGCTTACAGTTGCCTGCAATGGTTTAGCATCAGGATATTTAGCGGCAATAGCCTCTGCATCGAATGCAGGAACCTCGATCACCTGACGGGTAACCACAATAGGAGCACCGGCCTTTTCCTTCATTTTTTCAAGGTCTTCATTGAAGCGTTGCTTAGCAAGACCAGATTTATAATCACGATACTGACGGTCGTGCATAGCAAGTTCGAATAACTCTTCATCATCCTCACCGTATTCCCAACCGTTTGCATCCATTTCCTTACGATATTCGTCAAGGGCATCAGGATATTCATCCTGCGGATTACCTGTATAGAATTCAAGACCTTTAGCTTTAGCAAGTTCAATGATTTCATCATCCAGTTTGCCCGGAAGAGTTCCTGTCTTACCAAGAATCATATTCCAGCTGTCCTTATCAATGTTAGAGAAGCGTGCTTGACCCTGTGCCATAGCGAAGATATTCATCAATGCGATGTTCTTCACATACTGGCTAAATGGTGTCACCAATGGTGGATAACCAAGTTTAGGCCAGATATATTCTACTTCTTCGAACAACTGTACAACAAGGTCGTTCAATGAAACCTCAGCTTTGCCATTGTTGCGAAGTGCCATATTGATAGCAGGATGCATATTACGCAGGTCGGCCATCATCGATCCCATCATACCGCCCGGAAGTCCGCAACCAACAAGTAATGAATTCAGGAACTTGTTAGAAGGGTCAATCCAGTATCCTAAGAAATCATCGATGAAAGACTGAGTCAATGCACGAGCCTCCATATAAGCGCTCATATTGATATCAGGAACCAGGAAGCCCGCATCTTTCAGCATAGCCTGTATAGTGATCACATCTGGATGCACCATACCCCAAGCCAATGGCTCGATAGCTGTATCGAGATAGTCGGCTCCGGCGCGTGCAACTTCCAGCATAGAAGCTACAGAGAATCCGGGACCTGTATGTCCATGATATTCGATCGGAATATTCGGGTGTCTGTCTTTCAATGCTTTCACCAGCCTACCCAAGAAAGCAGGACGCCCAACTCCGGCCATATCTTTCAGACAGATTTCATCTGCTCCGAAGTCGATCAGTTTATCAGCAAAGTTTACATAATACTCTACTGTATGTATTGGGGAATGGGTGATACAAAGTGCAGTCTGGGAAATCATTCCTGCCTCTTTCGCGTACTTCACCGACAGTTCAAGGTTGCGCGGATCGTTCAACCCATCGAACGAACGGGAGATATTTGTTCCCTGTGCACATTTCACCTTAAACATCAGCTGGCGCACATCTTTTGGAACAGGATACATACGCAGTGCATTCAATCCACGTTCGAGCATGTGAGTCTGGATACCTACTTTGTTGAAGGGTGCTGTCCATGCGCGTACCGATTTGTTCGGATTTTCTCCGTAAAGCAGATTAACTTGCTCAAAAGCTCCACCGTTTGTTTCTACACGGGCAAAACAACCCATATCGATAATCACCGGTGCAATTTGTGTTAACTGGTCGACACGCGGCTGATATTTGCCGGACGATTGCCACATGTCACGATAAACGAGGCTAAATTTAATTTCTTTTCCCATAACTGTTTTTAGGTCTTATATTGAAAAAGAGCAACACAAATGGGATGTGTACTCTAAAATCTATTAATTCTCTGTTTGTATATAAGTTTTATTGATCGCCTCACAAATTTAAGGCTTTATATCGGAATAAAAGAATAAAACAAAAGCTAAAATTATCAATTTGTCATAAAAAAACTATACCTCTCTAAAAGCTGCACAGCCAAAGGAAAAATGAGCAATTCAGCCAATAAAAAAACGAGTCATTTTGCTACATAAAGTTATCAATTTCAGCTCCTGTTTTCCACAAAGAAAAACAGATACGAAAAGCATCGAAACCAAAGATCCCGATGCTTTTATTTTGTCAATCAATAAAATCGAGAGAAGCCCTGTTGAGAAAGGCTACTGTTTTGTGTATCTCTTTATACATCACAATATCTTCTTTCACAAAAGCCACTTCTTTACGATATTCTTTCATAAACTCTTCGAGTACAGGAGAGGTCTTGGCAGGACGACGGAAGTCGATTCCCTGTGCGGCGTTCATCAACTCAATAGCCAGTATATGATTCAGATTGTCCATTATCTTGAACAGCTTGACTGCTGCATTTGCTCCCATACTTACATGATCCTCCTGTCCATTAGACGAAACGATGGAATCACTGGACGCTGCATAGCAATACATCTTATTCTGGCTCACCATCGAAGCCGAAGTATATTGCGGAATCATAAAGCCGGAATTTACACCCGGATTGGCAACGAGAAACTCAGGCAATCCGCGTAGACCCATTATCAACTGAGCCACACGACGCTCCGATATATTTCCAAGCTCAGCCAATGCAATAGCCAGAAAATCATAAGTGATAGCCAAAGGCTGCCCATGGAAGTTCCCTCCCGAAACAATCTTATCTTCATCGGGGAAAATTGTAGGATTATCCGTTACGGAATTTATCTCGGTCAGAAGCACAGAAGCCACATAGTTGATAGCATCTTTGGTTGCGCCATGCACTTGCGGGATGCAACGGAACGAATAAGGGTCTTGTACATGAGCCTTTTTACGCGAAATAAGTTCACTGCCATCGAGTAGCTTTCTGAAATTGGCGGCAGTGACCTGTTGACCTCTATGCGGACGCATAATGTGTAATCCTTCGTAAAACGGATCGATTAGCCCATCAAAGGCTTCGAGTGAAAGAGCCGCAATAACATCTGCTTTCTTCGACAACTTGAATGCTCTCAGCATAGCGAACACACCATTGGCACTCATAAACTGCGTACCATTAAGTAATGCCAGTCCTTCCTTACTCATCAGGCGAATAGGTTTCCATCCAAATTCATCGAGTACGCTCATTGCCTCACGCTTCTTGCCCTGATAATATACATCGCCGACACCTATCAATGGCAGGAACAGGTTTGCCAGTGGAGCCAGATCGCCCGATGCTCCCAGCGAACCACGATCGCAAACGATAGGAATAATATCGTTGTTGAAAAAGTCAATAATCCGCTGCACAGTAATCACCTGCACGCCGCTATATCCGAGCGACAAAGCATGTGCCTTCAACAGCATCATCAGCTTAACTACAACGGTAGGAATCTCTTCGCCAACACTACAAGCATGCGATTTCACCAAATTTTCCTGCAAACGGGTCAGTTCGTCAGGTGATATATTTATATTACACAACGACCCAAAACCGGTAGTGATCCCATACATCGGCTCTTTAGACGATTCTATCTTTTCATCGAGATAATCCCTGCATTTTTGTATGCGTTCTTTAGCTTCCGGCGCAAGTTCGAGCTTGAGGTTCTTGTTGATAATCCTTTCTATTATTTCAAAGTCGAGTTCCCCCGAACCTACATAGTAGACATTCTTCATATATTTACAGCATTTTGTTTACTTTGCTCAACAATTCCTGTTCTTTAGCGATAGCATCTTTTTCCAACTGGTCGCATTCGGCCTTCATCTTTGCCACGTATGCCTCATCCTTGAGGGAAGACAGATTGATCTTCACATTCAGAATTGCGCCCAATACAGCCGTACGGGCAGACATCATGCTTACACAGGCGTCTGTTATAGCATTCTGGTTTCCATTCTCGGCAACCTCTGCAATCAGCCCCATGATAGTATAAGCGCGACGGGCAACTTCCATAGGCACTTCGGCGGCTATCTTTGTCGCAGCCTGTATTTGCTTGCTGCGCTCAGCCTTTTCTTCATCAGTCTCCTTCGGCAGTTTGAAAGCAGCGAACACTTTATTGTACGCATCCGAATCGGCATCTATGTCTTTGAGGAAAAACACCTGATGGTTGTTCATAGAAGCAGCAAGTTGCTTCATCTGTTCTTCCCGGTCTTCGTATTTTTTCTTTCCGATAGTCAGATTAGCAACCATCTCAGCTAAACCTGAAGCAATTGCTCCATTCAAAGCTGCAATACTTCCTCCTCCGGGAACCGGATCACTTCCTGCTGTTTTAGCAAGGAATTCTTTTATTGTTAAGTCGATTAACATGGTATTAAGTTTAATTTCAAGATTTCAGGTTTCAAATTTCAATATTGACAGCCTGAAATCTTAGTTATTAGTTATTAATTATTTATTCTTTAGTCCGTTAATTTCGGTTTGCCTTAGGTACTTAATAAAGTTAGATAACGATTGGGATATTATCATTGCTTTTTGATAATAAATTTCAAAATCATTTTTGGAAATATAACCAACATCGCAGGATCGGTATAATTGGCTTCTAGCTTCCCCACAAGAGCCTTTTGCGATGTATAAGAATTGTATAAACTCTTTCCGTCCATCTCGTTCGAAGCCTTCCGCTATATTATCCATTATGGAACCTGAAGAAGCTCTTATCTGATCTCTTAGCCGGAAATCTTTAGAAAATTCTCCTTTGTTTGTTATTTCATAAATTTCTTTGGAGAATTCTCTTGCCAGTTTCCAAATATCTAAATCTTCAAATCTTTTTATTGTAGCCATTAATTTTGAAACTTGAAACCTGAAATCTTGAAATTAATAAAGAATCCCGTTCTTCACTACGCTTTCCACAATATTCATCCCGATATGATACGGCAGGAATTTATATGATGGAAATTCGAGAATCACCAGATCACCCTGTTTGCCGACATCTATACTACCGACTGTTCCTGCTCTGCCGACTGCCGCTGCACCATTGATAGTGAGAGCAGTTACAGCTTCTTCCGGCGACAACTGCATATAAATACAAGCCAAAGCAAACAACAATGGAATGGAATTGGTGAAACTACTTCCGGGATTAAGGTCGGTAGCCAAAGCCACAGCACAGCCAGAATCTACCATATAGCGCCCTCGTGCATAATGCTCTTTCAATGAAAAGGCTGTGCAAGGCAACAAGGTAGCAACTACGCCACTTTCGGCAAGGTCGGCAATACCCTTATCAGAAGCCTGCAACAAATGATCGGCCGAAAGGGCTTTCAGCTCGGCAGCAAGTTCTGCGCCACCAAGTGTTACTATTTCATCGGCATGTATTTTCAGTTTGAACCCAAGATCACGAGCTGCACTCAGGTATCTTCTCGATTGCTCTATATCGAATACATTCTTCTCGCAAAAGATGTCGCAGCATTCAGCTAAATTTCCGGCTTTTACTTCCGGCATTACCTCCTTGATCATATAATCGAGGAAAGCGTCTTCCCTTCCCTTGTATTCGGCAGGTGTAGCATGTGCACCCATAAATGTACTGACAATATCTACAGGATGCTCCTCGTTCAGGGCTTTCATCACTTCGAGTTGCTTCAGTTCGGTTTCCTTATTCATACCGTAACCGCTCTTCCCTTCAACGGTAGTAACTCCAAGTCTGAGCATGGAATCGAGCCGTTTTCGCCCTGCTTCTTTCAACTCATTGAATGATGCATTACGCGTAGCAGTCATTGTATTATGGATTCCGCCACCACGTTCCATAATCGACATATAACTGTCGCCACGCATACGCCACGAGAACTCTTCTTCCCTGTAGCCTCCGAAGACAAAATGTGTATGCGAATCTACAAAGCCCGGCAAAACCGCCTTACCTATAACATCTACAACCTTATGATCGGGATAATCGGATAGTGGCGGACAATCGGCATCTTTACCGACATAAGCGATTATCCCATCGGTTATAATCACTGTACCGTTTTCGATAATATGCAGATCGGACATTTCTCCACCTTTCTTGGCAGAGAATCCACTGCATGTTACCAGTTGGGAGGCGTTTTTTATGATGATATTACCAGCCCCTCCAAACCTCCCCATAGGGGAGGCTTCTGTATATAAAGGAGATTTTTCTTTCATATTTTTCTTTGTTTATCATTCCCCCTCCGGGGGCTAGGGGGCTCACTCCATCAAATGAGTTTCAAGAACCTGCTTTGTAGAGAAATCTTCCAGTCCCAGATAGTATGCAGCCGTATCTATCAGCGCATCCATAGGGACAAGGCCAATTATCTCTGCACCTACCACAGTCACCCCATAACGGTTAGCTTCCATACGCACCATTTCGTGAGCGCGGTAAATTGCCGTTTTGGTAAAATCGGTGAGATTCATCGACACCTGTACGATTCCCCTGTCGGTAAGTTCTACTCCCATTGCTTTACAGAAACGAAGACCACCGCCTAAGAAACGCACCTTTTTGGCAATAGCATCAGCTATTTCAAGTTTATCGGTATTCAGATTTACATTGTAAGCGACTAACGGCATACGTGCACCTATGACTACACCTCCGGCAGTAGGATGTGGCTGCTCTGGTCCAAAATCGGGTTTCCATTCAGCTTGTGTCATTTTTTCTTTCAGTCCTTCAAACTCCCCTTTGCGGATGGCTGCCAGATTTTCACGATAAGGCGCAGACGCTGCTTTTTCATACAGAAACACAGGTAATCCGTAACGGTCGGCAACAGCTTTCGCTACATCTTTCGACATGGCAACGGCTTCTTCCATCGACACATTGCGGATAGGGATAAACGGCACAACATCTACTGCACCCATACGCGGATGCTGTCCTGTGTGTTTGGTAAGATCAATAATATCCACAGCGATTCCGATAGCTTCAACCACAGCTTTTTTCAAGGCTTCGGGCTCACCTACTACTGTAACTACCATACGGTTATGATCTTTATCGGTACTATAATCCAATAGTTTCACTCCTTCTTTTGCACGAAAAGCTCCTGCTATTTTTTCTACCTTTTCCAAATCGCGACCTTCGCTGAAGTTAGGCACGCACTCCACAATTTTGTTTGAACTCATGATATTATATTTAGTTTCTTTGTTTATACGTTGTATATCTTGCGGGCAACGGCTTTGCAATGTTCAAGGTCGCTCTGCATCCCCATATTTTCCAGAACCAGCCCATGCAAGTGCTCCGCGATCTTTACGGCATCAGCTCCCGTCATTTTCAGCCGGAATACATAAGGTGTGTAAGACCTGTATTCGTCCCGTATATTTTCATTGTCGTTGATACCTATCGGATCCCAATCTTTCCACAGGATTTCATCGATAGCATCATATATTCTCTTTTCAGTGAAAGTCATTTTTCATCTACCCTCCTCTCCAAAATATTCATGTTCTACTTTCTGAAAATCTTCTTTGGTCATTATCCTTAGCATCTCATTCTCGCAATCCCATACACTGGCATAATCTCGGGAAACCACTACATGGTATTTCCATTTGGCGAATTTGGCATACAGCATCAATGTACAAACATCTGTAGGGGTTATAAAATCTCCGGTTTCGGGAGCATGGAAATGCACAGAAGTATCGACTTTCTCCTCGTCGTCGAATCGTATAGGGATCAGATTGCGGTGTATCTGCTGTTTATCTATCAGGTTATCCTGTTTGTCGAATGTCAGAAGATAATCGTTTCCGAAGAGTATCACTCCTGCATTTTTAGGCCCTGTCAGTACATATACTTTTCCCCCTGCGTTATCGAGAAGCGGAATCAGGTTCAGGTTGGAATTGCTATAAGTCTTAAATAAAGAGTCCTCTCTTATCTCAGTCAAAGCTTTTGTACGTATAAGGTAAAGGTCTTTTTCGCTGTCCTTAAAATCTCTTTCCTTGAAATCTATGGTTGCCGTTTCCACCAGACTTATATCCCCGAATGAAACGACTCCAAGTACTTTGGGACTTTCATCTTTAGAAAAGAAGAGACATTTGGAGGTGTTTTTATCTATATATGAGAAGTAACCACCTATCCGATCTTTCTCCTTAAAGTTATCCATGAAAATATCCGAACCATACCACGCCGCCATCTCCAGCCGGTGAAGGAGTTTCCCTTCTGCTGTGATATCTATTGCCTTCCGTTCTAAATCTATTGTCTGGGAGAAAGCTGTCAAAGAAACAGCAGCAAGTATAAGTACTATTAATTTTCTCATTTCTATTTACAAAGGTCTTTTATAAGGTCTTCATCTGCTACATAAGGCATAGTTATATGATAACCTTCATTCTGGTGTGATTGGTTAAATGTCTCGCAGGTTTCCATTGCATGGTCGTTTCGTGCCCATGATCGGCGTGCCACGCCTCCCATTACATCCCACAACATAGATGAACGTATAATCTCATCGATTCGTTCGCTGCCATCGCAAACTAATCCGAAACCTCCATTTATGGATTTACCTATACCGACACCCCCTCCATTGTGAAGTGCAATCAGGCTCATGCCTCGTGCCGCATTACCGGCAAAACACTGTACAGCCATATCGGCCATTACATTACTGCCGTCTTTTATATTAGCCGTTTCGCGGAAAGGAGAATCTGTACCGCTTACATCGTGATGATCGCGCCCCAACATTATAGGCCCTACTTCTCCATCGCGCACAAGCTTATTGAAGCGCAGGGCAATATTCATCCGTCCCAGTGCGTCCTGATACAGGATTCGCGCTTGTGTACCGACAACCAACTGATTCTTCTCCGCATCGCGAATCCAATCATAATTGTCTTTATCTTGTCCCCTTCGCAAAGGATCGATGCACTCCATTGCTGCACGGTCAGTTCTTATAAGGTCTTCGTGCTTTCCGCTCAAGCAAACCCAGCGGAAAGGCCCGTAGCCATAGTCGAATAGTTCGGGACCCATGATATCTTCTACATACGAAGGCCAGATAAAACCGTCCTTTTCATCTATTCCGTTCTTGGATATTTCTTTTACTCCTGAGTCATATATGGCTTTCATAAATGAGTTCCCATAGTCGAAAAAATATGTACCCGAAGCCACAAGTTTCCTGATAACTTCAAAATGACGCCATAAAGATTTATCTACCAGCATGCGGAATCTATCCCTGTCCTCTTTCAACAGCCTTGTGCGCTCATCGAAAGATATACCCATCGGGCAATACCCTCCTTCATATACCGCATGACATGATGATTGGTCGGAAAGAAGATCTATGTGTATTCTGTTGATCTCCGCATGTTCGAGCAAATCTACTATATTACCGTGAAAGGCAATAGAACATGCGCGTTTTTCCCTTTGAGCTTTTTGGGCAAGCCTAAAAGCCTCTCTTTCGTCTGATACAATATGATGCACCCACCCCTGATTGTACCGTGTTTCGATACGGGAATAGTCAACTTCGGCTACAATAGATACTGCTCCTGCTATGTCGGCGGCTTTAGGCTGTGCACCGCTCATTCCTCCTAAGCCGGAAGAAACGAACAGGTAACCTGCCAGATTCTTATCCTGAGGTATGCCTAGCTTTAAGCGTCCGGCATTTAACAAAGTATTGAATGTACCATGCACAATTCCCTGCGGGCCTATATACATCCAGCCTCCGGCAGTCATTTGCCCGTAATTAGCAACTCCCATCTGCGCTGCAATCTCCCAATCGGCCTGATTATCGAACATCCCTACCATCATAGAATTAGTAATTATGACGCGTGGGGCATCGGGTTTTGACTTAAACAACCCGAGCGGATGTCCCGATTCTATCACAAGTGTCTGATCACTGGTGAGTATCTCCAAATATTGCATTATTAACCGATATTGCATCCAGTTCTGACAAACCTGACCTGTTTCACCGTAAGTTACCAACTCGTAAGGATACAAGGCTATATCGAAGCACAGATTGTTGTCTATCATTACCTGAAAAGCCTTACCTTCTATACAGTTGCCTTTATATTGGTCTATCGGCTTAGGATAGATATCTCCCTGCGGGCGATAACGATAACCGTAGATACGCCCGCGCGTTTTCAGTTCTTCGAGGAACTCCGGTGCCAGAGTCTTATGTAATTCGTTAGGAATGTACCGTAAAGCATTTTTCAGTGCGGTTTCGGTCTGACTAGGGGTGAGTTTATAACCCCGATCGGGTGCGCGGCGTATTCCTTCTTCAAATGAGGGATAGTCCGGTAATATATCGCTGAGTCTTATTTCCATGATCTTCCGATTATTAAAAACAACTTCCCGAAGATAAGATTTATATTGCTTACATAAAAAATATTTATACTATTTAGCAACATATTTTTTAGACAAAAACATTTTTATTATCCTCAAAAATGAGTTTTTATAAATAGCGGATAGCGAATAACCGAAGGTATCCGCTATGTACTATATCAAAATGTCAGAAGATTATTTCAAATTATGGAGGAATTCCGATAGGTTAACGTCCCTGTCCAGATTCATTTTTTTGCGCAGCCTGTACCTGTTTACTTCCACCCCACGTACCGAAATATTTAAGAGTGGTGCAATTTCTTTCGAAGACAGGTTCATGTTCAGGTATGCACATAGAATTTTCTCGTTACGGCTCAAATCGGGAAATCTTTCATCAAGAAGCTTGAAGAAATCCTGATGAATCAGGTCGAAGTTAGACTGAAACACCTGAAAGTCAACATCATGTTCTATATTACTATTGATTTGAGTGATAAGCCTCATTACCTTCTGACGGATGATACTCAGTTGCTTTTCTTCATCAATAGCTTTCGATATACCAAGCGCATCTTTTTTCACTTCTTCCAGCATTTCGTTCTTCCTTATAATATTCAGAACATAGCCGTTCATTTCCTGCGTCTTATAGTGCAGTTCATTTTTAAGATTTTCATTTTGAAGCGCATATATCTCCTGATCTTTCTGTTTGGTTTCTTCTTCGTGCCGCTTTGTCTGGGCTATCAATTCTTCCCCTTTCTGAAGAATAATTTTCTTTTGTTTGCTTATTGTCTTTTTGTATAACAGAAACAAAAGCAGTACTATCAACATAAAATAAAGGCTGTATGCCAAAGGAGACCTGTACCAAGGCGGGCTGACCGTAAAAGTAATGGTTGCCGTATTTGTAAATTCAGTGTTACCGTTAACAAATGCTTTTACCTCGAAAGTGTATCTTCCTTCAGGTAGATTTGTGTACTCTTTGGACGCCTCCGGTGAAGGAATACTCCATTCTTCTTCCAGGCCTTTCAGCCTGTACACATACAGAATATCTGACGTCTGCGTAAAATCTGTAGCAGCATAATATATCTTTATAGAGTTGAGGGAATATGGAATCGATATGTCTTTTATTGCCTGCCCGTTACAAAGGATGCTATCGTTACGGCTACTGGTAAGACTTTTTATATATGTCTTTATATTTTTCAAGTTATGGGCAGACTTAGCCAGATCGATCCTTATAAAGGCATTGTCTACCGAAACTATCGCAGATGCGGAATCAGATAAATACACATTCTCATGATTGGTTATCAGTTCATTTGACAATCCCCAATTGTATATAGGAGCACTATATCCGCCGACAGAGTGTTTCAATATCTTAAGCTTCTTATCTGATACGAACCAGATATTCTTCATTTCATCAATCGACAAATATTCATAATATATAGCCCCTTCCAGCATTGACTCCAATTGTTCGTAATGAATAAAGCTGTCCGTAATACGGCTATACTGATAAATACCGTCCAGTCCGCAGACGATCATATTATTGTCGATCCGCCTGAAGAATAGATTCTCACTTGTGCCCCGGACACCAAGCGTATATAGCTTTTTGTTTATAATCTTTCCGAATCTCTTATCGAAGGTTATTTTTTCTACTTTCTGCTGATTGTTGACAAACCAAAAGCTATATGCATCCTCGTCATCCTGCATAAACCCTCTGCTGGAATTATTGAAATCCTCTACTCTGTGTGAAGGTTCCCACCTGCCGTTTCTCTTCTCTATAACATACAAGCCGAAATAGGTTCCTGCTATCATCTTATCCTTATCTATACCCAAAGGATGTAGTTCCCATATACTGGGAACATCAATCTTATAAACATTATTACCGGAAATAACCATGATACCGTTATCTCCCGAACAAAAAAGAGAATTATCGTATGATACCATAGACCATATCTGTCCCTCTGAGTTAGCTATCAATTTATAGCTTCCGTCCGGATTCAATTTGTAGAGCCCTTGATTGGTACCCAGATAAAGTTCATTATTGTAGGTAGCAGAGCAGTAGCCTGTCCCTATAGGAGACACTGTGGCAAAGAGATAGAGCATCGGAGTATTCAGATCGATAAGGCTCAGCCCCTTATCCAGCCCGAGCCACAGATTCTGTTCCTTGTCGAAAAACGAACTGAGCACTGTATTGTTACTCAGCCCCTTATCCAAATTATACGACTCTCTGTATGATGGATTCTGAAGATCGAACATAAAAACTCCGTTTTGTACCGAACCCAAAGCAACTACCGAGCCAAGTATGGATGTACTGAATAACTGATTTTTCGCAATGAACTCATTGGCTGCCGAACTTACTTTCTGAATATTCTCGTCATCTAATATATATAAGCCGAATTGCGCTGTTGTTATGAGCAATTTACCATCATAAGGCAAAATACTCACTATCTTTCGCGACACCAACGAAGATGACGATGCCAGAAATTGAATCTTTTTCCCTTTCGTCAAATAGAAGATTCCATCGGGAGTACCTACATACAATCTACCATCGATAATATTGGAGCAGTCTATTTTTTTATCCACAGTCACTGTCTGTATATCCTCAGTGCCATTATATATATGAATATGCTTATCGCTTACAAAATATATATTCTGTTCCCCAATCAGTATTTTCCAGACTTCTCCTACCCAATTTTTCACTTTGCCCGACAAGGATTTATAGACCAGAAAGCCCATATTGTCCGGAGCGAAATAACCGAACTCGGAACTCCCTCCTACAAAAATCTTATTATCATATATTTTCAGTGAACGTAGAATACGGTTCCTGATCGGATAAAGTGACCAGTTGACCCCATCAAACTCAAGCAGTCCGTTATTATTTGCACAATAAATCCATCCGTTTTCTGCCTGATCTATCATCCAGTTCTGAGGCCCTGCCTCATACTGGTTTCGCTCATAGTTGACTACCTTCCGTTGCCAAATAGGGGAAGAATATCCCGATACGGATAAGAACAATAGTACGATAAGAATAGATAAATGTCTTGTTTTTTGCATAAACCTATGTTAGTGTAGTATAAGATGTTTTTGTATTATACACCTTTTACTTTTTTTGTCTACCACAATTCAAATATACAATATTTCACTGAAAAAAATACAAAGAGAATTATATTGTTAAGTAAAATACTCATTATAAACATATTAAAAATTAGATGTAGTAGTGATGTAGTATTCGAAATGCAAATAATTTGAGTTTTTGATGTATTAAATTTCTTTAAAAAACAAAAATAACTCTGTAGTTTTGCATCAGAATCTTCACAAAGATCTAACTATAAATTAAAAAGTTTAATCAACCTTAAATTTAACAATCATGAAGAGAGAACCCTTCTTTTGGAAAGTGTTATTTATCATTCTTCCTCTATTTCTTTTTTCTTCTCTGACTGTATTCGGACAAACGACCGATGTAAAAGGTGTTGTCACTGATGCAGCAACAGGAGAAACATTAATTGGAGTGTCAGTCGCCCAAAAAGGGACTACTAACGGAACAATGACCGATGTAGACGGTCAGTATTCCATTAAAGTACCCGAGGGAGCAACACTTGTTTTCACCTATGTAGGATACGACGCTCAGGAGCATATTGCAAGCGGAGCTACACTGAACGTAGGCTTGAAAACATCACAACAAATGCTGGACGAAGTAGTTGTGGTAGGTTATGGTGTGCAAAAGAAAAGTGTAGTAACGGCCTCTATCAGTAAGATTACAGCTGATGATCTGGCTAGCTCTCCTGCACCACGAGTAGACAATGCCCTGCAAGGTCTTGTTTCGGGTGTACAGGTAACTACTTCTTCCGGACAGCCGGGGGCATCGGCTAAAATCCGCGTGCGTGGTACAGGTACAATTAATGATTCAGATCCCCTTTACATTATCGACGGTATGCCTGTCGATGGTGGTATCGATTACCTGAATCCGGCCGATATTGCATCCATCGAAATACTGAAAGATGCGGCATCGGGTGCTGTTTACGGTACGCGTGCAGCCAATGGGGTTGTATTGGTAACAACTAAAAGTGGAAAACAGGGAAAAGTAAAAGTTACTTATGATTTCTCTTACGGATGGCAACGTCCTTGGAAAGAACGTAAAGTGCTGAATGGAACCCAATATGCTACCTTGATGAATGAAGCCAGTAGTTATACCGAAAATGCGAAGGTAATTTATCAAAACCCCGAGCAATACGGAAAAGGAACCGATTGGCAAAAAGAAACATTCAACTACGATGCACCGGTGCAAAATCACCAGATAAGTGTAAGTGGAGCTACAGACAGGATAAACTACTATTTATCACTGGGCTACTACAATCAGGAAGGTATTGTAGGTGGAGACTACGGACGCTCGAACTACAAACGTATGACCATGCGCTCCAATACCAATTATACTTTGTTTGACGAAAGCAAAGACCGTAACTGGTTGAAGAAAATGGTGATCGGTGTAAATGCATCCTATTCCCGCATAAACAATACAACTATAGAAACAAACAGCCTTACCGGATCAGCATTAGGTAATGCAATTTTTCTTTCCCCATTAATGAGTGTATATGCTGACAATGAAGCAGATTTGATAAAAGAACATGGTATTGATACAAGTATATATGGCAGCCCTATAAGAGATGCTAAAACCGGCAAATTATTGAATATTCCGGACAGAGGCTTCAACGAACTATCTAACCCGCTGGCATACCTATCTCTACCGGGAGAAAAATACAATACAGACAAATTTGTTGCTAGCTTCTTTGCCGAATTATCTGTCTGGGATAACCTGAAGTTTAAAACATCATATGGTACCGACCTTGCTTTTTACGGTACTGATGGATGGAGTCGACCTAATTATTTAGCATATGATGCTAAAAATGATAAATCGAAAGTATGGTCGGAGATGAACCGTCAAGCAACATGGCAAATTGAAAATGTATTGACTTATGACAAAACGTTTAATGGCCATTCATTTGCAGTAGTTTTGGGGCAGTCGGCAAAAGAAACGACTGGACGTCGCCTTAAAGGAGAGAGATTAGACATGATAGAACTGGACGGAGATAAAGCAAATCTTGACTTTACTACAGGATTAGCTTCAGACGGAAAACAAATGGCAGAAGGCGGAAAATTTGATCCTGAAACATTGGCCTCATATTTTGGACGTTTGAGCTACAACTATGACGAACGTTATATGTTACAGTTCACTATACGCCGTGACGGCTCTTCAAAATTCGGTCCAAATAACAAATGGGCTACATTCCCCTCTGTTTCTGTAGGATGGAATATCACAAACGAAAAATTCATGGAAGACCGTCCAAACTGGCTTACAAGCACTAAACTGCGCCTGTCATGGGGTAAAAATGGTAATGAAAAGATTGACCCATTCCTCTACACTGCTTACGCTCAGATGGGATCCAACTACGTGTTTGGAGGAGGGGCTAACCAAGCCATCACTGGAGGTAGTAGACCCACAGGAACACCAAACCCTGACCTGAAATGGGAAGAGTCTGAACAGTATGATGCAGGTCTTGACTTTGGCTTCTTAAGAAATTCATTAACATTCTCTATTGATTACTTCAAAAAGAAAACCAATGGTATGCTGAAACAAATGAGCGTTCCTAACTATCTGGGAGCACCACTACCATGGGGTAATGTCGGAGATATGGAAAACTCAGGTATAGAAATGGATCTGGGCTATAAATTTGGAGCAGGGGACTGGAATTTCAGAACAGGATTAAACCTCAGCTACCTGAAGAACAAACTAATCAAACTGGGTAATGCAGATGGATATGAAATGTATGACCACGTACACATAATAGGAAATGTAAGCCGTGCCGAAAATGGCCAGACATACCCGTACTTCTATGGATACAAAACAAACGGTATTTTCCAAAACCAAGCCCAGATCGATGCTTATGTAAATGATAAGGGTGAAAAACTACAGCCGAATGCGCAACCGGGGGATGTAATATTTGTAGATTATGACAATAATGGAGCAATTGGCGATGAAGATAAGACCAAAATAGGAAAAGGAACTCCGGATTGGACATACGGTTTCAACTTCCAAGCTGCATGGAAAGATATCGACTTCAGCATGCTGATTTCGGGAACGATAGGGAACGATATTTTTGATGCAACCCGCCGAGTAGATTTAAGCTACTCAAATCTTCCTGAAGAAATGATGGGTCGCTGGCATGGAGAAGGTACTTCAAATAAAATACCTCGTTTCTCATGGACAAATAATAATGATAATAACCGTGTATCAGACCTTTATATTAAGAATGGTTCTTACATGCGCCTGAAAAACATCCAATTAGGTTACACCTTACCAAAAGCATTAACAAGTAAAGCATTTATTTCCAGCCTGAGAGTGTACGTAGCAGCCGAAAATCTATTGACATTTACCAGCTACAAAGGGTTTGATCCGGAAATTGCTTATAACGATTCAAGATCAAGTGGTATCGACAAGGGTATATATCCACAGGCTCGCACCTTTACTGTTGGCTTCAATCTTAATTTTTAATACATAGAAAAAGATAAACGATATGAAAAAAATAATAATAACTTGTGGTATTGCTCTGGCCATGTTCGGAGTCACTTCATGCGGAGACGATTTCTTATCTGTCGAACCATCAAGTAAGCTGCCAGTAGATGGATATTACAATTCAGATAGCCGTATTATGGAATCGGTAACTGCAGCATACCAACCTATGCAATGGTATGATTATTACAGAGGATGGGCACCATTATGTTTTGTTTTTGATTCCATGAGCGATGACGTATATGTAGGAGGAGAGAATACCAGTGACCAAGGGCAGATACACCTGATCTCACAGTACAAATCTGACCCTAACAATTCGATTGACGGAGCATGGAGTGCCAGCTATACAGGTATCAACCGTTCGAATCTCATCATACAATATGCAAACGAGATGGAAATGTCTGATTCCGACAGAGCGAAGTATATAGCGGAAGCACGTGTATTACGTGCATGGTATTATTCCGTATTGTGGAAATTATGGGGAAATGTTCCTTATTATGATACAAACCTTACTTTTCCTTATATAGCAGAACAGAAATCGGCTGACGAAATTTATAATCTGATAGAAGCTGATCTGGCAGATGTACTTGATAGTAACGTACTGCCAATGAAACAATCGGATGCAAAATGGGCAGGACGGGCAACTCAGGCTATGGGGGCAATGATATATGCCGAATTTGTAATGAATCAGAAAGACGAATCGAAATACAGCAAGGCGCTAGGTTATATGAAGAGCATTATTACTTCGGGGCAGTATTCTTTGCAGCCATTTGCAAACCTATGGGAATCAGCATATGAGTGGAATAATGAGACTATTTTCGACATCAACTATATATCTCAAGGAGGTAAAAGGACTTGGGGTGATGCTGAAGCTACCGGAGGAACAGTACTTCCGTCCATGATCGGTATTAATGAGCTAAGCAATAGCCCTGAATTTGAAGGTGGCTGGGGATTTGAACCTGTTGCTAAAGAAGCTTACGATGCCTACGAAGAAGGAGACAAACGCCGTGACGCAGGCATCCTCAATATACAGAAATACATCGCAGAAAATGCAACTAAAGGTATAGACGTTAAATATAAAGGACGTTATCAGGATACCGGCTTTTTCCTGAGAAAATATTTAGGCCGTACCGGTGGAAGTGCCGGTGCAACAGGAGACAGCAACCTCAACTGGGACAACAATCTTCGCATCTACCGTTATGCCGAAACATTGTTGAATGCTGCAGAACTAGCATTACGTACAGGTGATGGCTCGGCACAAGGTTATCTTGATCAGATTCGTACCCGTGCCGGAGTGTCTTCTATCGCTGCTAACCTTGACAATATTCTGCTTGAACGCCGTCGGGAGTTCGTAGGTGAAGGAAAACGCTATTTCGACTTAGTTCGCTTCGATAAAGCTGCCGAAGTACTGAAACCAAAAGGAGGAAAACTTCCAAGTGGCGCAGATGCTATACCGGAGCGTATTCAGTGGACACAGAACAAAAAACACCTTCCGATCCCTCAAGGAGAGATCGAAGCATCTAAAGGCTCTCTTGCTCAAAATCCGTATTAAGAAGATCACACTTCACTAACTATTATATTCAGGCTGCCTGCGCAAGGCTTTTCTTACCGGGCAGCCTGTATTATCTCTAATAACCAAGACCATGAAAATCATATATTCCCTTCTTATATCTCTGTTTCTATGCACAGCCTGTGCGCAAAGCAGTAAGGAAAACCCTTCTAATCCGGAAGAGAACTATATCCCAAAAGGTTATAAACTCGTATGGCAAGATGAGTTCAACGACTCACCTAAAAATGGAATATTACCTCTGCCTAATAATGAATGGTCATTCGAAACAGGAAATCATGGATGGGGAAATCATGAGCTTCAAAACTATGTCGACCGTGTATATGAGAACGATACTGTCGCCAAAATAGAAAACGGTTCTCTTATCATTACAGCACACAAATTAACAGTGCCATATCAGGGTTCGGATATCATATCCGCCCGCATGAACACAAAAAAATCATGGAAATACGGATATTTCGAGATGCGCGCCAAAGTTCCCGGAGGAAAGGGTACATGGGCTGCATTCTGGATGCTTCCCGAAAATTTCCAACACTGGCCGCTCGACGGTGAAATAGACATCATGGAATATGTAGGCTACAGACCCGATGTTACACAGTCATCTGTACACACAAAAACATATAACCATGCCATTAAAACAGAAAAAACAGCAACTCTGGACATAACGAATGCCGAAACCGAATTTCATGTTTACGGACTGGAATGGACAGAGGACTATATAAAAGGCTATGTAGATGGCAATAACTACTTCACATTCGAAAACGATAAGAAGAATGATAAAACCACATGGCCGTTCAACGCACCTTTCTACCTCAAGCTAAACCTTGCCATAGGAGGAGACTGGGGCGGCCTCGAAGGAGTAGATCCCGCCATATTCCCGGCGCGTTACGAAATAGA
This sequence comes from Dysgonomonas sp. PF1-14, assembly GCF_029892965.1. Classification (GTDB taxonomy): domain Bacteria; phylum Bacteroidota; class Bacteroidia; order Bacteroidales; family Dysgonomonadaceae; genus Dysgonomonas. The sequence goes on along the minus strand of NZ_JARXWN010000006.1, from coordinate 88,878 downwards.
TTATGTAAGAGTATATCAAAAATAAGCTATAGAGATCATGAAAATCAAAAAGTTAGGATTATTAGGCATACTTGCCCTATCCGGATTATTCTCGGCGGGCTATGCACAAAATGACGTAGAGAAGCGAGTCGAAGACCTGTTATCGAGAATGACACTGGAAGAGAAAATCGGACAGATGAATCAGTTAAGCTTCTTTGCCGTAGACGATAAAGCCATTGCACAATACAGCGATGACGACATGGATAGTTTCCTTGTCAGAATGGGTATTGCCGGAGGTCAGGGACAGAAGAAGCCTGCTGAAATGACCAAAGATGAGAAAATAAAACTCATCAGACAAGAGGCGGAGAAAATGTTGGACAAGAATTTTACCCAACCTATCAAAGAAGGTAAAATCGGTTCGTTACTGAATATTTCCGATCCCGAAATGGTAAACAAAATGCAGAAGGCCGCCTTAGAAAACAGCCGTCTTGGAATTCCGCTGATTATAGGACGTGATGTTATTCATGGATTTAAAACCATATTCCCTATTCCGCTAGGACAAGCGGCATCATTCAGTCCGCAACTTGTAGAAGATGGTGCTCGTATTGCGGCAGTAGAAGCCCGTTCGACAGGTATCACATGGACTTTTGCCCCGATGCTCGATATTTCGCGTGATGCACGCTGGGGACGTATTGCCGAAAGTCTGGGTGAAGACTCATATCTGGGCGGACAACTCGGCGCAGCTATGGTTCGCGGATTTCAGGGTAACGGAAATCTTGCCGATCCGGGATCAATAGCAGCCTGTGTAAAGCATTTCATTGGCTATGGAGCCGCAGAGGGCGGACGTGACTACAACAGCACAAATATACCTCCGATACAAATGCGCAATGTTTATCTTCCACCTTTCCACGAAGCAATCAAAGCAGGCGCTGCTACTCTGATGACCTCATTTAACGATAATGACGGTATCCCTGCATCAGGAAACAGCTATATACTGAGAAATATTTTGCGTGACGAATGGAAATTTGACGGATTCGTTGTATCAGACTGGAACTCGATAGGCGAAATGATACCACACGGATTTGTAAAAGATGACAAACATGCTGCCGAAGTATCAGCTAATGCCGGACTGGACATGGAGATGGTAACAGGCTCTTATGTAAAATATCTGCCTGAACTGATCAAAGAGGGAAAAGTGTCAATGAAGACTGTAGATGATGCTGTTCGTAACATCCTTCGTATAAAATTCAGAATGGGATTGTTCGAAAACCCATACGTAGACACTAAGAAAGCATCTGTATTGTATGCTGCCGACCATCTGAAAGCAGCAAGACAAGCCGTTATCGAATCTGCCATCCTGCTGAAAAACGACAACAAGACATTACCGTTGAGTGAAAGCACAAAAATAGCAGTTATCGGACCTATGGCCGACGCACCGCACGACCAGATGGGAACATGGGTATTCGACGGAGACAAGAAATATACAGTAACACCAGTAGGTGCACTGAAAAATGATTACAAGCATATCAATTATGTGTACGAGCCTGCTCTCAAGTATTCACGCGATAAAAATACAGGAGACTTTGAGAAAGCTAAACAAGCCGCTGCTTCAGCAGATGTTGCAGTAGTATTCTTAGGTGAAGAGGCTATCCTATCTGGAGAAGCGCATTCGCTATCCAATATCAATCTGATAGGAGTGCAGTCTGATCTACTGAAAGCGGTAAAAAGTGCTGGTAAACCGGTTGTTTTGGTTATTATGGCAGGTCGCCCTTTAACTATCGAACGCGATCTGCCATATGCCGATGCCGTACTGTTCAATTTCCATCCGGGAACAATGGGAGGCCCTGCCATCCTTGATCTGCTTTTCGGAAAGGCAAACCCTAGCGGGAAACTACCTACAACCTTCGTTCGCGAAGTAGGGCAGATACCGATGTACTACAACTACAACAATACCGGACGCCCTGCTCCCGAAAAGGTAATGACACTGGATCAAATAGAGCTGGAAGCCGGACAGACATCACTGGGAAATACATCTTTCTATCTCGATTCCGGCAATAAGCCATTATTCCCATTCGGATATGGTCTGTCGTACAGCACATTTGAATATTCTAACCTCAGCCTGTCCTCATCATCAATACCGATGAACGGAACACTGACAGTAAAGGTTACACTAAAAAATACAAGTGATATAGATGGTACGGAGGTTGCCCAGCTTTACATCCAGGACAAAGTAGGCTCTGTTGTGCGTCCTGTAAAAGAACTAAAAGGATTCCAACGGGTAGCGCTGAAAGCCGGAGAAACTAAAACAGTTGAATTTAAACTAACAACAGAAGACTTAGCTTTTTATGGTCGTGATTTGATTAAAAAGGCTGAAACAGGTGATTTTAATGTTTGGGTTGGCGGCAATAGTAACGCCACTTTAAAAAGTGCTTTTTCTGTGACAGAATAAAGGACAGAACGAAGAGGCACAGGGTAATAAACACATATCAGATTTTCATAGTTCCCTGTGCCTTTTATTATTACAATGTAGACTCAATTCACAGCTGGTATCAGCAAATATGTAAATGCCATGAAGAAATTTATTTACTTCCTTATACTTCCCCTTATATTATTCGGTTGCAAATCTGAAAATCAGCAACAACCGGCTACAGACCGTTTTTTAAAAGTCGAAGGTCCTGATCTGATAAAACCTGATGGAGAAAAATTCCTTATACAGGGAATCAATCTGGGCAACTGGCTCAATCCTGAAGGATATATGTTCTTCTTCGGAGCCGAAGCCAGTTCGTTCAGACTTATCGACGAAGCTTTTTGCGAAATGGTAGGACCGGACTTCACCAGAGAGTTCTGGAAAGAGTTCAAAAAGAACTATATTACCGAAGACGATATTAAATATATCAAACAAACAGGGATGAACTCTATAAGGATACCGTTCCACTACAAAATGTTCACGAACGAAGATTACATGGGGCTCGATGCTGCACACGACGGTTTCGAACTCATAGATCAGGTAGTAGAGTGGTGTCGTCAACAGAACCTGTATGTTATACTGGATATGCACGATGCGCCCGGCGGACAAACCGGCGACAATATAGACGACAGCTACGGATATCCATGGCTGATGAATAGCGAAGCCAGCAAAAAGCAATTCTGCGAGATATGGAAAGACGTAGCTACACATTATGCAAACGATACCATCATTTTAGGTTACGACTTGCTGAATGAACCTATCGCTCACTATTTCCTCGAAAAGGATGCACACCTCAACGATTCGCTGGAACCGCTATACAAAAGGTGTGTAGATTCTATCCGCACCATTGACAAAAACCATATTGTACTACTAGGAGGAGCACAATGGAACGGAAACTTCAATGTATTTAAAGATTCAAAATTCGATGATAAGCTGATGTACACCTGCCACCGTTACTGGTGCGACACATTGCAAAACAATATACAGGATTTTGTAAATTTCAGAGACAGTGTAAACCTGCCTATCTATATGGGTGAAACAGGAGAAAATACAAATGAATGGATTGCGGCATGGACTCGCCTGATGGAACGTAACAACATCGGATGGCATTACTGGCCGTATAAGAAAATGGTACCAAACAGCTGTATGGTAACCATTCCTAAACCCGAAAATTGGGATATAATTGTAGAATATACAAAAAAGGACAGAGGTACTCTCGAAAAAGTACGCAATGCGAGACCAGATCAGGCAATGGTAAAAAAAGCAATGACAGACTTACTGGAGAATATGAAATTCAGTAATTGTGTGAAGAATGACGGATACATCAAGGCTATGGGCATGAAACCTTAGCAACAAATACAATGAGAAATCTCTTCGCCTTAGAGATAAGGCTTTTTGTTAAATAGAGGTTGAAGGAAGGGCTGTCTACATGGGAAACAGCCCTTTTGTCATCTGTTCATCAGATTCTTCTTATTCGATAGAATCGCCTAAAAGGGTAATATCTTCTATCAGTTCTTCTACCTGCATCTTAGGCAAATTATCCGAAGCCTTTTGTTCTTTCGATACTTCTTTTACTAAAGTATATTTCAGAGCAGACTGATCGGCTGCCGGATATTCTATTTTCTCTACTTTCACATCAAGTACATATTCATATCCGGGTTCATAATTGAATCCTTCTATGTTGTTGTAGAAAAACTCCCAATTTGTCTGACCTTCTTTTTTTACCAGAAGGCATTTCATAGGTGCAACACCTACACAGTCTCCCTGCTGTGAGGCTATAACCAGTTTCTCCATTGTACCTTTATTGCTACACGCTCCGAAAAGTAACGTAATTGAAAACAGCAATAATATTGTTTTGTGCATAATTCGTTTAATTTGTTAAATATTTATAACTTACTTTATCTACTAAGTGAACAAGAAAGTCTTTAAAAAGTTTAAAAAATTTAACTATAGGCTTTCTACTCCTGATCAAAGCATTCAAAATATCTGTTCCATATTATCTTCTCATACTTTATAGCATAACTTTCCGCATACTCCTCGCCTCTGGCAATATATTTTTTCGACTTAGTTGTTATACGGTCGTGATGATGTCCCATTTCATGCAACAAGATATGCAGAAGCAGATATGCACGTATCTGGTATTCTTCCCAGTGACATATAACATAGTCCTTCTTCATTTCATACCTTAGCTCAAGACGATCAAATAAATCTTTATGATCATAAAAGAAATTTAGATTCAGATACTGTGTAGTGTCTTTTTCCCTTGCACATATACCAATTACTCCTTTTGAATAATACCACCCAGCCGTATTATATTCACCTCTAGCCAGAACGATAGCATTCAGATCAATATCTATCTCCTCCCAGTTAGGTAGTATCTCCAGAAATTTGATAATATCCCGCTTTTTCAAAAAATGTTTATACCCTTTTCCGGCAGGTTCCACATCTATCTGAAGAACATCCTGTCTGGTATTCCAATAGTTGGGCGTTAACTTATGATTGTTCTTCTTTTGTACACGCCCATTCTTTACTTTCGTTGCGGTTCTTCTATTCATTGCTTTACTCTTCTATAATATACTCCACCTCATGCGCCTCCGTCAACTGCGGTATTTCAAGCTTAGTGAGCATCTTATCCAACACATCTTCAGGCAGCATATATTCGCGGCTACGGTTTTGCTTTCGCCATACATCATACGGCTTTTCCACATACACGATCTTCACTTTCGCATCGTACAGAGTGAACAGGTCTACCAGCTGCTGACGCATCAGGCGCGTAATATTCGTTGCATTCCACACAAAGTTCTGCCCCTTGCGTAAATACCTGCGTGCCTGCTCTTTCGCCTCCTGCACTACCCTACCGTTAGCCGATCTGTCTGTCGGACTCACTTTATGTTTACGACGAAGAGCGTCGAGACTAATAACAGGGATATCAGTACCGAGCGACTGTATATAGTGATCTTTTCCCATACCCGGAAGTCCCGAGAGCATGGTTACCTCACTCTTAAAATTATCGAATGGGACATAACCGATGTAACCGTCTATCGTATCAAAATATTGGAACCGCGCATTCGGCGTTTCAAACTCCAGAGATTTACCCCAGCAACCCTCATCTTTGCAGAATATTTCAAACAGGTCTAATGACTCCAGCAGGTGAGGCAGGTCTTCGCACACACGTCCACGAGCATCTGCTTCTGCCAGCATTTTCAGGTGTTGTGTATTTACTCTCAGCGATACGGCATGTATTTTTTTAGCAGGTTCTAACTTTTCCATCAACCATAACGGTAATCCGTGAAAGCGTACCAAAGATGCTACTTGTTCGCGAATATGAAACGGAGTGGGAATATCCCTATACAATATCGTGCGGGCTGTGTATTCACCTCTGCGTGCATGCCCACTGGCCGAAATATTACCATCGCCTTCATCCTGCGAAGTCGAGCGTTTTTCTACATCGTGCAACAAGGCTGCTGCCCATAGTATTTCCTGCTCCTGCTCAGACAAGGCCTTATATGCGGGCATATTTTCCAATTCCTTTAATACCATTTGTGTATGCACTGCAACATTGCCCTCGGCATGGTGTGTCGTATGCTGTGCCACATCTTTCATATCGGCTACCCACGAAAACTGTTTTTCGAGGGCATCCCAGTCTTTATTTTGTGTTATTTTCCAAATCATAATTTATTTTTCCTTTCTTTTCAAGAGGTATAATACCTTCATTTTCTAATTTTTTTCTCAACTTGTCTGCATATGAATGTGCAAACTTCTCTTTCTCGGAAGAAAGAATACTGTCGTGATAATAGTCACGTCTTTTTTCCCATTCTTCAAATTCTTCATCCTCATGTCCAGGATCTTCAACAACACTCAGATATTGCCTGTAATGCCCGAATTCATGAAGCAAAGTTCTGTATAAAAGAGTACTTCTTACATTTTCAGGAAATACCTGAGCCTGATAGAATTTTCGGTCTTCAACAAATTGATATCCATCTTTTTTCAATCGCTCGATCTCCTTTACATTCCCTACAGAAAGCTTCCTTGAAAATTCCAATAAGAAACCTTCTTCCGCAGCCTCCAAAATAATGGCCGGAAAATAATTTCCTTCAAATTCATACGAATAAATCAGCCGTCCCCAAACAGGAGACAGGAGAGCTTCCTTTCTCTTAGGTTGGCGAAGGATAATATATTTCATTTCTCCGTAATCTTCGACAGGGATATGACCAATCATCTCTGCAATATCATCTACACTACAAGCATGGTAATATCCTTTTATAGTATCTTCTACAACAAATATAAATTCATGGTCGTTTATTACCCGCGTCTCTTTTCTGTATTTTTCGAGGCGTTCGGGAAACCATCTGCAATCTGAGGCAAACAAAGGCTCAGCTATTTTCATTTTATTATTTTGCCCATAGCCTTGTTTTGCTGTACCTATATTTCTATTTCGTCTTGTATTGTCTCGCATAATTATCCTCTCCTTTCCCAAATTAATTTTGCACGTTGCCAGTTGCGTGTCCAGTGCTCATCGGTCTTTACATGACCTTTGCGTACATATTTGAATACATTATGAGCAAAATCAGCTACTGCATATTCATCCATATTACGGCTTACGATTCCTTCGCGTGTACAGCCTGTATGTGTCTGCATATCTACCGAACCAAATACACTCGGCTCTTGTGCCCAATCTAATATCCGATCTTGTAATCCTTGCTGAGTTAACCCTGCTGTCGGTTCTATCAGTAGTTCGGGAACCGTAGGAAAATCGAATAATGCAGCATAAAACTTCACCTCTTCCCACGATAGCCATTTGTCGAGACAGCGTACTGCAAAGATGTAATAATACGACTCTATCGCTTTATATTCGATGGAATGAACTGCATAGAGATTTTCTCCGAAAAGTTCTATATCACCGAGATCCCGCTTTATCAGTTCCCAGCGTTCACGTATCTGGTTTGTCCATGTCGAAGTAGTAGGTGCAGCATGTGAGCGTGCGAATACCCCGAATTGGTTGAGACAATTGTTTTCGCCATCCAGCTTTTCGGTATGGACAAGTGTTTCTATCTGCCGGATATCGTCCCAATATGTATGATTGATGCGGTCGTCGCTAGTGGTTCCGGGCGAAAACGGAAAATGATAAGTACGACCATATTTTTGTGATAACATAATGTAATTGTTTTTAGTTTATAGAATACAATAGCTGACAGGGGCTGCAACAAAGAAGTTACAGTCTTGACAAAGGCGGTATGAAACCCGCTATGTAAACTAAACAATTACATGACATTCTGTATAAAGCGGTTGTAAATAATTTGCACAAAGGTATGAACATTTTTTAACAAGGCAAAATTTACCTTCAATTCTTAAAAACAAGGATTATGGCGCAAAGCTCTTGCGTAGTATTATTATTTTCCTTTACTTTGAAGGACGACTTGTACAGATAAGATTGGGTTTTAACACAGACTAGAACATTCACCTTAACAAATTTTGTAGAATGAAAGCAGGAATTGTGCAAAAGAAAAAGTATAAAACGGACTACGAAACAGAAAATGGTTCGCTATGTATTCCTATTCTGGGAGACTTGTTCCCGAACCTTTGGGGACAAAAATTAAATCCTGTAGATAAATGGATTTTAGTTATCGACAATACAGAATATTGCGTCGATAAGGAGTCTTATGATAATATCTCGGAAGGGGATATGGTAGAAATCGGTTACAACGGAAATCTGCCGGAAATCAAATTAAACGGAAAAATATAAGAAATGCCGGTAAACAGGAACGCTTTAATACGCTATAAGACGATAGACACTTGTCTGCGTAACCGTTATCGCCAGTGGACGCTCGAAGACCTGATTGACGCCTGCTCGGATGCTCTGTATGAGTATGAGGGGATAGACAAGGGAATAAGCAAGCGTACAGTGCAGATGGATATACAGATGATGCGTAGCGAAAAGCTGGGGTATAATGCGCCTATTATTGTTTACGACAATAAATATTATACATACGAAGACGAGGATTACAGTATAACTAATACTCCGCTGTCGGAACAAGACCTGAAAGTAATGTCGGAAGCTGTGGAAGTGCTGCGACAATTCAGAAGTTTCTCCTATTTTTCGGGGATGGAAGATATTGTGAGCCGTCTTGAAGACCATGTGACCTCAGCCAAGCAAAAGACAACTCCTGTAATCGACTTTGAGAAAAACGAAAGTTTGCAAGGACTGGGTTATCTGGATACCATCTACAATGCCATTGTAAACAAACAGGTATTGGAAATGAAATACCGGTCATTCAAAGCACGTTCGGCATCAAATTTTCTCTTTTACCCGTATCTGCTCAAAGAATACAGGAATCGTTGGTTCGTTTTCGGTATAAAAAAGGGAACACCAATGCTGCTCAATCTTGCCCTCGACCGCATACACAGCCTGCAAATATCGGAAAACGAACCATACAGGGAAAATACAATATTCGATCCTGCTACGTTTTTCGACGATGTAGTCGGTGTTACTAAAACATTGAATCAGAAGACCGAAACCGTCCGATTTTGGGCAAATGCGCAGAATGCTCCTTATATCCAGACAAAACCGCTTCATAGAAGCCAGCAGGTAATTGAAGAACAGGCAGACGGCTCTGTAATATTTGAGCTGAATGTTATTATCAATCAGGAACTACAACGCGAGATATTCGGGTTTGCCGACAACATTAAAGTACTGGCTCCACAATCTCTCGTCGATTTTTTCAGATGGAAATTCCGGCTTGCAAAAGAATTGTATAACAAAGAAGTAGAATAATATCTTACTCTTCTATCTTGGCTATATCTGTTTCTTCCTCATCTTCATCTGTCTCTTCGGGAGCAGGCTTCACAAAGAAAGCGCTCAGCTCGTACAATAAATAGAGTGGGACAAAGACTACCGACAAGGTGAACGGATCGCCCGAAGGTGTTATGATAGCCGATAATACAAGCAAACCGACAATGGCATGTCTTCTGAATTTCTTAAAGAACGACCTGTTTAATAATCCCAACTGAGACAGCAACCACGAAAGGAGCGGCAACTCGAATACAATACCCATGATGAATACCAGCATCAGAAAATTGTCCATATACGAATCGAGGGATATCTGATTCACAATAGTATCGCTGAGCTGATATGTGGCAAGGAAACGAAAGGTAATAGGGAAAACCAGTGAATAACCGACTGTGCATCCGATGAAAAACATTATTGTACCAAACAGGAACACCCAGCGTATGCTTTTCTTCTCGCTTTCGTAAAGGGCAGGGCTTACGAAGCGCCATATTTCAAATACCAAGTAAGGGAATGTCAGAATCAGGGCTAACCAGAATGAGGTGGTCATGTGCCTGAAAAACTGCGATGTAAGGTTAATATTGATGATATTTACATGAAATGTGTCATCACAAAAATCGGGAAGAAAGGGTATGGCAGAGGTTACCTTACACAGGTATTCGTAAAGAAAAAAGTTTGCATTGGTAGGCCCCATTATTATACTGTCGTAAATATAGGGCATTGCTGCAAAACCTGCAATAGCAAATATAAGCAGAGCTATGATAGACCTGATGAGTGTCCACCGCAATTCCTCTAAATGATCCCAAAAGGTCATTCCGTCATTCGTCTCTTCCATAGAAAAGTATTACCTCAGTCTTTTTTAGTAGTGTTATCGTCTCCTTCTATATCGTCTTCTATACCCTTCACCCCTTCTTTGAAGTTCTTGATACCCTTACCAAGCCCTTTCATCAGTTCAGGAATTTTGCGACCTCCGAAAAGCAGCAACACAACTATAGCGATAATAATTATTTCTGCGGTACCGAGATTTCCTAAAAACAAAAGTGTATTCATAAATTCCATAATTTTTTCTTTAATGAGAGATTACTATGTTACAAATCGTTTTTCATACTTCAAAATAACATAAATAATATCAAAGTCCGTAATTAATCTACTATTTATTTCTTTTTTTGCCCTAATAACGCGCGATTCTGAAAGATATTGGGTCATACAGGCAATATATTGTCCTCTATACCAGGCGTACAATATACTTTATATTCTCCGTCTTCGTCACAGATAAATATAGCATCCAATGCGGGAAAACCATCAATCCATTCCTGAGCCTTTTCCATTCCTCCTACAAGAAAGGCTGTTGCAAAAGCATCTGCTGTGAGACAATCATCAGCCACAACCGTTACCGACAACAGATTATGCCTTACCGGATAACCACTCGACGGATCTATAGTGTGCGTTATCTTCTGTCCGTCTTCAACATAAAACTGCCGATAGTTGCCCGATGTAGCAATTCCTCTGTCGGTCAGTTGCAGGATAAGCTGTAAATCCTGTCCGGGTATCGCATTATCCTCTGCCGGACGGTCGATGCCTATTCTCCACATTTCACCTTCGGTATTCAAGCCTTTGAGACGTATCTCCCCTCCTATTTCTACCAGAAAGTTGAGACATCCTCTGTCTTCGAGAAAGGCAGCAACAATATCGGCAGAATATCCTTTAGCTATAGCATTTGCATTCAGTACTAAATCGGGGTGTGACTTAACGATACGATTACCTTCGAGCCTTACCTTATCCATCCCGATGTATTTTTTCAGAGCAGCTATCCGTTCTACATCAGGAATATCTTTCTCCTGCGAGCTGAAACCCCATGCCCTGAATAACGGTTCGGCTGAGATATCGAAAGCTCCGCCAGTGTATTCGCTTATCTCTTTTGCCTTGTTGAAAACAGTGCGAAAATAATGATCTGTCTCTATATCCTCATTTCTGTTGATACGCGAAATAATGGAATCATTATCATATACCGACAGTGATTTTTCAAAATCAGCCAACATTGCATTTATCTCAGACTGAAAGTCTCGCCCAAGATCATCCTGATAGACGATACTATAGCTAGTCCCCTCTGCACCACCTTGTATGTGATAGTAGAAAGTCCCGTTTTCGGCCATTATTGTGTTCATTTCTTACAGGATAGGAGTGAAAAGTAAAACAGGTCTTTCTGCAAAGACCTGCTTATCATATTCTTTATTTACTATAACTTGTTTTTACCAGCGGGCAATTTTGCAGATATTCCAAGCTTTTCTTTACACTTTCGGCAGGAGTAAAGTTATAATGCTCCACTTCTACTACCAGATGTTTCACTCCGGCAGCATCGGTATTGTTGAAGATGGCATCGAAACCTACCATACCGCTCTGACCGAGCTCCTTATTATCTTTGATATGAAGCAAGGTGAAACGGTTTTTGTACTTGTTGAAGTAGTCTACCGGACTTTTTCCGCCTCTTACTACCCAATACACATCCATTTCGAAGAAGACATATTCAGGATTGGTATTCTCCAGCATATAGTCGAGCATTACTTTGTCCTCTATCTTATTGGTAAGTTCAAAGTCATGGTTGTGATAGCCAAACAGCATACCATTTTCCTTACATCTTTTACCTATCTCATTGTAATATTCGCAATAGGTTTGCAAGTCTGCCAGTGTTTTCGGCACAGGCATCCAAGGGGTAACGATGTATTGCATTCCTGCGGCTTTATGGGCTTTGATAGCTTCATCCCACCACAACATATTCTCAGTAAAATCTTTCTTGGCAAGAGCCTCAGCCGACAGTTCTTTTCCTGTATGCGAAGAAAGTACCTTCATCCCAGCGGCTTCTACGTCAGCTTTAAATTCTTCCGGTGTTCTTCCGTAAAATTTTCCGGCATCATAGCTAGCAGCTTCAACTGCTGTATAACCCATTTCTCCGGCTTTCTTTATCACACCGGTATAGTCTGTTTTTATATCATCCCTGAGGGAGTATAGCTGCAAAGCAATGTCTTTAGGACCATCGGGTGCATATTTAATGTTTACGTTTGCATTATTGCTCGATGCCAGCAGAAGAAATACTGTAGCTAAAATAAATGTTATCCTCATTATAGTTTTATATTAGATTCTCTGAATACCGAATCCATGAAGAGGAGATTGTACCCTCTCCGATGGATTCGATATAGTTATCCATTATGGAAAAGAGAATTAGTCCATTACTTTCACTCTGATATTACGGAACCACACATCGTCACCATGATCTTGCAGTCCGATAAATCCTTCTCTGTTAGTTCCACCACAGTTATTCAACAACTCGAAAGCCAAAGGCCATGCTTTTTCACTAAACTTGCTAACTTGCAGCATATCTGTCCATTGCTGAGTCCACAGATGATATTCCAATACGTTAGCATCGTTTTGTCCATGCACAACAGTTCCTTTGTAAACCATGATCTTAGCTTTGTTCCACTCTCCGAACGGTTTAGCATTCTGAGGATCGGCAGCAATCATATCATACAATGAAGCCGATTTACGATTCCCGTCTTTACCCAGTTTTGCATCCGGATGGTTCTCATTATCCAATACCTGATATTCAGGTGCTGAAATATAGATCGGCTCGAGTTTTTCTTTTCCGTCCTTGTCAGTAGATGTTACTTCCTGAGCCAGATAGAATATACCTGAGTTACCACCTTTCGATACTTTCCATTCCAGTTCGAGTTCAAAGTTTTTGAACTTATGGGCAAAGATAAGGTCGCCGCCATCGCCGTCCTGAGCTTCACCGCCACCCGATCCGTTAAATTTGATAGCACCTTCGTCGATCGTCCACTTTCCCGGAACTTTGTCTTTTCCGTATCCGCGCCATCCGGTAAAGTCTTTGCCGTTGAAGATAGTTATATAACCATCTTTATCAACCTGAAACTTGGCACTGTCAGCGTCTGCACCTTTAAGGGCTGCTGAGTAAGCTAATGTTATTTCACTGGTCTCAGCCGGAGCCTGTCCATCAGCCTTCTTTGCTCCGCCACCACAAGCCATAAATGCTCCTGCCATCATACAAAAACTTAATCCATAAATTAACTTCTTCATTTCTTTATTCTATTTTGATTAATAATATATTCTTTAAGGCATAGCCGGTAATTTCCAGCCATCGCGATATGTATGCCTGATCAGTTCGTTTGCAAACTCAACGGCATTCACTGGGTCTGTCATTGTCTTATCAAATGTAGGATGTCCGTCTTTTATCTGGAAACCGTCTTTTATTACTGTACGGATAGTAGCAGTAGGACTAATGTTTGTAAACTTCATATTCACACCATCCCAATGCAGTTCCTGATTTAATGCCTGCAATCTGATAGCGAGCACTCCCATAACCACCATTTCGTTGAAAGGTCCTGCTTCACTGAATGGAGAGGCTGTTTCTACGCGGTTCTCAGGTGATTCCTTGCACGCACGCACCCAGTCCATATAATGGTCGTCGTTAGGTACTTCCCTCAATACTTTCGGTGCATCAGGCACACGACCCGACATCAGCCAAGGGTCTTTTCCGTAGCAACCACAGATCAATGTATCTTTTGTTCCATGGAAAATAACGCCTCCTCCGGCATCATTCATATCTTTACCTGCAGGGAAACCTTCGGGACGCATTGGTTTCAGACCACCATCGTACCAGATAACTTCTACTTCAGGCAAAGCTACCTTCGGCATGTTATCACGAGCAGGGAATGTAAGCTTCACTGTCTGAGCATTTGGGGCACAATCTGTAAGTAATAGCGTAGAGCTTCCCTGTACTTTAGACGGATAGCCCAGTTTCAAACCTTTAAACACCGGATGCAGAATATGGCAAGCCATATCACCAAGTGCTCCTGTACCGAAATCCCACCATCCACGCCAGTTCCAAGGAGTATAAATAGGGTTATAATCACGTTTCTTAGCAGGTCCTAAAAACAGATCCCAATTCAATGTAGACGGTACATTTTCCACCTCTTCGGGACGAGGCAAGCCCTGAGGCCAGATAGGACGGTCGGTAAAGGCTTCTACCTTAGTTACCTCTCCTATTTCGCCGTTCCATATCCATTCGCATACTTTACGCACTCCTATTCCCGACGATCCCTGATTCCCCATCTGGGTAGCCAGTTTGTGCTTATCGGCAAGCCTTGTCAGCAAGCGCGATTCGTACACTGTATGAGTCAGCGGTTTTTCAACATACACATGTTTTCCCATTGTCATGGCATCTGCCGCTATAATAGCATGCGTATGATCGGCTGTAGCCACCATTACGGCATCGGCTTGTTTACCCAACTGCTCGTACATTTTCCTGTAATCGTAAAATGTCTTTGCTTTAGGATATGCTTTAAATACATGGGCACTGTATTTAAAATCTACATCGCAAAGCCCGATAATGTTCTGACTGGCCATGCCTTTTAGCACTCCGGCTCCACGTCCGCCTACTCCGACTCCCAGAATATTGAGTTTATCGCTCGGCGCCACATGTCCGAAGTTCTGGCCTAATACTGTACTTGGAATAATGGTCAACCCAATCGCAGCCTTAGCTCCGGTTGAAAGAAATTTCCTTCTCGAAATGTCTGATGCCATAATTTTCTTGTTTTTTAGGTTAATAATATTTTAGATTTAATGGTACTATTTATCAGCTCAGGTCGCCTCTCACTATCTCTTCTTTGTCTTTGTCCCAATACATTGTACGTCCCTCGAGATAAGCGCGTGTACCCATATGTGCCGTAATGGCTTCCTCAAATGCCGCATCGATGCCACATGACGGTTTTTTATTTGTATCGCGTATGCACTCGAGCCATTCCCTTATATGCAGGAATGTAGTGTCGTAACGTTTTCCGCCCAGATAAGAGTATAACAGCCCGCGCTGAGCAAAATACAACTCGGTAGCCGAAGTAACGGCATCGACCTTACTCTTTCCGGGAACGTATGTATAGAAAGGCACATCGGGTTTTATGATTCCTTTTTCTATCTTTTCTTTGTAACGGGTAGATGCGCTGTCTACTTTTACAGTTAATGTATCGCCTACCTCCATAGATGCGTCGTGCCCCATAATGACTTTACCCCTGTTGCGGTTACTCGCTAATGTTGCACTATACAGCATTGTCATATTCTTGTCGGGGAACTCAAAGGTTGTCTGTAACACATCGGGTACAGTTCTGCCATCTTTGAAGAAGTAAACGCCACCCGACGATGTAGCCGAATGAGGGATACCTACACCCATAAGCTGATTGATAGCATCATACTCATGTGTTAACAAGTCGCCGCTAAGTCCGGTACTGTAATCCCACCAGCAACGCCAGCGGAAAAAGCGTTCGAGGCTGAATTTGTCGCGGGTATCGGGGCCTACATATTTCTCGAGCTTATATTTGGTCATATAGTCCATGTATTCCTTTACCCGTTCTTCGTTTCCTTCAAATTGCTTCCAGTCTATAGTCTTAGGATTGGCTGTAGGGTCTATGTCGTACACCCATGCCCCATTCGGATCGTTTCTGTTTGTACATACTTCTATAAGGCTTACCGGGCCAAGCAGTCCTTTATCGAGTATTTCTTTTGCCTTGTGGTAGCTGTCTACCTGACGCCCCTGATGCCCCAACTGGAACACCACACCCGTCTCTCTGATCACCTCGCGCACCATATAGGTTTCGGGGACTGTCCACGAAAGGGGTTTTTCTACATATACGTGTTTTCCGGCCTTTGCCGCATCCATTGCCATCGTACTGTGCCAATGGTCGGGCGTGGCAATGATAACAGCATCAATATCTTCAGCGGCAAGCATCTCCTGATAGTGACGGTAACGTTTAGGTAAGCTCTTGGGATCAATAGTTCCTTTATCTCGGATCCCTTCGCGGTTTACATTGGCTCCGGCAGCTATTCCCTGTTCGGCAAACGTATCGAAAATGTCACATACGCCTGTAAGCACCACATTGAGGTCTTCCTGCGCCTTAAAGTCTTCGTAACGGGTGTCTCTTTTGTCTTTTTTTGCAGCATCTATAAGATCCTGCAACGACTGGGGGGTTGCAAATCCGGCTGCTCTGAGCAGTTGTTTGCCTCTGATACCACAGCCTATTATTCCCAGACGGATTTGTTTGCCATTGGGTTGCAGATCGGCTATACCGGGCCTTTCGCTACTGAGCTTGAATACATCGCTCACATCCTGCATAGTCTTATTATGCTTCTGCTTAGAGTACACTCCGTATGCCAACGCACCCAGTACGGGCACTGTAGCAAGGGCTTTTATTGTATTGCGCCTACCTTGAGATTCGGGAAGCGGGTTATTTGTCGTTTTCTTGTCTTTGTTATTATTTTTATCCTCCGGAACGAGTTTATCTTCGGGTATCATAATAGTATATAGTCTTATTTACGGTTAAATACTTTGGAAATGTAGCGATCGAGCCCTATAATACGGGAAGTAGGAAAATAGAACAGCACCATGAGTGCACCTATTTCGATCAGATTCTTATCTACCCACAGATAAGAGCCTTCGGTGGGCATCATATATTCGGCTCCGATAAAAGGTGGGTGAGACAGATAGTACAATGCCAGAAAAACAATGCCTCCGACAGTGGCAATACGGGAAAAACAGCCCAAAATGAGCCCTAATCCGACAAGCGTCAGTCCGTAGATATTTATAAAATTGGATACTGCCAGTAAAGACGGATTTCCGGCAATACTATAAAAATACTCGGCAAAGAAGCCCTGTGAATCCATCAGATAAGGAAATGCTGTCCAGCTGGGATTCAGAATTTTTATTAGGCCTTCATATAAGAAGTGCCAGCCGATTAAAAGTCTCAGAATTACTAACCATAAGGTTTGGGCATGTGTGTACGTAAATTGTCCCTTCATGAATAATGTTGATAAAAGATTTATTTAGTTATACTTAATACAAGCTGATCATAATAAACTTTTTATATCTAAAAAGCATATAACATCTACTGTCAACGATTTTAAATCGCTAATAAGAAACCTTCTCATCAGTTTTATATCTAAACTGATGAATTTACAAATTCATGGGATTGTAGCTGAACAAATACGGGAATAAAGCTAGGAATATTTTAAATAAAGAACTATTTATTATTGTTAAAAAAAGTTGTCTTGTGCTTTTACAGAGCTGGTTATTCTGCTGCCGGACTATCTGCCGGATAAATTATATTTAATTGTTTTCTGATTTCATCTACTATTTCTATCGTGATCAGAGAGTTCTCATGACTGTTGATCTGCGACTTAATCTTTCGTTGCTGCACAAGATTTATAAATTCGGCTATTTCATAATAATATTCATGCAACTTATTTGGCTCACTTATCAGCGTTTCTCCTCCGCTGCGATATTTCAGCTTCACTTCGCTTATGATATTTATCCTGTCCGAAACGATTGTGCCCTCTTCTCCCTGTATTTCTGTCGGCAGAGCAGAATCGGCTATCTTGGAATACAATACTGTTGCATTCATCCCTTCATATTCAAAATTTACCGCTCCCTGTCCGTCTGCTCCGGTAGAAAGTTTAAGCCCTGTGGCACTGACTGACTTCGGTCTGCCGAATAATACAACCATCGGGTATATGGTATATACTCCTAAGTCCATAGCTGCGCCATTGGAAAGCGCAGGATCGAAGGCATTGAGTACAATCCCTTCTTTCAGCTTGTCGTAGCGTGACGAATACTGGCAGTAACACGAAAAATATCTGCGGATAGCACCTATATTCTTAATGTTCTCTTTCAATGCAAGGAAGTTAGGAGTGAGTGTCGGTTTCATCGCCTCCATCAGCGTTACATTGTATTTCTGCGAAGCAGCTATCATTTCTTTTACTTCGCGTGCATTGGAAGCAAAAGGCTTTTCGCACAGTACATGCTTGCCATGCTGCATAAACAGTATGCTTTGGGTTGCATGCAGAAAATTAGGGGAAGCTATGTAAACGGCATCAATAAGATCGCTGACAGCCATCTGTTCGAGCGAAGTAAAGGTATGCGGTATATTATGCTTTGTTGCAAACATATCGGCTTGCTCCTGCGTACGTGAATAAACGGCAGACAAGACAAAACGCGGCTCCTGTTTGGCTGCTTCCAGTATTTTTTCCGTAATGTTGTTAGTACCTATAATTCCGAAACGAACCTGACCTGAAGGATTATTTGATGTTGGCATAATACGAATTTTTCTGTTTATACAAAAATAGAGATTAAACTACCAATTCCATATAAGAATGATTTTTAAAAATGAAAGAATAGATGTAAATAGAGGAGATTTTACATTTGTTAGTATAATAGTGTGTTTTTCTCTATCAATTTATCTATAGATATATGCCAATAGTAGATAATGGTCTTTGAAGATACTTGATTTATAGTTTAATTTTGAGTCGGCTTTGTGAGGTTTTAATTAAAATCCATCTGCTCTGTCATACTGAGGGCGAAGCATCTTCTGTAGATGAAAGAGACTCTTCCCTGTGGTCAGAGTGACAGATATAAAAACTGAGCAAAAGTGTCAAGCTTTTATCACTGTTGACTGACAAAAGTGTTACCTTTGTTACCATTGGAAAAGCCAAGAATATACAACACATTTATTATAAGACAATTACAAAAAACAGGATAAAATGAAAACAATAAGCTTTGACGGCAACAATGTATATGACATTCCTTCTTTCTACGACGAAATAAACCGGGTGTTTATGGCAAATGTGGATTGGAGACTGGGGCAGAGCCTGGACGCCCTCAACGATATGTTTTACGGAGGCTATGGCGAGATAGACGGAGACGAAGAGATAACGCTGATTTGGAAGGGCTTTGAGAAGAACAGGGAAGATCTGGGCTTGGAGCTTACAAAAACGTATTACCTCAATAAACTGCAATCTCCCTCAATATTTAATATTGAGCTTATAAAAGAGAATCTCGCTGAACTGGAAAACGGTACGGGTAAGACTTACTTTGAGATCATACTGGAAATTATCGGCGAACATCCGAATATAAAATTGGTTCCCCAATAAGTATTGCACTTAAAACTAAACAATGGTAAGCTTCATCATTATATCGGTCTGTTTATCGTCTCCCAGCATGAAAAAATGCTTATCGAATTCGACAAAGCCATTTTTCTTATAAAAGCTTATGGCTCTTGCATTCTCTTCCCAGACACCTAGCCATACATAACGGGCTTTGTGATTCTTTGCGATCTCTATCGCTTTTTCGTAGAACAGTTGCCCGACTCTTTTCCCCCAATAATCAGTCAGTACATAGATCCGTTCGATTTCGAGCGCATCTTTGTCTTTCAGGTCTGTCTGCGATTGTCCGAAGTTTAGTTTCAGATAACCAACTATATTGTCACCGGATATAGCAAAATAGAATTGCGAATCTTTATTACCAAGCTCAGAAGCCAGTTTCTCCGGAGAAAAGCTGTCTTCTATATATTTTTTCATATTCTCTTCGGTATTATCTGCCGAAAAAGCCTCTACAAAAGTCTGCCTGCTAATAGCGACAAGGCTTTCTATATCGGACTTTTCTGCCTTTCTTATCAAAATCTCTTTCATCAAATTATGTTTGTTTTAGTGAGATACAACCTTAAGTCCAACAATAGAGAAAATTAGTGTGGAGATAAAGAACAGCCTCCAGAAATTAACCGGTTCGTGGAAGAAGAAGATTCCTATCAGCACCGTACCCACAGCACCGACACCTGTCCACACCGCATATGCTGTGCCCAAAGGTAGTGTTTGTGTAGCTTTCAGTAGCATAGCCATACTACATGTTAAGAAAACAATAAAACCCGCAGTCCACCAATATTTTTCATTCCCGGTTGTTTCTCTGATTTTACCCAGACATGAAGTAAATCCGACTTCCAGTAATCCCGCAACAATTAAAATCACCCAATTCATAACGTATTATTTTGCTGCAAAGATCATAAATAGTCAGCAAATAGGATTTTACAAATGATAAAAAATTACCTTAATTTTGCCCTGATACGACTCAATGAAACCTGAGTTATCCCAAGATATGAAGCAATATAAGATAGCTGAACCCGCTGGAGTAGTTCAGGGTTACTTTTTATCAGCTCGATATATCTTTCCGAAGCTGTTTTAAATTGCCTTTCGATAAGCCTCTCCTCGGTTTTAAGTAATTCCTGCTCTGCAAATTTTCGTCCCCAGTTTGCAATATAGACATCGTTTATAAACAGATCATTCAAGGCACTTGCATTCAGTTTGTATAATACACAGTCTTCGAGCAATTCAATATTCTCATATCCTTTCTGATTGTTAACATAGCTTTTCATCGATACTATTGTATCTCCTTCTTTACCAAACCAGAAAGTGACTTCTCCATCAGGGGAATTGGTATAGGCACGAACAATACCTTTCTTAATAAAATAGATATTTCGTTCTACTTTGTCAGCATTAAGCAGGCGATAGCCCTTAGTATATTCCAGTTCAGTAACAGCATCTATTATACTCCTTCGGGAAGTCGTTGGGAGTTCATATATCTTATCTAAGATTATTTCAATTTCCATATTATTTCAGAACTAATTTATCTATAGAGTAAAAGTAATAATTAAATGACAGGAATATAATCTTTATATTATATGAATTTTACCCATTCAATTAAGTCATCAAAAATGCACAAAATAAGAGCATACTACAGGATTGCTACAGAGTCATTGCTTTATTTTGCCATTATTAACGATAAAATAATGAATGTTATGAAAAAGAAAATTTTAGTATTATTTCTTAGTATGCTGATTCTTGGAGGCGTTAGCTCTTCTATTAATGCTCAAAATATCGATACTGATTTTTACACCTACTATAACAGCATCGAGAGCAGGTCTTCCACGTTGAGTGCTGAACAGATGAAAGAACTGAAAGAGCTAAAATGGGGAATCGGGCAAAAATTCGAATCGATAAATAAAAATAAAGGTCTGTCAGGTTATGAAAAAAGAGAGAAGAAACGCGAGCTCAAACAGCAATTAAATGCAGAGATTGATCGGATCATTGCTAAAAACGAAAAGTCTGTTAATGATGAATACAGAGGTGGTCTTTACGGGAATAGAAATCATCATTCGCCTAATGATGGCTATGCCGAACTAGCCAGAATAGATGCCAAGATAGAGGCAATAGAAGCGAAACTGGACGCGAACAATGATAATGATCATATCAGCAAAAATGAAAGAAAATCCAGAAAAGCAGCTCTGAAGGCCAAGAAAAAGAAATTGAAATCTGAAAGGGATGCTATAAAACGTAAGTATGGAATATATTTATAGCAAATATTATATTACCACGCATAGTATATCTCTTATAATCAGAAATATATAAGCATTTATTATTTAGAATAAATACAAATTAAATATATTAACGTATTTTTTACGAAAACTATTTTGGTGATAAGAAAATTCACTCTAGCTTTGTTTACGTAATAAATACGTTAATATGTTTTTATAGTAATAATCTCTAAATTTTACAGCTATGTTTGGAATCAATCACATCAAATTCGACTCTATGACCCATGTGTTTTATTATAAAAAAGGGGCTTTACAAAAAGAAGGCAGGGGATTATCTTTCTTCTATTTTGCACCGAACAGTTCTATAGTAGCCATACCTATGGGTAGTAACGATCTGCCTTTCATTTTTCAGGAATCAACTAATGATTATCAGTCGGTTATGATACAAGGACAGATAAGCTACAAAATCGGCAACCCTAAAATGTTAGCTGATATATTGGATTTTACGGTAACTGACTCGGGCTCTTACAAAAAGAATGATATTGAAAAACTAAACCAGCGGATAATCAATGAAGCCCAGACCTCAACCTCTTCTTTTATACATAATATAGGATTGAAAGAAGCGATACGTTCAGGAAAAGAGATCGAAAACCGCATTCTTGAAGGGTTGAAATCTTCGGAAGCAATCAGTATGCTCGGAATAGAAATACTTGGAGCAAGTGTCTTGGCTGTGCAAGCTAGTCCTGAGATGACGAAAGCTCTGGAAACAGAAACCCGCGAACGCCTGCAACAGGAAGCTGATCAGGCAATATACGAAAGACGAAACTTCGCGGTAGAGCAGGAACGCAAGATCAAGGAATCTGAACTTAATACTGAAATTGCAGTGGAAGAGAAGCAAAAACAGATTGACGAAAAGCGTATGGAATCGGAAGTGCAACGAATGGAAAATAACCGGAAACTGCGTGAAATGAATATCGAGGCTGATATTGTTGTTGAAAACCAACGTAAAATATTCATTGAACAAAAGACTGAAAATGACAAGAAAGAAGCCGAAGTGCAGGGATTCCAGATCGAGGCAATGCTGAAACCATATAAAGAAATGGATTGGAGATCGTTGACAGCGTTAGCCGGACACTCTGACGCTCGTAACAATATTGCTCTGGCATTCCGTGAATTGGCACAAAATGCTGAAAAAATAGGAAATCTGAATATCAGCCCCGATTTGTTGGAATCTATCCTAAATAACAAAAGACCTGAGAAAAAATGAGTATAGAATATGCTATAATAGTAAAAAATAAAACAAGGCTTGAGGCTTTAGTAGAACGCTTCAATACAAAGTCTCAGGCTAAGTTTTATATCGAACGGCTGGGAGGGAATTTTCAGGACTATGAAATAGAAGATGAGATTTTCCATAATTCGCTGAATTCATTACAATCTCAACTATCAAAGGTAGTCAAACATAAGATTGTAGACCGCACCTATCTCCCATCCTACCTGTTCTCTGACAAAAATGTGATTGTTGTTATCGGACAGGATGGGCTAGTTGCCAACACTGCAAAATATTCGCAGGCAAGACCTATTGTTGCCGTCAATCCTGATAAGCAGCGTTACGATGGTATTCTTCTCCCTTTCGACACCAGTAATTTTATCGGAGGAGTAGAAGATGTATTATCTAATAATTACCAATCGAAGAAAGTCAATTTTGCAGAAGCACGCCTAAATGACGGACAACGATTGTTAGCATTCAATGATCTCTTTATTGGTGCTTCGTCACATATTTCGGCCAGATACAAGCTATCTTTCAATAATAGCGTAGAGGAGCAATCTTCGAGCGGAATAATCGTATCTACACAGGCCGGATCTACCGGATGGCTGAGCTCGGTGTTCAACATGGCTTATGGTGTTACCGGATTGTTTGAGAAAAATGTCAAACCCAAGCAGCCTAAACTGAAAGACAATCAACTGCTATTCGCTGTACGTGAACCTTTCAAGAGCATTCGCACACAGGCAGATATTGCAGTAGGAATGATAAACAACAAAAACAATCTTCGGATAGAATCTTTGATGCCGACAGGTGGAATAATCTTTAGTGACGGAGTAGAATCAGACTTCCTCCAATTCAACAGTGGTGCAATTGCAACAATAGGTATTGCCAACGAAATAGCCAATCTCGTAAAGATTTAATACAAAATTCAGTACATTCGCATAAATAATAACCGTAAAGCGAATGAGTACCAATTATACAGGACAGGATAGAGGAGATAAGAAAAATTACCAGCAATATCTGGAAGCAATGGATGCTATATCTGTTGAAAAAGTAGCATCAGCCAGCGTATTTTTTGAATCCCGAAAAGGAAATACAATTGTCGATGTCGGCATGGCATCAGGTACAAGTACAGCTATTCTGGCAAGGCTTTTTCCTGAGATGAAAATAATCGGGGTGGATATAAACCCTAAGATGGTACAAATAGCACAGGATACATATAATTATCCAAACCTATCTTTCAGGGAGGATGATGGCGAAAAACTGCAAACCTTTTCGGAAGATTCTGTCAGTGGCTTCTTTAACTGCTCTGCTATACACCACATTACTTCATACAATGGCTACGATACCAACAGGGCATTGAATACCCTACGCAGACAGGTTGAATTATTAAAAGATAAAGGCGTACTAATTATCCGCGACTTCGTCAAGCCTGAGGAACAAGAGATTATTATTGAACTATCATCAATAGATAAGCCGAATCGCCCTGATGATGCTGAATTATTTATACAATTTGCACAGACCGCACGTTCACTGGTATCAGCTAACGAAAGAGGATTCCCCATACAGGAAATAAACGCTATAAAAAAGAATACTCGGCGATTTCAGGCATTTTACACTGATGCTGTTGAGTTCATCCGCCGCAAAGACTATTATGCCAATTGGGACATTGAGCTACAGGAAGAATATGGCTATTTTACACAGGAAGAATTTGAAGAGATTTTCCGTGAGTTAGGCTTACGCATTATCCTGTCTTCGCCTATCTACAATCAATGGATTATAAATAACAGATACAGGAATCAATTTGGCATATACAACTTATCCGGAAAAAAGATAGGCTTCCCTCCTACCAATTACCTGATTGCCGGAGAGAAAACATCGGGAGGGAAACAAGTGCAGTTAATAAGGCATCTTCCTGTTCAGAAAGATTCTTTCTTGCATTTCTCTTTTTATCAGAATCTCAAGACAAAGAAAGTGTATGATGTGGTAGAACGTCCTAATAATGTACTCGATATTATTCCTTTCTATAAACATGAGAATGGTTTTACAATATTGGCAAAGCATGGCTATCCCCGCCCATTGGCCAATGTAAAAACAGATAGTGCAATTTTGGATGATAAACATTATAGTGGCTACATCCCCGAAGGAATAACCATTGCAGAAACCGAAAATATAGAAGACATTCTAAATAAACGCTTTGGCATAAGCAAAGATCACTATACCAATATTTCTCAATCATTAAACTACTATACCTCACCCGGAGGTATCAATGAGAAAGTAGCGTCAAAACTGATAGAACTAATTAAACCCGCAACTGTAAACAAAACTCTATCAGAAGGGTTCTCCGGCTTTAAAGAGTCGGGATATATTCACGAATATGAGGCTGCCCAATTGCTGAATACAGCACAGACAGGAGCTTTGGTAGAAGCACGTCTAGAGCTGAATGTCTATAATCTCTTTTTCAAAAAAGAGATACCGCTTCCCCAATGGCTGGGAGAGAAGATGAAAATAAGGTTCGACAGGTTTATCGAACCCACCCCTTTTTCAGAACTATTATCTCTGCATACACAAGATTATGAAAAGAGCGAAAAACAGGCTGGTTTTCTAACTACCAGAAGAGCATATTTCTCTGAAATGGGAATAGAAAACAGCAATGCAATTTTTGAATATGTATATCCTTCGGCTGTAAGTTCAAATACACTGGTTACATTACCTGTACTCAAAAAGGGAGGGCAGATATATGTAGGGTTGGAAGTGCGAAACCTGCCTGTTCCACAGATTCATTCGGGAAACAGCACAATTATAACTGCACCGGCTAAACGCTTACCAAAGGAAGTATGTACTATCCATGATTTAGAGGAATACATTTCAGATATGAGAATAGGTAGAAGGAAGATTGAGCGTTATTCTAAATTGGGTGAAAAATATTTTCCTAGCGTCGGCATTTCTACCGAACAGGTGTATCCTTATCTTGTATGTCTTGACGAAGCTGATAAAAGCCTCAGATGGGTCAGTTTAAAAGAACTATATAACAATATTGATAAAATTGAAGATGCTCATTTACTAATATGCTTATGCCGGCTGATACATACCACAAACTTCCTGCCTCAGCAAGATGTAAGAGACTTAAGTTTTGAGAACTTTGTTGAGTTTATAAATGACAATTTTATCTTTTCAGATAAAGTCTCTATCACAAAAGATACACTTGTAGAAAAAGACTTGGGAATAACCGGAGACGATGGAGAAGAATTCCTTTTGGCAATACATGATGAGTTTGGAATAGACTTCCGTGATGAAACAGGCTCGATAAGAAAAGCCTTCAACCTGAAAGAAAATGAATACCTCTTTCAAGGCGAAGGCCTTAGATTATTTGATTGGAAGAATGATCGGATTGTACCCTTTACCGTCGCACAGTTTTATGATGTAATAGTAAAAGTTAGTAATGATACTTAAAAGCAACTATAAGTATTTTGATACACATTGGGTTGCAGCATCATTAGCTGACACTATAAAACTCTCACCAGTAAACACTTGTACGATTTCTATCTGTTCGATAATATGACTATTAAATTCAGCCAGATCTTCAGCCGGAACCCATAGCTCGTTATGTATGAATCCGCCAACATTATGAACTTCATACTTTTGCAGATAGTCCGTCGGCAGATCAAACTTAGTCACAATACCACAGTAGCCGGAAAATTCATCCTTTGTATTCCATTTCTCAGCTATCTGTGCTGCATATTCCTGATTGAGTACAGGATAAAATATCGGCTGCCATTCCAGTCGCGGAGGAAAAGCCTTAAAATTTAAGTCAATTATTAATTGTAGTTCTTTCAGACCTATTGGCCTGTATAATGTCGTTTTCATAAATATTCACTCAAAATCATAGACATATACATCTATGTCATTCATCAATAACGTCTTCTCAATAAGAGGCTCCACCCTATCCCATTTTCCTCCGGCCAGTCCGCAACCTATACGAGGCATATGGACACTTGCACTTAAAGTCTTGGCTTCCTCTACGAGTTTTTCCAGACAAGTTTCAATCGCTTCATAGCGTACAGGTACGCCGGTGCTTCTGCCTGTCTTAGTTCCTCTTTGCCCAATCATATTGGCGACGTATATATAAGGCTCAACCTTAATAATTTGGATATTACCTAACGCAAAATCATTCTTTGCACGTTCTCTGTGCCACAACCGATATGCTTTCTCCGGTTCCGGCCAACGTTTGGATATTGCTAATACAAAGCCTTTACCCCAGCCGCCAATATCATTAGATATGTGGGCAATTATCTTTGTGCCGCTTGCCTGTGGCGATGTAGCATCACCTTTCAGATATGTCATTGCTTTCATTATCAAGCCCTTTAATCTATCTCTAATCGTTTTATCATCTCATCCGAAACAGGGCTTTCCTATTTCGTCCCGGTATGTCTGATAGACAACTATTGTGTCGCGGTCGTAATCGGCTCTTACTTCATATTGTTGCATTTTTTCCCCAGTCTGTCACATAATTCCATAATATCGCCTTTACGCGCAAGTTGATCAATCCATTTTTGTGGTATCGCATCGAATCCATAAAGTAGCCCTGCCAATCCTCCGGCAATGGCTGCTGTAGTATCGGTATCACCTCCTAAGTTAACCGCCTTAAGAACAGTTTTATGATATGAGTCCTCATTCATCAAACACCAGAAGGCTGCTTCCAGAGAGTGTAAGACATAACCGGATGATGCTATTTCATCTTCCTTATATTTTTCTATATCATTATTCAATAACCGCTCAAATAAAGACACTTCTTTTTCATTAAAACCCTTACCGTCAATGTAACTCAATACTTTATTCTGCATGTTTTTATATGCGGCTCTTTTCTCAACATTTTTCAATATCTCCAACACGAAAATGATATATATAAAACAAGCAAATACAGATCGGAAGTGGGCATGGGTTATGCTCGATATTTCCTTTACTGTTTTGTATATTTTATCTAAATCTGACTCTTCAGCTAAATAAAATGCTATAGGAAGTATTCTCATTAGAGAACCATTTCCATTATCGGATTCCATCATGTTACCCGAATAACGAGGAGACTCTCCTTTGATTAATCTTTGAATTGAATATCTGGTAGAACCTCCAATATCAAATACTTTATAATGAGCCCCCCAATAACCTGTTTGATACCATTTTACAAAATTGGTTGCAATGTCATCCAGATCATATCCTTTACAAAGGCTTTCTGCTAGACAAAACGTAAGTGAACTGTCATCAGACCATGTGCCGGGAGGTTGGTTCCAACACATATATCCAAGATAATCAACTACCGGATTCTTCTTCAAATAACTCCTATCTTTAAATTCTACAGGGACACCCAATGCATCACCGACTGCAACTCCGAACAAGGCACTATGTATTACATTATCTTTCATCTCTTTTTAACCAAAGGCTAGAAGCCCCAATCTTATCTTTCATTTTTTAAGTATTCTCTTCAAGTAGGCAATATCTAACAAATTCACTGTCTCAAATCCGCCTTTATAAAACACAGCCCAGTTATTGAAAACACAAGGTAACTCCTTTGCTTTTTGTAACGTATTCACCTGAATTAAAGATACAGGTACATCGTTCATTTCACAATACTGTTTTACCGTCTCAATGCCTTGATAAACGTAAGGACATTGCATATCATAATAAATTGTCAGCTCTTTGCTTTCGATTCTCTCGTTCTTAGCATTTTGTGCAAACTTTGGCTTTGTTCCATCAAAAGAAAGAGCAAGTAATTCATATCCATTATCGGTAGTATCAACAGTCTCAAACCCGAACTGCTTTGCAAATGATTGATCGGAAAGCCAAGTCTTTTGTTTCTTCGCCCCGAGCATACAAATTCCGGATTTACCTTTTTCTTTAGCATCAGCCAAACAATACTCCATCAGCGATTTTCCATACCCTTTTCCTTTATATTCACCCAAAACCCACAAGCAATGTATATAATAATAGTTGTCACCAATTATGGGAACCCAAGCCGTTTCAAGGGGAGCATATTCAATAAAAACAGTAGCCTTTGCATTTAACTTTCTGAAAACATGACCTTCATTTAGTCGGTCTGAAAGCCATTGCCGTTTTGCCTCGATACCCGGATGAGATTTTCTACTGCGGATAATGCAGCATAAATGCTCATTGGCAAGATTTTCTGTTGTTATATTTACAAAATCAGTATTCATATGTTATCTTATCCTATCTCTTACTTCCATCAAAGCAAAGCCCAACAGATTTTTACCTCGCCATAACTGTGGGCGTTCTGCATTCTCATTGCTCTTTCCCATACCAATCCCCCAGATTCTGTCTCTCGGACTGGCCTCTACTATTATCCTGTTCTTTGTACTCTGCAAGAACTCTTTCAGATTCTCATGTTGAGAAAACTTATGATAATTACCTTCACAAACAATATCAAAACAGTTCTCTCCCCAAACTACCGGATCGAAATTCCTTACCTGCCTACCTAATTGTTTGGCTTCCGCTGGAGATTTAGCAATTAGTATCTTTTCCAGCATTTCTGTATCGCTAAAAAGCTCGGCTTTCTTTGCCATCATCCAATGTTCGGCAGTTTTATAGTATATGTCATCAACGGTGAAACCGTCGTGCCACCACTGACTAAAGCATGATGCTGTAACAGAACCGTCTTTCGATGGTACATGCCCCCAGAAGAAAAGATATTTGACATTCTCTTTTTTCTCAACCTTATTCAGCAGCCATTGTAGATTGTATGTAGTATATTTCATTATTGTTAGTTACTTATATTATCTGCTTTATTATATCTTTCAATTCTATAAGGAAAGATGTGCTGTCTTGCTGTATTATTAGCGCATTTTTCATCTTTTCCAAGAATCCTTCATATTCATCAATATTGACATACACTACCATTCCGTTCTTACTTAAAACATTCCTTACTATCTTTTCGGGAAGGTTTGTTGCCAAAGTTGTCCCCAATACAAATAGAATCCCGCTGTGCTTTGATATTTTAAGTACCGTATCCAGTTTAAAATATCGTTCATTATACCGTTCGTCAAACCAAAGTACATGAGGGCGTAGATCTTCATTACACTTAGGACATCTCAATGCCTTCCACTCTTCTTCGGTTATTACGTTTTTGTCTCTATTTTCAAGATTAATTTCCGGCGGAAAAGGGTAAATATCTGACGAACAATTATCACCACACCTGACATAGTCGAAATCGCCATGTATGAGATAAGTCCTCTGCAGACTATTTCCTGCCTTTTTATGCAGACTATCCACATTCTGAGAGATCAAGGCAAAATTATCCCCAATCATCTGCTCGATATCATAGAGAGCAAAATGTCCTGCATTAGGAGCAGCTTTGGTTGTTATTGACTTTCTGTACAGAAACCATTTCCACACTTCCATAGACGCTTTGGAGAACATTTCGAAAGTTCCTATTTCCTGTGCTTTATAGTTGACCGAACCCACAGTCCAATAGCCATCCTTTCCCCTAAATGTAGGTATACCACTATCTGCTGAGACTCCTGCCCCTACAAGGAATGATATTCTGCTGTTTTTTGAAAGACACAGCTTCAACTGCTTTATTATCTTATCATCCATCACAATTCAAAATAGAATCCTGTTTTCGTCAATTCTTCATATCTGTCTTTATCGAAACTGTATAACTTTGGTGCTCTGTTACGTGCTCCACGTTGCATTTCTCCCGTATCGATCAGCAAGCCGTAGCTTAATATCTTTTTCCGGAAGTTCCGGTCATCCAGATCTGTTTGTAATACAGTTTTATACAGATGAAATAGATCAGGCAAGGTAAATTTCTCGGGAAGCAGCTCAAATCCTATCGGCTGGTATTTGATTTTTCCTTTCAGTCTCTCTTTAGCTATCTCCAGTATATTTGCATGGTCAAAGGCCAATTCCGGAACATCTGAGATTGAGAACCATTTGATATTTGTTGTATCCATTCCGGCCTGTGCATTATAATCCGAGAGTTTTACCAATGCGTAATACCCTATGCTGATAACGCGGAAGCGCGGGTCACGCTTTATCTCAGAGAATGTATAGAGCTGTTCCATATAAATATCTTCTAGGCAGGTCTCTTTCAGCAAAATACGTTTGGCACACTCTTCTGCAGTTTCTTCTTCGCCAACAAAACCTCCGGGCAAAGCCCATTGTCCGATGAATGGTTCAATAGATCTCTCTATCAGCAATACCTTTAATTCTCCCTCATCGAAACCAAATATAACACAGTCGGTAGTAACCGCCGGACGAGGATATTCGTATGTATATTTTCCCTGTTGTTCCATCTTTATTTTATATTTATGTATTTTTTACGGAAACAAAGAAAAGGATATTTCTTGAAACAACAAAATAGTTTGCGTATTTTTTACGCATATGTCATAAATTTAAAAAATAAAACAGACGGATTCCTGTATGAAAAATCAATGGTGAGAGTGTGTGACTAAATTTTCAGAATGAAAAGCATACGAAAGTATTTGCACTCCTCGCGCCCCAACCGAGAAAATTTTTATAGTTTTCTCGGTTATTTTTTAGGACACAGGATTATCTTTTATGTTTGCCTTCTGCGTTATCTTTTGTTTTTGCTGAATTATACTCTCTGAATTTACCTGACCGCACAGCTTCCATAATATTAGCCGGAGGACGCTTATTCTCTAGTTCGTTCTTCATAAAGTCCATATAAGGAGCTACATGCCTGAAAAACTTGTAGTAACCTTTGCATAGGTAATTCAGCCCTTTTTCTCCGGTCTTGGTCTCTATTATCCTGTTTTTGGGACATTCTCCGTAACAGGCAAATAAGAAGTCGCATTCTTTGCACTGTGTAGGAAGTGCATTGTATTTGTCATTACCAAAATTGATCTGTTTGTCGGAATACATCATTTCGGTCAATGTATGTGTGTAGATATTCCCGATCTTATATTCGGGGAAAACGAAATGATCGCAGGCATATACATCCCCGTTAAACTCCATAACTCCCGCATGGCCGCAAGTCCTTGCCATGGTACAAACACCTGGCTGTTCGCCCACCCAATTGGCTAGTGTAGAATCGAAATACTGAATATAATAACTGCCGACACCCTCTTTTACCCATTCATCGAAGATAGCTATAAGGAAATCACCCCACTTTTCAGACGGGACTGACCAAGGAGCCAGCTTCCCGTCTATTTGCTCTACAATAGGTGCAAATTGTATATAATGACAATCGATACTTTTAAAGAAATTGTAGAATTCCAGCGGATAATCAACATTATAATCATTAACTACCCCCATGACGTTGAACTCCACATTATGCTTCTTCAATAGCGAAATACCTTTCATCACATTGAAGAACGAAGGGCGATTATCCCTTGTTTTTCTATATACATCATGGCAATGTTGCGGTCCATCGACAGATACGCCAACTAGGAAATTATTGTCTTTAAAGAACTTACACCAGTCATCAGTTAATAACGTGCCATTTGTTTGAATAGCATTATCTATCTGGCGTCCTCTTCCATATCTTTTTTGCAGTTCAAGCGCCTTTATATAGAAACTCTTATTACGCATCAGTGTTTCGCCGCCATGCCAAGTAAAAAGTACCTGATGCATGGTTTGAGAGTTGAGGTATTGCTCTATAAACCTTTCGAGAAGTTCTTCGCTCATCACATAATTTTTCGCATCAGGATAAAGGTCTTTCTTTTCCAGATAGTAACAATATTTGCATCTCAGATTGCATACAGCCCCGATGGGTTTCAGCATAATATACAATGGACGCGAAAAAGGTGATATATAGTTTGAAGTTGACATATCTTATTTAATTGAAATGAAATGAACTGCACTCCGAAGTTTATATTTTCCTGATACTTTATTCATTCTAACAAAAGTAACCTCAAATTCTTTAAATTGTGTTATTCCTTTGAATTGAGACCTTTCTTATATCTCCAATTCCGATAATATATCTTTTAATACAGTGGTCTTACCCTGTTCATTAATAGTTGTAACATCATCGTAAACTAGACTTACATTCTCTTTCTTATTCTCTACCGAAAACAGGGCTTCTCCTTTAGAAGTCAGGTTCAGCGTTACTATCCACTCCCCTACTTGAATTTTATTCGCAGAAATGTAGCGAGGAACAAGTCCTGTATCTTTCTGATTATGTGTACTTATTACTGTTGCAAAGCGACAAATATTTTTCTTTGGTGTTGTTGCTGTAAAGTGCCAATGATCATTATACGGTGCAAAATGGCCTTTATCGTCAGCTCTCAGCCAATTTATTGCAGGATAAAAGAATTTGCTCGATTCTTCTACTTTCAGCCTATCGTTCGAGAACAAATATGCATCCGATACCCCGTCGGCATTAGTTGCTTTTATATGTACAAAGTCTTTTTGCTCATCCACTATCATCGGATTTTCAACAGTATGTAGCAGGTAGTTCCAATTGACATCTGTATAGGCTTCCAGTTCATCGTAAATGAAGATTAAATCAGCCCCACCCAATTGCACAATATGCCGGCGGAAGGTTTTCAGATGATTTTTATCCCATCCGTTTTCGGGCGTATATTCAAGTTCTGATAGTCGCCCACGCTCAAGCCAAAGCGGTGAGGTCACTTCTCCATATGCATTAGATGCATCACCTACTACATAGCCTATCTTACTGCCCGAATAATAACGCGGAATCCAGCCATAACCTTCTGTCCCTATCTTTTGCCCCATGCCATTCACCAAAATTGTATTATGGGCTCTTGTACTTCGGTGCGAATAGATACTATGCTGGTCGGTAAAGCTGATATGATGCCCACTACTGTAAAACAAAGGCTTCCCTCCATAGAATGTATTAAACGCATTCTGATTGGCCAATGCATGAGAGGTAGAGCCATAAGGACTGGAACGAAAACTCAGCATCGCATTTTTCTTAAGGCTGCGCCAGTCAGACATAAATGACGCCAAGCCCGATTGAGGGAAAATATATGCCAATGGAAGGCTTTCCAACCCTTTGCCAATTGGTAGCGGCTTGTGGCATTGCAGCCTGAACCACGAAAGATCGCCTGCCTTTCCCATAAATCCCCGCTGCATAAGTTTGGGGTCGCCCTCATTAATGATGCGTACATAATCGGCAAGATAAGTATTGCCTCTTAATTTGGCTAACGCATCGGCATAAGCTAAACGGGGGCCATTTGGTTTCAGTATATTCTGATGCGAACTGCCATTTCCTCCCGATTTGGAAAATGGCGGTTGCTGATAGATTACATACATAGCAGAGCCCTTGTACCAAGGATCGGAGAAAAAATCATATCCGCTTATCCGGCTATAAAAATAAGGGACTTCTATCAGGGTACGGATATTTACATGGAAGTACGAGTCGCCATTGTGCCAGCCACCATCGGCATTAAGCCCTGGAAAGCGTGCCAGCCATACATTGTAGCAATATTCAGTCCATTTCGATGCTTCGGGCAATTCTCCATAGACGGAAAAAGCTGCCATAGTGAAGATGCGCAGATTCATTTGCCAGTTATGGTTATCGGCAATATGATTTTCCAGATGATTGACAAAACCTTTGAATATTTTAGTCCCGTTTTCCTTTATTTCGCCTAGCAGGAATTGTTTCTGACTATCGGTGAGGAAGTTATAAAAAGAATCGTAGGCCAATGAAGATATTGATAATAATGTTGCATGATTGAAATCGCCAACAAGATACGGTGTTTCCCTCCAGCTTACCATTTCCTCAATGCGTTTCATGGCGGCATCATAATAAGTATTATCCTTTGTCAGCACATAGGCTCTTATCAATACCTCTATATTAGACTCTTCCCTGTCTATAATCCGGCGGCTCTCACGAGTTAGTAAAGCGTTCTTTTTCACAGCATTGTCTAGTCCGCTAACTTTACTTGTATCTATGGCATTAGCCAGACTGACAAGTTTTGTATGCAATACCTTGTTGGCTCTTTCGAGATACCATTCGCGTTCCTGTGCATTTTTATTTCCGGCTATGAAATCATCCCACTCACTTTCGGAAATCAATATGCGGGGATGGCTTGCCGGCAGCTTTCTGATAACTTCGCTGTAAGGTGGCGGGCAGAATTTATCAGGATTTTCTTTTACAGTGAATTGTAATTTTTCAGACCATTCTGTTTTATCTCCATCTACATAGGCATATTGCCAATACCACTGTCCCGGCGATAAAACTTGTTCGGGATTATAGAAAGGCCATGATGTTTCGGCTGTTATGACATCTTTCTTTAAGGCAACATCTTTTGAGAATCGAATCTTATAGTTAACTGCATTTTCATCGGGTTTCTTCTTATGTTTTTCCGGCTCCACTCCGTCAAGAGCGCTACCACGCGCTCCCGCATTATCTTGGAGAGGCCACATAAACGACACATTGCGATCAAAAACCTGAGCATTGTCCAGTGGTGACGAGGTTTCTCTCATTTCGTGCATCAAGGTATTCTCAATTAATTTAATAGTTGACTGAGCTTGTACGCTGCATGTTATAAGAGAGAATATAAGAATAATATATAATCTGTTTTTCATAATGTGCCTTCTTGAAATTTTAACTAAAAAGTAACGAAAGTTACACTTTTCCATTGTTTTTCCATCTATTACTTTTTTGCATATAAACATATGGTTATTAACTATGTATAGATAATTATCTTAGAAAAACATTGAGTATTAATTAACAAAACATAATCCCGCAGCCCCCATAAATCCCGCCTTGTTACCAAGTACAGCACGTTCTATCGTCGTATTGACTGCACAATCGGACATTACATAAAGCTTTGTCTCTTCTCTGATTTTATCGATATAAAACTCACCGGCATCGGTCAATCCTCCACCAACAATCACTTTCTGCGGACTGAAAATATTAATAAAGCCGGCAATAGCATGCCCTAAAAAGCTGCAATTCTCATTGATAGCAGCAATTGCCGTATCGTCTCCCGACTTGTAGAGGTTTATAATATGTTCTCCGTCCACATCCGGCGATGATGACTTGTGTTTTTCTTCATACATCTTCCGGTAACGTTTAACCATAGCTGCGGCAGAAGCATATGTTTCGAGGCATCCGACCGAACCGCAAGCACATGGCTCGCCATTGGCAACGAAAGGAAAGTGTCCAAGTTCTGTACCGCGGTTTTGGTATCCGCCATAGAGTTTTCCGTTAATAATTACAGCTCCGCCTATGCCCGTACCTACTGTAAGGAATACGACATCTGTACATCCTTTGGCTGCACCAAAGCGGGCTTCGGCAAGCCCCATTACATTGGCATCGTTGTTCACATACGTATCGAGTCCTGAATGTTCTTTTACAATCTTTGCCAAAGGAATATTTTCCCACTCCGCAAGATTCTCCGCACCGCCCAATACAATACCGTTCTTTTCATCTACAATACCGGGAGTACCTATGCCTATGCCACAAATTTCCATATTGTTTTCTTTGGCATATTGTATCGCCGTATCTACAGCCAATAGCAACTGACTGATAATTTCCTCAGCCGATTTGTCAGCATAAGAGGGGATCTTGCCTTCTTTTACGATAGTCCCCTCATTGCTGACTAGTCCATATTTTATGGACGAACCGCCTAAGTCTAAACCTATTGCATATTTCATTGCCCAAATACTATTAAGTTCTTTCTACCCATATAGGAGAACTCCATGCCCACTGATTGTCGCGCTGGCGTACACGCACATAATAATAGTCGGTGCTTTTCTCCGGCTTATCATCGGTCATAAAGTGCTCAAATGTAAATGCTGATGCCGGAATAGCACGGTGGAACTGTATAGCTTCGCTAAGCCATCCGTTCATAAACTGGGTTTTAGTGCCCTGCAACAATTCAGCCAAGGTATAGTCGAATTTCTTTCCGTTAAATTCAACTGTAAATACACCCGATTTTGACATTGTTACATCCAGAATAACTGCCTGCGTAGAGGCTGTTACTGTGTTTGGATTCTTGGTTGTGTACATCTCCAGTTGTACGCTCTTACTATCTTTACCCAGCACCCTGTTCACCATTGTCGGTTTTTCTTTCACCCCTTTTTGAGGCGATGTGTAAGGTGCTCCGCGGAAACAGGAAGTAACCTCGTTGATAGTACCGTTATTTATCTTGATAGAGCCATCCCATTTCACTGGTTCTTCGAAGCGGTTCCATCCGAATTCGAACTTAACTTTAGCCCTTATTACATCTTCTGACGGAATATGAGGTGTTAATGGCCCACTGATGCGCCCTACGGTTTGTCCGTTTTTCACAATGTCGATGTAGTCGATAGCACTTTCACCTATCACATTCACATATATGCGCCTGTTATTGCCTTTTATTATGTCTCCTATCAGGGCATCGTTGATGCGGAAATCAATTAATATCTTGTCGCCTGTTGCACAACAAACTCTACGGTTTTGCAATGCATCCCAGATAGCCTCACGCGTGAGAGACGGAGCAAAAACACCGATACGCCCATCGCCATAGCTTCCCGGATAGCCAGCGTGCTGGTCGGTAGAACCCATAATTCCAAATTTATGACCCTGGTTCAATCCGTACATGATAGTGCCTTCCCAGTGGCGAGGCCCCATATCGTGCAGATAAGGATAATCTCCCAAGTCGCTTTCGGCCAGTCCATGACGCGAATACATTTCAACAAAAGGAGTCTGCTTACCTTCCGAGAAGCATTTCCAGTTATAGCCTCTGTATCCTTCCTGATAACCCATGTGGTGAGGAGTAATAAAGGTTTTCGTTCCCAGAAGTTTCTTCTTTAAGTCTTCAACCGAAGTACATTCAACTAATGGTGCGTTCAGGTCGTAATTCAAAACCACATGGTCGCCATGTTCCATACTGTGGCATTCGTAAGACAGGAATGTAAGGAATTCGTTTTCCTTATTGTATTCATTCGTCATTTTCACATACTGCTCCCAACCTCCTGCACGCAGACGGCGAAAAGCACTTTCATGATATTCGATAACCCATTCTAAGCGGGGATCATTCTTACCCGGAATATCGGGCCACATAGCATGCGGAGTTACTGATACGAAGTCGAGTTGTCCTTTGGCAGCCTCGAACGCCTCTTTCATCCCTCCATGACCGTATGTAAGGTTACAGTGATTGTGAATATCGCCCCAATACACCTTCAGATTGTTGTCGGCACCCAAAGGAATTTCCTTATTCCCTTTAGCCATAGCACTTGCTGTATTTTGTAGTAAGCTTCCTCCGGCTGCTATACCAGCAAGGGTTACTCCGGCACTTCTTATAAATTTACGTCTGTTCATCATGGTTACATTTAGCCCCCTAGATCCCCCGAGGGGGCTTACAGAGAGGGTATTAGTTAATAATACAATTTGTTATTCTTGCTTTAATTTGTCGCGGTTTACTCTTGAGCCTCCCTTAGGGGAGGTTGGAGGGCCTGATCTTTATATAATTCCCTGTTTTGAGCCAGTATACTTCCCAGCTCTTTCTGTATATCTGCATATTCCGGTTGTGCATAGAGATTGTTCATTTCTTTAGGGTCGGTTTGCAGGTCGTACATTTCCCATTCATCGATATCGTTGTAGAAGTGTATCAGTTTATAGCGGTTTGTTCTTATGCCATAGTGCCGCTTCACGCTATGTTCGGCAGGATATTCGAAGTAATGGTAATAGACTGCTTTCCTCCAGTTTTCAGGAGTATGGCCTTCATTATATAATACAGGTAATAAAGATTGCCCTTGCATATCGGCTGGGACTTCAACGCCTGCAATATCGAGGAATGTAGGGGCAAAATCTACATTCATGCTCAAAGCAGATGTGATGCTGCCTGCTGTTATTGCTTTAGGATAGCGTACCACTAAAGGCATGCGCTGGCACTCTTCGTACATGAAACGTTTGTCGAAAAAGCCATGCTCGCCTAAAAAGAATCCCTGATCGGAGGTATAAACGATGATTGTATTATCCAGCTCGCCCATATCTTCAAGGCATTGAAGTATCTTGCCTATACCCTCATCCACAGCTAAAGTAGTAGCCAGATAGTCGCGCATATATTGCTGATATTTCCAGCTTATAAGCTCTTTATCTGTCATCTTATTGGTGCGGAACTCTTTGATGCGCCGGGCATAAACATCGTTCCATTTATCTTTGGTAGATTGTGGCATACGGTCATACACAGCTTTGAAACGTTTATCAGGAAAATCATCCTTGGCCAGTTCCTCGGCCGTTGCAAGCTTCAAGTCCCAATAATTGGTCAACGTTTTAGCTATTGACATATCTTGCTCTTTAGCAGCGTGGCTGCGGGTAGCATAGTCGTCGAACAAATTTTCAGGCTCGGGGAAAACAACATCATTGAATGCTCCTAAATGCCTTTCGGCAGGCATCCAATTGCGATGAGGAGCTTTTTGATGCACCATCATGGCAAAGGGTTTAGATGTGTCCCTGTTTTTTATATAACCGATAGCCTTATCGGTAATTATATCTGTTGCATAGCCTTGTTCCTGAATAGCTTTGCCATTTTCCATGAAGTCGGGGTTGTAGTAATCACCCTGCTCGTGCTGCCCTGTCAATATACTCCAGAAATCAAACCCCTGCGGTTCTGAAATCAAGTGCCATTTGCCTACAATAGCAGTCTGATATCCACTACGTTGCAGTATTTTAGGAAAAGTTTCCTGATTGCCGTCGAATGTTTTGGCATTATCGGTGAAACCATTAATGTGCCCGAACTTACCTGTAAGAATACAAGCGCGTGACGGGCCCGACAATGCATTGGTGGCATAGCAATTATCGAAACGGATGCCTTCGTTTGCTATGCGGTCTATATTGGGTGTTTCTACTAGTTTGCTGCCATAAGCACTGATAGCCTGTGTGGTGTGGTCGTCCGTCATAATGAAAAGTATATTAGGACGCTTTTGTTCCTGAGGCTTTTCTTTGCAACTAACAAGTGTTAGGGGCAAAAGTAGAAGTGGAGTGTATTGTTTCATAGTATATTGTTTTCATGATTGCCAGATGGCAAGAAAGAATTATCTGCCAGCCAGTTCGTCTTTCAATAGCCTTACAAGCATCTTGTCGTTCGTTTTTAAACCCCAATCATACAATTTCCGGCGCATATCGAGCAATGTGCTCTCATATTGCTTATCTACAGCCAGATTTTGCATCTCATACGGGTCATCTTTCAGATTTACCAGTTGCTCTTTATTTTTAAAATAGCGGTAAAGAGTATATTTAAAATCTTTGCCGACAACAGACCAGCCCCTGGTATCAATGCCATCGAGTAATGTTTCTACAAAAACTTGCGGATGATGTGTATTTGTCTTGCCATCCAACAACATACGCAGGCTTTTGCCATTCAGTCCATTATTTTCTCCAAGCCCTGCATAGTCGCATATTGTTTGGTATATATCCAGATTGATGCTTACCAGTGCTTCGTCGTTAACTACTCCTTTCGTCTTGCTGTCAGGTGCTTTTACAATAAAAGGAACACGTATTATTTCTTCCTGCAACACTCTTTTCTGATTTGCGCGGTGCGCCCCTACCCCATCTCCATGGTCGCTGACAAAGAGTATCAGGCTATTATCGTACAAATTATTTTTTTTCAGTTCATCAATCATCCTTACAATTTGCTTATCTACCCTTTCCACCAGCCGATAGTATGCATACAGGTAGCGACGCCAGTCGTCATCAGAGTACAAAGCGGTAGGATACGATTTTGGCACCCATTGGCGATGTAACGTTATTGCTTCGGGATAATATGCGGGAATAGTTGCATTGTAAGGTAGAGGAGGACACTCCGAAACATCAGGGACAAATAGCTTGCCATAATGCAATGCTTCGTCGCGGGCGAATTCGCATATCTCGTGAGGATTGAGGAAAGAGGCAACCAGAAAAAGCGGTTTTTCACGTTTCTTTTTCAAGTGAGGAATACAGCTATCTACTAATATGAGATCATTCATGTCGCATACTTTTTCAAAACCTGTCCCTTCTTCCGGAATATTTACTTTTTCGGGTGCATGCCATTTTCCGGCATACAGGCAATCGTATCCTGCACCCGAAACGGCATAACCTATACTATTCTGTATATGCCTGTCGGACAATTCGCCTCCATTGTCTTTCACCCCTATTTCTACCGGCATACGCCCTGTAATCAGGCTCGAACGCGATGGTCCGCTGAGAGGATAAGTAACGTATGAACGGGAAAAACGGATTCCATCCTGCGCCAGCCTATCCATGCCGGGAGTTTTTACATAAGGATTGCCGGCACAGCTCATAGCCGAAGCGGTTTGCTGGTCGGTTATAATCAGTATAATGTCAGGCTTATCCGGTTGCTTGTGAGATTGTGCCGGTACTTGTTGCGCCGGCACTATACCCAAACCTCCTATCAACAGGGAGGATGCAACGGTCAGGTTGCTTTTTTTCATAACGAATAGTTAAGATTATACTTCTTCTTACCTACTTCAACCTTTATTTTCAATCCTTTTTTGTTGAATTGTTTATTCTCGAATGTTGCCTGTATCTTTGGAGCCGATTGTTCGTCCTCAACAGGCATGATAACTGTAATGAAGCGGACAGGTGTATTGTCTTGCTTGTCGGTAGTGAAAGCAAATGCCTCACGTTTGGCTTTTTTGCGATAAGCGTAGGATACCCAGCCTTCTTCTTCAACCATATTTGTAGCCTGTGCAGGGAAGCATTGCAATAACACATTATTTTTGTCGTCGAACTGTGTAGCTGCCGACAGTTTGTCTTTCGTTACATTTACTTTTCCTTCACACATTTGATAATGAATGGCTACATTTCCTTTTGCATCGCCTATGGCTTCATCCACTATTACAAAGAATTTCTGATCGACAAAGAATACCGAGCGGCGGTGATCCAGTCCTTTATAGCTAGGATTTTCAAGAACCAGCTTATCCAGTTTCGGAGAGGTTTCCCACAATAGGCATTTAGTATCGGTGCTGTCGAGGTTTGCATTATCCAGCGTCAGTGTTTTGTGTACCATTGTCTGACGGAACCAGTTGCGCTCTGCCAATACATCTTTGTCGCCACCATATACATAGCTTCCGGCATCGGGGAAGAAATTACGCCCGTTGATATATAATTCGAATGTTCCATTGTCAGGCTGATTGTGCCAGAATGCAGGAGGCCCCGCTTTCAGTGTCATCTGGGTAGCATCGGTTTCCCATCCGTTACGGAATACAAAGAAGCCCGATGGTTTGAATGCAATTGACAGATTATCGGGAGGTGTTCCTTTCTTGTGTTCGTTCCTCATATATCTTATAGCCTCATTGCGCGGAAATAGTTTTGCCCATGACCTGTAATTGCCAAGCATCGACCTTTTGTTGTCCAGTTTTGCATCGCTGAACATCGGGTTTGTATAATCGGGGAAGAATGTATTAACAACAATCATTATCATTTTCTCCACCGTATCGAAATAAGAGGCCGGTAATTCATCTCTGAATCCGTTAGCATCGGCTATACTGATAGCTTTAGCGAAAATATTGATAGCCGCCAGGTGATAATGCGGGTCTAGTTCATATTGCATGCCATCTTCATAAACCTGCACCTTTATTTCGCGGTTGAGAATGCTTATACCGCTTTTTCTCCATGCAGAAGCATTCTTAAATTCAGGAAAAAGTACACCTGCATACAGTTCGCGCTGTGCTTCGAACAGCAAGTGGTTTCCCTGCTTCGAATAGTTTTTGAGAATATGCTCGGCATGTTTGCTGTAATTGACAAGGAACTGAGATAAAAATTCGGGTGTGAAGTTAGGCGAATTGAGGAACAGTAAGAACTGAATTGTCTGATCCTGCAAACGGTGGCTTACTTCGAGCGGACGCCATGCGAAACGCACATTATCTATAAGATCTACGTTTGCATCGGGGTCTTCATTATTGTATTTTTTTAGTATCAACGGATTTTTCTTTATCCAGTCCATATACTGATGCATCCATTCTTTGGCATATTTTTCGTCTTTGGTCAGGAAATAAGCTTTCCCCATTGGTTGCCACCATTTGGTGCGGTGCAATTGCCAACGCAGTTCGTTGTCTTTTACGGGCCAGTATTGCCAATCAATATCGTTTCCATAATGGAAAGACGGCTGATAGCCTTTGTGTACAAAAAAGACATGCTTGAGCCCATCATCAGCCCATTTCTGTTCTTCCTTCGATATTTTCACATTATTCAGGTCTATATCCGGATGATTGATCCCTTCGCGTTTGCGATAATATTCGAGAAGAGCCGTAACTGCTTCTTTATCTTTTCCCGCAGCATGCAATTCTTTTACTTTGCTTAAGCCTTCGTAGTTAAGATTTATAACATTGAATACTTCTGTGTTCAACTCCTGCCCTTTTACCATGAAAGTAACCAAAAGTAAGGAGATTGTGAAAATGAGTTTTTTCATATAGTATGTTATTAGATATTGATTGTTCTGAAATGGATATGATCCGCCCAGAAATGGTATTAGTTTATACTGCAATATTATGCAATATATACAAGAAAGGCTTTCAGTTATGTCCTACAATATTGAAATATAGCGTCAGCGAATATCAATTTTATTTCGAAAAAGATTAAAATTGTCTACTCATCCATTCTTTTTTACATATTCGGTAGGTAATATCCCGAAATATTTTTTGAAACTGGTAGTAAAATATGAAGGTGTGTTGAAGCCTACCATCGTGCTGATTTCGGCTATCGAATACCGTCCGTCTTTGAGTAGGTTAGAAGCATGGCTGAACCTTATCTTCTTTATAAACTCGATGGTCGACTCGCCTGTTATCGCTTTCATCTTAAGATGGAGGTTGGAGCGGCTCATCGCCATCTCGCTGCAAAAATCGTCGATGGAAAAATCAATATTATCGAGATTCTGCTCTACGATGGATTTGGCTTTTTCCAGAAATTCTTTGTCCATCTCATTGAAAGTAACTTTTTGCGGATCAACATCAAGCGTGTTAGAATAATGTTCGAGCGTGCGCATACGGGCCTTGAGCATATTATGTACTTTCATTTTCAATATAGAAACATTGAATGGCTTATACACATAGTCGTCGGCACCTACCGACAGGCCTTCCATCTGGTCTTGCTGATTGGTTTTAGCTGTAAGCATAATAACCGGGATATGGCTGGTGCGTATATTCTGTTTAATAGTTTTACATACTTTCAATCCATCTATGCCCGGCAACATGATATCGGTGATAACTAAATCTATCTTTTTTTCTTTCACTAGGCTTAATCCTTCCTCTCCATCCGGCGCTGTCAGTACGTTTGCCGATTGGCGAAGATTGTCTGCGAGATAGCTCCTTACATCCATGTCATCTTCTATAATCAGTAGGAAAGGCTTATTTTCGCCTATATCCTCTACCGGATCATCACTATGCCCATTCTCTTTCAGCAGACGAACAACATCGACTTCGTCATGAGCTGTGATCCTATGTGAGATTCCTTCATTATTGATGTCAGCAAGTTCCTGTTCGGTATATACTTCTTTTCGTTGAGGCAGGAAAACAGTAAACTCTGAACTTTTTTTCGGTTCACTCTGAACCGTAATCTGTCCGTGATGCAGGTCTACAAGGCGTTTTACCAATGAAAGCCCTATACCTGTGCCAATGTTATCGGAATTTATCTGATAGAATCTTTCGAATATGCGTTCCTTATATTCTGACGATATTCCTATACCTGAATCTTTGACTGATATAACAAAATTACCTTCAACAAATTTCAGACTGATAATGATAGACCCATGTTCGGGAGTGAACTTAAATGCATTGGATAAAAGATTAGACAAAATTAAGTCGAGATAGTGAGGGTCGTAAATCACCATTTTATTATTCAGTTCATCCTCCAGAATAAAGTCTATATCTTTTTGCTTCGACAAGCGTTCAAACAAGCTCATTGTATTTTCTATCTGCGGCAATGGGTTTTGCTCTACAACTTTCAGTTCGAATACCCCTAATTCGGCACGCCGGTAATCCATCAGTTGATTTATAAGATACAGTAGCTTATTAGAATTACGCTCTATTATTTTAGCTTGGTTGAGTATTCGCTTATCATTGGTCATGCTCTGTATTTCCTGTAAAGGGGATACTATCAGAGTAAGAGGAGTGCGAAATTCGTGTGAGATATTGATAAAGAAGCGCAACTTCATCTGGTTTACTTCGTCCATTTTCTCCTTCTCCAGACGCTCAAGTGCAAGTTGATTTTTAAGCCGCTGACGATTGTATAAGAATTTGAATAACAGAAACAGCAGTG
Source organism: Dysgonomonas sp. PF1-14 (assembly GCF_029892965.1). Lineage (GTDB taxonomy): Bacteria > Bacteroidota > Bacteroidia > Bacteroidales > Dysgonomonadaceae > Dysgonomonas. Next base: position 44,004 of record NZ_JARXWN010000006.1, on the reverse strand, counting down.
TAAATGTTATTGCGATGAATAATATCCGGGCCCATACTGTTTCCCACCAATAAGGCAGGATCTTTATCGAGAGAACAGTAGGTTCTTCGTTCCATTTCCCATCACTGTTGGCCGCTTTTACATAAAAAGTGTATTTACCATGTTTGAGGTTGGAATAGGATATGGTTCGCTTGTCTTCAGTGTAATTCCAATCGTTCTCAAAGCCTTCGAGTTTGTATGCAAACGTATTATGCTGTGCTGATAAAAAATTGGGCACAGTAAATAATAGCCCGATTGATGTTTGCCCCGGTTTCAATGTTATACTTTTAGTTTCACTTATGTCTTCCGATAATATTCCTGTATTATCGCCGGGAATGACAGCTCTGTTGAACAATAATAATTGGGTAATCATGGCGGAAGGAGTAAACGGGTTGTCGGTCAGTTGCTCAGGGAAGAAAGATGTGATACCATTGATTCCCCCAAAAAACATTTGACCTGAAGACGTTTTACAATATGCATAGCTGTTAAATTGTTCGCCCTGAAGTCCATCCAAAAGTGAATACGTTCTTATCTCCTCATTTTTGGGGTTGTAGCAAGCCAGTCCGCGGTTGGTACTAATCCAGAGGCGATCGAAACTGTCTTGCAGAATACCATATATATTGTTGTTGGGCAATCCATCTGCCGTAGTTATGGTTTTGAAGGTTTTCTGGGTTTCGTTGAATGAGCACAGCCCAACATTTGTCCCTATCCATATTTTATTCTGCCTGTCTTCAAATATACAATAGATCCGGCTTTTAGCCAACATATGATCTTCTGCCCCTAGCACGTATTCTTCTATTTCTTTGGTAAGAAAAGAATAAGTATAGACTCCACTTTCGGTTCCAATCCACATTTGCTGCCGGCTATCAAGGAAAAGCACGTATATATGCTTCTTTTTTATCTTGCTTAGGTACTGATTCGCTTTTGAGCCTTCCGACACGAAGGATGAAAATGGAGTGAACGAATCTTTCTCAGGATTATAGATAACAGGACCATTTAATGTTCCCACCCAGATATTGCCATGCGAATCTTTGGAAAAAGAATATATATTGTCGTTACCTAAGTCGCTATTCCGATCTGTATAGTTTTTTATACTGTTTGTCTTTTTATTTAACCTGCCCAAACCTCCTCCATGAGAACCTATATATACATAATTTCCGTCCACTAAAACGGCTTTTATATTATTGGACAATATGGCATTCCCACCGTTGGGATTAGCCGTATAATATGTAAATCGCTTCGTATTCTGGTTGTACAGATTCAATCCGTTATCGTTAGTCCCAATCCACAGTTCTGAAAGATTATCTTCTACAATGCAACTGACAACATTGTCGCTCAATGAGTTGATATAGGGAATATGATTAATCCTGTCAAATTGGTTCTGCAACGGGTGATAATAATTTAAGCCTCCATAGAAAGTACCCAGCCACATAGCACCCTGATTGTCGAGATACAATGAACGAACAGAATTCTGGTTGATTGATTTTCTCTCTACTTCGTTGCTATAATAACGGCTGAAAGAGTCGTCTGCTTCATCGTAAATATTAAGTCCCGTAAATGTTCCTATCCACATCCGTTGCTGATCGTCCAAGCAAAGGCTTCTGACAAAATCGGATGAAATACTCTTATCATCATTCTTATTGTGCCTGTAATCTTTGATTTTACCATCTTCGGTTATGTAATAGAGCCCATGACCTTCGGTGGCAACCCAGATTCCTTTTCGTGCTATACAGATATCCATTATATTTTTACCAGACAGTTCATCTTTGAAAGGGACTATGCTTTCATCTTTCAGGCTCATCATATACATACCGTTATTGGTACCGATGAGCAGCAAATCATTGTATTTCGTCAATGTTTGAAAATTATCGCACAATTCTCCTTTGGCAGACAAAGTACGGTAGGTATTTTGTTCGGTATTGAAAGACAAAAACCCTTCAGAAGTAGCCAGATACAAACAGGAATCGGATACTTGTATTATACTGTTTACCTGAGCGTTATAGGGATAGCTGTGAAACAAGTCTTTTTTGTTGTCATATAAGGCAATTCCTGCATTTGTACCTACCCACAGTTGTCTTTTATTGTCGAGGAACAGGCTTCGGATAAGGTCGGATTGAATTGAGCTTTTATTATTACCTTCGTGCCTGTATACAGTAAATGTATAACCATCGTACTTATTTAGCCCGTCGGCAGTTGCTACCCACAAGAAACCCTTATTATCCTGAATGATATCGAAAACTGTACTTTGCGATAAGCCATTCTCTATAGACAATGAAGAGAATTTTATAGATGGAATCCTTTTATTGGCAAATATAGGAGTTAATAGATAAACCCATAATACAAGAAAAATATACAGGTACTTTTTTATCATAGTGGTCACATATTTACTTTCAATATAAAAATAAGCAATAGCAACGAAAAAGCAGTACTTTATACTATTTTAATTCTTCTTCGCTATATCCTGCCAGATTGTAGCATACAGGGGTGGTACTGTTGCCCACGCGGTATATCCCGAACTTGAAGTAATAACCATCGTCATCGTTCCGCCCTATCAGTATTGTTTCATTCTTTACTATATGTTTAGATATCGGCTTGTTGCCTTTGCCATACGACATTTTTACATCCAGTTTACCTGGTTTCATTATTTCTTCCGATTCTCCTCCATATTCTGTCCATTTCACATCGATAGTAAAAGTAATCCAGCAGTCTTTCGGAAACTCATCGAAAGAAGATTTGTACGCTATTGTAGATGCTTTGTAATCGGATGTAACGGACTGCATTATACCTACTTTTTCCACATCGGCATTACAACGGTCTGCTTTGTCGGTTAACCATTTCCTGTCAGAATTGGCTTTGATGTAAAAATAACCTTTTGCAAAGCCAAAAGCCAAAGGGGGATAGCCGCCCTGCTCTACTAGCCAGCCATTCGCTTTTCCTGCCTTGTAGGTTATATTTCCTTTTTTGTCAGTTACTTTTATCTTATCATGTGCAATGTTCTTCTTGAATATCATGCGGTCATACAAATCGGCAAATTCTGCATCGGTAAGTTTCTTTACAATTCCCTCGGGAGTGGAAACAAGTGTCCGGTCGGGCATGCCATGCCACTGAGCAAAAATGGTTGTAACATCGCTACGCAGTGTTGAGGGAATATAGACAGAGAATGTATATTTCCGGGAACTTCCTTGTTTGCTGATTCCTTTTCCATAATGATATACGGTTTTCATCTTCTGCGCATTCAGGTATGTTTCGGATGGCAAGCCTGCAAAATCTTTCGATGTGGCATAGCAGTAAGACAGTTCGGCTCTTCCTTTCGTTTCGCCGGCACTATACCCCGATAAGGTATTATCATCTTCTTTCAGTTCAAAGCGAAAGGATGGTTTACCATCGAATAGCAGAGAATGATCGTAGCAAATGGCGTGTTTCTTCTTTGTTCCCACAGCTACCCACTCGTCATCGATGATCTGACTAATGCGGGCTGTATCAACCTGTACGTTTACCCTTTCGGTAATTGGTTTTAAGTTGCTGTCCTGAGCTTGCACCTGTTGGAATAAGAAAGCTAAAGCAATGAATGTTAATATTTTGTGCATAGTAATATTCCGGTATTTAATTTAAGAATAAAGATACTGATAATCTTCTTTTTTATAATAGCAAAATCGTATATACCGAAATTGTATTAGAGTCTGTTTAAATTTTACCAAAATATTTACTACAGATTCTTTTTCATTCATTTTTAGGCTCTTTTGGTTTAATTTATCCCTTTTATCGGCTTAAATAGCCCGCTATTATCACCTCAAAAAAGAATAAATTATTCCCAAAATGGCTCTAAAAATCTGAATGAATAAAATTTAAACAGACTCTTAAAGATTCCTGACATATACGATTTGTAATTTAAATTTTTCGGGGTGAACCACATAAATCCACCCCTACATATTACTTACAAGTCTTTATACTTGACATTCTTAATATCCATATACCTGCTAAGCCCTTCGAGGAAGTAATAGTCCGCATAATTGAGAGGGACGTCTATTTCCGAACCGTTAGGAAGCGAGCCTGTAGAGTGTTTCAAGATAAACCCTTGATTGGTGCCAACAGCAGACAGATATGTTTCGCCAGACAGATTTCGGAGTATTTTCTCTGCATAGTCGAAATATTTGCTGCCATCTTCTACCATTGTGCTCAGCTCGATGAATGCTGCCGCGGTAATAGATGCTGCCGAAGCATCGCGAGGCGTTTCTTCTGCATCGGGAGCATCATAGTCCCACAACGGGATGAGGTCGGCAGTCTTAACGCTTTTCATAATGTAATCAGCAATGTTAACAGCCTGCTTGAGATATGTAGTATCTTTGGTTTCCCTGTAGCAAGAGACATAACCATAGACTGCCCAAGCTTGTCCGCGAGACCATCGTGATTCATCATTCTTACCCTGATGTGTTTGCTTACGCTCGACAGTGCCGTCGCCATTATAGCTAATCACATGGTAAGACGAATAATCGGGACGGAAATGGTGGGCGATAGTCTTATTTGCATGAGCGATTGCCACTTCTTTGTATTTGTTATCACCGGTTAGTTTAGATGCATTGAAAAGGAGGTCGAGATTCATCATATTATCAATGATGACAGGGAAATTCCATGTGCCGAAATCCCATGAACGGATTGCACCTATTGTCGGGTCAAACCGCGAAACCAGATTGTCGGCAGTTCTTACAATGACCGCCTCGATTGTATCATTTGGCGAGAATAGCTCGGCATTTCCATAGCTGCAATTAATCATGAACCCAAGATCGTGTGTATCTGTATAAAAGCTGACCGGATAGAGCAGATTGGTAAATTTAGAAGCCTGTCCTTTCATATGGTCGTTACCTGTTATATGGTATGCATACCACAAGCTCCCGGGAAAGAATCCGCTTGTCCAATCATAAACAGAGGTAAGCCTGCGTTTTCCCAACTTGTCATTACTCGGGTTGACACGTAACGAGTCTTTAAATATGGTAAAGTCTTTCTCCATTTGCCTGCAAAGGAAAGCCGAGTCGTACCCCATCCATATTGAACGAGGCATTTTTGCCGAATCTGCTATTTCTACGGATGTCATTTCCAGCTGTGCAATGGATATGTCTATGCTGTTTTTCAACCAACTACAATCATCTTTTGGCTTATTACTGCATGAAATCATCACAGCCAGCAGGCAGATACACATAGTCAGGTTTAATTTCGAATAAATCATCTTTCTATATTTTTATCATTAATAATACTACCAGAGAGGATTCTGTTTGAATTGGCTCATTATATCCATATCACGCTGAGGAATAGGGAACAGCTCGTGCTTACCCTTTGTAGTATATCCCGGTGTTGCTACAACATAGTTAGGAGCAGTGCCTCCTGTCCACCACTCGCCCAGACGTAGAGCCGTAGCTTTCACTGTTTCGTAATAGATGCCCCAGCGTATCAGGTCGAGTCTTCTATGTCCTTCAAATGCCAGTTCGAATGCACGTTCCTTACGTACAGCTTCGCAGAATCCGCTTTCATCCAGTCCATCCGGCAAATCGGAAACACTGCTGGCAACATCTACAGGCAACCCATATCCGCGACGGCGAACCATGTTTATAGCATCATATGCTTCGGCAGTAGGTCCTTTCTTCCATTCGTTCACAGCTTCTGCGTATAGTAACAGCACATCCGAATAGCGGAGAACATACCAGTTTACATTCGACTTATCATTATTAATCAGTTTATTGCTTTGAGAGCCATATTTCTCAATATCCCACTTAGCCGGAGTATAGTTTTGCTTCTCTTTTTGCTTTTTTGTAGGATCGGCATCACTTATCTCTGCTTGTTCAGGCGTATCGCTTGCCCCTTGTGCATAGAGCTTCTTATCGTCGTTGTACTGGTAATTAGCAATAGAAATATCGCGCCGTAAGTCTTCCTGATATTCTCTCCAGTCGAGAACGAAAGTATGTACTACCTTTACGTTTCCGGCGCAGCTTCCCCTGACTCCTTCAACCATAGTTGTTTTCACTCCGTTCCATTTACCTATACGCCCTATCGGATCTGACGACCCTGCTGCTGCTGTTGGCGAATAAAATGATACCTCTATCAGACTTTCATCTGCATCCCATTCTCCCGATCCTGCATTTTTCCACAATTGTTCATAATCATTAAGTAGTTTGTGCTTACCGGATGTGATCAATATTTCTGCTGTTTTGGCGGCTTTTTCCCATTTAGATTCATCTTTGATAGGATATCCCGCCCAAGTAGCATATACTTTGGCTAATAATCCAAGGGCTGAGCCTTTGGAAAAACGATAACTGTTATTATTTCTTATAGATTTGTCTACAGCATACGGGAGGTTTTCGCTGGCAAATAATAAATCCTGTTCAATGAATTCGTACACCTTCACCGGGTCTTCTTGTACAAATGTAGACGGATGCTGGAATGACATTGCCGTATTGGTCATCAGGGCTATGTTCCCAAACCTGCGTACAAGTTCGAAATAATACAATGCGCGTAAGGCTCTGGCTTCAGCAATGTATATCTGAGCTAATGCCTGATCGTCTTCATCGTAACCCCCTTTTTTCGCCTCTACTCCTTCCAAGAAGTCGTTAGCGTTGTATATACCATTGTAAAGAGCAGACCATGTGCTTTGTACCTCTGCCTGATTGGCCGAAAACGAATTTGTAGGGATAATGCGGAAACGTTCATTACTGCTTCCTTCTACCTGTGCTATGTCGGTACCCAGATTGAACAAGATAGACAGGTAATATCCATACACACCATCAGGCACCATGCCTCGGTAAACACCTAATAATACTATTTCGGCTTCGGAGGCGTTGTTCATGTACTTATTTTTGTCTATTTCAGTCTTCGATTCCTCATCCAGAAAATCTGAGCATGCAGCACTAAGCATCAACATTGCCGGAATCAATATATAATATATTATCTTTTTCATTTTACTCTTCATTTTATTAAAATTGAACCTCTAAACCGAAAGTAAATACTCTGCTGGTAGGATACGCTCCCCAGTCGAGTCCGGGAGTCATAGGATTATTTCCTGCTGTGCTGACTTCAGGGTCGTATCCGCTATATCCTGATATGCAGAACAGGTTTTGTCCTGATACATAAGCACGTAGACGGGATATGAATGCTTTTTTTGTCCATTGGGTAGGGAAAGTATATCCTAGCGTAACATTTTTGAGGCGTAAGAACGAACCATCTTCTACATAGCGGGAATACACATCATTTTGTACATAACCCTTAGTAGACGGCACTTTATTGGATGCATTCGTCGGAGTCCATCTGTCGGCTACTTCTGCCAGCATATTAGTACGTCCGCTTTGTGTTTGGGTAGCATATAATCTGGTTGCATTATATACATCGTTGCCATAGTTGAATTGCAGCATAACACTCAGATCGATACCTTTATATTCGAAAGTATTTGTGATACCTCCATACCATTTAGGCATAGCATTACCGATAGCTGTACGGTCCTTAGTGGTAATAACTCCATCACCGTCCTGATCTTTATATTTGACTACACCCGGAGCTACATTCGTGTGACGAAGATTGTTGGTAATGCCATCTTTCAACACGAGTTGTCCGTCAGGTGTTGTATTGAAATCGGAGTATTGATATACACCGTCGAATTCGTAACCATATATCAGCCCCAAAGACGAACCAACAATAGCCATGTAATCATATTCGGTGAAGTTGCTGTCGAACCCGGAACGTGTGTACATAGCACCGACTCCCGACTGTAAGGCTCTCAGTTCATTGCGCATAAATGAAATATTGAAAGCTGTCGACCAAACGAAATTCTTATTGTCAATATTCCTGCTATTGATGCTTAGTTCAATACCCTTATTTCTTATCTTACCTATATTCTGGTATTGAGACGTAAAGCCTGTAACGTGAGCAAGCGACTGTGCCAGCAAAAGGTCTTTTGTGTCTTTGATAAAGAAATCGGATGTAATATTCAAGCGATTGTTAAATAGGCTCAGGTCGATACCTGCATTGATTGTAGAAGAACCCTCCCATTTCAAATCTTCGTTTTTCAACTGTTTAGGAGTGAGTACAGTCTGAGTGGTAGTCCCAACCCCATATTTATTAATCTGATACAGGTCTAGCGACAGATAGTTGGAAATACGGTCGTTGCCTACAACACCCCAGCCGACTCTTAATTTAAGGTTCGATATAGCCTTGATATCTTTCATGAACGCCTCTTCCGATACTCTCCATGCCGCAGAGAACGATGGAAAATATCCCCATTTGTGATTTTTAGAGAAAACGGTAGAACCATCGGCACGTATAGTTCCTGTAAACAGGTACCGATTGTCGTAAGAATAATTAGCACGGGCAAAGAAAGATAATAGTTTCTTATCGTATAAGTCGGTAGTAACACGGCTAGGAATAGCACCTATGCCAAGATTATCGTTACCGAGATTGTCAAATGGGAAGTCCATAGCTTGTCCTAACAGATATTCGTTGCTGTTGTATGAAAGCTCCTGCCCTAACATGACATCGTATTTGTGTTTTTTATTTATGGTTTGCTTCCATGTCAGATTATTGTAATTAGTCCATCTTACATTACGTCCCATCTGGGTTTGTCCATAAGGTTTTTTCCCATTACGAAATGCTTCCTTTGTGTTCAGTTTATAGAATACATCATTACGAGTATTTGTTGTATTATATGTTCCGGCAGTCCTGAAAGACAATCCTTTCACTATATCCCATGTAACGGACAGATTGGCCGACCATAGTTCGGCACGCCTGTCGTTTGTTGTATTCTGTGCCTGTAGAATAGGATTTACCTGTGCAAGGCTGGTACCATCCTCGAGCATTACGGGGTCGATAGCTGATGTGAGCAAAGTATAATCATCTATTTTAAGCCCTCCGGTAGGACGTGCGCTAAGTATTTGTGCAAGCATATTGAAGCGGCCGTTATCGGCTGTTGTACCGGTTCCTTTCCTATTGGTAAGAGCATAATTGATTGTCGCATCAAATCTTAAATTCTTCGTCAGCGTCTGGTTTATTTTAAACTTGGCTGAAGTTTTATCAAATCCACTGTTTGTGAAGATACCATTTTCGGTATATCTGTTGAAAGAAAAATTATATTTAGTGGTTTCAATACCTCCGTTTATTGTCACGTTATGATCTTGCGACCAGGTAGAGCGGAATGTTTCGTCCTGCCAGTTTATACCCTGCACTCCGACATAATCGTCCAGTGACTGATATATATGAGGATTGCCGTCATCATCTACACCTTCCTTATAATAAGTGTCGATATACTTGGTGTTGATATCGCCCTGTAACTTAACAAATTCGTAAGTGGAAAGCATATCTAGTTTCTTGTATATGTTGCGATAGCTGGCTGAACCATTGTAAGTAACTACCGGACGGCCTATCTTGCCCGATTTAGTGGTGACCAACACAACCCCATTGGCTGCACGCGCTCCATAGATGGCCGATGCAGAAGCGTCTTTCAGTATCTCTACCGATTCAATATCTGAATTGGCGAGATAGTCTAAACTGCTGACTTCGAATCCATCGACAATATAAAGAGGAGAAGCATCGCCGGTCAATGTGCCGACTCCACGTATATTGACATTAAAACCCGAGCCCGGAGTTCCGTCAAACTGAGAGATTTGCACCCCTGCTACCTGTCCGCCCAGTGCTCCCAACACCGAACTAGTCTTGTAGCCCTCGATGTTTTCGGAGCCAACCGATGCCACCGAACCGGTAAGGTCGCTACGTCTCATCGTTCCATAACCAACCACCACAACCTCGTCGAGCGAAGAGGTTTTAGGCTCCATCCTTATTACCAGTGAATTCTGGTTGGTTATTTTCAGACTTTGACTCACATAGCCCAAATAGCTGAACTGTAATGTTTCGCCTCTGGCAGCTTTGATGGAGAATTCTCCATTAGTATCGGCTGATACCCCTACTGTTTTGCCCACTACCGAAACCGTAGCCCCTATTAAAGGGCTATCGGTTTCGTCTACTATTTTTCCTTTTATTGTAAGTTGTTGTGCATACAGACCTACCGACATGATAAATGCTAGAATGGTCATTGTCCACTTACGAAGATTTGTTATTTTCATTGTATTATTTGTCATTTTTGTAGCTTATTAGAAGTTCTTGTCAAACCATAAAATAATCGGGAATACCTGACTTCCGCTTTGAGGATCTTTTCCATCTGTACCAAATGTGATTTGTCCGGTCATAGCGCCATTAGCAGGTTCTCCGTCTTGCACCCATTTGTTAGGGTTAACTACTATCTCACGGGTATTAGGGTCAACATAAGCTGCTGTTGTTTCCAGATTGGTAGAGTTGGCATAGTATGACATCGGGTTTCTTGAACCATAATTCAAATTGGTTTTTGTTATTTCGAAATATGTTTCCCAAACGCTTCCTGCAAAACTGCCGGCTGCCGGCACACCACTAACATGGGATCCGAAGAAATTGAAATAATTGAATGTTCTGCGATAATCCATTGTAAAATTAGCCATGTTGCTAACTCCTGTGACAGACGGGGCAACTGAACGTCCTCCCTTGGTTGGGTTTACCTGGAATACAAATGGGTTATATTCTATTCTTACATCTTTAACTAATATCGAGTAATCGACAAATACCGGCGTCTGAACAGAGAACTCTTCAGGTGTACCCTTTCCGGCTGTTGCTGTAACCATAATAATTCCACACTGCCTGTTTTTATTGGTAGCAAAAGTTATGATACCCGTACCCGAATTTATTGAAGAACCACTGGTCTGATGAAGATTGGTGAGTTCGTAGGACAAGCTTACTTTTGCATCTGACACAGGTTGGTCACTCGTTATCGATACGTTGTCTGTTATACGATATTGATTTGCAAAGTTTTTGGTAGGAGTCAAACCCAGATTGTTACCATAATGTACATAGGTGAAATAGTTAGGATTTTCTTTTACTACTAGTGTAAATGTAGCAATATCAGGTTGTTCGGGATCACTCTTCGGATTTGTAGCTTTCACCTTAATGGTATAGCTCCCTAATGGAATACTGTTTCCTTTGAGTGCACTAACTTTACCTTCATGGTCGAGGGATACTTTTCCTTGCAATGCAGTAGGGAGGTCAACAAATTCGAATCGTACTTCATCGCCTTTAAAGTCAGAAGACAAGCTTTGTTCGAATGCTACCGCCTGTACCGCTTCGATATTATCATACTTAAAGTTCTGGATAGGTTCGATGAATTCTACGACTTCGAGCTCAAAGGCTGTTTCGAAATCAATACCTTCTGTCGAATATATATTCTTCACATTGATGTCGATAATATATTTCGTACCGGCTTTAAGTCCGTGGCTTTCATTCACCGACAACACTCCGTTTTCGGCATTTATTAATATTTTATTTGTAGAAGGTGTTATATTCTTTATTGCGTAAGTTAAACCTTCTAATGACCCTTTGAATGTAGGAATATTACTAGTGAAAGTGGTTTTGCCACTTAGCGCTGTTTCTTCTTCTATCTTTCCGATAGCAGGAGTATAGATTAATTCCAAAGGACGGGAAGTGACATTGACTTCGATGGCATTTTCGAATATACCTTCGTCTTCACCATTTGCCCCTGTCGTAAGTTTCAGGGACAGGATATATATTCCCGGTACCAGAGTAGCATCTCCCCTCACTATGGATATTTCACCACTGGAAGATATAGCAAAATACTTGGAGAAATCACTCTTCGCGATCTCATATTTTTTGATAGAAACATGATTGCCGTCAGTAGTTACCTGTGCTGTAGGTAGTTCTACTGTACTGTTTACATCTATGACATCGGCATAGTCTACAGTCAGCTTATTTGGCTCTACGGTGATGCCATCAGGTACGGGTTTCATCATGTTGATTTCGATAATATCTGTAAATTCATACATTTTACCATTCGAATAACATCTTATCGAAAGCTTATAAAGCCCGACAGGCATTCCTCCTGTCTCGCTGATAGTTATAGCACCTTCGTCTTCATTTATTACAAAGCTGCTGCTTGAATATGATTCACCGTCGAGAGTAACTTTGAATATTTCAAAGCCAGAAGGTTTACCTCCAATATATGAAGGGGTACTGATTACTCCAGTCATGGAAGGACCTATATCCGTCATGCCTGTGTAGTAAAGTGCAAAATCTGTTTCGTCGGTAGTCTCAGTATCATCGCATGCCACAAAAAAGGCAAAAGATAATGCTATCGACAAAATGTGCAATAGTTTAGATTTAGAAATAATTAGGTTCATAGTATATATATTTAATATAACATGTTATAAATCACATTTAATATCGTATTTTTTACCATTGATTATAATTTCAGCAGCCACGCCATTTTCCTGATAAGTGCTGTTTTTGAAAATTGCGTCTATTTGTGTTGTAGCTGCATCGCTTACAGGATAAAGCACTGTAATATACCTGGCTGCTTGTCCGGCTTCTTTCGACATATTCACACAAAACGATTTCCGACCGGCTTCTATTCCCGGACTGTAAGATACTTTCCCGTCGAAAGGAGATGTAGATATCTGGTTGTTTGCAAATGTGCGGATAACCATATTATTACCATCGGAAAATGCTGTATGTGCGCCATTGAGATTGCTATCGATAACTACTTCATTGTCGTTGCCTTCGCACAAGTGATAATTGAGGTCTACCGAACCTGACGCTGTACCTATCCCTTCATCTATCAGCACAAAGAATTTTTTATCTACAAAAAACACATAACGTCTGTGTTTCAGATCGGTGTAGCCTTGATTTTCTACAGCAACAACTTCCGTTGTAGCATCGGCTGCAACTTTAAGGGTCTTGCCTGTTCCTTTGGTAATGTTAGCATTGTTGAGGGTCATCGTATTATGCACCTTTGTCTGGCGGTACCATTTCCGGTCATTATTGCTTCCTCCTTCGGTATAATAAGAGTAAACGCCGGTATCGGGGAAGAAATTCCTGCCGTTATGATATAGCTCGAAGGTTCCATTGTCGGGCTGGTTGTGGCTCCATATCTGTATTGCACCTTCCGCATAATTATTGCTGAGAACAAGCATTGTAGAGGCTTTATTCCATCCGTTTCTCAATACATGGTATCCCGATGTAGGGAACGATTTTGGTTTTGTATCGGGTTGTTCTCCCTGCTTGCCCACGCTCCCCATATACAGCAACTCCTGATTGTCAGGAAACATTTCATTATATCTGGCATAGTTTTTTCGCAGTACAGATCTTGTCCACGATTTCTGCCTTGTGTCATTAAATCCGGGCACACAATAGTCGCTTAACTTCGTGTCGAAATAATTAGGATATGTGAGGTGCATTACCACTTGGGCGGCTTTATGCAACGATTCGCTAATATTTATTATAGGCAGGTTATTTGTTATTGAACGATTTGCATCGGCAAGTTTCATTATTTCATAATAATCGGTTATTGCACTTATATGGTAACTGAGATCGAGTTCAAAGTGCATTCCATCGTCAAGAAACTGTGTGTCTACTTCGTCTGTCAGTATCTGAAATCCTTTGGTTGCCCATGTGGAGGCATTTTTGAATTCGGGGAAAAGAACCCCCGCAAAGGCTAAAGCATTGGCCTGCGATATAAGTATATTGCCTCCCGAATATGGATACTTCACTAAAAAATCGGCATGCTCTGCAAAATGAACCATAAATTCGGAAAACCATTCAGGTGTAAAATTTACAGAATTCTTATAATACTCAAACAATTGAGTTTGCCCTGTAAGCCGCTCAGCCACTTGCAACTGCCACCATGAGGTAGTATTTGTACCCGACTCGGGCATAGGATTGCTTTCCAACCAATCTTTATATATGCTAATCCACGAAAGAATGTATTTCTCGTCATTCGTCACCCTATATACTTTGGCCTGTGGTACAAGCCACTGATGTCTGTGCAATTGTTTCTGATACTCGTCGCTTGCTCCATCCGGTTTGAATTCCCAATTGATTTTGCCTTCATTGCTTAAAGAGTATGGTTTCTTTTCTCCGGCATTTTCATAGAAGTTGTTTACAAAGAAGCGGTTATCCTCCATTGCATAGTTAGCTTTCAGCTTATCATCTTCTGTAGCTGTAACATTGATGAGTGATATACTAGGGTTGGTAACATTGATCCGCAGCCTATAATAATCGAGTATCGCTTGTGCGGCATCATAGTATAATCCCGATTCATAAAATGCCTTAGCTTTGCCAAGCCCAGGGTAGTTGAGATCTATAACATCGAAGAGCTTGGTATCGATCGCATCATGTTGCTTCGACGAGGCTGAGCTCCCCTGATTCGTCTTGTTGAGGGTGTCATCAGGATCATCATTGCAACTTCCTAAAACAAATAAGAAAATAACGGATAAAATGTAAATAGAGTACTTCATAGCTTTCTGTAGTTAGATTTTAGGTATTGTAATGTCAAAGATACATTTCGGATTCGCAAGTGTGAGTTAAAATTATCCAGACTTATATTGATTTTACTTATTGAATGTCACTTTTATTGAATGTAATATCATTTTTATCTAAAATACCGGTTGAGGTGATTGAAAAGCACCGTATTAAGTGGTTTGGAAAGGATCTGATTATCCTATAAAAAGAAGGGTATCGAAAGAAATTTCCAGTCTCTTTATGTCATCCTCACCGGAAGGAAATACCTCTTTTGACAGAAGAGATGCTTCGCTAATGCTCAACATGATAGCAGAGATTAAGATTTATATAAGTGGGCGGCATATTGTAATTGACATACAATTCATAAGAGAAGGATTTTCAACAGTTATCTGCATATGAAGCAAAAAAAGCGTTAAATCAATGTTTTTAACGCTTTTGTTATACCTCTATTTTACTACTCTATATCTTCAACTTAACCCCCATCCTGCCAATCAAGGCAGTTATACCTACTGTTATAAGGGAGATAAACAAACACTTAAACAGGCCTAGAGGGCTTACCGATAAGAAATTGGGGAATCTAAACCCTGTCATATAAATAATTGTATATAAAAGATATGGAATGAGATAGCAGGTAAGCGTTGCTGTCCCGGCAGGCCCGATAATACTGAACCATGAAGACTTACCTTTTATATCGGTCAACCAATAAATAAATACATAAAACAAAAGTGTCAGCCCCGAACTATATAGCAACCATGGCGGTGTAGCCTGTATTTTCGATATAATCCAAATGTTATTCGACAACCAACCAAGTCCAACCATTACAAGCCCTGCTGCTGCAAGAATCATTAAACGTTGACTAAGGTGAAGGCCTAACTTATTGTGCAACAATAACAATGTAGTCAAAACACCCGTCATAGCAAAAGCATGGTGACAACCATTATCAGGTATCAGCCTATTGAACGGCCCCAGATAGTCGCTCGAACCAAGAGCAGTAAGGACAAGGAAGAAAAGATAAGCTACAATCAATGCCTTCACCGACTTCCTGTAATATAGGTAAATAACAGCACAGATGCCATATGCCCAGCCTATCAGCCCGAGAATACCCCACCATCCCTGTTGGAACGTATTTCCTTTGGGATCTCTATAAATATATATCAAAGTAAAGATCAGTATATAACCAACGACTTTCAATATCCTTTGCATTTGTCCGGCACCCGGTGTTTTAGCCTTGGGGTATAAGTTCCATACCAAAAAGAATCCCACAAGCGAGAGTATCATAAAGGCATGCCTGTTTATTATCAGATCTTCTGCCACACCCCTTCCGGCATTCAACAACACCAGTCCCATAACAATCAGGGCAAATGTACGCGAAGCAATACTCTCTAAAATATCCGCTTTCGATTCTCCTTTTTGTATCTTACTCTCTATAGCCAGAGGAATGGACATTCCCATAACGACAAGAAATGCAGGAAATACAAGGTCGGAAAACCCCAGAAAATCTTCTGTCATAGCTGCATGTTCCAACCAATGAGGTACGCCGGCTACCGAACCCAGATCGTTGACAAAGATCATTATCACCATCGTCAATGCTCTAAAGACATCTATCGATTGCACCCTCTTGGGTGTAAATGGTATATAATTCTGCATGGTATTAAAATATTTAAAGTTACTCGGTACAAATTCACATTAAGTGTATTAATCTAAAAAGGTAACAATTAACAATCACAGGAGCGAAGCGTATGTAAAAGTAACAGTTTTTACATATTTTCATCTTGTTACTTTATTCTTATCGTGGCTTTGCCTATTTCCCTACCCCAAAGGGGAAAAGGGGGCGTATATAGATAAATCATTTCTTAAAAGCTACAGAACTTATATCCCTTGTTTTTCAGATATACGATTATTTCATCCAACCTGTTATATAATTTATCCGTTCGTTCATTTACTGTTCCGGGATGAATCAGAATAATAGCCCCATTCAATCCTTTTTCGCTTTCGAACTGATAAAGCTGGTCTATCAACTCCTGAGAACTCTTATAATTCTTCATATCAGGAGTAGTATAATCGGCAGGAGTCCTTATTCCCGGCGTATAATTGATTACTTCTACCCCACCCCGCTGCATATTTTTTACATTTTCAGCATTATAATATTCGTAGGGAGGTAAATAGTATATGGCTTTATTGTCGGAGATTCCCCATTTATTCAACTCATCCAAGTTTTTTCTTAAATCGACCAACAAACTATCTGCCGATACCAACGACATACGGTTTTCCCACGATGCATATTGCAGGTGATTATCGGAGTGCCCGCCAAGGTAATGCCCTTGTTGAATGATTTCGCCGACAATTTTCTTGAACCGTTCATTCCTAAGCGTATTTCCTGTAACAAAGAAAGAGCCTTTTATTTTATGCTTATCCAACACTTGTAAGATATGAGGTGCTCCTTCAAATGCTTTATCGGCAGAAAATATCAGGCGAATCTCTTTCTTACCCTTATTTTTTCTTATGGTTGCCCCATAAACATCCAGCTCATCATCTACTTTTTTTTTTGAAGCTTCCCCAGCTTCTCCATTGTCGACAAATAAAATGTCAGGCTTGCCGTCCCATCCATCGTAGGTTCGTTTGACGAATAGTCGCCTGAATCGTCGTGATACACAGCTGCACCATTGTTAAACAGGGCATAAGGATCGTTTTCGCCAATACCAACACCCCTCAGATTGCTGAAAATAGATTTATAGATAGGCCCATCAACCAATCCGCCCGGAGTATTTTCGCCCCTCAGTGTATAATAAGACGAATGTACGTGCATTGGCGAATCGCCGTCGGCAGGCAATCCCGATATCATAGAAGTTCCCCACGGATTGCACCCAAACAGCCAATCGCGAAGTGCCGCTTCCATTTCCAAATATGTCTCGTCTCCACTTGCCTGATAATATAATTGTGCATGTGTTGCTGCGGCAGTCACCAGATTGTTCGAACACCAGATAAAAGGAACACCATTCAGGAACGGGTCGTCATTTTGTTTCGCCCTGTTAAATAAGCAATCTAAGCCCATTTTCATAAAGCCCTGATATTTTTTGCTCATTGCCTCGTCCTTTCCGTTTGCCAGGTAAAAGTGTCCAAGATTTACAAAAGGATAAAACTGATAGTGACGTGCGCGCCCCAGTTCCATCCACGGGGTCACCTCTTCCAACTGTCCCCAGTAATCGGCATCTTTCAGCCAGTCTTTACTTTGCGAGAGGTTGTAGTTGACAGCAGCAGCCAGTTCCATATCATCGACCCAGTTGTCTTCTTCGTAGAAATAAGGAGATACCGTACAGGCTGTCTGATTATTTCCCGGATATTTTTTTCCATAGTCATAAGCCTCCAATCCTTTCTGTACCATCACTTTGCAGAAATCAGGATCTATATCTTTAAAAATCTCTGCACCGAGAGCAAATGCCGAAGCATATTTAGCAGCACTGGAAGAAACGCCTGTCGAACGGTTCATATTATCCTTTTTCAATCCTTGCGGTTTACCCGTTACCGGAAATACAGGGCGTCCCTGTCCTGCTCCCCATCCATAATCAACATAATCACGACTTGGCAGTCGGTATCCTGCATGGTCGCGGTCGTCAGCTATCTGGTTGAACATCAATTCGGCTTCGGGATTCATCCTTACCATCCATTCAAGCCCCCATTTCACCTCGTCCAAAATATCAGGAATCCCATTTGCCCCTTTTTTTCCATCAGCTCCGTATTCATCTTTGAATACCGACTTATCAGGGGTTTGCTGCCATGCAAACAGCATCTGAAAAGTAGTATTAGCCGAAGTTGTCAGGTATTGCAAATAGTCAGAAGCATCATGCCAGCCTCCTCTCACATCTATTTTCGTTCCTTCCAAAGTAGGATGGTCTACGATGAATCCATCGTGCTGATGGCATACTGTATCAAGATAAGGGTTGAATCCGCAACGTTGCTGACGCATATAGTTCAACACATAATCGGCAGCTCCGTCATACACATTACTATTCACCCTGAAGTCAGGGGATTTAACCCCATTACATTCTATATAGTAAACACCCTCTTTGCTGAGACCGGAAAAATTAAGTCTGTGAGCCTGCTTCATACCCCACCTTTCAGCATTGGCAGTTATACCCTTGCCGGAAAACACAATCTTCCCCGTCTTGCTGTCTTTTACATCAAAGTTCAGACCGGATTTGTCATCTAATGAGATAAAAACAGCAACCTTTTTGCTGTCGGGAATATACCCTAACTGATTTACTCTAACCCACGATGATTGTCCGAAAACCGCCACCGTAGAAATTACTGCACACAAAAGTGTAATAATTTTTTGCTTCATAGTAATTTGGTTTTTTATTTATTGTCCTATTAAAAAAGCCTTAGAAATTTAGACAGACTCTTATTCAATTATAATTTCATCTACAAGAACATGAGCATAATTATCTGCCTCAATTTCTACTTTTACATATCTGGCTCTTGTATTCTTCACATCAGCGTTCAAGTCATCCAAAGCATTGAACAATTTATGCTCCGAAAATACTTCGGTATATTCTTTACCGTCCTTCGACACCGAGATTGTATATTTTGCACCTTTCGAGTTCGGCACTAACAGTGTTCCGGCAACAACGGAACTAATCTCCTGCTCCTCATCCAGATCTACTACAGCAACCATCTTTCCGCTAAAACCAAGCCATGCAGTAGTATAGCTGAATACATGACAGTCATTGCCGCGCCTTCCGTCAGTCAACACAGCTTTTCCTCCTGGAGGCTGAAAATAACGGCTCACATCGGTCAGCAATTCAACATTTCTGAGGGTCGTTTTATTCACTGTATAATCCTGCACATACAGGTTATTATCTATCAGTTCATTGCTCCGGTATGCTCTGGCTTTTATTGCTCCTTTTCCTGCCAACAGAACAGGCTCTGTATATCGTTTACTTTTCTGGGTAGGCAATGATCCGTCCAAAGTATAAAAGATATCTGCATTGTCTGGTGTCGACAGTTCTATTTTCAATGTTTTCTTTTCCGTATCTTCTATAAAACTGGCACTTGGCTCAAATGCAGCGGCAGAAAAATTATATCCAAGCTTATTATATAATGAGATAAACCGTTCTGTCCTTTTCAGAAAATCGGGATAATCTTTATTTACATCGTTTTTCCATTGTATTTCGGCCAATGCAGCCAGTCGCGGCAATAGCATATATTCCACATGGCTTTCTTCTTTTATTTGTTCCACCCACAGATTTGCCTGAACCCCGATAATATGTTTGGCTTCTTCCTCTGTCAAACCGCCTGGTATAGGATTGAAATTATATACCTCCTCCATCGTATTAGTTTCGGGAAATGCAGGGGGTTCTGTCTTTGTATTTTCGGTTTGATAGTAATCGAAATACAAATGCGAATTAGGAGCCATAATAATATCGCGCCCCATCCGGGCAGCGATCTGCGCACCCTTCTCGCCACGCCACGACATAACCGTAGCATTCGGCGCCAGTCCGCCTTCTATGATTTCATCCCAACCAACCAACTTACGTCCACGACTACTAATAAACTTTTCAAGCCGGTGTGTCATATGGCTTTGCAATTTGCTCTCTTTGGTATAATCCTTGTCGTCCACCAAGCCCAGCAGCTTAATCTTAGCCTGACATTTCGGACATTCTTTCCATCTGGTTTTAGGACACTCATCACCTCCTATATGGATATATTGAGACGGAAATATTTCGAATATCTCAGTAAATACTTTTTCCAGAAACTCGTATGTTTTTTCGTTTCCGCCACAAAGCACATCCGAATGTATTCCCCATTTAGTTGCCACCTCATACGGGCCGCCTGTGCAACCCAATTCCGGATACGAAGCCAATGCGGCCAACATATGCCCCGGAAGGTCTACTTCTGGAATTACTTCTATATAACGCTGCGCAGCGTATTGCACAATATCTTTTAGTTCTTCCTGTGTGTAGAAACCGCCATGCGGTGTATTATCGTATTCGCCGGTTATAAAACCTTTGATTGTTTCTTTTCGCTTCGAGCCTACTTGCGTAAGCTTCGGATAACTTTTAATTTCTATTCTCCATCCCTGATCTTCGGTCAGGTGCATATGGAATTTGTTAATGTTGTGTAGCGCTAATATATCGATGTACCGCTTAATAAAGTCGACTGTCCAAAAATGACGGCTCACATCGAGCATCATGCCCCTGTATGCGAAACGTGGATAGTCTTCTATCTTTACAGCACTGAATACCACAATTGCTGTTTTATTTACAACGGGGATAGATTTCCTCAGTGTTTGCACTCCATAGAAAAGCCCGGCTTCGTCAGCCCCTTCAATGGTTATATTTATGCTATCTACCTCAAGCCTATACCCTTCAGGATGTTGTATATCATCATTTATTTTCAGGCAAATCGTTTTCTTTAAGCTATTTTCCTGCACCGACGTGTGCGAAAGCCTGTGACCAACCGCCTGTTCGATATATCCGGTTAAAAAACCGGCAACATTCGCAATACCCTTATTACCTGTATCGTAAGTAACTGTTACCAGAGAATCTAATATAAAAGGCTCGCCCTCAACCATCTCTATCGTCTGAGGCAGGGGTATAATATTGTAATTGGCTTCGACAACAACCTTATTGCAAGCCGACAACGAAGTCACAAGTATCATAAACAAAAATAAAAGTCTTCTCATAGTCGGTTTTTTTTAGTGCTATATTACTAGTAAATAGATTTGGTCACAAAGTCAGAATAAAAATCGGCTAATATATCCGTAACATCAGCTGCGTATTTTTCTCCTTTTTCATCAGTAGCCCTTCTCGGGTCTCCTGCTCCGGTATCGGGCGCTATTTTTTCCCAATGTCTTGGTATCCAAACCTGACCTTTGTTGAAGGCTTCGATATTGAACTGGTTAACTCTGCCATCTCCTGCCGTTTCCAAATGTACTAATTGCGGATAATAATACATCATTACCGATGTTTCCATTTCTCCTGCATGGTCGTCAGGTAATTCGAAATACTCTTTTTGGGGAACAACTTTGAACCATTCACAACAGGCAATAACCATATCAGGATAATCCAGATCGAAATCACGAATCATATTCTTAAAGTTGTTACCACCATGCCCATTCATAATGATCAATTTTTTCAGCCCCTGCCTCATCAACGACTCTATGACATCGCGCATTATCAGCCGTTGAGTTTCATACCTGCCATGCAGGCAAAACGGTTGATTGGTTTGTCCGGGGTTCTGGCTGCCAAGAGGAATAGGGGGCAATACCATGCCCCTTATCCCGTGTTTATCAAGAGTTTTATTTACAGAGTCTACCGCTATTGCATAGGCTAAATAACAATCAGTAAGGTATGGCAGATGATTGTTATGTGGTTCGGTTGCACCCCAGGGAAGAATTGCAAAATCGTAGGCGTTGTTTTTTACTACACCATAATTTTCCTGCAACAAATCTATCCCTCTATTTCTCTTAATTCTTGAACTCATAATGTTTAATTACAATTTTGAAACTCTTCTTTTATATTCAAGCAAACAAGTATCCAGACGCTCATGGGCAGTAGTATCTCCCGGCACATTGTGAGATGGATGTATATACAGTTTTACACCCCTATCGGCAAGTATTTCGGCTACTGTAGTGATTGTCATCCAAACCAATGTAACAAATGCCAAAGTAGATACAGGCCCTATCTTATCCTGATGGTTTTTAAGGACAACTGAAGCATCTATCACAGGCACACATGAATCGACAACAACGTCGGCCAGTTCAAACAATGTTTTGCCCGATGGATGGCGGGTTGTTTTGCCCTTAGCTTCGGCAGCAGAACCGTAAACAATTACTTTCATTCCGCGTTCTTTCGCTTCCAGTGCTACATCAATGTTTACATTGTTTATCCCTGTATGAGAGAACAGCCATATACAATCGTTTTTGTCGAAGTCGTATTGTTTCATTATCGCGTTACCATAGCCCTGGCATCTTTCCAAAAACAGGAACTGATTGATACCCATTTGTCCTGTAATACCTGTAAAGAATGTCATAGGAAGCTCTACTATGGGATGAAAACCTACGAATCCACCAATACGAGGATACATTTCTTCGATGGGAATAGTGGCATGGCCGCAACCAAATGTATGTACCCAGTTTTCTTTTTCTATACAATCAGCCATTATTTTAGCTGCTGCTTTGATATTATCCATCTGAGTTTCCTCAATTTTATCCATAATGCCTCTGGCATTCTTTAACCACTCTAATGCTAACATAATTTTTTTCGATTAATTTAGTTTGACTTATTTTTAATGTTAATATATTTTCAAGTCTGCATGGGCAGTGAGTTCGAACAAGGGTAAACCACTCATAAATCTAATGACTATTCAATTTATATGTTTTTTACTCACTACAATCAATACAGCCTGTATTACAACACAGACAATCAGGAATACAGGGAAAATTACTATCTGATACTCTTTAGCCACTACACCCATCAGCAGATTTAAAAGAGAATTGCCACTCAGCGCAATAAACAAAGCAAATCCGATAGCCGTTCCCGACATTTCCTTATACAATGTCCCTATCCGTCCAATTACAATAGGGAACACACCTGCAAGCCCAACTCCGACAGTAAACAGGGCTATTGCACCACCCCAAAATGAACCGGCATAGTTTAGTACTGCTATTCCGGCAGCCAATATCAGCAGCCCTGCATATAGTATATATTGTGTGTTGATTCTTATCAGTAAGTAACTGAGTAACAACCGGGCAACAGTTATTCCGGCAACTAAAGCCGTTAATGACAGAAGCGCCTCATCGTGACCGATATTTGCATTTATCAGATAGGTAGTACTCCAGTTATTAAACAGCCCCTCCAGTCCGCTCTGGAAAAAGAGGATAAAACCCATCAACAGCAATACCGGCTCTTTTATCAGCTTCAGTGCCGATTTAATAGGAAAGCCCTGCTTATACTTAGATTCGGGGAATTTGGTGAACAAAAAATACACAACACTTAATAATATCACCAAAGTAGTCCACCGGAGAATTACTTCATATGAATACTTAGCCGAGAAGAAACTCAATATCAGGGGAACTCCCAAAGCTCCTATTCCATAACACATTCCCAGAAGACTGAGTTTCGAAGCACTCTTATCGCCACTGTATATTTCGGCTACAATAGCATTCGTTTCGCCATTGAGAATACCCCCGCCCAAACCGATTATAAATATAAACAGCCGGAGCACGTTGAAGTTGTCGAAATAGGAAAGCCCCAGCAGCCCCAATCCTACCAAGACAGTACTTGTTATCAGCAGGCTTTTGTATCCGAACCGATCTACCACCGGACCAAACAACAGCGAACCCACCAAAACCCCAATAGGCAGAAATGTAACCAGCGACGACGATTGCATTTCGTTCAGCCCATACTTAAGCGTCATAGCAGGAAGCACAGAACCCATCACAATAAACGCAACACCAAAAAACATCATCCCTATGCAGGCAGCAATGTAAACTCTGGTTTTATCAAAAGTGATCATAGTTTCTCATTTATCGATTTCAAGGCCAGATAGCCTGCTCCATATAATCCCGCATCACCCGAAAGAAGGGAGTATTCAAACTTCGCTTGTTTGATACTGATAGGCTGAGCCCATCGGCATGCCTCATCATATATTTTGTCGATAAACTGCTGAGCCGGCCCAAATACACCGCCACCCCAAATGACTTTTTCGGGATTGAAAAGACTAACTACATTAGCAGCAGCCATGCCCCACAGTTCTATTGCCTTATTCAGCACATGCACAGCCAGAGGATCTTTTTGCATATAAGCAAAGAATACATCATGCGACGTTACATCTTCCGGGTTTTTACGCCTCAGCGAACTTTCTTTATATAAAGGCGCGTTAGATTTCAGCATTGCCCGGGCTTGTTTTGCTATCCCTTCGCCCGAAGCATAAGTTTCGAAACAGCCACACTCTTCATATTCCTCTCTATAAGGTGTTTGCAATGCCATCCAGCCTATTGCCCCAACCACATCTGCATGTCCGTGAACAATATTTCCATCAAGCAGGATACCCAAGCCGATACCTGTCCCTACTGCAAAAAAGACTGCATTATCGCACCCTTTGGCCTGCCCTATCCACCGCTCACCTAATATATAACATGTGCGGTCGCTTGCTACATACACCTTGATATCATATTGTTCTACATGCTTTTCAAGTTCTTCCTGTAGCCGATAGTTAGTCCATTCAGGGATATTGGGTGCCCATACTTCCCCCGTTTTAGCGTCAGCTATGCCGGGGACACATATTCCTATTGCAGTTACTATTCCGGCTTCTTTTCCAAGATAGCCCATTAAATTATCTATCAAAGAACGGATTAGCTCACCCACCTCCTTTCCCTTTCTTTTTTCCAGAAAGAAAAATTCTTTTTTAATGACAGTTCCTTTATCATCAAATATGGCACCAGTGACTTTGGTTCCTCCAAGATCTATTCCTATTACATTCATTATGTTTATGGTATTATTACCCCTCCGAGGTTTTACATTAAGGTTCTCTTATTCAATATTATACTTTAAAGATAGGATACTTACTTCAGATAAAAAAGTTAATATATACACATCATGGTTAATAAATAATTATTTATATGTATAAATATTAATAAATAACTATTTTAGTTAAACAGGTTAAAAAAGAGAAGTGAGAGCAATTCAATTCCAATTACTCTCACTTTTTCGAAAAGGAACATTACTATAATCTAACAATTTGCTATTGTGAACTCCATCCTTTCGACTGTGTCAATTTATACCCTCTACGAGCATATTCATTTATATCATTTTCCCCAATCGGAGCATTATATGCCCTATCGTGTGACGGATCGAATCCATCGCGCGGGTTAGCATCGGCTCCATATATGACATAAAAACCTGTCATGTCGTTTTCATTTGTACCATCATACACAGTCTTAGCATTTATATTGGCCAAATCCTTTACCACACTAAGTTTTCCGATATAAGACTGACTCAACTTAGACGCCAGCTCGGTTTTTGTAACCCACAATCCAAGCCTGTATGTTTTATGCTTATCATTGTAGTTATCCATATATTCGAGTTTACGCCACCTCCTCAGGTCTATGATGCGGGAATGCTCATAAACAAATTCCATACGGCGTTCGCGGCGTATCTCCCACAAGATTGACGGTACATCTGCATCCCTGTCCGGATCGGTAGGAAGGGAAGCCAACACCAACGGGCTTGTCTTCTGCACTCCGGCATCAATCGCTTCTTTAGCCAAATCTCTGTTTCTTATAGCATTTACAGAGATGTCCAAGTCGCTTTGTGTAAGAGGCAATATGCCCATATCAGCTAATTCTGCTTTTGCCTCAACCCAGTTGAGAAGGACTTCTGAGTAACGCATAACCGGAGCAGCCGAAGGGTTGAGACTACCTGACCAGTCGCCGGATGTTTGCCCCATCCTGTCTCTTGGACAAAATTTTGTACCATATAGATAAGATACCGATTTATCGGTGGCCTTATTTTGGAAAGTCGCTTCGAAGCGGGAGTCACGTGTCTTAATCAAACTGGTTATATCGAATTTCTTCGCATCTGTCATAGCTGAGTTTTGCCAAGGCTTCCCATCGGTACAGATATACGACTTTATCAAACTCAGATTTGCCCCGTAAGCCTGCCCTTCCAGTGTATTGCTGGCCGACGCCACAGAGTGCGTAATACTCAAGGTAGAGCTATAGGTACGCGAATAGATAACCTCTCTATGGCTCTTAAGGTCTGTCGATGTAAACAGACTTCTATAATCTCCGCTTATTTGATATTTGTCACTAGACATAACATAATCGGCAGCCTCCATCGCAAATTTGAAATATTTTTCAGCTCTTGCGGGGGCTTCAGTACCTAAACCTGAATGATATTTCTGGAACGAACCTTCTATCAACATAGCACGCGAAATGAAAGAAGCGACAACATATCTGCTCACGTTATTATCATCCATATCTTCATACGATGAACTTGTTCGTACATTTCCCATCGCATATTTAAAGTCTTCATAAACCTTGTCCATCACCTCTCCTCTCGGCTTCCTGTCCTGATATACTATAGCCGGATCGGTAGTATAAGGGTCTATCAACTGATCTACATAAATCATATCTCCAAAAACACAAACCATCTTGCTCGTTTGCAATCCCCTGTAGAAGCGTCCTATTCCTACCCAGTGTCTGTAAGCTTCTTCTGTAAGTAATCTTTCCTCATACATCTCTTCCAGCCGGCTGAGCATCAGATTGATCTCCCTTACTGTTTCGAAATTCCATTGCGGGCCAGTATAACTAGGCATCCATGCTGTTCCGCTACGGGACGAAGGTATTTTATCTTCGAAGTTTGCCTGCTTGCCATCTACTGTTACATCATCATTGAAATAGTATCCTTTGAGCGGAGCGTATTCAGTACCATAACCTGTACTATAACCCGGGAAAAACTTAGGCAGGAATTTATTTGCATAATATCTCACATGGGCTTCTTCTCTCCAGTAGTCTTTTTCATGCACTTCGTTACGCGGATCTCTATCCAGGTCATCATGGCATCCCGGTAGAACCAAGACCAGTAGCAACGCTATATATATAATCTTTTTCATATTCATTTCTTTTATTGGGTTAGAAAGTTATTTGTACTCCACACGAGATTGTCTTAAACGCCGGAGCAGATTGCCCTGTCCTACCGCTATTATATTCCTGCCCTGCAGCTTCGTTCACAAACATAGAGTTTCCTCTGTTACCGGTCACCACCTCAGGATCCATAGGCAATCCGTGCAGGTTGTCGAATGTAAACAAATTTTCGATAGACAGATAAATACGTGCTTTATTCATAAACGCTTTTCTTGTCCACTGAGAATTAAATGTATAACCCAATGTTATATTCTTGATTCTCAGGTACGACATATCGAGCAAATACCTTGTTTGTGTTTGCAGATTGTATCCGGTATTGTTTCCGTACATATTCCATGCACGTGGATAAAAAGCATTTTGCCTGTCGGGCGTCCAGTAATTCGATGCTATAGCCAGCGGCATACCACCATCTCCAATCATAAAGCCTGGTATTGCCATCTGTCCGGAGCCCCACATCTGGCGCTTGCCTATACCTTGTGCATAAACCGAGAGATCGAATCCCTTGTAGTCAAATCCAAGATTGAAACTATATTCATATCTAGGAGTTGTATTTCCGATGATGCTCATATCACCATGATCGTCAATAGATGCTGTACCTGAATTTATTGCACCGCTCCCGTCACGGTCGACGTACTTCACATCACCAGGTCCAAAAATAAACCCTGAGCCTTCAAGATATGTCTGATCGGCTGTATTCGGGTCTTTAAATACATATTTGGTCTTTCCGTCAACGTTTACAGTTACCAAAGTAGCTAAAGAATAATCTTTAGGGTCTGTACCTTCTTTGTGAACAAAATCATTGAAAGTAAACAAACGGTCGGTAGTATATCCCCATATCTCTCCATAGGTTTTTCCCTTATAGTAACCAAATATACCCTTCTGCTGATCGTCGTAAAAATCTGTATATACAGTCTTGGCATCCCATATTGCTGCTCCTCCACGTATAGTCATGCCATTGGCAAAGCGATGTGTGAAGTCCAATGCCAGCTCCCATCCCTTTGTTGTCAACTCCGCATAATTGCCTCTAGGGCTTGCAGCACCTACTACCGCCGGCAATGTTGCACCGCTGGTAATCATATCTTTAGTCTTCTTCTGATACCAGTCGAAAGTGACTCCTATACGATCGTTCCAGAAACGGGTATCGAAGCCCACATCTAGTATTTCTATTCTTTGCCAGGTAAGGCTAGGCTGAACGAATGCCGGAGCTCCATAAGTCGTTACTTTTTGCCCCGAAGAGTTCAGCCACGAAAGGGTAGATTTAGGCATCAGTTCCATATACAAGCCCGAAGGCACACTTTGGTCTCCATTCGATCCCCATGAAGCCCTAGCTTTAAGGAAACTTAGTACGGGATCCAGTGGTTTCATAAATTTCTCCTGTGTGGCAATCCATCCTACCGAGAAAGAAGGGAATGCCTTCCATTTCTTTCCTTTCGGAAACTTCGATGAACCATCGTAACGTATATTTGCTTCAAAAAGATATTTATTATCAAACATATAATTGATACGTCCAAAATATCCTATCTGTGCTTCCCATCCGGCAGTCCCTTCACTGGATGTAGCTGTTACAGTCTGATTTATTTCCGGTTTCTCCGGGATTAATATACCTGTTTTATCTACCTGGCTCCATGTATAATCTTTCGTCACACGATTTGTTCCGGCCATAAATTTGAAAGCATGAATTCCCTCGTCACCCAATTTCAGGTTATATGTCGAATAAACGTTCCAAACAGATTGCTTATCCTGCGAAAATTCTCTTGTATATCTATCTGAACTACCTCCTGCGTTATACTGCAAATAAGGAAAATCGTAAGCCTGAGATACATATTTACCTGAACCGCTCGGCACTACCTCTCCATGTTCGTTCACATATACCGGATTACCAAACCCATCCATTCTCGGTGTAGGGCTTCCCCATATATTCGATGCAAGAAATCGTGTACCAGGCATTGTTACTGTATAATCGTTGCGGGAATAGGTAAAATCGGCAATAATATCCCAATTGGAAGTAAGATTGATAGTTGCTCCCAGATTTGTGCTCGAATAAGCATTCTCGCGCTCGGCAGTATGTGCTGCTCCCATCTCAAAGGCTGCACTTCTCATCGGATCGCCATATTCGTCAATCCCATAAGGCATCACAGGCGTCCACCTGTACATATAATACCAAGGGTCGGCTGTATATGCGCTTGTCGCAAAAGGACTCCTCTTGTTTCTATTCGAGTACATTGCTCCAACCCTGATTGTAAGATATTTATTCAACTCGCTACTAAGCTTCACATTGGCGGTATAACGCTTAAAATCATCTACTTTTGCAGGTTTAAGCATACTGTTTTGATCCAGAAATCCTAAAGACAAGGTATATGCAGTCTTTCCTGCACTGCCGTTAATCGATAAGTTGTGGTTCTGAGAGAACGACCAGTCTTTGACCATATAGTCTGCCGGGTTGTAAAGGCGGACGCCAAAGTTATATGCACCATCTCTGTACCAGTCGCGTCCGTACACCATCGGATCGTTCATCCCGATAGTTCCTCCATAGTTTTGCATCCATCCTTTTGTGCGCTCCAATGATTCACGACTGACTTTAAAAAACGCTCCGATAAATGCAGACGAACCTGTCCTGTCCAAAGCGTCCAACGCATATTCCAACCCTTCGACTCCGGCAAGTTTTATTGTCTTATCCACTGTTTGCCACGACAAGTTGTTACTGTACTGAATGGTGAACTTGTCGCCCACACTACCTTTCTTCGTAGTAATCAGAACTACTCCAAAAGCAGCTTTCGACCCATAGATAGAAGTAGAAGCAGCATCTTTCAATACGCTTATGGTTGCAATATCGTCAGGATTTACCAACTGTATACTAGGTATTTCCACATTATCTAATAATATAAGAGGCTGGGAACTACCTTCAATAGACCCAATGTTTCCACGAATTTTCAGATTAGGCTCCGAACCGATTTCGGTACTAGGCAACGTCACCTGTAACCCGGGAGCAACACCTTGTAGTCCGCGCCCGATATCAGCAATAGGCCTGTTACCTATGGCTTTATCTAAGTCGACAGATACGACAGATCCTGTCAGATTCTCTTTTTTCATAGTACCGTAACCCACGACTACCACTGCCGACAACTCACGTGAGTCTTCGTACATTACCACATCCAGTCTTGGTGTGGCTTGCTGTGTAATAGTTTTGAACCCGATATAAGAAAAAGTTATCTTCGAATTAGCCTTAGGTACAACAGTAGTGAAATTGCCATCGATATCGGTAACAGTAGTGCGATTTGTTCCTTCCACAATAACACTCACCCCAATCAGAGCTTCACCATCTGAATCTGTAACCCGTCCCTCTATCTTTATGCCATCCTGCTGAATACCATCACTTTCTAACATGGAGGCTCTGACCTCACTGAAAGGGATCAATATACCGACAGATAAGATCAATGCGACTATCAGCCTCGCACAAAGTGTACGACCTCGTGTTTTTAATAGTTTCATATTGAAATATTATTTAAGATTATTTTTTTAAAGTCTCTCTCTACCTCTGATAAAGAGAGACTATTATTTTATTCTTCGAAGTTAATATAGTCAGAGACTTCTCCTTCTGCGTTATCTTTATTTACCGCACTCACAAAGTACGTTCCACTTCCCGGAAGCATATATTCGGTAGCATCTGTAATTTTTACAATCTGGGCAGTTTTAGCCACTTTTTTGTAAATAACATATTTCAAATCACTTCCTACCGATGACCAGCTTAGTTTCCCTCCTGCAATTGTAACTGTAACTTTACCGGGTGTAGGTAAGGTAGCACGCCCCATAAACGGCCTGAGTGCAGGATCTTTATAATATTCCTTGACTACACTTTGCAGGTCTCCAAGATTTTCCACAAAATTTTTAGCCCTGTAGAAGAATCCTCCAAAGTTGCCCTTGCTATCATAAGCATATGCCAATTGCTTTGAGAAGTCTGCATTGTTCATCTTTCCACTCAATTCTGAAGGGTTATTTACCCGGTAAAGAGGGAATCCTGAAACAACAGGCGTTGAGGTATTCTGTATCCACCATCTCAACTGGGTTTCGAAAGGATAGTAAGTCGCAATTGACGAAGACCCGTTGTAAAGCTGAGGTACAATAAAATCTACCCAACCGTTTTGGCTCCATTTAGTCAGATCGGCATAAAGACTACTATAATTATAAGGACCATCTGTAAAAGGACTTATACTGAATAAGATATCCGGATGGTTTGCCTTTAGCATAGTAGATACTTTCTCTATAGCCTTGTCTACACAGCCACGCCTGAAGTCGTCAATATTTGTATAGCCGGCTCCATAATCGATAAAGTCCTGAGCATCATCGAGAGCTGCACCCTCTTCCGGATATGGATAGAAATAGTCGTCGAAATGTACTCCATCGATATCGTATTTATCAGCTACCTCTTTTATTACTTTCACCAGATAATCAGGCACTTCAGGATGCGAAGGACGAAACATTACCCTCGTATATTGTCCGTTAGGGTATTCCATCGTCCATTCGGGATGAAGAGCAGGAGCACTACCGGGTGCCGGAACAAAGTTCTTTTTGTCTGTGGTAATATCATAAGGATTGAACCATGCATGCAATTCCATTCCACGCTTATGAGCTTCTTCTATCCAAAATGCCAACGGATCATATCCCGGATCGACACCCAGTCCGGAGAGCCATGTACTCCATGGCTCTATATCGGATTTCCAGAATGCATCTGCCTTAGGGCGCACTTGTGCTACTACTGTATTTATATTCAGCTTCACCAATTCGTCCAACAAGTCAGTATATTCTTTTTTATGATTTGCAACATTTGTACACTTAGATATATCCAGATTCCAGACAGTGGTAAACCACACAGCTCTAAACTCTTTCTTAGGCATTTCCTCCACAGTTCCCGGATTGGGAGACGGACGAGAGTTCGCTTCATCAAAAGCATCATCCCTTTCGGTACAGGAAAATATGAATCCTGCCAGAAATGCGGTCACTATCAGATATTTAATATTTCTCATTATATTCTTTATTAGTTTTAAGGTTAATCATCTACTTTTTTAGGAAGTTCAATTATTATTATACCTGAATTACCTGCAATAGCCATAATGTAGAGTTTATCTCCTGTCCTATTGGTTGTTGTTGCCAATGTTGCTCCATATGTAGCTACTCCGTCGTGAGAATAAACACCCATATTATGAGAGAAAATCGGTCCTGACGGATTTGCTTTGAATATCTCTAATGCCTGCTGTGTAGAATCTCCATTTGTTATATCATAAATATCGACAGATATACCAATTGGAGGATTAGCACTTCTCGATCCTGACACTATTCCAAGATATCTGGCATTGTTGTAGTAGAATACACAGGCATACAAGCTTGCTGCAGGAATTGCTCCACCAAGAGGCATAAAGAACAATTCGTTCATATCCCTATTGCGCATACTCAATTTTCCGGCCTGTACAACAGTGTATTCATTCAGATTACCAACACCGCCATATACAGAGTGATCTCTTACTGCATTAAGATACATATGGCCTAACTGCCCATCTATTGGAGAAATATTGGAGATAGGTACAAGCGTATGATTCCCAATCGTTGTATAGTTAGTAACTTCACCCCTAAGAAGATAAGTAAAATCATTTTTATAAGAGAATACATATCCATTACCATTTTCGTCAAGCTGCATTGTGGAACCATCACCATATCGGGAAGTGATATCGAATCTTCCTGTCACAACCGGATCTGCACTAAGATCTGTCCAGCATCTTACATGATATCCCGAACCCCATGCCAATAGTGGTGTAGAATAGTAATATCCATTGAATGCAAATGCATTGGTAATTTCATATGTACCTGAATATGTTTTCGATACAGCTTTTCCACTAAGGTTTCCTGCGAGCAAACTGGCAAGAGGCACATATTCTATCCTGTCTACAAGAGGTATTACAACTCTGTCTGCATCAATAGATCCTTGTCCTCTGGTTGTTGCCCCACCATAATTAGGGAATTTATTAGCTCCTGAAGTAAAGTCGTGTATTATTTTATTATCGAAATCTGCACCTACTGGTGGAATATAAATAAACTCGATAGCATATTCATCAGTCCTGCCCATGTGGTCAAGCTTAATTGTTCCGGGATTGTCCTGATATATTTTACTACCCTGTAGGGCTGTAAACTCATACAAGGCGTGCTTAGGCAGCATTTCTATTGACTTCAAGAAAACATATTCACCATTCTTGGCATCAAGATATAAGATCTTATTCTCTTTATCCACTTCCCCGATAACCTCGGTAACGCCATCCTCGAGCGTAACTACAACTCTGTTGATAGCTGGATCCATTGCCGGAGACAAGATGTTGAATTTCACCTTATATGTACCGGATACTTCGCGGTTGATAA
This sequence comes from Dysgonomonas sp. PF1-14, assembly GCF_029892965.1. Lineage (GTDB taxonomy): Bacteria > Bacteroidota > Bacteroidia > Bacteroidales > Dysgonomonadaceae > Dysgonomonas. Next base: position 10,574 of record NZ_JARXWN010000006.1, on the reverse strand, counting down.
TTTTGATTTCCTGAGGGTTGGTCGCAAAGAAATCATAAGTTTCAAATTCTGGGGCTGCACCAAGAGCAATACTCCCTGTAAACCTGATATTCTGCAGATCTGTTTCTGCAGGCACATTGTCGAAAACAAACATGTTTTCTTCGGGAACATAGGTTCCCCTTATGGCAGTTTTGCCATCTATACCACCATTTGCTATAATCAGGTCACTGATAGTTGTAAGCCTTTCATATCTGGGCTCGAAATTATCGTTACAGGCAAACAGAATTGTAAACAGCAAAGCTAGTCCGACAATCTTAAAATTAAAATTTTTCATAATTAAGTATTAGGTTAATTATAACGAATCCGTTTGATTTGATTTTTCTATTTAAGGTGCTAAAAGGGTATTACTCTTTTAAGGTTCGACATCTTTTGGCTCTACTTCTATTATTATACAACTAATAATCAAGAAGATAATCGTGTTCTCTTTTCTTTGTTTCGTATGCGGATTACTTCTAGTGTGAATTTTATAGTTACACTTAGCACTCACAAATGTATTATAATTAATATAAGAAAAAAACACTTCGGCAGTTAAAATATATGAAATTATACATATAAATACTAAATTCATACAATTTTAGTTAAATAACAATATATAGTCTTGCTATTTCAAAACACCTTGACTACATTGCAGTCTCTTTTCTTTTTAAAATTATGCGTTATTTTAATATTCAACTGATTATTATACATTTAAAACTAGAGCTAACTGGTTGATTAAATATTATTATGTTTTATTAGTGTATTTTAATATTACCACTTACTTTCTATTAATGAAGTATATAACTGAATCTAGAAGCATATAAAATGACACCAATTACCCCTATTATGTAGAATAAAATGTCAGACATGAAAAATAAAATTTGAAATTACATCTAAATAATAGTTAATTATAAATCATTTTGGCAATTTTCAGAAATATAAATAAATTTGAAATATTAATCAATAATTCTAATTATCCGGAATATATCATGAAAACACATTTTAAATCAATGCTAGTGCTTATATTATTGGTTGCATGCACAAGTATAAGCGCACAAGAGCTTACTTTTGGAGCAAAAGGAGGGCTAAATGCTTCTATGATGATAGGCGACACTAAAGGATCGAAAATACAGCCAGGTTTTCATCTGGGGATGACTGTCGACTACGAATTTTCTAAAAATATATATTTAATGTCAGGCTTAGAATTAACAACAAAAGGAGGAACCGAGAAGAATGGTTCAGGGGCACGCTTGACAGCATGGCCACTATACATCCAGATGCCAATCCATGTCGGAACCAAATTTGAGATAAACAATAATATTAAACTAGCTGTACATGCCGGCCCATATGTGGCATACGGCATATCGGGACGATACAAGATAAAAGGATCGTCGGGACTAAATGGAAGCTGGAACATCTTTAGTGACGGTGTAGAATATAATACAAGCATTTTGACGGATGACATAGGCAGGCCAATCCTTTCCAAAGATTTGCTGGATAACCCTTCACTGTATCCGAACGTAGCCAACAGAATAGTAAGCACCGAAAGTCCGTTTGCTCTTGGAATGGAATCTAACTGGGTAAATACCCAAAGCGTTATAGCAAACTCAGGACAACAACTAATGAAAAAATTTGACTTCGGTGTCGGCATCGGAATAAGAGTAGAATTTGACAAATTCGATATTAATATAGGCTATGAAATCAGTGCTCTAAATACAGCTAAGCGCACAATATTCAAGCACAACTTCACCGACGATGAATTGAACCAGATCGGGGATGACTACAAAAATGAAATTGAAGCAGCCAAAGCAATGGGTTCCGCAACTGTATATAAAACACCTGATTATAAAATTAGAAATGGAAATTTATATGCAGGTATAGGCGTAAGATTCTAATACCCAATGTATATAAAGAAATAGAGGCTGTCTGGTAAAACCAGACAGCCTCCTTTTATGCTTTCAGCTTACTTACTTTTCAAAAGTAAACTCCAGAATGCTCCCCATAAAAGCGTTTCTTTCCTCCCTACTCTTTATCGTCTCAAACGGAAAGCCCACTACCACAGTTTTATATTCCCCCGATGATGCAACGCCTGCACTCAGGCCATTCTCACTATATCTCAAGAATGTAAATGAATCATCATTTGCCGGCTCCAGAGCATCAGGAGATTCTACAACATACATTTTTTCATTCAGTTCATTATAAAATGAACAGTCACCCTTCAGCATTTCAAATGGCGATGCCACAGTTTTTACTGTCCCTTTCCGGGCAGCCTGCCCGACCATCCATTTATATTTCAATACCTGCTGCGCAAAATCCTTATCGGCTTTCTCCACACAATCGTTATCCCATAGATCGGACGCAACAAATGCACCGCTCACAAAGATATTTCCTTTATTATTACAATAATCTTTTATCTTAGCCTGAAAATTAGGGGTAAATGTCTTAAAATTATAACCAAATACCCCGCGTCCTACTCTGGTTTGCTTCTGTTTGCCAAGAATAATATCTACAAGTCTGTATTTATTCATTGATACCTGATTTTTCACTACAGCATCGCGGCTTGCGGAAATAAAAGAATAACCATTATCAATTATAGCTTCGCCGTGAACGAACGGATAATCGAACGTATTCCCTGCTACAACAGTAGTCTCATAATCTGAATAGCTATCTCCAAACCCCGAAGAATCATCATTCAGCCAAGGCAAACGACGGCGAAATTCTTTTTGGCTACCAATATAATTATACTGGCTGATATATGGGACACCATGATCTATGGCATCTACAAAACCGGCTATACTATCAGACGTCTGAAAATTATGTGGAGCAGATACACGATCAAACCCATTAACAACAAGCACACAACCCTTCTCTTCACTCTTTCTGCAAACGGAGAGTATTTCCGATGGGAAACTTTGTCCTCCAGCGTTCACCGCTGTCACTTTATAGCTATATATCTTATCTTTTTCGATATCAAGTTCTATGAAATTTTCTTTTACAAGCCTCCCGTTGTCGAATGCGGAATCTCCGATCTTAGTATATACTATATAGCTGTCCGGAATAGCCGAATTTTCTAACAAATCGATGGTCGGTTGCCATTCCAACTTTACTTGCATCTGCCCTGCAAAATCGAGGCTAAAAGTATTGACAGGCAGCGGTTGTACCACATATTCCTGCCTGTACTGTTCGGCAACAAATTTCAACATTCCTTTATATACTGCCCTGCTAACTTCGAACTGGAAACGGGGATCAAGCCCATATTTCATATCCGCAAAGTTCTGGTGCGACAATAATTCCAACAGCATAGTGGGCACCTCAGGAATACGGGCTTCGGCATACGAGCGGTTCCAAATATGGCGTGTAGTCCATTCCGGTTCGTAATGCGTACGGATTCCCCTTTCTATTTCTTCCATGATGTATTGCGTCAAATCTCGCGAAAGAATGCGGGGTTTCTTATTCTCAAATAATTCATCGTTGTAATGAGTCATACAAATACCCAATGTACCGATTATAGAATCATTATATGTTACTCCGGCATCGGTATGAAAAGCAAATGCAAGATCGACAGGGATCCCCAATCCTTCTTTTTCAGGCAGAACAGACGACCCTCCGGCGATATAGTTCACCCAATAGGCTCTACTCTGATAATCATCGGTATAATCGTTCGTTCCCTTACTTTTCGAATATATACTATCGGGAGCACCTGCCCATTGAAGCCAATATCTCGATGCCTCAGTGTATCGGGGATACAAACTTATTTCAGGTTTTACATCTATTTTTGGAGAATCTTTTACCGGAGAATCAGTTTTGATAGCCTCCGAGCTTTTCACATTTTCAGTCATCACACCTTCCAGGTTTGGCTGGCGAGCTATGTTCCCCATTCCGCCTCCTATTTTTACGGCATCGGCAGTCACAACACTTCCTTTTCGAGCAGACTTATTCGACAACTCTATACGAAATTTGCTATTGAAACCTTTATCGAAAGTGAATTTTCCAAGATATATCCATGTTCCTCCTCCTATCTGCTGATTTACAAGAAACTCAGTTTCTCCCCCAGAATGAAAGACAGTATATCTGGCATCGGGCGCACTGTTTTTCAGCGATTTATAAGAAATATAAACAGCATATTCCCCCTTTTCGGGCATATCAGGTATCCAACTACAAAAGCTTTTTTCTGCCTCTTTGGTAACTGTCTTAATCTCTCGATGAGTCCCTGCCTCAAATGGATTTTCTCCATCCAGATAAAAAGGTTTCAAATGAGCAAATCCATAACCTTGAGACCTGTCCCACTTTTCTTTTCCATTTTTTTCCTCATATACAGAACCAGCCGTACTGGCATCCGCATCTATTATTACCTCATGTTTCTGCGTGTCTCTCTCGCGAGGAATCAAAACATTTGCTCCGGCATTTTCCAGCATCGGAACTATATATGGCAATATATAGCTTTGTGTGTACAAATCTTCAACTGTCTGAAAAACCCTTGCCCTTTGCCATTTCCAGCGCTTTTCTTTCTGGTTATAATATCTCCCGTGACTTTGCCAGACAACGAGGTGATGCCCGCCTAAGCCTCTAGATATTGTATTGGGTTGCGATATCCTTGTTACCAAAGGATTGGATATTTTATTTCTGAACCTTTCTTTCCTACCTCCAGCCAGATAATCGCTTATCGGATATCCATCGGAAAATATAGAAACTTTATATTTTTTATATTTTTCAGGCAACAGGGCTTTCACTCCGGCATTTATAGTTTCCACATCCTTATCCTTAATTATCATATAGGATAAAGGTACACCCGCGAATAACCTTATTTCATTTTTCACAAGCGAAACCGAATCAATCGTTATCGGAGGAATCCGCGTTTTCTGCATAACATGCGAGGTCAGAAATTTTCCGATACTTAATTTCTCAGCTTCAGACAAAGTGCCCTGAGAGAAGGTATTTTGAATAAAAAAGAACAGCACGAATAAAACAGCTATTCTTCTACATACCGACATATTAGATTTAAGAATACTTCTCATGTATTTTTGATAAATTTAAGAGCCTGTTTGAAATAGCTAACATAGACTATCTAATACCCATTAGATAATACTTGCAGTAAAAGCAACCTATAAAGCAAATCTATTATTGCACAGGCTATGGTATTTTTGAGGACAAAATCTTTCTGTGGTCAAATATAGGAAGTAATTATTTTTAAACCTTATTCCCAAATAAGCAAAACCAATACATTAACAACTTTTAGGTGTTATGTTTATTTTTTTACATTATGTTTTTATGGTATTCCATCAACCCTTTCATTGATTTCCCCACAATCTGATCAACCTTCAATCCATATTCTGCGGCTACATCTCTCAATATACTAGAATACATAACAGCAACAGCCCCAACAAACCGGATAGGATAGTCAGCTGCATCATATTGTAACACATTTCTTTCGAAAAAAGACTTCATACTATTTTTTACAAGATTATAAATATACTCATGTTCGAGATGCTCCGACAAGAAATAGGAAAACGTATGAAGTAATTTTTGCGGGCTTTGCTGATTATATATGAAATTGAGTATTTCATTTTCATCTATCTTATACAAATCGTAAAACGGTTCGATAAGTTCTTTCGGCGCTATGCCTTTAAGGCAATCGGAGAGGAAAAATTTACCCATAGAAGCACTACTCCCCTCATCACCTAATATAAAGCCAAGAGGCTTCACATTCTTCACAACTTTCTCCCCATCGTAAAAACAGGAATTGGAACCGGTGCCAAGAATACATGCAATGCCTGCCTCATTTCCAAACAATGCCCTTGCAGCTCCGACCAGGTCACTTTCTATTACCGAAGGAGTGCGGAACTGCGACTCGAGGGAGGCCTTTACAATATCTTTCTTTTCATCATTAGCACATCCTGCGCTGTAAAAATAAATAGTAGAGCATTTTATTTTGAAAAACTCAGGTGGCAGCTGCAAACGAATCACATGGCTTATCTGCTTCCTGGTTTGCAAATAAGGGTTTATCCCATCTGTAATACAATGTTCTATTATTTCATTTTCGAACCGCGATGTTATACACCATTCAGTTTTCGATGAGCTACTCTCTCCTATTAGTATCATTTTGCAATTATATATAATTATTTAATGCCTAGTTGACAAATACCGCTTAAAAGTTCATCAGAATATAAGCACAGAGCAAAATTAACGATTATTATCAGTCAACTTTTCATTTTTGTTTTAAATAATATATTTTAATGACTTTTTCATCAAAGAAATATGCTTTTCATGGTCCATGATCCTGTAAAAACATTATCTATCACAGGCTATATTCAATTACCTGCGATCTGTATCCTTTCGTTTTCTCTGAAATAAAGGTTAATATTTAGAGTCTGTTTAAATTTTACCAAAATATTTTATTACAGATTCTTTTTCATTCATTTTTAGGCTCTTTTGGTTTAATTTATCCCTTTTATCGGCTTAAATAGCCCGCTATTATCACCTCAAAAAAGAATAAATTATTCCCAAAATGGCTCTAAAAATCTGAATGAATAAAATTTAAACAGACTCTTACTCTTTATTCGATTACATCAACAAATCATACTCATGATTTATACAACCTATGCAAAAACAGTAATTTAATGTGAAATACACCTTCACATTAAAAATAAAATTCGGTCAGCAAATACTGACCGAATTTTATTTATGGAAATCCACACAGAAATATAAGGAGAGGAATAATTTCCGGACTCCTTATGTGTTTTAAATCACAGTTTCACTACCTCTTTTTTTCCGCTATATGAAACATTTATACCCTTTGCATTCACATCGAAAGCTTTTGGTTTGTTTTTATCGACAAATACAACATTGAACGTCCGATTTTTAAGCATGCCCGGATATTCGCCCTGACGGTCACCGATAACCAGCGTACGTAATGACTCGTCATACGTCAGAGGGATCATACTGTATTGTCCCTTTTCGTAATTGTAATTCACACCTTCATCTTCATACAGCGTAAATGTTCCATTCTGACCGGCATATACATATAGCGTAATGGATTCAGGTAATTTTTCATCCACATATTCTATTTCCGGTCCGTAAGGCATAATAGTCCCTTCACAGAAGTATAACGGCATTTGCTCGTAAGGAGCTGCGACAGTTTGACGCTGACCTCCCTGAACATATTTTCCGGTATAAAAATCGTACCATCCGGTAGTAGCAGGGAAATATACCTCACGACTGCGGGCACCATATTCATAGACAGGACATACCATAAGCGATGGACCAAACATATACTGATCGCCAATATTTTCTACTTGCTTATCTTTGCCAAAATCCATAACCAAAGCACGCATAATGGTATAATCATCGAAATAAGATTTTCCTGCCAATGAATAAATATAGGTGGTCATGGCTGGGGCTATGGAGATGGATTTATTTACAAACGCCAATGGACCGAAGAACTTGAGAAATGGCTTAGAGAAGAGATTAACTAATACTTAAATAGAAAAGGACTTATGAAAAGAAACTCTATATTCTGCTTCCTACTCATTCAACTATTTTGTTTGTCGGCCCTACGAGCCGAAATCCGCCTGCCTGCCGTCTTCACAGACCACATGGTATTGCAGCGAAACTCGGAGGTAACTATCTGGGGATGGGGTAGCGCAAGCGAACACATTACTATCATACCCGAATGGCTGAATGGCGATACGATAAAGACCCAAGTCACCAACATGGGCAAATGGTCTGCACGTATCCGTACGGTAGAAGCAGGCGGCCCTTACAAAATCCATATCAACGGCTCTTCACAAGTCACGCTATCGGATGTGATGCTGGGCGAAGTTTGGCTGTGCAGCGGTCAGTCTAATATGGACTGGTGTGTGAACTACGGCATAACGAACGGTGATGAAGAAGCGCAGAAAGCGGACTTCTCCAATCTACGTATCTTCCACCTTCCGCAGATGGGAGCATCAACGCCTCAGGAGAATTGCTTCTCGCAATGGGCACGCTGTACCCCCGAAACCATGCGAAAGACTAGTTCTATCGGCTACTTCTTCGGGCGTAATATCAGCGAGGAGTTGGATGTTCCCGTTGGCATCATCGTCGCTGCCTGGGGAGGCACTCCCGCCGAAGTATGGACGCCAAAGGAAAGCCTGATGTCGGATCCTGTACTGGCCGATTATTTCTATGGTTCTACTCAGTGGTGGCCGATAGAAGCAGGTGCGCTGTTTAATAGCATGATTCGTCCGGTTATACCTTACGAAATAGCAGGATGTATCTGGTATCAGGGCGAAGCTAACCATACCCGCGCCAATTCCTATGCCCGCCTGATGCAGCGTATGATATCCTCGTGGCGCACCGGATTCAACAAGGAGTTTCCTTTCTATCTGGTTCAGATAGCTCCTTTCACCTATAATTCGACTGACAACGGTCCTGCCCTGCTCCGCGAACAGCAGGCAATGCTTCCGAAAATGATGCATAAGGTGAAGATGATAACGGTATCAGATTTGGTAAATGATGTGAAAGATATACACCCGCGGGATAAAAAGAGCGCAGGGCTGCGACTCTCTTATCTGGCTCTGGATGATACATATGGCAAGTTTGTCGGCGATTACGAAAGTCCTGTATTTAAGGAGGCTTACCGCAAAGGAAATCAGGTATTTATTACATTCGACGGCGTAAAGAAAGGCTTAGTCATTAAAGGTAGTAAAATTGAAGGATTGAAAATATCGGGAGATGACGGAATATGGAAAGAAGCTACGGGCAAAATAGAAGGGAATAAATTGGTTGTTTCAACAAATGGATTACAATCCTCTACCAAAGTAAATATTAGTTATTGCTTTGATGATGATAGTATCGGGAATTTGTTTTCTACCGAAGGAATTCCTGTGATAGCTTTCCGTATGGAAAAATAAAAACGACTAAACACTAATATTTAAATAAAATAATTTTTCTTTAAGGTAATCGTTTTTTGAGTGAATCAAAGGGGCTGTCGTAATGGACAGTCCCTTACTGTTTCTTCCAACATTTTAGCCATACACATTCTACTAATTCTCCTAAAATATGAACTAACCTCATGTTTATTCTATCACTATTTACAGTGTTACCCCTGTTTTGAATATCGCAATTTCTTTAAAGCCTGTTTCCTCGTGTTTCAGGTGTTTGCCGTCACATACATCGACTGTGAAATTGATAAAGTCGTTGAGGACAGTCTCCATACTATTGCCTTCCAGTAATGCACCTGCATTGAAGTCTATCCAGTTTTTCTTGAAGTTGTACAACTTCGAGTTGGTCGATATCTTCATCGTAGGAACAAAAGCGCCGAAAGGAGTACCGCGTCCTGTTGTAAACAATACAATCTGGCAACCCGACATCGCCAGAGCCGAAGCGGCAACAAGGTCGTTACCAGGTGCATTCAACAGATTCAGTCCATGTTTGTTTACAGGTTGACCGTAGTCGAGTACATCTACCACTTCCGAATTTCCACCCTTTTGTGTACATCCCAGCGATTTGTCTTCAAGGGTTGTGATACCACCCGCTTTGTTTCCCGGAGACGGGTTTTCATATATCGGCTGGTCGAAACGGCGGAAGTAATGCTTGAAGTTGTTGATCAGCAATACTGTGTCGTCAAATACTTTCTTTGTTTCAGCGCGGTTCATCAGTATAGTCTCGGCACCGAACATTTCAGGAACTTCGGTCAATATACTTGTGCCGCCTTGTGCTATCAGCCAGTCGGAAAATTGTCCTACAAGCGGATTAGCTGTGATACCTGAGAATCCGTCGCTACCACCGCACTTCAATCCTACTTTCAGTTTCGATAACGGAAGCGGCTCGCGTTTGTCGTTACGCATATTTTTCACAAGTTCCTTCATCATCTGGAAGCCTGTTTCTATCTCGTCCTGTACTTCCTGCGAGATTAAGAAACGTACACGCTTCTCATCCCATTCGCCCATCACCGCCTTAAAGTCTTTCTGCTGATTGTTTTCACAGCCCAGACTCAGTACAAGCACACCTCCTGCATTTGGATGCTTTGCAAGGGCTGCCAGTGCCTTTTGGGTGTTCACATGGTCGTCACCGAGCTGTGAGCAGCCATAGTTGTGTGTATAGACGCGTATGTCATCGATATGCGATACATCCAGTTCATTCTTCACGCGGTTGATGATCGCCTGAGCCTGTCCGTTTACACAGCCTACGGTAGGTACTATCCAGAGCTCGTTGCGGATACCCATTTCACCATTGTAGCGCAGGTAACCGTTTATTTTCAGATCGCTCTTTTTTATGTCCAGTTTAGGATGTACAGGTACATAGCTATATTGCAGGTCATCGTGCAGATTGGTTTTTACATTCTGCGTGTGTACATGCTCACCTGTATGTATATTTGCAGTCGCATGCCCTATCGGATAGCCATATTTGATGACATCTTCATTCTCTTTTATCTCCTTGATGGCGAATTTATGACCTGTAGGAATGTCGTTTTTTATCACGATGTCCATTCCTTCCACATTCAGTTTATCACCTTCTTTCAGATCTTCTATAGCCACACATACGTTGTCTGACGGGGCTATTTTTAAATATTTGTTCAT
>NZ_JARXWN010000005.1 GCF_029892965.1 Dysgonomonas sp. PF1-14 | reverse complement strand
GGGGTTCCACCTCTTCCCATTCCGAACAGAGAAGTTAAGCCCGGTCGTGCCGATGGTACTGCGATTAGTGGGAGAGTAGGTTACCGCCGTTTTAAAGAAGAGTCCTCATACTTGATAGTATGGGGACTTTTTTGTGTTTAGATATAGTTGACAGGACAAATTATACAGTAATAGAAAAAGCTACTTTTGTAATAAAAGTAGCTTTTATATTATCTAGGGAATTGTTAATCAGAACAGCTCCGGATATTTTTTTCTGGAAATACAATGAGACTGGTTTTCTATTTCTTTGTCGAGTATAAGGGGCCACCCGAGTTTATCAAATTCTTTTTCTAATGCAAGGCAGGTGTTGAAATCACTCTCGGAAACCTTATACGTCTGTCCGTCTTTTGCTCCCGATATAGATATCTCAAACCGATTATTCATAACCCAAATATGAGCTTTTTGTCCAAATACCTCCACATATTGGGGTTGTTCAAGATCACTAAAATGAGGTATTGTAATTTTCAGTTTATCAAGGTCATCTATAGAATATGATTCTAAAGGATCGAAAGCTATAAATCCATCCTCGAGTTTATTTATGGTAACTCCTATTAGAGCAAGTTTATCGACCAGATCCTCACGAGTTTCGTATCTGAAATATGCACAGAATGAGTCTCCTTCGCAGTTGTGTCCACCTCGTGCCCGCATGAAATAGAAATATTTCAGATGCTGGCACCAATGCCTGATCTCCTCCTTTGTATTATTCAGAAAGAGACGATCTTCCGATATTTTACCTAAATCGATATTTTCCATTAATAGAAATTTATCAGATATCTACAATGAATTTTTTAAGTTCAGGATTTAATAGAGACTGAGGTACAGATTGTTTTATCTCCGAAATAATAATATCCAGTACTCTTTCGCGTAAAAATTCGCGACGGGTGACAAGGCTTATTTCTCTTACAGGCGATATTCCCTTGAGTGGACGGATATTCTTTTTCTGTTTCTCATTTAACTCTTCTATTGCCATTTCAGGAATAATAGTCAGTCCACTGTTATTATCAACAATATTTATCAATGTACTGATACTTCCTGCTTCATAAGAGAAAAGGGAGTGAGAGCTCTTTCTCTTTCGCATATTGCATATACGCAATATCTGTCCGCGAAAGCAATGTACTTCTTCGAGCAACCATAAGCGATTGATATTCAAATCCTCTTCTTCTAGTTCTTTCTTAGCATACAGAGAGGTTTCACGCGGTGATACATAAGCATAGAAGCGTTCGTAATAGATTGGGTGCTCTGTTATCTTTTCATTTTTAAGAGGCGTAGCCAGAATGGCTCCATCTAATGCTCCGTTTAATAGCTTTTCAACAAGCTGGGCAGTAGTAGTCTCTTCTATTACCAACACGATGTCGTATCCGTTCTCATCGTGCACTTTCATTAGTTTAGGCAACAGGTAAGGGGCTATGGTAGGTATAATACCTAGTTTGAAAACACCTTGTACGATACCTTTTTCTTCTTGTATAATCTCTTTTACCTGTTTTACCTGCGATACGATTACTCGTGCCTGATTGATTATTTGAGTACCTATAACAGTAGGTTGTACCGGCAATTGGCTACGATCGAATATTTTTACACCCAGCTCGTCTTCCAACTTTTGAATCATCATACTCAATGTAGGTTGAGTAACAAAAGAGGCTTCAGCTGCTTTAGCAAAGTGACGATGATTGTCAACTGCTATAATATATTCCAACTGTTGTATATTCATATATTATTATATTTTAGTGTTAATATTCGCGTTCGCCAAAGATTGAAGATCCGATGCGGATCAGTGTAGATCCTTCTTCTATGGCAATTCTGTAGTCTCCCGACATTCCCATAGATAACTCACTGAATTTACTATCATTAGCAAAATGGTCTTTTTTTATTTCATCGAAAAGTTTTTTCAGCGCTCTGAATTCTTTTCTTATTTGTTCTGTATCGTCAGTATAGGTTGCCATTCCCATCAATCCTCCGATATATGCATATTTACAATCTTTCCAGAGGTTGTCTGATAAAAATTTTTTACAATTTTCAATAGACAGGCCGTATTTGGATTCTTCCTGTGCTATATGTACTTCGAGCAGGCAACATACCTTTTTCTTTACTGTAGAAGCATATTTTTCTATTTCAGATAAAAGTTTCCAGCTATCTACACTATGTATTGTATGTATGTAAGGTACAATGTACTTTACTTTGTTTGTCTGAAGGTGACCGATAAAATGCCATTCTATATCTTGGGGTAGGGTAGAATGCTTTTGGTCTATTTCCTGCATCCTGCTTTCTCCAAAAATCCGCTGTCCTGCATCATATGCCTCTTGTATAGCATCTGCTCCATGAAATTTGGAAACTGCAACAAGCTTGACTCCGGACGGTAATTCCTTGTTTATAGTATGTATATTATCGGTAATACTCATTCACATTAAGTCCATTTTAAGCCAGAACTATTTTTTTCTTCTGGTCTTCCGAGTATGGGAATACATCCATAATAGTTGTTTCAGATAGCGATGCTATGGCATAGTCGGCTAATGTTCCTTCCATACCTTTTTCTACAACTCTCAAGGCTTCTTTCAGGTCAGAAGCCTGAGCCAGCATCTGGGCTGCTGTTCTCTTTTCTGTTCCACTCTTTTCATCTAGTGTAATGAACATTACTTTAGCCTTGAAAAAACGGTCGCCGTTGTCATTGAAAAATAATTCAGACAGTTTTGCCCGCTTAATATCGGTTATGGTAAATTCTCCTGAAATATATGGTTTAATTTCTTCTATTATACGGGCTTCGGCCTCGGTAAAAGATAATGCGTCGACAAGATATGGTTCGGTTACTTTCTTCTGCATGCCGTTTTCCATTACTTTTTCGTAGCTGACTTTGCATTCAAACCAGTTGTGCATATAGGTATTTTTCTTTTTCTTAATTATTACTATTATCTATATTCTATCGATACAAATATAGCAAATTTAATTCATGGTATCTATCGAAATATAAAAATATTCTATATAAATAAGAAAGCCTGCAAGGTTTTTTGCAGACTTTCTATTATTGTGGCAGATAAATATACTTATTCCCTGTCTTGATATTTATAGTCAGCCAACAATTCTTGCAGGCGTTTTCTTGCAAAGAATATACGGCTTTTGACAGTTCCGATAGGTAATTTCAATTGTTGGGCTATTTCTTCATACTTGAATCCTGATACATGCATCGAGAATGGTACTTTGTATTCGTCCGAAAAGTTGTTAATTACCTTTACTATTTCAGCTACGGTGTAAGCACCTTCGGGAGTATCGAATCCCGAATCCTGAGGCATATTCAGATGATAGAGATTCTCAGTTTGGTCTATCATTGTCTGGCTACGTACTACCCGGCGATAGTTATTAACAAATATATTGTGCATGATGGTGAATACCCATCCTTTGAAATTAACATTTTCGTAGTATTTTTCTTTGTTATCGAGGGCTCTCAGAGTGGTTTCCTGTAACAAATCTTTTGCTTCTTCCCTGTTAGATGTTAATGTGAGGGCAAAATTCATCATATTATTCTGCAAGTCTATCAACTTGTCTTCAAATCCTTTTGTGCTATTATCTAGTGTTGTCATCGCTTATAGTTTTTTTAGCGTATTACGGCTGTTGTTAATTAAATACAGCAAGTGGTTAAATAACTCTTTATTTAATTATCATTTGTTGCTGAGTCAAAATTATGTACTTTTTTCAATTTAACTTAAAAAAATATATTCAGGATGAATGATGAATGTTAAAATAACTAATTTATAGGGTTAATAACTTGATAATCAATATAGTTTATTAGGGCAATAAAGGTTATATATACTATAAATAATTTCTATCAAAAGGCTGTATATATAAATATTATTTTTTACACTCCGTCAAAATGGCATAAATAGAGCATTTGGCATTTATTTTGTCATTACAAATACAAATTAAGCAAATAAATATCAAAAAAGCAAATATATTATGGAACAAAAAGGAAAAATTGGGGTAACTACTGAGAATATATTCCCTATTATAAAGAAATTTTTATATAGTGATCATGAAATATTTCTCAGGGAGTTGGTCTCTAATGCAGTAGATGCTACGCAAAAGCTGAAAACGTATGCATCACTCGGAGAATTTAAGGGTGAACTGGGGCATTTGTCTGTAAGTGTGAAAGTTGATAAAGAGAATGGTACACTTACTATTTCCGACAGGGGTATAGGTATGACCAGTGAGGAAATAGACAAATACATCAATCAGATCGCTTTTTCTTCGGCTAATGAGTTTTTGGATAAATATAAGAATGATGCAAATTCTATTATCGGACACTTCGGTTTAGGCTTCTATTCTTCGTTTATGGTATCGAAGAAAGTGGAAATCGTAACCAAATCGTTCAAGGAGGGAGCAGAAGCCGTAAAATGGAGCTGCGATGGTTCGCCGGAATATACCATAGAGCCAGCAGAAAAGGAAGACAGAGGAACAGACATTATATTATATATAGATGACGAGAATAAAAACTTTCTCGAAAAAGGAGAAATAGACCGTCTGTTGAAGAAATACTGCCGCTTCTTGTCTGTACCTGTCGTATTTGGGAAAAAGACCGACTGGAAAGACGGTAAATCGGTAGAAACAGACGAAGATAATGTAATCAACGACACTAATCCACTTTGGACACGTAAGCCTGCTGAGCTAAAGGAGGAAGATTACAAGAAATTCTATCAGGAGCTTTATCCTTTCTCAGACGAGCCGATGTTCTGGATACATCTGAATGTAGATTATCCGTTTAAGCTGACAGGTATCCTGTATTTCCCTCAGGTGAAGAGCAATGTGGATATGAACCGTAACAAGATACAGCTTTATAGCAATCAGGTATTTGTTACAGATTCGGTAGAAGGCATTGTCCCTGAATTTCTTACCCTTATGCATGGTGTACTCGATTCGCCCGATATTCCGCTGAATGTATCGCGCTCATACCTGCAAAGCGATCAGAATGTGAAGAAGATATCGAATCACATTACTAAGAAAGTGGCCGACAGGCTTGAAGAAATCTTCAAAAACGAACGTACTCAGTTTGAAGATAAATGGGATAGCCTGAAACTGTTTGTGGAATATGGTATGCTGACCGATGACAAGTTCTATGAGCGTGCTCAGAAGTTCTGCCTGCTGAAGAATACCGATGGTAAGATGTTTACTTTCGATGAATATAAGACTCTGATATCTTCCGATCAGACAGATAAGGACGGTAATCTGGTTTATCTGTATGCCAATAATAAGGATGAGCAGTATTCATACATCGGTACGGCAAAAGATAAGGGGTATGATGTATTGTTGTTCGACGGGCAGCTTGATGTGCATATGGCTAGCTTCCTTGAGCAAAAACTCGAAAAGAGCCGCTTTGTACGTGTAGACAGTGATACGGTTGAAAATCTTATCCAGAAAGAAGATGCAAAAGAGACTACACTGACCGACAAGCAAAAAGAGGAACTGAGTGAAGCTTTTACAAGCCAGCTGCCTAAGATAGACAAAACAGAATTTACAGTCGACTACAAGGCTTTGGATGCGAAGGCTCAGCCTATACAAATCACTCAGAACGAGTTTATGCGCCGTATGAAAGAAATGTCGGCTATGCAGACCGGAATGGGATTCTATGGCGAAATGCCGAATAGCTATAATCTTGTATTGAATGTAGAGCATCCGTTTATCAAAAAAGTAATGGCGGATGTAGACGGTAAGGAAAAGGAGGCTGTCGATGTTTACGCAGGCGAGAACAAGGAAATTCGCCAGCTGATCGATTTAGCATTGCTTGCCAATGGCATGCTGAAAGGCGAGGCGCTGAATAACTTCGTGAAGCGAAATATGGAAAATATCTGATTCCGATAATATCTTCTATAAATTAGAAAAGGTCTGGATACATTGACGTGAACCCTATAAGTTTGTCGAACTTTTAGGGTTCTCTTCAATATAGATGGGAAAGTGCAGTTAAAGTAGCTTTAGGGTATATGCTAATTCAATAGCCGGATGGAGTATGGAGAAGTTTGGCTTAATCTTAACTTGTGTAATTGAGTTTATTTTTCATATATTTGGATAAAAGTATTACTATTAAATTTAACCCTATGAAAAAATCACTTCTCTATTTCCTCCTTTTAGTATTTACTGTAAACACATATTCGCAAAATGAACATGCAAAACTTGTAGAATTGGGTAAAGCATATAAAAACTTCATGTTTATAAATGATCCGACTAATGAATTCATTGCTGGGTTAAAAGTAAATACACCTGAAAATCTGACTGCTGCAAGAGACTTTATTATTCAGACAATAATACCGAAAACAAAGATTATAAATAAAGCTTATTTAGCCCTGCCCGATGAACAAACTTTAAAGAATATCTATATTATTAGAGCCGTTAATTATAATCTCCATGCTAAAGAGCCAGTTGCTAATGAGCGGATTGTCGACAGCCTTATGGATGTAACCGTTTCGCGGAATGAGTTGATCGACTCGTATTACAGCATGTTGTTTGCCTCATATGGTAATAAAGTGAAGCCATTTAATATGTCAAAAATTAATTTTAATCTGAGTGAATATAATCTTCAGAATGATACCGAAAAAGGGATCTTCTTTTTGAGATGTATGGAATATTGTGGTAAAAATATCTGGGGATTGATAAATATAGCTAAACCGATGAACACTAAGGGTGCTTATGATTACATAAAGAAATTCCCGAAGTTCAACGGACTGAAATATTACCAATATAATGACTTTAATTTTCCGGACTTTGAAATGATAATCTATACAAACAGAGGTAAAGAAAGTTATAAAGACTTTTTTATAAATAAATATTATGAGGTTTTACTAAACCATCTGATCTGTCTCAAGAAAGAAAACAGGCCGGAAAAAGAATATCACGAAGTGCTTTTGGGTTCTATTTTGAAAGATAAGGATTATTACAAGCATTCAAAGAACAAAAGTATATTAGATGGCCTTTTTTCCGAAGTAAGCAGAGATAGATAAATCCGGATTGAAGATTATGCGAAAATAGTTACCGCACAGCTTTAAAACTTGTAAGTGAGCATCAGTCGACCTTCGGAAGTCTTGGAAAATATATCTTCATAATATTTATAATTAGTGTCGCGGGTGTAATTATAGCCTATACCGGTAAGGTACCATTGTTTTTTCAGTTTCAGGTCTATCCTAAGCGAAATAGCGTGCAATATAGCCTGTGAATGGTCGCCCTGTGCATCCAGTGTGCGCTCGTCTACAGTTCCCCAGTCTATATCCTGATCGTATCCTTTCCATGTAAAAATACGGTAGCCTTCGTAGCTGCCCGCAACACTTATGATATCCCTGTATGCAAAACTACCTCCCAGTTTCCAGCTAAAGCCGCTACCCAGATTGTAATTGCGGTTCTTGAGCCGGTAATAATCACTTTGGGCAGCACCCAGTAATATTCCGTTGAAATGTGCAAAAGAAGACAGGCTCCAGTTGCTGAACCGTTTGCTCTTATGCACGAGTCCTAGTCCGAAAGAGGCGGGCGTACTGAATTTATAAGGAATCTTATTTGAGACGTCCGATATAGTGTCCGAATCGTAAAAATCATAGTGCTGATATACCCCGATACTCAGAAAGTCTTTCGCATTGTCCAATAGTTCCCAAGAATAGAGCCGTCCCATTATATTCATCTGGCTGATAATAGGCTGTGAGCCTTGCCCGTTTATATTAGTCTTGAAGGTGAAATAGTCATACGGTTTGCTTGTTTCGGCTTCGAACCGGTCACCGTATTCAACATTGATACTGGTGGCAAAACCAAGTCCCTGATCAAATATTTCGTCTTTTAATTCTAGTGCTCTTACTCCCATAGAAATGTCTACACTGACATCGGGCACTCCGAATTGTTTTCCCGATGTAGACCGTCTTTTCCAGGCATCGCCATTGATGATACGGGTGAGCCCGCGTGTAGGCGATATGAGAAAACCGGCTAATTCTTGTCCGAATCGGGATGCACCTGTCCGGCGGTCGTCCAGAACAAGGTCTGAGGTGCGGAACAGTGCCTCGCCCAGAGCCATTCCGCCAATTGGCGTGGCTATAATGTCGTTGGTAGAAGGATATTCCGATTCCATGAAGAGTTCCCACATAGCGCTTCCGCCAGCGGCAATAAGCCCCGATTGCCAGAAATTTAGACCATTTGCACGCCCTGCATTGAAATACAGGTTACCATGATAAGGATGCAGGAACATGTTTACGGCCATGTTATCATTATCCCAAATGAAACCTCTTTTGAAGTTATCTTTTACACTATGAAAGTCGATGTAGGCATAATGCGCCTTTTGTATATAGCGATCGAATGCCCAGACACCCATATTTACACCGAAAGCGGTAGCTCCTGCCTGAAGCCATTTCTTTTTGCCGTAATATGCGATATCCAATGAGTCCGTAGCACGCGGAGTCGCTACCTGATGCCGTATGGTTATTTGACTGTAGCTATTGATTGTAATGATCTGTATTAATATGTATATGAGGATGCCCCTTTTCATTATTTCTCTATGTAGTTCAGTTTTTATAGTTATTTGCTGTTGTGGCAAAAATAAGGTAAAAGCTTCTTTAATAGCAAATCTGTTGTTTGCAGACTATAATGACTTACTTTTTATTAACTAATTTTCACAATTCCACAAAGGTATATTTGAGGTTTTTGTTTATCTATAGGATGGGAAGAATTATAAATCATGAATTATACGAATGAGTAGTTGAGATTATCTGTTCAATTTCATTAGTCATTTTACATACGTTTCACTCCTGTGACCGTTGGTTCTCGCAATGGCATAAGTCAAGTAAACTTGATTCTGCCCTCATTGCTTAACGAAAACGTTCGTTTATTTTCTACTGCGCGCAATCACAGATTGCTTGCATTCCTTTTGGCCTAAGCCCCAAAAGGAATCAAAAAGTCTTTAGTGCCCCACTTCATAGGACGACCCGTTAGAGGGCTCAAAGGCTAAACAAAAAAACTCGCTCATGGCTTTTGTATAATACGAACCGACAACTAAGCTCAAACACGTTTTTGTTTTACGCCTTTCTCACCCTACGGGTACCCCGTCCATAAAGCTAACGGCGCGTGCTGACGCTCAATTGGGTGACGATTATCCTGCCTTGTCGGCGCGTGCTACTCTGTGCATTAGCTCCGCAAGCGGGCACCTGTCCGGTGCAGGTGGCGTAGAAGGGGATGGGGCGATAGCCCGTTTGTCCCCTTCAGCCGGTAAGCCGTTGACAGGTCGCTGAGGAGCGAAGCACTAGACTTTTGTTTACTTTTTGGCAATGAATCAACGATCGACGAAGCGAAGGGAGTCAAAAAGTAAAAACAAGCACGGGAGTGCGCGTTAGACATTGAAGTCATCTTGACTTTTTAGTTTTACAAATTTTCTTTAAAAGAATTACCATAAAAGCGATATAATTGAATGATATCCAACTGGATATTGTAGTATCAAATCTATTCAGAAGAGTTCTATAGCTATCTATCCATGCATTAGTCCTTTCAATAGTATATCGTTGCTCGTATAGTATTTCTTCAAATATTACAATATTATCACTATTCCCATTTCGGGGATTTATAGCTGTATTGGTGATTATCCCATATTCAAAACACTTATTTCTAAATTCCTTAGAATCAAATCCGGCATCAGCATTGATAAATAAACCATCGGTCGAAATGCCTGCTTTTTCTAACGTTTGGAACAATTCATCTAAATGAATATCAATTTGATATAAATCATGATGATTGCCTGCTATGGGAGAAGATATAGCTATTGGTAAGCCTTGATTTTTTCTAATGAATAATTTTTCAATAAATATTTCCAACTAAGTATTTCTTCAGCAGAATTTATTGAATGATAAATAAAACTATTTCCCATTATATAATTTGTAGATAATAACACTTGTACTTAATTCTGATAAAGATAGCAATTTTCTCAAAATCTTCACAAAGATAGTTTCTGGTCTTTGATGCCATATTTCATTATAATAAGCAATATTATGGCTTCGGAATCCACTCTTTCAATTCATAAATTAATCTAAATCTTCAAGAAATTGGTTCGAGAACAGAACGGTTAAGGGTAGGATAATTTATTTCATCCCTCTTAATAATCTCATTACATTTGGTGAACATTGCAGAAAGTCAACCACCTTTAAAAAGTCTATGTATAGGTTCAATATTTCGAGGCTATCGTGTACGAAAAAGTTCATAATTTATAGATTATGAACTTTTATTATTTAAGCCTTGATCTGAGAGTACAGACCTAAGTTAGATTACCTCTTGTTTCAGGTAATTATCAGTATTTACCCTATCTGACTACCCGGATTCACCTCAGTAGTAGGCTGGATGAGCGATAGGCTACCATCACTGTTTTCTACAGATAAGATCATTCCCTGCGATTCCACTCCTTTCAGTTTGCGCGGTTCGAGGTTTGCAATGAAGCATACCTGTTTACCTACTAGCACTTCCGGCTTATACCATGCAGCTATTCCTGATATGATGGTGCGTTTACCCATACCATCATCAATGAGGAATTGGAGGAGTTTATCCGCCTTAGGTACTTTCGTACATTCAAGTACCTTTCCTACACGCAGGTCGAGTTTTGCAAAATCGTCGAATGCCACATTTTCTTTCTGTGGCGCGACCTTTATCTCAACAGAAGCCTCATTTGCTTTTTTGGTATCCAATAGTTTCTGTATCTGTTTTTCTATTGTTTCATCCTCTATTTTGGCAAACAGCAGATCCGATTGGTTCAGCGGATGCCCTACAGGCAGCAGGTCGATACGTCCGAGCTGATCCCACGAGAATTTCTCCATATTGATAAACTCTCGGATCTTTTTAGCGCTGAACGGCAGGAACGGTTCGAATGCAATAGCCAGATTCGCTGTGATTTGCAGGGCAATGTGCAGGATTGTTTCCACACGCGCCATATCGGTCTTCACCACCTTCCAAGGCTCGGTGTCGGCCAGATACTTATTCCCGATACGCGCAAGGTTCATGGCCTCTTTCAGTGCATCGCGGAAACGATAAGTATTCAGATGAGTTTCCACAACATTCTTCACGTCAGCAAACTCCTTCAGGGTTTCCTTATCATAGTCGGTGAGTTCATTTAGCTGCGGAACCTTGTTGTCAAAATACTTCTGTGTGAGTACCAGCGCGCGGTTGATGAAATTACCAAGTATAGCAACCAATTCGTTATTGTTACGAGCCTGAAAATCTCTCCATGTAAAGTCATTATCCTTTGTCTCAGGCGCATTTGCCGTAAGCACATAACGCAGGATGTCTTGTTGTCCCGGAAAGTCTTCGAGATACTCATGAAGCCATACAGCCCAGTTACGCGAAGTAGATATCTTGTCGCCTTCCAGATTCAGAAACTCATTTGACGGAACATTCTCAGGCAGAATAAATGAGCCTTCGGCTTTCAGCATGGCAGGGAATACGATGCAATGGAACACAATATTGTCTTTTCCGATGAAGTGGATCAGCTTTGTATCCTCTCCTTTCCACCATTTCTCCCAACTGTCAGGCAATAGCTCTATTGTATTCGATATATATCCGATAGGAGCATCGAACCATACATACAATACCTTCCCTGTAGCATCGGGTAGGGGAATAGGTACTCCCCAGTCGAGGTCGCGGCTTACAGCACGTGGCTGAAGTCCCATATCGAGCCATGATTTGCATTGTCCGTACACGTTCGATTTCCACTCCTTGTGGTCTTCAAGTATCCATTGACGAAGCCACGATTCGTGTTTGTCCAGAGGCAAATACCAGTGCTTTGTTTCACGCATAACAGGTGCTGATCCCGATATCGTTGATCTCGGGTTTTTCAGATCTGTAGGACTCAGCGATGTACCACATGATTCACATTGGTCGCCATAAGCATTCGGATTACCACAATGAGGGCATTCACCCATGATATAACGGTCGGCAAGAAACATCTGAGCATCTTCGTCATAATATTGTTCGCTTGTTTTCTCCTCAAAATCTCCATTATTGTATAATTTCAGAAAAAAATCCGAAGCTGTCTTCTTATGTATATCCGAGCTTGTACGCGAATATATGTCAAACGAGATACCAAACTCCTCGAACGATTTCTTGATGATCTCATGGTATTTATCCACAATATCCTGAGGCGTAACACCTTCTTTTTTTGCACGGATAGTGATAGGCACACCATGTTCGTCAGAACCTCCGATATGTATCACCTCTTCACCTTTCAGTCTGAGATAGCGTACATAAATGTCGGCCGGAACATATACGCCGGCCAGATGCCCTATGTGTACAGGCCCGTTGGCATACGGAAGGGCAGAGGTAACGAGGGTTCTGTTGTATTTCTTGGTCATATGATAAGTTTTATATTTCAGCTTTTTTGATATTCAGTTTTTAGTGGTACAAAGATAGGAACTTAACGCTAAATAAAAGAGCTATCAACCTAAAAACTGTAGCCTTACTTCCGGATGACTTTCCGTAAATTATTTTAACTAAAATGTAACGAATGTAACGAATTTCATTGTTTTTACTCTTCATTACTTTTTCTTCCTGTAGGGACGAACCCATGTGTTCACCCGCTTTTTTCATTCGGGCAGACACAAGGATCTGCCCCTACATCTAGCGCCAATTTTAACTAAAAAGTAACGAAAGTAACGGATTTGCACCGTTTTTACTTTTCATTACTTTTTTTGTTATTAACCGAATTGGATTCGCCTATTTATCAATTAGCTCCGCTGATTTTTTAATTCAAAGATCGCTTGCCTCTGTTAACTGATCATCGTTAACTATATATTGATAAATTTCTTTGTTCTTTATTACAATCTTATAAACCCAGTGTCTTTTCAGAGCCTTGTATCCTGTCAGGCTGATTCTGACCTGTGCCCCGTTTTTAGTTTCATCAGTTGGGGCTGCTTGTCGTACAACTCCATCTGGGCGATGTAGTCTATATCGATTATGCTCGAGTGATACTCACGCACAAACTTCTTCGGCGGCAGACACGTCTCGAACGATTTCATGGTCTGTTCTTTCAGAAATTTACCTTTCGGCGTTCAGGTGGATTATTTCACCCGTAGTGCATTTATATAAATAAAAAAAGTTGTTTATTATCTATTAAATGATTGTATTTGATAGATTACCAGTAGATTAAAAAAATGAACAACTTTACTCGAAATTACGAAAAGATATTGGAAACACTACGATTAGTTGAAAGTAGAATGAATTTTTTGAATCAAATACGTAAACCCAAATTATCAGATATTAAGTTGATTGCTATCGACTTGACTTCTGAGTATATGAGTATTGATCCAGAATATCAATTATTTAGAACCTGTTTAAATTTTATTCGTTTAGGTTTTCAGCACTATTTTTGGAATGATTTTTTCTTATCTGAAGCGCGAATAGCGGGCTATTCAAGCTGAAGAAAGGGGGAAATCGGACAAAAAGAGACTGAAAATGAACGAAAAAAGAACGATTATTCTCTCCATTGTGTGACCAATTTATGATCCGTAGAAATTATGCTAAATCCTTTGATGGATTCAAAAATAGAGTACTATCTAAAATAATGGCACTGACCGTTATACAAATGATAAAAAGTAAATAACAAGAATATTAACAATTTGAAAATACGTATTGCTTAAATGCACTACGGTTTTTTTTGTATAAAAGTAGATACAATTCTCTTTGTTTCCATCTTGCTACTTTTTATTTTCCATATGCTACACAATTTCAAATATATGTAACATATTTCAGAATATCAAACAATATGCAGCAAACTAAAAAAGGCTTATAAATCAAATATTATATTGATTTATAAACCTTTTAGGTTTTAATTAGATTTTCTAAAATCTTAAAAGTGGAGCTGGAGGGAGTTGAACTTTTTCAGCTAAACCAGCTATCGGGTATGGATTTTAAATGCTTCCAGAAAAGTAGATAAAAACCCGCTGTCTTTTTCTATTTTCCGGATTGCCTGCTCCCAGCCTGCCGCCAGTTCGGCATCAGCTATACGCATATTTTTGACCGCTTCATAGATAAACAGGCCTTTCTTTGTCGGCAACAGATGGATTCCGTCACGTTCGATATATTCTTTTTCTATAAGTGTTTCGATAATGGATGACCGCATAGCAGGAGTGCAAAGTCCCATAGCTTTTGTTGTCTTATGTCAGTTGTATTTATGAGCCAAATCCAACACATCATCCATAGCATCTAATAAGGCAGCTTCTGTTAGTAACGGTTTTGCTTTGGTTATATACCGGATCAGGTTATAGCTGTTGATCTTAATCGATTCTCCTTCTTTAAATCTTTTGAGAATATCCGGGTTATTATTACCCCTGTCTGCCATACTGTTATTATCATTCCAATGATAAATCTCTTTCCAGCCCTTATTTTTAACCTCAACCCCTGATATACTGAATACAAAACCGTTACAGTTTACCTCTACATCTACCGATTCTTTTATGCAACAAGGCGAAAAGGCTTCGAGCATCCGCCCGGCAATCAGGTTATAGATTTTCTCCTCATTTTCATCCATGGGGATATTCTTCTTGCCTGTGATAAGGATAGCCGGATGGTTTTTTATCTTCCTGCTGTTGACGCAGTGGCTGTTCAGATTTATCTGCTTTAACCGGATAATAGATGCCGCAAAGAGGGAATTGGACAGAAAGATGTCCAGTAAACTATATATATTTTTAAACTGTTTATTTGAAATATACCCGCCGGATGTCTTCGGAAAAGTAATCAATTTCTTTTCATAAAGCTGCCGGGCAATATCCAGTGTTTCACCTGCTGTAAATCCAAAACGGATGTTGGCGTCTTTTTGCAGTTCCGTCAGGTTATAAAGCAAAGGTGGTTCTTCTTTAATCTCCGTTTGCTCTACTTTGCTGACAGTGGCTTCTGTTATAGTCTTTAGCTTGTCGAATATTCTCTCTGCGGTAGATTTATCGCTGAATTGTTCGTTGCAGGTAAAGAAAAGGGGAGTTCCCTCTTTTTCAACCTGTAGCTTGATTTGCCAGTAAGGCTTCGCTACAAAATGGATATGTTCCGGATAGCGTTGGCAAATTATAGCCAGTACCGGAGTCTGAAGCCTGCCTAAGGAATCATTGCCTATCCCGGAAGTAATACACAAAGCCCTGCTGGCATTGGTGGCAATCATCCAGTCAGCTTGAATTCTTGTCGATGCAGCCAGATAGATGTTATCAAAAGCCTTTCCATCTTTTAATTTGATAAAACCATCTTGTATGTCTTCATCGGTCAGGGAATTTATCCACAGACGCTTGAAGGGTTTCCGGCATCGGAAATAATGATAGATATTACGGAATAATAATTCCCCGTCTTCGTCGGGTTCAGTTGCCGCGATAATGCTCCTGCAGCGTTTTATGACATTCTTTATTATTCTTAGTTGCCTGACTGCATTACTGTCAGGTTGCTTATTCGATTTATTTCTTCTGGGTACCAGCTTAAACTTTTCGGGTATAAAGGGCATATCGTCCGTACCGATATGGGTCATGCCATAATCGTCGGGCGAAGCCGGTGTCAGAAGATGTCCTGATGCCCAGGTGACAAGGTATCCGTTACCACTCATATAACCGTCATGTTTCTTATCTGCTCCGACTATCCGGGCAATATCCCTACCGGCAGAGGCTTTCCCTGCTAAAATTGCAATCATAAATTGTTTGGGTTATAAGCCGCCTCCCCGGAAGTGGGGAAACGGCAAAAGGGTTAGTGTTTAATGAATAAAGAGTAGATGGTTAATTCAGGGATACAGGTTTAATCCCTTTTATTTCCAGTATAGGGGAATCCGTTCCTTCCACCAGCTGGAGTGTGGCATCCATATCCACATCCATACCGAGTAGTACCAATTGAAGGGGTATAATACCTGTTTCTTCTCCGCTTAGTAAAGTCTCCAGTTCCCCGCTTTCCTCCAGCTTTTCCTTGTGGATACCTATCTGAGCCAGTTCTTCCCAGTTAATAGCTGAAATATCGAAAGGCTTGTTTTCATTATCTGTTTTTGTCATACTTATTTGATCGTCATTAATGATTTATACTATGGAAACATAGGAAGGTATTAGCTGATACCCTTACCTCTTTTAGGCTTGTTCTCCTGTTTGCCACTTTGCTTTTTATCCTGTTTTTTCTCTTCTTTCTGGTTTTGTTTGGCAACAACATCAGATTTCTCTGCTTTCTTGTTCCTGTCGGGGTTCTGCTCGTAATAATCCAGCCTGCCCTGGTTTTGGTTGACTTTGACGTAATTGGAGAATTTCTGCCCGTTAAAGCCGGTCATATTTTCCACGAGCACGGCTTTCCCGTCCTGCAGCCCTGGCAGCTGGGTTGCAGACAGGCTAACGCCCCATAGTTCCGCGGGTATCCTGAATTCCTGACGCTCCGTAAAGCCGTCAGGTGTTTTGGAGTAGCTGGGTTTTCCGGTTTCCAGGTCGAGTTTGACAAAGGAGGAGAATTCTTCCCCCTTGCGGTTAACCATATTTTCAAGGAATACAGGTTTACCCTGACGCAGATCACCCCTGTCCTGTGGGGTGAGTTGTACGCCATGCATTTCCTTGGGGACATAGATCTCCCGGCTGCCTTCGGATGAATCGGGATTGTAACGTGTATAGTTAGGGCGTCCGCTGCCTTCATCGAGTTTGACAAAGGAGGAAAACTTTTCCCCGTCTTTGCGGGTCATATCTTCCACAAAGATGGCTTTGCCCATATTCAGGTCCGCCACCTGTTTGGTCGTCAGTTCCACGCCACCGATAGACTGGCTGTTGAACAGTTTGTTATCCTGAAAGATAAATTCGATACCTCGTTTCTCGGCATTGATTTGTATATGCGCATCAAACTCTTTGCCGCTGGCGGATTTCATGCCTTCGATATATACGGCTTTACCTTCCTTGAGGTTTTCTTTCTCCTGCTCAGTCAATTTTACGTCTTTGATTTCATTGGGAATATTGATATTCTCCACACGCAACCCAACAACTTCATTGGTTAGTTTATCGATGCTGATAAAGGAAGGTGCATATTCCCCATTACGTGTTTGCAGTGGAACGACACGTCCCATATTACCTGATTCCTTTAAATTCTTTTTATCCTCTTCGGAAAAGATATGTCCGAAATACGGTCTATCCAGTTCGGGTTCTTTACGGATACCGTGGATAGCCATCACTACAGGCCCTGCCTTGGATTGTTGAAAAGACAAACGGGCATCGGTCTTGATAACGGCTGAGCCGACATTCAGGTTGATGGGTACTGTTTCGCGCGACTTGTACCCGCGAAGCATACCATCCAGCATATTCTTTTCCTGCAGGTATTCCTTGGAGATACCGAGTTTTCCGAGTTCGTCCCAGTTGATCATCGCCTCATTGAAGCGGGTGCGTGGCCCCTGCTGGGTAGGGGCGTTTTCTGTTGTTGCTTTTGCCATTGAATTTTCGTTTTGGTTAGTAATTCCAGGTTTTTCATCCTGTTTCTTTTGAATGCCTTCTTCGGGATCGACCTTGTACTGTTCAGCCACTTTCTTTGATTTGGAAGATGGATCGGCTTTAAAGAGTTCTTTCAGGGATTGTACTGTTTCTTTTAATTTGTTTACCGGAACTTTAAAGAATTGGAAGCGGGTCGGGTCTTTGGCCTGCCGGTAAAAGTTTTTGAGGAAATTATCTACCAGATTCCCGTTCTGATCGATATTAAGGAAGTTGTTGTTCATCCCTTTCTCTGCATCGGTGATTTGCATCTTCCCGTTCTTGTCAATGTCCTTTACTGCTTTTAGAGTCATTTCTTCCATATCCATGACTAAGAGGATATCGTGCAGCTGGTCGTTAAAGACGGCTTTGCCTTTAGTGTCGGCGCGGGTGTCCTCTTCTGCCATAACAATCTGTTTTTAAAGTGAAAAATGAGTTTATCGCTTCAAAAATAGAATAGTTTTAAGGTAATTTACTGAAATTCAGGTTGGTGACGATATATATCTGGGTTTGACGGTATTTGTCGTAAATGAAAAGTCGGTTTTATTGCTTTTAGGCTAGGAAGAATCGGAACAATCAGAGTATAAAAGAAAGGATGGCTTGTGTTTGGATAATAGAGGGATATGTCGGAGATATGCAGTCCGAAGGGATTATCAGAAAACCAGGAGATTTTTATGTAGATTCGTAGAGGAAGAGCAGCTTTAGTCCCTAAAGCCTATTGATGATAATCCTGTGTTTATTCATAAAATGATTGCAATAAAAAGTAAGCCCTTACTCTATTTCAAAGATATTTGTCGCTTACTTTTATTCATTCTATATGCGTCATCGTTTCGGTTTCGTATACTAAGTCCCTTTGGCCTACCAAATCAGTGTTTCCTCGCTGTCCTGTCTTTTGAGGAAAATTTAGCTAAGAAAGCAAAATTTCCTTCAAAACCGTTAGGCTGGGGCATGGACAGCGGGTAAGAAACACGAATTATTTTTGCCAAAGGGATAAGAGATGTGATACCGGATTGTTAATACTATATAATCTTACCTTAACATAAACACATTTGTTTACTTTTTCTTATCTTTGTAAATCTATTAAGTACATTATATGACAACCCGCATTCACATATTAAAAGGTATTCATCCCGGGAAGCTGATTGAAAGGGACTTGAAGAAAATGCATCTTAGCCAGCGGGCATTGGCGGAAGATACGAGCATTCAATACCAAACCATCAATGCCATTATTGCCGGAAGAAGAAACCTGACTACTCAGCAGGCTTTGAGCATAGAGAAAATAATGGGATATGAGGAAGGTTTCCTTTCTATCCTGCAAGCCTTTTATGAGATAAAGCAATACAAGGATAAAGAATATAACAAGCAATATACTTCACCTCCACATATACGCCGGTCACTCTTCTGGGATACGGATTTTGACAAGATAAACTGGGGAAAATACAAGAAGGCTGTTATTACCCGCGTACTTGAAAGAGGAAACGAAGAGGAGCAGAAAGAAATAATACGATATTATAACTTAAAACCGGGCGAAGCAGATAATTACAAGCTTCAAAACAAACATGCTATTCCTGCCAATCATGATTAACAAATAAATAGAACCGATGCCATTACATTACGAAACAGTAACACCACAATTAAGAAGTATCCTTGAAGACCTGATGGGTAGTTCCGTATTCGATCCGTTTTATCTTGTCGGAGGAACTTCCTTAAGCCTCCGGCTCGGGCATCGTATGTCGGTGGATATTGATTTGTTTACAAATGCGACATACGGTTCATTGGACTTTTCTGTTTTTGAATCCTATTTAAGAGATAATTACAACTATTATTATTGTACTGATATAACCAATATTGTAGGTATGGGCAGGTCTTATTATGTAGGAGCTTCCGAAGAAGACCATATAAAACTGGATATGTATTACCGCGATGAAATGACCGATGCCTGTGATATTATTGACAGAATACGCCTTGCCAGCCTGGAAGATGTTATCGGTATGAAAGTAGATGTAATATCCAGGAAAGGACGGAAAAAGGATTTCTGGGACCTGCATGAGTTATTGAACAGCTATACGATTGAAGAGATACTGGCTATCCATGCTGCCCGTTATGAATATACACATAACAGGGAGGAGATCATTGCCAACTTCACGGACTTTTCCCTTGCCGATGAAGAAATAGATCCGATCTGTCTTAAAGACAAAGAATGGGAACTGATCAAACTGGATTTTGTTGAAAATATCGAAAGTATCCAATAGCATAAGGAGAATAACTAAAAAATAAAAGAGACAGTGTCCAAGAAAAAACTTATGAATTCTTAACTCCATAATTGATTTATATATCTAAAGAATTGTTTGATTGGTAGTTTAAATATTGAAGTCATCTTGACTTTTTAGTTTTACAAATTTTCTTTAAAAGAATTACCATAAAAGCGATATAATTGAATGATATCCAACTGGATATTGTAGTATCAAATCTATTAAGTAATAAAGAGTAAAACAATGCAAATTGACTCCGCTTCGCTCTGTCGAACGTTGTTTCATTACATTCGTTACATTTTAGTTAAAATCTGGGTATTGTATTTAGTGGTAAAGGATAAAAAGTAATAGAATTTTAAAACAAGTAAATCTGTTACATTCATTACTTTTTAGTTAAAATATTTCATGCAAAGAGTTGTCTATATCGAGGATTATAACGATGATGCTATCTATGATATATCAATACTATCAATAGAAGAAACGCAGGCTAGGAGGGCTTTGTATAATATCTTTGCATTCTATTTATAACTATTCTAAATTACTTATATAAGATGCAATTATATAATAAATTGAGTGCAGATGAAAGAGCACGACTAATAGATGAAGCTGGTCTTCAACGGCTGACACTGTCTTTTTATGCTTATGCACATATTGCAGATCCGCAACAGTTCAGAGATGATCTCTTTATCCGGTGGAACGAATTGGATGTGTTGGGGCGTATTTATGTGGCTCACGAGGGGATTAATGCCCAGTTGTCACTGCCTGCAAATAATTTTGATACCTTCAAGCATTATCTCGATACTATTCCGTTCTTGAAAGATATTAGGTTGAATATTGCGAGGGAGCAGGATAATAAGTCGTTTTTGAAACTGAAAATTAAAGTAAGGGATAAGATTGTGGCTGATGGGCTAAACGATGATACATTTGATGTAACAGCTATTGGCACACATCTTCGGGCGGCAGCATTTAATCGTATGATGGATGATCCCGATACGATTGTAATAGATATGCGAAACCACTATGAAAGCGAGATCGGGCATTTCGAGGGAGCTATAACGCCCGATGTGGATACATTTCGCCAGTCGTTACCTATTATAAATGAGCAATTGCAAGAGTATAAAGAAGGGAAAAATCTGCTGATGTATTGTACAGGTGGTATCCGTTGCGAGAAAGCCAGTGCATATTTCAAACATCAGGGTTTTAAGAATGTCTATCAGCTTGAGGGCGGTATTATAGAGTATGCCCGTCAGGTGAAAGCAGAAGGATTAGAATCGAAGTTTATAGGGAAGAACTTTGTGTTTGATAATCGCTTAGGGGAACGCATTACAGATGATGTTATAGCACATTGCCACCAGTGCGGGAAAGCGTGTGATACACATACTAATTGCAGAAATGACAGTTGTCATCTGTTGTTTATACAATGTGACGAGTGTGCAGAGAAAATGAACGGTTGCTGCTGTGATACTTGCAAGGATGTTATATCTTTGCCCGAAGAACAACAAAAGACGCTAAGAAAGGGCATCCGCAACGATACAATGGTATTTAGGAAAGGCCGCTCCGGGAGTCTTTTACTTAAATAGTTATAAGACAGAATGCTTGAAGAAATATTCCCATTGGTAGATGAAGACGGAGTTGTCACAGGACAGGCTCCGCGTAGTGTTTGCCACAATGGTTCCAAATTGTTGCATCCGGTTATCCATCTTCATATTTTCAATTCGAAGGGAGAACTGTATCTTCAAAAGCGCTCTGCGCAAAAGGATGTACAGCCAAATCGCTGGGATTCGTCAGTTGCAGGACATATCGATCTGGATGAGACAGCTGAGCAGGCAGCTTTACGCGAAGCAGGAGAGGAGTTGGGCTTGTTCGATATAGCTCCGCACTATATTACAAAATATATTATAGAAACAGATACAGAGCGTGAGTTGAGTTATTGTTTCTATACAATTTATGATGGAGACTTCGTGTTGAATAGGGAGGAATTATCCGATGGACGCTTTTGGACAGTCGATGAGATTAGAGTTCATTTGGGTAAAGATATATTTACGACAAACTTTGAATTGGATTTTAATCGCTTCCTGGACAGGGGGTTGAATGGTCTTATGTGAAAGTTTTGTGTATGATGATGTGAAAGTTTTGGGCTAAAGTCTTTTTCTTTTTACAAAATATGCTATCTTTGCACTCGCTAAAAGCAAATAAAGATGGTCCCGTAGCTCAGCTGGATAGAGCAACAGCCTTCTAAGCTGTGGGTCAAGCGTTCGAATCGCTTCGGGATCACTGGAAGGTCAGAAACTAACAGACAAGAATCTGACAAAATAAGACAAAACTCTCTAAATGATGAATTTAGGGAGTTTTTTTATTCCCCTCAATAGACAAGAAGCGACAGGATATAGCAACCATAAGACACTGATTCGGTACCCAAACAGGTACCAATTTATATCATTTGGTTTATGGTACCGAATTGAAAGCTAAAGTGCTTATTTGTCGTAAATTGGCAGCAAAATGTCTTCCATGTTTTTGTGTTAAAATTATAGTTTTACAAACAAAAAATGAGAAGATTATGAAAGCTACATTCACAGTTTTATTCTATCTGCGTAAAACGAGGGCAGATGAAAACGGATTAACTCCCGTTATGGCACGCATAACTATTAGTGGAGAACGTGCACAGTTCAATACACGGACAATGGTTGATCCTGTCCTGTGGGACAGCAAAGCAGGAAAATGTATCGGTCGTTCACAGGAAATCATCAAAACAAACCGAATTTTGGAAGCTTTAAAGGTAAGGATCACAGAGATTTATCACAAACAACTTAATGAATACGGATATGTATTGCCCGAGAAGATCAAGAATATTGTATTAGGCATTGAGACGGATAAAAAGAAAATGTTGTTGAAACATTTTGCAGAGCACAATGAGTTCTACTTGTTAAAAGTCGGACGAGATACTTCTCAAATAACTTATGGAAGGTATGAATTGACTAAAACACGCTTACATGAGTTCCTTAAAAAGGAATACCATCTGACGGATATTCCTGTCATGGAACTGACCCCTGTATTTATAGAGAAATTCTTTTTATATCTCCAAAACGATCACAATTGCAGCAATAATACAGCATTGAAGTTCGTTCAACGTTTCAGGACCGTATTCAACTATATTAAAAGTACCGGAGCGGATATCAAGATAGATCCCTTTGTCGGTTTCAGGTTCAAGACCAAGAAAGTGATTCGGGAGGTCCTTACACAAGAGGAAATTGATACGATTTACCGGAAAGATTTCCTGACAGAAAGGCTCCGCCATATTCGGGATATTTTCATTTTTATGTGCTATACGGGCTTAAGCTATATTGATGTGGCTCAATTGACAGAGGATAATATAAAAACGGCTTTCGATGGCCATCAATGGGTTATGACCAATCGTCAGAAAACCAATGTACCATCCAATATCCGCTTGCTTGAAATACCTCTTGCGATCATCGAGAAGTATAAAGGAAAGCAAAAAGACGGACGACTATTCCCAGTGTGTTCCAACCAAAAGATGAATGAATATTTGAAGGAGATTGCTGCAATCTGCGGGATCGATAAGCCGGTAACCTGTCATGTGGCCCGCCATACATTCGGAACGACTGTTACTTTAGCGAATGGAGTGCCTATTGAAACAGTATCGAAAATGCTTGGGCACACAGACATAAGAACAACACAGATTTATGCCCGGATTGTAGATAAAAAACTAAGTTCGGATATGGATAATTTGGCTAAGACCTATAATAGGAAAAAACGAAGAATCAGCTGATTTGAAATCTAATAAAATAGTCCGGGAAAAGCTCTCGGACTATTTCTTTTTTTATGCAATATCGGAATTTATTTCTTTCCTTCTTCAACAGACACTTTTCTGAATTCCTTCAAAGCTTTCTCGATTGCCAAAGACGTTTTACGGGCACGGGCTCCTGCCGCTTTGTTTCCGGTTTCTACTTGTGAAGCTGCATCTTTTGCGAAGTCTGCAAATAATTGATTCAAATTCTCTACTAAATTTTTCATATCGTTTTTCGTTTATTTTGAAATTCAGGCAAAGATAAAATCATTTTATGTATTGCAAATATACCCTATGCTTTTATTTCAATTATCTCATTCAGATTAGTGGTAAATCGCCGGGATAAATGCTCCTGCCGGATGTTTGCCTTGTAACCGTTTCCCTGAACAGCGACTTTCACGGCTTCCCTGCCGTTCTTTTTGGCTATCTCGTCCAATGCCTCATTCAGCCGTTTTTGTTTTTCTCTGTCAATGGGGTCGAACAAATCTGCCGTTGAATATTCCTCCGGTATTATATCCGCTAATACTACTCCTGCGCGTTTATATTCCATGTCCGGCATATAGATGGAATCAAGGGCTTTGCGGCAATAGCCGATTATCTCCGCTATATCAGCTGTGTAAAATGATAAGGAGATAATCTTTGACGGTTTATACACTTCATCCTTGAAGCGATTGGTTTGCAGGAATATATAAACTCCTTTTGTTACAGATTTTTGTTTCCTCAGTTTGCTGACGCATAGAGAAGCTAAAGAGGCTACCGCTTCCAACAGATTGTTGTATTCGGTTATAGGTTGTCCGAAACTTCGGGAAGTGCATATCTGTTGCTTTTCCGTTTCAAGGTCGTCCTTTCCTATACAGGGTATTCCCTGTAACTCCATCCAGGTGCGCTCCCCGATGACAGACATCTTACGTCTTACCCACGAACGGCTTTTTTGAGTAAAGTCGTAGGCGGTTTTTATACTGTGGTATTCCAATGTGCGGGCATAATTTCGTCCGATACCCCATACTTCGCCTATTGCTGTTTTTTGCAGGGCTTTTATCCGTTTTTCTTCCGATTCGATGATACAAACTTGTTTGTAGCCTTTGTATTTCTTGGCAAAATGATTGGCAATTTTAGCTAATGTCTTAGTCGGGGCAACTCCGAGAGATACGGGGATACCCGTGCATTTGGTTGTTGTATCTATTATATGCCTGCTATAAGCATCCAAATCATTGATGCCCGACAGATTCAGGAATGCTTCATCCACAGAATAAATCCCCATGTCGGGAACAAGCCCCGATAGAACTGCCATTACCCTTGCCGACATATCGCCGTACAACGTGAAGTTGGTCGAGTAGATCGCTATATCGTGTTTCTTTACCAAATCCTTAATTTGGAAGAAAGGCACAGCCATTTTTATACCCAATGCTTTGGCTTCGTTGCTACGGGCAATAACACATCCGTCATTGTTGCTCAGTACAACGACAGGGCGATTGTTCAGCGAGGGATTGAATACCCGCTCGCAGGAAACAAAGAAGTTATTGCAGTCGCATAGGGCGTACATTTTGATTATTTAATAGTATACAACTTTACCGACATGTATTACACCTGCACTATATGCTGTAGACAAAGAGACAGGTGCACCATCCAGATAAAAGGTATTATCCTCATATGTAATATTCCCACCTGCTATTAATGTATAACGTTCACGGTCGTATAGTATATCTGTATTTTCTTCTGATAGCTCTACCAATTCTATATATTCAATAATATCCTTATTCTGCATTTCTTTTATAGGAATAGGCGTATTTTGATCTCCGAATCCCATCTTCAATCCACCTCCGGGCATGCCGAACCAAGGCATTGCCGTTCCTTGAAAAATATGGACTTCATGTGTAATCCTAAATATCCGTTTATCCATCAATTCGAAAGATGGAGGCAGGGATTTATTAGGAAAGGGCTCTTCTATTCTCCAAAAGAACATACCTTGATTCTGCCATTCAGGATTATTCAAATCCTCTAAAGTATTTTTATTCCAATAATGCATATATAGCTGTCCTATCCAAAGCGGAATTGTCGATGATTCCAGTTTTTGAGATAAATTATCAGATATATCCCTAACAACTTTATATAAGCTATTACTCTTTTTTTGAGCCGGGATATTTTCTCCTTTATTGATGGTATATTTATCTGTTGATGCAGGCTCTTCTTTATTTTTCTTTTTTCCAAACCAGTTTTTAAACATTGAAATACTAAATTAAGGTTTTTATCTTTGCTTTTTTATCGAATAAGTTACGATTCCCCAGATCAGGAAATCGTTGTCTTCGGTTACTTTAATCGGTTTATATTGTTCATTGGCAGGAATCAGCCAAATGACATCTTTCTCTATTTTGATATGCTTGATGGTAAATTCTCCGTCGATATAGCAGACTGCCATATCTCCATCACGGGGATCGAGCGATTTGTCGATAATCAGGATGTCTCCGTCATAAATACCGGCATCGATCATGCTGTCGCCTTTTACCCGGCCATAAAATGTAGCGGCGGGATGCTTTACCAACTCTTTATTCAGGTCGATAGCCAAATCCATGAAGTCTTGAGCAGGACTCGGAAATCCTGCCTTAATGCCTTCGTCCGCTATCGGTAATGCCAATTCTATATTGGTTTCGGCCTTGAATATTTCTATGGTAACCGGTTTATCCATACTTACAAAAATAGGAAATGAATCGGTTAAGAGGGAAACTATTTTCTTAAATCTTTCGGCTATTATTAAATCCTGCGACACTTTCCTCTACATTCCGTTTTACGTCATTTCAGGAAACAGTCTCGGATAATAAACCAAGAGCACATCCGGTTGGTGTACACTTGATATAAATATTCTACACATAATAAATATGCTGCGATAGCATATATTTCTACTATCCCATTTTCTAACGATGTCTTTTTCGTTTTTCTCTATAATCATTCCACAACAGGCTGCTGTCAATCCGGTGCTTCGGTCGTTTGTTCATCAGAGCAAAGGTATGATAGTGTTTCACAACGGCATATCCTATTGCCCTAAAGGGTTTTCCCGGAAATCTTCCTCTTCCCCTCATTCTTCGTGCGAGCGTATTTACCGTGAAAAATATGCCTTATAGTGAAGCCACAATACCTCGTGTTGCTCTTACGAAACAAAAACGACCGATACCGATGGATGACGCATGAAAAAAAATGTCATAATTATGAAAAACGAAAAAAACATATTGAAACAAAACTCCCTCGCCTCCGGACTCATCATAAAATTGGGTTTGAGGGTTGCGGTTGTAGTCTTGTGTCTGTGGCTTGTTTCGCAGGTCAGTATCAGTGCATCGGCGGTTGCAGGACTTATCCTCTGTTATTGGGGTATCTGCCTTGTATTCCGATTGGTAGGCTTTATCATTCGGCTTATCCTGTCCCTGCTGTCTATCGCCATTATCACATCATTAATCCTTTTATTTATTTAATCATTAGAGCCATGACAAAATTATATTTCGAGATAGTAGATTATTCCGAGAAAGCCATCGCCCTGTTTGGAGATACCAAAGCAATCAAAGATTTGCTTAAAGCTATGGGAGGAAAATTCAATCCCCGATTGACACACAACAACGAAAAGCAGGCAGGCTGGATATTTTCCAAAGCTAAGAGAGAAGAATTAGAGAATGTATTGAACCTAAACAACTAAAAAAAACAAGAACATGAAAGCAACCCATATTTTCACAAGAACCATACTGAACTATTTGGAGCAACGAGCCGAAACGGATGCCCTGTTTGCCGAATCATTCGCTAAACCCGACAAGAACATTGACGACTGTATTACATATATTCTCAACACCGTTCAAAAAAGCGGTTGCATGGGCTTTACCGACCTCGAAGTCTATTCAATGGCAGTTCATTACTACGATGAAGATACTATCGAAATAGGCAATCCTATGAATAATAGCCACATCGTAGTCAATCATGTAGTGGAACTGACCGAAGAAGAAAAGGAAGAAGCCCGCAGGGAAGCTATACAAAAAGCACATAACGATGCCTATAACCGTATGATGCAGCCCAAGAAGAAAGCCAAGCAAGTAGCTTTAAATAACCAACCCAATTTATTTGACTTTTAAATAGTACAGCCATGAAACCAAGAACTAAATTTCAGAAACAAATAGTAGCAGCAAGTAAAAAGCTACCGAAGATAAGTGATGTTCAAATCAAATGGGCATACAAGAATTGTATCGAGCATATCGGACAGAAGACCTCAAAAGGTCTTATCACTTGTTTGGAATGTAACCATTCATGGACAGACAAAGAAAAAAAGACAGAACATTGTACTTGCCCCAACTGCAAAACCAAACTAAGGGTAATAGAAACACGTAAACGTACATTCTTAGATTACGAATACCTCTGCATTGTTACCGCCTGTGAGGGCTTTCAAGTTTTACGCTTTGTGTATGTAGAGTGCAAAATGAAAAAAGGAGAAGCACCCCGATATTTTAATATGGAAGTCGTACAACGTTGGATTGCTCCCAACGGTAAATATGCTACTATGGCTAAACTCCGTCCGATGGGATTCTGTCGGCAGGATTGGAATTGGTGGAGCAACCTTGAAATCCGTCCCGAAAGGTCATTATATAATATAACCCCGACAGAAGTTTATCCCCGTCAGAAACTTATTCCCGAAGTACAAAGAAGCGGATATAACAAGCAGTTCTTTGACCTTACGCCCTTTGATGTGTTTAGCTTTCTAATAGGCAACAGTAAAGCCGAAACCCTGCTCAAAACAGGACAAACAGAACTCTTCCGATACTTCGCCTATAATACCCGAAAAGATATGAACGACTATTGGGCATCTATCCGTATCTGCCTTAGAAACGGCTATGCCATTAACAATGTAAATGAATGGTGCGATTATATAGACTTGCTCCGTTTCTTCGGTAAAGACTTGCATAATGCCAAATATATCTGCCTGAAGAACCTAAAGAAAGAACATGATAAATATGTGGATAAAAAACGTGAAGTCTACCGACAACAACACAAGGAAGAACAACGCAGGAAAGCATTGGAAAACGAAAAGTTATTCCAAGAACTGAAATCCCGATTCTTCGGTATCGAATTTACGGACGGACTTATCCACATTCGGGTATTGGAGAGTGTAGACGAGATTATGCAAGAAGGAGATATGCTGCATCATTGCGTATTCACCAATAACTACCACCTGAAACCCGACAGCCTTATCCTTTCTGCCTATACCGAAGACAAACGGCTTGAAACCATTGAACTATCCTTGTCTGAACTCAAAGTATTACAATGTAGAGGACTATGTAATGAGAATACGGAATACCACGACAGGATATTGAAACTCGTAAACAAAAATATTCCACTTATTCAAAAACGGTTAGCAGCATAAAGCAGTAGTAACAATTAATCTATATTAATATGGCACAGGAAATACCGGACGATTGGATGCAATATGCCAAAGATTTGGCAAAAGCTGAACGGGAATTGAAGATTGAGCATTGGGTATATATCACTTTTGAAATACGACACCAAGACGGACACAGGGAGATATTACACAAGATAGACCTCCCTCGTGAGATGGTAGACCGCTGGCGGTGGATTATCGAATGGCGCAGAGCAAAACTTGTCTGCAAGTACCCACGCAAGAAAATAGAGGTATATCACTGCGCCTACGACAAACGAACTGGTTTACAAACAGGTTTTGACTTCCTGCTCTCAAAAATCGCATCGGCAAAGGTGCAGATAACCAAAGTCGAAAGGAAAATAACGAATTATATTGACTATATGACACACAACGATTTGTTTTTCAATATAGAAACAGACGAACAGTTACTCAAAGCCAACGGCAAATTGGAACAGAAAAGGAAGAATTATAATGAAGCCTATGCTATTTTACAGGCGGAAGTAGAGAAACATAAAAATAACAAGGATATGTATAAACTATTTGTAGGATTTAAGAAATTAGGCGAGTTCAAGAGTATATCTGAAGCCAAGCTGTTTGCCGACAAGTGCGGAGAAACGGGAGTTTTTAATCTGATAGGTCATCTGTATAAGGACAGTTGGTATGTCTTCCCCGATTTCAAATCTTCTCAAAATTCAAAGTAACTTTCCGGGCAGAAAATTTCTGCCCGCTTCTTTTTCGTGAGCCTGAGCGAAAGAAAAGAAGCAAAAACCAATCTGCGAAGATTATATCCATTAAATAGCTAAAGCCAAAATAATTATTACATTTGCACAATACTTAACACCATTGACATATGAAAATCTTGAGGCCTTTGTGTATTATATTCTTTATCTTTTTTATTCCTTTTATGATGTATGGACAGGAATCCGAGAAGTTATTATCTTGTAGCGAAGGCTCAGATTCCGAAGCCAGATGTACAGGTTCGGCTTATTGTACAGCATGCCGGAATTGTAGCAAATGTGCACATTGTAATAATGGGGGTTCGTGTGGAGTTTGTTCCGGAAGTAGCCGTCCTTCAAAAAGTAGTTATAATAAAAGTTCGGGGAGTAATAATTACTATAATAATTACAAATCATCTAAAAGTAACAAGTCATCAGGAACAAACCGGTCTGATAAAAATTACATATATCCTTCTGTATCTAATAATAAGACAGATGATGTTCCCGATGACATATTCTCCGAATATTATAACAAAACTCTTGTTATAAATACAGAAACTCTGAATTTAAGAAGCGGGCCGGGAATTAATTATCCTGTTGTACATAAGCTTTTTTATATGCAGGAAGTCGTTTTTCTGGCAATGAGAGGTGATTGGATAAAAGTAAGAGTAAAATCCAACAATAAAGTGGGTTATGTACATAGAGAATATGTATTAGTCAAAGACTAATACGAGATGCTTTTCTATGAGGATTAATTGTTATAATATTCTACTCAACACTGCCGATTAAGTTATAATCGCAATGTTGGTAGTCGTAAACTTCTATTTTGGTAAGTTGAACTCCGACAATCTTATGGCGATACATTTTTTCAATATCGAACAGTTTAAATTTTTCTTTGGGCAATTCCATCTTTTTATCCAAAAGTTTGAAATAGATGCGTCCGTAAGCCAAAGTGCTTACATATCCGTGTTTATCCATACCTATGCGGCGTTTGTTGCTTTTGCGGGCTTCATCTGGAGCCACAGGCATAAACTTGCCGAATGAGGGATTGGTAACGATAAATTCATAGTCGCCGTATTTGTGGAAATTCATTTTGGTATCGTGTATATAAGTTAAGGGAAAAGCATTCTTCGCGAAATCATACTTCCCTATTTCCAAGCTGTTTTTGATGTAATAAGTAGCTGTGAAATCGAAACTATTTGCCATGTTTTCCAGCATTTGTCGGTATTCGTCTTTTACAGCATGAAATTCGAATTCATCTTTACTGCATTTATTGTATAATTCCCAATCTTTCAGTTTGATGAAAAGAAGGATTATCCGGTCGTCAATGCTTATTTCGTTTACACGAATGCAAGCGGCCAGAAGAAGGTCATCGCTGAGAAAAACAGCTTTGTCCTTCGAATGGTCTACATAACGGCTGATAATCTCTCCCCGAGATATTGCAAAGTCTATCCCGACAAGGTATTCTTTACCAAGTTTAGGACTGTAAGTCCTTATAACCGTGTTTTTACTGCCAAAATACGAACTATTTACCTGATGAATAATTTCTCTAACCTGCAAATCCGTATAAGCCAGATTCTCTCTTATATTTACAAACTCTTCTTTTCCTCCCTTATTCACTATCTCTCTTATAAATATGTACGGAGCATGACGTGAGGATAAAATGCCAATTTTAATGACATCACCTTTTTTTATTATATCACCATCGAATGTTTCGTAGGAATCTTGTGCAC
Organism: Dysgonomonas sp. PF1-14; assembly: GCF_029892965.1. GTDB lineage: Bacteria > Bacteroidota > Bacteroidia > Bacteroidales > Dysgonomonadaceae > Dysgonomonas. The sequence continues at coordinate 231,141 of NZ_JARXWN010000005.1, read as the reverse complement.
AAACAGAAGAAAAAGCTACTGTTAAAGATAACAGGGCAAGTAATATTTTTTTCATAAGTCGCTGTTGTTTTCACAAAACTATACAAAATTTATCATTATTGAAAATTGATTTTAACAATTTCAGTTTTCGCATAGAATGAAAAAATGAAATTGTTTTTGATTTGTAATTCTTTCCGTAACTTTATTACCTTTGAAAACAAATAAAAATTTTACATGAAAACATCCATATCATTTTTACCCGAAAAAAAACAGGAAGAACTACGTACCATTATTCATGGCATTTGTGAACTGTTGGGTGATGATTGTGAGATGATTATCCTTTTTGGGAGCTATGCCCGTAATGACTATGTAGATTACGACCAACGTACAGAATATGGTGTTCGCACTTATTTTATGAGTGATTATGATATTTTGGTGCTGACTTCCGGTAAGGAAAGTGGATTTACTGTTACGCGTAAACTGAATCGTGTAGAGGAAAACTTTTATCAGGGCAGGCATCATTCGATGACTACCCCTATACAATTTATTCAGGAGACGTTTGAATATTTCAACAAAGCTATAAGGAAAGGGTATTATTTTTATACCGATATTAGTAAAGAAGGTGTACTGCTTTACAATAGCGGCAGGCAAAAGCTATCTGAACCCCGCACCCTGAACTATGAAGAAATAAGAGATTTATCCCGCCAGTATTTTGATGAGAGGTTTAAAAGGGCAAATAGCTTTTTGGCAGATGTTTATAATGCGTTCAATAGAGAAGATTACAAACAAGCATCTTTTTATCTTCATCAAGCAGTTGAAAATCTATATTTTGCGGTAACCTTAACTTTTTCCCTTTATTCTCCCAAAGAGCATAATCTTTTCAAAATATCAGGTTATGCTAAACGGCATACCCTAGAGGTCGGGAAAGCCTTTCCCCGTGATACGGACGAAGAGCAACGTCTGTTCCAGCTTTTAGACGATGCCTATGTGCAGGCTCGTTATAATCCCAATTTTGGAGTAAACAGAGAAGATGTTGAAGCCCTAATTACCAAAGTGGAGTTATTGCGGGATATAACGAAAGAGGTATGTGAGGAGAGAATTTTAGAACATGAGAAAATGGCGGATACAAACAACAATACGGTAGAGGAATGAAAAAAGACAAATCCCTGAAAGATAATTCGGCAAAAAGAGTAGCCATCCTGATAGATGGAGACAATGCTTCTTCGGCTAAACTGAATGATATAACGGAGCTGGCATCCGGCTACGGGGAAGTGATTGTCAAAAGAATTTACGGGGACTGGAGTAAAACAACGCTTTCGAGTTGGAAAGAGCCGGCAAGGGAATTTTCTTACCGCTTAATTGAAGCCCTGCCTTATATAAAAGGAAAGAACACTACTGACATTGTGTTTGTGATTGATGCAATGGACTTGTTAAATTCAAAAAATATAGATGTATTTTTCATCGTATCGAGTGACAGCGATTACACACCATTGGCTCAGCGCATTCGGGAGGAAGGGGTAAGCGTAATCGGTTATGGAGAGAGCAAAACCCCGATTGCTTTTATCAATTCCTGCAAAAAATTCATCTATTCCGACCGAGAACCGGAGAAGAATCCCAAAGCGGAAAAAGGAGATACCCCTGCCGTATTGCTTCAAAAGGAAGCCGATCTGTTCGATAAGGCATACGAATCGGCAGCCGACGGAAAGGAAGAGGTAACCCTCTCACAAATCGGTATGGCAATGAAAAAGATAAAGCCGAAATTCAAAACTGGACGCTACGGATGTAAAACGTTAGGAGCTATCTATGAGAAACTGGATAAGTATGAAGTTATCCAAACCGGACAGAAGGGTATCTATAATGTGGTAAGAAAAAAGTGAAGTGAATACATTATCATAAAAAGCCTCCGATATCACATCGGAGACTTCTCAAATTTTTAGAAAACTTCAAAGAAAATTGGCTGTACAAACTTTAAAAATTACAGATAATCAGAAGATTCTTCCTCATTCGGGGCAATCAGCCATGAATAAATAATATTTATCCATGTAACTATATACGAAATTACCATCATCGTTGTCATAGCTCTTCTTCCTTGCTTGAATCAGTATTAAATTGGAATGATAATGGATATTCATTTCCGAATGAATCGAAAAAAAACAAGTCGATGACCGCCTGCTCTTCCGATTCGGAAGTGTAATACAGGCGGAATGTATCACTGGGCAGCAGGTAAGTGTCATTGGGCAGGAAAGGTTCGTTATTACCTATCCGCAAAGAGCCTGCCCCTTCACTTTGGAAGAAACGGAGGTAATATTCAGCCTCTTCATAGTAACCCGAACGCAGCAATTGACACCTGATCTCCGCTACCTCTCCGACTTTCAGTTTTTTTTGCACAGGCAAGTAAGTAACCTCGAATTCATAACTTTGGCGAACATCAATATTGTCGCTACAGGCACACGCTATTGCGGCCAGCAATAGCGTAAAGATGATGTAAGATGCACATTTTTTCATGTTAAATCTGATTTTTAGTTTTTAACTTTTAGTTTATAAATACCTTGATTCCAAAACCCACCTGTGTATGGAACTTATTAACCTGCGAGCCGAAGAGTATCCGCTCTCTGGCATTGATGAGCAGGGCAAACCTGTCGGACAGGAATGTTTCAATTTCAAAAGATACTGCACCACCATACAGGAAGTTATCCTCTGATGTAATCGTTGCCCCATCGAACAATAACTCTTTGCCCCAGTTTATCGTTTCGTAGCCTCCGACAGCTGATAATCCGACCGAGAAGAATAAGGTCTTACTCCTGTCCGACAGAAAGTTCAGGTAGTAACCGCCTTCTGCTGTTATCTGGGACAGGGGAATAAACTTATCCTTATACTCATAGTTTTTTTGCAGGTATTCCCCGCCGAATACCCACCGATTTCCGTTTTTGGTATAGGCAGATAAGGCGATGCCGCCGTAAAACGCCTGTCCGTCCTTCTTTTCCGCTGTAAAGCCATCTACAAAGCCACCTGTCAGCTGTATGGCTTTCTGCCCCGGTAAGTAACGTTGAGCATGAGCCTGCCCGATCAGGGCAAGACTCAGAATTATAAGGAATGTGATACGCTTCATCTTATTTCACTTTTAGTTCGTTGATTTCTTCGGCTCTCAATAAATCCTCATTCTCAATCACAAAAGATTGATTTCGCCCTCCGTTTTTCTCAAAAAGCTTAATCACCAACTGTTTATCGTTGGGTATGGTAATTTTATCGATTGTGAACACGGTGCGTTCACTTTTATTACCCCCGACAGACGAAACTAAATTATAAGCCCGAAGCGGATAGATAACTGTTTCCTGAATAGCTGTTTGCTTCATTACTTTCTTGTCTACTATTTTCATGCGTACAAAGTCTACATCGAAGGGTACATTAGATGCGTTTTTGATGGAAGTATGCAGGTAGAGCAAGTTGTTATGCGAATAGATGCCTTTGAGCAGGTATTGTATCCCGAATCGTTTGGAACCGATATGCTTAACTATCCGCTTGTCGGTATTGTAGACAGCACGGTTTATCAGGTAAACGATGCGGGGTGATTCGCTGCCCAATTCCTTCAGGTAGATTTCCATACTGTTATTCGGGCGATTGGTTGCTACACCATCATGCATAAAATCCTTCATTTCGATATTGAGCTTTTCCGGTTCATCGGCATATTTAACATTATAGGTATAGTAACTCCCCTCTTCGGTAATGACTGCCATATTGGTTTCCGTTTCAAAATTGCGAATAGCCGCCTTTACCCGCAGGATATTCTCCGAACTGCCTGCTTTGCCCGCAATGATATTATTCGAGCCTAAATCCACATAGCGGATAGCTGCCGGGAAAATGATATGCACGGTCTTATCGAAAGTAACCTCCAACCCGTATGGCGGAATCATGCGGTCGAATGTGATTTTCTTGGTCAGCCCCTCGTAGTAATCTCCAAAAGAGGGTTTGAGTACTTGTTGCAAGTCTTTCTGCATTTCCTCCGGTGTCTGATTGATAACAGGGATGGTGTCCGTCTGGGCATTGGCCGCGATAGTTATTGCCGCCAGCATTATTAATACAATATATTTTCTCATTATTTTTTGATTTAAATTGTTCATTCACTTAGTTTACTTGTAACTCGTAACTGCCCGTAGGGCGCAGTAACTCGTAACTATTTCGGCATCAGCATTACCCTATATCCCGATTTGAGTGTAATCTTTACCTGCCTTATCTTTTTCTGCATATAAGCCGATAAACCCTGTATCGCCCCTTTGGTCAGATCGGAGGTCAGTTGAGCACCCGTGCTTTCGGTCATGGTAAAGCTCGTGCCGACACTGCTTCCCATATTGGCTATGATTTCTTTGGCGGCGTTCATCTCCAATGAGCCGGGAATGTAGATTCCACGTTGTCCGTCCGAATCATAGACCATCATTTCCACAGGAATAATCGTCCCTTCGTACTCGATAGAAGAAATCTGAATCTCCATCCGTTCGCCCTGCACTTTGGCAAGGCCTGTTACAATGGTGTTTTCGGGGATAAGAGTAGTTCCTGCCATGAGTGGCTCGGTCAGGCGCAGACGGGTGGTTTGTCCGTCTACCACAGTTTGGTCATCATGGACAATAGCGGCAATCGTATTTTTCTCCGATACCCCGACTGTCCCGCCCACCGTATTAAAGCTGATATTTCTCGGCTGATCATACATTTGGTAATACTCATCGCCACCTATGGACTGTGCCAATGCAGATACCGTTTGGTTTCGGATCTGCCGTATCGGAGTGATTTTAGTTTTGTTGTTATTACTGCTATTTTTAACCGTACCGTTCGCTATTCTTTTGCTCAGGCTTTGGTTACCGTTGTCCTGCTGAACCTGTGGCATATACTTGGCCGCCATTTGGTAGGACTTTTCCATCAGCTCCAACTGCTCATCCATCGCCGACTGTTTGCTGTCCTTTTCGTTCATTTTGGCTTCCAGTTCCTCCAATCGTTTCTTCATTTCTTCCTTTTCGGGATCGATTTTCGGCTGTTCGTAGAAAGTACCCAATGTGCGGTTGATGTCCTTGTAGGCGGAAACCGAGCTGCCGATAGGCTCTTTCGCTTCTTCCGGCGTTGTTGCTTCCGGTTCGGAATAATCTAATACAACAGGCTCTGTCTTAGCTGATGATTCGTTTTCCAGCATACTAATGTATCCCTGAAGGGATTGCATCCGGTCCTTTTGCTTATTTTGCATCTGCTCCTTTTCGTAAGCGTCTTTTTTGTCGCCGATAATCTCATCTTTGCCCGGATCGGGGATATCGGCGTTAAAGCCGATACCCTCCTGTAGCTTTATTTTGTCTGCATCCGATGGCTTAAATATCAGCCATATGCACCCCACACAGATAATTGCCATCAGGGCAAAAACAGCATATTTTTTAAGCTTCTGCTTTTGCGCCGAAGATATTTTCAGTCGTTCGTTCATATTCTTTGAATTTTTGTTGATTAATTCTTATACTGTCGATAGAATCCTTTCGGATTTTTTGTTGATACAGGTCGAAGAGTTCCTTGTCAACAGGAGAATCCATCATTTGCTCTATCTCCAATACTTTCTTCTTTTCGCTTTCTTTTCCCCAGTTATAAATCGTGGAAAAGGTAAAGTAGAGGTTTCCGATGGTCAGTATCAGGAGCATTATCACTATCGCCGTTATCCGTTTGTCGGGTGTCAGTTCCCCGCAAAAATCCTTGATCTTACCTTCCAACCAATAGCCTAATTCTTTCAGTCTTTCTTTCATAGGCGTTGTTTTTAGCGAGCCAGCACCCTGATATCCTTATTCTCCCTGACTTCGAATCCTTCGATAATAAATCCGTGCGGATTACTTTCCGAGCGAACGGAGTTCAGCAGGCGGCAATAAGTAACCAAAGAGCGTTCGGTAATATTGCTCTCACGGATAATCATCTGCCGGGCATAAGTCGCCGCTTCGTAAGGATAGCTGTTCAGGTTGCATACAACACTGTCTATCCGGATGGTCTGATTGATATTTCCGGAGATTATACGGTTGTAAAATCCCTTCTCCGACAAGTCCTTATAATAATTGAAGGCCGACTTATCGGACAGGAGCAATGCTCTGTTGATATTACTTTCAATGGCACTCTTATCGGGAGAAAGAGTAAAAAAGAGTTCATGGAAGCGCCTGATGTGCTCCCTTGCTTCCACAGGGCGGTTTTGCGACAAGTCCTGCGAGAGAGCCAGCATCAACGATTTCCCGTTGTCTAACACATATATTTTTTGACGTTGCTTTTCCGCAAAGTCATACGCGCTGTATAAGGAGTAGCCTGTAACGGCGGCGCACATACACAAAAACACAATGCCGAAAAATCGGAGGTGCTTAAAACTCGTTTCGATATTTTTTAATGATTTAAATTCCATAAATTCAATTTGAAAATTTGATAATTATTAAGGAGTCTTCCTTGAAGAGCCGGATTGTCCACCATCTCCTGTGGCGTAATTCTTTCCTTGTGGCTGACTGCCGCCGCCGGCAGAACTACTACTGCTACTACCGGAATTACCGCCTCCTTTCAATCGTCCTGTAATATTTCCTGCTGCAGCTCCGGCAGCTCCTCCGGCGATTGCACCGCCTTTGGTTGCCGTCTGGTTTACATTCTTACCGAAGTTACCTATACCCCCGGCCGAGATTATCCAGCCTGCAACTGTCGGAATAGTGAAATAGCCTACAATGCCGATGATCATAAACAGGATATAGATTACATCCGAGTTATCTAAAGAAAAATTCGGGTCAATTTCCATGCGCTCGATATCAGCTTGGAGCATCAGGGATTGAAGCCGCGCCAGTATCGTACTGAATAAATCCGATACGGGCAGCCACAGGTAAACAGAAATATAACGGGTTATCCATTGGGTAAGAGTAGATGAAAAACCGTCCCAGACGGATATGCCGAAAGCGATAGGTCCCAGTATAGCCAATACTATCAGAAAGAAAGTACGAATCACATCGATAACCAACGCCGCAGCTTTGAAGATTATCTCCAGCAGTTCACGGAAAGTATTGCGTATCCATTTCTTGACATCATACAGTTCCCGTTCCAGATATAGCCCTACTTTTGTTCCCACATCGGTGATACCCAGCTCTTCCATTTTGGCGTCGAATATCTCGTTATCGACCAGATAAGCCGTTTCGGGATTCCGCCGCATAGCTTCATATTCCAGCTTATCTTTCTGCTCCGCGTATTTCTGCATATCGAATGTTTCGGATTGCAGCATCCCGTGTGTTCCCTTTACAACCGGGCTCATCACGCTGTTGATTGTCCCTAATACGATGCTTGGGAAAAACATGATACATAGCCCGATGGCAAAAGGACGGAGCAGGGGGTAAACATCAATCGGCTCTGCCCTTGAAAGGGATTGCCAAACCCGATGGGCGACATAAAACAATGCTCCCAGTCCGGCTATTCCTTTGGCTACGCCAACCATATTGCCGCATAAGGGCATCATCTGTTCGTAGAGTGTCCGCAGTGTTTCGTGAAATTGATTAAAATCCATGATTCTAATTTGTTAATGAGATAATATGCCGATGTGCCAATGAGGTTCGCTTCGTGTTAATTTCCGAATTTGCTAATTGACACATTAGCACATTAGCGCATTGATTTACCAATAACGAGCATCCGGATTACCATACAAGGTATTGACACGGGATGTCTCCCCTTTTTTCTTGGCTCTGAGATAAGAAATACTGATATTCTTGTTGGTATAGTATTTCACCAGATTACGGTAGCTTACCATTTCGTCATAGCAATGATTGACCACATCCATACGATCTTTGTCGCTTAATGATAAGGTGCTGATATTTACTACTCCTTTCAATTCATTCAGTACATCACCTGATTGTTCCAACAGTTTAGTATACCCGTGAGCAATGGCATTGAGTTCGTCTATTGAGAAGTTGGGATCGGACAGCATCTTTTGAAAATTAGTAACATAGATTTCCGACACTTCTCCAACCATCAGGATGGTCTTTTGAACTTTTTTCGCGTCTTTTACTAAGTTATTGACCGCTTTGAGCGCATCGTAATACTCTTTCCCTTGATTATAAACCTTTTGAACTTCTTTGAAATTACTGATCATGGTTTGGGCGGTACTCGAAGTCTGTACAATCTGCTTGCTGGTATTTACGATACTCTGTGTAAAGTTCGATGGGTCCCATACTGTCCATTGGGCACTCATATTGGTTGTGAAAAGCATAAGGCTTATGCACAACATGAAAAATTTTGCTTTCATATTGAAATTGTTTTTAAATGAATACTTGTATGATTTTCTAAGAGATTTATCTCTTGTCCGCTAATTGTTTAATCGCTAATTCTATATCGCCACCTAATTTTTCGGCTAAACGGAAAACTTCTACCTTTTCAGTTTCTTCGGTTGTATAGCTCAGGTATTCCGCTTTGCTCACTTCGGTGGCATATACCGCCGATTGCATACCGCCCAATCCTATCCAGACTTCCTTATAAATCCGTTTTGGATTATTCGACATATTGATGGATAGTATCTGCGAGCGTTCCTTATCGGTCAGCCCCAACAAGGACTGTATCGCGTCGAACTTGTTCATATACTTGCGCTGATCCAACAGTATCTTGCAGTCGGAGTTATTAATAATGGCTTCCTTGACAATCGGAGACGAGATAATATCATCCACTTCCTGCGTAACGACAATGGCTTCCCCGTAATACTTTCGAACCGTTTTATACATATACTTCAGATAATCAGCCATATTTGGAGAAGAAAGAGCCTTCCATGCTTCTTCCACAATCAATTGTTTGCGAATGCCTTTCAGATGCCGGAGCTTGTTGATGAATGCCTCCATGATGATGATGGTTACCACCGGAAAAAGTTCTTTATTCTCCTTAATTTGATCGATTTCGAATACGATAAAGCGTTTATTCAGCAGGTCCAATTCCTTGTCCGAGTTCAATAGGAAGTCGAAGCGTCCGCCTCTGTAATATTGCCGGAGGGTAGTCAGAAAATTATTGATATTGAATTCTTCTTTTCCGACGTCAATCTCCCGGTTTTCCAGTTCCGCTTTGTATTCATCCCGCATAAATTCATAGAAGGAGTTGAAGCCCGGAACAATACTCCTGTCGGTTTGTATCCGTTTGATATATTCATCGACGGCACTACCCAGCTCTCCCGATTCGGTCTTGGTGATCTTGTCATCCTCACTTTTCCAGAGAGTCAGCAACAAGGTTTTCAGACTGTCCTTTTTCTCCACATCAAACTGCCCGTCGTCCGTATAGAAGGGATTGAATGAAATGGGATTTTCTTCCGTATAGGTGAAATAGATTCCGTCCTGACCTTTGGTCTTGCGGTTTATCAGCTCGCACAATCCCTGATAGGAATTCCCCGTATCGACTAACAGTACGTGTGTTCCCTGTTCGTAGTATTGGCGCACAAGGTGATTCATAAAGAAAGATTTTCCCGAACCGCTCGGCCCCAATACAAACTTGTTGCGGTTGGTAATAATCCCTTTCTTCATGGGCAGGTCGGAAATATCCAGATGCAAGGGTTTTCCCGTCAGGCGGTCTACCATCTTGATGCCGAAAGACGAAGGCGAACTCCGGTAGTTGGTTTCGGCGATAAAGAAGCACAGAGCCTGCTCGATGAAGGTGTAGAAACTTTCTTCTGCCGGAAAGTCCCCTGCATTGCCCGGAATACCTGCCCAGAATAGTGTCGGGGTATCCACCGTATTGTGTCTGGGTTTACATTCCATCAGGGCCAACTGACTACCCACATCGTTCTTGATGCGGGAAAGCTCCTCCTTGTCTTCCGACCATGCCATTACATTGACATGACAGCGTACCGAGGTCAGCCCGTAGCTATGCGCTTCGTTCAGGTAGTCTTCGATCCACTCTTTGTTTATTTGATTGGAACGGCTGTACCTGGATAACGAGTGCATATTACGGGCTTGCTTTTCAAAACGTTTCAGATTTTCCGTGTGGTCGTCAATAAAAATGTACTGGTTCACGATGTGGTTGCAGGACAAAAGAACACCTATCGGCGCGGCAAAAGACAGGCGGCAATCGCTTCTGTCGGTAGACAAGCGTTCGTATCGGCTATCGGTCTGTACCTTTCCCGGCAGGTCTTCGGTATCGGAAAGGGTATGCAGGCAGAGGCATTTATCGCCTATCTTCATTTGCCCTGCCCCAAGTGTTATATCCTGCAAGCAGGTAGTATCTTCCTGCGAAAGCGAAAAATACTTTTCCACAATACCTGCTTCGGATTCCGTGCCTACAATCTCATCCGTGGTAATGCGGCTTAGCTTCACAAACCCCGAATCATTCAAAATCCGTTCGAACTGCCCAACGGCTTCCAAAAACTTTTGGATGGCATCTTTGTCCTGCATTTCCTTGGGGATGATAAATCCCCGTGTCAGTGCGTTGAAGTTGCTCTGTTGGCGTGCCCTGTCTTTCGTTGTTTTGGTCAGGAACAGATAACTGCTATGGTTCAAATACGGACGTTCATTGAAATGACGCTCGAAACTGCGGGATAAAAAACTGATGTCTTCCTTGTCTATCTCCGGCTCATACTTTTCCTCGACAAACCAGTCCTGACGATGAACGATACTGTAATCGGGAAGTACCTTGACCGCTTTGAGCCAGGCAGCGTGCATGGCCTCATATTCTGCGGAAGTAACGGTAAAGAGTTCGGGCAGCTCTACCCGATAGGCTACCGACAAGTCGGCGTCTTTGCTCAGGATGCAGTCATGTTCGACAGTCAGCAGTGGAAATTTACTTTCCAATGTGGCTGCTTTGGCTGTGTTTCTCATCGGCGGGCTCCTTTCTTTTTTCTTCGGAATAGCCGTTCGATGCGCAGCCTGTTGATGATATATCGGGGATGGTTGCGGGCAGCCTGCAATTTCATCAGCCCGAATTCCCCGTACCTGTCATTCAGATGGAAGGTCAGCCACACCAATATGGAAGCCGTAACAACTCCGAAGCCGATACAGAAAGTTTGGCTGATACCTATCATGTACATGATTACGAAAATCACGAATACGGACAGCAGTCCTCCGGCGAAGATGAACAGGTATTGGGATTTGAGGCCCTTGAACTCGGCGGGCTTGCCGATTCCTTTATTAATCGAGTATTCCATTCTTCTTGTGTTTAAAAAATTATTTAACTCATGTGGATTCCTTATTTCCCCCTTTCGGGGGAAGTAAAGGTTTATGGGTTTACAAGAAGAAGGAACGCAGGATGGTTGCCGCCACAATCAGGAAGATACAGGCTCCGAACCACGAAGCGGCGGTTTTGCTGGTATCGGGATCGCCCGAACTGAACTTTCCGTACACCTTTACCCCGCCGATCAGGCCGACAACGGCTCCAATGGCATAGATTAGTTTTGTGCCGGGCTCGAAATACGAGGTTACCATATTGGTAGCTTCGGTAATACCGCCAATACCGTTTCCCTGGGCAAAAAGGCTTGATGCTATGGCTAAAATCATAGCCATAGAAAGAAGAAGTTTCTTTCTCATAAAAATTGATTTGTTTTTAATTGCCGTGGGGGTGGATAGTCCCCACGGCGGGTTAGACTTGGATAATTAAAATGGATAATTAGTGAGGCCGCAGGCCGTCTTGTAGACTTGTTTACTTGTCAACTCGTCTACTTGTTTACTGATTACTGTTTTCTACATAGGCATCTTATTTTATTGTTCTAAAATATACTGTCGATATCAAAATCCTTAAAATCATCAGGAAAATCCGTTTCTTCCCCGCTTTTGTTTTCTTTTTTGACTTGCTTTGCCAGATGGAACTCAATAACGGAGGTTATAGAATCTTTCATCTTATCGCTGCTTGCCATCATTTGCTCGAACAGCTGCGTATTACGACTCTCATATAACACACGTCCGGCTTCATCTTTCTCCTGATCCGATGGTTTTGCTTTGACAATAACTTCCCCTGCATTCATCAGTTCATCATAACCAGCTCCGCTCGCAAGGACAGCACCTCTTTCTGCTTCGAGTTCTACCATTTCCTGATCCGGATCAAACTCCCCTTCTGTCAACGTTTCGACTTTCTCCAAAGGAACGTCTACATCAGCTATTTGATTGGTTTCTTCTGCTGTTTTCGATGCAAATGTAGAATCTTTTTCCTCAACTCCGGCATTTTTCGGGTTAGTGGTAGCCTTTGTCCTGTCATGTCCTATTTTTGTTTTACTTTCTCCTATTACAGAGGATATTTTTGAGGATTCCGGCTCCGGTTTATGTACCTTGTCCGCTCCTTTTTCCATTGAGCCTGCTCCCATATTCCAATACCACCAATTAACAAGGTTATTTACCTTTTTTAGGAGGGTCGGATAGAGAATCATGCCTAATATAATGGAAGCTGCTACTACTATTATTTGTATCATTTTAGTATGGTCCTCTGTTTTTACTGTTATATATTTTCCTGATTTCTTGTTCGTAAATTTCAAAATGATGTTCCATTACTGCATCTATATAGGAGAATACCGATAGTCTCGGATTTTTATACAGAAGTAGGATCTTCATTATCCGTTCGTAAAATTCTTCTCTCAGATAAACAGTCTTTTGCCGCCTGCCCGTTATATCGATAGGTTTGATAAATAAGGATTCGTAACCGGTCTTCTTTATTTTTGATGCTGAACGTTTAAAGTAGCTGCGACTTCTATCCGTCTTTGTCTTGGGTGTATTATTTTCCATTGTTGTTCTTTTTATTATTTAATTAAGTCGTCCCGCCTCCTGCGGTACAGGTTATTGATTTCGGCTTTATGTTCTTCCAGATGTTGTCGCAGCACAGTGTCGATAAATGCACCGACTGTCATACCTTTCATTGCAATTTCGTTTACGATTGCCAATATTGTCTCATGCAGGTCTAAGCTGATATAGACACATTGCCGCATTTTGAGTTCTTTCGGGTTCAGGAAAGTCGACATATAGCTTTCTCCCTGTTTCTTCTTCCCGATAGCTTCAGTTGGTGGAGAAACCTTATCTTCCCTTTCATTTCTTTCTATATCAGCAACGGGTTCACTGACGGGTGATGGAAGTAGAGTGTGGGAAGAGGGAGCTTTGATTGTTTCCTCATCACCGAATCCGGCAAGGGCGGCAAGCAATTCCTTTTCGTTGACCTCCTCTACTCTGCGGATGATATTACTCTTCTTTGCCATTTGAACTTGGTTTTATTATTGCTTCTATTTCATCTGCCAGCAAATCGATATTACTCCCCTTTACAAGTTGCTTGTCCGGCGGAAACAAAGTACAGCGGAAAAACGGCTTTATCTCTTCCGACAATTCATGCCGGAATCGTTTCCTGTCGGGCAGGAAGTTTTTCATAATCTGTAAGCCCAACTCCCCAATAATATCTTCGTATGTGCCATACAATCCCGATTTTTCACGGGCATCTACCTTATTCCATAGTAGGTAAAGCCCCTTAATATTACCCTTTGCCGTGGAAATGACATTCTCGTTGAGAAGGGAAGCAAATTCCAGTGTGCTTTGCAATACCATCCTGTCGGCACTGATCGGGGCAAAGATATAATCCAGCATAGACAGAGTACTGAGAATCCCCGCACTGTTCAATGTTCCGGGCAGGTCGAAGAAAATAATATCGGGAGCCACTTGGGAATCTAAAAGTCAAAAAAATATCTCTTGCGGAACAATACATAAATTTCAAGGTAAAGAAGCTGATATTGTCTTTCTTGTGTTAGGAAGTAATCCTGCCTCTTCTGGAGCTAGGAATTGGGCTTCTCAAAAGCCGAATATGCTAAATGTCGCTTTGACTAGGGCAAAGAAACGTTTTTATGTTATAGGAAATAAGAAATTATGGGCTTCATGTAATTATTTTAATACAATGAATCGTATTTTAGATATAGATAATAAATAAACATCATATCTGTGATATAGACTTTAAGAATAAAAGTGTATCTTTGAATCTATAGAACAGAATACAAGCCAACTCTAAGCCAAAAGTGGCATTTTGAGAGACAATCCAAAGACAATAACCGTTACTAAATCGTTACTATTTGGATTGACTTCTTTGAATAAACAATTGACAATTATTAATTTAGGATAAAAATAAGTGTTCCCCTGTGGATCACTGCGAATATTGGATAGTCTGCGAACCAAAATCGACCAGATTTATAATGTCGAATTAGAAACAAAAGGCTATGTACTTCCCACAACCATAAAGAATAAACTGCAAGGCAATGATCCCAACAGAAAGACCTTTATGGAATATTCAGTTTGCACAATGAACAGTACAAACTCCACTGAAATTCAGTATGAAGATGTGTTTTGCTTCTGTCAGGCTTCCTGTTACTGTTTGTTAATTTCAGAAGAAAATAGTACCAAAATATTCTTATCTGCGTACTGATAACAATAAAGTTTACCGAAAAAATGTATCTTTGTTCTCGATTTTACAAATTATTGCGTAATAATATATTTATATGCTGACTTCATTATTTGAAAAGCTGGGACATTATACACTACTCATGCAGAAGGTTCTTACAAAACCTCAGAAGTGGAGTGTTTTTTTTCGGCAGTTACTCACCGAAATTAGTAAGTTGGGCGTTAATTCGATATGGATCGTTATCATTATATCGTTCTTTATCGGAGCTGTTATCGTTGTCCAGATTAAACTGAATATAGACTCACCTTTCATGCCGCGCTATACGGTAGGATACGTATCCCGTGAAATTCTGATACTCGAGTTTTCATCTACCATTATGTGTCTTATACTGGCGGGAAAAGTAGGGTCTAATATTGCTTCCGAAATAGGAACAATGCAGGTTACCGAACAGATAGACGCCCTCGAAATAATGGGAGTCAACTCTGCCAATTACATCATTCTGCCTAAAATAATTGCATTGATGGTTTTTGTACCTGTACTTGTTATCCTCAGTATGTTTTTCGGGGTAATCGGGGGATTCGGAGTCTGCGTATTCGGCAATGTGATGCCCGCAGATACATTCCAGTATGGTCTTCAGTTTTTCTTCAAGGAATTCTATGTATGGTATGCTATTGTAAAAACGATCGTCTTTGCTTTCATCATAGCTTCTATAGCTTCTTTCTATGGCTATTCGGCTCGCGGAGGATCACTCGATGTAGGTAAAGCAAGTACAGACTCGGTGGTGATGAGTAGTATTCTTATACTTGTTGCCGACCTGTTACTCACTCAATTAATGATGTCATGATAGAAGTAAAAAGCTTATATAAATCATTCGACGGCAGAGAAGTATTGAGTGATATCAATATCGTATTCGAAGCCGGAAAGACCAATCTGATAATAGGACGAAGCGGATCGGGTAAGACCGTATTGCTCAAAAATCTGGTAGGACTGATGCGCCCAACAAGCGGAAAAATCCTGTATGACGGACGCGACCTTCCTAAAATGAGTATAAATGAAATGAAAGCGCTTCGTCAGGAAATGGGGATGATCTTTCAGGGATCGGCATTATTTGACTCCATGACTGTATCCGAGAATGTAAATTTCCCGCTGATGATGTTTTCAAATATGTCGAAGGCAGAGCAGACCAAACGCACCCAGTTTTGTCTCGAGCGTGTAAATCTTGCAGATGCAGGACATTTATATCCTTCCGAAATAAGTGGGGGAATGATGAAACGTTCAGCCATAGCACGGGCTATAGCCCTCAATCCGAAATATTTGTTTTGTGACGAACCCAATTCGGGACTCGACCCGCAGACCTCTCTGGTGATAGACGATCTGATACACGATATTACCAAAGAGTATAACATGACTACCGTTATCAATACCCATGATATGAATTCTGTGATGGGTATTGGTGAGCGCATCAACTTCATCAAAGAAGGAAAAGTAGAATGGCAAGGAACCAGCCAGGAGGTAATGTCATCGACCAACGAAGATTTTAACGACTTTGTATTTGCATCCGACCTGTTCAAGAAAGTAAAAGCTGCTGAAAATGAAGGGATAAAACTTACATAAGTTGTTGTAAATTACAAAATTATAGTGTTTTTTTATTTACGAATCTAAAATACAATGAAAAACTACACGCTTTGTTTCACAGTAATATTTTTGATGGTTACCATCGGCTTGCATGCGCAAAGTGCAGCTATGCAAGCTCAACGGCACACAATGCAGTTTCATCAACAGGCCATGCAGGCTCATCGACAAGCTATGCAGTCACACCAGATGTTTATGAATATGCATATAATGAGGTCGAATAATATGATGGTGAGAAAGACTAACGGAAAGTATAAATTTAATATTATAACGTTGGATGGCGATACGATAGTGGCAAGTAAGAAGGTAAAGATTAATTTTTTAGAGCCTTTGGCAAAGCTGACGATCAAGACAAAAGAAGGCGAACGGTCCTTTGCTCCGCATGAGACAAAAGAAATTTTCATAAAACAGAAATCAAATTATGTAAAAGGTATTCTGCGTGATAGTATTTGGATTTTTAATACATTTTCGACATCGGAAGTTAAATTTTATGGATTAGCTCCTGTCAAAGAATTAGGTTACCTTAATTGGTTTCAGGCAGAAGGTGATTCGGTACGTGTTATCACCAAAGAGAACATGCAGCAGTTGATGAAAGGTTATGAGAAAGCTGAGAAAGCATTAGATAAGGGGAAAACCGGGCATGCGATTTATTATTATATAAGAGAGGATAATAAAAGGAACAAGGACAAGGAACAAAAAAAGCATTAACCGAAAGGGATATAGTTAGTTGTATGCGAATAAGTCTCTGAAAAACAGGGATTGTAAATGAATCAATAAAATGGACATGAGTATAATTTGTTGATTCTAAATATTACGAACTCTTTAAATAAACAAATAATGAAAATCATATCATATAATGTGAATGGCATACGTGCCGCAGTGAATAAAGGCTTGTATGAATGGCTCGAAAAAGAGTCACCGGATATCCTCTGTTTGCAGGAAATAAAAGCGATGGAAGACCAGATAGATGTGCTGAGCATCCAGTCATTGGGCTATGAATACTATTTTCATCCTGCCGAAAAGAAAGGCTATAGCGGTGTAGGCATCCTTTCCAAGCGTACACCCGATCTGGTCAAAATAGGCATGGGTATTCCCGAGTTCGACAGAGAGGGTAGGGTGATTCGCGCAGACTACGGCGAAATGACAGTTATATGTGTTTATATTCCTTCCGGTACGATGGGAGATATTCGTCAAGAGATAAAGATGCGGTTTTTGGCCGATTTCACTATCTTCATAAACGAATTGCGTAAAGAAAGACCTCAGATACTGATATGTGGTGACTATAATATCTGCCACAAGCCGATAGATATAAACCATCCCGAACGTCACACCAAAAGTTCCGGCTTTTTGCCTGAAGAACGCCAATGGTTTGATGAATTCATCGATACAGGACTGATCGATACCTTTCGCGTATATGACCAAAGCCCAGAGAAATACAGCTGGTGGAGCTACAGGGCAGGAGCGAGGGGTAAGAATCTCGGCTGGCGCATCGACTATCATGTAATTTCCGAAGCTGCCAAACCTCGCCTGAATGGCGCATCTATACTAAATGAAATAGATTTCTCAGATCATTGCCCGATAGTGGTGGAGATGGATTTTTAGACAATTTACCTTAATTGGTATTTTCTAATCATATTTATATGTATTTCAAAGAGGCTTTATCTGATGATGTCAGATATAATCAATGACAATGTGTGAGATATAGATTTAATAGATATGTAATAGCTTGTGATAAACAAGCTATTTTCTTTTTTATTTATTAATTTTGTGTCCGAAAGTCTCAATGACTTGAACATATATGGTACCTTATTGTTAAAAAGATACTGAATTTAATATAAACAACATAAAATTTATAATGGCGAACTTATTAAACATAAAGAACTTGCACGCTAATGTTGAAGGCAAGGAAATACTGAAAGGATTGGATCTTGTCGTTAACGAAGGCGAAATACATGCTATAATGGGACCTAACGGAGCCGGAAAGAGTACATTAGCTTCCGTCCTTGTAGGAAACCCTAACTTTGAAGTAACAGAAGGTGAAGTGGATTTCAGAGGTCACGACCTGCTCGATATGGATCCTGAAGACCGTGCCCGCGAAGGTCTTTTCCTTAGTTTTCAGTATCCGGTAGAGATACCCGGAGTGAGCATGACTAACTTTATGCGTGCATCGTTGAACGAAATAAGAAAACATAACGAACAGGAACCGATTTCGGCATCAGATTTCCTGAAAATGATGCGTGAAAAACGTGAACTTGTAGAACTCGATAAAGACCTTGCAGGACGTTCTGTAAATGAGGGCTTCTCCGGTGGCGAGAAAAAGCGTAACGAGATATTCCAGATGGCAATGCTGGAACCAAAACTGGCTATTCTCGACGAAACCGATTCAGGACTTGATATCGACGCATTGCGCATTGTAGCAGCAGGTGTAAACAAACTACGTACAAAAGACAATGCAACAGTGGTAATTACACACTATCAGCGTTTGCTCGACTATATTAAACCGGATTTCGTGCACGTGTTGTATAAAGGTCGTATAGTAAAAAGTGCAGGGCCGGAACTGGCTCTCGAACTCGAAGAAAAAGGTTATGATTGGATTATTAAAGAATTTCAGGACTAATGATAGAAACTCAATATACAGACATATTTAAGCAGTACAGACACAAAATTGACGAGAAGTCTGCACCGGCAATAAATAGTCTTCGCGATAAAGCATTCGAAGCCTTCGGTAAGCAAGGTTTCCCTACCAAAAAACTGGAAGATTACCTCTATCTGGATGTGGCCGCCGAATTTTTGCCCGATTTTGCACTTAATCTCAATCGTGTCCCTTTTCATGGCAATCCGTATGTAGCTTTCAGATGTGAGATACCTAATCTTACAACAAATCTTTACTTTGTGCTGAATGACCTTTTCCACAAAGAGCATCAGCCAAGAGTAGAATATCCGAAAGGAGTATTTGTAGGTAGTCTCAAGGACTTTGCCGAACAGCAGCCTGAAACATTTGCTAAATATTACGGACAAGTAGCCGATGTGGATAACAACGGCATTGTGGCATTCAATACAATGTTTGTGCAGGACGGATTTGTTATTTATGTACCTAAAGGTGTAATTGTAGAAAAGCCGATACAACTGATCAATATACTTAAGAGCGAGTTCAACTATCTGGTAAATCGTCGTATAATGATCATTGCAGAAGACGATGCACAGGTAAAATTGCTTGTTTGTGATCATACAGTAGACGAATCGCAGTTTCTGGCTACACAGGTAACTGAAATTTTTGCAGGGCGGAATGCTATCATAGATTACTACGATCTGGAGGAGAATTCCGATAAGGTTACACGCCTTACCAATACCTTCGTTCATCAGCAGGAAAACTCCAATGTGCTGGTAAACAATATGACGCTGAATACAGGTGTAAGCCGCAATAACTATAATGTAAAACTTGACGGAGAGCATGCCGAAGCATACGTGTGTGGTATGGTGATAGCCGACAGGCATCAGTATGTAGACAACTTTGCATTCTTAGATCACCTTGTACCGCATTGTACAAGTACGCAGCTGTTTAAATACGTATTGCAGGACGATGCCAGAGGTTCTTTCTGCGGACGTATTCGTGTAGAGAAGGATGCTCAGAAGACGATGGCTTATCAGTCTAACAACAACCTATGTATTTCGCCTACAGCACATATGTACTCTAAACCACAGCTCGAAATATATGCCGACGATGTAAAGTGTTCACATGGACTGACCACAGGTCAGCTGGATGAAGAAGCGCTCTTCTATTTGCGTTCGCGCGGTATTGGCGAAGATGCTGCCCGCCTGATGCTGATGCAGGCATTCGCAGCCGGGGTATTGGAGCATGTGCGTATCGATGTGTTGAAAGTCCGACTTCTCGATCTTGTCGAAAAACGTTTCAAAGGAGAAACTGCACGCTGCGGAAATTGCGCGGTATGTAAGTAATAACAGTTACAAGTTACGGGTTACAAGTTACAAGATAGTAGCGAAAAAACTCGTAACTCGTAACTCGTAACTCGTAACTAAAATGGATATTGAAAAAATAAGAGCCGATTTTCCTATTCTATCTACTACCGTTTACGGCAAACCCCTGATCTATCTTGATAATGGGGCAACTACTCAAAAGCCACAATGTGTGGTAGAAGAAATGGATAAAATATATTACACCACGAATGCCAATGTGCATCGTGGTGTACACTATTTAAGCCAGAGGGCTACCGATCTGGCCGAAGAATCACGTGTTGTGGTGCAGCAGTTTATCAATGCTAAGCATAGCCATGAGATTATCTTCACGCGGGGTACGACTGAGTCTATTAATCTTATAGCGCACAGCTTCTGCCAGCAGTTTTGCAATGAGGGTGACGAAATCATTGTTTCGGCAATGGAACATCATGCAAACATCGTATCGTGGCAATTGCAAGAATCTATACGCGGCGTTAAACTGAAAGTAGTTCCAATTAACGAAAAAGGTGAACTGATACTGGAAGAACTAGAGAAACTTATTTCACCTAATACACGCCTGATATCAGTCACACATGTCTCTAACGTACTGGGAACGATAAATCCTGTAGAAGAGATAATAGAGATAGCACACAGGCATGATATTCCTGTGCTGATAGATGCTGCTCAGTCGGTGCAACACATGTATCTTGATGTACAGAAGCTTGATTGTGACTTTCTTGTTTTCTCAGGTCATAAGGTTTACGGGCCGAATGGAGTAGGGGTGCTCTATGGAAAAGAAAAATGGCTGAACCAGATGCCTCCTTATCAGGGAGGGGGTGAAATGATTAAAACCGTTTCGTTTAATGGTACGACATTCAATGAGTTACCATTCAAGTTTGAGGCCGGAACACCCGACTATCCCGCAGTGATAGCACTGGCAACTGCAATAAAATACATAAAAAATATTGGCCTCGACTCAATAAAAGCATACGAAGATCAGTTATTACAGTATTGTACGGATGAATTGATGAAAATAGAAGGTGTACGCATTTACGGAACTGCCGATGAAAAGAGCAGTGTAGTATCGTTCCTTGTAGGTGATATCCATCATTACGATATGGGAATGCTTCTGGACAAGATGGGGATAGCCGTACGTACCGGACACCATTGTGCCCAGCCGCTAATGGACGTTCTCGGCGTAGAAGGAACGGTGAGGGTCTCCTTGGCATTCTACAATACAAAAGGAGAAATTGACAGCTTTATTGACGGAGTGAAACGTGTTGTTAGCATGTTCGGATAATTCGTGTCATTTATCTCAAAAAAACATAATTGTAAAAGTTTATTTTCAAATTATAAAAGCTTTGTGTAAATTTGCAAACTAATTTTTGAGTAGAATGAAAATCAAAATCCTGTGTGCCTTATTACTTACGTTATTGTTGGCTTCGTGCGGCGAGTATAATAAAATACTGAAAAGTCGTGATGCCGAGCTGAAATATACATACGCTAAGAAGTACTTCGATGAGAAAAAATACGGCAGAACCACAACCTTACTAGAGGAAATACTCTCGGTATATACCGGTTCGGCTAAAGAGCAGGAAATCCTGTTTTTGCTGGCTCAAGCCTATTTCTACGACAAAGATTATGTAACAGCCACACAGTATTATACAAGATATTACAACAAATTCCCTAAAGGGGACTATACCGAACTGGCACGCTTCAATGCTGCTTACGGATTGTATCTGGATTCGCCCGATGCCCGTCTCGATCAGGGTAGTACGGTGAAAGGAATACAGGAATTCCAAAACTTTTTGGAGTATTTCCCTCAAAGCGAAAAAGCCCCCGAAGCACAGGACTATATGTTCAAATTGCAGGAAAAGCTTGCCTATAAAGACTTTCTTGCAGCCCGTTTGTATTACAATCTGGGACTGTATATGGGCAACAACTATGAGGCATGTATTGTGACATCACGCGAAGCACTTAAGAGTTATCCGTTTTCGGAGTTTGCCGAAGAGTTTCAGATACTGATAGTAAGAGCACGTTACGAATTGGCATATCACAGTGTGGAAGAGAAGAAACCTACCCGTTACCGCGATCTACTTGACGAGCACTTCAACTACAAGAACATGTTCCCAAGCGGAAAATACCTGAAAGAATCGGAAAAATATTACCGTCAGGCACTGAAAGCTCTCGGACAGGAGATAGATCAGGAAACAAACGAGGCAGTACAACAAGAGTTGAGCAAATAAATAGAAAACATTCAATTTATATAAATTTTTAAGAATAGTATGGATTACAGAAAATCAAATGCAGCAAACAACACAGTTACAAGAGATATGATGTCTCTGTCGGAAGACACAGGCAATGTGTACGAAACTGTGAGAATTATTTCGAAAAGAGCTAATCAGATAGCTGTTGAGATGAAACAGGATCTGGACAAAAAGCTGCAGGAATTTGCATCATATAACGACAATCTGGAAGAAGTTTTCGAAAATAGAGAACAGATTGAGATTTCACGTTATTATGAAAAACTTCCTAAACCGACTCTTATAGCGGCTCAGGAATATACAGAAGGCAAACTTTATTACAGAAACCCGAATAAAGACAAAGACAACTTCTAAGAAGGGATGATACAACGTATTCAGAGTATATTTTTGTTACTGGTTGCTATTTTGATGGGAATCGCTTTATATTTCCCTATAAGTGAAGTTGTGGATAATGATGGCATTTCTGTGATGTATCATTCTTATGGCTTAGAAATAGCAGGTGATAAATTACCTGTATGGAAAGATCAAGTTTCTTCTATAACATGGGGAAGTCTTACATTTGCATTACTGAGTATTATAACACCATTAGTCGCAATATTTTTGTATAAAAATAGAAAACGTCAGGCTCGTATAACTTTGTTTAATACATTGTTTATCGTTTTATATTATGTAGCTGTAGTAAGTTATTTTTGTGCATTTATAAATAAAATAGATAGTGAGGATGCCAATATTCATATTAATCTGACTCCATCTTCGCTTATCATTTTATTACCGCTAGTAGCCTTAATTTTTAACTTTCTGGCATATTGGCGTATAAGAAAAGATGAAAAGTTGGTAAAATCGTTAGACCGCATACGTTAATCGTTTTAATGAAAAAATATATGGAAGCTGGATGAGAAATACATTCGGCTTCTTTTTTTGCATTATATTTGTTGTTATATTTTAATAAAACTTTATCTATAAGCTATATCCAGTAATGGTTAGCAGTTGACAGCGAGATCATTTAAAAGTTATTAGTATTGTCAGGTTTTAGTTAAAATTATCTCACGCAAAGACGCGAAGGCGCAAAGGAGTAGAAAGCTAGAATACTTGTAATTAATGTAAGGAATGTCAGGTTTTAGTTAAAATATAGTTTACTAGTTTTTAGTCTACTAGTGTACTAAAAAAAGAGAATTATGAGGTAATCGGCGGTGCCAACTAAAACTAGCAGGCTAGTAAAAGAGTGAGTTCTGTCAGATTTTAGTTAAAATATAAAGAGAGTAATCTCAATTATAAATATTCGTTATGGAAAAACTACCCGATATAAAAGCGTTTCGTTTTAAAGATACATCCTTTGCCAGCCTGATGACAAAGCGTATATTCAATGTGTTGCTGATTGCTACGAAGTATGATTCTTTTACCTTAGAGGACGACGGACGCATCGACGAACAGATATTTAACGAATACACATCTCTTAACCTGAACTATCCGCCACGCTTTACACAGGTAGTAACAGAGGAAGAGGCGCTGGCCGAACTCAGCGAAAACCATTATGAGCTCATCATACAGATGCCTAATATGGACGAGGCTGATATGTTTGCTACATCGAAGCGCGTAAAGGAACTGTACCCTGATACTCCATTCGTGGTGTTAACGGCATTCTCGCGCGAAGTAACAAAACGTTTGTCGCAAGAAGACTTATCGGGTGTCGATTATGTTTTCAGTTGGCTTGGTAATCCGGATCTATTACTGGCCATCATCAAACTGATAGAAGATGCCATGAACGTGGAACACGATACCGAAAGTGTAGGTGTACAGGTTATATTATTGATAGAAGATTCGGTGCGCTTTTATTCTTCAGCCTTGCCTACCTTATTTAAGATAGTAATGGAAGAGTCGAAAGAGTTTTCGAAAGAAGCATTGAACGAGCACCAGCAAATGCTGCGCATGCGTGGGCGCCCAAAGATTATGTTGGCTCGTACTTATGAAGAGGCAGTAGAGATATATGCCAAGTATTATAACAATATGTTGGGTATTGTTACCGATATGAGTTATGCACACGAGGGAGTAAAAGACAAACTGGCCGGTTATGAATTTGCTAAAATGATGCGGAACAAGAAACGCTTTGTGCCGATAGTATTCACTTCATCTGAAATAGCGAATAAGGCCTACGCAGAAGAATTAGGCTGTAGCTTTATTGATAAAAACTCAAAAAGCTTTCCGCGCGATTTGCGTAAGCAGGTTGTTAATAATTTTGGTTTTGGCGATTTTATTATAATCAATCCCGAAACAGGGGAGGAGATTCAACGAATTAGGAACCTTAAAGATCTACAGAAGAGCATATTTACAATCCCTACCGAATCATTGGTCTATCATTTATCGAACGATCATTTTTCCCGATTCTTCTATTCGAGGGCAATGTTCCCGATGGCAGAGTGGCTCAAGAAGATCAAGGTTTCGGACTATAGCAGTATGGACGAGGCCCGACAGTTGATCTACGATATGATTATAAAATACCGTAAGGTAAAGAATTCGGGAGTGGTGGCTATATTCGATAAAGACAGGTTCGATGAGTTTTCCAACTTTGCGCGTATGGGGGATGGCTCTATAGGAGGTAAAGGACGTAGCATAGCCTTTATGGACAATATCGTAAAAGAGCATTTGGAACTTAACGAGGATGATAACATACCTGTGATAATACCACGTACTGTTGTCCTGTGTACTGATATTTTCGATGAGTTTATGGAAACGAACGATTTGTACCCTATTGCTTTATCTGATAAACCTGATGATGAAATACTGCGCTATTTCCTGAAAGCCGGACTGCCGGACAGGCTAATTGAAGATTTCATGGTTTTTCTGGAAACTATAAAAGCTCCGATTGCAGTACGGTCGTCGAGCCTGTTGGAGGATTCGCACTATCAGCCATTTGCAGGCGTTTATTCGACTTATATGATTCCAATGCTCGAAGACCGCTATGAGACACTCGGGTTGCTTAGCAAGGCTATAAAAGCCGTATATGCATCAGTGTTCTATAAAGATAGTAAAACCTATATGGCTGCTACTCAGAACCTGATAGATCAGGAGAAAATGGCTATTGTTTTGCAGGAAGCGGTTGGTACGCAGTATGGCGACCATTTTTATCCGACTATATCGGGTGTGGCGCGTTCGTTGAATTTTTACCCTGTGGGTAATGAGGAACCGGAAGAAGGAATTGCAAATATTGTACTGGGACTGGGAAAATATATTGTAGAAGGTGGCGTCAACCTGCGCTTTTCGCCTGCACACCCTCACAATATAGTACAGTTGAGTTCAGTAGAATTAGCATTAAGAGATACACAGCGATATTTTTATGCACTGGATATGAAAAATGTACATAAAGAGTTTTCGACAAATGACGGATTCAATTTGCTGAAATTGAGTATAAAAGATGCAGAAAAAGATGATTCTATAAGATATATATCTTCTACATACGACCCTGTCGATCAGGTAATATATGACGGATATTACGATAGTGGACGAAAAATAATATCTTTTGCCAATGTGTTGCAACACAATGTATTCCCTTTAGCCGAAATTCTACAACAGGTATTGAAAATAGGCCAACAGGAAATGGGGCGAGCAGTTGAAATAGAATTTGCAGCCGACCTGAAAGACAAGGGGGAAGGTAATTTCTACCTATTACAGATCAGGCCAATAGTACAGAATAAAGAGCTGGTAGTGGAAGATTTGTCGGAAATAAGACCAGAGGTTGAAATACTACATTCGGTGAATGCTCTTGGGCATGGCGTTATGAATGATATATATGATATTGTATATGTTAAGACAAAAGATTTTAACGCTGCTAAAAATATGGATATTGCGGTCGAAATAGATAAGATAAATACAGAATTTCTGAATCAGGAGAAGAATTATATTCTTGTAGGTCCCGGAAGGTGGGGTAGTAGTGATTCGTGGTTGGGAATACCTGTAAGATGGCCTCAGATATCGAACGCCCAGGTGCTTGTCGAAATAGCGTTGGATAATTATAAGATAGAGCCGAGTCAGGGTACTCATTTTTTTCAGAATCTGACTTCTTTCGGTGTAGGGTATTTTTCGATCAATCCTTCTGTTTCGGGAGACGGTTTATTTGATGAAGACTATCTGAATAGGCAACCGGCTGTTTTTGAAACCGAATATATACGTCATGTACACTTTCAGAAACCAATGATGGTAAAGATAAATGGGAAGAAGAAGATGGGTACGGTGTTAAAGTCGGAACAATAAGCACAACACAGATTACACAATATGAAAAGGTTTTTATTCGTTTTTATCTTTATTATCTCAGTTTTGGTTGTACAGAGTCAGACAACAGGGAATGCTACTTACTATGGTAAGAAATTTAACAACCGGAAGACTGCCAGTGGTGAGATTTACAGGCAGGATAGTATGGTGTGTGCTCATCGGACATATCCTTTCGGCAGATTGCTGCATGTAAAGAATATGAAGAATGGAAAAGAGGTTGTTGTAAGGGTAATAGATAGGGGACCTTTCCGCAAGAAATGTATAATAGACTTGTCATTGGCAGCAGCGAAAGAACTGGATATGGTTCGTCATGGGGTTGTTCCAGTAGAGGTGTCGGAATATACAGAAGAGGTATTTCCGAAAATCGTATCCGATACGGTTTGTGTATCAAAATGATACGATATATTGCCTATAAAAACAATAATAATCGTTTGTTCATTCGATAAAATATCATATCTTTGCAATCGCTAATCAAAAATTGGTTCCTTGGCCGAGTGGTTAGGCACCGGTCTGCAAAACCGTTGACGGCGGTTCGAATCCGCCAGGAACCTCGAAGTATGTTGAAAGATTAGAAATATAATTTCTAATCTTTCTCTTTTTTAGATAGTTACAGTTTTTAGAAAAGAGAGAATAGAAAGAAAAATTATAGAAATTACACAATCTGTTGGTCGAAAATTGGTCGAACTTTTAAAACAATTTAGACATGAGAGCAACAGTAAAATTAGTACTTCGTAACGATTACGTTCGTAAAGACGGTAAGCAACAACTTTTTTATGTTTTTAAGATTGCCGATTAATCTCACAATATTTGATACAGATATTGCCAAATAAATTTCTTTTATTATCTTTGTCGCAGGTTTATCACGAGTTGTATTTATTTCTGCGGTTCGACAAGATAAACCAAATATCCCATTTAAATTTAGAGGTCTTAATATTTTGGAGTGTAATACTTCTGTTGAAGGGATATGAAAGCAAACTTTTTTAGACATTGAACAAACGGCAAAAGCTGTTTTCTAAAATAAGATCCAATAATATCATATATATATAATAAACTGCCAAAAAAGGGTTTACCTTAATCGTTTTGAGATAAATATAACCAATCATATAATTTAATATAGATATACATGCGTATATACAATATCCTTGAGCTTAATGAAAAGCTCACTATTGAACTGAGAACTATCGCGAAAGAACTCGGCATAAGACGTCCGGATGCCTACAAAAAAGACGAACTCATTTATAAAATACTGGATGAGCAGGCTATTCTGGAAGCACGTAACAAAAATTCAGAAAGCTATCAGAGCGAGGACAGAATAGAACAACAGCAAAAGAAATCACAGTCTGGAACAAAGGCAAAACAGGGAAAAGATAAATCTCCGGCACAGCCTAAAAAGCAGGCTTCGGCTCCGGTAGCTGCAAAAGAACAAGCTCCTGTGCCACAAACGAAGAAAGAAGAATTAACATCTGCTAAACCGGAAGTAAATAAGGGTGTTCAGGCTCCTGTTACAGAAAAGAAGGATGCAGCACCTTTGGCAGATAAAAATCCTCAAAAAGAGATTATAAAAAAAGGTAATGCTGAAATAGCCAAAGAAAATAAGCCGGATACACAGCAACCTAAACCGCAGCAAGCCCAACCTACTACAAAACCTACCCAATTGGTATTCCGTTCTAACAAAGTGAGAGAAAGCGAACCCGAAGAACATATTCCGGGACTACCATTGCTTACACCACTTGAAGTAGATTCTGACGTGACGCCAGTCGAAATAGTACAGGAAGCTCCGCAAAAAGCAAAACAACAACTGCAAAATCAGCATAATAATCAGCCTCAGAAGCAAAATAATAATCAGTCACAGGAAAAGCCTTTCGATTTTGAAGGGATACTTAATGCAACAGGTGTACTGGAAATTATGCAAGAAGGATATGGGTTTCTCCGTTCGTCCGACTATAATTATATGTCATCGCCCGATGATGTGTATATCTCTCAGTCTCAAATACGACTATTCGGATTGAAAACAGGAGATATCGTAGAAGGCCCTATTCGTCCCCCCAAAGAATCTGAGAAGTTTTTCCCATTGGTGAAGGTAGACAGGATAAATGGCCGTACACCAGACGAGGTGCGTGACCGTGTTCCGTTCGATCACCTGAAACCACTTTTTCCGGATGAGAAATTTAAGCTGACAAAAGGACGCAACGATAATCTCTCTTGTCGTGTAGTAGACTTGTTTTCTCCTATAGGTAAAGGACAGCGCGGACTTATTGTAGCACAGCCTAAAACAGGTAAGACTACATTGTTGAAAGATATAGCCAATGCTATCGCAAGCAATCATCCTGAAGTATATATGATAGTACTTCTTATAGATGAGCGACCTGAAGAGGTTACAGATATGGAACGTAGTGTAGATGCAGAAGTAATAGCTTCTACATTTGACGAACCAGCTGATCGCCATGTCAAAATAGCGGAGATTGTACTCAATAAAGCAAAACGTATGGTAGAATGCGGACACGATGTAGTTATCTTACTCGACTCTATAACACGTCTTGCACGTGCATACAATACAGTACAACCTGCATCGGGTAAAGTCTTGACAGGTGGGGTAGATGCTAATGCATTGCACAAACCGAAGCGTTTCTTCGGAGCTGCACGTAATATTGAAAATGGGGGATCTCTCACAATTATAGCTACGGCACTTACCGAAACAGGTTCTAAGATGGATGATGTGATCTTCGAAGAATTTAAGGGAACAGGTAATATGGAATTACAGCTTGATCGCAAATTGTCAAACAAGCGTATATTCCCTGCTGTCGATATCATATCTTCAAGTACACGCCGTGACGATTTGTTGCTTGATAAAGATACACTTAGCCGTATGTGGGTATTGCGTAACTTCCTTTCGGATATGAATTCAGTGGAAGCAATGCAATTCCTGGAAGGAAGATTGAGAAAAACTATCAATAATGAAGAATTCCTTATCTCTATGAATGATTAAGGAAGCAGAATTATAAATAATATAGCAAGAAGCAAGGGAAAAAGATGTAACTTTACCCTTGCTTTTTTTATTCTTGTTAATTCTAAATAGGCGATAATGGTACATGATCATAATCATGACGAAAATAGTCATGGGCATTCGCATGGCGGACATAGCCATAGCCACAATGCTAATAAGAAAGCACTAACAATAAGTTTTCTGCTTATAGCAGGCTTTATGTTTGTTGAATTTATTGGAGGATACCTCACCAATAGTCTGGCTCTGATATCCGATGCCGGACATATGCTTAGTGATGCTGTTGCTTTGGGGTTAAGCCTTAGTGCGCTCATCTTTGGTGCAAGAGCAGCCACCCCTTCTAAAACTTATGGCTACAAACGTTTCGAAATATTGGCCGCATTACTCAACGGAATAGTGCTTATTCTGTTATCTATATTTATCTTCAAAGAAGCTATAGAGCGTCTTTCCACACCACCTCAGGTAGTAGGACAGGGTATGATGCTTATATCAGTTATCGGGCTTATTATAAATATCATAGTAGCCTATATTCTGCATTCGCAGGGCTCTACCGAAGAAAATCTGAATGTACGTAGTGCTTTCCTGCATGTTATAGGGGATCTATTAGGCTCGGTAGGGGCAATTATTGCCGCAGTACTGATCATGTTGTTCGGTTGGTATATTGCCGATCCTATTGCCAGTATGATTGTTTCTTTATTGGTATTATATAGCGGATGGAATGTACTCAGAGAGTCGGTGAATATATTAATGGAGGCCAAGCCTTCTTCTATTGATTCAGAGAAGGTTATCAAAACATTGAAATCTGTAGATGGTGTACAAGATGTTCACGACCTTCATATATGGATGATTACCTCAGATTTTTCCGTAATGACGGTTCATCTCAAAGTTGATCCCAAATCAGACCGGGATCAGATATTGGAGAGTGCGAAGCGATTGATTAATAAAGATTTTGGAATAAGGCATGCAACAATTCAGATTGAGGGTAGGGATATATGCCCATATGAAGAAACATGTAACTAAAAATCAATACATTCTCACGAAAATTCGATATAAAGTTTATTCATTAAAAATATTACTAAAAACGGGCTGTAATCACAATAGTTTTTATAACTTTGTTCGCCTAAAAGCAGGTTATTAACACATCATGTCTTCAGAAAAAAAAATTAAAACAGCGCTGATCTCCGTTTATCATAAAGATGGACTGGATGAAATTTTAAAAGAGTTGAATAATTCAGGAGTTCGCTTCTTGTCTACAGGTGGTACAAAGAGCTTCATTGAATCATTAGGATTCCCTTGCGATGCCGTGGAAGATGCCACAGGTTACCCCTCTATTTTAGGTGGTCGGGTAAAGACATTACATCCTAAAATATTCGGTGGAATACTTTGTCGCAGAGAACTACCCGAAGACATGAAGCAGATAAAAGCATACGACATACAGGAAATAGATCTTGTGATTGTCGACTTGTATCCGTTTGAAGAAACTGTAGCTTCGGGTGCAGCAGAACAGGATATTATCGAGAAAATAGATATAGGAGGGATATCCCTTATACGTGCAGCAGCTAAAAACTTCAAAGATGTACTTATTGTTGCCTCTAAAAAACAATATCAGCCATTGAAAGATTTGCTGGATGCCAAAAAGGGTAAGTCAGATATTGCTGACCGCAAATTCTTTGCTAAAGAAGCCTTTGCCGTATCATCCTTATACGATACAGCAATTTTTAACTATATGGATAATAATGAAGGTACAGCATTCCGCTATGCGGAAGACAATGCTGTACACCTTCGTTATGGGGAAAATCCTCACCAGAAAGGAACATTCTATGGTGACTTCAATACAATGTTCGATCAGATACATGGCCGCGAAACATCATATAATAACTTGTTGGATATAGAATCGGCAGTAAGCCTTATCAGTGAGTTTGACGAAACTACGGTAGCTATTTTGAAACATAATAATGCATGCGGTATAGCTTCGCGCCCAACAGTTGTAGAAGCATGGAAAGATGCTTTAGCAGGAGATCCGGTGTCGGCATTCGGAGGCATTATTGTAAGCAACCGCAAAATAGATAAAGCCGCTGCTGAAGAAATTAATAATATATTCTTTGAAATAATAATTGCCCCTGAATATGATGTAGAGGCGCTCGAAATACTGGAACAAAAGAAAAACCGCATTATACTTGTACAAAAGCAACCACTGACCGGAGATAAGCAATTCCGTTCTTTACTGAATGGTGTTTTAGTGCAGGATAAAGATTTGAGCATACAAGCAGAGAAGGATTTGGAACTTGTTACGAAAAGACCATTACAGGGAACAGAAGTCGAAGACCTTTTGTTTGCGAATAAGCTGGTAAAACATACAAAATCGAATGCCATTATACTGGTGAAAAATAAGCAATTGTGTGCAGGCGGTACCGGGCAAACGTCCCGTGTAGATGCTCTGAGGCAAGCTATAGAGAAGGCAGACTCATTCGGTTTCAATCTCGATGGAGCAGTAATGGCTTCCGATGCCTTTTTCCCGTTTCCCGATTGTGTGGAAATAGCAGGGAATGCAGGTATTACAGCCGTTGTGCAACCAGGTGGCTCCATTAAGGATAATCTGTCTGTCGAATATTGTAACGAACACAATATATCGATGGTGATGACAGGTATCCGCCACTTTAAACATTAATATTAATTGTAAATAATAAGCGATATAAGAAAATATGGGATTATTCTCTTTTACACAGGAAATAGCGATGGACCTTGGTACAGCCAATACCATCATCATACATAACGGCAAAATTGTTGTAGATCAGCCTTCGGTGGTAGCACTGGAGCGCAAGTCGGGAAAAGTAATAGCAGTAGGGGAGCAAGCCCGTCAGATGCACGGGAAGACACACGAAGATATCCGTACTGTGAGACCGTTGAAAGACGGTGTGATAGCAGATTTTACGGCTGCTGAGCAGATGATTCGCGGACTTATTAAGATGTTCAACAATAAAAGCCGTCTGTTCTCGCCATCATTACGCATCGTTATATGTATCCCTTCAGGAAGTACCGAAGTAGAAACGCGTGCTATACGCGACTCGGCTGAACATGCCGGCGGACGTGATGTATATATGATATACGAACCTATGGCTGCTGCTTTGGGTATCGGTATCGACGTGGAAGCGCCGGAAGGAAACATGATCGTAGATATAGGCGGGGGAACAACAGAGATTGCAGTAATATCTCTAGGCGGTATCGTTTCTAACAAATCTATTAAGATTGCAGGGGATGACCTTACAGAAGATATACAGGAGTATATGGGACGTCAGCACAATATTAAAGTGGGAGAGCGCACTGCCGAAAATATAAAAATAGCAGTCGGTGCGGCTTTGACCGAATTGCCGGATGATGAAGTTCCGGAAGACTTTATTGTTCATGGGCCAAATAGAATGACATCTTTGCCAATGGATATACCTGTTTCATATCAGGAAATGGCGCATTGTCTCGATAAGTCCATATCTAAAATGGATTCGGCTATACTTAGTGCTTTGGAACAAACGCCACCAGAGTTGTATGCTGATATTGTTCGCAATGGCATATACCTTACAGGAGGTGGAGCACTGCTGAGAGGTCTGAGCAAGCGTTTCTCCGACAGAATTGGTATTCAGTTTCATGTAGCTGAAGATCCGCTTCATGCAGTAGCAAAAGGAACAGGTATTGCTCTCAAAAATATAGAGAAGTTCAACTTCTTGATGAGATAATAAGACAAGTATAGCAGTTGATTTACCCAGAATAATACAGAAGCAGATTTATGCGGAACCTGATAAACTTTTTATTGAAGAATAGTTCATGGTTTTTGTTCATACTGTTAGAGATAATCTGTTTTTACTTTATATTCAGTAACAATTCATATCAAAAGAGTGTCTTTCTCAATTCTTCTAACGAAGTGACGGGAAGGGTTTACTCTATATCCGGAAGCATCCTGTCGTACTTCGGTTTAAGACAAGAAAATCAGGAGCTTCTGGAAAAGAATGCGGAATTACAAGTTCAGATTTCCGAATTGAAGGATTATCTATTTACTATCGAAGCAGATTCTATTAAGACTGAAGCTTTCTTACGCGACTCGTTAGGGAGAAGAACCGAACCTCCTTTCATTGTTGCCCGCGTTGAGAAAAACAGCATCTCGATGATAGAAAACTACATGATAGTGAACAAAGGAACAAATAGTGGAATACGACCTGATATGGGAGTTATTTCACAGCAAGGTATAGTAGGTGTGGTAAGATCAGCCAGCGCCAACTATGCTATTGTGCAACCTGTATTGAATCCGCACAGTAAATTCAGTTGTAAAATATTGAATTCCAACACTGCTGGTATCTTACTGTGGCAGGGAGGAGATTCCAGATATGCCGTTCTTACCGAATATCCTAAATATGAACGTGTAGAGATAGGGGATACCATCGTAACGAGTGGATTCTCGGATTTCTTTCCTGAAGGTTTGATGGTCGGTACAGTCGAAGATTATAAGAGTGAGACAGATGATAACTTTTATAGCCTGAAGATAAAATTGTCGACCGACTTCGGGTCACTCAAAAATGTACTTCTTATTAATAACACCAACGAAGAGATTAAAGAGTTGGAGAACAAAGTGAAGAATGCTAAAAAGTAATACAATAAAATATGTGATTCTGTTTGTATTGCTCGTACTGCTACAAGTATTGGTACTTAACAAGGTGTCGTTTCTTGGTTATGCAGTACCTTTCCTATACATATATTTCATATTCAAATTGCCGGTAGGCTGTAGTCGGAGCCTTTCCACTTTTCTGGGCTTCCTGTTAGGATTTACCATAGATATATTTTGTAACACTCCCGGTATAAATGCAGCCGCAACCACCTTGATAGGCTTCATATGCCGTCCGGTGCAGAATCTGTTCTTTATGGTAGACGATTATGATGAACAGACTCCCAGCCTTGCTTTATTGGGAGCCGCATTTATGAAGTATGTAATATTCTTAACACTGATTCATCATATTGTGCTCGTATCTATAGAATCATTTTCCTATTTCAATATTAAGCTGATTCTACTTAGGTTCTCGCTATCTGCTGTACTCACGTCTATTCTTGTTTTTGCTTTCGAAGGATTCTCATTAAAGAAGAAAACCGTATGAAAGCAAACATTTTAGACCTCAGTAAACGTAAGTATGTACTGGGAGGAATAGTCTGCACCATTGTACTGATATATATAGCACAGTTATTCTATTTACAGATAGTAAAGAGCGAATATAAGGAATCTGCTGATGGCAATGCTTTCTTTAACAGAACACTATATCCTGCACGAGGTATTATATCCGATCGCAAAGACCGTCTGCTTGTATATAACCAGCCTACATACGATCTGGTTTATATTCCCCGCGAAGTGCAGGTATTCGATACACTGGATTTCTGCCGGACTCTTGGTATAACTCAAGAGCAATTTGCTAAACGTATAGTGGATATTAAGGACAAACGCCTCAATCCCGGCTATTCTTCATATACACAGCAAACGTTTATGACTCAGCTTACTTATCAGGAAAGTGGATTCTTACAGGAGAAGCTATATAAGTTTCCGGGGTTCTTTATTCAGAAGAGAACACTGAGGCAATATACGCATCCTAATGCCGGACTTCTACTTGGGTATGTCGCAGAGGTAAGCAAGACTCAGATGGATAAGGATAACTACTATGTACGAGGTGATTATGGAGGTAAATCGGGGATAGAGTTGTCATACGAGAAATACCTGCGTGGTGAAAAAGGCGTTGAAATACTGTTGAGAGATGCCCATGGCCGGATACAAGGTAAATACGAAGAAGGGAAGCACGATGTAGCCCCTGTATCAGGTAAAAATCTAACCTTATCCATTGATATAGAATTACAGGCTTATGGAGAATACCTTATGCAGAATAAGGTGGGTAGTATTGTGATGATAGAACCGTCTACCGGAGAAGTTCTGTGTCTGGTAACTTCGCCTACCTATGACCCTTCCATGCTATTAGGCAGGGACTTTGGGAAGAACTATCTTGAGCTTGAAAATAATCCGCTGAAACCGTTATACAATAGAGCTATACAGGGAATGTATCCTCCCGGATCTACATTCAAAACAACACAGGGACTGGTGTTTCTGGAAGAAGATATTATAACAGAGAATACGATGTATTCCTGTGCAGGTGGATATCCGCCATTAGGTGGTCGTCCGAAGTGTCACGCGCATGGCGCACCGTTACCCCTTATTCCTGCAATAGCTACATCTTGTAACTCATATTTCTGTTACGGACTGGCAGCGATGCTTAGCAACCGCAAGAAGTATAAGGATGTACAGACTGCATTTGAAGTCTGGAAAAATCATATGGTAGATCAGGGATTCGGTTATCCGTTGGGAGTAGATATGCCGTCTGAAAAGAGAGGGTTTATCCCTAACAGTAAATTCTACGACAGGGCGTATAAAGGCAGTTGGAACGCATCTACCATCATATCTATTGCTATTGGTCAGGGAGAAGTAACAGCAACTCCAATACAGGTTGCCAATCTTGCAGCAACTATTGCTAACAGGGGATTTTATTATACACCCCACGTTGTGCGCCAAATACAAGATACGGC
Organism: Dysgonomonas sp. PF1-14; assembly: GCF_029892965.1. Lineage (GTDB taxonomy): Bacteria > Bacteroidota > Bacteroidia > Bacteroidales > Dysgonomonadaceae > Dysgonomonas. Next base: position 195,105 of record NZ_JARXWN010000005.1, on the reverse strand, counting down.
ACTTGATAGCACATACGTTAATAAACGTTCAACGGGTATTAAACAGCAACATTATCAATCAATAGTGGAAGGCATGGCTCGTGCGGTAACCGGAGGTACATGTAGAGGGGCTAACTTATTGCCAGACTTTGAAGTATGTGGTAAGACAGGAACTGCCGAAAACCCACATGGAAAAGACCACTCCATCTTTATGGGATTTGCACCTAAAGATAATCCGACAGTAGCTATCTTTGTTATTGTGGAGAATGGTGGATTCGGAGCGACTAACGCTGTGCCTATGGGACGGTTGATGTTGCAGAAATATTTGCGGGGAGAAGTTCCGGCGAGTGACAAAGGATTGGAAGCCATGATTGCCAACAGGGTAATATTGCCTCAGCTATTTTTCAATTGGAATCGTAATAATAAAAACTCTGAACTGATCCAACAACCGGCAGTAAGTACTGTTAAGCAACCGGCAGAGAATACTATACAGCCTTTCAGACCGGGAGGCTTCGACGAAGACTAATATAGTTTGCAGTAGACAAAAGACAGATGTATCAAAGAGAAGATGATAATATAAAGAAGAGCCTCGACTGGTTTACCATTGTGCTGTATATTCTGCTCATTCTGGGTGGATGGTTCAGTATATATGGTGCCAGCTATAACTATGAGCATGCTACCAGTATGTTCGACTTGTCGGGCAGGGCAGGTATGCAGCTTGTGTGGATGGGAACATCCATTGTGTTAGGCTTTATCATTCTCAAGCTCGATAGTAATCTCTACGATATACTGGCATACTATATCTATGCCGCATTTATGCTTCTCTTGCTGCTTACGGTTATTGTCGCTCCTGATATAAAAGGATCGCGGTCGTGGCTTGTAATAACGGATACGATACGGTTGCAACCCGCCGAGTTTGCAAAGTTTGCGGTTGCCCTTGCTTTAGCCCGCTTCCTCAACAGCTATAACTTTAAGCTACTGACAGCTAAAAATTTGCTGATAATAGCAGGGATGATCATATTGCCGATGCTCCTGATACTATTGCAAAAAGAGACCGGTTCGGCTTTAGTCTACACTGCATTTATATTGATGCTGTATAGAGAAGGTCTGCCCGGTATAGTGCTGTTTCTGGGTGTATCGGCAGTTGTATTCTTTGTAATAGGGCTCAAGTATTCAGATACCGATGTAGGTATGATATCCACAGGTGAGTTCATAACGGTTATACTAGTTATCCTCATTTGTGCAGGATTGGTACTAAGCTATAAGCAAGACCGTGTGACGGCACGTAATATTCTGCTCGGAGCTATAGTATTCTTTGGATTGGCATATCTGATCTCATTGATAGGAGTGGATATAGACTTCGGGTTATTAGCTCTTGTCTCTATCGGTGCATTGGTAGCCTACTTGCTATATCTGGCAAAGAAGCATTGGTCTAAAACCTACCTTCTGGCAGCAGCCTTTGCCATAGGCAGCGTACTGTTTGTAGGCTCTATCGATTACCTGTTCAGCGATGTAATGCAACCACATCAGCAGATGCGTATCAAAGTCACATTGGGCATGGAAGACGACCTGATGGGAGCCGGATATAATGTGAATCAATCAAAGATAGCCATAGGATCGGGGGGATTACTCGGTAAGGGCTACCTGAATGGTACACAGACCAAGCTTAAATACGTGCCTGAGCAAGATACAGACTTCATATTCTGTACAGTCGGCGAGGAGCAGGGCTTTGTAGGCTCGGTAGTCGTTCTTATTCTATTTATGACGCTGATACTGAGGTTGATATATCTGTCTGAGCGTCAAAAGAGTACCTTTGGGCGAGTCTATGGATATTGCGTCGCGTCCATATTCTTTTTCCATGTAGCAATCAATATTGGTATGGTTATAGGCTTAACCCCTGTTATAGGAATCCCCTTACCGTTCTTCAGCTATGGAGGCTCGTCTTTATGGGGTTTTACCATCCTGCTCTTCATATTTCTGCGCATCGATATGTCTCGTAAACGGAGATAAAATAAGAGGAGCTTTTCAATGCTTCAATTTCTCAACCAAATCCTCAAAACTTGCAATATAAGCTATTGAACCATCCTGCTTTTTAAGTTCAAAATGTGTGGTAGTCGTTTGTCCATCAATAACTTCTTTGGGAGAAATAGAAAACAGTATGTCAGAATCCTCACTGTCTGCTAAAGAGAATCCGTTTCTTTCCAGCATATTTTTTGTCCAATGATATAAAAGCCCGTCAGCTTTGAGATATACCTTTTTTGTATTACTTCTTTTAGGTAGGAAATTTCCTGTATATCTGTCAAATACGATGCTATCACCTTTAAAGAAATGGTCAAGTGTTCCCGATAATACAATGTCTTCTGTAATTCCTCTTATTAAACCTTTACCTTTGGAAATCAACCACAAACGGTCGGCTAGGAGCAAGGCCAGATCAATGTCGTGAGTCGATAGCAATATTGTTTTACCCAGATTGGCTGCAAGGTCATGCAGCAGATTCATTATTTCTATACGGCTTTCTATATCGAGAAATGCAGTAGGCTCATCCAGTAAAACGACCGGACATTCCTGTGCCAAAGCTTTGGCTATCATCGCTTTCTGCCGTTCACCATCCGATAGTTCAGATACATAAGTATTAGCCTTATGCGAAATACCGACATCATCTATTGCCTTTTGTACTACTGCTTTATCCTGCTTGGTTAATTGTCCGAAAAATCCTGTGTACGGATAACGACCGAGTTCTACTAATTCTCTGACAAGCAGTCCGCCTACAGATGTTTTATCAGTCAATACCAATCCCATGAGTTGTGAAAGCTCTTTTTCGGAATATGTAGTTATATCCTTGCCTTCGAATAGTATTTCTCCATTTAGTGTAGGCTGATTATTACTGATTGTACGAAGCAGAGTCGATTTACCGGCACCATTTACACCCAAAAGGCATACAAGCTCACCTCTGTAAAGATCAAAAGATAAATCTTTATAGAGAGAAGCTTCGCCTCTGTGCTTCGATTTAGCATAACCGATCGCTATATTTCTGGCCGATATAACAGACTCTTTATTCATTCAATATATTCAATTTTAACTAAAACCTTACAAAAATTACAAGTTTTAGCTACACTTTGTTTCGCTGAACGATGTTTCTAGCTTGCTTGCTTTATATTTTCTTTCTTCTAGTACACTAAAAACTGGTATCCTAAAATTTTAACTAAAACCTGACAAACCTTGCACTTTTTGCATTGTTTTGATTCTGCTTGTTTTTTTAATTGAGTTAATTCATCATTTATAATTTATAACTCATAATTCTTATCTCTCTATAGATAAATACAATCAGGAAAAATAACAGCCTAATTGAAATACTGGATCTTCTTCTGATTCAGTATCACATATATAATTACAGGTGCGCCGAATATCGGAGTTATTGCATTCAATGGCAATACGCCCGATGAACCGGGCAACACGCTGATCAGATTACAAAGCAAAGCCATGACCGAACCTATAAGTATGGTGACAGGCAGTAGCGATTTATGATTAGATGTGCCAAGTAGTAATCGTGCAATATGCGGTACAGCAAGACCGATAAAAGCCACCGGTCCACAGAATGCACAGGTAATAGCTGTCAACAGACCAGCACATAGTAGTAACAAAAAGCGTATCAGTTTTATGTTTACACCCAGATTGGCAGCATACCTTTCCCCAAGTAATAAAGCATTCAGAGGCTTAATAAGCAGAACTGACAAAAACAGCCCGATGCCCACGATGATGCAATAGAACGGTAATTGTTCGATAGATACACCCGAAAAGTCGCCCATTCCCCAGATCATAAAAGAATAGGCGTTTTCGCTTGTACTCCAAAATTTCAGGATGGAAATAACAGACGATGTCAGATAGCCGACCATAATACCGATGATAAGCAGCATTACACTATTTTTGATTACGGATGCAAATCCCATAATAATAGATAAGATAACGGACGCACCGATGAAAGCACCTAAAACGATACTCATCGAATAAGACAAATCTAAACTACCTACCGAGCCTATTCCATTTCCTATAAGCAATATTACAAATGCTACACCCAGATTTGCTCCGGCACTTATCCCTAATATACCCGGATCGGCCAGAGGATTGCGAAAAGCTGTTTGTAACAGAAGTCCCGAAACGGCTATTGCTCCACCCGAAACCAGTGCTGTAATGGCCTGTGGAAGGCGTGACTCGAGTACAATGTAACTCCAGGCTTGTTTTTCAACTTCATTTCCTTGTAATATTTCAAAAATCGCCTGAGCTGGGATAGATACAGAGCCAAGAAACAGAGTTAAGACAAACAGAATAATTATGCTTATCGAAAAAATGAGGCTATATGTAAAACCTTTAGGCATGCAATATATTTAATAAAAAACCCCTCTTTGCAGGAGGGGTTCAAATATACAAATTTTAGTATAATACTTTATATTTATCTCCGGTTTCTTTCACCACTTTCCGGTAAAATTCTTTTGAATATCCTACACGTTGCGGAGACGAAGGTTTACCATGTTCATTGCGGATAAATTCGCCGTCTTTCTCTTTACGTACAATACCGTCCATATATTTGATCAACAGGAATTCTCCGAGTTTTTTCCATCTGTCGAAAGCATATTGAGCTTGTTCCCCACTATATTTTGTCAGATATTGAACAGCTTTCTCCGGCGATTGCTTATACAATTCCTGTGCTTCTTTTTCTATATTGGCTTGGTTAGCAAAGAATTTGCTTTCCAGTTCTTTTTGTATCTTTTCCAGATCAGGGTGCATTTGGTCGTATCGGTTATATACCATATTTGATACCCAGTTCTGAATCCAGAAGCTCGACGTCCACGAGAATGTATACAGATCGCCATTACCTTCTTTATAGCATTCAGGTATTTCTGTTATAGAACAATACATCGGTGTAAACACAGTCTGATCGGCATCGTCTGTTCCAAACCACAATACACCTCCAATAGGATTTGGCAACCATGAACGCATTTGCGATGTGAATACGAAGCCACTTTGCTGAGTAGCTACAGGGCGTTCGTTACAATACTGTACCGAATCAGATTCCCATGTCAGTGGAGCCCAACGATAAGGTGATTTGTAAGGGCCTGCGCCTACATCGTTTGTCCAGTCCAGAGCAGTACCCTCATAGTGGTCGCGCATCATTTCCTGTATATCGGCCAGTGAGATCTTTCTGTCAGGCTTAATATATAAGGGCATCGGATCTTGTGTTTTACCCTGAGCATAAGTTACATATTTAGCCATATCTTTATTATACTTGTTAAAGAACGTCCACACGCGGGCTTCGCAGAAACGCTGTCCGCCGAAATCCAATGGATTATACGTTAGTGCAAAACTAAAATCCTCATCTTTACCATTATAATAACCTTTCTCTCTGGCAAACGAAATTACGTCTTTCGAGTATATACAATTAGCAGGATCATTTAACGGAAATTGCTGTATACGAGCCTGATTAGCATGAGCCGATACACAATCGTCCGGTATGCGTACTGCAACCCATACCGCACCTTTATTGTTTTCACCTTTACCTATCATTTCCAGTACCCATACTTCGTTAGGGTCACCTATAGAGAATGATTCTCCACCGCTATAATAACCATACTCGGCTACAAGGTCGGTCATTATCTTTATTGCGTCCTTTGCTGTCTTGGCTCTTTGCAATGTTATATATATAAGGCTGCCATAATCCATTATACCTTTCGGATCGGCTAGTTCTTCACGTCCACCGAATGTAGTTTCACCAATAGTAACCTGATGCTCATTCATATTTCCTACCACATTATATGTCTGGCTGGCCTGAGCAATTTCCCCTAAATATTTTCCTGTATCCCATTCGTAGACTTTCAGCATAGTTCCTGCCGGATACTTCATAGCAGGCCAGTGGTATAGTTCCCCGAATAGAGCGTAAGAATCGGCAGAATAAGTAATCATTGTAGACCCGTCAACAGACGCATTTTTGCCAACTAAAAAATTTGTGCAGGCAAATACGTGAATCTGGGAGACTAAACAGAATAGAGTAAATAAAAATATCTTTCTCATAGTTCAAATTTTTTGTTATGAACGTAAAGATACTCTAATATTTAGAAATATGGAAGCGTGTGGATAAATATACAAATGTTTTCTTACTGAAATATACATAAGTAAACCAAGTGGAGTAAACAAAAGTCTGCCTACTCGATTTATAAATGTATATTTACGATTTATATACAAATATAACTATATAGTATTCAAATGTAAGCAGATGCGCAGTATACAGATGTATGCACTATGATTGTATAGTTATTTAATATATTATTATCTATCTATCAATTGTTTATATATATAATATGAAGTTTTAATTACGATATTGGTAGAATAGGGGAGTGTTATGGCCTATTTTGGCTATTTATAGCTATATGTATTGTATATAATCTATTTATTATTAATTATATAATGAAATAATAAAAAGTTATACTTTTAGGCTATTTGAATTAGTTACATCTGTATATATTATAAATGTATTCTAAGTGATTACTTTTGTTGACTCCAAATGTAAATAGATAAAAGTTCTATTTGTAAAATATATTATTTACATTTGTTTCTTGTAATTTACATGCTATATGAAAGATAGAATCAGACAGATAATGGAACATGAACAGCTAACGCCATCTGCATTTGCCGATAAGTTGCAATTGGGCAGAGCTGTAGTATCGCATATACTTAATGGGCGCAACAATCCCAGTCTGGATGTGGTAACACGCATCTTATCTAATATGGAATACCTCAATCCTGATTGGTTGATTACAGGAAACGGTAGTATGTATAAATCCGGATATGATAATAAAAACGTATCGGGTCAACAACCGTCAACCACACCTGTTAATTCATATCAGGCAAATCAGCCCGATTTATTCTCTCAGACGGCTGTATCTTTGCCTAATGATAAACCCGAAACCGAATATCGCAAAGAAATTGTAGTTGAGCAGCCTCAAATACAACCGGAAAATACAGTGAACCAGACTATTGTATATCAAAAGGCACCCGAACGAAAAGTCAGTAAGATAATTATTTATTATACCGATAATACGTTCGAGACTTTTAATGCCGATAATAAGCCGCTATAGTTCGTAAATTGGCAGATATAAAAATAGCCCCACCTAAATTAAGGTGAGGCTAAAATATTCTTAAATTGTAAGACTAATAACCTTTAATTATTTCGCTCTTTTCATTTCTACTGTAAAATGCCTTAACAGTTCCGCTTCCCACGTTATTTCCAATCCCTTAGTGATACTCTCACGCCGATCGTAGATATTTTTTAATGCAGCTGCCACTACATTCATATGATTGTCGGTATATACACGACGAGGTATAGCTAACCGGAGCAGATCAAGCCCGTCAAAACGGTTCTCTCGTGTAACCGGATCGCGGTCAGCCAACAGATATCCGATCTCACAACCACGTATACCGGCTTCCAGATATAGCTCCACAGTCAGTGTTTGTGCCGGAAACTCCTCTTTAGGTACATGAGTCAATACTTTTGTGGCATCTACAAATATTGCGTGCCCTCCGGCAGGACGCTGATATGGTATTCCGTATTCATCTAGTTTCTTACCCAGATACTCTACCTGCTTAATACGGCTCTCTAGGTTATCAAATTCGGTATTTTCATCTAGCCCTATGGCCAGCGCATTCATATCACGTCCGTTCATTCCTCCGTACGTTACAAAGCCCTCGTACGCAATTCCCTTCACTTTAGCCATATCGTACCAGTCCTTCAGGTTGGTGGCAAAGAAACCGCCCATATTCACTATAGCGTCCTTCTTAGCGCTCATAGTCATAGCATCGGCATACGAAAACATCTCGAGGCATATCTCCTTTATTGTTTTCTTATCGAAGCCTTTTTCGCGTGTTTTGATGAAATAAGCATTCTCTGCAAAGCGGGCAGAATCGAAAAGTACCTTTTTGCCGTATTTATTGGCTAATACACGTGTATCCCACAGATTTTGCATAGATACCGGCTGTCCGCCTGAAGTATTATTTGTAATCGTAATAATAATAAACGGAATACGGTCACCGTACTTTTTCAAAGCCTCTTCGAGTTTGGCGATATCCACATTCCCTTTGAATGGTATTTCCAGCTGTGTATCCTTAGCCTCATCTATCGTACAGTCCAGAGCTATCGCTTTGCGGGATTCTATATGCCCTTTAGTCGTATCGAAATGTGAATTGCCGGGAACTACATCACCTTCTTTTATCAGGCACGAGAATAAGACGTTTTCGGCAGCCCGTCCCTGATGGGTAGGCAATACATAGTCGAAACCCGTAATACGGGTTACTGTATCTTTCATCTTATAATATGAAGATGCTCCGGCATAACTCTCGTCTCCCAGCATCATAGCAGCCCATTGGCGATCGCTCATAGCACCCGTACCCGAATCGGTGATCAGGTCTATATATACTTGTTCTGCCTTTAACTGAAACATATTATATTTAGCTTCTTTCAGCCATTGTTCACGTTCTTTGCGTGTGCTTTTACGAATTGGTTCAACCATCTTGATTTTCCAAGATTCAGCAAATGGTAATTCCATAGTAATAAAGAATTATATGATTTTATAAAAAGATTGATAGTAAAATTGATCTTCATGCTTATTTTATGAAGATATACAGAATTTAGAAGATGCGGCAGAAATGGTCTCTTTCCTTAATATTGAGAAAAAGATGTCCGATAAGTGTGTTTTTGTTATGAATATTATCAATCAACATCTGTATTGAACTTTATTTGCTGTCATAAAGATAGTAATTCTTTCCAAATAAAGAATATTCCGGCTCAGTTTTATTATAAGGCTAAACTTTATTAACTTTGTAACCGAAAAATAACAAAGCGTATTTATTCTCTAAAAAATAAGGTAAATGAAAAAAATGCTGGATTTGGTTGTTACTGAAAATCAACAGCTAAACCGTAATTATTGCCTCCTAAAACTTTCCACCACAGATAATTCTCCATTACCGGAAATGTTTCCCGGACAATTTGTAGAAGTAAGGGTTGATAATTCACCGACTACTTACCTGCGCCGCCCTATTTCGGTAAATTTTGTAGATAAAGACAAAAATGAGCTGTGGCTGCTTGTGCAGGCTATAGGTGACGGCACACGTAAGATGTGCGAATATCAAAAAGGGGATATAATGAATCTGCTGCTGCCATTAGGTAACACCTTTACGCTTCCTGCCGAAAATAACGGACAGGAATTATTGTTGATAGGTGGTGGCGTAGGTACAGCTCCGATGCTGTTTTTGGGAGCATGCCTAAAAGCAAAAGGCTATAACCCTAAATTCCTGTTAGGGGCAAGATCGAAGGACGACTTACTACAATTGGATGATTTCGGTAAGTATGGAGAAGTGTTTTGTACGACCGAAGACGGTAGCTATGGCGAAAAAGGATATGTGACTGATCATTCAGTGTTAAAAAACACCCGAATTTCGGCTATTTACACCTGTGGACCTAAGCCTATGATGATGGCTGTGGCAAGGTATGCCAATCAGCATAAAATAGAGTGTCAGGTGTCACTCGAAAATATGATGGCATGCGGGTTTGGCGTATGTTTGTGTTGTGTGGAAAAGACTAGCGAAGGGAATGTATGTGTGTGTACAGAGGGTCCCGTATTTAATATAGAAAAGTTGACATGGATAAACTGATTGTAAACATAGGTAAATTACATTTGAAGAACCCGGTAATGACTGCTTCGGGTACTTTTGGCTATGGAAAAGAGTATTCGGACTTTATTGACCTATCGCGAATAGGTGGTGTTTTTGTAAAGGGCACTACGGTTCGCGAACGTCAGGGGAATGATTACCCTCGTATGGCAGAAACACCATCAGGCATGTTAAATGCTGTGGGACTGCAAAATAAGGGTGTCGATTACTTCGTTTCCAACATATATCCGGAGATTAAAGACTTCGATACGAATATTATTGTGAATGTATCGGGCTCTACCATCGAAGATTACGTAGAATGTACCCAAAAACTGGTAAATCTGGATAAAATTCCGGCTATTGAGCTTAATATTTCATGCCCCAATGTAAAGGAGGGTGGTATGGCTTTTGGTACTTCTGCCTGTTCGGCTTCCGATGTTACGGCTGCTGTCCGTAAAGTATGGGATAAGACACTGATCGTAAAATTGTCGCCTAATGTTACTGACATTACCGAGATAGCAAAAGCTGTAGAAGGTGCAGGTGCTGATGCCGTATCTCTTATCAATACATTGCTCGGTATGGCTGTGGATATAAATAAACGCCGTCCGGTATTGTCTACTGTTACAGGTGGATTATCCGGTCCTTGTGTAAAACCGGTTGCCCTCAGAATGGTGTGGCAGACATATAATGCCGTAAAAATACCAGTAATAGGTATGGGCGGTATATCTTGCTGGCAGGATGCTATCGAATTTATACTGGCAGGATCGAGCGCTATACAGATAGGAACTCACAATTTTATCGATCCTACTATTTCGGTAAAGGTTGTAGAAGGAATCAAAGAATATTTGGATAGAAACAACATTAGTTCAGTAAAAGAACTTGTAGGAGCTTTACATATATAAAGCAGTTGATTTTCAGGTGTTTTTAATAATATGCAGAACTCAATTAATCTATATTTTATCACCCTGTTGTTAAAAAGAATCAAATTATCTAAAATTCAGATCGAATTTCTGAGAAGTACACAATAAAGAATTTGCACTCTAACTAATTTTAGCGCTGTTATGCGTACAAGATTAATATTTATATCCTTCATTTTAGGCTGCGGGATACAGCTAAACGCCCAGACAATAGATAGTCAGGATACAGTAAAAGTTGAAAAGAAAAACTTCTTCAAGCGTATTTACGAATATTTCGAAAAATCGAATGAAGTAAATCCGGATAAGCGTTTCGACTTTTCGATTATCGGAGGGCCTCACTATTCCAGTGATACCAAACTTGGAGTGGGCTTAGTGGCTTCCGGTCTGTTCAGAGTAGATCGCAACGATTTGACTATGTCGCCGTCCAATGTTTCCCTGTATGGGGATATTACTACTTCGGGGGCATATGTTATCGGTATAAGTGGTAATGTCTTATTTCCTGAAATGAGTTATCGCATCGATGGTGATATGTATTTCGCCTATCGCCCAAGCCGTTATTGGGGAGTCGGTTACGATGCCGGACGGCAGGATTATTACTCAGAGTACGATAATCAGGTGATGGAGTTTAAATTCGATTTCCTGAAAAAGGCAGCACGTTACACATATCTGGGAATAAGTACTAATGTGAAAGAAATCAGTGGAAAGAATTTTGATGATGTCAGTCTGCTTGGTGGTGAAAGGAATAAGACCACAGCAGTAGGCTTTGGGCTTATTGCATCGTACGATTCAAGAGATTTTATCCCAAATCCGTATAAAGGGATTTATGCTAAGGCCGAATATACCTTTTATCCTAAGTTTTTGGGAAGCACCTACGGATTCAATCGGGCTGAAGTCATATTCAGATATTACAAAGAAGCTTGGAAAGGCGGAGTAATCGCATTCGATCTGCAAGGTATTCTCAATACAGGCGATGTGGCGTGGAATATGATGGCGACAGCTGGCAGCTCACGTCAGATGCGAGGTTATTATGGCGGACGCTATCGTGACAAAGGATTGATACAATCGCAAATAGAGCTTCGTCAGCGGGTTTATCGCCGTAGCGGTGCTGTAGTATGGGCAGGAGCCGGAAATGTATTTCCTAAATTCTCCGAATTCGAATGGAGTGAGACTCTCCCTACTTTCGGTATAGGATACCGTTGGGAGTTCAAGAACAGAGTGAACGTCCGTCTCGATTACGGATTTGGTAAAGGCGAATCAGCCTTTTATTTCAACATTAATGAAGCTTTTTAAAAGCATTTTGTAAACATGGAGTTTAAGAAATACTTGAATGAGTTTATAGACAACCCTGTAAAGCTGTTTATCTTTTTTGTAATTGTAAACTTCTTGCCTACAGCAGGACTACTATTTACAGAACCTTTCGATATATGGGGAAAAATAGCACTGGTATTGTTTCCTCTTGGGCTTTATTTTGTTCTGTACACTATGCTCAAAAATATTGGGCTGACGCAGTTATTGTTAATCCCGCTATTGATTATTCACGCATTTCAGATTGTCGTGTTTTACCTTTTCGGAGAGGGAGTTATTGCAGTAGATATGTTTCTGAATGTGATGACTACCAACGTAAATGAGGCCGGAGAGGTGCTGAACGGAATCATGGCTTCCGTCATATTTGTAGTTGTGGTCTATGTTCCAACGATTATTATCGCTGCAATTGCATGTAAAAGAAAGATATATCTGACTTCTAAATTTAGAAAAATAATGTTTCCGGTAGGTATTATTCTGTTGTTTGCATCTTCATTATTATGCTTTGCCGCAAAAAATAAGAATACCGGAAAATTTGAATTACACGAAGATGTGTATCCTGCCGATGTCTTTTACAATCTGGGATTTGCCCGTCATAAGTGGGTGCTAAGCAGTAAATATCTTGAGACATCGAAAGATTTTACATTTAATGCGCATAAGAAAGACAGTATAGCACAACGCGAAATATATGTAATGGTAATCGGCGAAACAGCTCGTGCCGAAAACTGGGGATTGTACGGATATGAGCGGAACACTACTCCTCAGTTGGCAAAAGACAGCAACATAGTTCTGTTTCACGATGCTGTAACTCAATCAAATACGACACACAAGAGTGTTTCCATAATGCTTACCGCCGCTTCGGCTGAGAATTACGATATAATATACCGCCAGAAAAGTATAATCGAAGCTTTCAAGGAAGTGGGATTCTCTACTGTATTTCTGTCCAATCAGTCGGCTAACCGCACATTTACCGATTATTTTGCACAAGATGCCAATTATACAGAGTATTACCGCTACTTTAATGAGAAGACCAATAATTACGATGAAGTGCTTTTGCCTCGTTTGCAGCATTATATGGATTCGGTACAGGGTAATTTATTCTTTGTGTTACATACTTATGGCTCACATTTCAATTATAAAGAGCGCTATCCCGAAGAATATGCTGTATTTACACCTGATGATGCAATGGAGATCACCAGAGCCAATAAGGATTACCTTGTAAACGCATACGACAATACGATCCTTTATACAGATAACTTCCTGCATAATGTGATAAAGATATTGGGGCAGAGCAATAGCTGTTCGGCAATGTTCTATACATCCGATCATGGTGAAGATATATTGGACGACAATCGTCAGCGGTTTTTGCACGCATCGCCTACACCTACATATTATCAGTTGCGTGTTCCCATGCTGATGTGGTTTTCGCCCGCCTATAATGAGGTGTATCCGCAAGCTATAGCTAATGCCGAAAAGAATGAATCAAAGCCAATAGCATCTAATGCAGTATTCCATACAATACTGGATATGGCTAATATAGATACAGAGTATCAGAATCCAGACCTGTCACTCCTCAACCCCGATTTTAAGATCGCAACAAGGATGTATCTTGACGATCATGATGATCCGATTCCTTTTTATAATACCGGACTTAAGAAAGAGGATATGATAATGATGGAAAAAAGAAAAATACAACGTTGAGATGTTTAAAACTCAACAAAAAATAAGATAATATGAAGTTCAAACAATTAGGCAAAATCTCATTAATCACTCTGCTGGCATTATCAGTATGTACAGACATGTCGGCTCAATCGGGCAAAGTGGAGTCCATAGCCTTTGGCAATATGGATCACTGGATGGTGAGAAAGATAAAAGAATCGAAGGTGATAGGGAGTAATACGAAATATATATATGAAATAGCAACAGGAGATACCCTTGTTGATGTTGCATATAAGAACACTACTTCACCATGGGCTACATCTTCAGTCTTGGCAAAGGTGAAAGGTGTCACCAAAGCCAGTATAACTGTTTTTCCCGAGCAGAGGGGAAGTGGTTCCTGTGCACGTTTGGAGACACGTATCGAATCTGTTCGTGTGCTTGGTCTTTTTGACATTAATGTACTTGCCAGCGGAACTATATTTCTTGGAGAAATGGTAGAGCCGATCAAAGATACCAGTAATCCGCAGTCGAAACTAGTTACGGGAATTCCGTTTACCGGACGTCCTAAAGCTCTACAATACGACTATAAAGTATCTACCGGAGGTGATTGCATCCGTTCTACAGGCTTTAGCGGACAAAAGAAAGTGGATAAAAAAGATATGGCCGAAGTTCAGATACTTTTGCAATACAGATGGGAAGAACCTAGTGGAAACGTGTATGCTAAACGTGTAGGGACGGGCTGGGAACGATTCGATAAATCGGTCGGTACATGGCAAAACAATCACAGGCTCGAAGTACATTACGGAGATATAAGCGGAAAGAACTTCTACGGAGCATATATGGGGCTGAAACAGGGGGAAGATGCCTATTATACCCGCAACAGCAAAGGCAAGATGGTTCCCATTCAGGAAGTAGGATGGGCATTGCCTGACGAAAAGGTAACACACCTGATTGTGCAATTCTCTTCCAGTAATGGCGGAGCATATACTGGCAGCACAAGCAGTAAGTTCTGGATAGACAATGTCAAACTGGCATATTGATTGACATTACTTCAAATAGAAAAACGCTGTCAGATTCAATTCTGACAGCGTTTTTCTATATTTCTTAAGCAGATAGCTTATTTCACATATCCTACAGCCTGTACAAGTACAACCTCTTGTTTTTCGGTCAGTTTTAATACATTGTGTACATCCGGCCTTTTAAATGAACCGCGAGCTACCGAACCCAATCCGGCAGAAGCACAATACAGATACACGTTTTGAACGGAGAATCCGGCATCCATCAGCCCCGCATCTCTACTGTTTTTATCCAGATTGATAACATAGATAAGTGACAGTGACGCATTGTCCGAAATAGCAGGCTGTCCGAGTGCCTGGCGGAAATCTCCGGCTTCTTTCAGTACCAGTTTGTTGGCTTTTGCATCGTAGAAGTAAATTCCATTGCTAAACATCACATATACATCCACTTCCTGCTTATTCTGAGACGATGGTACAGTGCGTTTATCTTCTCTGTTGAATCCATAAGCAGCCCAAAGCAAGTCAGACAGAGTCTGTGCAGGAAGGTCTTTTTTCTCGAAATTACGATTCGACTGACGCTCGTTCAGAGCTTCCATCAGTGGTTTACCTCCGGTTTTGGTCGGCGGTACTAATTGTATATCCTGAGCCGAAAGGCAGGCTATAAAAGAAAGAAACAAGATTGTAAGTAATCCTTTTTTCATACTATATTTTGTTTTTAAAGATTGTATGGAAACGCTCATGACAAAATTATCAAACTCTTTAGCAAAGCTAATTCATGCTCGTTTTCATAATTAAAACTCTTTTAATTAATTCATTGCAAAATTATAGAATAAAGCAGGCATAAACTACAATACCGTTTGTATTTTAAGTAAAATTCACATCGTACTGCTGAATGAACGCCGTCAGGTCATACATTCTATCGGCAAGATATCTTATCTTTGTATTGAAATTTTTTAACAATGCGAAAACTTATTCTATTTCTTGCTATAATAACCGGAATCGTTTCCCAAACTAGAGCACAGGAGATTCCACGCATCGTATTGAGCGATTCAGCAAAAATCAGTTTATTGACAAATGCACCTTGGGATGAAGCCGTATATTCATTATTCGGGCACACATCTATGCGGGTAAATGATCCGGCTCGGGGTGTTGATTTGGCATTCAACTTCGGCTTGTTCAACATGTCTAAGTCTAATTTTATTTTCCTGTTTATGAAAGGAGAGACCGACTACATGGTGGCTCCGATACCGTACAGTGCCTATTATCAGGAATATAAAGAAAGAGGAGTAGGTATTATAGAGCAGGAATTCAATCTGACACAGGAAGAAAAACAGAATATTTTCAATGCGTTGCTTGTCAATTGTCTTCCGGAGAATAGGGAATACCGCTACAATTATTTTTATGATAATTGTTCTACACGTCCCAGAGATATTTTTGAGAAGTACATCAATGGTAAAATAGAATATGCACCTACAAATACAGAGCAAACATATCGCGATCTGGTTATAGAATGCACCTCAACAAGGCAATGGTTCCGTTTCGGAATAAATATGGTTATAGGTGCTGATGCCGATAAAGTGATAACAGACAGGCAGAAAGATTTTCTGCCACGCTATCTGATGAATGCTTATGAAGGTGCAACTGTAGTGGGTGACAGTATTCCCCGAAACCTTGTGATGTCAACGACTACATTGCTCGATCCTAAGCCTTTTAGCAAAGATTTTCCTGTTACGCCGCTTTATGCCGGAATAATATTATTGATAATCACATTACTGATATCATACATATCATATAAAAAGCAAGTGCCTGCATTAGGCAAAGTTTTTGATACAATATTATTTCTCGTTGCAGGAATAGCCGGATGTATTATTTTCTTCCTTATGTTCTTTTCGGTGCATCCTTGTACCAATCCGAACTGGAATATAGTATGGTTGAATCCTCTGCAACTGATAGTTGCCCTATTATTCTTTGTAAAATCACTGACAAAGTACCTAAGTTATTATCATTTTATTAACTTTGTGGCGCTTTTAGCATTTCTTTTGGCATGGTGTTTGATCCCACAGCAATTAGAAATCGCATTTATTCCGTACATCCTGTCTATAATGATACGATCGGGGATGAATGTATTACAGCAAAAAAAGTTAAATAAAAAAGCTGAATACAGCTTACCAAAAGCAAAATGATAAGGATAATAACTTCTTTAGTAGCAGTACTGACGATATCATCTGTTCAAGCTCAGACTTCCGCATCTGTGCGTGAGACGCCTAAGCTGGTGATAGGTATCACTATAGATCAGCTAAGGGGTGATTATCTTGAGCTTTTCCAGAATACATTTACCGAAAAAGGATTCAAGCGTTTGCTCAGCGAAGGTTTGGTGTATCAGAATATCAGGTTCGATATACCCAATCTCGACGATGCCTCTGCCATAGCAACTATATATACCGGAGCTACGCCATTTTATCATGGTATTGTTGGTAATAAAAAGTATCTGGCAGACAAGCAGCAGGAGATTACCACATTTTCAGATCCTTCGTTTCTTGGTAATTATACACAAGACAAAGTGTCACCTTTGGCACTGAAAACGTCTACAATAACAGACGAAATAAAAATAGCATCGCGGGGCTCTTCCGATGTGTACTCATTTGCCCCTCATATCTCGCAAGCTCTGATCACAGCCGGACAAAGGGGGACAGGAGCATATTGGGTAGACGATTATAGTGGTAAATGGGCTTCCACGACCTTCTATAAGAATTTCTACCTCTATGTAGACATGGAAAACCGCAACAGCACGTCGGATTTTTCCCTGAAAGCATGGGCAATGCAGTGGCGCCCGTTGCTCGGTATAGAGTCGTACAAAGCGTTTCCGTTTATGCAGGGTGTAGCACCTTTCAACCATAATATGGGGACAGATAAGGAGACATACATTAAGGCAAAGCAGACACCAGCAGTGAACGAAAATGTTGTAAAAATGGCAACCACTGTTCTAGCGAAAGCAGAACTGGGGCGACGTGTCAATCTCGACTTCCTGTCTGTAACGCTTTACGCCGGAAACTATAAAGATGTACCCGATTATTCTATCGAAATACAGGACACATACGCCCGTCTCGACAGAGAGATAGAAAAACTGTTGGATGAAGTAGATAAGACTGTAGGTTTGAAAAACACACTGATATTTCTGACCTCTACCGGTTACTACAATTCGAATGAGACTGACTCTAAGTACGAACAAAATACAAATATCCCTGAAAATAAGTTCTATGTAAACCGTTGCGAAGCCTTGCTCAATATGTATCTGATGGCTATATATGGCAAAGATGGCAAATGGATAGATAAGTTTTACAACGGACAGGTATATCTGAATAGGGAACTGATCAAGAAAAAAGAAATATCTCTCGAAGAGATTCAGAATAAGGCCGCTGAGTTTGTTTCCGAGTTTACGGGAGTACAGGATGTTTACACATCATATCAGATACAACACGGACAATGGAATCCTATAATGGAGTTTTACAAAAATGGTTATACAAAGGAAACATCCGGAGACCTTTTTGTAGAATTGCAACCGGGATATAAAGTTGTTAATGAGCAAGATGCTTCATTTAAAGAAAAACAGGTGCGTAGCAATGCTATTGTGTGTCCTGTTATATTCTTCGGTAACGGAATAAAGCCACAGAAGATAAGAAGAACAATAAAGGCAACCGAAATAGCGCCTACCATTTCGTATATAATGCGTATCAGGTCGCCCAATGCGGCAAAAGAAGAAGCATTATCGGAATTATTGTAAATATATATAAGAATAGAAAAGACATTAGTCAAATATTAAATCTTGAAAATAATAAAACAAATATATGGGATTCGCTGATTTTTTAACATCACTATTCGGAAATAAGTCACAACGAGACTTGAAAGAAATTAATCCGTATGTAGAACGCATCAAAGCCGTATACCCTGAAATAGAACGTCTGTCACACGATGAACTGCGTGCCAAAACAATCGAAATCAGGCAAGAGGTACAGGATTATGTAGCCGAAGAAAAAAATAAAATAGCAGAACTGAAAGCCAAGGTTGAAACGTTGGAAATAGATCAACGCGAAGAACTTTGGGCTGAAGTAGATAAGCTGGAGAAAGAAGTAACTGAGAAATATGAAGAGGTTCTCGACAAAGTACTGCCCGAAGCATTTTCTATTGTAAAAGAAACTGCCCGCCGATTAACTGAAAATGAAGAAGTGGTAGTTACAGCTACCGATTTCGACCGAGAACTGGCCGAAACACATGATTTTGTAGATATAGAAGGCGACAAGGCAATTTATTATAATCACTGGGTTGCAGGTGGTACAGAAATACAGTGGAACATGATCCACTACGATGTACAGCTATTCGGTGGTACTGTGCTTCATAAAGGTAAAATTGCTGAAATGGCAACAGGGGAAGGTAAAACGCTGGTAGGTACACTACCGGTATTCCTCAATGCCCTTACCGGAAACGGTGTACACGTAGTAACGGTAAATGACTATCTGGCAAAACGTGACTCGGAGTGGATGGGACCTATCTATATGTTTAACGGTCTGTCGGTAGATTGTATCGACAAGCACCAACCAAACTCAGAAGGTCGCCGTAAAGCATATCAGGCAGATATTACATTCGGAACGAATAATGAATTTGGTTTCGACTATTTGCGTGACAATATGGCCATCAACCCGTCCGACCTTGTGCAACGCAAGCACAATTATGCGATTGTCGACGAGGTAGACTCCGTATTGATTGACGATGCACGTACACCATTGATCATATCAGGGCCGATACCGAAAGGAGAGCAACAGTTGTTTGAAGAATTCCGCCCTCGAGTAGAAATCCTTGTAAAAACGCAAAGAGACCTTTGTACAAAATTACTAGCCGATGCCAAATCGAAAATGAATTCGGAAGATAAGGAAATACAGAGACAAGGTAGTTTCCAGTTGTTCCAATCATTCAAAGGGCTTCCTAAAAATAAACCACTCATTAAATTTTTGAGTGAGCAAGGCGTAAAAGCTTCAATGCTGAAAACCGAAGAGGAGTATATGGGTGAGCAAATGCGCCGTATGCATGAGGTGACTGACGATCTGTATTTTGTTATTGATGAAAAGAACAACAGTATAGAACTGACAGATAAAGGTATAGATTTACTTACAGGTAATTCGGATGACCCGCTGTTCTTTGTATTGCCTGATATAGGAGCTCAACTTTCAGAACTGGAAAATACATCTCTGACTGATGCTCAAAAAGCAGAAAAGAAAGATGAGCTGATGCAGAATTACTCGATCAAATCGGAACGTGTACATACTGTTAATCAACTTCTTAAGGCATATGCTCTGTTCGAGAAAGACGATGAATATGTTGTAATTGACAATAAAGTTATGATTGTAGACGAGCAGACAGGACGTATTATGGACGGCCGCCGCTACTCAGATGGTCTGCATCAGGCGATAGAAGCAAAAGAACGTGTAAAAGTAGAAGCTGCTACACAAACCTTTGCTACAATTACATTACAGAATTACTTCCGTATGTATCATAAGCTTTCGGGGATGACCGGTACGGCAGAAACAGAAGCAGGTGAGTTGTGGAACATCTACAAACTCGATGTAGTTGTGATTCCGACCAACAGACCGATTGCACGTAACGATATGAATGACCGTATATATAAGACAAAACGAGAAAAATATACTGCGGTTATACAAGAGATAGAAAAACTGGTAAGTGAAGGACGTGCTGTACTTGTGGGTACAACCTCAGTCGAAATATCCGAATTACTGGGTAAGATGCTTACCATGCGTAAGATCAAACACAATGTACTGAATGCCAAGCTGCACCAGCGTGAGGCAGAAGTAGTAGCATTAGCCGGACAACCGGGAGCCGTTACCATTGCTACCAATATGGCGGGTCGTGGTACTGACATCAAACTGGCACCAAGTGTGAAAGAAGCCGGAGGACTGGCGATTATCGGTACAGAACGCCATGAATCGCGTCGTGTAGACCGTCAGCTGCGTGGTCGTGCCGGACGTCAGGGAGACCCGGGTTCATCTGTTTTCTACATCTCACTCGAAGACGATTTGATGCGTCTGTTCGCATCCGAGCGTATTGCGGGTATGATGGATAAGATGGGCTTCAAAGAAGGCGAAATGCTTGAGCATAATATGCTTAGCAAGTCAGTAGAACGTGCACAGAAGAAGGTGGAAGAAAACAACTTCGGTATTCGTAAACGCTTGCTGGAATATGATGATGTGATGAACTCACAACGTGAAGTTATTTACAAACGCCGTCGCCACGCACTTATGGGTGAGCGTATTGGTATTGATATCGTAAATATGTTCTACGATACAGCTGTAAGCACTTCAGAACAATATTGCGACAATCTTGATTATGAAGGACTGAAAATAGAATTGCTACGCTTATTTGCCATCGAAACACCGTTTGATGAAGCTTCGTTCCGTTCAATGAAACAGGACGCTGTGACTGATACAGTATACGAAAAAGCTGTTCAGAACTTTAAGCAGAAAATGGATCGTTTGGCAGAGATTGCCAATCCGGTAATCAAACAGGTATATGAAGAGCAGGGAGATAAATTTGAGAATATACTGATTCCTATAACTGACGGGAAACGTATATACAATATCTCATGTAACCTGAAAGAAGCGTATGACACACAGTCTAAAGATATCATCAAATCGTTCGAGAAAGCAATTGTATTACATACTATCGACGAGGAGTGGAAAGAACATCTTCGCGAAATGGATGAATTGCGTCAGTCGGTGCAGAATGCAAGCTATGAGCAGAAAGATCCGCTATTGATTTACAAACTGGAGTCGTTCAATCTGTTCAAATCTATGCTTAACAGCGTGAATACAAAGGCTGTAACTATTTTGATGCGTGGACAAATACCGGTACGTGAGCCGGAACAGGTTCGTCAGGCTGCTCCTGAGCAGAAAACAGACTATAGCCGTTACCGTACCGAGCGTAACGACATGGAGCAGGATAACCCGCAAAGACAACAAGCTCCACAAGGAGGTGATCCTAGACTAGACAGATCAAGAATAGCACCTGTGCATGTTGACAAGAAGCCGGGACGCAACGATCCATGTTTTTGCGGAAGTGGTAAGAAGTATAAAAACTGCCATGGAAGAAATGAATAAATGATTATTTAAATACTAAATAGAAAGGATGTGTCAGATTTGATACATCCTTTTTTGCAATATACAGATTGATTTTCTGTTACATTAAATTAACTTTGCCATATGAAAGACGAACTTTATAATTTTTATTTAGATTGTAAAGAACCTCAAAAAAGTGCTCTTCTGGCCTTGAGAAGTATTATTCTGGAATATGATGAAAATATTTCGGAAACACTGAAGTACGGCATGCCATGCTTCCTTTATAAGAAAAATATATTGTGCTACTTATGGATTGACAATAAGACCAGCGAACCATATATTCTGATGACTGAAGGTAAATATCTGTCAAATCCTGAGCTGGAACAAGGGCAACGTGCCAGAATGAAAATTTTTAGGATTGATCCGATTGCAGATCTTCCACTCGAAATTATCAAGTCAATCCTGAATGATGCAATAAATCTATATAGAAAAGGAATCGTAAAATTGAAATAAGAAGATAATCTATTTTATAGATAATATTTTTCTGTAATCTCTCTTTGTATAGCCTCTTTTTGGCATATTATAATTTTCTTAATCGAAAGAAAATTTGTATCTTAGCATGTTTTTTGGGCGCTGAGAAAAAGCCTGTCAAAGCGGCTTTTGTGCAAATATTTGAGAATAAAAAATTTATCTTAAAATAATGGCAGATACAGAGGATAGAATTATTAAAATCAACATCGAGGATGAGATGAAATCGGCCTACATTGACTATTCAATGTCGGTAATCGTATCACGAGCATTACCCGATGTAAGGGACGGATTCAAACCCGTTCATCGCCGTATCTTATTTGGTATGAGCGAGCTAGGTAACACATCAAACAAACCACACAAAAAGTCAGCCAGAATTGTCGGAGAAGTATTGGGTAAATACCACCCGCACGGAGATTCATCGGTTTATTTTGCAATGGTACGTATGGCTCAGGAATGGAGTATGCGGTACCTGCTTGTAGATGGTCAGGGTAATATGGGTAGTGTCGACGGCGACAGTCCGGCAGCTATGCGTTATACCGAAGCCCGGTTAAGCCGTCTGGCAGAAGAGATGCTGAAAGATATCGACAAGGAAACTGTTGATTTTCAGCTCAACTTTGACGACACATTGAAAGAGCCTACAGTTCTTCCTACACGCATCCCTAACTTACTGATAAACGGAGGTTCGGGTATTGCTGTAGGTATGGCAACCAATATGGCTCCACACAATATGACGGAAGCCATCAATGCTACTATTGCTTATATTGATGATAAAAATATCGATATAGACGGCTTGATGGAATATATAAAAGCTCCGGATTTCCCGTCGGGAGGTTTCATATATGGATATCAGGGAGTAAGGGATGCTTTCGAGACCGGACGCGGACGTGTAATTATGCGTGGACGTGCCGAAATAGAAATAGAAGGCAACCACGAAAAGATAGTTATATCCGAAATTCCATATCTGGTAAATAAAGCAGAACTAATCAAACACATTGCCGACCTTGTAGGAGAGAAAAGGCTTGAAGGTATCAGTAATGTTAATGATGAATCAGACCGTCAGGGAATGCGTATAGTTGTAGATGTGAAGCGTGATGCAAACGCCAATGTCGTACTGAATAAACTATATAAACTGACTGCTTTGCAATCTTCTTTCAGCGTAAATAATATTGCGTTGGTAAAAGGCCGTCCGCGTATGCTGAACCTGAAAGATATGATATCCTTGTTTGTAGAGCATCGTATTGATGTTGTTACCCGCAGGGCTATATTCGATTTGCGCAAAGCCGAGGAACGAGCTCATATACTTGAAGGACTGATCATTGCATCCGACAATATAGACGAAGTTATCGCTATTATCCGTGCATCAAAATCGCCACAAGAAGCGATCGAGAACCTGATAGCAAAATTCTCTCTAACGGAGATTCAGGCTCGTGCTATTGTAGAAATGCGTCTGCGCCAGTTAACAGGACTGGAACAGGATAAACTGCGTAACGAATACGAAGAAGTACAGAAACTGATAGCTTATCTGAAAGAAATTCTGTCGAATGAAGAACTTCGTATGAAAGTAATTAAAGACGAATTGCTCGAAGTAAGAGATAAATACGGAGACGAGCGCAGAACCGAAATAGTTTACGCTTCGGAAGAACTTAATCCGGAAGATTTCTATGCCAACGATGAAATGATTATAACTGTGTCTCATCTTGGCTATATTAAGCGTACACCATTAAGTGAGTTCCGTTCTCAGAACAGGGGTGGAGTAGGGGCTAAAGGCTCTGAAACACGCGATGCAGATTTCATTGAGCATATCTATCCGGCTTCGATGCACAACTATATTCTGTTGTTTACACAGAAAGGTAAATGCTTCTGGCTGCGTGTGTTCGATATTCCGGAAGGAACGAAAAATTCGAAAGGACGTGCAATTCAGAATCTGCTGAATATAGCATCTGACGATAAAGTAACTGCATTTATCCGCGTCAGAGGATTCGGCGATACCGAATATATAAACAGTCACTACCTGATGTTCTGTACCAAAGAAGGAGTTGTGAAGAAAACAAGCCTTGAAGCATATTCTCGTCCACGTCAGAATGGTGTGAATGCCATTACCATACGTGAAGAGGACAGGGTTATTGAGGTACTTATGACTGATGGTGACAGTGAAATACTCATAGCTAACCGTAACGGGCGCGCCATCCGCTTCAACGAAAAAGATGTACGTATAATGGGACGTACGGCAACTGGTGTTCGCGGTATGCGTATAGACGAAGACGGAGAAGATGAAGTAATAGGAATGCTGGCAATGTCTAAAGAGGCACAGAAGACCGAAACTATCATGGTTGTATCTGAACAGGGGTACGGTAAACGCACTAACCTGAATGATAAAGACGAAGAAGGTAACGAAATACTCGATGAAAACGGAAATATTGTACCAGTGTATCGTATTACCAGCAGAGGTGGTAAAGGTGTGAAAACATTGAATGTAACAGATAAAACCGGTAAGCTGGTTTCTATAAATAGTGTTACAGACGACAACGATTTAATGATAATTAACAAATCTGGTATAACAATTCGTCTAAAAGTTTCAGATATTCGCGTTATGGGACGTGCAACCCAAGGGGTAAGACTTATCAATCTTGGTAAACGTAACGACGAAATAGCTTCCGTTTGTAAAGTAGAATCGGAACCAGAAACGGATGAAATAGAAGATATTGACATCTCAGAAGATGACACAAATAATACAACTGATACAACGAACACTATTGAGTAAGATAATTAATTAAAAAAAAGTAAATATGAAAAGGATATTATTATTTACATCACTGTGCGTGTTAGCAAGCTTTTCTTTTGCTCAAAAGAAAGCTGTGAAAGATGCCAAATCAGCAATGAAAAACATTTCTGAAGCTAGAGAATTAATCAAACCAGCATTGACAAACCCCGAAACAGCAAATGATCCGGAAACATGGAAACTGGCTGGTGATATCGAATACAAGGCATTCGATGATGAGCGTACACTGGAGATGCAAAAGGAAATAACCGGAAAAGGTGGGAACGAAGAAGCAATGTATGTGGGTTTATATAATATGTACGATCCATATATC
This sequence comes from Dysgonomonas sp. PF1-14, assembly GCF_029892965.1. Classification (GTDB taxonomy): domain Bacteria; phylum Bacteroidota; class Bacteroidia; order Bacteroidales; family Dysgonomonadaceae; genus Dysgonomonas. The sequence goes on along the minus strand of NZ_JARXWN010000005.1, from coordinate 169,795 downwards.
AAAGCTGATGAATTAGGGCAAGTACCAAACGAAAAAGGACAAGTAAAAAATAAAGTAAGAAAAGATATCGTTAAAAATATGAATGATGGACACAGATTCTATATCAATGGAGGAGTGTTCTATAACGATAAAAAAGATTATAAGAGAGCTGCCGATTTCTTCGAAAGATATTGGGATCTTCCTTCATTAGCTATGTTTGAAGACAGTGATGTTAAATTTAACACACAGGATTCCACATACCAAACAATTAAATATTACGCTGTTATCAGTGCTATACAATCAGGAGATCATCCGCGTTCTATTAAGTTGCTGAACAGAATCATTGCTGAGCCTTATATTCCAAACAGCACATACAAAGAAAGCGATGTATATGAGTTATTAGCTAGTGAATATCAACAAACAGGAGATAGCGCTGCTTTTGCTAACGCTTTGCGTGAAGGAGCACAAAGATTCCCTAGCAACAAGTATTTTACACCGAACCTGATTAATGAATTTATCAGAGCCGGTAAAACTACTGAGGCTATTGCGTACCTCGATCAGGCTATAGCCAATGATCCTAGCAATACTTGCGACCTGTTAAGTGTTAAGGCATCTCTATATGCAGAACAAAAAGATTATGTAAAAGCAGAGCCTGCTTATGCTGGTGCTATTGCAGCGAATGCTAATTGCGAAAGAGCATTAGAAGGATTGGGCGTGCTATATGTATTACAAGCTCAGGATATGAAAGAAAAAGCTTCTCAGGTAACTAGCAGAAGAGAACAGGCTGAACTGGACAAAGAAACAGCCGATCTGTACCAGAAAGCGTTACCTTATCTTGAAAAATATCGTGACATATTGAAAGCCAGACCAAATCTTGATCCATACGATCTTAAACCGGCTTTAATGAAACTTCAAAACGTTTATTACAATCTAAGTCTGTTACAGGTTGATAAATCTGCAGAACTGGATGCGATTGATAAAGAATTGAATTCTATCAAATAAGATATAAAGTATAATTAAGGGGCCTGAGGAAATTTTTCTCAGGCCCTTTTTTTTAGAGTGTTAATAAACGCTTTTCTTAAGACTCAGATTTAAGTGGGTAATCTTATAATTTTAATTTATCAAATTGTTATATAATTACTATTATGTTTAATTATTGTTTTTTAATATACATGTATCCTTTATCAACTCTCCTTTTTTTGCTATATTTACATCACGAATTTATTACACAATTAATCCGTAAAAACAAACAAGCATGGAACATATTGAAAACGATGAACAGTTTCAAGGATTGCGAGTAAATAAAGGAACTACAGAACAGCCAACTGTAAATCCATATCTAGATAATTTTAAGAAATATAAAAGGAAGAATTATACGGCCTCAGAATATGTTGAAGGTATATTAAAAGGAAATATAACAATTCTGGGGCAAGCTGTAACACTTATAGAAAGCTCTAAACCAGAACATCAGTCTGTAGCACAGGAAGTTATTGAAAAATGTCTCCCTTATACCGGTAATTCGGTACGTATTGGAATAACAGGAGTTCCAGGAGCCGGAAAAAGTACTTCTATAGATGCTTTTGGGATGCATATACTGAAAGGCAACGACAAACTAGCTGTATTGGCAATAGATCCTTCCAGTGAAGTTACCAAAGGAAGCATACTTGGTGATAAAACCCGCATGGAAAAATTATCTGTAGAAAAAGATGCTTTTATTCGCCCCTCTCCTTCTGCCGGCTCTTTAGGCGGTGTTGCCCGTAAAACCAGGGAAACCATAATTCTCTGTGAAGCAGCAGGTTTCAACCGAATAATAGTAGAAACGGTTGGAGTAGGACAATCTGAAACAGCAGTACATTCAATGGTCGATTTTTTCCTACTTATACAACTGGCTGGAACCGGTGACGAATTGCAAGGAATAAAGCGTGGGATCATGGAAATGGCCGATGGTATTGTCATAAATAAAGCCGATGGTACTAACATTGAAAAAGCACGTCTGGCACAGTCTCATTTTCAAAATGCCCTACATCTGTTTCCTTTACCGGAATCGGGTTGGGCACCGCAGGTACTCACCTATTCGGGATACTATGAGATAGGCATTGATGAAGTACTGAAAATGGTTGATGACTATATTGCCTTCGTTAAACAAAATGGATACTTTGATCGCCGCAGGAACGAACAGTCGAGATATTGGATGTATGAAACAATAAATGAAAAGCTGAAAAGTAACTTCTACAATAACGAACAGGTACAAAAAGAATTAAAGGCTTGCGAAGAACAAGTATTGAATTCCCGTATAAGTTCGTTTGCTGCTGCGGGCAAGGTTCTTGATATGTATTTTAAGCAGATATGAAAATGTAAACAAATTGCTATATTATTATAGCCTCTTGAAATGCCGATTTTATCGCAGAATTAATTATATTTGTACACACTAATCTAAAAATAATTTTCATTGTTGAATTAACAGAAATAAGATCATGGAAAAACCATATGCTATTGGAATTGATATCGGTGGAACTAACTCGGTTTTCGGTGTCGTTGATAAAAGAGGACACATAATAAATCAGGGTTCCATCAAAACTGGCTCTTATAGGGAAATAAATGATTATGTAAATCACCTTTCGGCAGGTGTTCAGGAAATAATAGATCAGGTAGGCGGAACCGGTAATATAAAAGGAATCGGAGTTGGCGCACCTAACGGAAATTTCTTCACCGGCTGTATCGAGTTTGCCCCTAATCTTCCTTGGAAAGGCGTAATTCCTTTAGCTCAGATGCTTACCGATAAATTAAATATTCCGGTAGCCCTTACAAACGATGCTAATGCTGCTGCTATCGGTGAAATGACATACGGTGCCGCACGCGGTATGAAAGATTTTATCGTTATCACACTGGGTACAGGTGTAGGTAGCGGTATTGTTGTTAACGGACAGCTTGTTTACGGTCATGACGGATTTGCTGGAGAACTTGGACACACAACAGCTATTCGTGACGGACGTATGTGCGGTTGTGGCAAAAAAGGCTGTCTCGAAACATACAGTTCGGCAACAGGTGTAGCACGTACAGCCAGAGAATATTTGGAAAATAAGAAAGATCCTAGTTTATTGAGAGAGTTAGATCCTGCCGAAATAACATCGAAAGATGTATATGATGCAGCAATAAAAGGAGATAAACTAGCTAAAGAAATATTCGAATTCACAGGTCAGGTATTAGGAGAGTCGTTTGCAGATTTTGTAGCGTTCTCTAGTCCGGAAGCCATCATCTTGTTTGGTGGATTGATAAAATCGGGTAAATTCATATTCGATCCCGTACGTAAACATATGGAAGAGAGCATGCTTCCTATTTACCGTAACAAGATCAAACTTCTTATGTCGGAGCTTAAGGAGAGCGATGCAGCTGTACTTGGTGCTAGTGCATTAGGCTGGGAAGTGAAAGATTATTAATCAGAAGCCCATATTATAAATAACAGTCTGTAAACAATCATATTTACAGACTGTTTTGTTTTCATGTTAATTTTTATATCATTCCGAATTTATTAACTTTGTACACCTGAATAAAAAACTAAAAACCATCGTCAGAATATGAGTGATCAGCGCTACAACCAAAGAGGCGTGTCAGCATCAAAAGAAGATGTACACAATGCAATAAAAGATATTGATAAAGGTATTTTTCCGAAAGCCTTTTGTAAGATAATACCCGATATACTGGGTGGTGATTCCGAATATTGTAACATCATGCATGCCGACGGAGCCGGAACTAAATCATCTTTGGCTTATATGTATTGGAAAGAAACCGGAGACCTGTCTATATGGAAAGGTATCGCACAGGATGCTCTGATAATGAATATCGACGATCTGCTATGTGTTGGTGCAACTGATAACATTCTGCTTTCGTCTACTATCGGACGAAATAAAATGCTTATTCCGGGCGAAGTCATTTCAGCCATTATAAATGGAACTAACGACCTGTGCAAAGAACTGGCTGATCAGGGGGTAAACATATACCCTACCGGTGGAGAGACGGCCGATGTCGGCGACTTGGTTCGCACCATAATAGTAGACAGTACAGTTGCATGCCGGATGAAACGTTCGGATGTGATTTCTAACGACAATATACAGGGAGGTGATGTTATTGTAGGACTTTCATCTTACGGACAAGCCACTTATGAGAAAGAATATAATGGTGGCATGGGAAGTAATGGACTTACTTCTGCCCGTCACGATGTGTTTGCCAATTATCTGGCTGCCCAATATCCTGAGAGTTACGACTCTTCTATTCCGGCCAATCTGGTATATTCCGGTAATATGAGGCTTACCGATAAAATAGAAGGCTTAGACATAGATGCCGGAAAACTAGTTCTCTCCCCTACCCGCACCTACGCGCCTGTAATAAAGCAGATATTGGAAAAATTGCGTCCTGTGATTCATGGTATGGTTCACTGTTCAGGCGGTGCGCAGACAAAAGTATTACATTTCGTTGACAAAGTGAAGATTACGAAGAATAATCTTTTCCCTGTTCCTCCTCTCTTCAAACTGATACAGGAACAATCGGGTACAGACTGGAAAGAGATGTATAAAGTATTCAATATGGGACATCGTATGGAAATATACCTTGCTCCAGAGCATGCACAGACAGTAATTGACATATCGAAATCATTTGGGATCGATGCCCGCATAGTTGGATTTGTAGAGAAATCAGATAAGACTGAATTAGTTATTGAGAGTGAATTCAGACGGTTTGAGTACTGATTTATTTAGTCTAATTTTTTAGTCAACCGTATTTTTAACATTCATTAAATAGATTATAAGCGAATAGCAACTATATTTGCAAATAACCAAACAATTAATGTTTAACTATAAATAATAGATCAAATATGAAAAAACTTATATTGTCGGCAATTATGTGCGTGGCTCTTATGGCTTCAACTGCTGTAATGGCTCAGGATACTAAAACAGCAAAAGATAAAGAATGTTGCAAAGCGAAAACAGAATGTACAAAAGACGGCGAAAAGAAAGCTTGCTGTAAAGATAAAGCTGCTGACAAGAAAGCCTGTACAAAAGATGGTGACAAGAAAGCATGCTGCAAGGATAAAAAAGCTGCTGCCGACAAAAAATAATTTGTACACCCAAAAATACAAGAAAAGGACTTCACTCGAAGTCCTTTTTTCTTATCTATAACTACAATTTTCTGAAAGGTGGTTTCACTACTTCGGCTTTCAGCTTTTTATCCCGTACTTTTATAAAGATAGGTGTTCCTATAGCTGCATATTCGGGTTTTACATATCCCAGCCCTACTCCGATCTTAGCTGTCGGAGACATAGTTCCGGAGGTAACGACCCCTATTTTTTCATCTTTATCATTTACTATATCGTAGCCATGACGCGGAATACCTTTCTCCTGCATTTGGAAACCACACAATTTACGAGTAACGCCTTCCTTCTTTTGTTTTTCAAGGATAGTACGTGCTGTAAAGTCTTTTCCTTCCGGGAATTTTGTGATCCAGCCTAAGCCTGCTTCTATCGGTGTAGTAGTATCGTCCAGATCGTTTCCATACAGGCAGAATCCCATTTCGAGACGAAGCGTATCGCGTGCTCCCAAGCCAATCGGCTTTATGCCGAATTCTTTACCGGCTTCGAAGATTGCATCCCAGATAGCTACTCCATCCTGTGGATAGAAATAGATTTCAAATCCTCCGGCTCCTGTATATCCTGTATTCGAAATAATTACAGGATCGAGCCCTGCCCCTTCCATACTGCCGATCGCAAACGTATAATACGGAACCATTGTCAGGTCTATTTTTGTCAGCTTTTGCAAGGTTTCCAAAGCTTTAGGGCCTTGTATGGCCAGTTGGGCCATATTGTCGGAAGCATTTTCCAAATCTGCCATTTCTGTATTATGGTCTGTAAACCATTTCCAGTCTTTCTCTATATTGGATGCATTCACTACCAGCATATATTTTTCCGGCTCGTAATGATACACGATTATATCATCAATTATTCCTCCCTCATCATTAATGATGGCTGAATATTGTGCTCTTCCTATTTCGAGTGTAGTTATATCGTTACTCATCATTCGTTGTAGGAAAGCCTCAGCGCGTGGTCCTTTTACCCATATTTCGCCCATGTGTGAAACATCGAATACCCCTACCCCTGTGCAAACAGTCATGTGTTCGTCTATTATACCCGAATATTCGATAGGCATATTGTAGCCTGCAAATTCGTGCATCTTTGCCCCCAGAGCAATGTGAATGTCCGTAAATGGTGTTTTTTTCATAATTGCAATACTAAAAAATTTAAGTATAAGTTATATTATTTTGTGATTATCTATTTTAACTAAAAGCTGACAAAAGTTACAAGTTTGCTAGCCTTTAGTGTACTAGCTTGCTAGTTTAACCTTTTTTTCTAGGGGCTGTCCCTCATATCTGCCCGTTTACTCTCTTTTCGGACGAACACATGGACTCGCCCTTACGAGATTATCCACTACTTTTTAACTAAAACCTGACAAAGTTGACTCTTACAGGGATAGTATTTATTATTTTTCTGTTAATTGAAAAAACAGTCTGATCGCTATCAGTATTATATATAGATAAAATAAATTTATTTATTTGCAGCCAGCTCAGCTATTTTCACAATCACCTGTACTGCTTTTTCCATTGACTGGATAGGAACAAACTCGTAACGTCCATGAAAATTGTGTCCTCCTGCAAAGATGTTAGGGCAAGGCAGCCCCATGAATGAAAGACGTGCGCCATCGGTTCCACCTCTGATAGGTTTCACAATAGGGGTAACGCCGACAGCTGTCATCGCTTCGAATGCCAGATCGACAACGTGCATCACGGGTTCTACTTTTTCACGCATATTATAATACTGATCCTTCATTTCCAACGTTGTTGTACCAGGATATAATTTATTAATATAATCGACAGTATCCTGCATCAGTTTTTTACGTCCTTCGAATAACTCACGATTATGATCGCGGATGATATAACCTACCGAAGCAGTGTCTACAGTACCCGATACATTAGTCAGGTGGAAAAATCCTTCATAATGAGCCGTATGTTCAGGTCTTTCGTTCGCTGGAAGCAGGCTTATCAGTTTATTGGCTATTACCAGAGCATTCACCATCTTGTCTTTGGCATAACCCGGATGCACACTCCTACCCTGTATGTTTATTTTTACTCCGGCAGCATTGAAGTTTTCATATTCCAGTTCACCTATCGGCCCTCCGTCCATTGTGTAAGCCCATTGGCAGCCGAATTTCTCTACATCGAAGTAGTCAGCACCTGCGCCTATTTCTTCATCGGGAGTGAAACCAATACGGATTTTACCATGTTTTATTTCCGGATGATCTTTCAGGTATTGTATTGCAGTAAGTATTTCTGCTATTCCTGCTTTATCGTCGGCTCCAAGCAATGTCTTTCCGTCAGTTACTATAAGGTCTTGTCCCTTATAATCAACCATTTCTGGGAAATCGTTTGGTGACAATGTAAATTCATTGTTCAACGGAATATCTTTACCATCGTAATTCTTAACTATACGTGGGTTTACGTTCTTTCCTGTCAGATCGGGGCTTGTATCCATATGTGCTACAAATCCGATTGCAGGCACTTTTTTATCTGTATTGGCAGAAAGTGTTGCCATTATATATCCTTTGTCGTCTAATGAGACATCTTCCAATCCCATTTCGCGTAATTCTTTTTCTAGTTCTTTGGCTAAAACCATTTGTCCCGGAGTACTTGGTGTTACTCCTGTTTCGGTACTCGATTCGGTATCAAATTTCACATATTTGAGAAAACGATCTACTACTGTCATATTATTTATTCTTTTTGTATTATTTTTATTAAAAACCTTTCGATTTGTAACGCTTTGATAGTTAGCCTTTTCTTTTCTGGAAAGGACTTCCATACAAATGTAGTAAAATGATATCAAAGGAAAAAATCGAACACACATTTTGTGAATAAGAAAAATTTATCTACTTTTGTCGCGGGTAAGTCCTATACGGTCAGCTCCTGATTAATCCCCCAGGGTTTGATCGCAGCAAGGGCAGTCGGTTGTAGCGACGCGATATAGTAAGCTTGCCCACCTGCCTCTTTAGCTCAGTTGGCCAGAGCACGTGATTTGTAATCTCGGGGTCGTTGGTTCGAATCCGACAAGAGGCTCACAAATAAAGAAGTCAAAGGAATAGTATAAAATTTTTTATACTATTCCTTTGTGTTTAATAATAACTCAAACTACACAACATTATGAAAAATGTACTTTTACTACTGTTAATAACAACTCCCTTGTTTTTTATTTCATGTTCGGACGATGATGATGAAAAAAGTGATTATCTGGAAGGTACTACATGGATACGTGAGTTGAAAGCAAATGAATGGCTTATTCAAAATACAATAAAATTTAGTAAGTCAACCTGTTCAATAGATTGTTTTGAGGAAGGGTATGATTCAAAAGGTAACTTTTTATATGAATATTCAACGTCTGATGCTGCTAATTATACATATAAAAAGCCATATGTAACGATAACAGGAAAAAACTCTGGAGGCAAAGATTTTACTTATATTGGAGAGGTTACTAACAATACAATCGTATTCTACTTCGACGAAAATGAACAAACCATATTTGAAAAACAATAATTTCAGATAAATAGTATAAAACAAAAGGACTGAATTTCAATTCAGTCCTTTTGTTATTTTCTACTTTCCACTTTTGGTTTATCCTGCTAAACCTGCGAATAAAAAGAAAAAATATATTTGAAATAATAAAAAATAAGATTGCCAATCAAATTTAAACAGACTCAAAGTATATTTTAGATAAAATGATTCAAATTCTTTGGTGAATTCATCATATAAGTAAAAAATATCTGGTATCTTCACAAACACCTAGAGCCTGTTTAAATTTTATCCGTTCTGGTTTTCAGAACTATTTTGAGATAATAAAACATTTTAGTAAAATTTAAACAGTCTCTTAACGCAATAGTATTATTTTTGATTTAATTCCTTGTTTATAAGTGTTTTATAATCTATAAAGCTATTCTTGTTATGTTAGCTTTTAAGAGATTATCTTATTTCGAACTCACGTAATTATTATATACCTTTGAGGCTTCAACCTGCTAATACTTGATATATTATGCTTAATAAGGAGGATTTTGAACATATATTTAATTTTTATTATCGCTCTTTATGTAAATATCTGTTGTTATTTACAGACGATTATGAAATGATTGAGGATACGATTCAGTCCATATTTGTTAAACTATGGGAAGAAAAAGATACTATTTCTATCAATTATATAAAAACATATCTCTTTGCTTCAGCAAAAAACAGAATACTAAACTCTATACGTGATCAGCAAAAAAGAAAAGATCTCCTTCAAGACTACTTTATAAATGAATTGACAAAAGAACAGGCAGATGAGATTGTTAATATTGATGAATTCATTTCTTTAGTAGAAAAGTCGGTAGACGAACTTCCTCCCAAAACTAAAAGTGTATATTGCCTGAGCCGTTACAATAATATGTCTTATAAAGAAATTGCCAACCAAGAGGATATTTCCGTAAAAACGGTAGAAGCCCATATTTCAAAGGCCTTACAAAGAATTAAGAATCAGTTATCTATATATTACAAAAAGATGCTTAGCGTTTTTTTGTGAAATTTTCAAAAAGAGACTAGGGGTTTCCCCACCTTTGAGTGTCTATTATATAAAGGAAGATAATACCGCATAATGGAGAAAGAAGATATTCATACCCTAATTTCTAAATATTTTGATGGCAAATGCTCTCAAGAAGAGATTGTATCTATCTACGATTGGTGCAACTTGTCCGAAAAAAATAAAAAAGAGTTCATCCAGCTAAAAACAACATGGGTTATATCTGATAAAAAGAGTGAAGAAAATATACTTTCTTCACTTCCACATATCTGGAATAATATAATTTCAGAAATATCCCAAAAGGCACCGAAGATGTACACCCGGCGCTCTCTGGTATATTATACAGCTATTACTGCAGCAGCATCTATCTTATTAATATTCTGCCTGAACTTCTTTACAGATAATAAAATATGGAATAGCCATACAGAGTATACATACTTTTATATGGCTCGTGGAGAAAAGGGGCAGTTATTCCTACCCGATGGTACAAAAGTATGGTTGAATTCTGACTCGAAACTAAGGCTGGGGAGCGATTTCAATGCCAGAAACAGGGCTGTCTTCCTTGAAGGCGAAGCATTCTTCGATGTAGCGAAAAGTGATAAACATTCATTTATTGTACAGACAAACTCAGTAGATGTAAAGGTTCTTGGAACAGCTTTTAAAGTTACAGCTTATACGGGTTCGGACGATGTCGGAGTCTCTTTACAACGGGGTTCTGTAAGTATTTATAAGAGAGGAACAGAAGAAAAGTTGGCTACTTTAGTCCCTAGTCAACATGCATCAATAAAGAGAAAGTCATTCCTTACGGAGATAGATTGGTTTGATGATGAAGCTAATATAGCCTGGACATTCGAAGAACTGATATATGAGCACGCTCCGTTTAAGGAAGTCTTCGCCAAAATGGGGAACTGGTATGGCGTAGATATTTCGGTAGTATTACCCCCATCACAGCCCGATTTGAGATACCGTTTCAAAATAAAGAGTGAATCTTTGACCGAAATTCTGGAATTAATAAATAAAATGACACCAATAGATTATAAAATAAATGGAAAGGAGGTCATAATCAGATATAAATAACAACACACCATAAAAAAAGGTGTAAAGAAATGCCGTTCCTTACACCCTGTAATATTAGCAAACCACCTTCCCTCAGATTTACCACAATTAGTGTGTAATCTGATAGGTCATGCTATTTTACAAAAGTAATTAAATTTCAGCAGTTACAAATTTAAAAAATTAAATTAATGCTAAAGAAAATCACATTGCTTGCTTGTTGTGCTTTTTTAACAATATTTTCTATATCTATAAATGCACAACAGAAATTAAACTTGAATCTTAAAGACACCAGTTTAGAAAAAGTGATAAAAGAAATAGAAAAACAAACAAACTATTCTTTTATGTTTGATAGTTCATTAGACCTTTCCAAGGTAGTTAGCGTCGAATATAAAGATGAATCCATCAATACTATTCTAAATTCTCTATTTGCAGAAAAAGGCATCACTTACGAAATATCAGGAAATCAGATCGTATTGAAGAAAGTAGACCTTACTCAGGATATTCCTAAAAAAACAATTACAGGTACAATATTAGACGTGAATAACGAACCCCTAATCGGAGTTAGTGTAGTCGTAAAAGGAACGACCAATGGTACAATAACTGATATAGATGGTAAATATACCACTAGGGCGAGTGAGAAAGATATACTTGTATTTTCATATATGGGATATGTACAACAGGAGAGAACTGTAGGACGTAATACGACATTTGATCTTACCTTGCAGGAAGACAATGTTATGTTAGATGCGGTAGTTGTTACAGCATTAGGTATAAAACGTGCTGAAAAAGCATTGAGTTATAATGTACAACAAATAACAAACGAAGACCTGACCTCAGTAAAAAATGCAAACTTTATGAACTCCCTTGCCGGAAAAGTTGCCGGAGTACAGATCAACTCTAGTGCGTCAGGTCCGGGTTCGGCTGTTAAAGTAGTCATGCGTGGTTCAAAATCCATTACACTTAGTAATAATGCTTTGTATGTGATCGATGGAGTTCCAATGAATAATTATATGGGAAATACCTCAAATATGGATCAGGGTGCTTATTCGGCACAACCAAATACAGAAAGTGTTGCCGATATTAATCCAGACGATATAGAAAGCATGTCGGTACTTACAGGCCCATCAGCCGCCGCTCTTTATGGATATGAAGGAGCAAATGGAGTTATTCTGATCACCACCAAAAAAGGTCGTTCAGGAAAAGTTTCCGTATCATATAGCAACAGTACGACCTTCTCATCGGCAATGAAAATGCCAGATTTCCAGAATACCTATGGTAATATAGATGGAAACGTTATGAGCTGGGGCGATCCTACCAATTACCGGTTCGATCCGAAGAAATTCTTTAATACAGGAACAAATGTAGCCAATACAGTTTCACTTTCTGCCGGTAACGATCAGAGCCAAAGCTACTTCTCTATTTCGGCTAACAATGCTTCGGGAATATTGCCTAATAACGATTACGACCGTTATAATTTTACATATCGGAATACTACATCATTTCTTAATGATAAGTTTTTATTAGATGCCAGCGTAAACTATATTATACAAAAAAGTAAAAATATGGTTTCGCAAGGCCAGTATTTCAATCCATTACCTGCTCTTTACCTTTTCCCTCGTGGAGAAGATTTCAGCGAAGTGCAGTTATATGAACGTTATAATTCTTCAAGAGAGGTTAATACTCAGTTCTGGCCTTATGGAGACCAAGGGTTATCATTGCAAAATCCATACTGGATAATGAACAGGATGGATAGAACAGTGAGCAGGAAACGTTACATATTATCTGCCAGCCTGAAATATAATATCACCGATTGGCTGAATATAATAGGACGTGCGAATGTAGATAATTCCAATTTTCGTGATACGGACGAACGTCATGCAGGGACATTGGCTACTTTCGCAGGAAAGAAAGGACGTTATCGTTTCGGATTGCGTGACGAAAGACAAACTTATGCCGATGCAATTGCAAGTCTGGATAAAAGAATTGGAGATTTCTCTTTTAATGTGAATGTCGGGGGATCTATAAAAGACCGTCGCATGGAAAGTCATCTGGTGGAAGGTGACCTTGAAAAAGTGACAAACTGGTTTACTTCAGAAAATATGGGACGTGCCACAGGTGTTTTCAAACTCGATGATGATGGTTTCAAACGTCAGACTCAATCTGTTTTTGCAAATGCGGAGATTGGTTATGACAATTTCTTATACCTGACTCTCACCGGTCGTAACGACTGGGATTCGGCTTTGGCCTGGTCTCAATCGAAAGAAAGATCGTTCTTCTATCCTTCTGTCGGGCTTTCGGGGCTTGTCAGTGAAAAAGTTACTCTTCCCAGATGGTTCTCCTATCTGAAAGCACGCGTAGCTTTCACTTCGGTTGGTAATTCTTATGATCCGTATCTGACTCGGGAGTTCTATATTTACGATGAACAAACCGACTCTTATTCTCTATCCAGAATACGACCTAACTATAACCTGAAACCCGAGATTACCAATTCATTCGAAGCTGGGCTTAATATGAAATTTCTGAAAGGAACTCTGTCACTAGATGCAACATATTACTTATCTAATACCAAGAATCAAACACACCAGATTATAGAAGCTGGAGATACATATGATGGGAAACTCATACAGGCAGGAAATGTAAGGAATTCGGGTATAGAACTCGCTTTAGGTTATGATAATAAATGGGGTGATTTTTCATGGGCTTCTAATTATACTTTTACCTATAATAAAAATAAAATCACCCGTCTATTAGATAATTCTGATGAATATACAGGTATTACCAAGTTTGACAAGGCAACATTAGGAAGTACTGGTTCTCCGGTGGTACGAATTACAGAAGGTGGTACTATGGGAGATATTTATATGACAACCGACTTTAAACGCGATAATAACGGTTATATTTATCTCGACCATGCTACTTTATTACCATCGATGGTTAGCCTCAACCCCGATGAATATAAGAAAATAGGCTCCTTATTGCCTAAGTATCATATGGGATGGAGAAACTCATTCTCCTATAAAGGTGTGAGATTGAATATTCTGCTTAGCGGACGTTTCGGCGGAATGGTAGTATCCAATACTCAAGCTGTACTCGACCGTTATGGTGTTTCTAAATCAAGTGCCCAACTTCGTGAAGCTGGAGGTGTAACAATAAACGAACGTAATATATCAGCTCAGAGTTTCCTCAATGTAGTGGGTGAAGGTACCGGTAAAGCGGATTATTATGTTTACAAAGCCGATAATATCCGCTTGCAGGAAGTTAGTATTGAATATACTATTCCAAGACAATGGATTAATAATATTGCGGGTGTTACAGTTGGGTTTGTGGGGAGTAATCTGGCATTAATATATTGCAAGGCGCCGTTCGATCCAGAAGTTGTTGCATCAGCCTCAAGTACTTACTATACCGGGGTGGACTACTTTATGCAACCAAGTTTAAGGAATATGGGATTTAGTCTCAAGGTACAATTCTAAAAAGAACTAAAACTATGAAACAATATAAGATTAAAACAATACTGACTGCTATTATTCTGTCTTTTGCAGTTTTGTTTACACCATCATGCACCGGAGATTTCGACAATCTGAATCTTCATCCGACTAATCCTACAGAAGAAGATCTTACCGAATCCGAAAGATTAGGCTCTTTATTCTCTTCCTTGATTGCGACTATGCACTATGCTCAGGAAAATCGCAACCAGATGGTCGATCAGATGGTAGGAAATCAGTATGGAGGATATATGGCTACTACAAACAACTGGCAGGGAACTAATTATGGAACCTTCAATCCTGCCAACGATTGGGTAGATTATCCGTTCAAAACTATAATGGTAGATTTTAACTCTAACTTTATAAAAGTAAAGAACGTTACAGAATCTAAGGGTTATATCTATGGATGGGCATCTATTCTGAGAGTTGCAACAATGCTTCGTGTCACTGACATGTACGGACCGATCCCTTATTCTAAAATAGGTCTTGTAGACTCGGATGCGATAGAATATGATAATGTTCAGGATGTATATCATAATATGATGGCAGATCTGGATAACAGCATTGCCCTACTCAAAAGCTATCTGGCCGAAAGCCCGTCCGAGAATCCGCTGGGAGAATATGATATTGTGTATAAAGGAGACTTCAGTAAATGGCTGAAGCTGGCAAATTCACTAAAATTAAGGATGGCAGTACGCATTGCGTTAGTAGATACAGAATATGCAAAAAAGGCAATAGCTGAAGCTATTGCAGGTGGTTCGATAGAAATAAATACGGATAATGCTTTCATTCCGACACAGGATAATCCTTATTATAAAGCTTCTGTTTCTTGGGGCGATCTGGCCATTAGCGCTACACTGTCCTCTTTTATGAATGGATACGCAGATCCACGTCGTCCTGCTTATATGACAATCTGCTCTTATGGCTCCACTTATAGAGGGGTACGTATCGGTATCGAAAATCTTATCAAGAGCAGATATTCAAATCCGGCCTACTTTTCGAAACCTGCATTTACGGCAGATTCTCCTTTACTCGTTTATTGTGCTGCCGAAACAGCCTTCCTTAAGGCCGAAGCAGCGCTGAGAGGTTGGATTCCCGGAGGCGATACGCAAGCAAAATCTTTCTACGAAGAAGGAATTCGT
Organism: Dysgonomonas sp. PF1-14; assembly: GCF_029892965.1. Classification (GTDB taxonomy): domain Bacteria; phylum Bacteroidota; class Bacteroidia; order Bacteroidales; family Dysgonomonadaceae; genus Dysgonomonas. The sequence continues at coordinate 154,496 of NZ_JARXWN010000005.1, read as the reverse complement.
TTGTCTATGGAACAACATGGTGTATCTATCGGAGAATATCTCACAGGTACTACCTCGCCCGAGTCGAACAGGGATATATGGACAGGTGTTACCATAAGTGTAGAAAGACCTATAACTGTATCTTGGGATGATGCCGGAACAGCCTCGAATACAAAGTTGGAGAAAATAATTACCCAGAAATGGCTGGCTAATTATCCTCTGGGATTTGAATCTTGGAGTGATCATCGCCGTACAGGATTTCCTCAACTTTTCCCTGCTGTGAAGAATCTTAGTTCCAGCGGATTTATCGGAACTGTTACGAATACATCATCACGGATGGTGAGACGTTTACCATTCCCACAATCCCAATATCAGGGTAATAACGAGAATGTCCAAAAAGCAGTACAAATGCTTGGTGGAGATGATGTTGCTAATACTGACCTTTGGTGGGCAAAAAAACCATAAATTGACACTTAAAAATAAGATATTATGAAAATAAATATTTTAAATAAATCATTTTTACTGGCTTTTGTATGTATCCTGTTTGTTAGATGTAGCGACTGGACCGATATGGAGTCTGTAAACGATACCGATCTGAACTTAACTACAAAAACAGACGAATATTATGCCGCTCTTCGCGAGTGGAAAAACACTCCGGGATTGCCTCAGACATTTGTATGGTTCGATAACTGGAACGGAGTTTCTCCTACAGGAGAAAATAGCCTTAGGGGATTGCCCGATTCGGTGACTATTGCTTCAAACTGGGGCGGACATCCGAAATTCGATCTTAGCCCTGAGCGGAAAGCAGATATGGAATACGTGCAAAGGGTAAAAGGGACAAAAGTAGTAGTAACCCTCTTCTCGGCTAAGGTAGGAGACGATATGCCCGAAGATCCGATATATAATATAGGTAATAGCTCCGATGAAGCTGTTGTAAGACCTGCGATCCGTAAATATGCCGAAGCTATCTACGATGCCGTTGTTGAAGCCGGATATGATGGCTATGACTGGGACTATGAACCAAGTCAGGGAAGCGGAAATTATTTATGGAAGAATAAGACTCAACGAAGAATATTTGTCGAAGAATTGGGTTACTGGTTTGGCACAGGCTCTCAGAGGGTTGACCGTGACGGACGTAAACCTGCCATACCGGGACTCCTTTTCATTATCGATGGAGAAGTTGGCACATGGACACATATGGATAAGGATTGGGAATCTCAGTATGTAGACTATTTTGTACTACAAGCCTATGGCTCGATGACCGAGTCGAACCGTACGACTCGTGTCAGAGGAGTAATTCAGGATATGAGCGAACACATTGCCGCGGGTAGGATCACTGAACAAGAGGTGGTTCGCAGAACTATACTTACCGAGAATTTTGAATCTTATGCTAATTCCGGAGGTGGATTTTTAGGCATGTCGGAATTTATTTATGAACCCAATGGCCTGAATCAACAAATAGGCGGTTGCGGACTTTATCGTTCGGGATTCGATTATATACCTAAAGGAAAAGATGATTATGATGGCTCTCCTGAATATTATTTCTTGCGCCGGGGAATCACTAATTTGTATAGAATCTATTACGAAAGATTGAATCCTACGACACCCGATTCCGAAGAGTAATCATGATTTGTATATTAAGTAATTTTTGATAAAACAATCGCTTTATGAAAAAAAAGATATATATATTAAGCTTTGTTGTCGCATCCTTTGCCGTTTTGTTTGCAGGATGTGATAATGCAGAGTACGAAGTGAAAGATAATAGTGTATATTTGAGTGATGCCGCTGGAGCCACCAAATCTACTACTTTGACAATGGATGATGGAGTAGATATAACCGTTAATGTCCGTTTAGCAAAGAAAATAGATAAAGACGTAGAGGTAGAAATAAAGCTGAATCCATCATTGTTGGATTCGTACAATGAAGCCAACAATAGTGAATATTATCCTTTGACCGATCTTCAGCTTCCAGCCGGAGCTAAAGTCACAATCCCAGCCGGAGAGATAGGAGCTGTTTATACAATCCATGTCGATGATTTCGATACAGGAGGGAAACAATATGCTCTGGGCGTAGAACTGGGAAATGTAGTTGCCGGAGGTATAGAAAAATCTGCTTCTCAGTCGCGGTTTATTTATCTGTTGGCAAAACCATTGAATGTCTCTGTTCCTATATTAAACGGTAGATCTGGCGCAGTAAAGGCTGCTCCTGAAACTAATTGGGGAATAACTACAGCCCAGTGGAGCCTAGAATGCTGGGCACGTATGTCTGCATACAGTATAAACAACCAAGCTATCTTCTATACAGGAAGTGACGACCACGAGATCTATATCCGTTTCGGTGACGCGAATAGTCCTTACAATTACTTGCAGATTAAAACGTTGGGGGGACAAATTCAAACACCATCCGATCTTGAAGCCAATAAATGGTATCATTGGGCATTTGTATATGATGGAACTACTCTCACGATTTATCAAGACGGAGAAGAACGAATGAAATTTGATCCGCCTGCACCGGCAGGAGGTTCTGTACGTTTCGATTACCTACAGATGATATCCAGTGGTTCATATTTCAGAGACCAATGTGCCATGAGTCAGGTGCGCCTTTGGAAAACGGCAATATCCCAAACACAGATTAAAAATAATATGTACTATTCTGTGAATCCGGCCAATCCTGATCTGATAAGTTACTGGCCTATGGATGAAGGAGACGGAAACTCATTTGCCGATATTACAGGAAATGGACATGACGCAACTGCTGATACAGGTGTTGTAAAAGGTTGGGAACATGGTATCCGTTTCGATCAACAATAGGAATTAATATGATTTATTAAGAGTCTGTTTAAATTTCATAGCAAATCTTTTTTACAGCTATTTTAGATGGGTTTTGTATTTTTACTTGCCGATTTAGCCAACTAAATCAAAAGAAAATAGTAAAAGGTCGCTAAAAACTAATTGAATGAAACTGTAATAATAATTTTTGCCAGAACTTAAACAGACTCTTATTATTTGACTAAGTGCACTCAATTCGGGTTAGCCTTATTAATGAAGTTATAATCTGTATATCAACAACTTCAAGAGTATATAAAAGTCAGTTTGCATAAAATCTAAAAAGAATGATAAATACCATTTATTATAACATCAAACAATATCTTAGTAAGATTTTTACTACAAGTAGCCTCTTGTTACAATTTAGCTTTATTTGTATAGGCATTTTAGTAATGTCCTTACTGTCATGCTCTTCTAAAAAAGAGGTAGAATATTACGAAAAAAATGTAAAATTCACACAAAATCTAGATATTGAGAAAAAGATAGATATGGCCTCAAGATTAGTTCCAACTCCTCAACAGCTTGATTGGCAGAGAATGGAACTTGCTGCCTTTCTTCATTTTGGCATCAACACATTTACCGATAGGGAGTGGGGAACTGGTACGGAAGATCCTAAGATATTTGATCCGAAAAGTTTTGATGCCGATCAATGTGTGAAAACATTGAAAGACAACGGTTTTAAAATGATTCTGTTAACAGCTAAACATCACGATGGCTTTTGCTTATGGCCAACAAAGACAACATCCCATTCAGTAGCAAGTGCTCAATGGAAAAATGGGAAAGGAGATGTCGTTAGGGAGTTGAAAGATGCTTGTGACAAATACAACATACGCTTCGGGGTATATCTTTCTCCTTGGGATAGACATGCTAAATGTTATGGAACTTTAGAATATAATTCGTTTTTTATTGAACAATTAACTGAGTTGTTGACAAATTATGGTGAAATATATGAAGTCTGGTTTGATGGGGCTAACGGTGAAGGACCTAATGGGAAAAAACAGCAATACGATTGGGAACTAATTTTATCCACAATAAGAAAATTACAGCCCAAAGCTGTAACTGCAATTATGGGTGATGATGTCCGGTGGGTCGGAAATGAAAGTGGTATTGGACGCGAAACAGAGTGGAATGCTACTGTATTAACTCCAGCATGCTATCAAAGAGCAACTATCCAAAATAAAAATTTAGGAGTGAAAGATGAATCAGAAGATTTAGGAAGTAGAAAACTCCTAGAACATGCAACAGAATTATTCTGGTATCCTTCTGAGGTAGATGTTTCCATACGGCCCGGATGGTTTTACCATAAAGAAGAAGATCATAAAGTAAAATCTTTAAAAGAATTAATTGATATTTATTTTAAATCCGTTGGCTACAGTTCATTACTATTACTAAATATCCCTCCTGACACATCGGGATTGATAAATAAACATGACCAAGACCGCCTAAAAGAATTCTCTGAATATATAGAGGAAACTTTTAGAAATAATAAAATAAATAAGGGGGAACAACAATTAACACTGAAAGAAGGAAGCTATATTGAATATTTGCTAAAAGATAATTCCCCTATAAATACCATTCTGATACAAGAAGATATATCCAAGGGACAACGTATTGAGGAGTTTTTTGTAGAAGCATATATAAATAAAAAGTGGGTAAAAGTTGCAAATGGCACTACTATTGGATATAAAAGGCTTTTACGTGTTCCTGAGTTTACTTCGTCTAAAATGAGACTAACCGTAACGAAAGCAAGAAACACAGTAAATATATCTAATTTTGGAGCCTTTTATGCCCCACCCATAACAACAGAAGCAAATACAAAAGTTTTTAATGAAATAGATTCAAAAGACTGGCAAATAATCAATCCTGTAAATGTATCAAAATCAATATATGATGGACAATCTGTTATAGATTGGAAGAGCATAGATCTGTCACCTCTGGTTATTAGTCTTAGCAAGCCTACGGAAATTTCGGGTTTTACCTATACTCCTGTTGCTGGAGATAATAAGTCAGGCACTATTTTCAGATATAATTTTTATATAAGTAATGATGGTATAGAATGGCAGAAAATAATAGGTGAAGAAGAGTTTAGCAATATTGAAAATAACCCTAATACTCAATATGTTAGATTTAAAGAAAAATACAAAATTAATTTTGTGAAATTAGAAATTATCAGCACCATTGACAATAAAGAATATTACTCTATTGGGAAGTTTGGACTTCTATTATGATTATCGCATATAGTTTGTGACAGTATCCTTTTCAATGGACATATTATGTTTATGGATAAATTAATTACAGATTAAAAACTACCCCCTTTCGTGATTACAGTTTGATTTAATTTTAAAATAATAAGAATGAGTTATTTATGAGGAGTTTATTTTTACCAATACTATTATGCCTATTATTAGCTAATTGTACAAAGCAAAGGCCTGCTAAGACCTGTGATACATTTCAGGAAATGAAGGACCCCACAAATAATATCCTTTCAGACTGGAGCAAGATGCAAAGCGAAAATTTAATGGCATCATTCGTCAGTATCGACAACAAATACCCGAAGTCTGTAATACCCAATATAAAACAAAATATAGTTAATCAGAAGGTTACAGGCTGGAAGGGAGAACGGCTTTCGGCGCAATTATTGTTATGGTCAGCACATGATGTAGAACAGGTAGAATTGGAGTTTAATGATTTTAAGTCCGATAAAGGAAATCTTTCGGCACAAATTGCATTGGCTCGTTTTGTCCGTTATGTTATGACAGACGAATTTGCGGAGGGCTGTGGCCATCGTAAACCCGAAAACCATGAAGCTTCTTTAGCGCCTGATATGCTCGATAGCCTGGACTGTTTTAATATAAATGCTAAAACGGTAAGGCCTGTATGGATTACTGTTGAAATTCCACGTACAGCGCAGCCGGGAAACTATAAAGGGAATATTTGTTTATATGCGCGAGGTCAGAAAACTCAAAACTTTGAGTTGGAGATAGAAGTATTGGACAAAATACTTCCTCCTTCTTCTGAGTGGCAATTCCATCTCGACCAATGGCAACATCCAGGTGCAGTAGCGCGTGTACACAATCTGATACCATGGAGCGATGAACATTTCGAAAAAATGAAGCCTGTGATGGGAATGCTGGCCAATGCCGGACAGAAAGTAATTACTGCTACCTTAAATAAGGATCCGTGGAATCATCAATGTTTTGATGCCTATGATGACATGATTGTATGGACTAAAAACACTGATGGTACATGGTCTTACGACTATTCTGTATTCGACCGCTGGGTACAATTTATGATAGATACAGGTATAAAGAAAATGATCAACTGCTACTCTATGGCTCCATGGAATGATGAGCTGCACTATAAAGATGCTCAAACCCAAACGACTTTAACCCTAAGTGCTAAACCGGGATCAAAAGAATTTGAACAAATATGGGGAACATTCTTACCAGACTTTGTGAAACATCTAAGGGAAAAAGGCTGGCTCGAAATAACAAACATTGCGATGGATGAACGTAGCCCTGAAGCAATGAAAGCAACACTAAATGTATTGAAAAAATATGCTCCCGAATTAGGAATAGCTCTGGCAGACAATCATAAAAGTTATAAAAAATATCCTTTTATCAAAGATATGTGTGTAGGTGCTGAGAGTTCAGTAGATCTGCAAGATATCGACCAACGAAGAAAAAATGGGCTAATCACAACTTTCTATTTATGTTGTGCCCATCCGTTTCCCAATCAATTTACCTTCTCTGATAGTGCCGAATCAGCATATATAGGTTGGTTTACTGCAGCCAATAATTTTGACGGATTTCTACGCTGGGCTTTCAACTCGTGGGTAGAGAATCCTGAAATTGATTCCCGTTTCCGTACATGGCCTGCCGGAGATACATATATTGTATATCCCGAAGCCAGAAGTTCTATCCGATATGAAAGGCTGGTAGAGGGTATTCAAGATTATGAAAAAATACAGATTATAAAAAAACAACTTCTTAAAGGTAATACTGATTCAGATAGAATTAAATTAGACAGGATAAATACAGCTATAGCTAAATTGGGTACTGTCGAAAGAACCGAAACGTGGAATGATGATTTGAATACAGCTAAAATTTTATTGAATAAATTGTCTGAATAAAATATTTACGTGAGTTTAACATAAGGTATAGTACGCAATTGTTTGTTTATTATCTTTATAATCAATTGCTTGTGTTCTTTTCGGTAAAAGAAATAAGATTTAACTACAAAGAACACAAAGTGTTACACCAAGTAACTGTTTAAATAAGAATGCCAATCAAATTTAAACAGTTACTTAGTTCTCGAATAGAACTTATAACTAGTTGTTATCCAATAAACCACAAGGTAATAATAAACTGTATTTATCCCCTCAAGGTTTTACAGTGAGCCAAAAGAATTAGTCAGATACTGTTTCCTGTATTGGAATGGAGTGATTCCAGTCTGACTTCTAAAAAACTTACCAAAAGCCGACGGATCGCAAAAATTCAGCGTATCTGTTATTTGTTGCATACTCTGTTCAGAATATTTCAGCAAAATTTTGGCTTCGATAATCAGTGCTTCTGCAATCCAGTCTCTTGTGCTCTTGCCTGTAAGTTGTCTTAGTACAGAAGCCAGATATTGACTCGTAACAGATAGCTTATCGGCATAAAACATAACCTGATGCTCCTGTTTTCCGTTTTCCTGCAATAGCTGAAAAAAATTGTACATAAGATATTCCTGCCGCGATATCTCTTTACTTTCCAAGCCGTAATCATGTTCTATTAGTATATTTTCTACTTCGAGCATACATTCTATCAGATGTATTTTTATAATCTCTTCGCGGTGATGGTGTCCCTGCTGTATAATCTTTTGTTTTATCCGCTCGTAACATTCGGACACGACTGATACTTCTTTTTCAGATAATAGAAGTCCCGGATTTCTCCTGATATTTAAGAAACTGGCATGATATATACGGCGTCTGTTTTCCTCTACGCTGCTAAAATATTGCTGATCGACTATTAGGATATGTGCCTTAAAGTCATCGCTCACCTCTATTTTTTGCACTATATGTTCTGGTAATATTATAATGAATGCGTCTTTATTCATCGAATGTGCTGTGTAATCGAGTTCTGCTAGTAAAGTTCCTTCCTTTACTATAATAAAGATCATAACGGAAGTCCTGACCGGAAACATTTCAGGAATAAGGGATATATCACCTTTTTGTATCCCTCCTACAACTATATTGTTATCAAAGTTACAGAGAGCAAGTTTATAATTTGTTATTCCCAGATCGGAAAGACCTATTTGTTTTGTATATATCATTATTTTACCATAAAATATTCTCAAATTTAGTAAAATATTCGATATATACTATTTTTGTATTGTTTTATCCTCTGATACTATCTGATTATGAATTAAGTTTGTGTCAAATAAAAAAGAATAGTAATTATGGCAAAATCGTCCTCATTGACAAAAGGAAAGTCAATATTTATTATAGACGCACTGCTTATTCCTGTATTTATATTGCTTACTTATACCGGATTGAAACTGCATGTAGCAGACCATGTTGATAATCATGAAGTATGGGCATTCTGGGCACACTGGCATATTGTAGTGGGAATTGTCACCCTTGTATTAGGTTACTTACATGTAAAAGCTCACTGGGTTTGGTACAAAGGGTTGATAAAGAATGGAGCAGGCAAGAAAAGTAAAGTAACAATAGTTATTTCCATTTTGTTTGTCATATTGGTCGTAACCGGTATTATATTGGTTTTCTTTATTGAAGGAGGTAATTCCTCAGTCGGATTGTGGCATTACAGGCTGAGTCTTCTGATGGTAGCATTGCTGATAGCACATACTGTAAAGCGGTTTCCGATAATGATGAAGGGATTGAAGAACAAACGGAAAACAGAAAAATCTAAAAAACAACAAGAAGTAGTCGCCTGACATCAATAATTTTTCTTCCAACGCTCAAATTCATCTTTAGAGCGATTTACACAATCTTCTATTGATAAACCGTAATAATAATTACCCAATATATAAATATTACTATCCTGTCGTTTTTCTTCCACCTGATTGTTCAGATGTAAGTGTTGTATGCCTGTCGAAGCCAATTCATGGTTTGTCGCTACGGTTTCCATAATATCCTGAGCCGATATCCCCAAAACCTTACAGATAAGATCAAGCTTCTCCTGCTCGCTTTTCTTCCCTTTTTCGAAATGGAAAGTAAAACTTCTCAGCGTATCGTCTTCCACCATATCGCGTGAAACAGCAGACATAAATTCATCGGATAGCGAAATAACTCCTGCTACCTCTTTCAATGCCAGTTTATCTTTCGGAATGGTAATATTTACCGACTCAGATCTGAATACAGGAATAGTTGCTAATAGCTCGCTCAACAGGGGTTCTGTATTTTTCAATAGCTCGGCAGTTATTTGCGGATTTGTTGCCAATGCTACATTCTTTGCCTTATAAACTACACCTCCCGTTGTTTTTATAACGAAAATATCATTTTGCTTTTCTATCAATTCCACTTTCGAGCCTGTTTTTACCTCCAGTCCGTCTTTGTTTATAATATCTGTTATTAGAGTGTTTAGCCCGTTCTTGTATGAATATTTACGCGGGAACTCTTCAAATCTTCCTTTTCTGCGCTTAAGAAACATTTCAGCCGGATAGTTGTCGGCCGGTTGGCAAATAACGGCTCTAAAAGCATGCCGGAACAGCTTATCATAGTTTGTTTTGCCAAATATCGGACGAAAGTATTCGCGTACTGTTTTACCGGTCTTATCAGCCAGAAACATTTTTGGTATACTAAATATAAATGGAAACAGGGATATACCTGCAAATAGACTTTTTATCTTATTGTCATACAGTACATAACTTTGTTTTTTCAGAGGTAATACAGAATCATCAGCACCGATCTCTTTTACAATAGACAGAAGATGAGTATATGAATTGTAACAGGTATGCGAACCAAGTTCCCGCCAATACATAGGATTACTTTCTGTAGTAGCTGTCTGTATCTGTCCTCCTACCCTTTCGTTCTGTTCCAATAGCAGTGTTTTAGCACCTACAGTATGCAGATAGTGAGCAAATGAGATACCGCTTATCCCCGCTCCTGCTATTACACAGTCATATATAGTTTCAGTCATGTTTCAATCATAATTTTGTAAAAAACAAAGATACAATGAATAGTTGAATCTGAGTTCTGTGCTTGATTCTTTATCAGTCTTTCCCTATTTTTGTATATCTGCTAACTATCATATATTATTTGAAAGTGTAACAATTATGATACTTTCGGCAGATTCTTATTTATAATTTTGAACAGGAAAGTAAATAATCACTACATCTAGTGATTGACTCTTTATCTGTCTTTCTTTACTTTTGCATATCAACTAAATTGACCGAAAACTATCATATTTCCTGAAAGAGAATGAATTATAGGCTAACTCATTTGCTAATCTTATTTCTATCAACCATATCAGTCAGTGTATCAGCCGATGATGTACCTACTATTGATAGTGACTCTGTGATTCTGAGATATACGGCAAATGAAGTGGTGATAGAATCGTTTAAGCAAAATGACAAACTACTTGTAGAGCCGATAGCCGCTACCCTACTCTCTGCTAAGGAGCTGAAAGAATACAACATATTGAACATAAAAGAGGTTACGGCACTTGTGCCTAATCTTTATATGCCCGATTATGGCTCTAAAATGACTTCTCCGGTATTCATCAGAGGGATAGGTGCATCAAAGAACGCACCATCAGTCGGATTGTATGTCGATGGTGTACCCTATTTCGATCGCTCTACATTTGATTTTAATATTAATGATATAGAACGCATTGAAGTCCTGAGAGGACCACAAGGCACTATCTACGGACGAAATACGATGGGTGGTATAATAAACGTTTTTACCCGCTCGCCTTTTAAATATACAGGGACTCACTTGAATCTGTCTGCCGGTAACCATAATAATTACAGTACGGGTGTATCACATTACGGCAATGTGAACAATAAATTCGGCTATGCTGTATCGGGGAATTATATGCACTCTGGCGGCTATTTTGAGAATAAATATACAGAGAAAAAAGCTGATCCGATAGATGCCATATCGGCGCGTGCAAGGCTCAGCTGGCGTATACAGCCACGTTTGACGGCACATCTTGTGATGGCGTACGAATATTCCGATCAGGATGGCTATCCATATCGTATATATGATAAAGAGACCGGAGCAATAGAAGATGTGAATTACAATATTCCGAGCTTTTACCGCCGCAACATGTCTACTAATGGGCTTAATATAGAATATGTGACTGATAGTTATAAACTTGGCTCGCAGACTTCGTTTCAATTCTTTGATGGCAAACAAGGGCTTGATCAGGATTTTTCGCCAAAAGATAACCTGTATGTAGACTTCTATCATCGTCAACAGATGTATTCGCAAGAATTCAATATTCGTTCGATAAAAGAAGATAGCCGCTATCAATGGCAGTTCGGGCTTTTCGGATTTTATCAGAACTACTTTCAGACCAATGACGTAGACAACCGTACTACCGGAGAACATAAGCATACTTTACAGGATGTGCATAATCCGTCGGGAGGCTTTGCGGCTTATCATCAGTCTGTGATCAATGATATTTTCATTCCTAATTTGTCCCTTCTGTTAGGTGTACGTTACGATTGGGAAAAAACTAAGTCTACATTCGAGCGTATCACTCCTACCACAGTAGATGATCCGATGAAAGATAAATTGTCTTTTTCGCAGGTAACACCGAAAGGCTCTATACAATACAAATTCAGCAATGATGGTCTGGCTTACTTCTCGGTGAGCAGGGGATATAAAACAGGTGGATTCAACAATACTGCCGATAAAGAGGTGAAAGAAGACCGTACTTTCGATCCAGAACACAGCTGGAGCTATGAGGTAGGTGCCCGATCTGGTTTTTTCAATAATCTGTTGTTTCTCGATCTTACCCTTTTCTATATCGACTGGAAAGACCAGCAGATAACACAACCTAAAACACTGAGTAGCGGTTTTATCCTACGTAATGCAGGAAAGACGGTCAGCAAGGGATTAGAGTTTTCGGCACAGGTGAATCCATTGCGGAATTTTAATTTTCAGTTATCATACGGTTATACCCATGCCAAATACAAGGATTATAAGAAAGGAGATATCGTTTACGACAAAAACTATCTGCCTATGATACCGCAGAATACCCTGTCATTGGCTGCTAATTATACAATCGACGTAAGACAGAACTGGCTCGACAATATTGTTTTGAATGGCCAGTACACTGGAGTAGGAAAACTCTACTGGGATGACGAGAACGATATTATGCAGAGCTATTACGGGCTGTTCAATGGACAGGTGTCGTTTGTGAGAAAACAGGTATCGGTAGACCTGTGGATGAAGAATATAGGAAACAAAGATTATATCACATATTATTTTTCCACATCTACAGGGCGGTTTGTCCAAAAAGGGAAGCCGTTTACATGTGGCATCAATGTGAACCTTAAATTTTGAGCATGAAAGTAGACATACATAAAGGAGGGAAACTATTTACATTCTTTTGCCTGTACATTGCACAGTCGATTCCGATGAGCTTTTTCTCAACGGTAATTCCCGTAATAATGCGACAACAGAATTTCTCCCTTGAGACTATCGGGATGCTGCAACTGCTCAAACTACCATGGATACTCAAATTCCTGTGGTCGCCGGTTGTAGACCGTTCTACGTACAAGCTTATTGACTTCAAACGCTGGATATTCTCGTCCGAACTGATATATGCCGTTATTATATTTGCTGTATCTTTCCTTAATTTTCAGACTACCCCTTATCTGATCATAGGGCTTGTGATACTATCTTTTATCGCATCGGCCACACAGGATATAGCGACAGATGCACTGGCTGTGATTTCGTTCAGTAATAAAGACAAAAGCCTCGTAAACAGTATGCAGTCGATGGGTAGCTTTGCCGGAGCTATGGTAGGTGGCGGACTATTACTACTACTTTATCATAAATTCGGGTGGGGCAATCTGTTACCATTCCTTGCCATATTTGTACTTATCGCCGTTATTCCGCTGATATTCTTCCGTACAGGTCAAAAAGGCAGTATCATAAAAGAGAAACAAGCCGAAAAGGCTACCTCAAACGACATACTCGGCTTTTTTAAACAAAAAGGAATCTGGAAACAAATAGTATTCCTCTTCCTGTACTATGCCGGACTGATAGGTATATTGGCAATGCTGAAACCTATGTTGGTAGATAACGGATACAATATGAAAGAAATAGGTATCATGTCAGGAATTATAGGTACATCGATCGGCTGTCTGGCATCTTTCGGCGGTGGTTTTGTCGTTCGCAAGATAGGACGCCATGCTGCCCGCATCCTGTTTGCCGTTTGTACACTTGCCACAGCTATCTACTTTTGTCTGCTGGTAACCGTTCTCCCTATCAATATAGCGACTCTTCATTTCGGTATTTGCATATTGTGGGGCAGTTATGGCATGTCGGTTATTGTAGTTTACACTACGGCTATGGACTGTGTACGTAAGGGATATGAAGGAACAGACTTTACTATACAGACGGTTATCACTCACTTGAGTGGTATTATTATGGGAGTAAGTTCGGGTAAGATAGCAGCCATGATCACATACAAAGGGCTATTTGTCGTTGAAGCCTGCATTGCTGCTATATCGTTGATATTTATATTGTTGGCATTTAAACTAAGGAGCCCCTCCAACCTCCCCGAAGGTGAGGCTTGAGGCAAAGCCGCGAAAGAAAGCGTAATTGATACATTGTACGGTATTAGCTAAAATCGACAGAATCAAAATGAAATATTTATAAGCATTAATTAAAATATCCTCTTTATAAGTCCCCCTTGGGGGATTTAGGGGGCTTGAAGAAAAATGAAACAAGAATTACTGAATAAGTACAGCATACCTGTACCGCGCTATACGAGTTATCCTCCGGCTAACTTCTTTAACGAATCGTTTACAGCCGATTCGTATGCCAGTGCTGTAATTGCATCGAATGGTAAAAATTCGGGTCATATCTCCATTTATATACATATACCATTCTGTTATCAGCTATGTTACTATTGTGGCTGTAATTCGCAGACATATAAGGAAGAAGCTGTAACGAACAGTTATATAGATGCTCTAAAGAAGGAGATTAGAATGACCCTGCCGTTGCTAGATCATCGCCGAAAAATATCGCAGATACATTATGGTGGAGGCACGCCTACTTCTCAGCCAGTTTCGGTACTGAAAGAACTGAATCAGATGTTCTTATCTGAATTTGACTGTATTGAAGACCCCGAAATCGCTATAGAATGCCATCCGGGTTATATGGACGAGGCTTATTGGAATGAGCTGACTGATGCCGGCTTCAACAGAATAAGTATAGGTATTCAGGATTTCGACAAAGATGTATTAAAAGCCGTAAACAGACGTGCTGCATGTATGCCGATAGATGATGTGGTGCAGATAATTCGTAGTAAAGGATTGTCGTTGAATATGGACTTTATATACGGTCTGCCATTACAGACACCGGAAACATTTACGCATACCATAGAAAAGGCTATATCTCTGAAACCCGACAGAGTTGTTACATTTTCTTATGCTCATGTGCCTTGGGTAAACGAATTGCAGAAGAATCTGGAAAAAACAGGTTTACCATCGCTAGAAAACAAAAGTGCAATGTACGGAACGGCTAAACGGATGATGACGGAAGCCGGATATAAGACTATTGGCCTTGATCATTTCGTACTGCCCGATGATGAATTATACACTGCCCTTTTGTCAGGAAAGCTACATCGCAACTTTCAGGGATATTGCACCCGCCGTACTACCGGACAGGTATATGCTTTCGGACTGACGGGGATTAGTCAGCTCTCGACAGCTTACAGCCAGAATACAAAAGATCTGGATACATACATTGCTCAGGTGAACAAAGGCGTGTTTCCTATTGCAAAAGGTTATGTGCTAAGTGACGAGGAACAAGTAACGCGTGCTGTGATTTCAGCACTAATGTGCAACTATACAGTCAACTGGCATGCCATTGCTGCTGATATGCGGATTCCAGTGGACAAGGTGATGGCTGCACTAAACTATAACACAACTGCGCTGAACGAGTTTGCTGAGGACGGAATCATCGAATTTGACAACGATCATATAACTATTCTGCCTGCTGCCACACCATTTGTGCGCAATGTGGCGGCCTCATTCGATAAATTACTGGGTACTAAGGAAAACCGGTATTCAAAATCTATCTGATTTTTAGCTATATTGCATCACCTCGTTTATTACAAATATAACGAGGCTGAATATAAGTGACGAAAAAAAACAGATAGCCAGTATTTTGAGGCTTTTCTTCAATATAGAGATTATTCCTCCAATAAGCAGGACGGAAAATATGGTACCGAATATAAAATTGACAACAGCCCGCCCACTGGAATTCATGTGGTTGTATTCGGTCTGCTCTATGCCTATTCCCTGCACATAAGTGTCTACAGCTACCGTGCCGGAATAAATAGATTGGGTAAAGTGTGCGTATGCCATATATCCGCAGATAGCGATAGTTAGTACAGCTATCACCCAAAATCCGGTATTGCTTTTTTCTGTATATTGTTTGTTATACTCGTAGTCCATAGTTGATTTTATAATTTAAGAATCAAAAAAATCATTACTTATATATAATTCTTAATTCATAATTAATTTACACTTTGTCTTTTTGTCCAAACTGCTGTAAGTCTTGTCCTTTCAGTGCTGCTGCAACCAGATCGGGCAAACGATCGGGGGTACAGGCAAAGCAGGCAATACCCAGTTTGCTGATTTCCTTCCCCAAATTTACATCATAATCCGGTTTCCCACTATCGGAAAGTGCTAAAAGTGTAATAACTTTAACACCTTCCTCGTGCATTTCGGACAAACGGCGTAATAAGCCCTTACGAACACCACCTTCGTAGAGGTCAGAAATGAGGATAAACATTGTTTTACGGGGATTCTCTATCAAGTCCTGACAATAAGCTACAGATTTATTTATATCCGTACCTCCACCCAATTGTACACCGAAAAGCATATCTACAGGGTCTTGGCGGCATAGTTCGGTAAGGTCGGTTATCTCTGTATCGAAGGCAACCACATGCGTGTCTAAGGCAGGCATACTGGCGAATATAGAACCCATCACCGAAGAGTAGATGATAGAATCGGCCATAGAACCGCTTTGGTCTATATCGAGTATCACTGTCCAGTTTTTTTGCTTTTGAGTACGTTCAAAGAAATAGAATTTTTCAGGGATTAGACGCTTTGTCTTGGTATCGTAATTTTTGAGATTACGATTGATAGTCCGCTTCCAGTCCGTAGAAGCGAAATTCGCTATCGGTGAGTGTGCTTTCTTATTCAATGCGCCTGTAACAGCACGGCGGAGGTCTTGCTCCATCCGCTTCATTATTTCATCCACCACGCTTCTTACCAGTTCGCGGGCTGTATCTTTAGATTTCTCTGGTATCTGCCCTTTCAGTGCCATCAGTGTGCCTACCATCGAAATGTCAGGCTTTACATTTTTCAGTGTCTCCGGCTCGAATAGTAATTTTGTCAAACCTTTGCGTTCTATGGCATCTGATTGAATTACGCTAACCACATCCTGCGGAAAGAAAGTTCGTACGTCAGTAAGCCATTTAGCTAGATTGGGCATCGAACGGCCTTTGCCTCCTTGTTTACCCGATCCCCCACCCTGCGACGAATCTCCGTCATATATAGCAGCCAGTGCGGCATCCATTATCGATTCCTGTTCACTTAGCCCCACATTACTCAAGGCGCGTGTATCTTCGCCAAGAATGAGGCGCCAACGGGTCATATTTTGTTTTTTTTCTATTTGCTCCATTTAATTAAAGTTGTGCTAAACTTTCCACAATATTATATTGTTCTTTCAAAAAGTTAACCCTGTCTCTTTCATTACATTTTGTAATCAATGTAGATTGCTGTTTCTTTGTTTGTATCCAACGTTTTACCTCTTCAACTGTTGTTTTGTCGGTAGATGCAACTCCATTGAGTAAAAATGCTTTTATTATAGTTAACTGATAATGAGGAGTGGAAATGTAAATATAATTAGTATCTACATTTACGTTCGAAATATAGATATTCACCTCTTTTCCGGTTTCGTTAAATTTTCCGGTGTTCGTTAATTCATCTATTTCATCCAGAATATCTACAACATCCTGTTTTATAAGCAGGACGTCTTCTTTAGTAATCCGTCCGACCTGATAAAAATACTTGATATCGGTAACCAGATAATGAAAAAGTAAACGATCGAAGATATAATCGGCGTGTAATAGCCTTGCCCATTTTACATATTCTTTGCGGGCTTTTTTTAGCTTATTTGAGATAACTATATCATTATAACGAATCCCTCCCTGCTTTTTTTGCGAGCTATACTTCCATTTGAACAGATAAAACTTGGATATATGTTCACGATTAACGTACAGTGGTTGGGGTAATATATTGGTAATTTCACCAGCCTCGGGATTCGGAACATTTGTGAATGTTTTCAGTATAGCTGTCATCTCTTCGAGTAACGAAAAATCCGATTCGGCAGGATTAATATATTCTATTAGTTTCAATTTAAATGAATGAGACTCTTCCTGGCTGATCATTTCCATATTATCCAAAGAAATGCCTAAATATCTGGAAATGGTCATTGCCTCCGAAAAAGTAAATGGAATCTCTCCTTTCATTCTCTTATGCACAGCACCCTTTTCTATATGTAGTATATCTGCAAGAAGATCTACTACAACTGTTTTTTGTGAAATCTTGCGTGTTATTTCTTCCAGAAAGCTATTATAAATCAGTTCGTTTTTCATGATGATTATCTTTTTATCTACTGATTGGATAAGTTGTAACTCTGATTTACATTTATACTTGTTCTATATCACTCATGTGTATCATAAAGATATAAAAATAAAATATGAGTAGAACTCTATTCGTTATTTCTTTTTGTAGACACTACGCAAAAAAACAAAAAGACAGTCCTCAGGCAATCAAAAACGTTGCTAATTTTTCATACGATTCGGGAACTGTACTTCCAAAAGCCTGAAAAAGTAAGTTTAATGCTACGAAGGCGAAGAATATACCTGCTATAATTTTTTACTGTTTCATGTTCCTTAAAACTCAAAATCGAAATCATTCAATTCATCCAGCTTTTCCGTCTCTGTCTCCGTAAGTTCAGCCTGTAATATTTCGGCTGTATTTTCTGCTCCTGTACCCCAGATGTCACCTAACAATTCGGCAATACTGTTCTTCTGATTCGGCTCGAAATCACCAAAAGCCCGCCGCAGAAATACCACTGAACGGAAAAACTCGTCATCGTCAAGTTGTTCCACATACTTATCCAGTTCGCGCCAAAGCGGTACGCGTGACAGTAAAGCATAACGGTTACGCCCCGACAGCCCCTCAAACCATCCCGCACCTAAATCGGCAGGCACACCCGGCGACAGGCGTCGCGATACTTCTTTTGCACAATCGTCTTCTGTAGCCAGATTATGTTCCAATAGGATAGAGAATGCCACGCCCGAAAGCTTGGTGTTCAGATCGTCGCGCCAAGCCAGTTTGTGTAGCTCTTTTTGCCATGTTTCCACATCGACCGTATCGTATTGCTGCTGCGATATCAATTCCATTATATTTATTGCCTGCACAATACTTGTTGCGGCCTTGTCGTCGCACGAAGAAGATTCGATAAGCAGTAGCGACGAGCGCAAAAACAACTGTTGCAATATAGGAATCAGTGGTGCCAGATTGAACTGGCGCAGGTCGCCATATTGTATAAGTACCGACAACTCGTGTGCTGCATTCGCCGTTTCCTTAAAGTTATTGGAATCGACCAACAGGCGTTGCAATGTACTTAGTGCGTTATCGAATATACTAGTGAGATGACATTCACAGGCTAACCGTATGATTTTAGCGGCCAGAGATACATCGGTACATTCATTGAGCTGTTCTTTGAGTTCGTAAGCGGCGGCTATTTCTACTGTTTCGCCTTTCAGATTGGCTTCCACAATCTCTATTTCCACTTCCGGAGTCCAATGCAACACCCACTTCTCTGCCCATGTAGCACTATCCTGTGATACACGAACCTGTTCGGCAAAGTGTATACCAAGCACCTTGAGCCTGTGAAGGAATGTAGAACGGTTCAGATCGATAAAAGCTGCTTCCTGTGTCTTTACTTTCAGGTTTTCGCGCAAATCGAGTGTAAGATCTTGTGCTACTGCTGATTTATAATTTGTGAGTTTCAGGCGTTTCAATTCCTGATTCATATCTTCCTGTACGGGTGTCTGGCTCACCCCTTCGGGCAGACTACCGATAGCTGTACCGATGTCGATCATATTAATAGCTTCGGCTACAGGAGACAATTCTCCTCCTCCGAAACATGTTATCACCGCATCGTGCAGGTCTTTGAGTACAGGCATAGAGCCCGAGCGCATAGATGTGAGTGCATTTGCCAGCCTTACGGCTTCTATCACACTTGCCGAAGAAGCATTGTTCCCCCTGTCGCGCAATACCTTTGCCACTTTAGACAGATATACGGCAGGCAGATCGCTGAGCTTATCTTTTTGTATAGCTTTCCACATTAGCTCAAAATAGTAGGGTGCATTGTTGCCTGCCCCGTAGCCTGTACGGCTGCTTAGTCTCAGATACGAATATGGCATCAGTGTTAGCTGAGATGTAGCACGCGGTATCTTATTCAGTTCGCTGTCCGACATAGACGGCAATTCGAGATTAATACCCGCCATGTGGTATGCTCCGACAATGATAACAATTTCTTCCGGCTTGAAGCCTTCGGCGATAGCTTTTTGTATCTCCCTGCGCATGTGCGCTTCACGTATCAGATTGTACGAAAAATCGTAAGGTACGGCTTCGTATTCCTTGTCTACAACCATATCCCTTATCTGGGACGATTGAAAACCAAGTCCCTCGCGGAATGTTCCGGCATTCAGATTATGCTCGAAATTGCGCTCCCAGTAACTTTCATAGTTATCTTCATTATACTGTCGGGCTACTCTATCGTACAATCCGTTGTGGAACATATAGAATTCTCCGGCGGCTTCGTTTGCTTCCTTGCCCCTCTCCTGCCGCAACTTGAGCATAATATCGGCAGGCAGGTCGATAAAGCGCACATCGAGCTTTTTCTTCACTCCCCAACAGATAGCCTGATATTCGGGAGAATAGGCTGCAAACGGATAGAGTACCGTCTCGATGGGTAGTTCGGTTGTATATGCCAGTAAGGCGATAGGTGGTTTAACATCTTTCTGCGCTATATGGCTTATTATAGCTGTAGCGTCCGAAGGGCCTTCTATCAGGATACACTTGGGGTTCTTTTCTTCAAGATATTGTATCAGATGATAGGATGCTCCCGGCGAAAGATGGCGTACACCGAATATATTTAGTTTATCAGTCATTCTCTCTATTATTCAAACTTAAGTCCTGATTCAGCATCGAATGCAGCTCTTTCTTCGGGCGACATTCTGTTACGTATTACTTTAAAGGTATAACCACCATGAGTTAAACCAGTCTGAGCATCTATATACAACCAATCGCTGACTTGCTGTGGATCTACAATTACCGTATCTCCGTATTTATATCCTATATTTTTATCTAAAGGTTCATTGTCCAGAATTCCGGTAAACGTATCATCGTTTAATTGCAGATTGCCAACCCACATATGTTCTTTTCCTGATACCTCAGAAGGAAATCCAATCTTTATTGAGAAAAAATGAGAATTCCCGTTTTCCTTGTTGTCCTTAAATGTTTTCTTAAATTGATCGAATGAAGAAACAGCTTTTGACATTGCTTCATTCATTTCTTTATCTTCTTCGCTTATCCGGGATACAGTTTCGTCACCGACTTGCCTTGTCACAGGTTTTTGTGAGTTATTGCAAGCTATAGAGACTATACCTATTGCCAGAATTACAAATATTTTTCTCATTCTATCATCCGTTTATATCACTGCACGTATTGTATAATCCGCGCCACGAAGCCCCGCGTTTTTTCATCACGTTTTCGAGGTATTCCTTCCATACTAGTTTGTCCTTATCTTCGTCTTTTACAACAGCACCTTGCAATCCGGCAGCCATATCTTCGTCGGTGATGGTTCCGTTGCCAAAACTGGCAGCTAGTGCCATACTGTTGGTGATAAGAGAAATGGCTTCGGCTGTAGAAATCACCCCACTTGGCGATTTCAGTTTTTGCTTTTCGTCGAGCGTCATGCCCTGACGAAGTTCGCGGAAGATGGTAACAATCTTTTCTACAGCTTCGTTTGTCGGCAAGTTGGCTTTCAGTCGATAGTTGCTCGATATTTCGGCAACACGTTTCGTTACGATGGAAACTTCGGTTTCAAGATTTGCAGGAGCAGGCAGTACAATAATATTGAAACGGCGTTTCAGAGCCGACGACATATCATTTACTCCCCTGTCGCGTGTATTTGCAGTTGCTATAATAGAGAATCCGCGTTGGGCAGGCAGTTCTTTTCCGAGTTCGGGTATGGCAATCGTTTTTTCGGACATAATGGAGATCAAAGCATCCTGTACTTCGGATGCACAACGCGATATTTCCTCGAAGCGAGCTACCGATCCTGTTTCCATTGCGCGGTAGATAGGGCTTTTTATTAAAGCTTCGTTTGACGGTCCATTAGCTAACAGCATGGCATAATTCCACGAATAACGGATATGCTCTTCGCTTGTTCCTGCCGTACCTTGTATTACTTTTGCCGAATCGCCGCAGATAGCAGCCGTAAGGTTTTCGGACAGCCACGATTTTGCTGTTCCCGGTTCACCGATCAGCAAAAGAGAACGGTCGGTCAGCAGGGTTGCAATAGCTATTTCTACAAGACGGTCGTGCCCTATGTATTTAGGTCTTATGTCCACGCCATTAGCTTTTCCGCCGATAACGAATTTCAATACAGCTTTGGGCGATAGTTGCCATCCGGCCGGCTTTTCTTCTTTTTTATCTTCTTCTTTCAGTGCTTCTAGTTCGTGTGCGTATAGTAGTTCGGCGGGTAGCCGCAATACGTCTTCTTTTTTTTCTGCCATTGTATGTTGGTTATGAGTTATGAATTTAGGGTTGATGTTTCTATTTCATCAGCTATATCGTTATATACTTCAAGCTTATTCTTTTCGTATAATTGGCGGAATTTAGCTGCATATTCTTTCGGAAATTGTGCCCAGAAACCAATATTCTTCAATCTGTTGAGCGCATAGTAATATGTATTTTTAGGGAATCGCTCGATAGTAGAATATATGGTTTCAAAACAGCCTTTCACCTTTCGCGAAACGAGCAATTTGAAGATTGTGATCTGATCGCCCGGCATGGTAGTTTTAGTCAGAGAAATAAGATGTTCATCAAATTTCTTACTTTGCGGCTCCATTGCATTTATCAGTTGTAGAGCCTGATCATATTCATAGTTCCATTTTGCCTTACGGTTTTCAAACAGAGGATATAACAATCCTGTCCAACGCGGATCAATCTTGTCAGTAAAGACTTCTACATCTTTATCGTTATAATAGTAATAGTTGCTGCCATTGGTATATACATCGTAGAGGCTACCTATGCTAACCGATTTCCGTAATTGCGTACCGAATGTATCGAATACTTTCTCTTTGGAATAGCCATACTCTACTGCCGTATAAAAATAGTTATTCCACAACGGCCATCGCCAGTGAACATTAGGGATAGAGTCGATATGCTGCTCATAAAATGCTATTACTTTAGCTTTATCGAATGTATTGAGACAACCAATAGCAGCATGTGTAACACGGAATGCCGTATTCTCCAGCAAATTCTTTTTAGCTGATACCAGATCGTTGTATTCTTTGCTTTTCAGCACTTTTGCCAGAAAGTCAAAGACCTCCGGAGTACCTTTGTTTTCAAACACTTCGAGATCGACACTTAATTTCTCCAGTTTATCGACCAGCACTTTATCTTTTTCATCTTTATTGAGGGCTATGAACTCTTCGAACGACTTGCTAACCTGATCAAAAACTTCCTGAAAAAAAAATGGAAGCTTCGAAGAAGCTAGTGCTGTCACTATCGGCGCCTGATTGCCTTTGGTTTTATTATTGATATAAATGTCTTTCAGCTTTTCGAGACTGGTTCGTGTTCCGTATTTTGCTAATGCTTTGTAAGCAGCTTCACGAACAAGTTTGTTCTTATCGTCGGCCAGTTTTATAATCAGTTCTTCGTTCTTCGGATCATCTGCCATAATAATAACAGCTTCGGCTTGTAGAGCAGGCAGAGATTCTGCCATGATCTTATCTATCATCCCCTGTAGTTTGGGATAACCGAACTGGTACAGAAGGCGCAAGCGTCTTGTTTGCTCAGTCTTGTCTTCATATCTGAAGTTTTGCAGCAAGAAAGGGATAATGGGTTTACCGACTTTCGGTATGATTGTTTTTTCCACATAGTCGCACAGTTCGGTATATTTATCGCCTAAGGCAACATCAAGGTACTGATAGGTACGCGAATCGTTGAATACATTGCGTTCGAGTGCATCTTTCAGTATTTCCAACCGTCCTGAATTGCTGGTAGTGAGCGCTTGCATTACAGGCTTCAGCTGCAAGTAAGAATATTCCGTATTTACTTCTTCGATAGGGATATTGGGGATATGTTCGCTTTCTTGCACATCGGTTTCTACTGAGTCGCCTTGTGTATACAGAACGGAATATAGCAAAGTAGATACCGACATCAGCTTATCTGCTGACTGTTGTGAATCGGTAATCAATAGGTCTTCGATATCTGTTGCCAGTTTTTTGAATACAGGAGCTTTCTCGCCTAATTTAGTCAGTACAGGTATGTGTTTCTGTAGTCGCGGGTCTCCTTTTGCAAATTTACTTCCGGCAATGAATAAGCGGTTGATTTCCTGTTGGAGGTCGTATAATGGTTGTAGTCTCATATTTTTATTGTTTCAAAATTTCAATATATCAAGATTTCAAAATTGAGATTAGTAAAGTAGTCGGATTATTTTCTCAGGGGTGATAAGTGACATAGGCTGAGCTGACAATAATCCTGTCTGCACATCGTTGTTCATCATCACAGCCAGAGCAAAACCCTGTGGATTTGCAGGCAGTATAGCCTTTAGGTTGGTAGCCGAAGATATATTCTGTTCCTGGATATCTTTCAGTGTCAACTTATTGCCTAAGCTATCTTCTATCACAAGGTTATCGCCATTCAGATAGGCTTTGTGCAGTGTAAGCAATACAACCGGATTTTTATCCATCAACGGGTTCTTTATAGTATTCTTCACCGACTTTATGGTATCGGCATAGTTGCCCGATGCAAGCGCCAGAATAGATGTGAGGTCTTTTACCTCTATTATTCGTTCTTTTACAGCTTCGGGTTCCCAGCGGACGCGCGGGTTCTGGTCGCCGGGATAGATAAACATTTCTTTGAGTTGGAGTACATCGAAGCTGCTATTATCCTCTTTGATATACTTGGCAGCACGATATGGTCTGTAGTTCTTGGTCTTGTATAGTTTTCCCGATTTGAGATTGAGCCAGATACCTTCGTCTACATATTCCTTGAGTGCCGGATTGTCGTAGCTGTTGAAAGATAATTGCACGAGTTCGCCGTTTTCTTCATATAGTCCGTACTGCATCAGTTCTATAAGTTTCCAAACATAGCCTATTTGTTCTTCTATAGCCGAATCGATTTCCGGATCGGCTTCGGGATCTTCTTTCCGCAGATTGAGGTAGGCTGTACTTTTCTTCAACAGGGCGGAAATATAGTTAATTTGGTCGATAACGCGTGTATATTCTTCGTTTTCTCCTTCGCCCAGTTCGAGCAACAGGTCGTTGAATGCCCTCTGGATACCATTAATATAGTAATTACCCAGTTCTTTCACCTGTGCCTGTAGTGTGCGGCTGATCTTTGCATCTACAGACGACAGTCCGGTCTGCACTATATCTTTTAGTATTTTGCCTGCTATTTCGATTCCGGCGAGCTGTGTGTCTGCTTTTTTTATAAAGGCGGCCTTGTTTACTTTCTTCGGTTTTTCGGCTTTCTCTTTTATTGTCTCTTTTTCCTGTGCTTTCTTTTCCTGTTTTTTCTCTATTTTCTCACGCTTAGATGTTATATCTTCGGGCACATCGGCTACAGCAAATGCCCCGCTATTGGCTTCATAAGCGTATAGTAGACCTATGGCATGTTTGCATGGAAATTGACGGCTTGGACAATTACATCTGAATACGGGGTTATTCTCTTCGATATAATCAGCCGAACAAAAGTAGGGATTCTTTCCGCTTCCGGCACATTCGCCCCAGATAAGGTTTTTCTCAGCTGAAATTTTAAGATTGGCAAATTTGTTCTTTTTTACAAGATCGCGTCCGTTTTTGGCGGCATCGGCATTGGGTGCAAGCTCCTCGATCTTCTTTTGTGTTATTTCCATTATTTAATCTTATAGTATTTGTTTACATTCGTGCGAAGACAAATACAAATTTATAAGATTATTTGAGTTATGAATAATCTGAAAAGAAAATAAAGTAAAGGTGTTAATAAATAAAATGAAAAGCGGCTTATTTAGAGCCGCTCCCGTTAGTATTATTGTTTGATAAAATAGGATATAATTGTTATCAGGCTTTTATTGATCGGTATATCGGGATTGGTGTAAGTGCTCACTTGTTGCTGCATATCGGTGCTTTCACAGTCTTTGAGTACATGGTTCATATTTTTAATAATCACTTTCTGCGATCCCTTATTAGCTGCAGCCAGCAAGTCGGCATGTTCGACAGGAACTTGTATATCGGTTGTCCCTTGTACGATAAGCACAGGGATGGTTAGTTTACCTACCTCGACCTGTGGATTGTATTTGAACCATGAAATCATGTAGGGCTGTACACTAGGACGAAAGAGGGAATTGAATGCTACAGGCACATCTGCTATAGTTTCGCCTTTTTTGAGTTTATCAATATACGAAAACATAGTCTCCTTTATGGCAGGCTGGGTTGCCAACTGCTTATCGAGCTGTTCCCTCAGTATTTCGTCAGCGGGTTTTCCCGATCCGGCTAATGATATATATCGGGAAACTTTAGGATTGTTTACAGAGGCTATCATGCCTATCAATGAGCCTTCGCTATGTCCGGCGATAATGATTTCGGAAAATCGTTTATCTTCAGATAATAAGTCGATCCAACCGCGCACATCATTAATATAGTCTTCGAAACGTAGGTCGGATTCTTGTTTCATTGCATCTTTGCTTTCGCCGATACCAAGTTTATCAAAGCAAAGGGAGGCTATGTTATGATAATACAAACCATCTGAAAGCATTTTCAGCGAGTTGTTTTTCATTTGCGGGTTATTGCCGTCCCTGTCGGTTGGGCCTGAGCCTGCAATGATGAGAACAACGGGAGTTTGTTTACTATCAACAATATAAGGCACTTTCAATGTTCCATGTATGTCTCCTGATGATGTTTTTAAGGAGATGGGGGTTTCTGCAATAATTAATTGAGCAGAGAGCGATGTCGATACCAATAAAAGCAGACAAACTATTGTAATAATTATATTTTTCATAAGACTTATTTATTTTATTAGTGGTACAATCTGATAAAGGACTATTTTGGATATTATTTCACAAATTAGCAATGCCACAGCGAATGATATCCATGCCTTTGCCCCTTTCAGGTTTGCCGATACGGAATAAGCATTATACTTGAGTATGATAGACCAGATGGAGAATATCATAAATACAACAGCACTGATCATTACAGGTATAATATTTGCCTGTAGTACAGTTATAATATCCGTATTCAGACTTTCTATACATACATGAAATGAGGGAATAAAGCCTAACAATGCCGCTATTATAAGGGGAGCTTGCGACAATGCCATCGTTCCGGCAATATCGATAAGGCGTGTTTCCGATTTGGATGCGACACGAGCTGTAATATAGAATACAGCTGTAAGTATAATTAAGGTAGATAACTGATAGAATGCATGGATAATATAAGGTGTCGGAGAACTCAGGCAATTGAGATGTATATCTATAATTCCGTCAAAATGAGTATAACTCAGATAACCTAATATAGATATCAATGCCATAACGGCAATGCCCGCCAATAATGCTTTTACTCCGGCAATGTAAGTAAATGGTCTGAATAGCCATATTACGATAGTCGATTTATTTTTCATAGCTGTTAAGTTTTTTGATTATATCATCCAGCAAATTTCTCACAGTAGGATAACTCAGTCCCAACAGCTTAGCCATATCTTTGAGGCTTCCGCTATTTTTTACAAACTTGAGGACAAAGTCTTGTTCTTCGACCGACAGGCGCGTCAATACAGGCAATTCGTAAAGGCCATGTACTTCGGTGCCGCAATTTTCACATTTCAGGCTTTTTACTTTTAGTTGCGATTGGCAACTCGGACAATTACAGGGTAACATAATTCATATATTTTTTACAAATATATATGATAATATTAATAATATCAACATATGAATAAATATTATTTAGTTTTTATTGAAATTAATTTCATGTAATTGAATTTTTGCTAAATATATTTATTGATTATTGTTTAAATCATCTCACGTAAAGCGAAAAACATCAGATCGCTAACTAAAAAAGCTCCCTGTATAACAGAGAGCTTTTCACATATGAGATCTAATTGAATTTTATTCGTTGATCAGGGTAAACAGTTCTTCGGCAGCCTCACGAGGTCCGTCTTTTGTTTTACCATCAATAGCCAGCGATGTGTGCATTTCACCTATCTGTACTCCGGCAGTTTTCATGTCTTTGAAGTATGAGCGAACAAGCTTCTCTGTAGCTTCACGTTCCTGTACAGGACCGAACGGATTAGCAAAATAAGACTTAACAAGGCCTTTTTCGGTAGTTGTGCCTTTCGCTTTACGCGCACCGTCTTCGAATATGGTAATTGCCTTATCCAGATCATTATAGATAAGTATCTTCTTGTCGGCTTCATTGTAATTGTTGGCATACAGGAAGTAGTCTATCGGATAACCTTTCGAGATGATTTTATATGTTGAAATAGGTATTGTAACACGCGCATTCACCCTGTCCATATTGGTATATACACCTTTGTCGAGCTGTTCGAAGGCATAAGCCGGATCGAGGTCGTCAACACGCACAAAAGCGCCGATTTCGGTTCCATAGGCTTTGATCGTGCCATCATCTTCTTTTTTAAGGTAGCCCATGTCGTCAAAAATCACACGCATGTGGCGTATATAATTTTCATTCAACGTACGGAACGCTTCAAGGCTCTCAGACTTTCCTGCCCCACTATCACCAACTATGATAATATTGGATTCTTTGCCATTGCGTAAAACGATGTTCACCATAGCACCATGTATAGGCAGGCGTTGTTGTTCTATCTGTTTCACATTGTGCAACGTAAGGAGCATCTTCTTCATATAGCCGAAATAGTCTATATCATCGCAATAGTTGGCATAGCCTACCAGTATATCGTTCTTCTTGTCTTTGTAGTAGAAGGTACGTTTTTCTTCGAAGCCGTCAGGATAGCCGAATACATAGATCATATCAGGCTTTTTGCCGATGTACTCTGTCTCGGTAGCCAGTTCGAACAGGTTAGCCAGTCCTATACCGTGTACCATAAAGTCTTTGTGGAAATATACAAATGTGAGCATATTTCCTACTTTGGCAGGGAATACAAACCAGTCGTCTTCATTCAGCACTACATTCAGCAATGGATTCTGCTGGTGCTCCTGAAAGATACCGTCACGTGTATTACGCTTTGTATATGAGATGTATGGTGGTTGGAAAACAACTGTACTGATAAATGGTATAGAAGCCAATCCTTTATATTCTATCGGACAATTCCAGCTTACATCATTCAGTGTGAGTCCGGCATTGGCTCCGGCTGTAGACTGACGATAGACACGAGTTTCGTATCCGTTTACAGTGGCCTGAATGCGGCGTCCGGTAGACAGTATCAGTTCGTTGAACATATCGTTTGCCTGAATGAAACGCACATTCTGAAGTCCGTCCCCTACTCTGTTGTTTCTTACGATAGTGTAGCGTTCGAGTCTTTTCCAGTAAGCAAGGAGCAGCTCAGTGACTTCTATAAAGAGGTCTTTATCTTCGAAGAATCTAGAGTATTTGTTATCTACAGCAATGACTTCCTCTATATTGAATACTGTCAGCAGTTTAAATACTTCTATCATTGAGTCTACCACTTCGTCTTCACTGCCGAAATGCTCTGTATAGTAGTCGTATAGTACAACTTCGTCTTTCTTTAAAACTATTTTGATGAATGATTCAACTACACGCCTGAAACCAAAACTGTTCAGAAGTTTTTGTTTCGTATCACAATATTTGAGCGTGAAGTTGATCATGGCTCTTCCTCTGGAAAGCGTAAATTCATGTAACATAATGTTCTATATATGGTTAAATTAATACAAAAAAGTGAATTCTTTTTGACAGATCAAGCAAAGATAGCAAAATATTTTAACTTTTGAATTATTTTGACACGTTATAAATAACGAGAATATGTTAAATAATCTTTCGCTTTTTGCAAAATAACATTCGGTGTTTAAACTAAAGCTACTCTGTTTTGTTCTATTATTACAACTGGATTATCATAAAATAATATATAAAATTATGGCAAATTCAAAAATCACTGCCCTTTTGGGAGATCAGGCTGAATATCTGCTTGGACACGTTAGTAAAACTATTGACAAATCGTTGATTCATGCTCCACAACCCAATATAATAGACAATGTATGGATAGATAGCGACCGTAATATTCCTACACTGAACAATTTTCAACGCTTATTAGGACATGGGCGTCTGGCCAACACCGGATATTTATCTATATTACCTGTCGATCAGGATATCGAACATTCAGCCGGAGCCTCTTTTTCCCCCAACCCCATATATTTCGACTCAGAGAATATCGTTAAACTGGCACTTGAGTCGGGGTGTAGTGCTGTAGCCTCTACTTATGGAGTACTAGGTTCCGTAGCGCGGAAGTATGCTCATAAAATACCATTTGTGGTAAAGATCAACCATAATGAGCTTCTATCCTACCCTACAAGCTACGATCAGGTATTATTTGGTACAATCAAAGAAGCCTGGAACATGGGAGCCGCTGCCGTAGGGGCAACTATTTACTTCGGATCTGAACAAAGTCGCCGCCAGATTGTTGATATTGCCAAAGCATTCGAGTATGCACACGAGCTGGGAATGGTAACCATACTATGGTGTTACCTGCGAAACAGTGACTTCAAAAAGGATGGTGTAGACTATCACAGTTCGGCAGATATGACTAGTCAGGCAAACCATATAGGTGTAACCATTAAAGCAGATATTGTTAAACAAAAGCTGCCAACAAACAACGGTGGATTTAAAGCCATCAATTTCAGCAAATGGGACGAGCGTATGTACACCGAACTGGCCTCCGATCACCCGATCGACCTGTGCCGTTATCAGGTAGCAAACGGTTATATGGGACGTGTAGGACTAATCAATTCAGGCGGTGAATCACATGGAGCTTCTGACCTCAAAGATGCCGTATATACAGCCGTTGTGAACAAACGTGCCGGAGGTATGGGGCTGATATGCGGACGCAAAGCTTTCCAGCGCCCGATGAAAGAAGGCGTAGAACTGATAAATGCTATTCAGGATGTATATTTAGACAACGAAATAACGTTAGCGTGAGCTAAGTCTAGTGTTTTTTATTATAGTTGCTGAAGAAGTCCCTCGTACCCTGTGTGCGGGGCTTCTTTTTGTCTATAGATCACTTTTCATTGTCTTCAATACGATATGCAATCCGGCAACTGACCAGAAGGCATACTAAATAGATTGCATATATTATGGATATAATATAAAAAAACATAGTAATTGATGTTTGGGATGGTACATGCTTATTTCTATAGTATTAGACGCATAAATTACATAATTTATTTGATATTATCTGATTTTTTATCTTAATTTTCAGTTTATTATGTTAACCTGAACTTGTGTAGAAATAAGTGTGCAGAACTATTTTAACTAAAACCTTACAACTCCGACAGAAATTCGAATCTTTATTAAACTTAAAACTTTTAAATCTGCTATATCTCAAAGATCGCTTTTCCCTATAGATAAACTTTTTTGCTTCTCGTAACATTATTGGATTTGTCTCCTGATTAGCTTACTTCTCTACTTTCAGATATCATTAAAAAATTCTACTTTTGCATACTTAATTAGAATTATAGCAATGAGTAACAAAATATCATTCACAGATATAAAGAACTCTAAAGAGATTCGCACTTACATCAAACAAGCCGATGCTTCACTAAAAGCTCTTGGGTTTACCGAGCATAGTTTTGCCCATGCAACCAAATGCGCCGAAGTTGCGGGCAAACTTCTGGAAAATCTGGATTATTCCAAGCATGAAGTAGAATTGTCAAAGATTGCTGCTTACATGCACGATATAGGCAATGTAATAAATCGTGTCGATCATGCCCAGAGTGGTGCTGTAATGGCCTTCCGTATCCTCGACAAAATGGGAATGGAACCTAAAGACACTGCTGCTATAATAACGGCTATAGGCAACCATGACGAAAAAACGGCTTTCCCCGTAAATGCCATTGCTGCCGCAGTGATAATTGCTGATAAGACAGATGTACGCCGTAGCCGGGTACGTAGTAAAGATACGATTTATACAGACATTCACGACAGGGTGAACTATGCTGTAGAAAAGGCCGAATTGAAGCTAAATAAAGAAGATAAGACGCTGACCCTACATCTTACTATCGATACAGAAATAAGTGCAGTGATGGACTATTTCGAGATATTTATGGATCGTATGCTGTTGTGCCGTAAATCGGCAGGCTTCTTTGGGCTTACATTTAAGCTGAATATGAATGGGAACGCCTTATTGTAGGCCTACTTATATAAGGCTTTTCTCAATTCTTCATCTGTAAAGTTTTCATTGCCATTTTCGAAAGGTAGTCTGAATTTACATCCTGCTTTCCATTCCGAACAGCCATAGGCTGTTTTTCCTTTTAGGATAGTCCCTTTGCCACATATAGGACAGAGAAGCGGCTTTTTTTCCTTCTCTTTTTTGGGCTTTGGCATCTTCTTCTCTCCGGCAGACTTCTTTTCCTTGGGAGCTTTCTTTTTAGGTTTTTCGGCTTCTTCTTTTACTGCTTCTACAATTGTAATGCTACCTCCCCATTCGTTCTTCACATTGGTTACAACTTCGGTAAGCATCTGTTTCAGTTCGTCGATAAACTGTCGTGTATCGTATTCGCCTTTCTCTATCTGGCGTAGCTTCCTTTCCCAAATACCTGTTAACTCTGCCGATTTTAGCAGCTCTTCTTTTATAGTACCTATCAGCTCTACCCCTGTCTGTGTGGCATACAGATTTTTACGTTCTTTGCGGATATAGTTTCTTTTAAAGAGAGTCTCTATAATGGCCGCACGCGTAGACGGGCGCCCTATTCCGTTCTCTTTCAGCGCATCGCGCAGTTCTTCATCATCCACAAGCTTTCCTGCCGTCTCCATCGCCCGTAAAAGCGTGGCTTCAGTATAATATTTAGGCGGCTGCGTCCATTTTTCGGTCAGAGATGGAATATGAGGCCCTGTTTCTCCCTTGACGAATGCAGGCAGGATATTATCATCGTCTTTATCTGTTTCATCTTCTTCCTGATTAGCTCCTGTATTCGCAGGTTTCTCGAAAACAACACGCCAACCCGGATCGAGTATCTGCTTACCGGTCACTTTAAATTCAACTTTGGCAGCCTCGCCCAAAACGGTTGTAGTTGCAATCTTGCAATTGGGATAAAATGCTGCAATAAAGCGCCTTGTAATCAAATCATAAACTTTTTGTTCATCTGCCGACATGTTATTGGCACGTACGCCCGTAGGAATTATAGCATGGTGATCGGTCACTTTACTATTGTCAAATACCTTTTTTGACTTAGGTACTTTAGGCAATGCCAGTACAGGCTGCGTAAGCGTTTCATATCCGGCCAGCCCCCGCAGTATAGCGGGTACTTTCGGGTACATATCATCGCTCAGGTAAGTAGTATCTACACGCGGATAGGTAGTCAGCTTCTTTTCGTAGAGCGATTGTATGGTTTTTAGAGTATCTTCTGCCGAAAAAGCGAATTTCTTATTGCATTCTACCTGTAATGCTGTAAGGTCGAATAGTCGCGGAGGAGCTTCTTCACCATTCTTTGTGGTTACGTCGGTAACTTCAAACAGTGATTGTTTTATCTCTTCCAAAAACTTCTCACCTTCGTCCTTTGTTGTAAAACGACCTTTCGTAGCCGAGAATGTCGTTTCACGATACAGGGTTTTCAGTTCCCAATACGGTTCGGGCTTGAAGTTCTCTATTTCGAGCTGACGGTTTACAATAAGTGCTAATGTAGGGGTTTGCACACGACCGATAGACAATACCGATCTGTTTTGTCCATACTTTACGGTGTATAGGCGTGTAGCATTCATCCCTAGTAGCCAGTCGCCAATAGCGCGGGATAATCCGGCTTCATATAGCTTATCGAATGCAGACTGATCCTTTAAGTTACTAAACCCTTCGCGCATCGATTCCTCTGTAAGAGACGATATCCACAGGCGTTTTACAGGAGCCTTACACTGAGCCTTCTGCATTACCCAGCGTTGTATAAGTTCTCCCTCCTGCCCTGCGTCACCGCAGTTGATAACTTCGTCTGCTTCTGCAATCAGTTTCTCGATAACGGCAAACTGCTTTTTTACTCCTTCATTGTCTATCAGCTTAATGCCGAAGCGAGGCGGAATCATTGGCAATACAGCCAGCGACCACGACTTCCATTGAGGTGTATATTCGTGTGGCTCTTTAAGGGAGCAAAAGTGCCCAAAAGTCCATGTCACCTGATAGCCGTTGCCCTCAAAATAACCGTCACGCCGGGAGCTTGCTCCCAGTATATTGGCTATTTCGCGTGCTACGCTTGGTTTCTCGGCTATACAGACTTTCATTATTTTATTTTTTAACTAAAACCTGACAAAAGTTACAAGTTTACCAGTCTTTAGTGTACTAGCTTGCTAGTTCAAATCCCTCTTTTTTCTAGTACACTAGTAGACTAAAAGCTAGTAAACTGAAATTTTAACTAAAACCTTACAAAACTTACAGTTTTCGCTATAGTTTTGGTTTATGTTGAATACTGTTTTTTCTTTTATTTTCTTATATAGATAAAAAAGTTTTAAGTAATGGATAATAAATATTGTCGTATTTTTTTAGGTAATAGGGGCGAAATATCTTTCGCCCGATATAGTTGCGGGCGAAAGATATTTCGCCCCTACAGCATTGAACACGACAATAAATATTATGTGTTACTTAATAGCTTTCATCCGCATTAGGGAAATCTACCGACTTCACATCTTTTATATAGTGCTGAACAGCTTCGGTCATTACTGTATGCAGATCGGCATAACGGCGCAGGAATTTAGGCGAAAAGCTCTTGTTTATTCCAAGCATATCGTGTACTACCAATACCTGACCATCGGCATGAGGGCCTGCCCCGATACCAATAATAGGGATAGACAGTTGGTCTGTTATTTTTTTTGTCAGTTCTGCCGGAATTTTTTCCAACACAATACTGAAGCAACCTATCTCTTGTAATAGTAAAGCATCGCTTATCAGTTTTTCGGCCTCTTTATCGTCCTTTGCTCTTACTGCATAAGTTCCGTACTTGTTTATAGACTGTGGCATAAGCCCCAGATGTCCCATCACAGGAATACCTGCATCTATAATCTTCTTTATATCGGCAGCTATTTCGGCGCCACCTTCTATTTTTAGTGCATCGGCTCCTGTTTCTTTCATCATACGGATCGCATATTGCAGCGATTTGAGCGGATCGCCCGAAACGGTACCGAATGGCATATCTACAACTACCAGTGCACGTTTTACCCCATGCATTACCGATTGTCCGTGATAGATCATCTGATCGAGTGTCATTGGCAGTGTGGTAATGTTTCCCACCATTACATTCGAAGCCGAATCGCCTACAAGTATAACGTCCAGTCCTGCCTGATCGAGGATAGACGCCATAGAATAATCATAAGCTGTAAGCATGGATATTTTTTCACCGCGTTGTTTCATTTCTATCAGGCGGTGTGTTGTAACCTTACGGTTGTCTTCTGTGTATGTTGACATAATTTTATGTTTTTAGATTAATAAACCGGACAAAGGTAAAAATAATATATCAAATGTAGCAAACAGAATTTATCCTGCTTATTTACAGGAATATTTTAAAAGCTTATTTCTGTTTTCTGTCATTATTTTGTATTTTCGCATTCCGAATACAATAAAACTCATCACATTGGAACTTTCAGTATTACAAGAGGTGTTTGAGACTCATAAAAATGTCTCGGCTGTTGTGTCTATTCTCGCAAAGCACAAAAACATCTATGCAAAAGGATTGCAGGGATCATCTGCATCCATGTTTGCCGCAGCTTTGTTTCATAAGACCGACAAATGCTTTCTTTATGTCCTCAACGATCAGGAGAGCGCCGGCTACTTTTATCACGACCTCACTCAGATACTGGGCGCTGATGATGTATTATTTTTCCCATCGGCATACAAACGGGCAATCAAATACGGACAGATAGATCCGGCAAATGAAATATTGCGTACCGAAGTGCTCGGGAAGCTGCAAACCGACAATAAACATCTTATTATCGTTACCTATCCCGAAGCATTAGCCGAAAAAGTGGTATCAAAAACTATTCTGGAAAAGAACACAATACATATAAAGGCAGATGAAGAAATAGACAGGGGATTTGTTTCGGACATGCTCGATTCGTTCGGATTCGAATATGTAGATTATGTGTATGAGCCGGGACAGTATGCCATCAGAGGTAGTATTCTCGATGTTTTCTCATTTTCCTACGAATTTCCGTATCGTATAGACTTTTTCGGAGACGAAGTGAGTACTATCCGTACATTCGATATAGAAACCCAGTTGTCGAAAGAGAAATTTCAACAGATACAGATAATACCCGATATGCAAAAGTCGGATCTGGACAGAGAGTCTTTTCTGAAACTTATTCCGAAAGATTCCGTTGTCGGTTTTAGCGATTTTACATGGGCAGGGCAAAAGATAGAAGCAGTATATACAGACACAGCCATTCTGGACAATCCCGAATATGAAAAAGATGTGCAGGCAAAACTTACGACATACGAAGAGTACACCTCGCTTATCAGCACATTTAAGCATGTCCATTTCGGAGCCAGAATGCAAGGAGTAACGGATGCTACTATCGAATTTAACACTGATCGTCAGCATTCTTTCCATAAGAACTTTGATCTGATAAGTGAAACTTTTCATAAATATATAGATCAGGGTTTTAATATATATATACTCAGTGACAGCGAGAAGCAGCATAAACGCCTGAAATCGATATTTGAAGACCGGGAAGATAATATCGACTTTATTCCGGTAGAAAAAACATTATCGGAAGGCTTTATAGATGAAACACTGAAAATATGCTGTTTTACAGACCATCAGTTGTTTGACCGTTACCACAAATACAATCTGAAATCGGACAGGGTGCGCTCGGGTAAATTTGCCTTGTCGCTCAAGGAGCTGCAACAGTTTCAAATAGGTGATTATATTGTACATATCGATCATGGTGTGGGGCAATTCGGCGGGCTTGTGCGTTCCGATATGAATGGTAAGATGCAGGAGTTGATCAAACTTATATACCTCAACAACGACTCTATATTCGTGTCGCTGCATGCTCTGCACAAAATTTCTAAATACAGGGGCAAGGAAGGTGAACCGCCGCGCATCAACAAACTGGGTACGGGGGCGTGGAACAAGATCAAAGAAAAGACCAAAAGTAAGGTAAAAGACATAGCCCGCGACCTGATACAGCTTTATGCCAAACGTCGACAGGAAGAAGGCTTTAAATTTTCGCCCGATTCGTTCCTGCAAAACGAACTGGAGGCTTCTTTTATTTATGAAGATACTCCCGATCAGGTAAAAGCTACCGCAGATGTAAAACTGGATATGGAGAATGTTAAGCCTATGGACAGGCTGATTTGTGGCGATGTTGGTTTCGGCAAAACGGAGGTAGCCATACGTGCTGCATTCAAAGCAGTAACCGATAACAAACAGGTAGCTGTACTTGTACCTACTACCGTACTTGCATATCAGCATTATCAGACATTCAAAGACCGCCTGAAAGACTTTCCATGCAAGGTAGAATACATTAGTCGTGCCCGTAGCAACGGCACTATAAAAGAGACGCTGGATGAAGTAAAAGAGGGTAAGGTCGATATCCTTATCGGGACACATCGCATAGTGAGTAAAGATGTAAAATTCAAGGATCTGGGTTTACTTATTATCGACGAAGAACAAAAATTTGGCGTGGCTGTCAAAGAAAAGTTGAAACAGATGAAATCGAATGTCGATACTCTTACAATGACGGCAACCCCTATCCCGCGTACACTACAATTCTCTCTGATGGGTGCGCGCGACCTGTCATCTATCACTACCCCGCCGCCAAACCGTTATCCGATACAGACCGAAGTACATACATTCGATCCGTACATTATACGCGAGGCTATCAATTTTGAGATGAGCCGCAACGGTCAGGTCTTTTTTATCAATAACCGTATAAAGAATATCTACGAACTCGAAGATATTATCCGCCGCGAAGTACCCGATGCCCGCATTGCCGTAGGACATGGACAGATGGATCCGGCTAAACTGGAAGCTATCATCATCGACTTTGTCAACCACGAATATGATGTGTTACTGGCAACTTCTATTATAGAATCGGGTATAGATATACCGAATGCCAATACAATCATTGTAAACAATGCCCAGAATTTCGGGCTGAGCGATTTGCATCAGCTTCGCGGACGTGTAGGGCGCAGCAACAAGAAAGCTTTTGCATATTTGCTCGCTCCTCCGTTGCATACACTTACTCCCGAAGCCAGAAGACGCCTACAGGCTATAGAGAATTTTTCTGAACTGGGACATGGCTTCCACATTGCTATGCAGGATCTCGATATACGCGGAGCAGGTAACCTGCTGGGAGCCGAACAAAGTGGTTTTATAGCCGATCTGGGATATGAAGTATATCAGAAGATACTCACAGAAGCTGTAAACGAGTTGAAAAATGAAGAGTTCTCCGACATTTACCACGAAACCGAAGGAGAAGAAAAGATAGCCGGAGACGATTTTGTCGACGATGTACAGATCGAAAGCGACTTGGAACTGCTATTCCCTGCGACATATATACCCAACGATTCGGAACGTATTACCATTTATCGCGAACTCGATAATATGGAACATGAACGTGATGTACTCAAATTCATGGAACGGCTCGAAGACCGCTTCGGGAAAATTCCACCGGAAGGCCGCGAACTTATTATGGTGGTACGCTTGCGGGCATTAGCTAAAACACTGGGTATAGAAAAGGTGGTACTCAAAGGCGGACGCATGAGTTTGTTCCTTGTGTCTAACCCTGAGTCACCGTATTACCAGTCGAAAGCATTCGATAAACTACTCGATTATATACAGAAGTACCCGCGCAGTTGCGAATTGAAAGAACGAAACGGCAAGCGTTCGGTAAGTATCCAACATATTCCAAATGTAGAAACCGCATGTATGGCATTAATGGAGATTATGGGGTGAAAAGTTGATCATCTGATTTATATTATTAACTTTAACTTTTCAGCATGAAATAATATAAACTAAAATGAAAAACACTATGAAACTTTTTTATTTACTTATTTTTTCGCTTATTTCTATTACTGCTGTAGCCCAGGATATCCAGTATTCGGAGGAAGAACTAAAACAAAAGCTTGACTCTGTCCTTCTCGAAGCCGATTTATTGTACAGATATGAAAAATCAGCATGGATTTCTACAGATTTAGCTTTAGCCGATCCTAATATAAAAAAGAAATTCGGGGCATACCTCACATATAATGAAAGTGAAGTAATAAAGACTGTAATTCTTGATAAAAAGCGAGAAAATAGCATAGCCCAATATTCGTTTTATAATGACTTTAGCAGACCAATGGGAATTTCATCGGAAACAAAAGTATTGGATGCCGGAGAAAAACAAATATTAGCTGTCAGGGAAAAAATAATAGAACAATTGGACGATCCTAAATATGAAATTGGTGTACCACAGGGATATAGCCTGAATCTGATATTGATTCCTGCAAACGGAAAGTATAAATTATATATTATAACCGGAACGTCTCAGTCAAATGTTATCCCTTTTGGTAACGATTATCTATTTGTTGCAGACAGTGAGGGAAATATAGAGGATTGGAAAAAATTCCATTCACGATTAATTCCTGCCCAAACAAAATTACCGGACGGAAAACAAGTTATATCTGTAATACATAGTCATCTTAAGTCGAATCCGTTAATTTCGGCAACAGATATTTGTACTTTCAGACTGTATGCCCCATTGTATGGACTGGAAGAATTTTCTGTATATTCTCCGGCAATAAAGAAATATATGAAGTATAATCTATCCACTAATTCTATTACAACAGACAAATAAGAATTTCTTGTTAAATAACAATAAAAGGATTGTTTATAGAAGCGGCATTTCACAATTATATATTTTCTTTGTCGCGTCCAATATAAAATATAATACCAATGGAAAAAACACAGCGGATAGATGTAGCCGACGCCTTACGGGGATTTGCCATTATGGGTATCTTCCTGTTGCATAGTGTAGAACATTTCAATTTCTACTCTTTTCCCGAAACCAGTAGCCAGTTTCTCAAATTCACAGATAAAGCCATCTGGGATTCGTTATTCTTTACATTCGGCGGAAA
Organism: Dysgonomonas sp. PF1-14; assembly: GCF_029892965.1. GTDB lineage: Bacteria > Bacteroidota > Bacteroidia > Bacteroidales > Dysgonomonadaceae > Dysgonomonas. The sequence goes on along the minus strand of NZ_JARXWN010000005.1, from coordinate 114,906 downwards.
GGCATATGGTATATTCGCTCTGTTGTTTGGTTTTAGTTTCTTTATTCAGGATAACAATCAGTTGCAACGGGGAAACGATTTCCGCTTGCGCTTCCTGTGGCGCTTGTTCCTTTTATTCATTTGGGGAAATATAAATGCTATGTTTTTTACAGGGGAAATACTGGTGATGTATTCCATACTGGGTATAGCACTTATATTGGTAGCAAGGCTGAAAACCAAAACTGTATTCATTATAGCCATGATACTGATGCTGCAACCTATGGAATGGGGTAAAATGATATATGCTATCTTAAATCCTGAATATGTGCCGGCAGAACCACTGGCCAATTATTATTTTGGACGGGCATTTGAAGTACAAAATAATGGTACATTCCTCGAAACTGTGAAAATGAATCTCTGGGACGGACAGCTAGCCAGCCTCACATGGGCATGGGAAAACGCACGTTTCTTTCAGACTCCGGCTCTGTTCATGTTGGGTATGCTAATCGGGCGCAGGAAAATGTTCCAGAAGACGGATGAAAATATCAGATTCTGGAGAATAGCGCTTATTGTAGCTGTAATTTGTTTCTTCCCACTTAAAGGATTAGGCGAAATACTATCCGGATTTATAGAGAATCCTGCCGTATTGAGGCCTTTGAAACTTATAGTAAAGTCTATTGAAAACATGGCATTTATGACATTCCTTGTCTCGCTTATCATGCAGCTTTATTACCTGACTACTAAGGGACATAATCTGCTAGACAAGCTCCGTCCGTACGGAAAAATGACACTTACCAGCTATATCATGCAGTCTATTGTGGGTAGTATGCTGTTCTATAACTGGGGTTTTGGCTTACACAACAAGCTAGGTGTTACATATTCATTCCTGCTGGGAATAGTATTGTTCCTGTTGCAATATCTATTTTGTCGCTGGTGGATGAAGAATCACAGGCATGGTCCGTTAGAATATATCTGGAAGAAACTGACTTGGATAGGTAAATGAAAATAATATTCATATATTTGAGAACTTACATATTATAAAGGTCTATATTATGAAAACACTACGCAGATATATCGGTTTATTATCAATGGCAATGATAATTTTGTTATCATCGTCATGTAGTAATGACGATAACGATAATGACAGAGAAGTTATATTACCTCAAAAGATCACAATGTATTCGTATGGTTATAATTCTTATAATAGAGATATATTGACAGAATATACCTTTTCGTTTGATAATAAAAATAGGGTAAAAAGTATAATAAAAGAAGAATCTGGCATGGGTATGCACAATAAAGCCAAAACAGAACTAATGTTTTCTTATGATGACAATACCGTAACAACATACAAATTCACTTCAATTATTTATGCTCCCGACGAAGAAAAGCCTGAATATATAGAAGTATCGCGAATAGAGAAAAATGAGCGGTTTACATATAAAAATAATGCAGTAGACTATATTGCTCATACTTATAATATGGAAGTTGCGATACATCTATCATTAAATACTAAAAATCAAATAGAAGAAAGAATGATAGCTTATAATGCTTATACAGAAAACTGGATATATGAACATGACAAAAAAGGGAATATGGTAAAAGGACAGAGTGGCTTTTCAGGTAATACATATATTTCGGAATATGATTCTAAGATTGGCATTTATAAAGATGTTAATAATCCGAGTTGGTTCATAATGGAGTTTCTACCTCTAGGATTGAATATTAATAACAACCTATTGAAGACAACAGGCGAAGATGTAGAAGACCCTTATGAAATTATCTATAATGCTAACGATTACCCTATATCCATAGAGAATATTTCATATAAAGCCATAATAGAATATTCTAAATAAACGTATAAAAATAAAAGAGGATTACCATCGCGGCAATCCTCTTTCCGATTAAAAAGAAGCGTGCTTAATAAACAGTGTTCTGCGGATCGAAATTAGTCCAGTCTTTGAGCCAGTTGTCCGCATCCGAATCGCTGGCGAAAGCTCCCGAATAAGTTACTTTGGCAAAGAAGCTATCCTGTAGGAACGCATCGTTGAAAGATGCTGCTCCAAGTGCCGGACTACCTGTCACAGGGCCGTAATTCGGATTAGAAGCCTTGCTGTCAGGCTGGCTCAGTTTCAAATCCGATATAGAGGCTAGTGCTTTATTATTATTTGCTACAATATTGAATATAGTGCTCGATACAGATGCTTTTGTAGGATCAGTAACAGCTGTTCCGTCTGTAGATTCCTGATCTGTCCATCCATTAGCCTGTTTGTTGATATCCGATCCGAGTATCCCCATTCCTGCAAACAAGTTGTTCTGTATCTTGAGCGCTCCCTCCTTAGCCCATGTGTGGGTTGTTCCTTTCTGATTGTCGAGCAATAAACCTACCGGATATCCTGTTGCAATGGAGTTGAACAGATTCAGACGAGAATTGCGGCGGATCTGTACAGCAGACTGAAACACACCCAGACGCGAACCATTATTCGGATTCATGCCGTCACCTGTTATGTATTGTGTTGTATTAGCAAAATCAGATGCTTGTCCCATAGGCCCTATCAAAGTCACATTGCTGAATACAGCCGATGTGTAAGGCGAGTCGGTAGTTCCATTTGAATTATTGTCCGATTCGAAACCATTCGATAGCGACTGATCGGCTAATTTCGGATTGCGTATGCCTAGCAGGAATTGCAGTTTACCGGAGAAACCGTTATCCGTATCGAAATCATCGTCCCATCCGTAATATGCTATCAGATATTTTGCATTCACCGTACCTCCGAACCACTCGAATGAGTCGTCATTGGAATATGATACCTGTACGTGGTCTATCTGGGTAGCTTTACCTACTGAACCCATTGTCAGACCATTAATCTCCAGATCGGTCTCGAATGGATAACCTGCAAACTCGATGCGTACATAGCTCACAATACCCGAATTATCATTATCGTCATTTCCGCCATGTGTGGCAAGCGGACCACCTTCTATAGGCATACCTTCATTGATATCTGTATTGTTCTTGGCACGCCCGCACAGGATTATACCACCCCAATCGCCGGGTTTACGTTTTCCTTTTTCCTGATTCGATGTGAATATGATAGGTTCTGTTACTGTACCTTTGGCAATCAACTTCCCTCCTCTTTTGGCTATCAATGCCGCTTTAGTATCTTTATCCCCTTTTATCACCGTACCGGGTTCTATGGTCAGCGTAGCTCCGTCTTCTATATATACCCATCCTTTCAGTACATAAGTACCTTTTTTGATAGTATGGCTTTCTTTTACATAGAAATCCCTTTCCCCATTACCAATTTCAGCTCCATTATTAAAGAGAATTTGTTCCGCATCAGGGTCTGTTCCGGGATCAGTACCTGGATCTGCAGGATCATTATTGTTGTCGGAACACCCCCAGAGCAGCACAATAAATGCCACAACAAATAATTTACCGAATAAATTTAAAGTTTTCATAATTGATTGTTATTAGTAAAATGAATAATATTCTGTTTTAAAATGTATATCTAGCCGTTAATGTTATATTCCGTCCGGGCTTGTATTCCTTTGTTGTTTGTTCCCTTTCCTGCGTATTGCCGTTTTCATCTATAAACTTGGGGAACTGTTTGTACTTCACCTTCTGAGCCAGTATGTCTTTTATTCCTGCGTTCAGTTCGAAGTGTGGGCCAAACTTCTTTGTCACCATAAAGTCGACTACGTTGCGCGGCATTTCGTACATATCGGGTATATCGTTATTGATTGTCGACCCTTCCGAAGACGATACACGCCCTATACCCACAATACGTTTACCGATGATGTTGTACAACAGGCTCGATGTCAGTCCCAGTTTATCATTCTGGTAAAACAACCCTGTATTCACAAGGAACGGTGATTGTCCCTGCATCGGGCGATCGTGGTTTGCACCTGTATTTTCTATAAACTTCACCTCGCTTTTTATCAACGCCCCGTTGAAAGTCAGTGATAAGTCTTTCAGACCTACAAATTCCAGATTTTTCTTTACATCCAGTTCTACACCATAGTTGTCGGCAGTATTGGCGTTGCGGAAAGTATAGATATAAGTACCGCCTCCATCGAGATATGTCCATTCTATTGGGTTCGAAAAACGCTTGTAGAATAAGGCGAAAGAGACTACTTCGGCGCTCGACGGATAAAATTCATATCTAAGGTCGAAGTTGTTGGCATACGCAGGTTTTAGATCGGGATTACCCGACACGAAGCTGAATAGATCGAAATCGTAGTATGAAGACGGTGATACTTCTCTGAACTCCTGTCTGTTGGTAGATCGTCCGTAGGCTAGTCTTACAAGTTGGTCTTTTGTTATATTGTATGATGCGTTTATTGACGGGAAGATATCAGTATAGTCGTAATCAGTTGTTTTCGATTTGTCGCCTTTAATGGTAGTATAGCTTTTCAGCGACATCTTATTGTTTTCTATACGCGCTCCTGCATAGATATTGAACTTGTTGAGCGGAATATTAAAGCCCAGATATCCGGCAATCAATGTATTTGTCCCCGAATAATCGTTCAGGCGATCGGTGTCGTCATATACAAACAGTTTGTCTGACGCATAATTCTCAGGGATGAGTATCTGGCTAACAACATCTCTGTATGAGAAATCATCGGGCAGATTTTCGGGTATCCAGCGATATTTGAAATAGCGGGTATTGTAATCTCTGTCGCGGTATTCGGTGTAAGCTCCTACTTTAACAGATGGCTTAAAACCATTGTCGAATGAAAAATCGCGTACATAATTTGCTGTCAACGAATAGTTGTATTCATTCAGTTTGTTAAAATCCCGAGTTATGTCGTTCTGATCTACCTGATATTCCATATAATGGGCATCTCCTGCATAACCGTTCTGTTCCCAGTTGATAATACGCCTGTCGGGCTGATTCTTGTTTGCATAAGAAAATCCGGCCACCCAGTCGAGATTATCTTTATCGGTTATCGTATGTTTTCCTGCCAACTGAGTGGAGTATGTCAGTCTGCTGCTGTAGATATATTCCGCCTTGCGCTGTCCGTAAAATCCGCTTGTATTCTGATAGCCCTCGCGGTCGGTATATCTGTCGCGTCCTACCTGATTCAGCATATTGCGGAACTCGAACCGATGCCTGTCGTTCGGCATATATATCAGGTTCGCCATAGCCCCTACCCTTGCATCGTTATTATACTGATTGTCTGTATATTTATAGGTGAAGTACGGCTTATCGTTATCCGAATCATATACTCCGTATCTGGAGTTTTCCATGTCTGTATACGTCTTACTGGTATAGCTGTAATTCAATGCAGCTATCACACCCCATAGGCTGTTGTTGCTTCCTGCATATTTACGGTTGATAACGAAACCCAGACGCTGATCTGGTATCGGTTTCTTAGTCTTCACCGACCAATCATTATTAAAACCGTTTTTGGTTACGTCTGTTACCAGCTGGCTGTTTTCGTTATCCATGCGTGACGATGGCACCACAGACGATAATTTCCGCATACCGTTGTCGAATCCCAAAAAGTCTGTACCACTGCTTTTGCTATACTTGAAATTTTTAAACTGTGTCTGTGTATTTATGCCTATGCCATAGCTCAGTTGTATAGAGTTTTCGCTGGGAATACCTTTTGTTTCCACTTTGATGAATCCTCCTGAAAAGTCGGCAGGTAGCTCCGGTTGCGGCGATTTCACTATCATTATATTCTCTATCTGCGAACTGGGAATAATATCGAACGAAAAGGCTCGTGTATCAGCTTCGGTACTAGGTATAGAGCTGTTGTTTACCCATACATTATTGTATCGCTGAGCTAATCCTCTTGCTACGACGAATTTGTCGTCCAATATAGAGATTCCGGGTATGCGCCTGATCACTTCCGACGCGTCCCTATCCTGACTTTTAGATATTTGCTGTGCCGAAACTCCACTTACTACTGCATTCGATTTTCGGATAGAATTGAGTAATGACACTTCCGAGTTGATACGCCCTACGGCAACTACATATACTTCGTTCAGCGCATGTTCCGATTCCAACATGGGAATATCTACGATCAGCGGTTCTCCTCTTTTTACATTCACATCAGTAATTTCCAGTGGCTGATATGAAATATAAGAGGTCGTCAGTGTATATCTTCCGGGCGATACATTCAGTTCATAGTTTCCGTCAGCATCACTGATTGTTCCGACTGTCGTTCCTTTAATGGATATGGCTACACCCGGTAATATCTCCTGTGTATTAGCATCTTTTACTGAGCCTCTGATTATGGTTTGCGCGGTGAGTGTATTGGCAGCTATAAATATAAATGCTGCGAAAATTACCCTGAATAAAACATTACATTGCTTATACATACTTCTGTTTATCTGTTACATATTCTTTTTAAAAATTCACAATGCAAAGCACTTGCATTTTTGTTACAGACAAACTACATATATGATAAGCTTGGATAAAGAAACTGTATCTTTTTTGTTAATGTGAATGTAACAATGTTAAATGAAAGATTATTACATCCGCCGAAAACAGCTATACTTCGATTAAACAGCCCTGTTTGTCGATTCTGGTTGTTTGTTAATATTTCCGGTCTTAATTTCGAATCAAAAATCAGAAGAAATGAAATCATTAGTAGCAGCCATATTAATATTTGCCGGTGTTTGCACCAATCTTTCAGCTCAACCTCCTATGGGCATGGGAGGAGGAGGAAGACCTCCCGGAGGTAAAGGTGGTGGTCGTCCACCTATGATGCATGGTATGGGACAAGATATGAACGAACCAATGATAATGGGTTTACCCGAAATACCGGATCTCACATTAGAGCAACGCGAGAAACTTAGCAAAGCCGTTACGGATGAACGTAAAGATATTTCAAAATTGCTAAAAGAAAAGCAAGATATGAAACGGGAGTCCGAGAATCCGGGACTGGCGGGTAAAGACCTACAAAAACTGTTAGAAAAAATGGATAAAACAGACGAGAAAATAAAGAAGAAAGAAGAGAAATACGACAAGAAGTATCGCTCCATTCTATCTGATGATCAATACAATATATTTTCCGTCAATAAAAAAGACATACGGTTCAGGAGTGAGAGGAAACCCGATGGTAAAAGACCGGAAAGAGGTGACCGCAAAACGCCTCCTGCCCGACCGGACAGCAATAATATGCAAAGACCGGAAATATCGGAAGAAGATATGTTTTAAATAAGATAAAGATTTCACATGAACACATTTTTCATCAAAAGATTGTTTGGTCTAGTTTTCTCAGTGGCCGGATTAATTATACCGGCTACTGCTTTTTCCCAGAATGCGTGGACGCTCAAAGATTGCATCGACTATGCCCGCAGGGAAAATATTCAAGTGAAAAGATCGAACATATCAGCCGAAAGTTACAATATAGATATATCGCAGTCGAAGGCGGAGCTATTCCCCAGCCTGAGCGGAAGTGTTTCGGCACGATATACAAATTCCCAGTCGCCTAGCGAAAAGGGAGATTACAGATATGAAGGTTTGTTCAATGGGCAATATACCCTGAATGCCAACTGGACTATATACAATGGTGGCAAGAACAGGAATAATATAAAGCAGGCTCAACTGCAAAAAGAGGCACAGGATCTGTATACAGAGTATAATCAGAATGAGATAGAAATAGCCATTACACAGGCCTACCTGCAAATACTATACAGCAGGGAATCTATCAAGAATAATGAGAATATAGTAGCCTCATCTGCCGAACAACTGAAACAGACACAGGACTTTCTGGATGCAGGCAGTATTACCCGCAGCGAATACGCGCAGGTAGAAGCCCAATATAGTTCGGATAAATATAATCTGGTACAAGCGCAGAATTCATACGACAATTACATGTTGCAGCTGAAACAATTACTCGAACTGGATTATAATGCGGATATAGATATAGTGTTTCCTGTTATTACAGACGAACAGGTACTCGTTTTCATTCCGTCCAAATACGAAGTTTACAGGAGAGCATTAGCCATAATGCCCGAAATACAAAGCAGTAAACTGAATATGCAAATAGCCAACCTGACCAAGTCGTCAGCCAAAGCAGGGTATTTACCTACCGTATCTCTTACTGGTAGCATCGGAACAGGCAACATATTCAACAGTTCACCTTCATTTGCCACACAGATAGGACGTAACTTCAATCAGAGTGTAGGTGTTACAGTCAGTATACCCATATTCGATAATAAACAGAACCGGTCGAATGTAAAGAAAGCCGAATTGCAGGTACAAACTGCCGAACTAGACTATCTGGATACACAAAAGACATTGCAACGCACAGTAGAAAGTCTTTATCAGGACGCTGTAGCCGGACAAAGCAAATATAATGCGGCTAAAGACAAGCTGAACTCGGCAAAACTGAGTTATGAACTTGTGCAAGAGCAATATTCGCTCGGTATGCGCAATACAGTGGAGCTAACCACCGAAAAAAACAATTACGCAAATGCTTTACAAGATATGCTACAAGCCAAATATACGGCATTGGTCAGCGTAAAGTTGCTAAACTTTTATCAAGGACAGGAAATCACTCTATAATATACACAAAAATGAACAAGAAATTAAAAAAATACTTGATTGTAGCAGCGGTAATAATCGTAATACTCGCTCTGGTATTTCTATTATTACCTTCGTCTAAAAAATCAACAATCTCACTGAGTACTGCTAAGGTAGAAATAGGTAATATAACTACGGCCGTAACAGCGACCGGAACGGTAGAGCCTATTACGCTTGTAGAAGTGGGTACACAGGTATCAGGGGTTATCTCCAAGATATATGTGGATTATAATTCGGAAGTAAAAGCCGGTCAGGTACTTGCCGAACTCGACAAGCGGCTACTGTCATCTGAACTGGAGAATGCAAATGCAACCCTGCAATCGAGACAGGTAGAACTGGATTTGCAAGAGAAGAACTACAACAGACAAAAAGGTCTGTGGGAAAAACAGGCAATCAGCAAAGTGGATTGGGAAAATGCCGAAACGACATATAAAACGGCCCAACTGGCGGTGACATCGTCAAAAGCAGCCGTACTGAAAGCACAGACTAATCTGGGATATGCTACCATTACTTCTACCATAGACGGTGTAGTAGTATCGCGTGCTGTGGAAGAAGGACAGACAGTAGCAGCTTCGTTCAGCACCCCTACCCTGTTTACAATAGCTAACGACCTGACTAAGATGCGGGTGATAGCCAATGTGGACGAAGCCGACATAGGCGGAGTAAAGGAAGGACAACGTGTAACATTCACAGTAGACGCATTTCCCGAAGATGAATTTAACGGAAAAGTTGTACAGGTACGGCTGGAAGCAACGACAACGTCCAATGTAGTTACTTACGAGGTTGTTATAGATGCGCCTAATCCGGATCTGAAACTTAAACCGGGACTTACTGCTAATGTAAACATTTACACATTGGAAGAGAACGATGTACTGGTAATCCCAACCAAAGCTATGCGTTTCAATCCTGATCCTGAGATACTGAAACAAATAGAAGGGTTGCAAATAGAACAATCTCAACAAGCTCCAGATCCGAACAATAAATTGAAAAGAACAATTTGGATAAAATCGGGTAATACCCTGTCTCCGAAGAGTGTAACTCTGGGAGCTAACGATGGGGTACATATTGCTGTAACTGCCGGCCTCAACGGAGGTGAAGAGGTCGTTACCGGAATAGTGCAACAGTCTAATGGCAACGAACCTCCGGCTGAAAGTTCGAACGGAGAGTCGAGCCCATTCATGCCGCAACGTCCGGGTGGAAATAACAAAAAGAAATAAGTAAACATTACAAGCACTTTGTTTTACCGGGAAACGCCGATCTGCAACAATATTATATAGATCGATTTCCTTATTCCTTACTCAACCGCAATGTTGCACATGAGGTGTTTCCCGGTTTAATCTAGTTACAATAAAATATGTCGAAAGAAATAATAAAGGTAGAAAATCTGAAACGCGACTATGTTGTGGGTGATGAAGTAGTCCATGCACTGCGTGGAGTCGATTTCAGCATTCACGAAGGCGAGTTTGTTACCATTATGGGGACGAGCGGATCGGGTAAATCTACCCTACTGAATATATTAGGCTGCCTAGACACTCCTACCGAAGGCGATTACTACCTCGACGGGACTTCGATACGCAAAATGGGAAAGAACGACAGGGCTACAATACGTAACCGGAAGATTGGGTTTATCTTCCAATCATACAATCTGTTGGCAAAAACTACAGCCGTAGAGAACGTAGAGCTGCCATTGATGTATAATCCCGATGTTTCGTCTAAGGAGCGTCATCAGAGAGCTATTAAGGCTCTCGAAGATGTAGGGCTGGGCGATCGTCTCAACCATAAATCGAATCAGATGTCGGGGGGGCAGATGCAGCGTGTAGCTATTGCCCGTGCTCTGGTGAACGAACCTGTAATCATATTGGCAGATGAAGCTACCGGAAATCTGGACACACGCACTTCGTTCGAAATATTGTCGTTGATGCAGAGCCTGCACAAAGAAGGGCGTACAATTATATTCGTAACTCACAATCCCGAAATAGCTGCATTCAGTAGCCGCAATATAGTGATTCGTGACGGACGAATAAAAGAAGATAAAGTAAATGACAATATCCAATCGGCAAAAGAGCATTTGGCCAAACTGCCGAAAGAGGATAATTAATAATACGATAATATGCCAATGTGCCAATAAATAGAAGACTTATAATTGGCATATCGGCACATTAAATAATTGGCATATTGAAATATGAATATCGTAAACCTATTCAAAATAGCACTCAAAGCCCTGAACGGAAATAAGTTCAGGGGATTTCTCACCATGCTCGGTATCATTATAGGGGTGGCGGCAGTTATATGTATGCTGGCTATCGGGCAAGGATCGAAAAAGAGCATACAGGATCAGATCTCCACAATGGGCTCCAATATGATAAATATTCGTCCCGGTACAGGACAATTCGGCGGAGTGCGCCAAAGTTCGTCCAGTATGCAAACACTGAAGCTGGAAGATTACGAAGCTATTATAGATCAGGCAGAATATATAACTATGGCATCGCCCGAAGTACAGTCTTCGGGACAGGTTATTTTCGGGGCGAACAACTCTCCTACTACCATCTACGGTGTGAATCCCTCTTATCTGGATATCCGCAAACACACAATAACACAAGGCGAAATGTTTACCGAGGCGGAAGTAAAGACCTCTGCTAAAGTGTGCGTAATAGGACAAACCGTAGTCGAAAATTTGTTTACAAACGGTGAAGACCCTGTAGGACAAACAATCCGTTTCAATAAGATACCATTTAAAGTAATCGGCGTACTGACCTCTAAGGGTGACAACACGATGGGTATGGATCAGGACGATCTGGTCATTGCCCCCTACACCACCGTACAAAAACGTATTCTTGCCATCACCTACATACAATCCATTTCGGCTTCGGCAGTTACCGAAGATGCCACAGAAGATGCTATTGTCAGCATTGAAAACATTTTACGGCAACAGCACAAGATAGGTGCGAACGATGACGATGACTTCAATGTGCGCTCACAAAAAGAGCTGATCTCCATGATGAGTTCCACTACCGACATGATGACAGTATTGCTAGCCTGTATCGCGGGGATATCGCTATTGGTAGGAGGTATCGGTATTATGAACATTATGTATGTGTCTGTAACCGAACGCACAAGGGAGATTGGACTGCGTATGTCTATCGGGGCAAAAGGAATAGACATTCTGATGCAATTCCTAATAGAAGCGATACTGTTAAGTGTTACCGGAGGTATCATTGGAGTAATACTGGGTGTAGGCAGTTCGTACGTGGTAAAAAACCTTCTGATGTGGCCTATCGATATTCAGGTTTACACGATTGCCCTGTCGTTTATTGTATGTACGGCCACCGGTATATTTTTTGGTTGGTATCCGGCAAAGAAAGCGTCCGGTCTTGATCCGATAGAAGCTCTCAGATACGAATAAAGTATTATTTATATTCTGATATTTTATCTATAAGATAGGCCGATAGCGATCGGAAATATAACTTAATATTATTACTGTAAAAGTGTGACCTTTGTCAGGTTTTAGTTAAAACGTGTACTGTAGGGGCGAATTGCATTCGCCCGAAGATTATACAAATTTATATAAACGGGCGAATGCAATTCGCCCCTACAGGATATAAAAAAATTAAAAACTCGTCAGTTCTGTCAGCTTTTAGTTAAAATATAAATACACTGATATATAATTGTTACTTGAAAAAATATTACTTTTGACTTGGCTTTACTTCGTCGGTTGTTGATTGACTGCATGTCGTCTCAGTGAGGATGTTGTCTTTAAACTTTGAGTTATGAAAAACTTTATAAAAGTATTCTCACATATATTCGTCTGGACTATTCTATTGATAGTACCGATGCTTTTCATGATAAAAGAAGGCAGCTTCGAAAGTAAGCCTTACCTCACCTATGTAGTACGTATAGCTGCTTTTGCATTTCTATTCTATATCAACTACTTGTATCTCATAGATAAATTTCTGTTCAGTAAAAAATTTGTTTTATACATACTCATCAATGTTGTATTGATGCTACTGATGGTAGTCATGCAGAGCTATGTTACCGACCTGCTAAAACCACCTTTGGAAGAGATATTCGACCGGATGCCGCCCATGGAAAGAGCGCGACACAGAGGTCCCGGAGGTCCGCCTATGGTTATGCGGTTAATTATAGAATATGTATCCATGCTTTTTGTTATAGGGCTGAGTGTGACAATAAAAACCACAATCAGATGGTATCGCGATTCCATTACTTTCGAAAAAGCAAAAAGCATACAGCTCGAAGCTGATCTGCGTAACTTGCGAAGCCAATTGAACCCTCATTTTCTGTTCAACACACTGAACAATATTTATTCGCTGATAGCTGTTGACCAGACTGGGGCGCAGGATGCCGTTCACAGGCTCAGCAATCTGTTGCGATATGTGATGTATGACAATAACGAGAAGTTTGTGCCGATGGATAAGGAACTGGAATTTACCCGCAACTATATCGACCTGATGAAGCTGCGTCTGAGTGCAAATGTAAAGCTGGATGTATTGATAGAAAGTAAAGGTAGTACCGACTTGGTGGCATCGCTTATGTTTATGACACTTATCGAAAACGCCTTTAAACATGGCATTAATAATGGTGAAGACAGTTTTATCGATATCAGCATACTGGTAGACCCCGGAAAAGGTGTGCTTTGTACTGTAGAGAACAGCCTGTTCGAAAAGGAAAATAATATGGAAGAACGTATAGGCATAGGCATAAGCAACCTGCAAAAAAGACTCGACCTGCTATATCCCGACAAATATGAATTCGTTGCAGAAAAACGGACAAACAGCTTCTTTACACTACTGAGGATTGATTTCTCCAAACAAAATATATTGCCATGAAATTGAAATGTATTATTGTAGACGATGAGCCTTTGGCTATAGATTTATTAAAAACGTATGTACTGAAAACATCATTTCTCGAGTTGGCAGGAACATTCAATAATGCTTTATCGGCAATAGACACGCTCAACAGCGAAAACATAGATGTATTGTTTCTCGATATCAATATGCCCCAGATCAACGGACTGGAGTTCTCAAAAACGCTGTCGCCATCTGTACGTGTTATATTCACCACAGCATACGACCAGTATGCAGTAGAAGGTTTTCGCCTCAATGCACTTGACTATTTGCTTAAACCAATAAACTATACAGAGTTTCTGCAAGCAGCCAATAAAGCATTAGAATGGTTCAAACTTACTTCGAGAGAAGCCGTAACAACCGAAGAATCAATCTCATCTTCCAGTATTTTTATAAAATCGGGTTATCGTATGGAGAAAATAGAATTCGAGAATATTCTTTACATCGAGAACCAAAAAGACTATGTGAAATTTCATCTGGAGACTGAAAAAGAACCCGTAAGCTCGTTGATGAGTATGCAGTCGCTCGAAGACAAGCTGCCTCCTACCCTGTTTATGCGTGTTCACCGCTCATTTATTGTTAATCTGGATAAGATTAAAACGATAGAACGAAACTGCATCATTTTCGGAAAAGAATACATTCCGGTATCAGAATCTTATAAAGCTAAATTTACCGAATTTCTGAACAAACACTTTTTATAAGCAATAAATACTTATTAATCAAATAATTATGCGGATCGTTTGTAGCTTCATTAACATATTAGCAAGCTTTGTGGCTAAATGTTAATTAACATTTTACAGATACAACCAATCTAAAGGATAGTTATATTTGTAGTTGGAGAATTAAATCCTAAATAAATTAAATCGTTATGCTAATGAAAAAACTACTACCCTTGCTATCACTCGCAGCAATAATGCTGGTATCGTGCGGAGAGGCGGGAAAAACCGTCCGGAAACCATACAATGAAGGTATAAACATTACCCCTATGCCTTTGGAAATAACCCAGAGGGAGGACACCTTCAAACTTTCTAAGAGTGTTGTATTTGTGGCTAACGATGATGCTGTAAGTAAAGTAGCCTCATATTTTGCCGCTAAGATAAAAAATTCTACCGGCTACAATCTGAATGTAGATAAAAGTAAACCTGCTGTAGATTACATCAATCTTGCAATCTCCCCTGACATAGCAGTAAACGACGAAGGTTATCTGCTTGATATTACAGATAAAGGAGTAGATATTCAGGCAAAAACACCTCAGGGAATATTCTACGGAATGCAAACTCTGATGCAGCTACTACCTGCCGAAATAGAAAGTTCGACTATCGTTAGAAACATCGTATGGAAAGTACCTGCTGTTACCATAAAAGACGAACCTCGTTTCAAATATCGCGGAATGCACCTCGATGTGTGTCGCCATTTTGCAAGTGTAGACTTTATCAAAAAGCAGCTCGATGTACTATCCATGTTCAAAATCAACAAATTCCACTGGCACTTGACCGACGATCAGGGATGGCGTATTGAAATAAAGAAATATCCTAAGCTTACCGAAATGGGTGCTATGCGTACCGAAGGCGAAGGCAATACATACGGCCCATATTTTTACACACAGGAGCAGATAAAAGATGTAGTAGCCTATGCCAAAGAGCGTTTTATAGAAGTTATACCTGAAATTGAATTACCGGGACATGCCGTTGGTGCATTACACGCCTACCCTGAACTGTCGTGTACAGGGAAACCGATAGAGGTAAGAAATGTCTGGGGTGTTGCTACAGACGTATTTTGTGCAGGAAACGACAGTGTTTTCCAGTTCCTCGAAGATGTATTGGCTGAAGCCATTCCATTGTTTGATAGTGAATATTTCCATATAGGTGGAGACGAGTGCCCTAAGCTGCGTTGGAAAGAGTGTCCTAAATGTCAGGCACGAATCAAAGAACTAGGACTAAAGGCAGATAAAGACCATAGTGCAGAAGAAAGGCTCCAAAGCTATGTAGTTCAGCGCATCGAAAAGTTCCTGATAAAAAACAATAAGAAAATGATCGGTTGGGACGAGATTCTCGAAGGAGGCTTGGCTCCATCGGCCACAGTGTTAAGCTGGCGAGGCGAAGAAGGCGGTATAGCCTCTGCAAATATGGGACATGATGTGATAATGGCTCCACAAAAGTGGATGTATATGGACAGATTCCAAGGCGATTATACATTGCAGCCTGTTACTATCGGCGGTATGACTACTTTAGAAAAAATATATGACTATGAGCCTGTTCCTGTAAAGATAGCAGAAGATAAGAAACATCATATACTTGGCGCACAGGTGAATATCTGGAATGAGTACAAATATACAGAAGCAGGAATGGAACACGATATATATCCTCGTGTTATCGCTCTGGCCGAACTGGGATGGACGCCTAAGGAAAAGAAGGACTATAAAGACTTCGAGCGCCGTATCGACAATCAGCGTGTACGCTTGGATATGTATGATATCAACTATTATATCCCTATGCCGGAAGATAAGGGCTTTGCTCTTGGTGTAAATAGCTGGGGTAATTCTGTAACAGCTCCGCGTTCTTGTAATTTTGTAGCTTTCACCGATCAGGCTACAATGGAATTCAAGACAACAGAGCCTGCCCGAATGGTTTATACAACAGACGGTAGCGAACCTACCCTGACTTCTACGCCTTATGATAAACCATTGACATTCACAGAAAATACAACGCTAAAAATACGCAGTGTGCTATTGTCAGATAAGATGAGCCCTGTACGTACAATCACATTGGAGAAACAAACATTTGCTCCTGCCACAGACAAGCCGGCAGATGCTAAACCGGGACTTAAAACCGAATACTACAAAGGCTATGCAAGAACTGTAGCCGAACTGGAAGGCAAAACGGCCGAAAGTACCGAACAGGTTGGCGCTCCGCAAGATAGTAAATACAGGGTGATGAATTATATGGAGTTGTATCCTGACAGTTTTTATTCTACAGTGCTTACAGGATACCTGAATATTCCGGAAGATGGTGTTTACTATTTCAGCACCGATTATGAATTCTGGCTCGACAATACACTATTCATCTCCAACGAGAAAGACAACAATGGTACTGCACGCCGTTTCTCACGCAGTGATAAATCTATAGCATTAGCCAAAGGATACCACGCTGTGAAAATAGTAAGAATGGGTGCTATCTTCGGAGGATGGCCTACACAGTGGGAAAATATAACCTTATCGATGCGTAAATCCGATCAGCCATCATTTGCGGTATTGGATGCCTCCTCCTTCAGGTAAACAATCAGAATATATATCTTAATAGAGAATCCTGTTAATATTAATTTATTGGCAGGATTTCTTTTTATATAAGTGTTTGGGAAACAATGGGAAATACAAGAAAATATTATCAATAAAAAAAAGAAGAAAAGTATTTTGAAAAATAGGATAATTTATATTCTTTTATTACTATATTTGAATCATTTTGAAAGCTGAATTATTTGATTTCACAAATAAGTAGAGCTTGATTATTTAGATTAACCAAGAATATACCTAAAAAACTTACATTATGATTATTGGAATCCCAAAAGAGATTATGCCTGGCGAAGCACGCGTGGCAGCAAGTCCGGAAACAGTAAAAAAGTTTGTTACTGACGGGGCTACAGTTTTAATCGAACAAAAAGCAGGAATAGGATCATTCTATTTTGATGAAGACTACACTGCTGCTGGTGCACAAATTATAACTTCTGCCGAAGAGCTTTTTCAAAAAGCCGATTTGATCCTTAAAGTAAAAGAACCTTTGTTCAATACTACGCACAACAAGCATGAAGTAGATCTGATGCACGCGGGGCAATATCTGATCACTTTTATACATCCGGCGTCTCCGGTTAATCACGAAATGGTACAAATGCTGGCTGCAAAAGGAATTATTGCTATGACTCTCGATGGAGTTCCACGTATATCACGCGCCCAGAATATGGATGCACTCACTTCTATGAGTACATGTGCCGGATATAAAGGAATTCTTCTGGCTGCTAATGCTATGTCTAAGTTTATACCGCCTATGTTCACAGCTGTAGGTTCTATTCCTCCGGCTAAAGTATTGGTCATTGGTGTAGGTGTGGGCGGTTTACAAGCTCTGGCAACGGCAAAACGTCTGGGTGCAATCACGTATGCTACAGATATTCGTCCTGCTGCCTTAGAGCAGGCTATGAGCTTGGGTGCAAAACTGATAGACACAGGAGTGCCGGCTGAGTTGGCAATAGCTGAAGGAGGATATGCCAAAAGCCTGTCGGAAGAATGGATCATCAAAGAGCGGGAGAAACTGAGCGAAATAATAAAAGATATGGACATTGTGTTCTGTAGCGCTCTGGTTCCGGGAAAGATAGCTCCTATACTGTTAACTGAAGACATGGTGAAAACAATGCCGAACGGATCGGTTGTAGTAGATATATCTATCGATCAGGGGGGAAACTGTTCTATAACACCTCCGGGAAGCACCGAAGTGAAACATGGGGTTACACTGATAGGTATCAAAAACATTCCGGGAATGCTGCCTACCAGCTCTACATGGATGTTTGCCAATAATGTATATAATCTGGTTAAATACCTGACTAAAGACGGAAAGATAGAACTCGATATGTCTGACGAAATTGTCAAGTCAATTCTGGTATCTATAGACGGTAATGTAGTTCATGCCGGAGCACTGGAAGCAATGGGTAAGAATTAACATATAAATCATTAATACATAGCAATATGAATCCGATTTATTTAATATTGATCTTCCTTGTATCCTCATTCGTGGGCTATCTCATTATCAAGAATGTACCCAGTCTGTTGCATACTCCGTTAATGTCGGGGATGAATGCTTTGGCAGGTATATGCCTTCTGGGAGCTATCGTTACGGTAGGATATTCATATCAGGCAGGAGGTACAGGGCTGCTCGCCGGACAAATATTCGGTGGTATAGGTGTTCTTTTGGCTACAGTGAATGTAGTAGCCGGTTTTGGGGTTACCCACCGTATGCTCAGAATGTTTAATCCGAAGAAAAAAAGTACTGAAAAATGATGACGGAAACAATCTTTTATATCGTTTGTGGAGTCCTCTCCCTTTTGGCATTGCTGGGAATATCTATGATGAGTAAGGTTACTACGGCTGTTCGGGGTAATCTTCTCCTGTCCTTCTGTATGTTTGTGGGAATTATAGTGACACTGCTGTATTACCGCATCTTTGAAGTCACTACTATCTATGCCTTTATATTAATAGGAAGTATTATCGGAGCTATTCTTGCCCGTAAAGTGCAGATGATAGAAATGCCGCAGACAGTGGCAATGCTCAACGGATTGGGCGGATTGGCAGGAGGTATAGTCGGTGCACTTACTCTGATCAATATTGGAGTAAAACCATCCGAGTTTCCACTTTTTGTGAATGTAACTGCCACACTCGCTGTTGTAGTAGGTATGGTGACTTTCGTAGGCAGTATGGTTGCAGCCGGCAAACTACACAGAGTGCTGCCACAAAAGCCTGTGATCTGGAAAAATCATCAGTTGATTACGATTGTTACTATCACCGGATCGGTTGCGGCTATCGCTTTTGCATTCTTTATCGGGTCGTCTCAAAGTATTATTGCTAACCCTTATTTTATACTCACTATTGCTGTAGTATTCGGTTCTCTTTTCGGATTGGCTTTTGCCATTCGTGTCGGAGGAGCCGATATGCCTATTACAATATCATTGCTTACATCACTGGCAGGAGTAGCTGCTGCTATTGCCGGTATGGCGATAGGCGATCTGCTGGTAGTAGCTATCGGAGGTATCGTAGGTTCTTCGGGATTGCTTCTGACACAGATAATGTGCAGGGCGATGAATCGCAAACTCATGGTTATACTGATGGGTAATACGGCTGCACCGGTTGCTGTTAAGGCTGACAAACCTGTAGAAAAAGTAATAGAGACAGTCGTAACAGAAGAAAATTCATTAGCAAGTATCCTTAAATCAGCCAAGCGTGCGATTATCGTTCCCGGTTACGGAATGGCATTGGCACAGGCGCAACATCAGGTACGACAACTGGCAGACAGTTTCGAAGCACAGGGAACAGAAGTAAAATACGCCATTCATCCTGTTGCAGGACGTATGCCCGGACACATGAATGTATTGCTGGCCGAAGCAGATGTGCCTTACGATCAGTTGTACGAGATGGATAACATCAATGACGAGTTTAAAGATACGGATGTGGTGGTAGTCATCGGTGCGAACGATGTACTCAACCCTGCTGCGCGTGATGCTGAGGGTACACCGATATATGGTATGCCTGTACTGAACGTGGATCAGGCAAAACATATCATTATCTGTAACTTCGACCTGAAACCGGGTTATGCCGGCGTACCGAATCCGCTCTACGAAATGAAGGATAAGGTAACTATGATGCTGGGCGATGCTAAAGAATCGGTTGCAAAGGTTATACAGCAGGTTAACAATACTGAAAAGATTGTAGAAAAAGAAGATACAAATACAAACAGTATTCTTAAATCAGCCAAGCGTGCGATTATCGTTCCCGGCTACGGAATGGCATTGGCACAGGCACAGCATCAGGTACGACAACTGGCAGACAGTTTCGAAGCACAGGGAACAGAGGTAAAATATGCCATTCATCCTGTTGCAGGACGTATGCCTGGACACATGAATGTATTGCTGGCCGAAGCAGATGTGCCTTACGATCAGTTGTACGAAATGGATAACATCAATGACGAGTTTAAAGATACGGATGTGGTGGTAGTCATCGGTGCGAACGATGTACTCAACCCTGCTGCGCGTGATGCCGAAGGCACACCGATATATGGTATGCCTGTACTGAACGTGGATCAGGCAAAACATATCATTATCTGTAACTTCGACCTGAAACCGGGTTATGCCGGCGTACCGAATCCGCTCTACGAAATGAAGGATAAGGTAACTATGATGCTGGGTGATGCTAAAGAATCGGTTGCAAAGGTTATACAGCAGGTTAACAATACTGAAAAGATTGTAGAAAAAGAAGATACAAATACAAACAGTATTCTTAAATCAGCCAAGCGTGCGATTATCGTTCCCGGCTACGGAATGGCATTGGCACAGGCGCAACATCAGGTACGACAACTGGCAGACAGTTTCGAAGCACAGGGAACAGAGGTAAAATACGCCATTCATCCTGTTGCAGGACGTATGCCCGGACACATGAATGTATTGTTAGCCGAAGCAGATGTGCCTTACGATCAGTTGTACGAGATGGATAACATCAATGACGAGTTTAAAGATACGGATGTGGTGGTAGTCATCGGTGCGAACGATGTGCTCAATCCTGCTGCGCGTGATGCCGAAGGTACGCCGATATACGGTATGCCTGTACTGAACGTGGATCAGGCAAAACATATCATTATCTGTAACTTCGACCTGAAACCGGGTTATGCCGGCGTACCGAATCCGCTCTACGAAATGAAGGATAAGGTGACTATGATGCTGGGCGATGCTAAAGTATCTTTAACCGAGTTACATAATAGTTTCAACTAATAACAAGTTAATTATATAAATGGCAGAAGATTTTTCTTCTGCCATTTGTTGTTATATTATTATATATTGGTCTGATTTATTTTATATATTGAACCAACATAATTAGTTTTTTTATATGTTTGCATAACAAAACTTCACAAATAATATATAAAGAAGAAAAGATATGAGATTGGACGGAAGACGAACTAGTGACAATGTAGATGACCGCCGCGGCAAAGGTCGGGGTAAAGCAACCTTAGGTATCGGTGGTACCATCATTGCCGGACTGATAATATGGCTTATGGGTGGTAATCCTTTAAGTTTCTTTACACAGCAAGCGGTTGAAGGAATGACCTCTACAAATACAGAATACAAACCGACTGCCGAAGAAGAGGCGATGGCACTGTTTTCTAAAAGGGTATTTGCCGGAACAGAGGATGTGTGGACTGCAATTTTCCAACAGAACGGGATGAAATATAAAGCACCTCAATTGGTATTATTCACAAGTGCTACGACTTCGGGTTGCGGGAGTGCATCTTCATCGACAGGGCCTTTCTATTGTCCGGCAGACCAGTCTGTATATATAGATCTTTCATTTTTCAATCAGATGAAAGACCAGTTGGATGCAGGCGGTGATTTTGCCTATGCCTATGTTATTGCGCACGAGGTAGGGCATCATGTGCAATACTTGCTGGGAACATTGGATAAAGTGCATCAACAGCAACAGCGTATGAGCCAGAAAGAAAGTAATCAACTGAATGTAAGACTGGAATTACAAGCCGATTTCTATGCCGGCATCTGGGCATATTATGATAATAAAAACTACAACTCGATAGAAGAAGGCGATATAGACGAAGGTCTGAATGCAGCTTCACAAATCGGAGACGACCGCCTGCAAATGAAATCGCAGGGATATACAGTACCCGATGCCTTCAATCATGGGACATCGGCACAGCGTTCGCGCTGGCTGAAAAAAGGGCTGCAAACAGGGAAAATATCAGATGGCGATACTTTTTCTGTTCCTTATTCGCAGCTTTAACCCCTATATAATTCAGAATGCTTTCAGGCTCAGATCTATGTTAGGAGCCGAATATATAATAGCGCCGGAGGAGATATAGTCTACTCCGGTTTTTGCTATATTATGAGCAGTCTCTTTCGTTATTCCCCCCGAAGCTTCTATTTTGGCAGCTCCGTTTATAAGATGTACGGCTTCCGACATTTCTGCCAGAGACATATTGTCGAGCATAATAATATCTACCGCCTTAGTAGCTAAGGCCTCTTTTACTTCTTCCAGATTACGGGTTTCCACTTCTATTTTCAGGTCTTTACCTTTCTCTTTCAGATATTTTACTGTGGCTTCTACCGCAGGAGTTATACCTCCGGCATAGTCGTTATGATTGTCTTTCAGCATCACCATATCGAACAATCCGAAACGGTGATTTTGCCCGCCACCGATTTGCACCGCCCATTTCTCACACATACGGAATGTCGGCGTTGTTTTACGAGTATCAAGTATGCGGGTATTGGTATCGGCAAGCAGGTCTACCATACGGCGGGTATATGTGGCAATACCACTCATGCGTTGCATACAGTTCAGCACAAGACGTTCCATTGTAAGGATTGACTGAGCCGATCCGGTAACTACGAAAGCTACGTCACCTACTTTTACTGTATCTCCGTCATTCTTGAACACTTCTATTTCCAGTGACTTGTCGTAGAAATGAAATATATACTGAGCAAGTTCTACGCCTGCTAAAACACAGTCGTGCTTTATAAGTAAGCGTGCTCGTTGTTTCAGCCCTGCCGGAACACTGGCTAGTGTAGAGTGATCTCCGTCACCTATGTCTTCTCTGATAGCTTCACTTACGAAGTGTTGCAAAGCTTCGTCTGTCACGTATGATGGTCTGTTGTTTTTCATTTCAGGTCTTTATTATAAAATGTTCCTTTATTCTCGTTTTGTTCTATACTTTGTGTTATAATGAGGTATGCAACACTGGCGAGGTTACGTAGTTCCGACAATTGCGGAGACAGGATAGAGAAATTGTAAATCTCCTTTACAGACTTATATATCTCTTCTTCCTTTTGTTTAGCCAGATTCAGACGTCTATTGCTGCGTACGATGCCCACAAGGTCACTCATCAGGCTCTGAAGCTCTTTGCGCAGGTAGTTAAGCAATACCATTTCGTCATTTACCTTCATTCCTTCCTGATTCCATTCGGGTATTGCGTGCAGTTGTTCATAGTTGAAGTTATCCTCTGTCAGCCGCTCTACCGTTTTTAGTGCTGCCCTGTGAGCAAACACAAGAGCTTCTAACAGAGAATTCGATGCCAACCTGTTAGCTCCATGCAGTCCGGTGTTAGAACATTCGCCTACGGCAAACATATTTTTGATGGTACTTTGCCCGAACAGGTCTACGTCTATACCTCCACACAGGTAATGACTGGCAGGTACTACAGGAATCAGATCTTTGAACATATCCAGTCCGGCATCCTTACATTGCTTGTAGATATTCGGGAAATGCTCCATGAATTTGCGCTGATCGAGATGGCGGCAATCGAGACAGACATAGTCGTCGCCCCGCTGTTTCATTTCACTGTCGATGGCACGAGCAACAATATCGCGCGAGGCAAGTTCTTCCCGATCGTCATATTTATGCATAAACGGCTCGCCCGAAGCAGTACGCAATTTTGCACCGAACCCTCTTACAGCTTCAGATATCAACGGCAACTGCCCCGACATGGTACTGTAAAATGCTGTGGGATGAAACTGTATAAATTGCATATTGCTGATCTTAGCCTTTGCGCGGTGTGCCAGCCCGATACCGTCTCCGGTAGCGATAATCGGATTAGTCGTATTTTTATATACATGCCCGCAACCACCTGTTGCCATCAGTGTGATCTTTGCAGACATTTTTTTTATTTTCTGGTTCTTCATATCCAGTACATAAGCCCCATAACAGTTCAGATTATATTTATCGAACTCTGCATCGGGTACCTGATGTTCGGTCAGAAGGTCTATGACATAATGATGATTCAACAGCTCCACATTCTCGAGCCGTTGTATCGCTGTCAACAAGGCTCGTTCTATTTCGGCTCCGGTAATGTCCTTGTAGTGTACCACACGATTCTCGGTATGTCCGCCTTCGCGCCCAAGATCGTAGTGCTGCGTTTCGTCCTTGTCGAAGTTAGCTCCCCACTCTACCATTTCGCGTATGCGTTCGGGGCCTTCAGTTACTACGACTTCCACAGCTTCGCGCTTACACATACCATCTCCGGCACGTAAAGTATCTTCGATGTGCTTCTCAAAACTATCTTTTGTAAAGTCGGTTACTACAGCTACACCGCCCTGTGCATATTTTGTGTTCGATTCTTCATCATCCGATTTTGTGATAATGCTTATCCGCGTATCGGGACGTTGTTGTGCTATTTTCAGCGCGTACGACAGTCCGGAAATACCCGAACCTATTACAAGAACATCTGTGTATATCATTTATTTAGTTATGAGTTATGTCTCTTTTTTTATCCTTTTGCTTTTTTGCTTGCGCAGAAACAACGTTCGAGGAGCGAATGCGACTCAATTCCAGTCTGTGTGCTGCGTAGCAAACTCATTTTATAATAATTACATTAAACAATCCTTTCTCCCCCCAGATAATTAATAAAAAACAAGCTATCCCCTGCCTGCGCGAGTGATAACTTATTACTTGCAATTTATTTTATCGCTTTCGACATTTCCAGCATTCGGTTGATAGGCTTCAGCGCTTTCAGGCGTATTTCTTCATCCATCAGTATCTCCGGCTGTTCATATTTCATGCACAAGTATAGTTTTTCCATTGTGTTGAGTTTCATAAAGTGGCACTCGCTGCAATTACAAGTGTCATCTATTGTCAGCGCCGGAATCAGTGTCTTACCCGGTGCACGTTTTCGCATTTCGTGCAATATGCCCTCTTCTGTGGCAACGATAAATTCCTGACTTTCGTCATTTACAACATAGTTAAGCAGATTGGAAGTAGATCCTACATGATGTGCCACCTGC
Organism: Dysgonomonas sp. PF1-14; assembly: GCF_029892965.1. Taxonomy (GTDB): domain Bacteria; phylum Bacteroidota; class Bacteroidia; order Bacteroidales; family Dysgonomonadaceae; genus Dysgonomonas. The sequence goes on along the minus strand of NZ_JARXWN010000005.1, from coordinate 89,993 downwards.
AAAACAGGCTTTTGAGCCTCAGGGTGCGCTATCAGTTTCGCATTAGGATGATCGAGCATCTGCTGTGCTATGCGTTCCAGCGAAAAAGCTTCGTGTACGATACAGGCACCGTCCCACAGTATCATATTGCGTCCTGTCACCTGATTGATGTATCGTCCCAAGTTGCGGTCAGGGGCAAATATAATTTCCTGTTCTTTGGGTAACGAATTTATTATAAGTTCGGCATTAGACGAGGTAACGATAATATCGCTCTCTGCCTTTACCGACGAATCGCAATTTATATAGCTGACAACAATAGCTTCGGGGTGCTTCTTTTTCAGTTCACGCAAACCCTCTCCCGAACACGAATCGGCAAGCGAACAACCTGCGAGCAAATCGGGAAGTACGACTTTCTTTGTCGGATTCAGTATTTTAGCCGTTTCGGCCATGAAGTGAACTCCGCAGAAAACGATCATATCGGCATCAGTATTTTCGGCTGCACGAGCAAGCTGCAAACTATCACCCAAGAAATCGGCGATATCCTGAATATCTCCAGTCTGATAATAATGCGCAAGGATGATAGCATTTTTTTCTTTACGCATCCGGTTTATTTCTTCTACCAGATTTACACCTTTGGGGATTTCCATATTCAGATAACCTTTATCAGGCAGTGCTGCCATTGCTTTTTCGAGTATTGTCATACACATTTATTCTTTTATTGTAATGGTTAAATCGATGACAAAAATACTTATAAAAAGTGATTTAAACCATATCAGTATAGATAAATTGACGCCTTACAGCATTCCTTTCAAAAGCAAACAGGATTCGGGAGTATTCTCCGAATCCTGCTGTAACAGATATTTTATATAAGTATTATGATAATGCAGCAATGGCCGATCCTATCAGATTTGCATTATCCATTTTGCCTACATATACATGTACGTCATCGTGCTCCAGTTCCGATAACAAATTCTGAAGTTCGGACATAACCATATCCTTGTAGTTCTTACCTTTGCGGTGTTCACTCCAGAACAAGCTTCCTTCGGCTACCAGTTTTATGCGTTTGATGGAAGGATCGTGCGACACCAATACCGATACCAGACCTGCAATAGATGCAGCCACAAGCTTTGCCGAGCGCTCATATATTTGTCCGGCAACCCTTACATATCTTTTCTTATGTATATCCGGGTAATTTAATATATTGGTAAGCTTCTGCGCATCGAATCTTTCTTCAAATTCATCGCAAGGGAAGACCGATTTTAGGATTTCCCCCAGATACATTCCCGAAACGGCTTTTTCGAAACGTTGTGCACCTTTAGTATCCGAGCAGGCATCTACCTTATCGTCTATAGTTGTCAGATGCGGAGGGAAGAAATTACCCGACTCCAGATTTACAGGGATTAGCCCTGTACCTTTATAGTCCTTATTCAGTTTTTTTATCTTATCGGTCTTGATAAATGTAGCCATATTAGTACCTGTACCTACAATCAGTCCTATATAAGCGTCATAGTTGCTTTCGGTAAGACCGGCAAACAGACTGGCAACAGTATCGTTGATTACCTTCACTCCGGTAAATTTCACCTCATTTTGTTTGTTGAGATAGTCTACAAGGGGCTGTCCGACAGGCTTTCCTATCATCTCCTTGATATCTACTCCTTTTGTCCAACGTATCAGTTTTGCATCTCCATCGAGCATAGAATCTGCCGGATATGAGAAACAATAACCGATAGGCATCGGCTTTTCGCGCTTCATTTCACCAATCGGATCGGCTTGTTCCTTAAACAGGTCGTCACGACTAAAGCCGGGACTTCTCATCACCGACAAATCTTTTTTCCAACCGTTCTCGGGATGTATGGAGGCTTTTCCATCTTCAAAATCCACTACAGCCACGCGGTAGTTTGTTCCTCCAAGATCGAGTACGGTAGCATGTCCGTTGATTCCGGAAGTCTTAGGACTAATGTAAGTAGGAATACACTGAATCTCGGTATTATCTTTTTCTAGGCCATTTTCTACTTTAGCGTGAAGTGATTGGGCAATTTCCTTCAGTTGCCTTGTTTTTAATTTAAATAAGTTTTTTTTCATTTGGTATTCTGTTAAATTAAGCTGCTTTTAGATACACAAAGATATATAATAGCTACCGAATAACAGACAGATGTAAAAAGTAATATGCCAGATAATAACTATTTTTAATTTATATACTAATAATTCGGCTGCTACGAGCCCGATAGTTCATTTGCGCTTCAGCAACGAAACAGTGTACACAATTATGTACAATAGGTAAACAGTTATATGAAATATTTTCGCTCAAATTTAGATAGTTATGCCAATCAGTATTTGAGATTGTATTGAATAATCGTTTGTTTATTTTCTACTGCGCGCAATCACAGATTGCTTGCATTCCTTTTGGCCTAAGCCCCAAAAGGAATCAAAAAGTCTTTAGCGCCCCGCTTCATAGGACGACCCGTTATAGGGCTCAAAGGCTAAACAAAAAAACTCGCTCATGGCTTTTGCATAATACGAACCAACAACTAAGCTCAAACACGTTTTTGTTTTACGCCTTTCTCACCCTACGGTAAAGCTAACGGCACGGGCTAAAGCACGATCTGGAGACAATAAATAAAGAATTTTACTTGTAACTTGTAACTGCCCAAAGGGCGAAGTAACTAGTAACTAATAAACAATCATATAATTTCAACTCCTGAATTCGCATTAGTTACTAAACTTCACAGAATCGTTAGCACGGAAAAAGTCGGGGTTAAGCATGGCTATAAAACACCTAACTTTAGTTAACTCCTGTTTATTATTGCAAATAAAAACTAAATAAAGAGAGATGAATTAAACCTTTTTGCTTATTTAATATCACATTCTCGGGAAATCTATACCATAAGCCCGAAAATAGAAAAGATTTTGTATGAGTAAAAAGACTAGAATTGCCTTAATTGCAGTCATTGTACTGTTTTTGGCCGGAATGGCTCTTTATCCTAAAATAAAGGCTTGGGTTGTATCCGGTGACGGAGAACCTGTACCCACTACCGAAGGAAACAAGGGAGGGAAAACCGGACGTTCGGCACTGAATGTGAACGCCCAGATATTGAAGTATGAAAATCTGACTGATGTGATCAGGACAAAAGGGCTGCTTATTCCCGATGAAGAAGTAGACCTCTCGTTCGAAACATCCGGAAAAATAACGGAAATTCACTTCAAAGAAGGATCGACAGTGCGCAAAGGGCAACTATTGGCTAAGGTAAATGACAAACCCTTACAGGCCGAATTGCAAAAACTACAAGCTCAGGTTCCGCTTGCTCAGGACAGGGTTTTCCGTCAGAAGTCGCTATTGGCAAAAGATGCCGTAAGTCAGGAAGCCTACGAATCGGTAAATACCGAGTTGGAAAAACTAAGGGCGGATATCGACCTCGTAAAGTCGCGTATCGCACAGACCGAGCTTCGGGCACCGTTCGATGGTGTTATCGGGCTGCGTCAGGTCAGTGAAGGTACTTACGCCTCGCCTACCACTATTATATCGCATCTGACAAAAATATCGCCTTTAAAGATTGAGTTTTCGGTAAACGAAGCCCATGTGAATAATGTAAAAGCCGGCACTGTGCTTACATTTTCTCTGGATAACGACATGAGCTCTTATCAGGCAACAGTGTACGCCGTAGAATCGAATCTGGATAAACAAACACTGACTCTGAAAGCCCGCGCATTGTATTCCAACCCGGGAGGAAGGCTTAAACCGGGACTTTCTACAAACATAGAGATACGATTGCAGGAGATAAAAAATACGCTGGTTATACCTAGCCTTTCCACGATTGCCGAAATGGGACGCGATATAGCATATGTATATAAGGACGGGAAGGCGCATCAGGTACAACTCAAAAAAGGAATGCGTACTGCATCGTCCATTCAGGTGCTGAGCGGACTGAATGCAGGAGATACGCTGCTGGTAACGGGTGTAATGCAGTTGCGTGACGGGCTGCCTGTAGTAATAGACAGTTTTGAGTAACAGCCCTCTCCTAGCCTCCCTCTTGGGGGAATATGGTATCTGCATCAACAATTAATTAGAAATAATAATAGAACTTATAATCCTTAATTCTCCCTTCGGGGTTAGACGTCAATAATAAACCAATGACAATATCCGAAATAAGCATAAAGCGTCCGGTACTGGCAACCGTATTCGTATTGGTTATATTCCTGCTGGGTATGATCGGATACACCTATCTGGGTGTACGCGAGTATCCGAATATAGACAACCCAATTATCTCGGTGAATGTATCTTATCCGGGTGCTAATGCAGAAATCATAGAAAATCAGATTACCGAACCGCTCGAACAGAATATCAATGGTATTCCCGGTATCAGGTCGCTCACAAGTAGCAGTAGTCAGGGACAAAGCCGTATAACGGTCGAATTTGAATTAACGGTCGATCTGGAAACTGCTGCAAATGACGTACGAGACAAGGTATCGCGCGCCCAGCGCTATCTGCCGCGCGACTGCGACCCTCCTACCGTATCGAAAGCCGATGCCGATGCAAATCCTATCATACAGATCAGCATACAAAGTGAAAAACGTTCGTTGCTCGAACTGAGCGAAATAGCCGAACTGACGGTTAAAGAACGATTGCAGACCATACCGAATGTAAGTGCTGTTGAGATATGGGGACAAAATCGTTATTCGATGCGCCTGTGGCTCGATCCTGTAAAAATGGCTTCGTACGGCATTACACCTATGGATGTAAAAAATGCAGTAGACAGGGAGAATGTAGAATTACCATCGGGTAGTATAGAAGGAAATGACCTTGAACTTGCCATTCGCACATTAGGTTTGATGCAAACACCTGAAGAATTTAACAACATGATTATCAAAGAAGATAATTATAATGTAGTACGATTCAAGGATGTAGGGACAGCTGAGCTGGGTACAGAAAACCACCGGAGCATTATGCGCCGCAATGGTGTGCCCGCCGTAAGCACAGTAATTATCCCGCAACCCGGTGCCAATCAGATAGAGATTTCGAACGAAGCGATGATACGTCTCGAACAGTTGAGAAAAGACCTGCCTGAAGATGTCTTTATCGATGTGGCTTTCGATAATACGAAGTTTATACGGGCATCTATTGCCGAAGTGGAAGAAACCGTTTATATAGCATTTTTACTGGTTGTTATTATTATTTTCCTTTTCCTCCGCGACTGGCGTGTGACATTGGTTCCATGTGTAGTTATTCCCGTATCGCTGGTGGGGGCTTTCTTTGTGATGTATGTTGCAGGATTCTCCATCAATGTGCTTTCCATGTTAGCAGTCGTATTGGCTGTAGGGCTGGTAGTAGATGACGCCATTGTGGTAACGGAAAATATTTATCTGAAAATAGAGGGTGGAATGACGCCGCGTGAAGCGGGTATAGAAGGCTCGAAAGAAATATTTTTCGCCGTTATTTCCACTACCATTACAGTTGTAGCCGTATTTTTCCCTATTGTATTTCTTGAGGGAATGACAGGTCGTCTGTTCCGCGAATTTAGTATTGTGGTAGCGGGAGCCGTTCTTATTTCGGCATTCGTCGCCCTCACTTTCACACCGATGTTGTCGACTAAACTACTGAAAAAGGTAGACAGACCGAATTGGTTTTACAGAAAAACCGAACCATTCTTCCTTTGGTTGACAAACGGTTACCATAATGCTTTAGCTGCTTTCTTAAAACGCAAAGTTATTGTATTGCCTATAATAGCCGTTACGCTAGCGGCTATCGGTTATCTGATCAGTGTCATCCCTTCTGAAATGGCTCCACTCGAAGACCGTTCGCAAATAACGATACGTACAAGTGGCCCCGAAGGCTCTACCTATGAATTTAATCGTAACTATACGGAAAAAATTGCAGTCATAGCCGATACAGTAGCCCCCGAAAGGCTTATCAACACGATGCGTGTATGGACTGGAGGCGGTTTTATCAATCTGAGTCTGCCCGATATAAAAGACCGTAGCAGAAGCCAGATGGAAATAGCAGCAGAACTGACAAAGGCGGTAAGACGCGAAACCGGTGCCCGTACATTTGTACAACAGCAATCTACATTTGGCGGACGACGTTCAAGTATGCCGATACAATATGTACTACAAGCTCCTAATATAGCAAAACTGGAAGAATTTATTCCCGAATTTATGCGTAAGGTGCAAGAAAGCCCTCTGTTCCAGATGGCAGATGTGAATTTGAAATTTACCAAGCCCGAAACCCGTATTATCATAGACAGGGACAAGGCTGCCTTGCTTGGCGTGAGTACGCGAGACATAGGACAGACATTGCAGTATGCACTGAGCGGGCAGCGTATGGGTTATTTCTATATGAATGGAAAACAATATCAGATACTGGGTGAAATAAATCGTCAGCAACGTAATACGCCTCTCGATCTGAAATCGATATACCTGAAAAATCTTTCGGGAAACATGATACAGATGGATAACCTTGTGCGTCTGGAAGAAAGTGTTGCACCGCCGCAACTTTACCGTTACAACCGTTTCAATTCGGCAACCGTTTCGGCGGGACTAGCTCCGGGTGTTACTATCGGTGCGGGACTCGACGAAATGGACAGAATTGCGAAAGAAACTCTTGACGACACATTCCGCACAGCATTGTCGGGTGACTCCAAAGACTTCAGGGAAAGTTCATCGAGCCTTATGTTTGCTTTCGTATTGGCTATCTTATTGATATTCCTTATTTTGGCAGCACAGTTCGAGAGTTTCAAAGATCCTTTTGTTATCATGCTTACAGTACCGTTGGCCATTGCCGGAGCATTGCTGTTTATGTACGTGAAAGATGTCACGATGAATATTTTCAGCCAGATCGGTATCATCATGCTTATCGGACTGGTAGCAAAGAATGGTATTCTTATTGTGGAATTTGCCAATCAGCGACAAGAAACAGGCATGAGCAAAATGGAAGCTATACAGGGAGCGGCAGTACAGCGTCTGCGTCCTATTCTGATGACGAGTTTTTCCACTGTATTAGGTCTTTTACCATTGATTTTCGCCAGTGCTGAAGGTGCCAACGGTCGTAATGCTATGGGGGTAGCCGTTATCGGTGGCATGATGGTATCTACATTGCTTACTATCTTTGTTGTTCCTGCCATGTATCTGTACATATCTACCGACAGAGGCAAAAAGGCAGTCGATGAGAAGTAAAAATATTTATCTATATAGTGCCGATAGAGATCGGTAACAGTTTGCAGCATAAAACATTGTATAATGTGTAACCTTTGTAAGGTTTGTAAGGTTTTAGTTAAAAACCACCTCACCCGAACCCTCTCCGAAGGGAGAGGGAGTTGCAAATCCCTGAAAAGGGAATGCTGTAGGGGCGAATCCATGTGTTCGCCCGAAAACCAAATAATTGGGCAGACACGCGGGTCAGCCCCTACAAAAAATAGGGTTGGACTAGCAAGCTAGAAACATCGTTCAGCGGAACAAAGTGTAGCTAAAACTAAAAACGAGTAAACTTTGTAAGAAATGTCAGCTTTTAGTTAAAAAGGAATAGAAATTGAGAATTTATCATATATGAAGAAATATATACCAATTGCATTACTGCTTGTTTTGCCTGTATTGATGCAGGCACAGGTAGTGTATGATCTGAAAAGATGTATAGAAACCGGATTACAACAAAATTACGATATCAGGATAACCCGTAACAATCAGGAGATATCCGATAATAACATGACTATCGGCAATGCGGGCTATCTGCCTACAGTAGACCTTACTGCCGGTTATTCAGGAACAGTAAACGATGTTACGCAAAATCTGTCGGAAGGTGGACAGAACAAAAACAACGGGGTTCACAATCAGCTACTGAATGCAGGGGTTAATCTTAATTGGACTGTATTTGACGGATTCAACATTCAGACCAATCATAAGCGACTGAAGGAACTGCAACAGATGGGCGAACTCAATACCCGCCTTACTATAGAAAACTTTATAGCTGATCTGACAGCCGAATATTATAACTATATACAGCAAAATATCCGCCTGAACAATCTCAAATCAGCCGTAAAGCTATCAAAAGAGCGCCTTCGCATAGTAGAAGCACGTTACGAGATAGGCGCAGGTTCGCGTCTGGAAATGCAACAGGCACGCGTAGACTTCAACAGTGACAGTTCGCGCCTGATAAAACAGTATGAGATATTGTATGCTTCGCGTATTTCGCTAAATCAGATGATGGCTGTAGATAAGGTAGACCAACTGATAGTAACAAGCGATTCTACAATATCATTCAACCAGTTCCTCAATCAGGAAGAGATATGGCAACGTACTCTCTCATCCAATAGTTTTCTGCTATTGGCCGGCAGAAACAGAAATCTGAGCGAATTGGATTTAAAGACAGCCCAAAGCGAGAACTATCCTTATCTGAGAGTAAATGCAGGCTATGGATATAGCCGGAATATCTATAATACAGGCACAATCGACAAACAGAATACACTTGGTTTCAATTACGGCTTTACGGTAGGCATGAACCTTTTTAGCGGCTTCAATCGCAAACGTAAACAAAAGAACGCAAAAATAGAGATCGAAAACAAGCAATTACAGTACGAACAAACTACCTTGTCACTGAAAGCTGATCTGGCCAACATGTGGATGGCGTACAGGAATAATATAGAACTTACCAATCTGGAACGAGAGAATGTAGAAACTGCACGCGAAAATCATGAGATAGCAGTTGAGCGTTACAAGCTCGGAGACCTTGCCGGTATAGAATTGCGTGAGGCTCAGAACAGTTTGCTTGAAGCTGAAGAGCGTCTGGTACAAGCCGAATATAATACCAAACTGTGCGAAATCTCTCTGATGCAAATCAGTGGACAGGCGTTAAGCTATTCCGGAAAATAGATTAAAGAAGACTATGTATATGTAACAATATGTATATTATTCGCAACACAGGTTTTGAGCATTTTCATCAATATTAATATGGCTAAAATTACTCTTTTATACTGAATAATTTGTCAATAATATAGTCCTAATTACAAGTTGATTAAGGGTAACAACAAGGAAAAGATTGTGTCTGAAATATAGAAATATATTACTTTACATATTTTATATATTATATTGTTTATCAGTTAATTGATTTATTGAGAATGCCAATGAAAAACAAATAAGTAGTAGTGTTCGCGAAGCGGGTTTGTCGGTATATAATATGGTAAGAATAGCTACTGCTTTTCGGTCAGGTATTTCCAGAATCTCTTTGGCATATGCTGGCGATGCAACTTAAGATTTATGCGTTCTTTAATGGTCATCGACTTGAAGTAACCTTTCCACAGTTCCTGAAACATTTTTTCGTCCTCTGCCATCAGGTTTTCATCCAGTTTTCCGCTCAAAAGGTGTTTGTCATTGTCGAGTGTCATCTCCACCATTGTATGCAGGTCGTAGTAATATCCGTATTTCCGTTTGATGTCGTATATTACCCATTTCTGATCAGCGAAACGATCTTTGAAATGTTCGATAGCCAAAGGCAAGGCGTTACACTTTGGTGAAACCGGAGCAAAGAATATGTCATCGGCTGCTTTCTGGAAACGGACAAACTGTTTCAGATAAAGGCATTCGTGTGAAACCCGTTTTGCCACTTGGTGCATCCGTAATACATCTTCATCTCCGAAGTTAGTCTCTATGGATATTTTACTGTCTGTCTGTTTACGTATGTATCTGAACAACAATTCGTCACTCCCCTCTTCTTCCGAGAGCCACACATGCGTAAGCATATTGCAGGCTCCTTTACTCATTCTCTTTTCCAGCGATGTCCATACGCGAGTAGCCTTATCTTCCTGTGTGACTACAGTATAACAGTCTTCCATAAACAACGGTGCAACGTCGCCTTCTGCCAGCAGCTTATCGGGAAATACTTTGCGGTTGTAAGCATCGAATATGGCGGTCAATAATCCCTCAAATGTTTTATCGTAAAAGAATACAGTCATAATTAGTCCGGAAATATAATGGATAACTGTCTGTCGTCCCCTTTGCGTTTTTTTGGTTCGGTGAGTATCTTCCGTACATATTCGGGTGTAGCCTCGTTTACGGTGTACATCGGCAGTTCGTTGCAGGTTACAAAATATTGGGCTTTCTTCATTACTACTCCTATTTTTTTTAGTTGCGAGGCATTCAGTTTACCGTATCTGCGCGAGGTTACGATAAACTGCGCCGACTTGACACCAATACCGGGCACACGCAGTATCATTGCATAATCGGCCTTATTAATGTCTATCGGAAATACTTCAGGGTGACGCAATGCCCAAGCCAGTTTCGGATCTATTTCGAGATCGAGGTCAGGATACGAATCATCCACTATTTCATCGGCACGGTATTGATAGAAACGCATCAGCCAATCGGCCTGATAAAGCCTGTTTTCCCTTACCAACGGAGCTTGCTTGAGAGCAGGCAAGCGACTATCGTAGCTATTCACCGGAATGAACCCCGAATAATATACCCGCCGCATCTGTGTCTGCTGATAGAGTATAGAAGATACACGAAGAATGTCCTTGTCTTTTTCGTCGGTCGCCCCTACTATCATTTGTGTACTTTGTCCTGCCGGAACAAATCGGGGTGCTTTGCGGAATTTCTTGCGGTCTTCTATACTCTGTAGTACGCCTTGCTGGATATAGCGCATCGGTTTGTACACACTACGATGGTCTTTTTCGGGGGCAAGCAGTTTCAGATTGGCCTCTGTCGGAATTTCGAGGTTCACACTCATACGATCGGCATAAAGTCCGGCTTCGTTTACCAATTCCTGACTGGCTCCGGGTATGCTTTTCATATGAATATATCCGTTAAACCGCTGCACTGTACGCAGGTCTTTTACCACACGCACCATACGTTCCATTGTATAGTCGGGATTATTGATCACTCCCGAACTGAGAAAAAGCCCTTCTATATAGTTTCTCCGGTAAAACTCAATAGTAAGTTCCACCAATTCCTGTACTGTAAAGGTAGCTCGTCGGATATCATTGCTCCTGCGATTGATGCAATAAGCACAATCGTAGATGCAATAATTGGTCAGCATTATTTTCAATAGTGATACACAGCGACCGTCCTCCGTAAAACTGTGGCAGATACCCATCCCGCCCACAGTATTGCCCAAGCCGCCTGCTTTATTTTTGCGGACAGTACCGCTGGAAGAACAGGAAACATCGTATTTCGCCGATTCAGCCAGCACTTTGAGCTTTTCGAGTACATTATCGTTCATATCATTACAAAGAAAAATAATTTAGAGGACAGCGGGGTAGTAAAAACTATTAAAAAGTATGTATTTGTTGAAAAGTAAATTATCTATATCTAAACTTATATTTTCATTTCTTTCAGTACGTTATTTACTGAAAGAATTGGGATGAAAAGGTGTTTATAAATAGATATTGATTATATTTGTATTAATAATAATCCGAATTTTACTGCGTGTATATTTCCAATATCCTATGAAAAGATTATACCCCATAATAATATTGTTAATCCTTTTCTCAGTAAGCTTATCCGGTCAGAATAAGCAGAATCCGAAACACCGTAAGATACAGGCTGTAATAGATAGTCTCCGACAGGAATATGCACCCGACAGGCGGGTATATGTATTCGATGTGGAAGTAAAAGGTAATACACTGAATGGCTATATATACGACAGTTTCGATTATGCTAACTTTTGTGAAGTTGTAAAGAAATATGGTTATGTGAACAATGTGGAAACTTTACCGGCAAAGGAACTGGGAGAAAAGACATTCGGGGTGATTAATTTATCGGTAGCCGATATACGGGAAAAACCGGATTTCACTGAGGGAATGGCCACACAGGCAATACTGGGAACTCCTATCCTCATACTTCAAAAAGACGGATGGTATCGCATACAAACTCCCGATGGATATATAGGCTGGTCGCAGCATTTCAATTTCCATCCGATGACAAAAACCGAGTTCAATACATGGACAGAAGCGAAGAAAATAATATTTACCGATTATTTTGGATTTGCCTATTCTAAGCCGAATAAGAATAGCCAAACGATTTCAGATCTTGTGAATGGTAATATGCTAAAATACGAAGGTGAAGAAGGTGATTTCTATAAAATAGCTTATCCTGACGGAAAGATTGCTTATGTACTAAAATCGCAATGCCAACCATTCTACAATTGGTATTCTTCTTTACAATTAACAAAGGAAAGTATTATAGAAAAGGCATTTACACTAATGGGAATACCTTATGTATGGGGTGGCACATCGGTAAAAGGAATGGATTGCAGCGGATATACCAAGCAAGTTCTGTTCATGCATGGGGTAATACTTATGCGCGATGCCTCGCAACAAGTGAATACAGGTATTCCTGTGGATATAAGCAAAGGATATGGAAACCTACAAATAGGTGATCTGATATTTTTTGGTAAAAAAGATCAAAAAACAGGAAAAGAACGCATCCGTCATGTCGGTTTCTATATTGGTAATAATGAATTTATCCATGCTTCGGGCTATATAAGGATCAGCAGTCTCGATCCGAAGAAAGAGAATTATGATGAAGCAAACACAAAAGAATTTATACGTGCATCGAGGGTAGTCGGAGCTGTCGATACAGATGGTATCTGGTCTATTCAGAATAATCCTATGTATCAGGTGATTAAATAGAAATATATGAGATCAAACAGACGTAATTTTATAAAAACAGCCACACTGGCAACCCTTGCTACGGGCATTTCTGCAAGCCCACTCAATATATTTGCTCAGAATAATAAAAAGGTCATTTCTCTGAACAAAAAAATGACATTGACCTTCAAGCCTTACGACCTGCAACTGCGCCATGTATTTACATTGGCTAATTCTTCAAGAAAGACAACTCCGGTTGTGCTCACAGAAATCGTTTATGACGGCATCACAGGTTACGGGGAAGCCTCTCTCCCGCCCTATCTGGGTGAGACACAGGCTTCTGTCATGGAATTTCTCAAAAAAGTAAATCTGGAGCAATTCTCGAGTCCGTTTGAGTTGGAAGATATACTCACCTATGTAGATAAGATAGCGGACAACAATACTGCGGCAAAAGCTTCTGTCGATATTGCCCTGCACGATTTGGTCGGAAAACTCATGAACCAGCCATGGTACAAGATATGGGGCCTCAACAAAGCGGATACACCCGATACCACATTTACGATAGGAATCGACACTGATGAAGTAGTAAAACAAAAAACGAAGGAGGCTGCGCCGTATAACATACTGAAAGTAAAACTGGGACGTGATACGGACAAGCAAATGATAGAAGCAATACGTTCGGTCACAGACAAGCCTATTGCCGTAGATGCCAATCAGGGATGGAAAGACAAACATTATGCACTGGATATGATCTACTGGCTGAAAGAAAAGGGAGTAGTAATGCTCGAACAGCCCCTGTCGAAGTACAATCTGGAGGATGCGGCATGGATTACCGAGCGTAGTCCTATTCCGGTATTTGCAGACGAATCGTTCCAACGGCTACCCGATATATTGCGTATCAAAGGCGCATTCTCGGGTATAAACATAAAGCTAATGAAATGTACAGGTATGCGCGAAGCATGGAAAATGATCACGATAGCGCGTGCTGCCAATATGAATGTAATGATAGGTTGTATGACCGAGACGTCATGTGCCATATCTGCCGCCACTCAGCTGTCATCGGGAGTGGATTGGGCAGACCTTGATGGGAACCTGCTGATCAGCAACGATTGTTTCAAAGGTGTAACAGTCACAAACGGACGTATGACACTAAACGACCTGCCGGGCATAGGTATTGAAAGGCTAAAATAGTATTTTGATGATTAACTGCCTCAGCCCTATTCTTTTTATAAATTTGTACTAACTTAATTTTTTGAGCTTGTGATTATTTTAGCCGAAAGTGGTTCAACAAAGACAGGATGGTGTATAGTCGACAGAGAAGGCATTGTCGAGTATTTTTTGTCGGATGGTATCAATCCTTTTTTTCAGACACGAAAAGAAATAAGCCGCTTGATACGGCTACAGTTACCACAGGTATTCTTCAAAACCAAAGTGAGTGCTATCCATTTTTATGGTGCAGGATGTTCTTCTATCGAAAAGAAGAGTGTAGTAAAAGCTTCACTCGAAGCTCAATTTAAAACTCCGTCTATCATCGAAAGTGATTTGCTTGGCTCTGCACGCGCCCTGTTTCAGGACGAAGCGGGTATTGCCTGTATTCTGGAAACTGGCTCTAACTCTTGTTTTTATGACGGAACTGCAATTATTAAGAATGTAAAACCGTTAGGCTACATATTGGGAGACGAAGGTAGTGGTGCATCGCTGGGTAAAGCTTTTATTTCTGACTGTCTAAAAGGACTTGCACCAAAAGACCTGATCGATCCTTTCTATAAGAAATATAAGATAGAACCGGACGAAATAATGGATTATGTCTATTCCAAGCCGTTCCCGAACAGGCTTTTATCCGTACTTTCGTTTTTCTTGTACGAACATTTGGAGCATCCTTATGTAGACGATTTGGTTCGCCGCAATCTACGCGCTTTCTTTGAACGCAATATCCTGCAATACGAGTACACCGAATACCCGATACGTTTTGTAGGTTCTGTGGCTAAAATGTATTCCTTTATACTACGAGAAATAGCTCAGGAACTGGGGATATACATAGATGCAATCATCGAAAACCCTATAAAAGGACTTATCAAATATCACAGCGAGAATAGTCAGTTCTGAAGAAGGTGCAAAGGGAATTTATGTGTTTTATGGATTGTTTAAATATATTACTGTTTATTATATTAAATTTTCATATTTTAATTTTTGTATAGAATAAACAAGCAACACATATATAGTATAAAATATTAATAAACAGCATGTTGAGGCACAATCACCCGATATGATAACAAATTGTCAGTTCAATATTTATTTAGCTATATTAACTATGATATATCTATAGCAGGAAATGAAATTCTATTTAAACCCTTATTCCAAGGCAGTATTAAATTAATAAACCTCTAATACGCCCACTTTTCTACAGTTTAAGATATCTCTATAGTTAATTTATGTATCTAACAATAAATAATAGTTAATTAAGTGATTTTATTAATTTATTATTACGAATTTTCAAATATAACAGTCTATATTTGCCCATGAATCCAATTATAAAGACTCATACATCAGTTTAATCTTTTATCTTTGATATTTAAAACAAAATTAAAGATTTCGCTATGAAAAGATTACTAAACATACTTTTTGTATTGCTTTGTATATCATCAGTATATGCACAGAATGAATCTATTCGTGTGGGTGCAGAATCTACTGATGAATACTTTCCGTTGCTCGAAGGAAAAAGAATAGCTGTACTCTCGAATCATACAGGAATGATAGGCGAAGAACATCTGGTAGATGTATTAGTGAGAAACAAAGTGAACGTTGTAGCCATCTTTTCACCGGAACACGGATTCAGAGGGAATGCCGATGCAGGAGAACATGTAGCCAGTACCACTGATAAGAAAACAGGAATACCCATCAAATCCTTATACGATGGCAGAGATAGAAAACCAAGTGTTGCGTCAATGAATATGTTCGATGTGCTCGTATTCGATATACAAGATGTAGGGCTGCGATTCTATACTTATTATATAACAATGGTGCGCATGATGGATGCCTGTGCCGAATATAACAAAAAGATGATCGTACTGGATCGTCCCAATCCTAACGGACATTATGTAGATGGACCTATACTAGACATGAAGCACAAATCGGGTATCGGATGGCTACCTATACCTGTTGTACATGGCATGACGTTGGGCGAACTGGCACTAATGGCTAATGGAGAAAAATGGCTTCCCAACAGCAGGCAATGCGATCTAACCATAATCAAGTGTAAAAACTATACTCACAAATCGCTGTATCAGCTACCAATAGCGCCATCCCCTAACCTGCCGAATATGAAATCAGTATATCTTTACCCATCCACCTGCCTTTTCGAGGGAACAGTTCTAAGCTTAGGCAGAGGTACATCTTTCCCTTTTCAGGTATATGGGCATCCGAGAATGAGAGGATATACGTTCTCATTTACGCCGAGAAGTATATCAGGCGCTAAAAATCCGCCGCTACTAAACAGGAAATGTTATGGTGTAGACTTGCGCAATGTGGCGGATGAAAAAATATTTACAAAAGGCTTCGATCTGTCACACGTAATAAGTGCTTACAAAAATATGAAGATGGGAAATAAATTCTTTACCCAGTCCTTCGAGAGGCTTGTAGGAGTCGATTACATACGAACGATGATCAATGCCGGAAAATCGGCTGATGAAATAAAGGAAATGTGGCAAGGCGACGTTGCCAAATTTAAAGAACAGCGCAAACCTTATTTATTATACGAAGAATAATAACCTAATAATATAAAAATGAAAATCAACTGTTTTATACCTTTTCAGAGCATAAACCAAGCAAAAGAGACTATAGCTTCCTTGCAAGCATCGGCATTAGTAAAGAAGATCTATTTACTGACCGAAAACAACTGCAAAGACAGTGTGTCGGACTGCGAGATCATCAATATAGATTCGCTACGCTCGACAGCTACAATAAAGAAAATAGCAGCCAAAGCAGATGCGGAATATACCATGATCTATACCAAATCGGCCGACCTTCGTCTTGGCTACTTTGCATTAGACCGAATGCTGCAAATAGCTAAAGATTCGGGTGCAGGAATGGTATATTCAGATCATTATCAGATAGCGGGTGAAGAAAAGAAAAACAGTCCGGTCATAGCATATCAGAAAGGCAGCCTGCGTGACGATTTTAATTTTGGCTCTGTGCTTATTTACAAAACAGATGCACTGAAAAAGGCTGTATCTGAAATGAATACAGAATATAAATTCGCAGGAATATACGACCTGCGCCTCAAAGTATCGCAAAACGCCGATCTGGTACACATCAACGAATATTTGTACACCGAAATAGAGAACGATACACGCAAAAGCGGTGAGAAGATTTTCGACTATGTAGATCCTAAAAACCGCGATATGCAGATAGAAATGGAAAAGGCCTGTACCGAGCATCTGAAAAAGATAGGTGCATACCTCATTCCACAATTCAAAAAGGTAGAGTTTGGCCAAACCGAATTCGAATACGAAGCATCCGTTATCATACCTGTGCGCAACCGCATACGTACTATATCAGATGCCATAAAATCGGTATTGAGCCAGAAAACGAACTTCAAATTTAACCTCATCGTCATCGACAACTACTCTACCGATGGCACTACCGAAGCTATCGACAAATTCTCCGGCGATGAAAGGTTAATACACATTATCCCCGAGAACAAGGAACTGGGTATAGGCGGTTGTTGGAATGCAGGCGTTCACCACCCAAAATGCGGGAAATTTGCCGTACAACTCGACAGTGACGACGTGTATTCAGGTGAAGACACATTGCAGAAAATAGTGGATGCTTTCTATCAGCAAAATTGTGCAATGGTAGTAGGCTCGTATATGCTCACCGATTTCGATATGCAAATGATACCTCCGGGCATTATAGATCACAAAGAATGGACTCCCGAGAATGGACGCAACAATGCACTTCGCATCAACGGGCTAGGCGCTCCACGCGCATTCTACACACCGGTACTCAGGGAAATAAAAGTACCTAACACCAGTTATGGTGAAGATTATGCACTGGGGCTGTACTTCTCGCGCGAATACCAGATCGGGCGCATCTATGATGTGTTGTATCTGTGCCGCCGTTGGGACGATAATTCGGATGCATCGCTGGATATTGTAAAAATGAATGCACACAATACCTATAAAGACAGAATACGCACATGGGAAGTAGAAGCCCGCATCGCTTTTAATAAAGCTCAATGAGAAATAAGACTAGAATTAAGTAAGAAGTTAAGTAAGAAGGTGAGAGCTATAATTCATTAATGCTGCTCATAACGTCGCAAGGCTCTCACTTTTTAACAAATAAGACAGTATGAATTTAACATCAATAGAAGCAAGAAACTTACTTCGCTCACAACTGGCAGAATGGGCTTTAGCTAAATCAAACTTTGAAGCACTGAATGGTGTGGAAACCAAAGAATTTCAGTTCAACGGATTCATGGTCAGGGTGCAGTTCAATCCGGCACGCATACAGTCGTCAGCAGCTAAAGTAGACAAAAAGTCTATACAAGAAAGAAAGTGCTTCCTTTGCCCTGCCAATCTGCCTGCCGAACAAAGAGGAATACCATTCGGCGACCAGTATCAGGTATTGGTAAACCCTTTCCCTATTTTTCCGGAACACTTTACCATGCCCACATACAACCATACCGACCAGCTGATTCTGAACAGGTATGGCAATATGCTCGATCTGGCACAAGCATTGGACGAATACACAATATTTTATAACGGGCCTAAGTGCGGAGCATCTGCACCCGATCATGCCCATTTTCAGGCAGGAATCAAAGGCTTTTTGCCATTAGAAAAAGACCTCAAGAATGCACAATTTAAAGAAACAATATATCAATCGGCAGAAATAACTGTTTATGCAATCAGAAACTATCTGAGAAATGGTTTCTTACTCGAAGCCAAAGACAAAACGGCTTCTGTAGAATATTTCAGCAGGATATACTCCTTACTGGAACTGAAAAGCGATGACAAAGAACCCATGATGAACACACTCACATGGTACGATAACAACAGATGGCACACATGTATTTTCCCACGCAAGAGACATCGCCCGACCTGCTTTTATGCAGAAGGTGACGACAATCTGCTGATAAGCCCTGCCTCTGTAGATCTGGGCGGCGTATTTATCACTCCATTGGAAAAAGACTTTAAGAAAATAGCTGAAAAAGATATTAAAGATATACTAAAAGAGATTTGTATCGGTGATGACAAAATGCAAACGATCATCGACAAATTGAAAGATCAATAAAATGGAACCTAAAGTAAGTATCGGTATTTTGTGGAACAAGGCTGTTTCTTTTGTTCTCAACTCAGATTATTCATGTCTTGGCAAAGTGGTGACAGAAGAGAAGACTGTTTTCCTCAGTAACGGACAGATACTCTGGGAGGGGAATATGTATGATGAATTATACTTCGAACCTCAGAACGACAATGCCTCATTTACTTTAAAAGATGTAGTTATAGGTATCGGTTTTCATTGGGAACGCAAAGAAGATCAGGTATTTCAGGGAGCATTGAAGCTGATAGTGGAAAATGACATGATAACCGCTGTCAACATCATAGGTGTGGAAGATTACCTTACCAGTGTGATCTCTTCCGAAATGAGTGCTACCGCCTCTCCCGAGTTATTAAAGGCGCATGCTGTTATCTCCCGAAGCTGGCTTCTGGCACAGATAGAGAAGAATAAGGAAATTGCTGCTGCGAATGAGAAATATTCGACTTTTACCGAAACCGAAGATGAAATAATCCGTTGGTACGACCGTGAAGATCATCTGTACTTCGATGTATGTGCCGACGACCATTGCCAGCGTTATCAGGGGATTACACGAGCATCAGCTAATCTGGTAACAGTAAAGCAGGCTATCAGTGAGACATGGGGACAAGTCTTGATGTCTGATAACAAAATCTGTGATGCCCGTTTCTCGAAATGTTGCGGCGGTGTAGTCGAAGAGTTCCAAAACTGTTGGGAAGACATTCCGCATTCCTATTTGGTAAAGCTGCGCGACAGCGAGCATGGCAAAGACATACCCGATCTCATACAGGAGACTGAAGCCGTAAACTGGATACATACGCGCCCCGAAGCGTTCTGCAATACGCAGGACAAAAAGATATTGGGGCAGGTACTCAACAACTACGATCAGGAAACGGTCGATTTCTACCGATGGCAGGTAACCTATTCACAGGAAGAGCTTTCTGCTTTGGTACTGAAACGTTCGGGAATAGACTTCGGACTGATAGAGAAACTGATCCCTGTACAGAGAGGAACCTCAGGACGTCTTGTAAAACTGAAAATCGTTGGAACAAAGAAAACGTTAACCATAGGAAAAGAGCTCGAAATACGCCGTATCTTATCCACATCGCACCTATACAGTTCGGCATTTACCATAGACAGAAAAAATGATACATTTATAGTGTCGGGAGCCGGATGGGGACATGGTGTAGGACTGTGTCAGATAGGAGCTGCCGTAATGGGAGAACAAGGATACCTTTACGACCGGATACTGTTGCACTACTATGTAGGAGCAAGTATAGAAACATTGTATTAAAAACAATACCATGAAAGAAAACAAAAAATCGCCGTGGGCTTGGATTCCCAGCCTTTACCTTGCCGAAGGATTACCTTATGTGGCCGTAATGACCATATCGGTGATCATGTACAAGCGGATGGGAATATCCAATACCGACATTGCATTATATACCAGTTGGCTCTATCTGCCATGGGTTATCAAGCCACTATGGAGTCCGTTTGTAGACCTGCTGAAAACAAAGCGCTGGTGGATTGTGACCATGCAGATACTTATAGGTGCCGGATTTGCCGGAATAGCATTCACCATCCCCCTACCCTTTTTCTTTCAGGCTACACTGGCATTCTTCTGGCTGCTGGCTTTTAGTTCGGCTACGCACGACATTGCCGCCGACGGATTCTATATGCTTGGGCTGAATACAAACCAACAGGCTAAGTATGTAGGGATCAGAAGCACATTTTATCGTGTGGCTACTATTATGGGACAAGGTGTGCTTATCATCCTTGCCGGATTTTTGGAAAGCACATCGGGGCTTGAACCTCTGAAAATAAACATCGATGCCTCGCCACAATATACACAGTCGACTTTATATATCCCCACACTTAGCGATACAAATGCTAAAGACGGGGAAATACATTTCATCCTCGATCGTGATAATATCCGGATAGGCACGCAGAGTGTCAATAAAGATTCGTTGGACACATTCCTTAAAAAGGTGAATAAGATGAATCTAGATAACGGATTTGTTATAAAAGAAGCCGAAAAGAACAAAAGCAAAGATGGCTGGTGGAAAATTAATGTATCACAACCTTTGGGCAATTGGATAAAGGAAAACTTCGGAGAGAAACGCTATGTCGAAAAATCGGCACACTCAGGAAACGTTGCCGTTGCAGCCGTAAGACTATCGAAACAACCCGAGCAAGGAAAAGAAATGGTACTGAACACCACCATGAACAGAGGTGACAACAGCATCTCTCTCCTGCATGGTGAGCGTCTGGCATTCAATGAAGCAAACTGGAATAAAACGGCTTATCTGGTTTTCCAGATCGACCCGAAACTGAATACAGCCAGTACAGCCGAATACAAGGGATTGTCGGGCAACATACCGTTTGCTTGGTCTATTACCTTTTTCGTATTGGCAGGGCTGTTTATTGTCTTTAGTTTCTACCACAGGGTAGTATTGCCAAAGCCTGATTCGGATAAGTCGCATGCACATTTGACCGCTGGCTCTATAATGAATGAATTTATATCAACATTTAAAAGCTTTTTCAAAAAGCCACAGGCAGCCGCTGCTATATTCTTTATGCTCACATTCCGTTTTTCAGAAGCACAAATCTTGAAGCTAATCAATCCGTTCCTGCTCGATTCGCGCGATATTGGCGGACTGGGACTTACAACGGGTGAGGTAGGCTTAGTATATGGAACGATCGGCATCATCGGCCTTACATTGGGAGGTATTATCGGTGGCCTAGTTGCTGCAAAAGGCGGATTAAGAAAATGGCTGTGGCCAATGACATTCAGCATGTTGTTGACTATTGCTACATTCCTCTACTTGAGCTTTACACAGACTGAAAGTCTGATTCTTATAAATATCTGTGTATTCATAGAGCAATTCGGTTACGGTTTCGGTTTTACGGCTTATATGCTGTATCTGATGTATTATTCCGACGGAGAACAAAAAAACAGCCCATTATGCCATCTGTACAGGTTTTATGGCACTAGGTATGATGATACCGGGTATGTTTGCCGGATGGCTGCAAGAACAACTGGGTTACAATCATTTCTTCATCTGGGTGATGATATGCTCCATAATACCTATTATAGCAGTATCACTGCTCAAAATCGATCCTAAATACGGGAAGGCAGAAGACAAATTGTCCGAAAATGCTGAACAGTAAACATCAAAAGAATAAACAAAATGAAAAAACTATCTATCATATTATTCATACTTTGCTTAACACCGCTTGCCGCTTTCTCGCAGAAGATAAAGATCAAGACAGGCATCGAAGTATTGAAAGAACAGAAGTTCAAAGTATTGGAAGGGAAGCGTGTAGGGCTTATTACGAATCCTACAGGCGTAGACAATAGTATGAGGTCTACTATCGACATACTGCACGAAGCACCCAATGTAAATCTGGTAGCACTATTTGCCCCCGAACATGGGGTGCGTGGCGATGCTCATGCAGGCGACCATGTAGACAATGTGACCGATCCGAAAACCGGATTGCCTGTCTACTCCCTACATGGAAAGACGAAAGTGCCTACACCCGATATGCTCAAAGGCATAGACGTACTCGTTTACGATATACAGGATATCGGTTGCCGCTCGTTTACATATATCAGTACGATGGGACTGGCTATGCAAGGTGCGGCAGAGAGCAATATCGAGTTTATTGTACTCGACCGCCCCAATCCTCTCGGAGGTTTAAAGGTAGAAGGTGGCCTGGTTGACGATAAATTTATTTCCTTTGTAAGCCAATTCAAAATACCGTACGTCTATGGACTTACCTGTGGAGAACTGGCAATGTTGCTCAATGGCGAGAATATGCTGTCGAAACAATGCAAACTACAAATAGTGAAGATGAAAGGATGGAAGCGTAAAATGATATATGAAGAGACAGGACTGCAATGGATTCCGTCTTCTCCGCATATCCCACAACCAGTATCGGCTGTGTTCTATCCTGTATCGGGCATACTCGGCGAACTGGGTTATCTGTCGATCGGCGTAGGATATACCATTCCGTTCCAGATGTTTGCAGCCGAGTGGCTCAAAGCCGGAGACCTGGCTGCTAATCTTAACCGCTTGCATCTGCCCGGAGTACACTTCAGACCGATATATCTGAAACCGTTCTACTCGGTAGGGCAAGGCAAACAGCTCGAAGGTGTGCAGGTGCACATTATGGATTACCAGAAAGCCCGCCTGTCGGAAATACAGTTCTACGTGATGCAGGAAATAGCAACCTTATATCCTGATAAAGCCGTTTTCGACAATGCAAACGATAAACGTTACAGAATGTTCGATCAGGTTTCGGGAAGCGACTATGTAAGGCTCAACTTTGCCAAGAACAACAGATTCGACGACATAAAAGACTTTTGGTATAAAGAAGTAGAACCATTTAAGAAAGTATCGAAGAAGTACTATCTTTATAAATAAAACCTAATATGGAAAAGAAACAAAGCAGCAGGCTCTTATCGCTGGATGTACTCAGAGGTATAACTATAGCAGGCATGATAATGGTTAATAATCCCGGATCGTGGAGTTATGTGTATGCGCCTTTAGGACATGCGCAGTGGCATGGGCTGACGCCTACCGATCTGGTATTCCCCTTCTTCATGTTCATTATGGGAATTTCCACATACATATCGCTGCGTAAATTCAACTTTGAGTTCAACAAACCTACCCTCCTCAAAATATTAAAGAGAACAGTTGTTATATTTCTCATAGGGCTGGGCTTAGGCTGGCTGTCTTTGTCTTTCCGCACATACCATGACTTATCCGGAGCAGAACTTGGATTCTTCGAACGATTCTTCAGAGCCATTACCAACTTCGAACAGATACGCATACTGGGTGTAATGCAGCGACTCGCCATTACTTACGGCGCTACTGCACTTATAGCTATTCTTATAAAGCATAAATATATCCCGTATATCATTGTCACTACACTGGTGGGCTATTTTCTGCTCCTGCTGTTCGGTAATGGATTCGAGTTTAGTGAAGATAATATCATCTCAGTATTCGACAGAGCCATACTTGGCGTAAACCATATGTACAAAGACAGCGGACTGGCTATCGACCCCGAAGGCTTGCTAAGTACAGTACCTGCTATCTGCCATGTACTTATAGGGTTTTGCTGTGGCGAGCGGCTGTTATCCACCAAAGATAACTACGAGCGGATAACAAGGCTTTTCATCATAGGAGCAATACTAACATTTCTTGGCTTCCTGCTAAGCTACGGATGCCCTATCAACAAAAAGATATGGTCGCCTACATTCGTATTGGCTACATGTGGTCTGGCAGCAACGTTACTGGCTTTACTTATATGGATTATTGACATTAAAGGGCATAAAAAATGGAGTGTATTCTTTGAGTCGTTCGGCGTTAATCCGCTTTTCATCTATGTGGCTGCCGGCGTATTCTCTGTAATATTGGGGAGTACCCTCATCACATACGATGGCAATGCAATCAGCCTCAAAGGTTTTATTTACAATATCTGCTTACAGCCATATCTGGGCAACTACTTCGGATCGTTGATCTTTGCCCTGCTGTTTGTCGGATTCAACTGGGTGATCGGAAACATATTGTATAAAAAGAAAATATATATTAAGATATGATATTACTAGCAGACGGAGGTTCTACCAAAGTCGATTGGCGTTTAGTAGACGGCAATAAAGAAATAGCACAAATAACGACAAAAGGAGCTAACCCGTTTTTCCGTACAAGGGAAGATATCAGCAGCGAGCTTGCTGCTATACTGAAACCCGTTGTTAATGGGCAAACTCTGGATGGCGTATTCTTCTTCGGCGCAGGATGTGCTTCTCCCGAAAAGAACAAGATAATCAGAGATGCGATAGCAGACAATATACACGCCTCTTACATAGATGTAAACAGTGACTTACTTGCTGCGGCTAAAGGATTGTGCGGCAACCGTAAAGGTATAGCCTGTATTATAGGTACAGGTTCTAACTCATGTTACTATGATGGCAACGAGATTAAGGAAAACGTCTCACCTTTGGGTTATATTCTAGGTGATGAAGGCAGTGGAGCCGTCATAGGCAGATTATTTCTCGGAGCATGTCTGAAGAATCAATTGACTCCGGGCATCAAAGAGAAGTTTCTGAAAGAGTATGACCTCACTCCTGCTCTCATCCTCGACCGAGTGTACAAGCAACCGATGGCAAACCGTTTTCTGGCAAGCTTGTCGCCTTTCCTTATCGAGAATCTGGGAGATAGGACAATCTATAACCTTGTGTATAATGCTTTCAGAGAATTCTTTGTGAAGAATGTGATGCAATACGACTACAAGAACAACGAGACACACTTTACAGGTTCGGTTGCTTATCATTATCGCGACGTATTGCGAAAAGCAGGTACAGACTTCGGCATCAGTGTAGGTAATATTGTGCAATCACCAATGGAAGGACTTATAAGGTATTACGGTACTCAGCAACCAATCAGCAATTTGTAAAACGTAGAAGAATGACATTCATCAAAATAACAGAGCAACCTTCTCAGTATGATAATCTGGAAAACAAATCAGTACTGGAGTTGCTCACCGACATCAATCGCGAAGACCAGAAGGTTGCCCTTGCAGTAGAAAAGACTATACCACAGATCGAAAAGCTGGTAAGCCAGATTGTGCCACGCATGCAACAGGGAGGGCGCATCTTTTACATGGGTGCAGGAACAAGTGGACGGCTCGGTGTACTCGATGCTTCCGAAATACCGCCGACATTCGGTATGCCAAAAACACTTGTAATAGGACTTATTGCCGGGGGGGATACGGCTTTGCGTAATCCGGTGGAAAAAGCAGAAGATAACATGGAAGCGGGCTGGAACGATTTACAGGCTCACAACATCAATGACAAAGATATAGTAATCGGCATTGCGGCATCAGGCACTACGCCCTATGTAATAGGCGCTTTACGCGAAGCCCGCAAGCATGGCATACTTACCGCATCCATTTCCAGTAATCCCGATTCACCTATCGCGCAAGAAGCCGATGTGCCCATCGAAATGATCGTAGGGCCTGAATATGTCACAGGCAGCTCCCGCATGAAATCGGGCACTGGACAAAAAATGATACTGAATATGATCACTACGGCTACCATGATAAAAATGGGACGAGTGAAGGGGAACCGTATGGTGAATATGCAACTATCGAATGCTAAGCTGGTAGACAGGGGCACGCGCATGGTCTCGGAAGAACTGGGGCTCGACTATGAGCAATCGCAGCGGCTCTTGTTACTGCATGGCTCAGTGAAAAAGGCTGTAGATGCCTACCGCGAGGATAACAAATAAAAAGATTCGTCATGCTGAACGGAGGTGAAGCATCTATTCTATCGAAAGATATCTTTCCCGTTGGTCAGGATAACAGAGTCGTCTTATTCTATCAATTGCCTCCACTTTCAAGTGGAGGAACAAGGCTGATAATTTGAAATGGCTTTAGCCAAAAGAGATTTGACTAAAGTCTTCTTAGAGGGTATTTCAAGCCCCCGCCTTTTAGGCGGGGAAACTCATAGAGTTTAATAACCCCACCCTATCTCTTAATTTATTCTAATATAGCATGATAGATACTCCCTATCTTATCACTTTTATCTATCTTTATCGCAATATTAATAAGTATTAACCCT
This sequence comes from Dysgonomonas sp. PF1-14, assembly GCF_029892965.1. Lineage (GTDB taxonomy): Bacteria > Bacteroidota > Bacteroidia > Bacteroidales > Dysgonomonadaceae > Dysgonomonas. The sequence goes on along the minus strand of NZ_JARXWN010000005.1, from coordinate 63,527 downwards.
AATCGGTACGAAATATGTGTATCGGTGATGCATTAATGCTCGGCATTATGGATACACTCCGTATAACCCTTAAACTAAATTATTTACACATGAAATCATTAAAAGAATTGACTTCTCAGAGCTTGTTGCTGTTAGGTTCGGCAATAGCATTGTCGTTGGCATCGTGTAATAGCGAGCCACAGCATAACACCCTCTCCGAGAAAGAAAAAGCCGAAGGCTGGCAACTGCTGTTTGACGGTACTACAATGACCGGATGGCGCGACTACAACGGCACTGCCCTCACTCAGCCGTGGCATGTAGTAGACGGATGTATTCAGGCTAAAGGAGATGGCAGTGATGCCAGCGGCTACATTGTTACCGACAAGCAATATGAGAACTTCGAACTGTCCTGGGACTGGAAACTATCAAAAGGTGGAAACAGTGGGATGCTGTACCATGTAGTAGAGCGTCCGCAATACAAAGTGCCTTACGTTACAGGCCCCGAATATCAGCTGATAGACGAGCCTAACTTCGACGGAGTACTCGAACCTTGGCAACGTCTTGGTGTAGATTACGCCATGTATCTGCCCGACACTACTAAGATGAAGGTAAACCCTCAGGGAGAATGGAACAATGCCCGCATCGTATTCGACAATGGTCATGTAGAGCATTGGCTCAATGGAGTAAAGATACTGGAGTTTGAAGCGTGGACGGACGACTGGTTTGCCCGTAAGAACAGTGGCAAGTGGAATAATGCACCTGAGTACGGACTGGCACACAAAGGTGTTATTTGCCTGCAAGATCATGGTTCTCCGGCTTCGTTTCGCAACATAAAGATAAAAGAGCTGCCACGCAAGACTAAGGAAGTAAGCTTGTTCAACGGCAAAGACCTTAACGGATGGGAAGCCTATGGCACCGAAAAATGGTATGTAAAAGACGACTTGCTGGTTTGTGAAAGCGGCCCAGACAAGCAATACGGCTATCTTGCCACACGCGAGTATTATGACGACTTCGACCTCACTGTAGAGTTCAAACAAGAAGCCGATGGCAACTCCGGAGTATTTATCCGTTCGTTCATCGAAGAAGGTGTGAAGGTCAACGGATGGCAGGTAGAAGTAGCTCCTAAAGGGCATGGTACAGGCGGCATATATGAGTCGTACGGACGCGGATGGCTGATACAGATACCGAAGGAGAAAGAAGAGTTCCTTAAAGTAGGCGACTGGAACACCATGCGCATACTGGTTCAGGGCAATAAGGTAACTACATGGCTCAACGGTGAAGAAATGGTAACACTCGATGATGAGATGATAGGCAAAGGACAAGGACGCATCGCCCTGCAAATACACGATGGTGGCGGCATCAAAGTCCTGTGGCGCAATCTGAATCTAAAAACCCTATAATGGGTTCATATACAGCCAGATAGAAAGAGCGGATACATTGACTGTATCCGCTCCTTTATTTATATCTGATAATCAAATGATTACTTCTTCTTGTCGTCTTTTTTCGCTTCCGGTGCAGGCTTAGTCTCTACTTTAGGCTCTTCCTTTACTTCCACTATCGGCTCTTCTTTCTTTTCTTCTGCCGATGCTAACGGAATAGTCACTCCCGATTTTTCAGCATCACCTTTCAAATAAGACGGAAGACCCATTCCCGCCATATTGAACAGATCGTTCAACGGAGGAACAGACTTCATCAGCCCCGACACGAAATTAGCTGTGGTCGTATTACCATTCGCATTACCTCCCGCAGAATCCCATACAGTAACTTTATCAATTTTAAGATTCTTGATAGCTTCAACCTGTGTTTTAACCAACTCGGGCAATTTCTCTATCAACAATAGCTGATAAGCTGCCACCGGATCGCCGTTAGCCGCACCAACCACGCCTTTATAACCTTCAGCTTGTTTGGATAATATCTCGAACAAACCGCGTGCTTCGGCATCCATTTTGGCAAAGATAGCATCAGCTTCCCCTTTAGCCTGTTCCCGCATACGCTCGGCTACTGCCTGTGCTTCTATAATTACCTTTTGTTTTTCTATCTCAGCAGGAACTACTACATTGGCTATCTGGGTAGAACGTTCTCTTTCCGAACGTGCCATTTCGGCTTTCTGCTCTGCCTGATAAGCTTCTTCGAGAGCTTTTGCCTGTTGCACTTTTTCGGCAGCAACAGCAAGGCGTGCAGCTTCCGCTTCCTTCTCACGACGCAAAGCATCAGATCCGGCAATTTCTATCTTCGCTGTATTTTCACCTTTTACGGCTATTGCATTAGCTTCGGCTGTTTTTACACGTGTATCTCTGTCTGCTTCAGCCTTACCGATAGACTCATCCCTGAATGCTCCGGCAATACTTACTTCCTTATCTTTCTGGGCAATAGCAATAGAAACATCTCTGTCTCTGTGGGTTTCGGCAATCTGCACGTCGCGTTGTCTGTCTGCGATAGCTTTACCTGTTTCCCCCATTTTTTCTTGTTCGGCAACGCTTACCTTCGCTTCATTTATTGCTTTGGCAGCAGCTTCCTTTCCCAATGCCTCTATATAGCCCGATTCGTCATTGATGTCCGTTACGTTCACGTTTATCAGTTTCAGACCTATTTTGCGAAGTTCGGTATCCACGTTCTTGGCAATATTGTCAAGGAACTTATCGCGGTCGGAGTTGATCTCTTCGATCATCATGGTAGCAATAACCAGACGCAACTGTCCGAACAGAATATCGTTTGCTACTTCTTTTATCTGAGCTGTAGTCAGACCTAAAAGCCTCTCGGCAGCATTGTTCATATTTTCTTTCTCCGTCGAAATAGCTATCGTAAAGCGACAAGGCACGTCTACACGAATGTTCTGCTTACTCAGCGCACTGGTCAGATTGGCCTCTATCGAAATCGGTTTCAGATCGAGATACGCAAAATCCTGAATTACAGGCCATATAAACGAACCACCGCCATGGATACACTTGGCCGAAGCCCCGCCTGTTTTTCCGTAAACGACCAAGATCTTGTCTGAGGGACAACGCTTGTACCGCGAGGTCATCACCAAAATCAGGACGATTACAACTACTACGAGGACTACGCCTACCGTAACTCCTCCTCCTAATAATCCATCAATCATAGTTTCAATTTAAATTTATATTTATTATTCAATTTACTCATTCAGTGGAGCTACTACCAGTATGTCGCCTTCCAGTGCAAGCACTTTCACAATGGAGCCATTTTTGATTTCATTTGCACTTGTTGTCACCGCACCCAGTTCGTGAGTAGAGCCGCGCACACTGATAAATATCTTACCCTTACCCGATTTTGCAGCAGGAATGGTCATATAAACATCAGCGGTCTTACCTACCGTATCTTCAAGCTTGAAGGTATTGTCTTCCGACAATCGCATCAGTAGTCTGATGACAAAGAAGAATATAGCGATAAATACTATACCCACAATCAGGGCGATAATACCCAGCACTATCTTATTGTCAATAGCCGTATATAGCGATGCTCCCGTCCAGCCGAAGCCCAGAAAGAAGTTCACCAGATTGCGGAGCGAGAACAGTTGGAACGGGTGGTCTCCTCCATCCAGATTACTATCGAAATCGGCATCTACACCCGTATCAGTATCGGCACCGATAAACGACATTATGGTTTGAATGATGAATACGACACTGGCTATGATGGCGATATACCAATAGACTTGTTGTGTAGAATCCATGCTGGCAAAGAACTCTTTCATAATTGCAGTTTGGTTTTATAGTTATGTTTTCATTAGACTAATACAAAAATAAGATTTTTTTTGAAATATACAATACCCGACATACAGCAAGATTCAACAAATTCCGTATTTCTAAAACCGGGCTCTTTCCCACCCTATCAGAGCAGCTTTTCGCCCACTGTCCCAATGGTATTGCCCGAGTACGCCCGACGACCTTATCACGCGGTGGCATGGTATCAGATAAGCCACAGGATTCTCAGCTATGGCTGTTCCTACTGCCCTGCTTGCGTTCACACTATCTACACAGGCAGCTATGTCGCCGTATGCAGCTACCTGTCCGGCAGGGATTTTAAGGAGCGTTTCCCATACTTTTAGCTGAAAGTCAGTACCTTTTATGTGCAGCTTTATCTGTTCGAGGCTTGTCCAGTCTTGGTGAAAAATGTGCAGCGCATTCTGTTGCATACCATCTGTCAACTGCCTGTATCCCGCATTCGGGAACAGTATTTCCAACTCCGATAAGGCTACTCCCCTGTCGTCAGCAAAGGCCATGTAGCAGATGCCTTTATCAGTGGATGCAATCAGTATTTCGCCAAAGGGTGTTTCAGTAAAACTATAGTTTATTGTAAGATTCTCGCCACCGTTCTTATACTCGCCCGGTGTCATACCTTCTATATTCATAAAGAGGTCGTGCAGACGCCCTGTGCCCGACAATCCGACTTCGTATGCCGTATCAAATAGTGTGGCCCTACTTTCTTTCAGCATCTTTTTAGCATTCTCGATACTGATGTATTGCAGAAACTTTTTAGGGCTGACACCCGCCCACTCAGTAAACATACGCTGAAAGTGGTATGGGCTGAGCGATATATGTGCTGCCACCTTGTCCAGATCGGGCTGAGAAGTATAGTTGTCCGATATATAATTTATCGCATCTTTTATACGAATGAAATCTATTTTTTCCTGCTCTTTCATAATCTGTAAATTTAGAATAATAATGTAAAAGTAATAGTATACGAAATCAAAATAAACCCGAATCTTGCGGTAAGCAATGAGCTCCTTTTGTTATCCTGTTTGTAATATTCATTTTAACTAAAACCTGACAAAACTCACTCTTTTTCATTATATTTGTCCTTATTATTACGATGCAACACACGATGAAAACACTTTTAACTATAGCTCTGCTTCTGATCATGTCTGCTTCTTTCAGTTCTTGTGCAGTTATTAACTCTCTTCTGGGATTCGACGAATGCGGTTATCCTGATTGTGATCGAAAATGCGTTGAAAACTGTAATTACTGTATGATTCATTGTGATACATATAACGTACCTTCGGACCTGAATACCAGAGTCGGCAAATCACTGGATAAGCAATTAGAACCTTATAAATATAAACAGAAGAAATAGTTTGTACAGTTGGTTTTAACTAAAAGCTAACAAAAGTTATACAGTTTACTAGTCTTTAGTGTACTAGCCTGTTAGTACAAATCCCTCCTTTTTGTAGGGGCTGATCGCGTGTCTGCCCGTCTATCCGGTTATCGGGCGAACACATGGATTCGCCCCCTACAGCATTCCCTTTTCAGGGCTTTGCAACTCCCTCTCCCTTCGGAGAGGGTTGGGGTGAGGTGGTTTTTTAACTAAAACCTCACAAACATTACACATTTTGCACTGTTTTTTTCTCTCTTTACGCTAATTTTTATTGGCTCGGCCGATTTATCAATTCAAAGAACGCTGTTTCCAATCGGGCTGATTCAATCAGCCCCTACATTCATAATTTATAATTACTCTCATATTATAGATAAACTTCTCATACAATATCAAAAATCATACATCTATACCGCGATACTTATGACCGAATGAAATATATTTTGTATTTTTGACGGACTTTTTTGAAAAATATAAACAACTATATATGAATATTTCTTACAACTGGTTGAAAGATTACCTCGATTTCGATTTATCACCGGAAGAAACATCTGCCGCCCTCACCTCTCTGGGGCTCGAGACAGGCGGAGTAGAAGAAGTGGAAACCATCAAAGGAGGACTCGAAGGCCTTGTTATAGGCGAAGTCCTTACCTGCGTAGACCATCCCGATTCCGACCATCTGCACGTTACAACTGTAAATGTAGGAGAAGGTGAACCCTTACAGATAGTATGCGGCGCACCGAATGTAGCTGCCGGACAGAAAGTAGTAGTAGCACTTGTCGGCACAACATTGTATTCTGGCGACGAGCCGTTTAAGATAAAAAGATCGAAGATCAGAGGAACCGAATCTTTCGGTATGATATGTGCCGAAGACGAAATCGGGCTGGGTACCAGCCATGCCGGAATCATCGTATTACCTGCCGATGCCAAAGTAGGTACTCCGGCTAAGGAATATTACAATATAAAGAGTGAATATGTACTCGAAGTAGATATTACGCCTAACCGCATAGACGGAGCTTCGCATTATGGTGTGGCACGTGACCTTGCAGCATATCTGAAACAGAATAAGCTGAAAGGTAGTCTACATCTGCCGTCTGTAGATAACTTTAAAATAGATGAGCCGAATGGCGGTATCGGCATAAAGGTAGAGAATACCGAAGCCTGCCCACGCTATGCAGGTATCACCATAAAAGGTGTAGAAGTAAAAGAAAGCCCTGAATGGCTGAAAAATAAGCTAACCCTTATAGGTCAGCGTCCAATCAACAATATAGTAGATATTACAAACTATGCCATGCTCGGACTAGGACATCCGTTCCATGCATTCGATGCGGCACATATAACAGGCGGACAGGTAATAGTGAAAACATTGCCCGAAGGAACTAAGTTTGTAACACTGGATGAAGTAGAACGCACGCTCAGCGACAGAGATCTGATGATATGCAACGACAAAGAAGGGATGTGTATCGGAGGTGTTTTCGGGGGTGTGAAATCGGGCGTAACAGAAAACACAAAAGATATATTCCTCGAATGTGCTTACTTCAATCCTACATGGATACGCAAGACAGCACGCCGTCACGGCTTGAATACAGATTCGTCTTTCCGTTTCGAACGCGGTTGTGACCCTAACGATACGCTCTATGTACTGAAATATACAGCCATGCTGATACAACAGATAGCAGGCGGTAAGATTACAGGCGAAATACAGGATATATACCCTAATCCGATACAAAAACCGATAGTAGAATTATCTTACAACAAGGTAAATACACTTATCGGAAAACATATAGATAAAGAAACTGTAAAATCTATACTCGACAGCCTCGAAATAGGTATAGAAAAAGAAGACGGTGACATACTTACCCTGTCTATACCGACATACAGGGTAGACGTATTGCGCGATGTGGACGTGATAGAAGACATACTGCGTGTATATGGCTACAACAATGTTGAGATCGGCGAGGAAGTAAAATCGAGCCTTTCGTATCAGTCGGCTACCGACAAAAGTTACGATTTGCAGAATCTTATTTCCGAACAGCTTACAGGCGGTGGATTCTACGAAATAATGAACAACTCGCTGACTAAAGAGTCTTACTATGCCGAATCGGAATTGTACCCTATCAAACATTGTGTACATCTGATTAATCCGTTGAGTGCCGATCTGAGCGTTATGCGTCAGACATTATTGTACGGAGGATTGGAAAGTATTGCTTATAACCGCAACCGTCAGAACTCAGATATACGTTTCTATGAATTTGGAAATTGCTATTACTACGATGCTGACAAGAAGGTGGAAGGTGATAATCTGCGCGAATACGCTGAAGATTTCCGTCTGGGGCTATGGCTTAGCGGCAACAGTGTAGACAACAGCTGGGCTGCTGCCAACGAAAAATCGTCCGTCTATCAGTTGAAAGCCTATGTAGAAAATGTACTGACGCGTCTGGGAATTTCATCCAGCAGATATGATTATGTGCAGACATCGAACGAAATATTCAGCGCTGCCATCGACATACAGGCTAAAGGCAAAGGTAAATCGCTGGGAATGCTTGGTATTGTAAACAAAAAGACACTGAAAGCCCTCGATATAAATACAGAGGTCTACTTTGCCGAACTCAACTGGGATTCGCTGATGAAAGAGATAAGGAAACACAGCATCACATACAGCGAAATATCCAAATTCCCTGCCGTTAAACGCGACTTAGCTCTGCTATTGGATAAAAATATATTGTTCGATCAGATAGAAAAAATCGCATACAAAACCGAACGGAAGTTGCTGAAAGATATAACCCTGTTTGATGTCTACGAAGGCAAAAATCTGCCCGATGGCAAAAAGTCGTATGCAGTGAACTTCGTATTGCAGGATGATGAAAAAACACTGAACGACAAACAGATAGACACCATCATGCAAAAGATACAGAAATCACTCGAAAGCGAACTCGGTGCGCAACTGCGCTGATAGCTGACAGAAATACAAAAGGGCTCCATCTCAGAGCCCTTTTATACTTATAAGAACCTAAACCCATAACCGCCCAATGAAAAAGACATTATTATCTATTGCCTGCGGTCTGCTCTTGTGTAGCAATATCGCAGGGTAAATCTACAACCCTATTGTTAGTATCCCGCTGGATGGAAACACCTATATCACCGGCAGACAACAAAGCCGTAACTTTATTAATCCGGCAAGAGTAACAGACTGGACAAATCCGCAAACGAAATTCTCTTCATGGTTTATAGTAACCGAAACAGGGCTAGCTTACTCGTAAAGTACAGTTTGATAACCAATGGGCTGTAACGAACAAGGGGAAATGGATTCCGGTGACACAGGGCAGATTCACATACGATGCCACAGCCGTTGCCGGAGCGCGCAATCTGTGATTGCGCGCAGTAGAAAATAATAGAAGGTTTATTTGATATAACATCAAATACTGATTCGCATTATTTATAAATTAGTACCTTTGTACTTGTCATAGAAAAATCGAAGAATGATCCCATTCCTATACAATGTCGCACAGGTATATTATAAGAATTTCGGCGCGCAGATAAGCCGTTATACCTTTGTGTTCCCCAATCGCAGAGCCGGGATATTCTTTCAGCACTATCTGGCTCAGATAGCCAATAAACCTTTATTCTCGCCGGAGATACTTACGGTTACCGACCTTTTCGACAAACTGAGCCCTTACAAAAAGGCTGACCGCATAGAGATGCTTTTTCTGCTATACGATATATATAAGGAGATCAGTCGCACGCAGGAAACTTTCGATGAGTTTCTCTATTGGGGCGAAATGCTGCTCAACGACTTCGATGATGTGGATAAATATATGGTAGATGCACAGCAGCTTTTCCGCAATATCCGCGACCTGAAAGAGATAGATGCAGGATTCGATTTCCTCACGTCCGATCAGATTGAAGCTATTCGTCGTTTCTGGTCTAATTTCCTACCTATAGGAGAGAATGATAAGAAGAAAGACTTTCTGGAGATGTGGGAGGTACTTTTTCAGCTTTATACCTCATTGCGTGAGCGGCTTACGGCAAAGGGGTTGGCTTATGAGGGCATGATATTCAGAGATGTGGCAGACCGACTGGCTAAAAATATGGATTATCGCCTGCCATTCGAAAAGGTTGTATTTGTCGGGCTCAACGGACACAGTATATCGGAAGAGAAACTACTCAGATACTTGCACAAGAGAGGAATAGCCGATTTTTATTGGGACTACTCATCACCACTTGTTCGCGATAAGCAAAACAAGGCATCATTCTTCATAGACAAGAACAAAATGCTGTTCCCGACACAGTTGGAACTAAGTCCCGAAGAACTGACTATGGAAAAGCCTATAATAGAGGTCATCGGCATACCGTCGGCTGTGGGACAGGCAAAGCATGTATATCCTGTTATCAAAACCCTGTTGGAAGAGAAGCAGATCGTTTCGTCCGATCAGGCTATGAATACGGCATTGGTACTGCCTGACGAGAATTTGCTATTGCCCGCATTATACTCTATCCCTGAAGAGATAGATAAGATAAATGTGACAATGGGTTACAGCCTGGGTAATAGTTCTATCTCGGGATTGATGGAGCATATTTTCGAGCTGCAACGTAATGTACGAAAATCAGACAATTATACCGGCTTTTACTACAAGCCTGTGCTGGCAATACTCAATCATCGGTATATAACAAACATAGCGGAAGATGAAGCTAAACGGCTCAGACAAAATATAGTACAGTACAACAGGGTGATAGTTCCCGACAGGGATTTTCTGGGACATCCGTTGCTGAAGATGATATTTCGCCCGATAACAGTCTGGGCTGATATACCCGATTATCTGCGCTCCATCTTGTCTACTCTCAAACTATCTTTGTCAGTAAAAGACAAGAAAGATGATGATGAAGAGGTGGTTAGTGCCCGATCGGCAGATATAGAAGGCGAATTCATTGTCGAGTATTATAAGACAGTAAATAAGATGGACGAGACAGTAAAGGACGTTTCATCTGATATGTCGGTAGAGACTTACTTCAAACTGTTGAAAAAACTGATTGTCGGTATCAGCGTGCCATTCAGCGGAGAGCCTTTGTCGGGCTTGCAGGTGATGGGGGTATTGGAAACCCGCGCGCTGGATTTTGACAACCTTATCATCCTTTCGATGAACGAAGGCATCTTCCCTCTGAAAAAGGCTGCCAGTTCGTTCATTCCCTACAATCTACGAAAAGGATTCGATCTGCCTACATACGAGCATCAAGACAGTATATTCTCGTACCATTTCTATAGGATGATAAACCGAGCCAAACGCATCTATCTCCTATACGATACACGCACCGAAGGGTTGCAATCGGGCGAAGTGAGCCGCTATTTTAATCAGATAAAACATTTGTACCCTAATCATTTCGATATAAGGGAAAAACTGGCTGTATATAAGGTGTCTTCTGCCGAGAGCCTTGCTATTTCTATAAAGAAAACTCCGCAGATACTGGAGAAGATGAACGTATTTCTGCAAGGGGGCGACAAACGGCTTTCGGCTAGTTCTATTAACACATACCTGAACTGTCCGCTGCAATTCTATTTCTCTGTGGTAGAGGGTATGGCTGAGGAAGACGAGATAGCCGAAACAATAGAGGCCAGCACATTCGGAACTATCTTTCATGCTGTGATGGAATGGTTGTACGAACCCTTCAAAGGGAAAATGATAACTGCCGATCTGCTGCATAAGATAAGTAAGGACGATAAGCTGCTGACAGCTACTATCGAGCGTTCGTTTGCCGAAAACTATTTTAAGTCGGATAAGATAAAAAGGCTCACAGGACAGAACTACCTGACGGGTGAAGTCTTGCGCAAATACATCAGGCAGGTATTGGCTACCGATGCTAAACTGACGCCGTTTGTATATATCGATGCAGAGGAACGTATAAAATCAAACTACCAGCTCCCTTCGGGTAAAACAGTTTCGCTGAAAGGGATTATCGACCGCGTGGACGAAGTGAAAAGACACACCCGTATCATCGACTACAAGACGGGAAAGGGCGTACTTCGTTATAAGGAAATGAAAGACCTGTTCGATAAGGAAATGAAAGACCGCCCGAAAGCTGTTATGCAGGTGTTTATGTATTCACACCTCTATCTGGCAGATCACCCCGACAAGATATTGGAACCAGGTATATACTATCTGCGCAATCTGTTCGACACAAAGTTTGATCCTGATGTTATCCGCAGATCGGGAAGAGACGATGAGCGCATTACTGACTTTTCGGAATACAGGGATGAATTTAAGACCTATTTTGATGCCTGTCTCGAAGAGATATTCGATCCGCAAGTGCCATTCGACCAGACTCCTACGGGTGAGGCTTGCCGCTGGTGTATATTTACAAATATCTGTAAGAAGTAGTTATTCAATAACTATATCGAACTGACTGAGTAGCCCAATTAATTCATTTTTAGAGAAACGAGCTTTCTTTATATAATTCTGGCTAAGGTCTATAACGTAATTGTAGGCAGAGGTAAAATCGGCTTCCTGAATATTGGTATCGTAGAATATTGCTTCGTTGAGGTCACATTCTGTAAACTGAGCCTGTTTCAAATCGGCTTCACCAAAATCTACTCCTTTCAGCGATGAGTTTTTGAAGATGGTTTTACTCATCTTTCGCTTCTCAAACGAACTATAATCGAGAATACAGTTATCGAAGCTTACCTCAAAAATGAAATCGTGGCAATAGTTGAACTTTACCCCGAGTATCTTGCAGTTTACGAATACCACATTATTTAACGTAGTGTTGTGGAAGTCGGTCATAGACACGTTGCAGTTCACAAAGGTGCAATCGGTGAAATTGCACGAATGTATCTTCGCGTTAGAGAAGTCACAGTTAGAAAATATGCACTGGTCGTATATTTTCTTGTCTATCCCATCAGTGAAAGATTTACCGTCTATTTTAAGGTCGTCGCGGGTTTTAGCCATTGTCTATTCTCTTATTATTTTTACTTCTCCCGATTTGCCAAGTTTGATAATGCTCGAGGCTTTCGATTTAGATATGTCGTCCTGTCTGTAGCCTACAATATAATCGACACCGCTCTTTATCTCTTCACTGATCTCGCTAAAGTTGGCCGGAGACGGTTCTCCGCTTATATTTGCCGATGTAGATACAAGAGCCTTACGGAAACGCTGGCACAGCTTATGCGAAAATTCCTCTTTGGTAATGCGGATAGCAATGCTGCCGTCTTCGGCTATCAGGTTAGATGCAAGATTGCGGGCGTTGTCGTATATTATGGTCAGTGGCTTATCCGATACTTCTATCAGATCCCATGCTATTTCGGGTACGCCGTTTATGTAGTAGTCCAGCTTCACTGAATTGTCTAGTAAAGTGATAAGCGCTTTACTATCGTTGCGTTTTTTCAGTTCATACACTTTACGTACAGCTTCTTCGTTCGTTGCATCACAGCCTATTCCCCAGATGGTATCGGTAGGGTAAAGAATGAGTCCGCCGGCTACCAGTGTGTCGAATGCTTTTTTTATATCTTCGTTCATGCTGTTATTTAACGTTTAGTAATTGGAACAAACGTACGTCCTCAAATGTTTCGCTACGCTGAATCCAATCTTTTAACACACCGACCTCTTTATAATCTGATTTCTCAAACAAGCTGATACTCTTAATGTTACTCACCGATATGTAAGCATACAACTGGTGGAGGTATAAAAAGTTGAAAGCATATTCCTGCATCAGCAATAGTGCCTGTGAGGCATATCCTTTCTGGCGGTAATTTTCATCGATGAGTATGCCTATTCCGGCACGGCGGTGATGTCCATCTATATCATACAGGTCTACAGTGCCTATGGTTGTATCACTGCCTGCAAGGTCTACCATCAGGCGCAACTGCCTGCTCTGATAGATATCCATTTCCAGAGCATCATTTATATATTGACGTAATACAAGCTTTGAGTAGGGAGCAAGCGTGTTGCCATGTATCCACAGTGCTGTGGAATTTTCCCATTTGTAGAGGGTGTCCAAATCTTCGGGTTCCACTGCCCGCAATAGGATTTCTGTATTTTTAAGAAGCATACGACTGACGATTAAGGGTTATACTTTCTCGTCAAAGTTAATGAATTCTTTCCAGAATCCTTTCCATTTTCGTTTATACCATCCATGACAACCAAATGGCAATTGGTTACCATTAAGTTCGTAGCAATAGGCCGGATATTTGTCGAAAGCAAATTGCATGGCTTCTTGTACCGGAGGGTATTTGAATTCAGGTACTTCTATCGCCCAGAATACGTCCTCGTTGTATAAAGGCACGTTTTCGTGTGAGAGATAGAAAGCTATACGTTCTGCATGCCTTTCTATAGCATGGCAAAAGCTTTGTGTTTTCCTTAGCGAAAATCCGCCATTGCCGACCTTATTGTATAGATTTTGTCTACAAGGTTTGTCTTTCTTGTTATACCTTTTCTTTTTATTGTCTAACAAGAAGGTCATTATAAAGTTTTGGTAGATTTTCTTTTTCAGCCAAGGGGCACCTATGTAATCATAATCCTTGCTGCAAAAGTGCAGTAATTCGTCTCTGAATACATAGGAGTCCAATTGGCATATAAGGATGTATGTGTGGTTAAGGAAGCGTTCGTAAAATACAGCTGACAAAAGCAGCCTGTTGTATCCGGTAATTCCTTTAAAATATGTGTCGTCGAACGATTCGAAAGCGATCAGCGGATATTCTTCTTTCAGTGCCGACAGATCCAGTGATTCGGGCTTTATTACCGTAATCGGATGGCTGTTTAGTGTATTGTATATATTATTGAAAGAGATTTTCTCTAAACCGGTCATCTCCTGTTTATACATTGGTATCAGCACATTTACTGTTGTGTCTTTTACCATGATATTCTCTTTCTCTGATTTGTCTTGCACTATATTAGCCTGTAGAAGTATATGCTTTTAGTATTTATCTTTCTCAAACATTTCGCCCAAGCGAATAAAGAAGTTCTTCTTTCTGCGGCGTACACGTTGGTTTTCACCTGACGACATCATTATTCTTTCAAATGAGGTTTCGCCTTTTTCCATTGCCTTAATGGCGTGATAGATAACGCCCCAATCAGGCAATCCGCCCAAATTGCGGTCATCTATAAACAGATCGGCGTCTAATTTGCGGGATGCAGTCGCTACATCTTCATCGGGATGATTCTTGTTGGCAGCGTAATACACCAGCCCTTTTTCGGCACAATAGTCCACTGCCTCCTGTAACAATCGTCCGCTGCGTACCGTCCACATAAGCAGTGTATGCCCGTCTTTTTGTAATTGCAGCAATGTTTCTATAGCAAAAGGAATCGGACGTCCGATTTTTGGATATTCATGTTCTACGACCGTACCGTCAAAATCTACAGCAATAATCATATTGTATATTTTTAGTTTAGTATTCTTAGTTTTGTTTGTTAGAGTCGGTTTTCTTAAAAAAGAGATGCAAATATAATTATAATTATCATATATACAGAATTTTATTCTGTAGTAAACGATAATATTCTTGCATCTACATTCTGTATGATTCGTTAAATAAAGTTCTGTTGAGTATCGAACGCCCGAGAGTGACTTCGTCGGCATATTCAATTTCGTCGCCAATAGATATCCCTCGTGCTATCATCGATACTTTAAGGTCGAATGGATTTAGTTTTTTATATATGTAAAAGTTGGTGGTATCACCTTCCATCGTTGTGCTTAGTGCCAGTATTATTTCTTTGATATTACCCTGAGCTACGCGTTCTACCAGCGAATTTATTTCGAGGTCGGCAGGGCCTATTCCGTCTATCGGCGAAATGATACCTCCCAATACATGGTATAAGCCTCTGTATTGCATGGTGTTTTCTATTGCCATCACTTCTTTTATATTTTCTACCACACAGACAATAGATGAATCGCGCGACTTGTCCTTACAGATAGGGCACACTTCGTCGTCACTTATATTGTGGCACACATTGCAGTATCTTACCTCATGCTTGAGTTTTACAAGGGCTTCAGAGAAATTGTCGACCACAGTATTGTCTTGTCTCAGCAAATGCAGAATAAGCCGCAAAGCTGTCTTTCGTCCGATGCCGGGCAGCTTGGCAAATTCGTTTACCGCATTTTCGAGAAGAGTTGAAGGATATTTTTGGTTCATAACAATTCCTGATAAATCGCCCGCAAAGATAAAAATAATCTGGTATTATTCTTACCCTTTTAGCGATGCTTAAGACTATTTTAAGCAAAAGAAAGAAATTTTGGGGACAGTCTGCTGTTGTTATTTCAACTTATCCATCAGTTTCTTGTTCATCTCGTGCAATTCATCGATCTTACTTTCAAGTTGTTTCACATGCGATATAAGTTCGTCATTGTTGTCCGATGCCAGTTCGTCTACAATAAGGGAAGTGACGAACGACATCCCCAGCATGCCGCCTACAAACACAAATATGGAAAAGAACAGCCTTATCATGACTGACGAAATATAGGGTATTCCTTCCGACATAAGGTCGGGTATTTCGTACCAACCTTCTACCGTAAGCATACGGAATACTGTATATGCCGATTCGAACGGATTGCCAAACAAGGAAGGGTACGATTCTTTGAATATATAGGTAAGGATGGTACTGATAATAATAAGCATAATCAGTGCGCCGAGTATCAGGCTGATAGATGCTTTCAGAGCCCTGTTGAAGTCTTTAAGCAGCTTCTTAAAGTTGGGGATAAACTTACCAAACCTGATAAACTTGAATAACTTGAATATCCTGAGTAACAATATATAGTTGAGATCAGTCGGATGCTTGCCGAGTAATATAAGAAACAGCGGTATAGATGCCACCAATATCAGTATCATATCGAAAACATTGGTTGCATCCTTAAAAAAATCTTTTTTGTATGTATGTATCTTATAAATAATTTCTGTAAGGAACAAGATGGTGATCAGATGATCAGCAATTTCCAGCAACCCGTTTACGGGAGTATTAAACGTCAATAGAATGGTTATTAACGTATTCAGCAGTATAGCTCCGCCTATGAAGCGGTTATTCAATAGTATTTTGAGCATAAGTTATATTAGTGTAAGTGACAGAAAGTTTCTAGTGATATACTCTTGTGTCATAACTTTCTCTGGTTGCTATGCCTACAAGAACAATAAAAAAGTCTGTGACTTTAGGTCGCACCAAAGATATAAATATTCTTCGGTATAGGTGAACCAAAGAATCCGATAAAAAGTTATATTTGTAAAAACTTTGCACAATGTCGTTATTCGAGCTATTCAAAAACCTGAAACCTTACGTTTATCCTTATCGCTGGCTGGTCGTCCTGGCGTTGGTACTTACACTTATCGGATCGCTCACCGCTCAGGTGAATGCGTGGGTGCTGCGCTATACTGTAGACGAGATCAATGCGCTGGTAGAAGGACATAAAGGCTTGCAGGAAGGGCTGTCGATACTCGTCACCATTTCGGTTATACTCATCTCTAAGGAGATCATCAATTCATTCATACAGTTCGGGCAGAAATTCTATGGCGAAAAGCTTCGCATATTCATAGCCAAAGACCTTGCCCAGTCTGTTATAGATAAAATATTGACCTATCAGCTTGCATTCTACACCTCGGGAGGCAATCAACCCGGAAAAATGCAGGCACGAATCGACAGGGGGGTGGAAAGCCTTACCCGATTGGTGCAGAATTTCTTTATAGATATATTGCCGCTATTTGCCAATTCCATCGTGGCACTGATAATGATGTTTAATGCTAATTTCTATGTCGGGTTGGTGGGACTGTGTATTATACCGATCTACTACTATGTAAGCCGCACACAAGCTATAAAGATGAGTGGCGCACGGCGGTCGATCAAAGACTTGAGAGAGAATAAAAGCCAGGGCATTTTAGGTATATTGGAATCCATTACTGTCATCAAATCTTTTATCCGCGAAAATATAGAAAGCAAAAAGCAGATGGATCTGCAAAACAGCCTGACCGATGCGCAGATGAAGACGCGTAAGATCAGTTTCCTGTTCGATGGACTCAAAAGTTTTGTAGAGCAGATAGGTATTGTTATTATCATTATACTTACGGCATATTTTGTACTTATCGGCGAAATGACGATAGGGGCTATTATGTTCCATATATTGCTGTTCAACAACGTATCGGCTCCTATACGTCAGTTGCACCGCATATATGATCAAATGAACGATGCGCTGATATATTCCGAAAGCTTTTTTGATATACTCAAAGCCGATCATCAAATAGAGCATTCGGGCAGCTATAAGGGGCGCGTATGGGGAAAATTCCAGATAAAGAAAGTTGACTTCACCTATCCCGATAATGCTATACAGACATTGTACGACATAAATATGGAAATACTGCCGGGACAGACTACTGCATTAGTCGGTCTATCGGGCGCAGGTAAAAGTACGTTGATAAATCTGTTGGATAAGTTTTATAGTCCCGATTCGGGTGAAATACTTCTCGACGGTGTATCTCTCAAAGATTATGATACAGCATACCTACGCGAAAATATAGGGTTGGTATTGCAGAAAAATCATATATTTAACGGAACGATAGAAGAGAATATCCGCTATGGGAAGCCAGATGCTACACAGGATGAGGTAATCGATGCCGCCAAGAAATCATATATTCACGATCAGATAATGACTTTCGAGAATGGCTATCAGACATCAGCTTTATCCTTGTCGGGTGGGCAGCAACAAAAGATAGCCATTGCACGTATGTTCCTCAAGAATCCGCCGATCATCTTCCTCGATGAGCCTACCGCAAGCCTCGATGCAGTGGCTACCGAGCAGATCAAGAATAGCTTGGATGCCATAAAAAAAGACCGTACGGTAATCATCATATCACACAGTATTTCACAAATAATAGACTCTGACCGTATATACGTAATGAAGAACGGGCGGGTTGTAGAATCAGGTACACACGAAGAAATTTATCATCAGGAAGGAACTTACAAAGAAATATTCGATGCTATGGCTCGTAGCCTCAATATAGATAAGATATCGAAGACATTGGACGACGACGATGACAAGGGTGTTGATAATTAAGATATTGTGATATATTATCTTTTTCTGTATGAAGTGCTTTCTCCTGCCAGGGTGAGCAGATAAGAGATGTTTACGTCTGAGTAAACCGGCTGGAAAGATAAAGATATACCCCTTTTTGTGACACAGTCTGAATCACAATTTCTATAAAATATCTTAATAGTAAAATAAAGAAGACATATAACGAGGGCTCAATAAGACATCAGATACTTTTTTTTGATACTTTTGTACAAATAAAAAAAGAGTGTTATAAAACGATTTAAGCAAATATTCTTATCGGTTCTGGGTATTTTTGCCGGATTGGCAATACTACTTTATGGTTTATTGAATATGCCTGCATTTCAGGAATATGCAAAAGACCTTATTGTAAAAGAACTGAAAAATAAGATGGGAACCGAATTTGGCATCGGCAAACTCCATTTCAAGCCGGTGAATACACTCGAACTCGACAGTGTATATCTTTACGGACAGAATAACGAAAAAATACTGATGGCAGACAGGATCTCTGCCGGTGTAGACCTTCTTTCTCTGCTTGAAGGGCGTATTGTTATCACATCGGCATGGCTCACCGACTTTGAAGTACATCTGTCGAAACAAGATTCGGTAGCGCCATTGAACATCCAGTACATAATAGATGCCTTCAAACCGCAGGACGACAGCAAACCAAAGAATAAGATTGATTTTGTCGTTAATTCCGTCAATGTTACCAACGGACATTTTACATACGATGTACATGGCAAACCTTTCAAAGACTCTTTGTCGTTCGATGCCAATCATATTCGGGTATCAGACCTGCATGCAAAGCTTGCGTTGAAGTCTTTGGCGTCTGATTCGCTGAATATACAGGTGAAAAAGATCAGTTTGAAAGAAAAAAGCGGAGTGGAAATATCCGATCTGGTATTCAGGCTGATTACTAAGGGAAAGAAAGCCTCAGTCAGAGGTTTCAATCTTCATTTACCATCCTCTCATCTGCAATTCGACAGGTGTGAACTCGATCTTACACCTAACAGCGATACGGCAAAGATTCTTGATTATGCTACGCTTGACTGTATCATTGCTCCGTCGCGCATAGCGCCAAAAGATGTAGCGGCATTTACTTCCGCATTACAGCATTTCAAGGATGAAGTAACGTTGCAGGCACACATACAAGGTTCGATAGACGACCTGAATGTAAAAGACCTTATACTCGATTATGGTAAGGAACTGCATCTGGTGTCGAATACCGAAATAAAAGATCTGAGGAATAAAGACAAAATGTATATACTGGGTAGCATAGACGAGCTGAAACTCAGTAGCAATGAAATAGAAAGTATTGTAAATAACTTTTCTAAAAATAGGACACAATTGCCTCAGGAGTTGAGGCGTCTGGGTACCATTTCTTTTGAGGGTGATGTGTCGGGCTACCTTAAGCAGCTTACAGCATTCGGAAGTCTCGAAACAGCTCTGGGCATTGTCAATACCGATGTCTTGTTCGGATTTGATCCGAAGCCGGGCGTAAGTTCATTTGTTCAGGGGAAAGTATCTACAAATAATTTTGAACTGGGGAGACTACTTGAAAATAAAGATTTAGATAAAGCAAGTCTTAATCTGACAGTCGATCTGGAAAAACCAAAATATGGAAAGATCAGAGGCAGTGCAGAAGGAGATATTCATTCGTTCGACTACAAAGGATATACTTACAAAGATATAGCACTTGATGCCAGTTATGACGGGATGAAACTGGACGGGCAAGTTGATATAAACGATCCGAATGGGTTGTTGAGTATCAATGGGCTGATGGATATGACTGATAAGGAAAATCCTATCCTCGATTTTAAAGCGCGTGTAAAAAACGTACAGCTCGACGATCTGCATATTGCAGAGAAGATGCAACATTCGTATCTGTCATTTGTTGTCGATGCTAATTTTGCAGGAAAGAATATTGATAATGCAAAAGGATATATAAAAGTAGACTCCATTGACTTTATCAGAGAAGATAAGCTCTTCCTTATGAATCAGTTGCTGGTGGAAGTATCGGGAGAGGAAGAAGCCCGCAATCTGAAAATAACGTCAGACTTGCTCAAAGGAGAAATCAGCGGATCGTATTCCTTTTCTTCGTTGATCAACAGTGTACAACAAACATTGTACGAATACCTGCCGGCATTGATTAAACGAAACGATAAGAAGAAGCCCGAAGATAAAGTTAATATTATGGACTTCCAGTTTCAGGTCAACAATACCGAAAGCCTGAGCAATGTACTCAATCTGCCTGTGACCATACTGAGCCCTGCCAAAATAGTAGGATTCTACAACAGTGTGCAGGACAAATTTAAAGTTGAGGCATTTGTGCCGTCTGTTAAGGCAGCCGGAACAGCCATACAATCGGGATACGTCATACTAAACAATCCCGACAATGTCATAGATGCAACCATAAATGCTCTGGTACTGGGCAAGAAGGATGTGACAAACGATATAACGCTGAAAGCTCACATAAAAGACAATCTGGTAAATACCAATATAGCCCTGCTCAACAACGGAAAGCAAAAGGCAAAAGGAGAATTTTCCATAGCTACATTGTTTACCAGAGAAGATACAGATCCTCTAAAAATAGATATAGATGTTTTCCCTAGCGAATTGCTATTGAATAACGCAAGCTGGAAAATGGAGAAATCGCATATACAGATACAGCAGGGACTTTATGCCGTAAATAATTTCCGAGTGTACAACGATGATGGTAGCCAAGAGATAAATATAAACGGAAAATATTCGCAAAAGAACACGAACGATATCTTGAAAGCCGAATTGAAGAATATCAATCTGGAATATGTTTTCCAGACATTGGCTATAGATGCCCTGCAATTTGGCGGAGCGGCTACCGGTAATATATTCTTCTCTACGATAGAGAACAAACCGTATGCTAATACGCGTTTGCAGGTATCGGACTTTAAGTTCAATGGTACCGATCTGGGTAATCTTAATCTATTCAGCGAACTCGATGAAGAAACAAATAAGGTCGTGTTGGACGGACTCATTGTGAGTAAAGAAAACAAACAGACAAAAGTGGATGGCGAGCTCGATCCTATCAAACAGAGGCTTTCTATCAACTTCGATGCCGATAGTGTAGATATAGGTTTCCTCAACAAGTATGCAGAAGCTGTATTTCAGGGTATTAAGGGACGTGGCACAGGTAATGTCCATCTTTACGGAGACTTTTCGAATGTAACTGTCGAAGGGAAGGCGTTTATCCAAAACGGTGAATTGGGTATTAATTTCCTAAATACCAGATACTCGTTTACCGATACGGTCTATATGAAGAAAGACCTTATTTACTTCAACGATATAACATTGCTCGATCAGAATAAGAATAAGGCACTGGCAAGTGGTAAAGTATCGCATGACTTTTTCCAGAATTTCATGTATCTGGTCGATCTCAGAGCCAGCAACTTCCTCTTGTATAATGCTACGCCCGTACAGAATCCGTTATTCTACGGAAAAGTGTTTGCCAGTGGTAACGGCTCTATCAGCGGTGACGAAAAGGTAGTAGATATAGACATACGTATGCGTACAGAACAAAATACGGTGGTGCGTATGAACTTTATGGAAGAATATGTAAACGAATATTCGTTCCTCAAATTCAAATCGAAAGAGCCGACTGATTCGCTTACTACAGCTTCTAACCAACCTGCGCCTATACAGACCAGTTCCGATATGGAAATCAATATGAATTTCTATGTAGATGCTACGCCCGATGCCGTAGTCGAACTGGTAATGGACCCTATTGGCGGAGATATATTGCGGGGTTCGGGTAGCGGAGCCATGCAGTTTTCGTGGAGTACAAAGTCATCACCTCGCCTGTATGGAACATATAATATCAACAGAGGTAGCTACAACTTTACATTCCAGCGTATTATGGAAAGGCGATTTACTATTCAGGATGGCAGTAGTGTGCGGTTCGACGGAGACCCTTTCCAGGCTGTACTTGGTGTGCAGGCCATATACAAGATTACAGCCAACCTGACCGACCTGAGCCGATATATGGTGGAAAGTACAGGATTGACAACTATTCCGGTCAACTGTGTGCTGAATCTGTCAGGGCCATTGAGGCATCCTAACGTGGGGCTCGATATAGATTTCCCTTCGTCCGATGCAGAGGTAGAACGCCAGTTGAAAAGTATTATCAATACCGAAGATATGATCAACAAGCAGGTTGCCATGTTGCTCATCATGTCTAAATTCTATACTCCAGACGATAATCGGGAAAACAAGACTTCCGATTTTGCGGCAGTCGCTTCGGCTACTTTGTCAAACCAGTTGACTAAGATTGTAAGCCAGATAGACGACCGTTGGCAGCTCGGGACAAATATACGTTACAGTGACAGTGAAATGACGTCTACTGAAGCCGAAATTATCCTGTCTAGTAGATTACTCAACGATAGATTGCTTATAAATGGTAACTTCGGATACCGAAATGATATAAACCTGAATCAAGAAGCCATGATCACCGATGTGGATATAGAATACTTGTTGAATAATTCGGGAACATGGCGTATAAAGGCTTATAATCATTATAATGAGAAATATTATTACACCAGTGCCAGATCAGATAAAGCAACACAGACACAAGGTGTCGGTATTGTTTATAAGAAAGACTTTGACGGAATAGGAGACTTGTTTAAAAACAAGCGTTTGAGAATAATGCCTAAAACGGATACGATCAAACCTATAGTCCCCGATTCGGCAAGGCGCGACAGTTCATTAAGCCATTTTCTGAAATGGAAGAAATAAATCTGTCTCCCGATCTGATCCGCTTTGTAAACGAGCACGAGCAAGACGATGTACATTCTCTGGCTCTGAAATCGAAGAAATATCCCGATATAGATATGGAACTTGCCATTAGGCAGATTTCGGGACGCAAGATTGCTAAAAGCAAAATTCCTTCATGGTATTCCAGTGATCATATTATATATTCTAAATCGCTGTCGATGGAGCAAAGTTCATCGGAGCAGACCGCACGTTACAAAGCCGCTTTGTGTGAAGGTACATCTATGGCTGATCTGACGGGAGGGCTTGGTGTCGATTTTTCATTTCTTTCTACGGGTTTCAAGGAAGCAGTGTATGTAGAACTCCAACCGGAGCTGGCTGCTATAGCCCGCCACAATTTCGAAGTGTTGGGCTTAAATAATGCAACAGTCGTCAATAGTAATGGTACGGATTATCTGACCGATATGCAGCCTGTATCTATGATATATATCGACCCTGCCCGCAGGGATGATACAGGTAAAAAAACTGTGCTGATATCGGATTGCACACCCGATATACTTGCTATAGAAGATTTGTTGGACGAGAAAGCTGATATGGTAATGATTAAATTGTCACCTATGCTCGATATATCATTAGCTGTACGCTCGATGAGGAATATTTCAGACGTTCATATAATCAGCGTAAACAATGAAGTGAAAGAATTGCTTTTCATTAAGAGGAAAACGGCTGACAAAACCTTATACCATTGTATCAATATAGCAGGGAATAATACTGATTCATATACTTTTAGCAGGGAAGGCGAAGAAACTGCCATTGTAAATTACGCTTCGCAACCGGATAAATATCTGTACGAGCCGAATACCTCCATACTGAAAGCCGGAGCATACAAAAGTATTGCTGCTGAATATTCTTTCCGAAAACTGCATCCGAGCAGTCATTTGTATACTTCTGATGAACTGAGAACCGATTTTCAGGGGCGAAGATTTGAGATAGAGCATATCTGTTCGCTAAGTAAGCAGGATATAAAGGAATATCTTTCGAAGATCGGACAGGCCAATATAACTACACGCAACTTTCCCCTGTCGGTACAGGAAATCCGCAAAAAAACTAAACTAAAAGAGGGAGGAGATATTTATATTTTCGCCACTACACTATCCGATGATAGGAAAGTGCTGATTGTTTGCCGCAAAGCTTAGTGAATATACTACTTATCTCGTGAACGCATAGTCTGCACACCTATAAGGCTATCGTAACGCTGTCCTGTAGGACGGTAATACACATACACCGTATATTCGTTTTCTGCCTCGAAGTAATTACCTTCTGTTTTTGCTGTCGAAAATTTGTTGACATCCTTCACCAGATACTGATAGTTGTACAAACCCTGCTTTAATAATAGCGACAGGCGGTATTCCTTATTCTTGAAGTCGTACTTCATCTTGTACGTATCGGAAAAAGTGTTATTTGTAAAAGCTCCGTTTATATATATATCCTCATTCAGCGGGCTATCCATCGGCAGTGAGAAGTTGGTAGTAAAATAATCGGCTTCCGTATCGCTGAGTTCCGTATCGTTGCTGCGGATATAGAAACGTCCGTTCTGATCCTGATCGTAGCTATACGTGCGGTTTGCTTTCACCTTATCTGTTACAATATCCATCTCGTAGCCGGGACGCACATATTCTATATGTCCCACATTCATGCCATTGTAGCGGTAGCTCGATGTCTCGAAACGGCGGTATTCATTTCCCGCTTCGAATATCAATTCCTTATTGTGTTCGTAGATTAGTTTACCCGGATTGATATAAGTAGGTTTTACGTTCTTCCGTTCATTATCGAGCCTGTTATTCTGTTGAACAAAAACAAACAGATCACTACGCGGATCGCGGATATTGAGATTCTGATGATGCAAGGTAAACGACAACTGCTGATGATGACGGTTGAAATCGATATCAGTGTTCGATGATATGGTAACACCAATGCTCAGCATGGGATCTACTACCGAAAAGCATGCAGTAAGAAGCACTCTGTCGGGGATGCCTTCTTCGTACACCTCTACAGTATAATTCCCTGATAGCCTGACGCCTGTGTCTTTGTTGGGTATAGACAAGCTAAAATGTGTATAGTCCACTGTTGTATTTACCGACGGGTTGTAATCTTCTATCAGGTTGTCGTTGAACCCATCCAGATAGTCTATGTCTGATATTCCGGTACTAGGTAGCCAGTATGCATCGCAATGCAGGATGCGATAACGCAACCGGTCGTACGAATTCTCGGCTATACGGTCGAAACTAATATATATCCTGTCTCCGCTATTAAGTCTGATTACCGGATTCAGGCTTTGATTACCATTCACATTCACCTGTATGGTATGTATTTCAGGAGAGATAGCCTGTGTACGGTATGCCTGAGCATTCAGTATGCCGTAACAACTCAGAAGTAATAGGCAAATTAGTGAATATTTCATGATCTTTGATTGATGCGTTCTACTGCAAATGTAATAAAAAAACTGTAAGATGGCTATCCTACAGTTTTTGCATTGTATATGAGACTATTCTTTATTCTTCCTCTACATCTTCCTTCATATTGTGGAAAACGTTCTGTACATCGTCATCGTCGTCAAATTTATCCAGCAATTTCTGAATCTGTTCCTGTTGCTCTTTTGTCAGTTCTTTCAGATCGTTAGGAATACGCTCAAACTCTGCACTGTGAATTTCAAATTCGTTTTCTTCCAGATACTTTTGTATGTCAGAATATGACTTGAATTCGCCATACAGGATTATATCGTCACCATCCTGTTCTACTTCATCCACACCGAAGTCGATCAGTTCCAGTTCGAGGTCTTCGAGTGAAACTCCTTCTTTCGTTGAAATTTTGAATACACATTTGTGCTCAAACAAGAATTCAAGGCTGCCCGATGTTCCCAGCGAACCTCCATGTTTGTTGAAATAGCTGCGTACATTGGCTACTGTACGTGTAGGGTTATCTGTTGCGGTCTCTACGAAAATGGCGATTCCGTAAGGGCCATAGCCTTCGTAATTCACCTCTTTATAGTCGGCCTCGTCTTTCGATATAGCTTTCTTTATAGCACGTTCTACATTGTCCTTAGGCATGTTTTCCTTCTTCGCCTGTTGCATCAATACACGCAGACGCGGATTAGTATCCGGCTCGGGACCGCCTTCTTTAGCTGCTATTGTTATTTGTCTGCCTAATTTTGTGAACACACGGGCCATGTTGCCCCAGCGTTTCAGCTTTGTCGCTTTGCGGTATTCAAACGCTCTTCCCATAAATATATTTTTAGTTACAAGTTACTTTGCCCTATGGGGCAGTTACAAGTTACGGTCAATAAATCAGTTTTATTTTTCGCTAGGCAAAAGTATGAAAAGTAAATGAAGAATGAAAAATTAAGAGTGAAGAATTTCAATTGTTACACTTATTCCTCAATATAATTGTCTGATGTATAAAAATCATGCACATATGCCACCAATACACGCATGAGCTTTTCCGAATGATATTTGCATCACATTAAGTAGCTGTTTGAATTTGACCGAAAATATTTCATATAACTGTTTCTGATTATTCTTTGACTCTTATTTTTATTCTTTCTTCTCTATTTTCTACTTTTCACTCCTGGTTTAGCCCGCTAAACCTGCGAATAAAAAGAAAAAAATATATTTGATATAATACAAAATAAGAGAGCCAATCAAATTTAAACAGTTACTAAAAAAGCTGTCGGTAATACCAACAGCCTTTGGAATAAATATATAATAAGTGTTATACAGGTTGATTTTCTTTAGCCTTGCAGGCATCCGTCATGATCTGGCGTCTTTCTTTTTTATAGTTCTCACGTAGTTCTGATATCTTCTGCTTCTGTGCATCAGGAGCTATACGGCTCAGTTCTACAGCTTGTTTCTGTTTTATAAAATCTTCTTTCAGACTTTTTAGTTTAGCCTTGCTTGCTTCATCAAGATTGAAGCTACCTCGCTTACCGTTGAATGCAAATTTACCGTCTCTGGCAGGCCTTTTGCGCATATCTTTCAGTTTAGCCTGCTGCTCAGGAGTATATATCTTATTCAGATCGTCGCGGTGTTTTTGCGAAAGTTCTTTCGTTTTTGTTCTGTACTCATCGTTCAACGCTTTGATCTTTTGCTTCTGATCGTCAGTCAGGTTCAGGTCTTTCATCCTGTTGCCATGCTGTGCCAATATACCTTTGTCCATTTGTCCTCTGTAAGGACGCATAGCCGTACTTTTACCGTCTCTGCCTTTTCCTTTGCGGCCGTCTTTCATTCTCTCTCCTCTTTTGGCTTTCAGTTCTTTCGCTTTAGCCTGTTGTTCAGGAGTCAGTATATTGTTACATGCTGCCTGATGCTGTTCGCGCAACTCTTTCATTTTTGCCATCCTATCTTCTTTACTAAGAGATTTGTTATCTCTCAGTTCTTTCATTTTTGCATCCATATCAGCCTTTGCAGCCTCCATTTTCTGCTGTTGATCTGCTGTCAGATTCAATTCCTTTGCAACTTCTCTTCCTCCTCTTCTCGATTCTTGTGCTCCTACTGTTGCTGTCAAAGACATACAAGCTATTATAGCTATTGATAAAAATAATCTTTTCATAATCATAGTTTTTTTAATGTTTCTATGTGGTTAGATATAATTTGAGGTTAGAAGTTTAATCGGATCACCATATTTAACATTTATTGAACTTCGACACAACGATCTGAAATACAGCAATATCATGCCGGAAGTCTTTTCCCTGACGGCCATACCGTTTTATCGCTATCTGTTTAAGTACAGTTTTTTTAACTAACTTGCAACGATAAAAAAATCACAGATGAACAAATTGAATATATTACTCATACTTATAATATCAGGTGCTATGTCTTCATGCAATAAGAATACGGGGTCAACAGTTGGATATTCGGGAAAAGATATTTCGAAAAATATAACTATTATACGCGAAAAGTCTACCAAAGCAGCTTCGATACAGATATACACCAAAGGGTTGTGGAAAATCTATGCAGGCCTGTCTCCCGATAATATAGATATGACTAACCCGATAGCCCAAGGAATGGACAGCGGTACATTTCCATTGAATGTACCCGATTCGGTTCGTTCCTACTTCGTGATAGAAACAGAAGAGGGAAAAGCCATTGTATCTGACAGGCATTTACCAATGACAGGCGGATACAACTTTCGCGATCTGGGCGGATATGTCACTACAGACGGCAAACATGTGAAATGGGGCAAAGTATTTCGTTCCGATGACTTGCACAGTCTTACAGATGCAGACCTACACTACCTGTCTTCGATACCACTGGAGTCTATTGTCGATTTCAGATCGGAAGAAGAAATGAACGAGCAACCTGATCTCAACCCTGCTTCGGTAAAGCAAAATTATAAATATCCGATTAATCCGGGTAACTTGATGGGAGCGGTAAAAGCCGATCTGGAGAACCTTACAGAGATGAAAGCCGACACGCTGATGATGGGCATGAATGAACTTCTGGTGAGCGATTCAGCAAGTATAAGCCAGTACAGAAAATTCTTTGCCTTGCTGCAAAGCGAAAACGATGTACCGCTAATGTTCCACTGTTCGGCAGGTAAAGACCGCACAGGTATGGGAGCGGCATTGTTCCTGTGGGCATTGGGTGTAGACGAACATACAATATTACAGGACTATATGCTGTCGAACAGCTACCTTGCTAACAAATATGCTAAATACAAGGCTATAAATCCGGCTCTAGCTTCTCTGTTTACAGTAAAGCCCGAATTTATACAGGCAGGGCTCAACCGCATAAAGAAAGATCATGGCTCGGTAGAAAATTACCTGACCAATGTGCTAGGTGTAGATATTCCTAAAATGAAGGATAAATATCTGTACTGATTATATTCCCAACTGATTTAGAACAAAGTCGGCTCGTTCTTTAACAGGTAGTGTCGGCACTTCGACAGGTGTGTAGCCTAATTCGCTGTATATCTCAGTCATTACATGATAGGTAGCCACAGCTTCTTCAAAATCCTGTTTGCGTTCGCTATCGGTTTCATATATCTCTTTCCAAGCGGGCAGAATGAATACAACCGGATTGTAACGGTATATTGCAACAGCTTCTTTCAGTTTCTCACTCATATCCAGCCCTATAAGCCTCTCGTATCCGTAGGTATCGGGTATCCCTCTGTCGAAGAAGTACAGTTCATCAGAAACGGATAGTCTCACAAAATCATCCACCGAACGGGAAAGCATCATGTCTGAATACTTGCGGGCATCTGCCCAAGGCAAAGCGTCTCCACCTGTTGCAATCTGCTGCCGGATAATGTCGCGTGCCACTTCGGGCACATAGTGGTATCCCCTGCGGGCAAGCTCATCGAGCAAGGTGGTCTTCCCTACTCCGGGTCCACCAGTTATGATATAGAAGTTGGTTTTATGGTTTATCATTTTTCAGAGCATATTGTATAATATCTGTGTCTTTTGTGGTTAAATCTTCTCCTGCTGGCACGAAGGACAATAGTAGATAGTGCCACCCAGATAGGCTTCTTTTATGATGTTTCCGCCACAGTTAGGGCAAGGCTCTTTGTAGGTATTCTTACTCAGTAGACATTTATATTTACCGTAGTTTCCATAAAAGTCTTTCTCTGTATCGCGTCCACCCTTATCGGTCATGCTTTGCAGTGTGACTTTCAGGCAATGGTACAAGTCTTCTTTTTCGAGATCGGAAAGAGTGGATATCTTTCGTTTCGGATGAATACCTGCATTGAACAGTATGTCCTGCAATACACCGTTACCCAATCCGGGAATACGCTGCTCGGTCGCCAGCAGGGCTTTTATCGATATGTCTTTCTTAACACTTTTAAATATATTGTCAAAATAAGCCTTATCGAAAGCATCATCGAGCGGAGAGATACTGTTGAGACTGTTGCGATGATAGAAATTATCCATTTCACCTGTATAGGCAAATATAGCCCCATACATGGAAACGGTGAAGGCTATAAAGCTACCATCATCAAATACAATGAGTAATTGATGTTTAGCAGGATGCTTTTCTATCGCCGGATAATATTTCAGATTGGTGCCATCACCTATCGAGATATATGTATCATTGTCGCAAAGTATGTCGATATAAGCTCCATGTCCTCTCACCGACTCTATTTTCCGACCGACAAGCATATCGGAGTACAGCAAAGGGTCTCCGTTGTACCACGTAAATTTGTGCGGACTGGTAGCCTGCACAACTTCCTTTATCCGTTTGCCTGATAATATAGTTTCGGACTGACGGCTTATTGTTGTTGATTCGGGGATCTCAATCATAAATAGCTTTTGTTTTAATGACTAAAAACAATAATACTAAATATATTATGGTATGAGCGGTGTCAGATCGCTGATGTTTTCTTCAAACGAATTCAGTTTCTCTTTTTCACCTGCAAGCCATATCACGTCACCCTCTTCGAACATAAAACCGGCTGTAAACTGTATAATGGATTCATCGCCCCTGTCGATACCTATCACCATACATTCGGTTTTTTCACGGATGCCTGCACCGCCAATGGTTTTGCCGATAAGCGGTGACTCGGGTACTACCAGATATTGAGACAGGCTGATATGGTGCTGCGCTTCTTCTTCCATATTAGAGACCTGCGCACGCTTATCTTGTAGGTATTGCGACAACTGCTGCATTTCATCATCAGATCCCGACACTACCAGTTTATCGAACGGATAGAGCCGCTCATTACCATCAGGTATATTTATCTTTTTACTACCCCTGATTATAGTTACTACATTTACACCCGTTTTCTGTCTGAAATTGAGTTCACGCAGCGATTTGCCTATACTTGGCGAGTTCTGCGAAATTTCAAACTCTTCTATATGTATATTCTTTGATCGCAGGTCGTTGGCTACGGTGGGCAGTATAGCGGCTTTCTTCTCATCCATCCGTTGTTTCAGGTTAAGGTTTTCGAGAAATCGTGCCTCAATCTTACGCGACTGTGCTTTAAACCCTTGAGAGAATATGATAAGTGTCACCACAACTAGCGAAATAATCACCATCAGCACAGTCAGTCTAGGGAATAACGGAATGAGTACCATCAATACCAGTACTACACATATAATAATACGGAAAGCGATAAGAGAAATAAGTGCTCCTTTGTTCAGGCGATTGTCTCCCCACAAGTTTTTGAACTCTTCCGAACGGTTTTTCTTCATCATTATGGCACGCAGAAATGGAGCCATCAGTACCAATGTAATGATAGCAGCCAGTATATTCCCCCATATTCCCGGCATCCACTCCACTATATATGGTGTGATAAAATTCTGGAATACAAGCAGAATCGCTATAGATATAGTGAAATAAATAGCAACAAGTGTCAAGATACTTTGCAATAACTTTTTCCAGTCGGTTTGCTTATTAACCGTATCATAACCTGATGCACTGTAGCCATGTATAAGCTTTTCCCATTTGTTGGGTATGCGCTTTTCTATCCAACCATATACATTGTCAGAATATTTGATACAATAAGGTGTGGTAAAAGTGGTTATCACCGATACAGCTACAATAATAGGATACAGTGTTTCGGTAATCACCCCCAGACTCATACCCAGTGTAGCTATAATGAAAGAGAACTCCCCTATCTGCGCAAGGCTGAAACCAGATTGCACAGCCACCTTGAGTCCTTCACCCGATGCAAGTACACCAATAGCCGCAAAGAACGGACGTCCGATAAGTATTACCAATGTAAGGATAAGGATAAGAATGCTGTATTCGCCGATAACGGCCGGATCGATCATCATACCTACCGACACGAAGAATACTGCACCAAAAAGATTTTTCAAAGGCTCTATCAGATGTTCTATATGTTTAGACTCTACCGTTTCGGCAAGAATAGACCCCATGATGAATGCGCCCAATGCCGCTGAGAATCCTACCGCTGTAGCAAAATACACCATTCCCAGGCATAGCCCAATGGCGACGATAAGCAGGGTTTCATCATTCAGGTATTTCTTCAGTTTTTTCAACATGGTAGGAATCATATAGATACCAACGACAAACCAGATAAGCATGAAGAACAGCAGGCTGACGATACTATTCGCCAGCTCACCGGTTTCGAAATGCTGGCTTACGGCAAACGTAGTGAGCAATACCATCATCACAATGGCGGCGAGGTCTTCTACAATGAGCATGCCGAACACAATACCTGCAAACTTCTTCTTTTGCAGTCCCATATCGTTAAAGGCCTTTATAATAATGGTGGTAGATGACATCGAGAGCATACAGCCCAGATAGATGCTATCCATCGTAGTCCAGCCTTCTATTAGTTGTGAGATGAAAAGCTGCCCTGCCAGATAGCCGATTATTATCATCGAGCCCAGATTGATCAGTGTGGCAATGGAAGCCTTTCCACCCACATCCATTAGTTTTTTGAAGCTAAATTCCAATCCTAAGGCAAACAACAGGAAAATAACACCCAGTTCAGACCAGATAGTAACGTTTGCCATATCTGAAATCTCAGGCAATGCCTTAAATACATTAGCTACCTGATCGGGAGCAACTCCTGTTATTTTCACAACAAGGCTTTCGATGAAATTTTTGAAATGCAGGCTGGCAAGGAATCCGGCTACAATATAACCTAAGACAACCGGTTGTTTGAGTCTTTTAAATATAATAGTTACTATCCCGGCTGTAATTAGGATAATCGCCAGGTCACTGATAAAGTCAGGTAGGTGAGCCATATATTGTCTTTATATATTATAAGTTGTGTAATTATTTTGATCTCTGATAAAGTGCCGTAATGAGGAATTTCGGCACATAAAAATATCAAAAAAAAATGGTTTATGAAAATAAAAGACCAAAGAGACATTTAAAAGAGAGATTTTTTTCTTTTTTTCACGTCTCACTTTTATCTGTTCCTTTTTGACAACAAGACTTTTATAAAGGTTATAGCAATTTATTCTGATTTAACAAATTTATTATAAAATAAAATATTGTACCTTTGTTGCGAACAATGTGTAAAGTATGTTGTTCTAGTTATTAAGTAACAATAATTATTAAAATGAAAAAACTAGTATTAAGTATCGCAGCGATTGCCATGACTGCAATGCCTGCTTTAGCACAAGAATCAGTGGTAGCTCCTTCAAAAGCAGGAGATAACTGGTTTATCCAACTACAAGGCGGAATTAATTACACAATCAGCGAGAACCACAAAGCATCTTCTTTTGGTGACGTTATTGCCCCTCATGTTGCATTATCATTCGGTAAGCTTTTCACTCCGGTATTCGGCGCACGTTTAGGTGTTGGCGGATGGGAATCTAAAAACTACTACGAAGTTGACAGCAAAACAAGCGGAACCTATAAAGTAAAATATGTTCAGGCTAACTTAGACGGATTGGTAAACCTTACTAACGCTTTCCTTCCATACAAGGAGGACAGAGTATTTAATCTATATGGAATTGCCGGATTAGGTTATACACATGGATTCAAAAACTCTAAGAACGGCATATACAGACCGACTAATCTTATCACTCCGCGCGCAGGATTTATGTTTGATTTTCGTTTGAGCCAGGTAGCA
Source organism: Dysgonomonas sp. PF1-14 (assembly GCF_029892965.1). Classification (GTDB taxonomy): domain Bacteria; phylum Bacteroidota; class Bacteroidia; order Bacteroidales; family Dysgonomonadaceae; genus Dysgonomonas. The sequence goes on along the minus strand of NZ_JARXWN010000005.1, from coordinate 30,146 downwards.
AGTATCAACCTTGAGGTTGCAGGAAACTTGTTACGTGATGATTTTAACGGACGCGTATTTGACAAACCATACGACGGTGTGATCGATGCTATGTTGGGTCTTAAATTCAACTTAGGTAAGAGCGGTTTCAGAACTGTTACAGAAGGAGATCCTGAAGCATTGAGAAGAGTTAACAATGAAGTTAACGCTCTGAAAGCTGCGCTGAATGGCAAAGACGGTGAAATAGACAGACTGAAACGTGAACTTGCTGTTAAACCGGAACCTCAGGTTATCGTGAAAGAAACTAAAGAAGTTACAGAAGAAACTGAAGTACTGATGAATGCAGTTGTTGTATTCCGTCTTGGTAGCGCTCAGCTAGAAAAGAATCAGGATATCAACATCTACAATGCTGCCCGTTATCTGAAAGACAATCCGAATGTGAAAGTTACAGTTACAGGATATGCTGATAAGAGCACAGGTACTGCTGCTGTTAACCAAAGACTTTCTGAACAACGCGCTCAGGCTGTTGCTAAAGTGTTGATCGAAAAATATGACATCGCACCTAGTCGCATCACTACTAAAGCCAGTGGAGACAAAGAACAATTGTTCCCAACTGACGAGTGGAATCGCGTAGTAGTATTTACTGCAACAGGAAAATAATACAGAAGGAAATCAAAAAGAATATCAGGTAAGAAAAAGGATGTCCCGTAAGAGACATCCTTTTTTATTGTATTATATCCCATCCTGAAATAAATTGACATAAAAACAAATTTAATAGTTAAGACAGATATAAAATAAAAACACATTAAAATAGCCTATAAAGAAAGAAAAGTGTATTTTTGTACCCTGATTGTAAAAACTGTTATCAGTTTATCAAGCAATTTATAATAACTCGCATTATAATTTAAATACATGATTGACAAAATAAACAGGCTACTGTCCGAAATAGACAATCTGAAAGCCTCTAAGGCTGACGAAATAGAAGCGCTGCGTATAAAATACCTGAGCAAGAAAGGTGAAATATCGGAACTGATGAATGACTTCCGTAATGTAGCATCCGACCAGAAGCGCGAAGTGGGCATGAAGCTCAACGAACTGAAGGAAAAAGCACAGGAGCGTATCAATCAGCTGAAAGACTCATTGGAAAATGTACAAACAACTGATAACATTATAGACCTTACCCGCACTGCCGCCCCGATAGAATTGGGTACACGCCATCCGATGTCTATTGTCAAAAAAGAAATCTGTGATATATTTCGCCGTCTTGGTTTCTCTATAGCCGAAGGCCCTGAAATAGAAGATGACTGGCACGTTTTCTCGGCGCTTAACTTTGCAGAAGATCATCCGGCACGCGATATGCAAGATACATTCTTCATTGCACGCAGCCCCGAGATTGTTCTGCGCACACATACCTCATCGGTACAAACCCGCGTAATGGAAAAGCAACAACCACCGGTACGGATTATCTGTCCGGGACGTGTTTACCGTAACGAGGCTATTTCTTACCGCGCACACTGTTTCTTCCATCAGGTAGAAGCTTTATATATTGACAAAAATGTATCATTTGCCGATCTGAGACAAGTACTATTGTTCTTTGCAAAAGAAATGTTTGGAGAAGACACAAAGATACGACTGCGCCCGTCGTATTTCCCGTTCACTGAGCCTAGTGCCGAAATGGATATATCATGTAATATCTGTGGCGGAAAAGGCTGTCCGTTCTGCAAACACACAGGGTGGGTAGAAATCTTAGGTTGCGGTATGGTAGACCCTAACGTACTCGAAAATTGCGGAATCGACAGCAAAGTATATTCCGGTTACGCATTGGGTATGGGTATCGAGCGTATTACCAACCTCAAATACAGGGTAAAAGACCTGCGTATGTTTTCGGAAAACGACAAACGCTTCCTCGATCAGTTCGAAAGTGCACACTAAAAACCACAACATACTTATAAATACAAAAAGCTATCTGTGCAGACAGATAGCTTTCTTTTTATCAGAATTGTCTTACACTTATTGTCACTACTCCTGTCTTGTTTTCGGCATCGATTACAGTCAGTTTCAGTAGTTGCTCATCATCATTGTCTCCGGGGCAGCCGGTCAATAATATAGTCATGGCAATGCCAATTAACAGCAGAAAGATGTTCTTCATTAGTTTAGATAGTTAAGTTTATAATTAATGTTTGATCGTTATATTAATATGATGCAATACGATGCCGGATAGTTGAAATATATAAACATAATCAGCATTTTCACAACATTGAGTTACACTTTTCTCTAATTTACAGTAAAAAAACACGAATAAAATTTGTTTCTAAAAAAAAGTTTATAACTTTGTGATCACTTTTAGTTAGAAATAATGACAAATTGCTTTTTACATATCGTCCTCGTCATTGATATTCTCCTCGTCGGTCAGAATAAATGAGAAAGGTATGTATATAGATATTAAAAAGAAATCTAAGGGATAAAAATAGATATAGCCTTTCTCAAGTATGAGAAAGGCTTTTTTTTATAAAAGTTGCCTATTTAATTATAATTGCTGATAGCTATAAGCTAAAGGCTTACAAGGAATAAAAAAGATATGGGATTTACATTAAGAAGTTCAACAAGTACACAAGGAAGGCGGATGGCCGGAGCAAGAGCCCTGTGGAGGGCAAATGGAATGAAAGAAGAACAAATGGGTAAACCGCTTATTGCCATTGTCAATTCTTTCACGCAATTTGTACCGGGACACGTTCACCTTCACAATATAGGACAGAAAATAAAAGCAGAAATAGAAGCATTAGGCTGTTTTGCTGCCGAATTCAATACCATAGCCATTGATGATGGTATAGCGATGGGGCACGATGGAATGCTCTACTCCCTACCCTCGCGTGACCTGATCGCCGATAGTGTAGAATACATGGTAAATGCCCATAAGGCTGATGCAATGGTATGTATCAGCAACTGCGACAAAATCACACCTGGAATGCTGATGGCTGCCATGCGGTTGAACATCCCCACCATATTTGTATCCGGAGGGCCGATGGAAGCCGGAGAACTGAACAACCAACATCTAGACTTGATAGATGCCATGATAAAAGCTGCTGACGATACTGTTTCCGACAAGGAAGTAGAAGCTATTGAAAAAGCCGCCTGCCCTACCTGCGGATCGTGTTCGGGTATGTTTACAGCCAACTCGATGAACTGCCTAAACGAAGCAATCGGACTTGCCTTGCCGGGCAATGGCACAGTGGTAGCCACCCATGCCAATCGTCTGAAATTATTCACCGATGCGGCAAAACAAATCGTAACCAATGCTTACCGCTACTACCGCGACGGCGACCTGTCGGTACTGCCACGCAATATAGCCACCAAAACGGCTTTCCTCAATGCCATGACACTCGACATAGCAATGGGAGGTTCTACAAATACAATACTTCACCTGCTGGCTATAGCACAGGAAGGCGAAGTGGATTTTACAATGGACGACATAGATAAGCTTTCGCGCAAAACGCCATGTCTGTGTAAAGTAGCACCTAATACGCAGAAATACCATATACAGGATGTAAACCGTGCCGGTGGTATTCTGGGTATAATGAACGAACTGGCCAAAGGCGGACTGATAGACACATCGGTATCGCGTGCCGACGGCATGACACTCGCTCAGGCAATAGACAAATACGACATCACCAAGAGCATTATTATATCCAGAGAAGCCGAGATATTATATAAATCGGCTCCCGGAAACCGTTTCAATCTGGTAATGGGATCTCAGGACAATTACTTCCCAAGCTTAGACACAGACAGAACTGAAGGTTGCATCCGTGACATGGAACACGCTTACACTAAAGATGGCGGACTAGCCATACTGAAAGGAAATATAGCCCTCGACGGCTGCGTAGTGAAAACAGCAGGCGTAGACGAAAGTATTTTCAAATTCTCTGGAACGGCAAAAGTATTCCCTTCACAGGATGCAGCCTGCGAAGGGATCCTCAAAGGAGAGGTAGTAGCCGGAGATGTAGTAGTCATCACTTACGAAGGGCCGAAAGGCGGGCCGGGTATGCAGGAAATGCTCTACCCTACATCCTACATCAAATCGAAACATCTGGGTAAAGAATGCGCCCTCATCACTGACGGACGTTTCTCGGGCGGCACTTCGGGATTATCTATCGGTCACGTTTCACCCGAAGCAGCATCGGGCGGAGCTATCGGATTGGTTCGCAATGGCGACATCATAGAAATAAACATACCGGAACGTTCCATCAACGTAAAACTGTCGGATGCAGAACTGGATGCACGCCGCAACGAAGAACTCGCCAAAGGCAATAACGCCTTCAAACCCGACAGGGAACGTTATGTATCAAAAGCCCTGCGTGCGTATGCAAGCATGGTAAGTTCGGCAGATAAAGGTGCGATAAGGATAGTGGAATAATATAATGGAAGGAGATCCTCTAAAAGAAATAGAAGAAAGAGCCATGTATACAGCATTTTTTGGCAGCAGCGAAGATTATTATCTGAGGTGTTTAGATAAAGTTAAAAAAGGAGTTATCATCAACTTAAATATCTATGCACTCATTGGCAACATATTTTGGTTCTGTTATCGTAGAATGACTATCGAGACCATCATTATTGGATTGATTCATATCGGACTCTATATAGCAGGCATTATTTTCGGAGCTTCTTTTTTCTTATTGTCGTTTGGTATATTTTCTTTCACACTAGGGCTTTTAGGTAATTATTTATATATAAAAAAAGCTATGAGAACAATAGAAAAAGCGAATGAATATGATAAAATAGGTGATAAGTTCTCGTACATATCAGAAGAAGGTGGCACCAACATATTGGATTCTTTACTTATAGTCGCTATTCCGATGTTATTTTTTATTGCCCTTTTTATATTTGTAGTATTTATAATGGGTGATCCTGTAATGTAATTTAAAATGGAGTACAACGATCAAAATAACGAGACAGAACTGAACAACATAATAGACGAAAGCCTTTATTACAGGACTTTCTTCGGCAAAAGTGCCGACTATTATGAAAAAATATATAAGAGACTGCTTGCGGGCGAATCCATTATATTCAATCCCTATGCATTTCTGTTCAGCATCTTCTGGCTTGCCTATCGCAAGATGTACATAGAACTGATCATCCTTGTACTGGGAATAGGGTTTCTCAACAATTTCATTCTGTTCGTTCTCGGCATATATACATACAAAGCAACATTGTTTACCGGAATTATATTAACTAGTTGCTACGGCAATGTTTTCTATATGAAAAAGGCACAGCGTACCGTAAAGCGGGCAAAAGAAATGTATGTAAGTACAGAAGCACAACTGGATAATATAGAGCAGGAAGGCGGAGTTTCGCTTGTAGGGCCTGCGGTTGTAGCCTTTGCCGTATTTGTACTCACAATAGGAATTTATGCTTTTACCAATTATATGAAAAGTCTTTATTTTTAATATTCTGACCATAAAATGGAAATAACTGCTAAATCGTGGTGCTGGCAACAAAAAGGTGAACCCACCGATCTCATACTCAAAGATAAAAAGATAAGGAATTTAGGTGAAAACGAAGTCCTTATACAAAACACAGCCATAGGTCTGAATCCTGTGGATTGGAAACTGATCGAAAGAGGCCATCCCGAATGGAAACCCGATACAGTACCCGGAGTAGATGCTGCCGGCATAATTATAGCTACAGGCAAAAATATGGGGCATCTGCGCACAGGCTCCAGAGTTTGTTATCATACCGACTTGTCGCGCGACGGCAGCTTTAGCACACATACCATTGTTGCAGGACGTGCACTGATGTACATACCCGACAAGGTAAGTGACTTTGCAGCCGCATCGTTCCCCTGCCCTTCCCTAACGGCGTGGCAGGCATTCTGCAAAGTACCCGCCATCAGTGGTAGGAATGTACTTGTAAGTGGTGCAGGTGGCTCAGTCGGATATTTCCTCACACAATTGCTTATAGCAGCCAATGCACGTGTATATGTAACGGCAAGCACAAAACACCATACCGAATTTTTAAGGATGGGTGTTATCAAAGCTATAGACTATAAAGAAACCGGGTGGCAAAGTAAAATGGTAGAATCGCTCAACGGCAACCTTTTCGATGCAGCATTTGATACCGTAAACAGACAACACGCAGCAAGCCTTGCCCCGATGCTCGGATATTACGGACATATGGTCGCCATACAAGACCGAGTCGAAGTGGCTCCGCTATCAGCATTCAGCACTTGTATCTCTTTGCATGAGATAGCACTCGGAGCCTTTCACAAATATGCTACCGACAAACAGGTAGCAGCATTGATGCAGGACGGGGAAACACTTCTGGGCAAAATAGGCAACGGTACGCTCAGGCTCAGAAATTACACCGTCAATAGCTTTGACAACCTGCCTCAACATCTGGCAGAAATGAAAAAGAATAATACAGAAACGAAATATATCATTCAAGTTCAATAAGTATCTACATAAAATCATGGATAATAACAAAATAACAGGAAGTCAGGCTCTTATACAATCATTACTGAATGAAGGGGTAGACACTATATTCGGATATCCGGGTGGAGCTATAATGCCCGTATTCGACTGTCTGTACGACTACAAGAAAGAAATAAATCATATACTGGTACGCCACGAACAAGGTGCAACACACGCAGCACAAGGCTATGCCCGTACATCGGGAAAAGTAGGTGTAGCACTGGTAACATCGGGTCCTGGTGCAACCAATACCGTAACAGGAATTGCCGATGCTATGATAGACAGTACGCCTATCGTTGTCATTTCGGGACAGGTAGCTTCATCGCTCTTGGGGAGTGATGCCTTTCAGGAGGCCGATGTAGTAGGCATTATGCAACCTGTTACCAAATGGGCATACCAGATACGCCGCCCCGAAGACATTGCTTGGGCTGTATCGCGGGCATTCTACATTGCCTCTACCGGACGTCCCGGCCCTGTGATACTGGATATAACGAAAGACGCGCAATTCGGATTGTTTGACACTTACAAATACGAGAAAACAGACTTTATACGCAGCTATCAGCCGAAACCTGATGTAAAGCAATCGGAAATAGAAACGGCTGCACAGATTATAAACGAAGCAAAAAAACCGCTTGTATTAGTTGGTCAGGGTGTGATTCTCGGCAATGCTGAAAAAGAATTTATCGCCTTTGCCGAAAAATCAGGTATCCCCGTTGCAGCCACCGTTCTGGGACTATCGGCTATGCCTTCCGATCATCCGCTGCACGTAGGAATGCTGGGTATGCACGGCAATGTAGCTCCTAACCAGATGACAAACGAATGCGATGTACTTATTGCTGTAGGTATGCGTTTCGACGATCGGGTGACAGGTGATCTGAAAACTTACGCCAAACAGGCGAAAGTGATTCACTTCGATATAGACAAAGCCGAGATAAATAAGAATGTAACCGTTACAGCACGCGTTTTAGGCGATGTGAAAGATACATTGCCACAGGTTACCGCGCTGCTGAAACAAAAAACATACCCCGATTGGCTGGGTGAGTTTAAGAAGTGCTACGAAAGAGAGTACAATGTAGTTATCAAAAATGAGCTATATCCCGATTCGGGACAACTGAAAATGGGCGAGGTTATCAATAAGATCAGCGAAGCCACTGGTAATAAGGCTGTTCTTGTAACTGATGTAGGCCAGCACCAGATGATGGCTGTACGCTACTTCAGATACAAACAGACGCGCAGTGTAGTTACTTCGGGCGGACTGGGAACGATGGGATTCGGATTACCCGCTGCCATAGGTGCGAAATACGGCACTCCCGACCGCACTGTATGCCTATTTGTAGGCGATGGCGGCATACAAATGACTATACAGGAACTGGGCACGATAATGCAATACAATGTAGATGTAAAGATTATTATCCTCAACAATCATTTCTTAGGCATGGTGCGCCAGTGGCAGGAACTCTTCTTTGATGAGCGTTATTCCGAAACGACAATGAACAACCCCGACTTTGTAAAGATAGCAGACGCATACAATATTGCAGCCGAGAAAGTATCGGAACGTGCCGATCTGGATAGCGCGATTGCACGTATGCTGGCTCACAAAGGCGCGTACTTGCTCGATGTACAGGTAGAAACCAAAGGAATGGTTTACCCGATGGTTCCGGCAGGCACTTGTGTAACGAATATATTATTGGGGAATGAATAATTAATTAGCGAATTCGGAAATTAGCAAATTTGATAATGGATTATTTTAATTTGCTAATATGCTAATTCTCAAATTTAGAAATTAAAATTATGGATAAAACATTATATACAATAACCATATTTTCCGAAAACACAGTAGGTCTGCTTAGTCAGGTAACCAGTGTTTTCACACGTCGCCAACTGAATATAGAAACCCTGTCTGTCTCGGCATCAGCACTCGAAGGCATACACAAGTTTACCATAACTGTTTTTTGCGACGAAGAGACGATCAAAAAGGTAGTCCTGCAAATAGACAAGCGTGTAGATGTACTGAAATCGTATTATAACACGAACGAAGAGCTTATTTTTCAGGAAATAGCTTTGTATAAACTTTCGTCAGCTGACTTTCTGAAAATAACCTCAGTTGAAGAACTGGTACGTAAGCATAACGCACGCATACTCGACATCAACGAGAACAATGTAGTGTTGGAAAAAACAGGGCATTATCAGGAAACGCAAGACCTCTTCGAAGAGCTGAGTAAGAGCATTGGTGTATTGCAGTTTATCCGTTCGGGGCGCGTAGCTATTACCAAGTCTAAAATAGAGAGACTAAGCGATATGCTTGCCGAACTGGACAAAAAGTATAAGGAAAAATCAGTAGCTAACAGTTAATGTTTGAATTGTTAATTGTAAATTGCAGACACTTTAACTGTTAATTACTAATTTTTAAATATTCTGATATGATAGAACGCATTGGACGATACGAATTTACGATAGACGCTTACCTGACCGATTTCAGAGGAAAAGCCACGTTGCCCATGATTGGCGGATTTATGTTGCAGGCTGCAACAAAACATGCCGACGAGCGCGGATTCGGTTATTCCGAAATGACTTCGCAGCAGCGCGTATGGGTATTGTCACGTATAGCCATCGAAGTATTTGAGTATCCCAAGAATGATACCACATTCATTATCAAAACATGGATTGTAAGTGTCAACAGGCTGTTTACCGAACGTCATTTCGCATTTGAAGACAGTGATGGCAAAACTATCGGCTATGCCCGTTCGCTATGGGCATCTATCGACCTGAAAACCCGTAAGCCGACCAACTTGCTGGAGCTATACGGATTGTCGGATTATATACATACCGACAAGCTGGCCGAGATAGAAGGTATGACGAAGATCCCAGCCCTGAAAGACAATTACGAACAGGCTGCCGATTTCACAGTCAAATACAGTGATGTGGACATCAACAAGCACCTCAATAGCATGAAATATATTGAACACTTCGTAGATGTATTCGATATAGACATGTTTCGCGAGAAAGAGATTCGCCGCATCGAGATCAACTATATCTCGGAAGGGAAATACGGTACAAGGCTCGACATCATCCGCCGCGACGAAGGTGATGGGGTGTATGTACTGGAAATGAAGGATGGCGACACCAATGTATGTTCGACCAGAATAACATGGAAATAGAAAATAAGAAACAATTATAAACTTGATTTTAAATTAATTAAACAAAAACAAAATGGCAGAAATGAATTTTGGAGGAGTAACTGAAAATGTGGTTACCCGTGAAGAATTTCCTTTGGAAAAAGCAAGAGAAGTACTAAAAAACGAAACTATTGCGGTTATCGGTTACGGTGTGCAAGGTCCCGGACAGGCTCTGAACCTTCGCGATAACGGATTCAACGTTATCATCGGACAACGTAAAGGTGGTAAAACATGGGAAAAAGCCATTGCCGACGGTTGGGTACCGGGAGAAACCCTGTTCGACATAGAAGAAGCAGCCGAGAGAGGTACTATCATACAATACCTGCTGTCTGACGCAGCACAGATAGAAGTATGGCCTCGTCTGAAACCTTACCTTACAGCAGGCAAAGCACTGTATTTCTCACACGGATTCGGTATCACATACAAGGAGCGCACAGGAATTGTTCCTCCGGCAGATGTGGACGTAATCCTTGTTGCACCTAAAGGATCGGGTACAAGCCTTCGCCGCATGTTCCTCGAAGGACGCGGACTAAATTCAAGCTATGCCATTTTTCAGGATGCTACAGGCCGCGCATTCGAGCGCACCGTATCACTTGGTATCGGCGTAGGTTCGGGCTACCTGTTCGAAACAGATTTCAAACGTGAAGTATATTCAGACCTTACTGGCGAACGCGGTACGCTGATGGGTGCCATACAGGGAATACTACTTGCACAGTACGAAGTATTGCGCGAAAACGGTCACTCTCCGTCCGAAGCATTCAACGAAACTGTAGAAGAACTTACACAGTCATTGATGCCTCTGTTTGCTGAAAAAGGTATGGACTGGATGTATGCTAACTGTTCTACAACAGCTCAGCGTGGTGCATTGGACTGGATGACTCCTTTCCACGATGCTACAAAACCGGTATTTGCAAAACTATACTCGGAAGTAGCCAACGGAAACGAAGCTCAACGCTCTATCGACACTAACTCTAAACCTGACTACCGCGAAAAACTGGAAGAAGAACTGAAAGCCCTGCGCGAAAGCGAAATGTGGCGTACAGGTGCAGTAGTTCGCAAGCTGAGACCTGAGAATAACTAATAAGAAGATTTCTTATATATACGAAAGGAGTGGCTGTGCTGCTCCTTTCGTTTTTTCACACTACCCTCTTCATAAACATGCCGTATTGGCCTATTTTTTTCTTTCCGGTTATTCTCTTTTCCGTTATCTTTTTTATCTTTGGCTTTTAGTAACTGTTTAAATTTGATTGGCAATTTTATTTTGTATTATTTCAAATATATTTTTTTCTTTTTATTCGCAGGTTTAGCGGGCTAAACCAAGAGTGAAAAGTGGAAAATAGAGAAGAAAGAATAAAAATAAGAGCCAAAGAATAATCAGAAACAGTTATATGAAATATTTTCGGTCAAATTTAAACAGTTACTTACTATTATATAAACTTTTATAAACTATGAAGAAAGTATTCTTATTCTCCCTTGCCGCATCATGTGCTGCTCTCACACTATTCAGCTCTTGTTCGGGTTGTGTAAAAAAAGCAACGAAAAGTGTCACCGAATTAGGTATTAGCGCAGTAGAAGGTGTAGCCGAAGCCGTTGACGAACATGGAGAACGCGTAAGCGAAAAAGCAGCCGATGCTGCCGGAAAAGTAGCGGTAGGTGTAGGCCGAAGCCTCGATAAATTTCTGGACGAGCATGCCGAAAAAATAGCATCGGTAGGCGGACGCACTGTAGTACAGGCGGTAGACGGATTCACAGGCGGATTTAATGAAGAAGTAGATACCCATTACGATAAGCTCCCATACACCGACAATTTCTGTTCTGGCGTGTCACTCGATTATTTTGCAAAATATAAAGAGACTCCTGTAGTAGATGCATATTTCATTATCATGGAGAAGGGTACTTATAAATGCAAATTTGAATGTACCAACAATAGCGGTAAAGTGTTCCTGACCAAAGATGCCGAAATAGAGAAAGTGGCAGGTGAACGTAAATATTCATTGGTAAGCTTCTCACTCAATCCTCAGGAAGAAAAAGAATTTACTGATATCAAAGATGTAAAGATTACAGTGACGAAAAAGTAAGACTGATATAAGATATTTTCTCAGAGCAAGGTGTAGCCGATTTATATATTGGCTGCACTTTGCTCTGATTTCTACATATCATTCATAGATAAGCCCTTTTGTTTTTCCAATAATAAAATTGATTTCACTTTTGGGTATTGTTAAAGCAACGTGAGTTCGATATAAAAATAGTATGTAATCAATTGTTTTCCAAAATATATGGTGCAAATTTCGTGCCCTTTGTGGTTTTTCTTTGTGTCCTTTGTGGTAAAAGAAATAAGATTTAACCACAAAGAGCACAAGGTTTTACACAAGGCTCACAAAGAAAACATATAACTAGCTGATATTTAGATACTATTATTTCGAACTCACGTTAAAGCACTAATTTTTCAAGTATTGGCCGATGCTTTTCACCCCAATCATCCATACTGTCTATAATCGGTAATATACTTCTCCCTAAATCAGTCAAAGAATATTCACTATGAGGAGGAAGTTCTGCAAATATCTTTTTCTTGATAATACCATGTTCCTCCAGTTCTCTCAGGTTTTGATTTAGAACACGTGAAACAGCATCAGGTATTTCACGATGAAGCTCACTGGGACGTTTGGGAGAATCTCTCAGAGCATCTATCAAGCACGGTTTCCATTTTGAACCAATAATGCTCATTACTATACGGATACCACACGATAAATCTAAGGGTATTTTTCGTTTGTACATAAACTAATATTTTTTTATATGGCAAAGATAGTTATCTATTATGTATTGATAATCAGTATAGGAATAAATTAGTCAGTATATGATTATTTATTCATGTATTGCCAAGTTGTATCATGTATCCTATCTTTGTAAAGAATACGATAAGAAACAAACATCTAAATACAATAAATTATTAAGTGTAATGAAATACAGAGTTTTAGGGAAAACAGGATTTAAGGTGAGTGAAGTTTCGCTTGGAACTTGGCAGCTTGGTTCAAAGTGGGGAGAAGCCTTTGATGAGAAGATGGCGCAAAACACCCTGGAGGCAGCTTACGAGCAAGGTATTAACTTTTTTGATACGGCCGATATCTATCAAAACGGAATGAGTGAAAAAAGCATTGGTAAGTTTCTGAAAACCAAAAAAGATAAAATATACGTAGTAACAAAATGTGGCCGTAAATTAAATCCCCACGTAGCGGAAAGTTATAATGAAGAGAATATCACAAAATTTGTATTCGATTCCATACATAATATGGAAGTGGAAAACCTTGATCTGATACTGTTGCATTGCCCTCCCACAGAAGTTTATCATAACCCTGCGGTCTTCGAAACTTTGGATAAATTGAAACAACAGGGAGCAATTAAACATTACGGTATAAGTGTGGAACGTGTAGATGAAGCATTAGCAGCTTTGAATTATGACATTTCTGCTATTGAAATAATTTTCAATATGTTCCGGTTGAAACCTGCTGAGGAATTATTTGCCAAAGCAAAAGAGAAAAATACAGGTATAATAGTGCGTGTGCCTTTAGCCAGCGGACTATTGACAGGGAAATATACAGAAAACACCTCTTTTGGGAAAGATGACCATCGTTCCTTTAATAGAAACGGAGACTTTTTTGACAAGGGAGAGACTTTTTCCGGTATAGATTATCTGACAGGAATTAAGGCTGCGCAAGAATTAAAAGCATATTTAAATGTAGAAAATTTATCGGCAAAAGCCTTACGTTACATTTTAATGTACCCCGAAGTTAGCACAGTTATTCCCGGAGCAAGTTCTCCCAAACAGATTATCGAGAATGCGGAAGCGTCTACCCTACCCTCTTTTTCAGATGAAGAAATGACTATTGTTCGTGAAGTATATGATAAATACATTCGCAAACAAATTCATAATAATTGGTAATACAACATATTCCCGGTGCAAGGTATTAGCTTATCTATATAACTCCAACCCTTTTGCCATGTGAGCAGAAGTGATAATAATACCTTGCACGAAAGCGGAACTCTGGCTGGAAAGAAAGTAAACATCATCTGTATATGCTTTTAACTTATCTGCTATGATTTTTGCTTACAATTCAATTTTGTAAATAATCCTAAGTGATTTGTAGTCGGATTGCCTGGAAGTAGTTGTCAGTCCCATAATCACAGAAATCTCTTCTTCCTCATTCTTGCATTTAAGGATTTGCGGTTTCTCACCATGTCGAGCAACGGGGTTCAGTTCTTTACTTTTCCGAATCCTTTGTGCAAACTCAGTAATCTCATAGGTTGAACGATAACTCTTGCATAGTTTCATCACTTCACCCGAAGCAAAGGCTTTCCGTATCATTTTCGCAGTAGATGAGCCATAAGGGTTTACTGACTGACCGGACATCGCCCAAAATGGTTTTTCTACAAGGGTAAAGCTTCTGTTAGACTTTATACTGGATGGGCGAATAGTCCTGTATTTCATCTACTAAGAGGTGCCTGACCGAATACTGTATATTATTTCCGTTTAAAGTAATATGCAGGCAGGCCAGCGGAACGAGATCCGCATATTCGAGAGTATGATTCTTGCGCATTTTGAACAATTCCGGTTTGCCTACCCATTCAAAAAAAAGCATACTTCATCTGTAACGATAATGTTATTATTGAGCCGCTATCCGGCGCAATACAATCAGATTACACCTCCTTTCTCCCTTTCCCTCTGGTATCTGAGGGATGAAGAGGTTAGTTCCGATAAATAAATGACAATAAATGTTTTGTGTTTTATATTTAAAAATATCAATAGAATAATAAACAGTTATTTAGTATATATCAGGTATATATATTCAACCATCCATTTTTTAGTAGACACTAATGATTTATATATTCATTTTATTATCTTTACTTTTATTTTGAATAATAGTTCATAAATGAGAAAGATTCTTCTAATAATACTTATACTAACTATATTCTTGTGGAAAATAAATGTGTTTGCTCAGATAAATGAACAATCCCATTCTTCGGGCCTTACATTTACTGCCCATACTAAAAATCAGGATGAACGTACAGGCTTAAATCTCACTGCTGAAAAACCTATGAGATATTCAAAAGAAGGATTTTCGATAGAGTTTGACCTGAGACTGAGGGAAGAGCTTCATACCTATGGTTATGTATGCCGTATAGTATCCAATGATTCGGAAAGTTTCGATGTTATATCTTATTTATTAGAATCAAAGTTAAAGTTCTTACTGACAAAAGTAGACAAGGTAGTTGAAACCACATCTATCCAAGACTCTGTAAGTATAGCTAAGGATAGGTGGATTAAAGTGAAGCTATCTTTTGATAAAGCGAATATTAAAATCCAGATAGATAATAAAGAACAAACAATAACCCAGCCAATCACCGAATTTTCCGATATAAAGATTTACTTCGGAACTAACCGGAATATTCATTTCTACACAAATGATGTACCTCCCATGACTATAAGGAATATTATCATCAAAGATAATAAGGACACAATAATACATAAATGGGAGTTATCTACACACAATAAGGATGAAGTATATGATGAAATAACAAAAAGCCCGGCAATAGCAGAAAACCCGGTATGGGAAATAGATAAACATACCCGGTGGAGTAAAATTGCTTCATTCACTTTAAATACGGATGGTACAAATATAAATCCTCTTCCGCAGATAACCTATGATTCCATTACAGGAAAGGTATTTATAGTGACCAGAGACAGGATATATACATACCATCTGGATAGCAACAGGACGGATACCATTATACCACAGAAAGGTTATCCTTATTTCAGAGTCGGTTCGTCAAGCCAATTGGTGTACGATAATAAACAGAATAAGCTTATTTCCTACAATCCGGATTTACCAAAGCTCAATTTCTTCGATTTCGATAAAAAAGAATGGAGCGAGCAATCTATTGTAGAGGTAGATACCCGACAACATCACAACAGATTTATAGACCATAAGAATAACCGTTTGGTTGTTTTTGGCGGATATGGAATACATCGGTACAATGCACAATTATCTACCATTGATATTAGCGATACGGCTAAATGGAATGTAGCATCTCTCGATTCGATCATTCAACCTCGCTATTTAAGTGCATTATGTAACCTTGATGAGAAAAACATCATGATTCTGGGCGGATATGGAAGTGCATCCGGGAAGCAAGAAGAATCTCCCAGAAATTATTATGACCTCTATAAAATAAATGTAGACACAAAAGAATATACTCGACTATGGTCTTTTGTCAATGACAAGAATCATTATACATTTAGTAACTCTTTAATTGCTGATGTTGAAGCAAACAAAATATATGCCCTGACATATAACAATGACAGATATTATTCGTCTTTATATCTATCTTCTTTCGACATAAATACTGAGGCTCCTTCCATACATATCTTAAGCGATTCTATCAAATACAATTTTCTCGATATCAAATCATATTGCGATTTATTCTTATATCAGAAGACATCAGCACTTTATGCTTTAGTACAACAGGAGTCAGCGTCGGGAGAGTCAACCGTTATAGATATATATTCTTTAGCATTTCCTCCTCTCTCAAAAGATTTTATCCAAACCTATGAAGCTTCGAAAAAAGAGAATAAATCACTCCTATTCCTACTCCTTATAGCCATTGTTATTTTTCTCCTTTCTCTTGCATACATATATTACAGAAAAAAGAATAAACTCCCAAAAATAGATTTAGATGAGAATAAAGACATTGAACAATATTCTAAAAAAGAAAAACCAAAAACAGAATTACAGAAATCAGCTATATATCTACTGGGAGGATTCCGTATCTATGATAAAGACGGAGAGAATGTTACAGGCGAATTTTCGCCCACTATCAAACAAATAATGATATATCTCCTTTTAAATTCCATTAAGAACGACAAAGGAACAACTTCTCAAAGACTAGATGAAACATTCTGGTTCGGAATGGATAAAGATAGTGCTGCTAATAACAGGCGTGTGAATATAAGAAAGCTCCGGTTATTATTACAAGATATAGGAGATGTTGAGATAATTAATAAAAACAGCTATTGGTATCTAAATCTGGGTGAACATGTAACTTGTGACTATAGCGAGGTTTCGCTGCTAATAAACCAATTTGATAGAAATTTTCTCGATAAAAATACAATTAGCCGGATTGTAGCAACAGCTTCGGCCGGACCATTATTGCCCAATATAAATGAGGAATGGGCAGATGATTATAAATCTGATTTTTCCACAAAACTTGTCGATGTATTACTAGAAATAATAAATAAGCCTGAAGTAAAGGATGACCCAAAACTATTACTGAAAATTTCAGATGTAATACTTATTCATGATAGTATTGACGAAGAAGCCATCCGCATCAAATGCAGGGTACTGTATCAGATGAAACAAAAGGGCTTATCAAAGCAAAGTTATGACAAATTTTGTGAAGATTATATAGGCCTGTTAAACACTAAGCCGGACTTCACTTATGAGGATATTATTGGTGATTTAACGAAAAATTAATGTAGGATTAACGCTATTCAATTCGCCTTTTAATCAAATAATTTCAATATTTATTTCTTACATTTCCTCCTGATCTTTAACAAATTACGCATTGTTAACAAAAATACACATCGTGTGTTAATGATAGATTAACGCAGGATTAACCCCCCTTGCTTTATATTTGAAGCAGGAAAACGAAAAAATCCGTTAATGCTATACAAAATTCATACCCGGGAAATTGAATATTGAGCATGAATATGGAAATCTGAACCTGAAAAAATAAAAGACTTTTTAATTAATACTACAACTATGAAAACAAGAAAGCGTGTGAAAAAATCACAAAAAGCATTTTTAAGATTTCTTTTTTTTGTGATAGGTATTACTCTTTCTTTCAGTTTTGTTGCGGCACAGACCAATCCCGTTATTTCGGGAAAAGTAACAGACGATAGAGGAGAACCTATAATAGGGGCATCGATAACATCCCCTATAAAGAGTACAATGACCGATGTTGATGGGACATTCTCTCTTAATATACCTGTCGGAACAGAAATAGAGATATCTTACATCGGCTTTAAATCTTATAAAGCAAAAATAAGTAACACCGATTATCTGGATATAAAATTACAAGAAGACAATGTAAGACTTGATGATATTGTTGTTGTCGCTTATGGTGTACAAAAGAAAGAAAGCCTTACAGGAGCTATTTCGAATATAAAATCAGACGAAATCATTAAGACAAAATCTCCGAGTCTAGCTCAGTCTATACAAGGTAAAGTGTCTGGTCTTAGAATCAGACAACAAGACGGAGAGCCCGGACAATTCAGATCTGATATTAATGTCAGAGGACTGGGAACACCTTTATTTATCATTGACGGAATTGTTCGCGATGGAGCTGATGCTTTTCAACGATTAAATCCGGAAGATATTGAAAGTATCTCTTTCCTAAAGGACGGGACAGCAGCTATATATGGTATGAACTCTGCTAATGGCGCAATCATAGTAACTACTAAACGAGGTGCAAAAGGAAAAACCAGAATAACTCTTTCATCTAACATCGGTATCTCAAAACCGACTGATATACCTAAAATGGCAAACGCCGCACAATACATGGAAATGAGAAATGATGCAGCAATATTTGCCGATGGTAACCCTTTTGTAACCAAAGAAGAATTGGCATTGTGGAAGCAAGGTGCTCCGGGTTATCAGAGCACCAATTTATATGATGATGTTTTCAAAAAGAATTCGATACAACACCAGCATACAATCTCTATGCAGGGCGGATCTGACAATATTTCATACTTCGGCAGTCTGGGTTATGCCCGCGATGAGAGTTTATTACGCTCAAACAATATGAATTATGACAAATACACTTTCCGTTCCAATGCAGATATAAAAATAGCGAACGGACTGGTAGCAGGAATCAACCTCTCCGGAAGATGGGATAAAACCAGCCAGCCATGGAACTCGTTCTTCGAAATATTTAAACAGACCCGCATAAACTTACCAACAAATCCGGCTTATGCGAATAATAATTCTAACTATCTGGCCACACAGGAAATGGGATTCAATCCGATAGCTTTAGCTGATGCCGACCTAACAGGATACCACACTTATCATAATAAAAATTTTCAGTCTACATTTTCTCTGAAATATGACATTCCTTTTGTTCAAGGATTATCGGTTAAAGGACAGTTAGGCTATGATTACAATCAACAGAAGCATAAAGGGATCAGAAAGAAATACTCTACATATACATATTCGGCAGACAACGACGAATACATAGAGACTGTATATAATAATCCGTCATTGATACAAGTAGGAAACAATGAAGCAAACCGGCTCGATTTACAAGCACAGATAAATTATGCCCGCACTTTCAATAGCATACACAATGTTAGCGGAACACTTGTATATGAAAGAAAACAAGAAAAGAATGACTGGTCTAGCATAGAGCGTAAATACGATCTTTACACATACGATGAAATTGATTATGCAGGCATAAAAGATCAACTGTCGGGTGGTATGTCTAACGAATCGGCATTTATATCATACGTAGGCCGTTTCAACTATGATTTTATGGGTAAATACCTACTCGAACTCGCTTTCAGATACGATGGTTCGTACCGGTATGCACCGGATAGCAGATGGGCATTCTTTCCAATGGGATCGATAGGATGGCGTGCCTCGGAAGAGAAATTCATAAAAGACAGATTCAACTTTGTCGACAATCTTAAATTCAGAGCTTCTTACGGAAAATCAGGGCAGGATGCAGGAGATGCTTTCCAGTATATACCGGGATATAATCTGAATGTAGGTATATATGAATTCACTGATGGCACAGCATTATCAGGAATCGGTGCTCCGTCTATTACCAATCAGAACCTTACATGGTATAGAGCTAAATTACTTGACATAGGTATGGATCTTTCATTATTCAATGGGCTGTTTTCAATGGAATTTGACCTATACAGACGAGATAGAACAGGTTTGTTGGCTACACGTACAGTATCACTTCCTAATACTTACGGAGCCAGCCTCCCTCAGGAAAACCTGAACAGTGATATAACCAAAGGAATAGAAATCACACTAGGGCATCGTAATAAAATAGGAGATTTTTCATACAATGTAAAGGCCAATATGAACCTAGCCCGCACAAAAATGAATTATGTGGAAAGAGGACCATTTGTGAGTAGCTGGGATAGATGGAGAAATCAATCGTCGAACCGTTGGAACGACTTTGTATGGGGTTACGAAACTACCGGACAATTCACCAATTCTGAAGAAATAAGAAATTATGGAGTCGTTCAGCATGGCGAAATGGGCAATAGCAAAGAATTACCGGGAGACTATATATTTAAAGATGTAAATGGAGATGGTATCATAGACGACAATGATAAAATGCCTGTTTTCTGGTCGGGAACGCCACTCATCCATTACGGACTCACTTTAGAAGCATCATGGAAAAACTTCGATATCTATGCATTATTCCAAGGGGCAGGTATGTACACCGTTCAGTTTAGCGAAACTTATGCCGAGATTCTATGGTCTAAGGGTATGAATACACCCGAATATTTCCACGACAGATGGCATAAAGAAGACCCGTATGATCCCGATAGCCGCTGGGTTTCCGGCAAATGGCCGGCATCACGCCTGATACAGGATGTTGGGGCTTTATATAAGGACAATAGTGATATATGGCGTAGAAATGCTTCATATCTAAGATTGAAGACATTAGAATTAGGCTATACCCTGCCAAACTCATTGATGAAAAAGGTCGGTATCGACAACCTCCGTTTTTATATCAATGGATACAATTTATTCACGTTCGCCGATGCATTTGTTAAACCTTTCGATCCGGAAAGAATAGAAGGTTCTTACAATGCAGGAATGAACTATCCGTTAACGAAGAGTTTCAATTTTGGCTTTACTGCTAACTTCTAAATTATAACAACTATGAAACAGATATATAAATTAATTCTGATATTAGGTATCGTTTCCGGCATTACAGCATGTACCGACATTCTGGACGTAGAGCCTAATAATAAAGTGCCGGCTGATAAAGTACTCGATTCGGAAGAGGGTATAGCCATGCATATGGCAAACTTATACGGGCGTCTGCCTATCGAGGATTTTTCATATGCCATCGATAAAGGTTTTAGCCTTGGAATAGGGAATACAGATCCTAATAATGGAGGACGTTCGGCGGCCCATGCCTGTGACGAAGCCATGCACTCTGAGTTTAATGATGATGTAGACGAAGGATTCAACTTCTGGGAAGGCTATATAGATGAAAAAGGCACATATAAATCGTGGAGAGGTATATATACCCTGATACGCGACATTAACAGCCTGATAGAAACCATTCCTACCCTGACAAAAGTATCTGGCGATAAGAAAAGCGCATTGGAGGGAGAAGCTGCGTTCCTGCGGGCATTTACCTATTATGCTTTGGCAAAACGCTATGGAGGAGTACCTCTGATTAAAGAAGTACAGGTGTATGATGGAGATTTGGAAGCACTGAAAGTTCCCCGCAGTACCGAAAAAGACACATGGGATTTTATACTGAGCGAATGTGATATAGCTGCTAATAAGTTGACTGATAATCCTGCCGATACTCGCCGCGCAAATAAGTGGATAGCCTTAGCATTGAAATCGCGCGCAGCGCTTCATGCCGCTTCTGTAGCCAAATTTACGCATGCCCCTTACCTGAGTATTTCTGGGCCGGCAGTAGAGCAAAAGCTGGCAGGTATTGATGCCGAAGAAGCGGACAGGTATTACAAATTATGTATGGAGGCTTCCGACGAGGTGATGAAAAGTGGGCATTACGGCTTATATGGCGCAACCCCGTCAACAAAGGAAGATGCTATAAACAACTACCAGCAAATGTTTGAGAACCCGAACAATGTACTTTCAGGAACAAAAGAGCCTATGTTTGTAAAAGGTTATACATCGGGTACGGTATTGGCTCATAATTATGATATCTGGTATCGTCCTAACCAGACAGCTAGTGGCTGGCCTCATCCGGGAAGAATGAACCCGACTCTCGATTTGGTAGATACCTATGAAGATTATACAGATGACGGTAAGGGAACGAGTAGCCAAATAAAAACAAGAGTAGATGGAAATGAAAATAATTATGGAGGATTTGATAAGAATGCAGGTTATTATTCTTTCCCGATGGATAAGCCTTATGAAATATTTGAAAATAAGGATGCCAGATTATGGGCTACAATGATACTGCCGGGTACCGAGTGGAAAGATAAAACAATTATCATACAAGGTGGTATTATCAAACCCGATGGTTCATACATTTTCCGTACCGATGCCAGTGTGACCGGTCTCGATGGCAAAACATACTATACTTATGGTTCAGAAAATGCCAATCAATATTCAGGATTCAGTCCGGTTGGCGGAAATTATACCAGATCAGGCTTCTTGTTAAGGAAATTCCTTCAGGAAAAAGAAGATGTAACTCCCGAGTGGAATAAAGGTTCGAACGACTGGATAGAATTTCGTTATGCCGAAATCCTTCTAAATTATGCGGAGGCCGTAACAGAACATTCTGCCCCTACTACCACAGAGCAGACAATCGGAAAAAAAGCCTTGAATGATGTTCGCAAAAGAGCAGCACATAAAGACGAAATCGCTCTTACTGTAGATAATGTCCGCAAAGAAAGATTTGTAGAGTTCGCTTTCGAGAACAAACGCCGATGGGATCTAATACGTTGGAGAACTTATCATAAAGCATTTGAAAACAGAATGAAACGCTCATTGGTCCCTTTCCTTGATCTGCGCGAAGCTACACCAAAATATATTTTTGTAAGAATGAATCCTCCGGGATATAATAATCAGACTTTCAATTATTCACGTTATTACAGACAGATACCGGGTATAGGAAGTAACGGGCTTGTACAGAATCCATAAAATGACTCTTTAATATATAAAATATTATGAAAAAGAATTTGACAATAATAGCCATACTGGTTTGTTTAGGAATCTTTTCCTCGTGCGAAAAAGACAATCTTGATGATTATGCTCCGAACGCTTCCTTTTCGGGAGAGATCAGAGACCTCGAAACCGGAGAACTGGTACAGCAGGACATTCTGGAAGGCTCAAAAATATATTTTATCGAACTGGGCTGGAATAATCCTCCGGTACAATCAATGGTACTCAAGAATGATGGTACTTTCCAGAATAATCTGATGTTTTCGGGTGATTATAAAATCATTATGAACAAAGGAAACTATATTCCACAGGACACAATAAGGTATCAGATGAAAAAAGGAGCAAATACCCATACATTCGAAGTAATACCATACATCCGTATCACCAATACCGATATTAAGTTCAGGGATGGAAAGGTTATAGCAAAATTCAGGATGCAACAGACATCAGGAGAGCCTGTAAAAGCAATATCCTTGTTTGCCCACCCCGACATATCGGTTGGCTATCGCATACAAACAGCAAGTGTGACATATGAACTGAATACTGTAGCAGAAGATGCTGAATATGAGATTATCATGGATATAAACAATTACAGTAAAATATCCAGAGGCAACAGTTACTATTTCCGTATAGGTGCAATAAGCAGTGCATCGGAAGCAAAATATAATTATGCACCCGCAGTGAACATTGATTTGTGATCCTTTGTAAGTGCAAGCTAATAGACAAGATATGAAAAATTTATCACAAAATATACTTCAGGTCATATCCCTCACATTCATTTTGGGGATAATGGTACACTGCTCAGATAAAAGCATTGTAGGAAAAGAGCCGGTAGACTACGTAAATCCATACATAGGGAATATAAGCCATCTGCTGGTTCCTACTTACCCTACCATTCATCTCCCAAACAGCATGCTTAGGGTGTATCCGGAAAGGGATGATTATACCGGAAATAAAATTAAAGGCTTGCCTGTGATCGTTACGAGCCATAGAGGAAACTCGGCTTTTGCCATAAGTCCCGTTACCGGAGATAAGCAGTTATCTCCGGTTATACCACTGGAGTATGATAATGAAGTAATTAAGCCATATTACTATCAGGTATTCTTAAATGAGGATAATATCAATGTGGAATATGCTCCATCTCACCAATCTGCTATATACAGATTCAAGTTTAGTGAAGGAACTCCATCGCTGATTATCAATAGCAAGAATGGAGTATTAAGAGCAGAAGGTAATTCTGTTTCGGGTTATCAGCAAATAGGCGATTTTTCAACAAGAGTTTATTTGTTTCTCGAAACAGAGGTCATTCCCGAGCAGATAGATTCCCTCATGAATGAAGAAGGAAGAAGCTCCTGTATAGTAATGAGGTTCAAAGAGAGTTCAGAATCTATGCTTTTACGTTATGGTATATCCTTTATCAGTGAAGAACAGGCAAAAAAGAACCTTTACAGAGAGGTCAAGGACATTGGCTTTGATGAAGTAAAAGAACGCGGACGGGCTTTGTGGAATGAGACTTTAGGTAAGATCAGTATTGAAGGGGATTGTGAAGATTCCAAGACCTTGTTTTATACATCACTCTACCGTACATACGAGCGTATGATTTGCATCTCGGAAGATGGGATGTATTACAGTTCGTTCGATGATAAAGTGCATGGTGATAATGGCATCCCATTCTATACCGACGACTGGATTTGGGACACATACCGTGCTACTCATCCATTAAGGGTCATCATAGAGCCGGAGAAAGAAGTACATATGATAAATTCATTTATACGGATGGCTGAGCAAATGGACAATTTCTGGATGCCTACCTTCCCCGAAATCACAGGCGATAGCCGCAGGATGAATTCAAATCATGGAGTAGCAACCGTTATAGATGCTTATGTAAAAGGACTCACCGGATTCAATCTGGAACTGGCCTATGATGCCTGTAAGAAAGGTATTACAGAAAAAACACTTATTCCTTGGTCGGGTGATAAGGCCGGAATACTGGATGAATTTTATAAAAAGAATGGCTATTTTCCGGCATTGAAGTATGGAGAAAAAGAGTCGGTCGAGAATGTGAACGATTATGAAAAGAGACAGCCTGTAGCAGTTACCTTAGGTACAGTATATGACGAATGGTGCCTTTCTCAGATCGCAAAGCATATAGGCAAAAAGGACGACTATTCTTATTTTCTGAAGAGAAGTTTGAATTATCATAAATTGTTTAATCCCGACACTAAGTTTTTCCACCCTAAAGATATGAATGGGAATTATGTCGAACCATTCGATTACCGATACTCCGGAGGACAGGGAGCGCGTGATTATTATGGAGAAAACAACGGCTGGGTATATCGATGGGATGTACCTCACAATATAGCCGATCTGATATCGCTGATGGGAGGTGACGATGCCTTTGTCGATGAACTGGAAAATATGTATGATACACCTCTGGGTAAAAGTAAGTTTGAGTTTTATGCCCAAATTCCGGATCATACAGGAAATGTCGGTCAATTCTCTATGGCTAACGAACCCAGCCTCCATATACCTTACCTCTACAATTATGCAGGGCAAGCATGGAGGACACAGAAGAGGATTCGCACTTTGCTGGGTCAATGGTTCAGAAACGACCTGATGGGGGTACCCGGCGATGAGGACGGAGGTGGCATGACAGCTTTCGTTGTATTCTCGCAGCTTGGATTTTATCCCATTACTCCCGGTTTGCCAATCTACGTGATAGGAAGTCCTATGTTTGAGAAAGCAAGCCTGAAATTAGGAGAAGGCAAAACATTCGATATTGTATGCCATAATTATTCACCGAAGAATAAATACATACAATCTGCGAAACTGAATGGGCTAGACTGGAATAAATCGTGGTTTACCCATCAGGATCTGATGAAAGGAGGAAAACTCGAATTTGTTATGGGAGAAAAACCGAACAAACAATGGGCTTCCGATAAGAGTTCTGTCCCACCATCTTTTGAAATGAATGGAGATTAGACCTTAATCGATAAAAGTATCTGATTTTATTACCGTTAGATAGTTTCAAAAAAACTATCCGGCTCAAGTTATATCCGTAAAACTAATTAATACCCGAAAATATGAAAGAAAAATTGTTGATAATCGCTTGTATAGTGATCTCATTATTTATGCTGGTTTCCTATACAGGATGCAGCAGCGATAATGGGGAAGATATTGTCACTCCTGACCCACCGGGAGAAGAAAATGATACAACTTTAGATTACAATACTATATGTTTCTATTACGACTGGTATGGGAATGAACAGTTCGACGGGGGAATGTCACATTGGGCTCATGCAATAGCACCGAATCCAAATGGAGGAAACAGCCCCGGTACTATTCCCGGCACAGAAGGAAATATTGCATCTAACTTTTATCCCGAACTAGGAAGGTATAGCAATCGCGATCCCGAGATCGTAAAGAAACACATGGAGATGTTCAAAAAAGCTCGTATTGGAGTAGCTGCTGTAAGTTGGTGGAACGAGAAGACGGCAGCGGAAGCCGAAAAGAACCAACTTTTATTGGATGAAGCACAAAAAGCGGGAGTAAAAGTTTGTTTCCATTTAGAACCATATTCAGGACGTAACCCCGAAAATCTAAAAGAGAATATGAAAAAACTTATTGATAAATATGGTAATCATCCTGCATTTTACAAAGTGAATGGAAAACCGATGTTCTTTATCTACGATTCATACAATATAGAGCCGGAAGATTGGGCAAAATTATTAAGTCCGAATGGAGCTATTACAATAAGGAATACAGCCTATGATTCTTATGTTATTGGTTTATGGCTCGACAATGTAGATAAACAAGGACCTGTTATTCTCAATTCCCACTTCGATGGATTTTATACTTATTTTTCTTCACTTGGCTTCAATTATGGCTCCACTCCCACCAATTGGGGTACAATGCAAAAGTGGGCCGAAGTCAATAACAAAATATTTATACCGAGTGTAGGGCCCGGATATATCGATACACGTATCCGTCCTTGGAATACATCAGCTACCCGCAACAGGAATGACGGTAAATATTACGATGTGATGTATCAAAAAGCAATCGAATCCAAAGCGTCCTTTATTTCTATAACCTCCTTTAATGAGTGGCATGAAGGGTCGCAAATAGAGCCTGCTGTACCTTATACCGGTTCGGCATTTACATATCTAAATTACGGAGACTTAGCTCCTGACTATTATTTGACAAGAACAGCTTATTGGATCAAGGAGTTTAGAAGCCAATAAGTACACCTCACATATTACTTAATCAACACTTAAAATTTGTAAAAATGAAAACAAGACACATGTTAACCATTCAGATTTTATTGTTTATGGCAACCTTTTTATTCGGTTGTAACAGTCAGCTCGAGATGCTTGAAAAACCAGACGAGAAACCGGACGTTGCAACATTAAAGAATACAGCTCTTTCGAGCGAAAATTTGGACTATAATACTTTTGGGTTTTACTATAACTGGTATGGGAATGCTGAATTCGACAATGGCTATTTCCATTGGGGGCATGATATTCTTCCCGGTCCGGGACAAACTTCCAGTACAGGCTATATTCCCGGAACAAATGGAGATATTGCAGCCAATTTTTATCCGCAATTAGGAACCTATAGTAGTAAGGATCCGGCTGTGATAAGGCAGCATATGGAAATGTTTGTCCGCTCACGGGTGGGAGTCGTTGCGCTATCATGGTGGAACGAAACGGGTACATCCGAACCGGAAAAAATATCACTGCTCCTTAACATTGCAAATGAGTATAAGCTGAAAGTATGTTTCCATATCGAGCCTTATGGCGGACGCAATGCTGCGACAATGAAAGAGAGTATAACCCATCTGATAAACACCTATGGGAACCATCCTGCTTTTTACCGGCTGAAAGGCAAGCCTGTTTTCTTTATCTACGATTCTTATCTTACTCCGGCAGCAGAATGGGCTACCTTATTAAGTCCTACAGGCAGTAGAACAATAAGAAATACGGCCTACGATTCGCACGTTATCGGATTATGGTTAGAAAATATGAGTTCTCAGCCATCTGTTATACTGACTGCCAATTTTGATGGATTCTATACATATTTTGCAGCCGAAGGGTTCACCTTTGGTTCCACATCTTCTAATTGGGCATCTATACAGGCTTGGGCAAAGCAAAACAATAAAATATTTATCCCAAGTGTAGGTCCTGGATATATCGATACACGTGTTCGCCCCTGGAATGACACCACTACCCGCAATCGTAACAACGGCCAATATTATGACAATATGTACCGCAAAGCGATAGAGACAGGAACTGAATATATATCTATAACTTCATTTAACGAGTGGCATGAAGGTTCGCAGATAGAACCTGCCAGTTCATTCAGCAGCCCGGCTTTCACTTATTTAGATTATGGAAACCTTGCCCCTGATTATTATCTGGACAGGACTGCTTATTGGGTCAATGAGTTTGTGAAGAATAAACAACAAGCTAAAGCAGAATTATATGTAAATGGCAGAAATGGCGGATATATAGACTTTGGTTATAGTCCCGATTATTCAAACTTCGGGGAGAATGGAAAACAAGCATTTACTGTTGAACTATGGCTAAAACTAAAATACACAGAAAACTTTGGCAGTGTAGTTTCCTGTTTCAATGAAGATAGTCAGACCCATACTCGCAAAGGATGGGTTATCAATAACTTCAGCAATTCAAGACTTAGAATGACTGTCGGTCAGGAAAACTGGGGATTATTAGAGCCCGGATTTGATTTCTCTACCACCGGACAGTGGGTACATTTTGCCGCTGTAGTAGATGAAAATGGAATCAATGGAGAACATATTAATGGAAAACCTGTAGTTGTAAAAGTATATCAAAATGGAGTTCTGAAAGATCAGAGTACATCTTTTGACGGAGGAAACTATCTGCCTAATTATTTGCAGACCCCGATGATTGCTTTCGGTCAGCCTGCCGGTATTGGTGGTATGACAAGTGATTGGAGGCTTTCGGGCTATATCAAAGATTTCCACATTTGGAAAGGTGCAAAATCGGAAGAAACGATCAGGAAAATAATGAATAAAAACATTGACGTCTCAGGCTTCGAACCCGATTTGGTTTGTGGCTGGAGATTCAATTCTACACCCAACAACAATCAGGAGATAAAAGATTTAACAGGCAGGTATTCTGCTCGACTAGTTGGTGATTACCAATGGATTTCACTTCAATAAACAGACATTTTTATATAATCTAATTATTAGTACATTATGAAACACATGCTTAAATTATTGACATTGTTAATGTTCGCTGCACTTGTATTTACATCTTGTTCCGACGATGATGACAACAATCAGATGGTGGATGTGAGTAAATTTGTAGCACAAATGGAAGACGTTCGTGACGAAATGGTGCAACTACGGGATAATGCCCGATATGGTGACAAAAAGGATATGTATCCACAAGATAGTAAATATATATTGGACGATGCCGTTATACAGATAGAAAAAACTATTCGCTTCTTCAGAAACGGCACAGAGACAGAGCCAACGCAGGAAAAGGTGGATAGTGCCATTGCTAATGCGAATAAAGCTATAGCGGACTTTAAGGCAACACAACGAGCGGAAGATCTACCTCCTGAATTTAAGGAAGCTGAGTTGTATGTAAACGGCAGAGCCGGAGGATATATCGACTTCGGTTATAGCCCAAACTATTCTAAATTTGGGGAATCCGGTAAGCAGGCATTCACTGTAGAGTTGTGGTTTAAATTGAAATATACAGAAGGATTCGGAAGCATCATATCCTGTTTCAACGAAGATGGAGAAACTCAAACACGTAAAGGCTGGGTAATCAATAATTTTGATAATTCAAGAGTACGTATGACTATCGGACTTGAAAGCTGGGGGCTAATGGAGCCGGGAGTAAATTTCGCTACAACTGAACAATGGGCTCACTTTGCGGCTGTTATAGATGAAAACGGTATCAATGGAGGACCTGAGGTTATCAAAGTATATCTGAATGGTGAATTGAAGGATCAGGCGACAGCTCAAGCAGGTAAAAATTATCTATCGAATTACCTCGAAACCTCAATGGTTGCTTTTGGTCAACCGGCAGGTGTAGGTGGAATGACAGATGCCTGGCGATTGTCTGGATACATAAAGGACTTCCATATCTGGAAATCTGCAAAAACAGAAGAAGAAATAAGAAAAATTAAAGACAAAGAAATTCTTGTTACCGGTTCCGAATCTGACTTGGTTTGCGGATGGGCATTTACATCTACAGTAGAAAATAACGAAGATATTAAAGACTTAACCGGAAAATATTCGGCGAAACTAGTCGGCGAATATCAATGGAACACTATTGATTAATACAAATGTATAATTTGAGTAAGTATGCATTATCTTTGTATTGAGGTGTGCATACTTACCTTTTAACCCTATGAAAAATGAAAAGAAGGCTACTACTCAGTTTGCTTAGTTTTTTGTCTCTGACTATACATTCTCAGAATTTTTCCGACTATGTCACGCCCTTAGTTGGTACACAGAGTAAGCATTCCTTATCTACAGGTAATACCTATCCCGCCATTGCCCGTCCCTGGGGCATGAATTT
>NZ_JARXWN010000004.1 GCF_029892965.1 Dysgonomonas sp. PF1-14 | reverse complement strand
TATTCTTGTACTACTCTTTATTCTTGTTATCATTGATTTCAAAGATCGCTTCTTATGCTTCAAGGAAGGCCTGTCATTACAGAGCCCGTTCTGTCCCAAAGCGGGTGCAAAGATAAAGAATAAAATAACTAAATACAAAATAAAAAAAGAAGTATTTTAGAAAAGTTTAGAAAACTAAATTATACTTCCCTAATCATGAACACATTAAAAGAGAGAAAAAGATTCATAGAAAATTGCTGATTTCAACATATAGATAATTATGAAATTAAAAAATGCAAGTTTTATAAGATTTGATTATAATTAATATCTTTGCTGAACTAAACATTATATATAAATATATCATATATGAAAACGTCCCTTTTATCCAAGCTCACAGTATTAGCTATAGGATTACTTACCCTGTTATCTTGTGGAGACAGGAAACCTCATTTTATAATTGAAGGCACAATCAGCGATGCCGATACTACCATGTTATATCTGGAAAGAAGATCTCTGACGGAGACAACAATTATCGACTCTGCAAAACTGGATAAAGAGGGTAACTTCAAATTCAAAGAGCCAAGCCTAGAATATGCTGAGTTCTATCTGCTAAGATTGAATGGGCAAACAATAAATCTGGCTGTAGATTCTATAGAGACTATAACCGTAAAAGCTCCGGCTAAAACATTCGCCCTCGACTATAGTGTAGAAGGATCTGATGCTTCTTCGAAAATAAAAGATGTAGTCATAGCCCAAAATAAACTGACACAGTCTTTTTCGGATCTGAAAAAGAAATACGATAATAAAGATATATCTCAGGAAGAATACATAAATGCCTTCCGCAGCGCTATAGATGAATATAAAACTCAGGCAAAGAATCTGATATTCTCGGATTATAACAGTCTCGCTTCTTATTTTGCCTTGTTTCAGAAAGTGGATGGCTACCTTATTTTCGACCCATTCGATAAAAAAGATATCGGTGCATTCCAGTCTGTAGCTACTGTATGGGATCAGTATAAATCGAAATCCCCGAGAGCGGCTCATCTGAAAACCTTTACTCTATCGGCTCTATCTGAAATAAGACAGGCTGCAAGTGATCAGGAGACAATAAAGAAACTGACCGAAAGTGGCGTTGTTGATAACAGTACATTCTATAATATATCGCTGCCTGATATTAAAAATCAGGATATAAGCCTGTCATCGCTTAAAGGGAAAGTAGTCATACTTGATTTCACTGCATATCAGACAGACTTTTCTCCGGCACACAACATTCTGATAAACAACGTATATTCTAAGCATAAAGGCAACCTCGAAGTATATCAGGTATCACTGGACTCAGACCCTCATTTGTGGCAGAACAGCGCAGTAAACCTACCCTGGATTTGTGTAAGAGACAGCAAGTCTCTTAATTCAGAACTGATAACTAAATTCAATATACAAGGATTACCTACTACATTTATAGTTAACAAGAACGGAGATATTGTTAAAAGGCTATCGCCAAACGACAATTTAACCGCCGAAGTTCAAAAAATAATGTAAATCTCTTGCAATAAATTTTGAGATTATAGAAATTATATCTTATCTTTGCTAGATAACAAGATGAAAAAGGAAAAGGAGTTCTGGCCTATACGGCAAGGATTCTTTTTCTTTTTATCGCTTTAAAAAACAATAACATAAATAGTCGCTAACTAATTTTCAATTACCATGGCTATCTCTTACATGACCGAAGACGGTTTTAAGAAATTAAAAGAAGAAATAAGCGCCCTCGAAAGCGAAAGACCCGTTATATCAAAACAAATAGCAGAGGCTCGCGACAAAGGTGACTTATCTGAAAATGCTGAATATGATGCAGCCAAAGAGGCTCAAGGCCTGTTGGAGGCAAAAATAGCTCAGCTGAAGAACCTGTTGGCTAATGCCAGAATGATCAACGAGGATGCAATAGGTACCGATGTGGTTCAGATACTGAACAAGGTAACTATACGCAATACCAAGAACAATCAGCAAATGACCTATACCCTTGTAGCCGAGAGTGAAGCCAATCTGAAAGAAAACAAGATTGCTATCAACACTCCTATCGCTCAGGGACTGATGGGTAAAAAAGTCGGGGATGTGGCTGAAATAAAAGTCCCTGTAGGCTTAATGACATTTGAAATACTGAACATATCAATCTGATCGGCACAATGGCAAGTATCTTTAGCAAAATAATAGCAGGCGAAATACCTTCCTACAAGATAGCTGAGAACGACAAATTCTTTGCTTTTCTGGATATCAACCCGATGGCAAAAGGTCATACGCTGGTTATACCTAAGCAAGAGGTAGATTACCTGTTCGACTTGGATGACACCACCGTAGGTGAAATGCACATCTTCGCTAAAAAGATTGCTAAGGCCATCGAAAAAGCCATCCCATGCAAACGTATCGGCACAATGGTACTTGGCATGGAAGTTCCTCATGCGCATATCCATCTGATTCCTATCAATAAAGAATCGGACATGCTGCTGTCCAATCCTAAGCTAAAACTGGATAAGACCGAATTTGAGGAGATCGCTGAAAAGATTAGAGAGAATATTCAAGCCTAACACTTAAAATATAATATATAAGACCGGCTGATATTTTATCGGCCGGTTTCTTTTTGTGTACCTGTCAACCCTAAATTTGGCCGGACGGTTTTCCAGTCTATTTACTCGTCATTATTTTCAATACGAGCTTATCGGTCTCGCGCATCCCCTCAGAGCCGATAGATGTAAGATTCTCTATCGTCTTATCCACATCATCGTCTACAATGCCTTCGAGAGAAGAGACAACCTCGTTTTCCATAGCCATAATAGCCGACAAGACAGCCGTAGATACACCACTGGATATTTTAAGCGCACAACTCGGTTTTGCCCCGTCGCAGATCATGCCTGTTATATTAGCGATCATATTCTTTACTGCAAAGGTAATCTTACTGTAATCACCTCCCATCAGGTAAGTGATGCCACAACTGGCACCTGTAGCCGCTACCACACATCCACACAAGGCAGAAAGCCGCCCGAGCTTCTGTTTGATGTAAACTACCGTCAGATGACTTAACATCAACGCCCTGATAAGCTGTTCTTCACTGCAATCGGTGTCAGAAGCATAGCTGAGTACCGGCAACGTGGCTGTAATACCCTGATTGCCACTACCCGAATTACTCATTACAGGAATCATAGCACCATCCATACGTGCATCGCAAGCTGCCGCTGTGTGCGACATGATATGCGACAAAATAGAGTCACCGAATATCTGCTTACCCAATGTACCTGTTACAACTTTACCCACATTGTGCCCATAACTTCCCTGCGACGATAATGCAGATGCAGCACGGTTCAGCTCTGCTGCTTGTAGTATAAACCGGATTTTATCTAATGGAACTGTAGTTGAAAATGCATGAACTTTCTCGAAAGAAAGTACAATATCGTCACTGCCTTCCTCTTCTGTCTCAACGCAATCTTTTTCGAGTAGTACATTTCCGTTAAGCGCCAGATAAGTAAAATTCGTATGCGCCGTTTTTATGATAGCGACTGATTCATTATCATTTTTGAGGCAATGTACTTCTATATAAAGATTATCTTGTATATCTTCCTTTAGCGATATTTCGATACGCTTTTCAGCAATATATTGCCTACCACGCTCTACATCCTCCGGAGTCAGGTCTTTCAACACCTGTAAGCCATATTCACTCTTACCTATCATTGCCCCTAAAGCTACAGCGATAGGCAAACCTACCATCTTTGTTCCCGGAATGCCCACGCCCATTGCATTTTTGAGGATATTGGCACTCAGGTAGAGTTTTATTTTATCGGGAAGCTGTCCTAATATTTCTGTGGCTTTGGCTACACACAGGGATACAGCTACCGGTTCGGTGCAACCTATGGCTGGCACAACTTCCTTCTTTACAAGATTGACTATTTGCTCTATTTCAGACGGATTCAACATAGCTTTTCAAGGTATTAAGCATTTACAAAACAAATATAGCCATATTATTATAACTTTTTGATAGCCATTATAGAAAAGAGAATGATTTTAACTAAAATGTAACAAAGGTAATGAAACAACGTTCGATGGAGCGAAGCGGAGTCTATTTGTATAACCTCAATCTTAGTCTGGGATTTATAGATTTAGCTCATGTCTAACGCGCACTCTTGTGCTTGTTTTTACTTTTACATCGCCCAAAAGTAAACAAAAGTCTAGTGCTTCGCTCCTCAGCGACTTGTCAGCGGCTTATCGGCTGAAGGGGACAATCGAGCGTCAGCCCGCGCCGTTAGCTTTATGGACGGGGCACCCGTAGGGTGAGAAAGGCGTAAAACAAAAACGTGTTTGAGCTTAACCGTTGATTGGAACAATACAAAGTTGTAAGCGAGTTTTTTTGTTTAGCCTTTGAGCCCTTTTACGGGTCGTCCTATGAAGCGGGGCGCTAAAGACTTTTTGATTCCTTTTGGGGCTTAGGCCAAAAGGGATGCAAGCAATCTGTGATTGCGCGCAGTAGAAAATAAACGAACATATAATTTCAAATACTGATTCGCATGAATAATAGTTAACCTAAAATTCCGATCGCTATCAGCCATCCGGTTATAGATAAAGTTTTTTGCAGTTCTCTAAATCTTTAAAGTTGACACTGTCTCTCATCTGATTTTAGGCTCTGCAACCCCCACTTTTCACCTCAGACCACACAGACCTCGAATTTCATCCTTTTATTTTGTCTTTGATTGTTAATATGTTATTTTTGCAGAACGAATCATTTGCTTAATGTAATGGATGAAACGAAGAAAAAAGTATATGTCATCATCAATCCGAAGTCGGGAACGTCATCGAAACAGAATCTCCCGCACAGGATTGCAGAAACCCTTGACCCACATTTATTTGACGTGCATATATTCATTACAGGATATGCCGGACATGGCTCCGAAATAGCCAAACAGGCCATAGAAGACAAAGCTGACTATGTAATCGCCGTAGGCGGCGACGGCACAGTAAATGAAGTAGCCCGTACCCTTGTAGGGTCAGATATTGCATTGGGTATATTACCTCTCGGTTCGGGCAACGGACTGGCACGCGACCTGAATATCCCTATCGACGTTAAGAAAGCACTATCTGTCGTTACCGAAGGAAATATTATCACTATCGACTACGGCATGGTGAACGGACATATATTCTTCTGCACCTGCGGTGTAGGATTCGACGCCGAAGTAGCAGCAATGTCATCGGGCAGAAAAAGCAGAGGATCATTTATGTATTTCAAATACATGCTGGAAACCTTTTTCCGCCAGAAACCGCAAAATTATGAGATCATTTGTCCCGAAGGCACTATAAAGGATAAGGCATTCGTGGTAACATGTGCCAATGCTTCACAATATGGTTATAATGCACACATAGCCCCTCATGCCGACATACAGGATGGGATGATGAACATTGCTATTCTAAAACCATTGTCGATACTCGATGTTCCGCAGACTTCGCTGCAACTGTTCACGAAAAAAATAGACGAGAATAGCAAAATGATCGAGCTAGTCACCAATGAAGTAACCATCAAGCGGGAAGAGGAAGGAATGATGCACATAGACGGCGATCCGGTGCAGATGGGCAAAGAAATAAATGTAAAGATAATACCTCAGGGACTTAATGTATTAGTGCCTAAAAATCCGCCTAAACGCCATCCGCTCGATCCGCAGGAAGTACTGCAACGCATAGCTGATACGTTTCTGTGATCAGGGCTTATTTTAAAATTCGAACTGGAATGATATTCTGAATCCGTCCTTATCTATATTCGGATGATCGAGATAATTGACGCGGCGCACATAGTCGATGCGGAAGAAGTTGAATATATTTTCAATACCGATATTATATTCCATATATGGTTTGCTCCTCGTAGTAAATGTTTCTTGCGGGAATAACAACAGATTACGGTTGTGTATAGGATTGTTACGATTGCTCAACTCTCCATAGAATCCTCTGAATCCGAAGACTTCTCTCCATTTCAGATATTTCAAAATAGGAATACGGTTGAACAACCATCCACCCATGTGATAATACACTTCCCACGAAACCTGTGCATCGTGCACAAACTCCAATGGCTCTATCAGATAATAATTTCCGCGCTGAATGGTATAAGAGTTATTGGCACTCGGAGTAATAAGGAATGGGAATGGTGTTTCTCCCCATATTTTTTCAGCCTGTGCCGATAAGATCAGTTTGCCGAAAGGCGGCACCCAAAAGCTTTTAAATGCTGAAAATGAAGTCTTATTATAATTATATTCGCCACCAAACACATTTTCCAATGCAGTAGTATGGGTAAGGGTTAATATAAATTTCTGTGACGAAATGGAATGGCGTTTGCGCCGTTGCTGGAAAAACTTTTCGCCCGGAGCATAACGTAACGATAACATAGCTTCAGTCGTTTGTATTTTGCTGACAGGGTAAATCTCCCCTTCATCATTCATTTTCTCAAACAGAAGAGTACCTGCCGGCCTTTCATTGAACGTTTGTCCGGTCAGTTTAAATGAGAAGCCTCCGTAATACTCTTTTTCATATGCTATCTGTGTCTGACGGTTATATGTCAGTTTTTGATTGCTCTTCGACTGTATCGACATCAGTATATTATCCCTTTCAGCCTGTGTAAAACGCTGTCCCAGCGTATTCATATCATACTTATAAGCTATCGTCAGGTTATTCTTGGGATACTCGTCTTTATGATTCTTTATCTTATTGAATGCCCATGTTGCCTCAGCATAATATTTGAATTTATTGTCCCTCGTACCATAGGCTCCATAACCATACAGATACAGGTGCGGATGCAAATTCTTTGTGGTTGCTGCTGTCAGGCGGAAGCGGTTACCCTCTACCTTATTATAGCTATAGAAAGTCTGTACTGTTCCTATATCCAACTTATTCTTCTCTTCATCTTTCGACAGAGGAATATATCCTGTTGCCACCACATTCCCTACATTGAGCAATACTTTCAGTATGGTAACATTGTTCACATCCTCCATCATTTCGTCCATTCTGAAATCTTTTTGATATTTCAGCGGACGGTTTTGTGCCCAATAGGTCTTACTGCGCTTCAGGTAATCCTTTTCGAATACTTCGGGAGCCGTCAGTATAAACACAGGATTCATCGGACGATTGACAATAAAATTCTCAAACTTACGCGTCTTATCCACATACAGCTTGATGGTATTCACCAAAGACAAGTCTATTGCCATACGGTCTTCTACCGGTACCCAAGCATTTTCTGCTGTTTTATGGAAATCCTGCGTAATAATGAGTTCATCCACAAAGTTCAGATTTGCCTTTTTGGGTGTTCGCAGTACAGCCCTCTTTACCGCATACATGCTATCGAGCGAAATATACAGGTTTCCGGTGAATCCGATATCGCGCGAGTTGAAAGGTGCAAAATCGAGTTTTACATATCTGTCATTATCCATTGTAACGGTATCGGACAAATACCATTTGTAAAAGTTGACCGAACTATGGGAACTCAGCGGGCTTACAAACTCCTGAAACAGCAGGGTTATAGAATTGTCGTATATAGAAATATCTTTAAAGAGTTCTTTCAGTACAGCGTCCAGCCCCTCAGTCTCGAACGATTGGTCAAGTCCTTGTAGCTGATAACCTTTTACGATACGTCTGGTATCTTTAGGATCTTTCCGATAAAATACATCGGTCAGTTTTTCGCGCACCGAAATCGGCAGAATGGCTTTGCTGTCTATTATGGAAGTGTCCATGTAATTTGGCAAAAACTTCAGCTTTTTGAACTGCCCTCTGTCAGGTTTGAAGTCGTTGAAAGCCATCACCAAACGTTCGTACTCGTTATACTGGTAATAGCTTTTTGATGTAATATTGGTGCTATCTTTATGAGCTATAACCTTTTTGATAAGCTCAACGGCAGGATTGTTTTTCTTCGAATATTTTTCTTTTTTGGGCTTCACAATCACCTCGTTCAGCTGCTTATCTTCGGGCTCGAGGTATATTTCTTCGGTAGTAGTTACCCCCGGATGTATTGTAAAACTACTCGATTTATAGCCAAGAAGCGAGGCTGTCACTTTGGTATGATTCGCCCTGTTGCTCAACCGGAATTCACCATCGGCATCAGAGAAAGTTCCGATATTAGTCTTATCGAATACAACCGTTACAAATGAAAGCTTTTCTTTTGTAACGGCATCCCTTACAGTCCCCCTGAGGGTAGTAAGAGACTGGCCATACGAAAGAATACATATCAGACATAGCGATATGAATACAAAGGTCCTTTTACTGTATATATTATATCGTGGAATCCCACTCATTTTTTCTCCATTTGGTACAGCTACGCATTATTGCGTATTCCAAAAATCAAGAGTAAATATAGGAATATTTACTCTTGATTATATAATATAGACTGTTACAACATACTAATAGTTGCACAAAGTTATATTTTTTTAATTAATTAACTTGCGATAACGAATACGTTTTGGTTCGACATTGCCCAAACGCATCTTCTTATTTTCTTCGTATTCGCTGTAGCTTCCTTCGAAGAAAAAGACTTCCGAATTACCTTCGAATGCAAGTATATGCGTACAGATACGGTCGAGGAACCAGCGGTCGTGGGAAATAACTACGGCACATCCGGCAAAATTTTCCAAACCTTCTTCCAGTGCACGCAGCGTGTTCACGTCTATATCGTTGGTAGGCTCATCGAGCAATAGCACGTTCGCTTCCGATTTTAGCGTAAGCGCCAGATGCAGACGGTTACGTTCACCGCCCGACAATACTCCGGTAAGTTTTTCCTGATCGCCTCCTGCAAAGTTGAAACGCGACAGGTATGCGCGGGCATTGATTTCTTTACCCCCTACCCTCACGAATTCACTTCCTCCCGAAATGGTCTGATATACGGACTTGTTCGGATCAATGTCGGCATGCGACTGGTCTACATATCCTATCTTTACAGTCTCACCCACTTCGAATGTTCCTTTATCTGCCTTCTCTATTCCCTGTATCAGACGGAATAGAGTTGTCTTACCGGCACCATTCGGACCGATAATACCTACAATACCTGATGGCGGTAACATAAATTCGAGGTTATCAAACAATAGTTTGTCTCCGAACGCTTTACTAACCCCATGTGCTTCTATCACCTTGTTGCCAAGACGAGGGCCGTTAGGAATAAATATTTCAAGTTTTTCTTCGCGTTCTTTCTGGTCGGCATTCAATAGTTTTTCGTAATCGTTCAAACGGGCTTTACCTTTTGCCTGACGAGCCTTCGGTGCCATACGCACCCATTCCAACTCGCGTTCGAGTGTCTTGCGGCGTTTGCTGGCTTGTTTTTCTTCCTGCTCCATACGCTTGGTCTTCTGCTCGAGCCATGAGGTATAGTTTCCTTTCCATGGAATACCTTCGCCGCGATCGAGTTCGAGAATCCATCCTGCTACATGGTCGAGGAAGTAACGGTCGTGGGTAATACAGATCACTGTACCTTTATATTGTTGTAAGTGCTGCTCCAACCAATCGATAGATTCTGCATCCAAGTGGTTGGTAGGCTCATCGAGCAACAATACGTCAGGTTCCTGCAACAACAGACGGCAAAGCGCTACACGACGGGCTTCCCCTCCTGAGAGATTTTCGCACAACTGATCTTCGGGCGGACAACGAAGGGCATCCATAGCACGCTCCAGTTTGTTGTCTATATTCCATGCATCGGTTGCATCTATTTTATCTTGTAGTTCTGCCTGACGGGCAAAAAGAGCATCCATCTTATCAGCATCTTCGTAATATTCGGGCAAACCGAACTTTTCGTTGATTCCTTCATACTCTTTCAATACATCCATTATCGGCTGTACGCCTTCCTGTACTATTTCTTTTACGGTTTTGGCAGGGTCGAGTTTCGGATCTTGCTCCAGATAACCGACACTGAATCCTTTGTCGGAAACTATCTCACCCTGATATTCTTTATCCAGCCCTGCTATTATTTTCAGCAAAGTTGATTTACCGGAACCGTTGAGACCGATAATTCCGATCTTGGCGCCATAGAAGAATGACAGGTAAATGTTCTTCAATACTTGTTTTTGTGGCGGGTAAAGTTTACCGACACCCATCATCGAAAAAATAATTTTCTTATCGTCAGACATTTCTATTAATTATAGATTATGAGTTATAAATTATAAGTTTTTTATTCAACAAATTATACCAGATGAATTATTTCTGGTATAAAAACCGCTTAATACTCCGCTTCGGTGTTTTCTCGAATTCCTGATCCTGCAACCTGAAATTCACTACCTGGCTGTATTTCGGCAAGCGTTTGTTTATCGCTTTCATTTCGGCCACAAAGATAGCAGAATAATCGTCTTCTTTGATATCATGCTTCTTCATATAATCATGATCGGGATAAATCAGAGCTATCAGTTTTCCGTTCTCTTCTATAATAAGCGATTCTGCCACATATGGCGAGTTGTTGAAGAAATCTTCTATCTCTTCCGGATATATATTCTGCCCCGATCCGCTGAGAATCATCGTTTTGCTACGACCTTTTATAAAAACAAAGTTATCCTTATCTATTATCCCCAGATCTCCGGTTTTCAGCCAGCCATCTTCTGTAAATGTGGCTTTAGTAGCTTCGGGATTCTTGTAATAACCGAGCATCACATTGTCGCCTTTCGTAATGATTTCACCCGCTTCCCTTTCAGGATCGGACGAGTCGATACGCACCTCCATACGGTCTACCGGACGTCCGCACGAGCCGGCTTTATAAGTATCCCAGAACTCATAGGAGATAAGAGGGCCGCATTCGGTCATTCCATATCCTACTGTGTACGGGAAACGTATATCTGAAAGGAATGTGCCTACTTCTTTATTCAATGCTGCCCCGCCGATAACCACTTCGACCAGTTTGTTCCCAAACACAGGGATCAGCTTATCTGCAACTTTCTTATATATCTTTTTCCTGAAAAACGGTATATTCAACAGCGTTTTTACCGGTTGTTTCTTGAACTCAGGGAAAACCCGCGTCTGCACTATTTTTTCTATAATCAACGGAACAGCGAGTACCAGTGTCGGATTCACTTTAGCAAAGGCATCCATGATAATCTGAGGTGAAGGCACACGCGTCAGATAATGTATATGGCATCCTTTGGCTATAGATAGCAGCACCTCGAATGCCAGACCGTACATATGCGCCATCGGCAGCATACAGACAATACCGTCCCCTGCTTTCACAAATGGAATCATGTCGATGGCAAAACGTGTATTCGACCACAGGCTGCGGTATGGTATCATTACCCCTTTAGGATTGCTGGTAGTACCCGATGTATAGTTGAGTACAGCCAGTTCTTCGGGCGATTCGTCATATACTTTCACATGCTCCTTGCCAAAACCGTTCGGATATTTCAGTTTGAAAGCCTGTTCCA
Organism: Dysgonomonas sp. PF1-14; assembly: GCF_029892965.1. Taxonomy (GTDB): domain Bacteria; phylum Bacteroidota; class Bacteroidia; order Bacteroidales; family Dysgonomonadaceae; genus Dysgonomonas. Next base: position 291,240 of record NZ_JARXWN010000004.1, on the reverse strand, counting down.
GATCGGCACAGGATGCCAGCAACTTAGCTGAACGTGATTTCTGTACCGAAAAATCATCGATCATCATTATTGTTTCCACAGCAGGCACCTCTACCGGATCTATCTTAGACCATACATATTCATCCACAAAGAGCACCCTTGCTTCCGAGTGGTTGACAAGCGTATGAATGCTTTCTCCGCTAAAGTCGTGCAACAAGGTAGTAATAACCGCCCCATAATTAAGCGAAGCAAAGAAAGCGACAGCCCAATTAGCAGAATTACGCCCGCAAATTGCAATCTTATCGCCTTGTTTTACTTCCATATCATTCAGTAGGATATGTAGTTGGGCTATTTTTCTTGCAAAATCCTTATATAGGTATGTCTCTCCGTTATAGTCTGTCAGAGCCGGCCGTTCCCAGTTTTCGAGAATACCGTCTTTTATAAGTGCTAAAAATTTATTATTTTCCATAATCTTTCTACTAGGTGATATACAAATGTAATGATTTTTTGAGATTGTCACTACAATTTGAGTAACTGAGTTATATTATTATGGTCGGCTAATCATTATCGTCATCCTAAACAGATCATCAGACAGTATAATTTCAAAAAAAATACAGGTAATAAAGTCTGCATAGTGCATTACATTTATTACCTATATTTAATAATCTGAGAGTTTCCGCTTCAGAACTACATTTCGTCTATTATCTTTGCTTTCTTGCTCTTATATTCTTCTTCGTCCATTAAGCCCTCATCAAATAAGTCCTTGAGTTTTCTGAGCTTTCCTTTTATATCATTATCCTGAACCTGTGGCTGATTTATAGGTTGCCCCAAATTCATACCGGTGAGCATACCCACTCCGGCTCCGGCTATACCTTCATTGTTTGCAGCATCGCGCATAGCTTTCAATTTCTGGAGTTCCGAAAAGTCGATTCCGGCCAACTGTGCCGCCTTAACGTCGGCCTGCACATCGGATATTCCGGCAATACGCTGATTTGTTTCATCATCGAACGATGTACCTTCTATCCTGAAATCGAGTAGACTGAAGCCTAAATCGTTAAAGACCGTCCTGCTCTTATTTTTGGCTTCCGCTGCTATCTCCTCTATTTTGGAGTCAACATCGGCATACGAAAATTTGCTATTGGCCAGATAACTAGAAATAGGCTGTGAAATGCGGGATATAAATAACTCCTGCAAATCGTACGCATAATAATTCTCTTTTCCGGCCACCACATTACGAAAAAAATATTCGGGCTGGTTTATCTTTATGGAATAATTTCCATAAGCGCGCAGGTTGACAGGAAACGAATAGACGGGATCGTTGTACGTAATGGGAATACGTGTTCCCCAACGGATATTCAGTATATCGGCAGTCCTGAAAAACCATAACCCGACCTTATGTTCACTTTCAAAACCATACAATACTTTCTTAATCGTTGTAAAGAAAGGTTTATTTTCTGTTTCGAGGCTATATGTACCTTCTTCTTCAAAAACACCTTCAACTTTTCCTTCGTATGTAAAAATGCATCCCTGTCCGGGATGCACAATGAGTTTCGACACATTCTTCAGTTCATCTCCCTTATCGGTAACACGCCTGAATATCTCCCAATCCTGCGGTTCGTTCCACTGTATTACCGAACGTAATTGCTCTTTATCAAACAATGTCATGATCTAAAAATTGATATCGCTACTCAAGTCTACTTTATTCTCTTTGTAATGTTCTTCCCAATAATTCTCCCAATAATTCATCACAGATAAAAAATAATTGTATTTATCGTTATAGTGCGGATCATCATCGGCTATCGAGTTTATTCCCTGCCCCATATAGTGCATATTCAAAACACCCCATTTACCGATATCAATACCATAGCTTTCGAGTACCGAAACGGGATCTACTCCATATTGAGCTGCAGTTGATTGCTGCCAGAATATCTTCTGATATGTTTCATAATCGGGAACGATAGGCAGCAATTCCTGTATGCCCACTGTATTGGATACAACATCCTTAAAGCGACCGACCTTAGGATTCGCAAATATCTCACCGTATTTTGTAGCTACATCCATATCCTCCGTCATCAGCTGGCCAAGCCTTTCATTCCACCTGTTCATCGTATCATCCCACACAGGCTTTTCCAGTTCTAGTATTTCCATGACACGCTCTTCACTCATTCCCTGTGCCAGATTTGCACAAGCTGCTGCATAATCTTCAAAATTTACTCCGTTTATTGTTTCCATAAAGTGTATGTTTTTTGTTATTATTGGGTTACATTTTATTCAGCGCCTCTGCAAAATCTTTCTCATAAGTTTCTTTTGTATGAGGCATCAATTCTATTCGTTTTTCAAAATATTTTTTCAGATAAGCCCGGCAGGCTTCTTTGTACTGCTCGAGATATTCATCCCGATCGTCATTTCTGGTTCTTTGTTGCAGTTTGTAAACTGCTCTCCACTCCGCCAATGCCGAATATGCCGATATATTATTTACTACATTCCATCCTATCTGCACATATTTCGTTTCGGGGACGAATGAATTTACAGTATTGCAGTAGGAGCACGTTACATAATGTGACTGAAACAGATTTTTTGTTATTTGTACAGGAGAATTACATTGCGTGCATCGAAAATCCTTATTCACAAGCTGAATGGCATATTGATAATACTTTTCAGACAAAAGTCCCTCACAAACAAACATCCAGTCATGAATCTCATCCGACAGTTGCTTTCTCAGGTTATGTCCTTTGTGCCTTTTGTCTATGGAGTAGCTGTCGCCATCTGCCATCATTAATGGCTCTACCTGGTCGCGCCACACTTTATCTATCTTGTTTATTATAGAATCCTGTAACTGAGCCTTGATGCTGCTCAATGTTCTGAACGAGGAATAATAGTCGTAATTATTATTGTCTAGAGATTCCAGAACAGCTTCTTTTCCCTGCTCCGACATTTCGTGAAAACGTTCTTTTATTTTCACTAAAAATGTATCCCAACGGGCGGCTAGTTCATGTTGTTTACTCATGTTTACGTTCTATATTTATATCTACGGACATAAAGTTGTAGCGGCAATAACTACAATAGGATATATCCGAGTTTACGGGGCGGGGAGCTCCACAGAGTGGACAAATCCGGGCATATACAGAGGGGTTGGTAATTTCACTATCCCATTTCTTAGCTGTAGAGGCTGCATTGTCGGCAGTTTTCCTGAAAGGATTTGTTTTACTCATCTAATACACTTATTTCACTGTACATAACAAATATATACCGTTCTTAGAAAAGAAGAAAATAAATTATATAACCCATAAAAAAATTATACGACTGATTTTTATATCGTATTACACCTGCTTTTTGCGAACAAAAAATATAATAAACAATAAAATGATTACTTTTGTGTTCTTTATTATATAATAATATTTAGCCGTCAGTCTATACGTGTCACAAAATAAAACGGTATATACACTTTGCTTTACAATAAGTGTACTCATTATATTTATTCTGGGGTCGTGTTCTAATCAGAAGAACACTGCTGTGACACGTTTTTACCACTCTACAAATACCCGTTACAATATCTACTTCAATGCAAACGAAGCATATAAAGAAACATTGAAGAACCGCCTTCTCAGCCAAGAAGACAACATGTCGGAAATGCTGTACATATTCCCCGACAACTCCGATTCGGCAACCATGCAGCTTCCGGGAGGTAGCTTCACTACTACGATAGACAAAACAACCAAAGCCATCAAGCTACACTCGATAAAGGTTAAACCTCAACGAAATCCCAACAGGCGAAATGATGCCGATTATCAGGCATGGTTGCAGCAAAAAGAATATACTCCCTTTATGGATAACGTGTGGATGTTGCTTGCCAAGTCAGAGTTTCATGAAGCCAAATACCTGCAAGCCATCACTACCTTTATGTATATCTCGAAGATATATGCATCGCGCCCTGAGATAGTAGCCGAATGCCAGTTGTGGGTGGCACGTGCATACACCGAAATGGGATGGCTGTACGAAGCAGGGAATATTCTGCACAAAATGGAACTAGCAGGTGGGGCACCCGATAAGCATAAAGCACTGTATTCGGCTGTAAAAGCCAATTACCTGATAAGAAATAATGAATTGCGTGCATCTGTTCCACACCTCGAATATGCCATAAAGAAAGAGAAGGACAAGCACCAAAAACTTCGCATGAAGTACCTGCTGGGACAGATATACACAAAGACCGGAGATGTTATCAATGCGGACAAAGCATTTGCGTCTGTACAAGGGATGAACACCCCTTACAAGTATAGTTTCAATGCCAAGCTTCAACAAATACAACTGGATACTCCCGATAATAAAAAAGACCTCATAGCTTCCCTTTCCAAAATGGCTAAAAGCGCCAAGAACAAAGAATATCTGGATCAGATATACTATGTGATGGGAAATTCCTACTTGCAAAAAGCTGACACAGTAAAAGCAATAGAAAGCTTCAGAAATGCCTTGGAAAAGAGTACCCGCAACGGATACGACAAGGCAATGGTAGGAGTACGCCTTGGCGACCTGTACTTCGACCGGCGGGAGTTTATCCCTGCACAGCCACTTTATTCTAATGCTCTGCCGCAACTGAAAAAATCTCATATCGATTATCCGCGTGTAGCACTCCGTTCGGATGTATTGGATGCGCTTGTAGTACACATCAAAACGGTACACGATCAGGACAGTATGCAGCACCTGGCTCAACTCCCTGAAGAAGAGAGGCTGAAAATCATCAACGACAAGATTGAAAAGTTGAAGAAAGAGGAAGAAGAAGCAAAAAAAGAAGAAGAAAGACTGCAAAAGGCTGAGGAAAGGCAAAACAGAATAATGTCTTGGGCAGATCTGGAAGACATGTCGTTGCTTGATAAGCAAAATACACCGACAATCCCTCAGGCACAGACTCCTACATTTGGACAGCAAAACAATGCTGCCACTTTCTATTTCTACAATGAACAAACTGTTGCACAAGGTAAAATAGCATTCCAAAAATCGTGGGGAAACCGCAAGCTGGAAGACGACTGGCGACGGCGCACTAAGTCAGGATTTTCCTCTAGCCTTGCCGATATGGATGCCGCAGCAAATCAGACAGATTCACTTTTATTAGCCCAGCAAGCAACTCAATCCGGTACAGACGGAATACAAACGGGCGATACAGTTTCGGTAGTGAAAGACGTATATTCGGTCGAATACTACCTGCAACAATTACCGTTTACGGAAGAAGCAATAAAAGAATCGAACGATCTGATAGAGAATGCCCTGTTCAATATGGGTGTAATCTATAAGAACAAACTTGAAGACATGGATCTGGCCATCGATGCCTTCGATACAGATCTCAGACGTTTCCCGAATACCCCAAATCGGGAAGAGATATACTATCAGCTATTTCTCATATATATGCAGACAGGTGATAAGAACATGATGGCGACATACCGCAACCGCCTGTTGAACAGATTCCCTGAAAGCCTGTATGCCAGAGCCTTGTCGGAGCCCGACTACGAGTGGAACTTCAAGCACATGCCGGCTATGGTAGATTCTCTATACAACTCGGCATATAATGCCTATATGGCAGCTGATGTGACTACTGTAAGAAACGACTATGAGACCATAAACAGGAAATATCCGTTGACAGACCTGATGCCGAAATTTTCATTTCTGAATGCACTCTCGTACGCACAAACCAGAGATGCAAGGAATCTGGAAAACAATCTGAGAACCCTCACCGAAAAATATCCGAAAGCTGATGTTACCCCATTGGCTACTGAAATTCTGGGTAAACTAAGAGATGGCAGAATACTCCTATCAGACGGAAGTCCTATCACCGATTTCGACTGGAGCAAGGCTTATGCCAGCGACAGTACACTCATGGGCAAAGATGGGGAAATGCTCGCATTCTCTGACAGCCTCGACACAGAATATATGCTACTACTAATGTTCAAAACAAATACGGTAGACCGCAACGAACTGCTTTATCAGGTAGCCGATTATAATTTCTCTAACTATGTAATCCAGACTTTCGACCTGAGCTTCGAGACCGAGCCTCCATACGATATTCTGCAAATGCGTGGTTTCAAATCGTTTGCCAATGTAAGGTCATACGTTAACAAAGCATTCTCCGAAGAGGGATTGATGAACAAAATCGACACTGCCATACTAGCGATGCCTATATCTGTCGATAATTATACAAAAGCACTTCCGCGTCTCGGCATGGAACAATATACAACATTCTTTGCCGAACATTTCAACGAACAGCTACCCGTACTTATCGCTCACTGGAACAACGACAGCATAGCATTCGACAGCCAGATGGCTCAGTTGGCACAACAAACATTACCTGATGATAACGATGGCGATGACAACCTGATCGCTGAAGTGCCGGATCAGCAGGAAGACTCCACTCAACAACCTGCGATAGAAAGCACTACCAAAATACGTGTAAATCAAGATATTGACAAACCGGTCCAACAACAGGAAGAGCCTGTAAACGACAAGCAGATCACAGCAGACGATTTATTGACAAAAGATCAGTTAAAAGCTGCGGGTAAGGTAGACGATGCTATAAAATCGGTAGAAGAAATAATAAGCAATCCGGTGGACGGAATCAGAAATCTGTTCAACAAATACAATAACAGGGAAAAACTGACTAAGGAAGAAAAGGCCGAGCGCAAAGAGCAGGAAAGAATTGAAAAACAACAGCAAAAAGAATTGAAGGCTATTGCGAAAGCTAAACAGGATTCTATAAATAAGATAGAAAAAGCCCGAATTGACTCCGTTGCCCGAGTTGAAAAACAATTAGAAGATTCGATAAAAGCTGCTGCAAAACAAAAAGAAGAGCAACTAAAACTGGAGAAACAAGAAAAAGAAAATGCTGCAAAAGCAGCAATAAAAGCTAAAGAAGACGCCCGCAAGCAGAAAGAAGACGAGCGTAAAGCAAGAGAGCAACAACAAGCTGAACGCCAGCGTCAACGCGAAAAAGAACGAAAAGAAAAAGAAAAAGCACAAGAAGAAAAACGCAAACAAAAAGAAAAAGAACAAAAGGAGCGATTGCGCCAACGCGAAAAAGAGCGTCAGGAAAAAGAAAAACAGGCGGAAGAAAAACGGAAGCAACAACAGAGAGACAGGAACTAATCCTCCCTATTCCTGCCAGTTATTAACGAAAAGTTAAAAAACTTATAACTAATAGTTGATTTCACCAAAAAAAATCACTAATTTGCCACGCGAAAAACATGAGGCATTACCTTTATTAACAAAAATTGACGATATGAACGCGAACCTAGAACCCGGATCACCTGTGGAAAAACCTTCTGAAGAAGTCAAAGCTGAAGAAACAAAACCAGTAGAAGAAGCTAAAGTAGAGGAAACTCCGGTAGAACAAACAGAAGTTGCCGAAGAAACCAAAGCTGAAGAAACCCCTACTGAAATTGTCGCAGCTGAAGAACTACCTGCAACAGAAAGTAAAGAAACCGAAGTCGAAGCTAAGACGGAAGAAGTCGAAGCTAAAGAAGAAACGGTTGAAAACGAAATAGAAGAACCTGTTGCCGCAGAAGAAGTTGAAAATACAGACGGACAGGGAGAAGATACGGAAGCAACTACAGAGGCATCTGTGGCAAAGCATGCAGCTTTGTCGAAAGATGAAATAATCGAAAAACTTAAAAATCTGGCTTCACAGGAGAATTTACCTCCCCGCTCGGAAGTTGAAAGTCTTAAACAGGCTTTCTATAGACTTCGTCTGGCTAATGTAGAAGCACAGAAAGCTGCATTCATCGAGGCAGGAAACGAAGCGGAAGCCTTCACTCCTACCCCCGACCCGAGCGAAGATGTCGTAAAAACATTCCTGAGCGAAATAAAAGAAAAAAGGGCTGCCCATGCTGCTGAAGAAGACAGAATAAGGGAAGAGAACTATAATAAGAAACTCCAGATAATAGATTCGATAAAGAATCTAACCGAGAGTTCCGACGATTTTAATAAGCTGTATAAAGAATTCAAAGACCTGCAACAACAGTGGAACGACATCAGCCTTGTGCCACAGTCGAAGGTAAAAGAATTGTGGAAGTCGTACCAGATATATACCGAGAAGTTCTATGACCTGATAAAGATAAACAACGAATTCAGGGATTATGATTTCAAGAAGAATCTGGAACTTAAAAACGCCATCATCGAATCGGTAGAAAAACTGATAGAGGAAGATGATGCTGTATCTTCTTTCCATCAGTTACAAAATTTCCATCAGCAATGGCGTGAAATTGGCCCTGTTGCGCGCGAATTGAGAGAAGAGACATGGACACGCTTCAAAGATGCTTCGACAGCCATAAATAAAAAATACCAGACTCACTTCGAATCGCTGAAAGGGAAAGAAGAAGAAAATCTGGCTGAAAAAACAGCTATTTGCGAAATACTGCGAAATATAGATTACAGCACGCTTACATCGTTCAAAGAATGGGACGAGAAAAGCAAAGAAGTAATTGAACTACAAGCCAAATGGAAAACAATAGGCTTTGTACCGAAGAAAGTTAATACACAGATATTTGAAGAGTTCAGATCGTTGTGCGACAAATTCTTTGAAAAGAAAAGCGAGTTCTTCAAAGGCGTGAGGGAAGAGATGGACATTAACCTCGACAAGAAACGCTCTCTTGCCGAACAAGCTAAATCACTGAAAGACAGCACTGACTGGAAAGCGACTACCGACAAACTGATAGCAATACAGAAAGAGTGGAAGACCATTGGTCCTGTGCCTCGCAAATATTCGGATGCCATCTGGAAAGAATTTGTTACAGCTTGTGACTACTTCTTTGAACAGAAGAAAAAGAACGAATCGACACAAAAGGGTGAAGAAGCAGAAAATCTGGTAGCTAAAAAAGAGATTATAGAAAAGATAAAAGCTGTAGACCAATCGCTGGATGCTTCCGAAGCCATTGCTCAGGTACGCGCACTAGCTGACGAATGGCATAAGATCGGGTTTGTTCCGTTCAAAGAAAAAGACAAAATCTACAAAGAATTCCATCAGGCAGTGGATGCACACTACGATCGTCTTAAAGTGGACAAGACCGAGCGCAGATTCGAAGCATTCAAGTCTAATATGAAAGACAATCTGTCGAAAGATAATCCGAGAAAATTATTGTATCGTGAAAGAGAACATCTGATGCACCAGTTCAACAAGGTGAAGACCGATCTTCAGACTTACGAAAACAATATGAACTTCCTGTCTTTCTCATCCTCGTCGAAAGGTGGGGGCGGATTGCTCAAAGATATAAACAATAAGATTGAGGGTCTTAAGAATGAAATGGAACTATTAGTGAAGAAAATTGAGGCGATAGACGAAAACCTCAACGAACTGGAAAAATAAAACCGGACTCACTATCAAAAAAAACTATAACAGAAAAGACTTGGAGACTGTTCCTAAACAAAAGGGACAGTCTCTTTTCTATTTAAGAAGAAGTGTTCAGAAAGAGTTTAGATGCCAAGCCGCTGGTTCTCAGGAGGACGGGAGCATACCAAAGTATGTGACCTACGACTGATGAAGCTAGCAATGAAGCAGATGGGCTCTTTCGGGACATCTTCTTTTTTTTAGTAACGCTCTCTCCTTTTCCGTATGGCATACACCACCTCGTCGATAAATTCGCCGTTTTTGTATAATGCTTTCTCAAATCGGGCTTCCTGTACAAACCCTGCCTTCTCTAGTACACGTTGCGAGCGGGTATTAGAACCAAATGGGCGGGCAAATATCCGCGTGATATCGAACGTATCGAAACCATATTCTACCATTTGCCGTATTGCTTCTGCCATGATACCACGCCCCCAGTATTCTTCCGACAACCAATAACCCATCTCTGCATTTTTTGCGTGGATGTCCGATTGGGGAAATATACCGATAGAACCGACTGCATTGCCATCTACCGTTATGGCAAAAACCAGTGTAGGATCTTGCTCTTCAATCAAAGCCAGATATTCTTCCGCATCCTTGCGGGAATAAGGATATGGAAATTGATCGACAAGGAACTTAGCTATATTATAATTGTTAGCATGACGGGCTATACTATCCAAATCGCCGGCATTCCATTTCCGTAATGTAAAATTCATTGTTGCTTTTTTATATTAATGTAATATAGTTTATATTTTTACCACAAGGTGTACAAAGAATCTGCACAAAGAACACAAATATATATAATCTCTCTAAGTTTTATCATTATTATTGTGATTTATGTGTTTTTTCTGCGACATATAATAAAAACCAATAACATAACGATAATACTATGAAACATTTAGAATGTGCTTTAGGTAAAGGTAATCATATAGGGAAATATATCCTCGTTATATTCTTGTCCTTTCTGGCTTCCAATATAATAGGCGTTATCCCTTTATTATGCGTAGTCATTGTAAAGGCAATACAAAGTGGAGGCGACGTAGCAGCAAGTATGGCTGCATTGAGCGACATGTCTAATCTAGCTGCACTGGGAATATCTCCAAACCTGTTTTTTGTCCTTATGCTGATACCTTTTGCACTAGCACTCGTTACCCTTATATTCTTTATAAAACTCCTGCATGGACGTTCTTACAAGGAGGTTATCAATGGAACAAAAACTGTTCGTTGGAGCCGCTTCTTTTGGGGTGCGGCATTCTGGTTTGCCCTTGCTTTGATTTCGCTTGGAATACAATATGCGATAAGCCCTTCCGACTTCGAACTGCAATTCGACATAACGGCATTTATACCTCTTGTCTTCATCTCCCTCCTGCTGATTCCTTTGCAAACCAGCTACGAAGAGCTCACGTTTCGCGGTTACATGGCTCAGGGAGTAGGTGCATTGACCAAAAGCCGCTGGATGGCATTCCTTATCCCGTCCATACTGTTCGGACTGATGCACTCATTTAATCCTGAAGTAAGTGAATTCGGATTCTGGCTGATGATACCTCAATATATCCTTATGGGTGCTATGCTCGGACTAATAAGCATTCTCGATGATGGTATCGAACTGGCTATGGGCGTACATGCTGCAAACAATATTTTTGCCAGTCTGTTTGTTACACACTCGTCTTCTGTATTTCAAACTCCTGCCATATTCAGCATCAAGGAGATCAATCCCGAAGGCGGATACGTAGAAATACTGATAACTGCAACATTACTTATCGCATTCTTCTACAAGAAATATAACTGGAGCTTCTCTGTAATGAACAAAAAGATAGAGGTGGAAGAAGTGGAAGTAAAAGAAGAAACAGTGTAAATAATAGGAATTAATCAAATAAAATTCTCCCCCTAAAAGGCTTTAGGCAAAACTATTTTGGCTAAAGCCTTTTACTTATTCCCATTGCCTCCTGCACTTAAAAATGGAGGCTATTAAGAATTCAGGCAATCAACCACTTATAGTAAGATATAACCCTTATCGGCTAATTCTTTTTCATCACTGAGCTCGTATAATGCTTCATCTTTGACTAACAAGATACGGTTGGCTATTTTTAATACGCTTTTGTATCTGTGGTCGGCTACAATTATCCCTTTCTTCTCCGATTCGGACAGTATCAGTTGTTCCATTCTAGTTATCATCAGAGGAGATAAAAATTTGAATGGCTCATCCAGTAAAACAAAATGAGCCTCTTTGCGAAGAATCAGATAGATTTCCAGATAGCGCCGCTCTCCCGACGATAGAGAGTATATACGTTTATCTGATAGTGACTTTATAAATTCGTCTACATCGTCTATCGATAGATTATACAGTTCCAGTGCTTTCTTCACTTTCAGGTCTGACGGAATAAAGAAATCATCAGGTAAATAAGAAATAGATGAAGAATGCGTATAAGGTGTCTTCAACATTTGATCATCAATGCAGACAAACTTATAACCGGCACTCAACGATCCGAATATAATCCGCTGCAAGGTGCTTTTTCCTGTACCATTACGTCCAAACAATGCACAGACATCTCCGGTCTTTACTTTCAGGTAAATACCGGACAGTATCCGACGCCCACCGTAACTTTTCGACACACTGTCGACTTCCATCAGATGTTGCTGGCTATGGCAAAGCATATACTATAGATTATGGTTGAGATTAAAACGTAAAATGCAAAAGACACAGCAAACAATCTTATTTTAGTAATTCCCGCATTGAAATAGAAATAATATTCATTCTTCCTCACAGCTTCTTTATAGAGAAGGCTTGCTGCAAATCCTACGGTACAGAGAATCCTCAGAAAAACACTCATTAAATTCGAAAACTTTTCTAAACATGACATCTCTGTACCGGAACTCTCCAGACCAGCTACAAATGTGATAGCCACCGCAATCGGAATGCTAATGATCAGCGTACTCCGGAAAAAGAGGTAATAAAATGAGATTTGTTGCCTTATATTCATTATTTACTGCAATCTTTTAAAACGATCACTTTTCCAGACATATACCTCCGGTTTGTCGCCCCACGTATCATTATAATAATTCATACTCCCATCCGCATTTACCTTTTCATTTTCGAATAAGCCAGTATTGGCTATGAGCATATTACTATCTGCTTTATATAAATATCCGAATTTACCATCAGATTCATACAATCCGATATCGGTAAATACTTTTCCCGAAATCCTGTCGATAATAAATAAATGCTCGCACATGCAGCCACAGCTATTTTGAAGTATCGTATAGTGTCCGCCAAAGTTTATAGCTGTTTTATTACAACCTTCTGTTATAAAATCAACATATTCTTTATCTGCACCCAACTCTTTATCAAAGACAAATTGTGTTACTAATTTCCCTGTATATACCTTAACCTGATAAGATTCAAAACTGAATTTCAAATCGAACTTAGTTTTATTAATAGTATCCGATATGTCCGATTCTGTACATACATTTAAAGAATCTATTATTATCTCATCTGCTTTTATCTCTATAGAATCTGTCATGGCATCTTCCATAGTAGTGGTGTTTTTCTGCTTATCTATACAAGAGAAAGAAAAGAGTATGAAAATTAATGGATAAAAGACTTTTTTCATCGTTTTGGTATGTGTTGATTTCCAAATATAAACATAAAATTGAAGTAGAATTAACGTTCTCTCTTAAAAATCTGTACTTTTGCATATATTTTAATAGATAAAAAGTGATATCAATAGAAGGACTAACGGTAGAATTCGGAGGTTTTACCCTTTTTGATGACATATCGTTTGTAATAAACAAGAAAGAACGCATCGCCCTTGTAGGGAAAAACGGAGCAGGAAAATCGACCATGCTCAAAATATTTGCAGGGATACAACAGCCTACACGAGGGAACGTATCTCTGCCCAAAGACGTAACAATCGGCTATCTGCCTCAACATATGACACTCAAAGAAGGGAACACCGTCTTTGAGGAAGCTTCCCTTGCTTTCGGGCATATACACAAGATGGAAGCCGAACTGGAAAATGTGAACCGCCAACTGGCTGAAAGAACAGATTACGAGTCCGAGGCTTATCACGACCTGATAGAGAAATCGAGTTATCTGAATGAGCAATTTATGATGTCGGGTGGTAACAACTTTCAGGCAGAAGTAGAAAAAACACTCATGGGACTTGGTTTTAAGCGTACCGATTTTGAACGTCCGACAAGCGAATTTAGCGGTGGATGGCGAATGCGTATCGAGTTGGCAAAGCTATTGCTGCAACGGCCTGACGTACTCCTGCTCGATGAGCCTACCAATCACCTCGATATAGAGTCTATACAATGGCTCGAAAACTTTCTTGCCACTCGTGCCAATGCCGTATTGCTGGTATCGCACGACAGGGCTTTCCTCGATGCAGTTACACAACGCACCGTAGAAATTTCACTCGGACGCATTTATGACTACAAAGTGCCTTATTCTAAATACGTGGAACTGCGTAAGGAACACCGCGAACAACAGATGCGCGCTTTCGAAAATCAGCAGAAACAGATACAAAAGACAGAGGAATTTATAGAGCGTTTCCGTTATAAAGCAACTAAGGCTGTACAGGTACAGTCGCGCATCAAACAACTCGACAAGCTCGAACGCCTTGAGGTGGATGACGAAGACAATGCTATGCTGAATCTGAAATTCCCTCCGGCACCTCGCTCCGGCTCTTATCCTGTGATATGCGAAAATGTAGAGAAAAGCTATGGCGATCACCTTATTTTCAAAGATGTAACGTTTACCATTAACAGAGGCGATAAAGTTGCCTTTGTCGGAAAAAACGGAGAAGGTAAATCGACATTGGTAAAATGTATTATGGATCAGATCGATTTCGAAGGGAAACTCGAACTGGGACATAATGTAAAGATCGGCTATTTTGCTCAAAATCAGGCACAGCTTCTCGATGAAGACAAAACGGTCTTCGACACTATCGACTATGTTGCTGTGGGTGATATACGTACCAAGATACGGGATATACTGGGTGCATTCATGTTTGGCGGAGAAGCCTCCGACAAGAAAGTCAAGGTACTTTCGGGAGGAGAACGCAGCCGTCTGGCAATGATACGCTTATTGCTCGAACCAGTAAACCTGCTTATTCTGGATGAGCCTACCAACCATCTGGACATGAGATCGAAAGATGTACTGAAAAAAGCGATCAAGGACTTTGACGGAACGGCGATCGTTGTTTCCCACGACCGTGAATTTTTGGACGGGTTGGTCGATAAAGTGTACGAATTCGGTAATCAACGGGTAACAGAACATCTGGGTGGCATCTACAATTTCCTCGAGAAAAAGAAAATGGATAGCCTCAAAGAACTGGAAATTGCAAGCCCCGCACAGAATACCATTCAGAACACGAAACCGACAGACAGTCAGGATGTAACAAGCAAGCTGACATACGAAGAGCGTAAGGAACTCAGCCGCCAGATAAAACGGATAGAGAAACAAATATCGGAAATGGAGCAACAGATCGAGAACAAAGAGAGTGAGATTGCCGATATAGAATCGAAACTGGCTACTCCTGAAGGAGCAGCAGATGCTTCCCTATTTGAAAAGCATGGCCAGCTGAATAAAGAGCTGGAAAACGATATGGGCAAGTGGGAAGAACTGACTACGGAACTGGAGAATATGACGAATACTTAAATCTGACAAATCAACCTACTATGAGAACCATTCCGTTAACCTTTTTGTTATTACTTTCAATGTATGCTATGAGCCAGGAAATAAGAGAGAATATCTTAGATAACCAAACTTATAAGGAACGGATGGCATATTTCGAAGCCAATCCATTGAAGGAAGGACAAATCGTATTTCTGGGAAACAGCCTTACGCAGGGAGGAAAATGGGACGAATACTTTCCGGCTAAGCAGCCTGCCAACAGAGGTATTGCAGGCGACAATACATTGGGGATGCTCAACCGGCTGACTGAAATACTGGAAGCCAGGCCTGAAAAGCTTTTCCTGCTTGCCGGAATCAATGATATTTCGCTCAACAGGCCGAACGATAAAATAATGACCGGACTTAAAGCCATTATCTATCAGGTACAGGCCGCATCGCCCGACACTGAAATACTGGTGCAAAGCCTGTTGCCTATCAATAATGATAACAACAGATACAAACGAATGCTGGATAAGGAAAAACAGATAGAGAAACTGAATATGGAGATTCAGAAATTCTGTAAAGCTGAAGGAATTACTTTTATTAATCTCTATCCTGCTTTTCTTTCCGGAAAAAGAAAGCTGAACGCTAAATATACAACTGACGGCCTGCACCTCAACGATGCAGGGTATGCGGTATGGGCAAGTCAGATACAATCATATATAAAATAAATAAAAACAACAAAACATGAGAACAATTTATTTTTTACCGATTGCAGTTCTCGCCTTTGCATCTATGAGTTGCAAAGACAAAACGACAGATCAAAAAACAGAAGAAGTGAAAAAGTTTGATATTGCCAATCTGGACACAACTGCTGTTCCCGGCAATGATTTTTATCAGTATGCTACCGGAGGATGGGCTAAAGCCAATCCGATGAAAGACGAATATGCACGCTACGGATCGTTCGATCAGTTGGCAGAAAACAATCAGGCACAGATAAAAGGCCTGATAGAAGAATTAGGAAAATCTTCGCACAAGGATGGCTCTGTAGAACAGAAGATCGGCGACCTGTATGCGATGGGTATGGATAGTGCCAAACTGAATGCTGATGGTGTGAAACCCGTACAAGCCCAACTGGATGCAATCAGTAAAGCTGCCACTATCAGTGACATCATAAAACTGGCGGGTGAAATACGCAAGTATGGCAACTCTCCATTCTTTATACTATATGTAGGTGCAGATGACAAAAACAGTTCCATGAACCTTGTACAACTGTATCAGGGCGGACTGGGACTTGGCGAACGCGATTACTATCTGGCTACCGATTCTACATCTGTTGCACTACGCAAAGGATACCATAATCTGGTGCAGACCCAGTTTGTAAATGCAGGCCAATCGGAAGCTGATGCGCTGAAAACAGCCGATGCCGTACTGAAAGTAGAAACAGCCCTGGCAAAAGATCATTTTAAGAAAGAAGACCTGAGGAAACCGGAATTGAACTACCACAAAATAAAAGTAGAAGACCTGAACAAGTCTGTAGCCGATTTTGAATGGCAATTATTCTTCGATGCTGCCGATGCTAAAGGATTCAGTGAAATCAACGTTTCCCAGATCAAGCCTATAGCTACAGCGATAGGGCTTATTCATACATTGTCGATAGACGAATCTAAAGCATACCTCTCGTGGTGCGTGCTCAATGCTGCCGCTTCATACCTGAGCGATAACTTTGTGAATGCCAATTTCGACTTTTACGGAAAACAACTGAGTGGACGTAAGGTATTGCAACCGCGCTGGAAACGTACTGTAAGTACAGTAGACAACTCGCTGAGCGAAGCTGTAGGACAGATGTATGTAGCTAAATACTTCCCTGCCGAAGCAAAAGAAAGAATGCTGAAACTGGTTAAAAACTTGCAAGTAACTCTTGGCGAGCGCATCAATAATCTGACATGGATGAGCGATGTGACAAAGGAAAAAGCACAAGGCAAACTAAATACCTTCAATGTGAAAATCGGTTATCCTGACAAGTGGAAAGACTACTCTACACTGGAAGTAAAGAAAGACAGCTATTGGGAAAACATTGTGCGTGCCAGCCAATTCTCTTATAATGAGATGATCAAGAAGATCAACAATCCGGTTGACAAATCTGAGTGGCTGATGCCTCCTCAGATGGTAAATGCATACTACAACCCTACTACTAACGAAATTTGTTTCCCTGCCGGAATATTACAACCCCCATTCTTCTATCTGGGTGCTGACGATGCTGTAAACTATGGAGCTATCGGGGTAGTGATCGGACACGAAATGTCTCATGGATTCGACGATCAGGGTAGCCAATACGACAAAGATGGCAACCTTGTCAACTGGTGGACACCGGAAGATTCTAAAAAATTCAATGAAAGAGCACAAGTGCTTGTTCAGCATTTCAACAAAATAGAAGTATTGCCTAATGTATTCGGTAACGGTGAATTTACACTGGGCGAAAACATCGGCGACTTCGGTGGATTGCAGATATCATTTAATGCTTTTGAAAAAACTGATGAAGCAAAGAAAGGTGATAAAATAGACGGATTCACACCGGAACAACGTTTCTTCCTTTCTTATGCAGGTGTATGGGCAGGCAATATACGTGACGAAGAAATACTCCGCCGTACAAAAACAGACCCGCACTCGCTGGGTAAATGGCGTGTAAACGGCGCTTTGCCTCATATCGATGCCTGGTATAAGGCATTCAATATTACAGAGGGTGATTCTCTGTATCTACCTAAAGAAAAGAGAGCAGATATCTGGTAACAGATTGCTGAATATATAAGTAATCCCCGATTTTACATCTATAGACGTAAAATCGGGGATTTGTTTTTGAGTAGTGCTGAAAGCAAATATTATTCGCACTATTACTTATTTGTCAGAATCCATTTCAGTTTGTTATAAATATTTGACAAGAATCCATCAGTCGGGCGTTCTGAATTACTTTGTCGAGATTGATTCTTCTCATCTTCTATTCGTACTGCCTTTAATTCGTTGTCGGTAGAAACCAATAAATATTTTTTTTCGTCGTCAAGATATAAGTCTCTAATATCTGCCGATAATTTCAGGTCTGTTTTCCGGTATACAATTTTATCTGATATGTCAATGTATAATAGCATTTTCCCTTTTCCCAAAACTATCGTGTTTTCATTCACAAATGTCAGGTAGCTCAAGCCATGTTCCGATTTATACTCAGAAATATCTAATTCCCATTGTTTGTGCATTAATCCATCCTCATACAGATAATATTCTAAGGTATTTGGAAATGTAACTGCAAATTCATTTTTATTAAAACCAAAATCGCTTGAGGTATTATCCCAATCTTTAAAGAAAGTATGTATAAATGTAATGCTTAAATCATCACCGAAGCTGTATAGATTATAATATGTTGTCTGGTCATAACTCAAAAATGAAATTAAACTTTCATTTTGATTTATGTAAGGTAGTATAATTCCGTCTTCTGCTTTTACTCTGTTTATTACTTTAAAATCTTCCGAGAGTATAATTATTTCCCAACCCTGAGAACCAATATATATGTTTTTCAGGGGTAAGTATTTGATCTGATCCAATTCTAAATCTTCTGCAAGGTCAACAGTATTGATAAGCTCAAATGTAGTTTGATCAACGATCAATAATTCATTGTCCGCCGTTGGGATAATTATATTTCCCTGCTTATCAAAGGTGAAGTTTCTTATATTAGAGACATCTACTGCTGCTACTTTGTCAATTAATAATTCTCCGTCAGATAATATATACTTTATAAGTTTAGCATTTCCTGTCAATCCAATAAACCATTCCGGTTTCACAGGGCTTTGCTTTAAAAAGAATATTCTTTCAAATTTATAATTCGCTGCCAGAATATTCTTTATCTTATGAGAGATTAGATCGGAATACTTTTCCTTAAAATGTTTCAGGATATTTTTTCTGCGTCCTTGCTTAGCCAAATAATAAGGCGTCCTTTGACTGCTATCTTTTCGCCAAGGGCATCCGTTTTCATACGCAAAATCAAAGACATCAGGAAGGTCAAGCCAAGATAATTTATGCAATAGATTACTATTTTGTTTGTCTTGCCCATCAATTCTTATATTGTGATCAAGATAGACTTTAACACACTCAATACTCTTGCATGCTAGGTATTGGGGCTTTTCCAGATCAATTCTTGCACCTCTTGATAACAACAAGTCAACAACTTCTATTTTATCTTGCCCGGTAGCCAGATAAAGCTCCAGATCGTCCATTGTAGCACCATTGTCAAGAAGATATTTTGCTATTTCATAGTTGTCTGCCCAGCACAGAGGGGTTGCATATACTCCACTTCGCTCTGCATTTACGTTTGCGCCGTTTTCTACTAAGAATTGCACCATCTCAAAGTTTCCATTCAATGAAGCAATGTGCAGAGGTGTATCGTCCATCCAGCCTTTGAGGAATATTTCAGATGGATTTCGTTTCAGGTATTCTTTAGCATCCTCATTCTTGTGTTCCTTAATGAGAAGGAATATTTCCGGTGTTTTAGTATAATCGGTCTGATATATATTCATTTTATTTGTCGAGTTAAGATTGTGTATAATACATAGAATGAAGCAATAATTACTCCGGATACGTAATACATAGCCAAAAATAATAAACATCCGGCAAGTAGCCCAATTTATATTTTATATACTTTATTCTCAGATCAATTATTTTTATTTACATGCAACTTTCCTATCGGACAAATCATCTTACATTTATAAACCCTATACTCTATAATTATGAAATACACTTTATTAATAACATTCTGCCTGCTCAGTATTCTATGCAGCCTGTCATGCAGTAGCGATGATGATTATTTCCCTGAAGACAGAAAGTACAAGCATTCTTTATTTAGTTCGGACGAGGAATGTAGAGAAGCTCAATCCCAATATTTTATGAACTGCTCTCAGACAGTATCATTCAATAAAGATGGCTCTGCTACATATATGGTCACTGACATCATGATGAGAGCAAAATATAAAGTAAAAGGCAAAAAAATAACGCTGTCCATACACAAAGATGATGCATACGAAACTAATGCTGTGGTTTACTTCAAAATAGAGGATGAGAACAAAATCATCAAAGAAGATGACGGTACTGAATGGGAACTATATTAGAGCCCGTCAAAACTGAAAGTAACTTTCCTATCAGGCAAATCATCTTACTATTATAAATCATTTATGCCCTTATACTATGAAAAAGATTGTATATATAATTTTATCGTTTTTCTTTATCACCTGCTGTTTCTCATGTAGTAATGATGACGATAACATTTCTGACGACTACACGAGAATAGAGTTGAAAAGCTCTCTGAAATGTACAACTGAGTATGAAAAGAAAGAAACCGCAGAGAAAAGGAAAGCAACAGTTATTCTTTATGAAGACAAGGACTATAACGGATATCTGATTTATCTGAAAGATGAGAATAATCAATATTATCATGCATGTACACTTCCGGAAGAATACCAGAAGAACGGATTGGATATTATCTTCTCTGGAACAGTATATTATCCTGATCCGAGAGTTGACAAATTAGACCCTCTGCTCGGATGGGAACTTGATATTACAGAACTGTGGGTAAAGATGTAGACCAAAAGAGGTTCAGGTATAATACCCAAACCTCTTTTACTTTATATTGTGTCTCTTCTTACTTATTCATAACCATGATCTGCTGTCTTACCGACTCTTCGTGTATAGCCTCGAGTACCACGCGCATAAACTCGGGATTCATGCCCATACCTTCAGCCTGAGAGATACGTTTGCTTAGTATCTCATCATACCGGTCAGTCTGCACAATGGTCATATTATGCTCTTTCTTGAATGTACCTATTTCGCACGATACACGCATACGCTTCGCCATAAGTTCGAGTAACTGATCGTCCAGTTCATCTATCTGGCGACGCAGATCGGAAAGATCTTCAGTCGATTGTTTGCCATCACGAATGATAAGAGCCGAGAGGATTTCCTTCAGTCTTACAGGGGTTACCTGTTGCGAAGCATCGCTCCATGCCTCATCCGGATTGCAGTGCGATTCGATGATCAGTCCTTCATAATTAAGATCCATTGCCTGTTGACAAAGCGGTTGTATCAGGTCACGTTTACCGCCGATATGACTCGGATCACACAAGATAGGCAGATCAGGATAACGACGTTTCAGTTCGATAGGAATATGCCATTGCGGAAGGTTACGATAGATCTTTTTGTCGTATGAACTGAATCCGCGATGAATGGCTCCCAGTTTAGTCAATCCTACATTGCTCAGACGTTCCAAAGCTCCAATCCACAATTCAAGATCAGGATTCACCGGATTTTTCACTAATACGGGAATATCCACACCCTGCAACGCCTCAGCTATTTCCTGCACTGCGAACGGATTTGCAGTTGTACGCGCACCGATCCAAAGCATGTCGACTCCATACTTCAATGCTTCGTAAACGTGCTTTTGTGTTGCAACTTCGGTAGATACATACATACCTGTCTCCTGCTTTACTTTTTTGAGCCATGCCAGTCCTTCGCTGCCTACACCTTCAAATCCGCCGGGCTTGGTACGCGGTTTCCAGATACCTGCACGCATTATCTTGATGCCATCGGCAGACAGCTGACGCGCTGTATTCATTACTTGTTCTTCTGTTTCGGCACTACATGGTCCTGCTATGACCAATGGGCGTTTCGGGTCGACGCCCGGTAGTAAAATTGAATCTAGTTTCATGTTCGTAATTTATTTATTGTTTATATTATTTAATTTCATTAGTCGTTTTGCGTGACTCGGCATAACCTGAAATAAATTCAGTTCTGCTCTCGCTACTTAAAACGTTCGTTATAATAGTTATCGTTTGCCCAATTTAATGGGTTGGTTAATATATAATCAGTTATTTTTTGATGTGCTTCAGAATTTCGGATAATATGTTCGTAATAGCTGCGTTGCTAGATAGAATAACCGATTTGTTTGGTTACACCGATTTTAAAACCGCGAATAATTGCACCAATTGTTCCCGATTCACAATTTGGCCGTTGTTGTAGGGGTCGAATATTTTCGACCCGAATATCCTCTGATTCATCCATATTGCTTTTAATCTCACTATCGGGTCGAAAATATTCGACCCCTACATTGGTATCAATTTCAATTATTCCATGTATATGATTGGGCATTATCACAAATTCGTGTAAAACAACATTTTGGTAATGTCGCGGGATTTCCAACCAACACTCTTTCGCTACCTCTCCCATTCTATTCAACACCACTTCTCCATTTTCCACTTTCCCGAAACGGCATACTTTATCCTGACAACATACGGTTACAAAATATAATCCTTCCTGACTATAATCGTATCCATACAGGCGAACCGTTCTCCGTTTGGGTAGCGTATTCATTTTACCTTCTTTATCCTTTCCAATGCTTCTTTCAACATGCTCTCATTACAACACAGCGATATACGGATATATCCTTCTCCCTTGTCTCCAAAAATAAATCCGGGTGTAAGAAAGACTTTTGCATCGTACAACATTTTATCGGCCAGTTCTTCACTGCTTTTATAGCGGGCAGGTATTTTTCCCCAAAGGAACATACCTACCTGATTTTTGTCGTATGTGCAACCCAGTTCATTCATGATAGCTTGGGCATACTGACGACGGCTTGCATACAGTTCTATATTGTTTCGGCGATGCCATTCGTCTGAGTTCTTCAATGCCGCCACAGAGGCCAGTTGCATCGGTTTCAGTATACCACTCTCTATATTGCTCAGCACCTTGAGTATCCATTGTATAAATTGTGCATTGGATGCTACCATCCCGATACGCCAACCGGGCATATTATGTGATTTACTCATCGAATTTAGTTCAATACAAATATCTTTTGCACCCTCTACCTCGAGAATGCTCAATGGATTTTCGTTCAAAACGAGGCTATACGGATTATCGTGAGCTATCACTATTCCATGTTTCTTGCCGAATGCTACCAGCTTTTCAAATAACTCTAATGAGCCATTTGCTCCGGTTGGCATGTTCGGATAGTTCACCCACATAAGCTTTACATTCGACAAATCCATTTTCTCCAATGCATCGAAATCGGGCTGCCAGTCATTATTTTCATCCAGATTGTAAGAATGAATAGTAGCCCCTATCAGCTTGCTGACGGATGTATATGTCGGATAACCCGGATTAGGGACAAGCACCCCATCTCCCGGATTGAGGAAGGCTAGTGATATGTGCAGGATTCCTTCCTTTGACCCAATCAGAGGTTGTATCTCTTTTGCAGGATCAAGTATTACATTATACCATCTTTTGTAGAAGTCTGCAAATGCGTTTCGCAGTTCGGGGATACCTACATGTACCTGATAACCATGCACATCGCTTCGGGTAGCCGATTCGCCCAATTCTTTCACTGTGGCTTCCGATGGTGGCAGGTCGGGACTACCCACTCCAAGACTGATTACATTCATGCCCGCAGCATTCATTTCCGCGACTTCTCTTAGCTTTTTTGAGAAATAATATTCGCTGACTGTATTTAGGCGTTCTGCCGGAATTATTGTTTTCATATTTTCAAAATTCAGCCCCTCCCAGCCTCCCCAAGGAGAGGAGTCTATTGAGGGTTAATAATTACTGTTTCATCCTTAGTCCCCCTTGGGGGATTCAGGGGGCTTTACAACTCGCTTTGTCTGCCTTCGGGATACTCACCCAATGTTTTCAATTCGCTTATTAACGGGCGAATAGCATCCAATGACTGATGGTATCGTTCTATATCGGAATATGTAAGGTCTACATAAAACTGATATTCCCATTCGCGACCGATAATCGGTAACGATTGTATTTTGGTAAGGCTGATTCCGTAAAACGAAAGTACAGATAGCACTTTAGACAGGCTGCCTTCGCTGTGCGGTAATGTGAATACAATGGACGATTTGTTTATCACCTCGTCTTTCTGAATCTCATCGACTATCCAGCGATTGCCAAAAATAAGAAAGCGAGTGAAATTGTGCTTATTTGTCTCAATTCCTCTCGCCAGTATATTCAGTCCGTAGATTTCGGCTGCGCGCACACTGCATATAGCAGCAGTCGTTTGCAAATTCTGTTCGGCAACGTCACGAGCTGCCAAAGCCGTATCTTCGTGCTCTACAATCTTTATTCCCGGAAGCGTGTCAAGGAACTCAGTACACTGCATCAAAGCAATCGGATGCGACTGTATTTCTTTTATATCATGAACGGACTTACCCGGCAGAGCAGCCAGACAGTGCGAAATGCGCTGCTTGAACTCTCCTGCAATAGGCAGTTTGTTTTCTTTCAGCAATTCATAGTTGCTAAGCAAACTGCCGGCAATGGTATTTTCTATTGCCATGATGCCGATTATGTTCGGATCTTTTTTTATAGCCCTGAAGATATCACGAAATGTAACGCATGGTACTATTTCTACTTCTTCTCCGAAGAAATTTTCTGCGGCAATGCCGTGATACGCTCCCAGTCCTCCTTGTATTGCTACTTTTCTCATATTAGTGTTAATAGTCAAAAAAAAATCCCGTCATATCTGACAGGATTCTATATATTGCGATTGTATTATTTCACTTCCAATTTTCTCATACAAAATCCTGTCTTACCTTTTAAAGTAAAAGTAAAAAAAGAAAAAGTATGTATAAGAAAAATTCTTCATTTCAATAATTGTTATTTTTGAATATGAGTACAAATGTAATACTTTTTTAAATATTGCAAACATATTATCATTATTTTATTCAGAAAAAACGCAAATATGTTATTTATCCTATTCTTGATAGGCTTCTGTATATACCTCTGTCCTGTCCATCTGCAATAAGTCTTTTTTACAATCAGGACATGTGCAAATATATCCCTGCCCAAAATACCATGAACCCGTAGATGTTTCTTTCCCACAGTTAGGGCAAATAATGCCAATAACAACACCCCCTTTTATGTCGTCTATATCCGGCACTACTTCTATTTCAAGATCTAATATGACAGAAGCTGATGCCATAATAAAATTTTGGTTCTGAGCTTCACTATGTCCCAAATAACATGCCAATAGTTTATGCCTCCCTTTTACGTGCATGGCATAGTCATATTCCTGACAAACAGCATTATCTTTTTGAAAATGGTAACTCAGAGAGCCATACACCGGCTTCTTCTTACACATCCAGCAACTTCGCACAGGAAGACCGAAATAACCGAAATTATAATTGTTATTAACTACATAATCTGTATTAAAGAACTTTTTGTAATAGGTTGTTACGGTTATTTTTTTCTTGTAAAGTCTATATATATTATGAATATTATTTTCAACACGAAGGTACTTTGACGGACAGGCATCGGTAAACCATGTACCATCACCGGATGTATAGAATTGATGATCATCCGCATACATCTGTGCCGCATCTACAACTATTATAGCAGGTTCTTTTCTTCCTGCAAATATATAGGCATCAACATAATTCTCGAACAGATAAACAGAACTTAGCTTTAAAGGCTTTAATCCTTCTTTGAGAATAGTATCCCTCAATTTACTGCTTGTGCTATGATATAAAGCTTCAGGGGGACGCGCCCCTTCTTCATCCGGCTTAATAGGAAAAGAGTGCCCCTTAGTTGCTTTTATACGATTGCCCTTAATCTTGAAACGGTCTGAATTGCTGCACAGTGCCAATATCTGTTCTTTTTCTATCCGGCTGCCTTGATTATTAGCCTTGATTATCAATACATCGATGTCTGCATAACCATATTCATCCAATTCCAGCCCTATTTCATGCGGTGTGTGCCTTAAAATCTGGCTTAAAAAGCGACTTAGTCCTTCATATCTCATTGTCCCTACTCGATTTTATATTCTTATTTACTGATGCTTCTGATATTTACTGCTATAAAACAAAAATAGGATTTTATATCGTAGAATTATTAATTCTCTTATAAAAACAAAATTTTCAAATAATCTTTATCCAATAATTTGCAAATTAAAAAAATAATATAACTTTGTATCTCAAAGTTCTTTTTAAAACACAAACAACTATGAAGGTAAAAATGATACTTCCTGCGCTGACAGAGGCCGAAAGCCCCTTCTGGCGACCGATCAAATACTCATTGTTCCCACCGTTGGGACTGGCAACACTGGCGGCATTCCTCGATCCGGATGATGAAATAGACTTGCAGGATCAGCATGTGGAACAACTCAATCTGGATGATGAGCCCGATCTGGTGCTGATACAGGTATATATTACCAATGCTTTCAGGGCATACAAGATAGCCGACCACTATAGGGCAAAGGGTGCATATGTACTGCTTGGCGGACTGCACGTAACATCGTTGCCGGAAGAGGCTGCACAGCATGCCGATACTATATTTCTGGGGCCGGCGGAGGAATCGTTCCCACGCTTTTTGGCTGATTACAGAAATAAAAGACCGCATAAAGTATATACCTCGCAAGTAAGGACTCTGCATAACCTGCCACCCGTAAGGAGAGACCTTATCAAACGGAACCGCTACCTTGTGCCTAACTCACTGATCGTAACAAGAGGCTGTCCGCATCACTGCGATTTCTGCTATAAAGATGCGTTCTTTACCGGAGGAAAATCGTTTTACACACAGCTTGTAGACGATGCCCTCGCGGAAATAGAACGGTTACCGGGAAAACACCTCTACTTTCTGGATGATCACTTGCTGGGTAATCCGAAATTTGCTTCCGAATTGTTTGAAGGGATGAAGGGAATGAATCGTGTATTTCAGGGGGCGGCAACAATTGACTCAATACTGAACGGCAACTTGATAGAACAAGCCGCCGAAGCGGGGCTACGCAGCGTATTTGTCGGCTTCGAGACATTCTCACCCGAAAACCTGCGTCAAAGCAATAAGAATCAAAACATTGCAAGGAACTATGAAGAAGTAGTCAGACGCTTGCATTCATTGGGAATAATGATAAACGGTAGCTTTGTATTCGGGCTCGACCATGACGATAAGGATGTATTCAGACGGACAGTAGATTGGGGTGTGGAGAATGCCATCACTACAGCAACTTACCATGTGCTCACCCCCTACCCCGGCACGCGGCTATTTCAAAACATGGAGGCTGAAGGGCGCATACTTACCCGCAACTGGGACTTATACGACACACGTCACGTGGTATATAAGACACAGGGACTGACAGCCGAAGAACTGGAAAAGGGTTACAATTGGGCATATAAGGAGTTTTACAGCTGGTCGAATATCATAGAGGCGTCATTCAGCCACGAATCGGCAAAGCATATATTGAAACACTTGTTCTACACTGGAGGATGGAAAAAGTTTGAGCCGTTGTGGAATTTCATTATCAAGACGGGCGGATTGAACAATATGCTGCCGTTGTTGGAATCAATATTATCCAAAGTGGGTAATACAAAGAAAGAGGAAAAAGTATTCAATAAGGAAGAAACATCAACAGTACTAAATGATCCAGCATGGAAACAATAATCATTATCCTATTCTCAATATTCTTGGTTATCCCTTTCTTCATCATTTACGACAACGAAAAAGAGAGAGCCACAAGGTATATTTTAAATTATATCCGGTTTCTCGTAGAAGTCGTATTCATTATCATTTTTCCATTGATTTATCTTATAGTAGCAGATGGCGCTACGAACGATTGCTGCAACGACTCAGCAACTTTTTCTCCTGATCATAAACTTTCGATATATGTACTTATCGGACTGAGTGTAGTTGCATATTTCATTTCAGTATATCGCAGCGGGTTTATATCTCCTATTATAGATATTTTGTTGAATGTTTGGCTTATAATAGGCTCGATATTGTGTGTAGTGCTTATTTTCCACACAGCACCTACTATTGCAATATTTATTGCCTTATACATTCCCATCCTTATCCTCTTTGGCATGGCACTAAACAAAAACTTCTCGATAGTGAGTGAGTATGCAGAAGAGACGGGTTTCACCCCTAAGAACAAAGCTGAAAAACTGGCATGGGAAATACTCACATTTGAAAGCAGGCTTACATTTCTGATAGTGCTGTGCGTCCCTATGCTCTTCCTTATTGCCGCTATTCTTATCCTGTTTGGACAAAAACCGGACTCGATGATCAGCGCCTTCACCGATACTTACAAGCATGGTTTTTCGCAACTGGATTATATGTGCGAAAATGTGGAATGTGGCGGGCATTTTCTTTGTTCGGTGGCGGCTAACGGACACAAAGATGTGGTGAAACCGGAACGCTACGGACAGAGGCTTGGGAAACCTATTATCTGCAACAGGCAATTACTGGTAGCGAATGCGTTTGAAGACCTTGTCTGGCAAAAGGCGCCAAGACTGCATAAGGTTATCAGGCACAACTATAATAAGGTGGGCGACGTGGTACATAAATATTACGGGATATTCAACAACAAATATGTGGCAGATGCAATATACCTGCTGATGAAACCGCTGCAATGGCTATTTATTCTTACACTCTATACATTCGACAAGAATCCTGAAAACCGTATAGCAGTACAATATCTGAAACCGGAAGACAGGAAGGCGATAGATGAGCACACAGGTATATGATTTCCGGATAGTTTTATCTATAAGATTTAAGGATAAAAAGCAACCCCGCAAACCTCCCTAAAGGGAGGCTACAAAGAGAAAACAAGAGGAGAAAGTAACAAAGAATAAAAATGATGCAAATCCATTACATTCGTTACATTTTAGTTAAAATTGGTATTGTAGGAACAGCGGATTGCCCTTGTCCATTTATTCGATCTTCGGGCGAACACATGGGTTCGCCCCTACGGGAGGAAAACTCAGAATAGTAAACTAAAATCTAATTTGTATCTGTTGTTGACTGCTCACTGTTGACTGTTAACTGAATAGTTACATTTTAGTTAAAATGCACAGATCTCAAATAAATAAAACACATTAAAATGATGGACTCAATTTATATAATCCCAATACTGATCTACTTCGTAATACCAATAGTGGGATTAGCGACTTATATAATATTGGTAAAAGGTCTGAAAGCTAAAATAGATTCTGTTCCGTATTTCAGCATCTTCTTCCTATTTATGATCTATGGAGGGCTTTTGCTCATCATTCTTACTTCTGTATTTTGGAGCTGGTCGAAATTATTATTATCGGCTGCACTATTTCAGGGTTTATATGCTCCAATAGTTGCCGGTCTGATCGTTTTCTTTATTAAGTATGACTATTCGGTTTGCCACAAATGGATATACTATGCTGCTATTGCATATTTCCCATTGTTATTGCCGGTTTCCATCTTTTGTCTCATTGTATCATGAAAAACAATGCAAATCCGTTACTTTCATTACTTTTTAGTTAAAATATACAGCTATTAGATAAATAAAACATATTAAAATAATGGACACTATTTACGTAATACCAATATTAATCTATTTCGTGATACCAATAGCGGGATTAGTACTTTATATAAAGCTGGTGACGAAGATGCAGTTTGAAGTAGATTCGGTTCCGTATATTCGTTTATTCTTTCTATTCTTCATCTATGGAGGGCTTTTACTTATTATACTTACAGGCATATTTTGGAAGGTATCTGGTCTATTATTAATAAGTATATTTTTTCTATTGTTTATTGCTCCGATAATTACAAGTATAATTACTTTATTTACTTACAGGAAAAGAGAGCTATCAGTCTATCACAAATGGATATTTAATGCTGCCGGTGGCTATAGTTTAGTACTGTTACCTCTTGTGCTTTATTGCTTCATAGTAACAGCTGCTAGTGGTAATTTACCACGATTTGCACTTTTTATTTATTACTTTATTGTTGAGGTAATACCTTAAATAGAAACAGCATAGACCTATAGAAAAGTAATATACAAAAAAGTTCTTTGACATATTCGGATAAAACAATTTGATCAATGCTTCAACAGCATTTTATCAAATTCCTCTCTACTGCCATTAAACGCATTCAGATCGACCAGTGTAGTGATACCATCGAGCCGTCCGCGATTGGCAAATTGCCAGAATGTCCATTTGCGTCCATCGGGCAGATTGGGTTCGGAAAGAATGTTCCTGATCCATATCGGGTTGTCAGGAAAACGGTTCTGCAAGTGATTACGGTAAAACTCGTTCGTAGTGTATATAATGACCTTACGCTGATAGTGATCTTCGATGATTTCGAGATAACGTGTAATTTCCAGTATCAGGTCTTCTTTGCGATTGGCTTCCTGACAATTTCCTCCGTATTCGAGGTCGATAATGGGCGGCAGGTCTATGCTGTCGCGCGGAACATAGTGGATATAATTGCGAGCCTGCTCCTCTCCTTCTTTGCAGAATGTGAAGAAATGGTACGCTCCCGATAGTATCTGATGATCCCGCGCCTCGCGCCAGTTCTCCTGAAACATGGAATCTTTGTGGTTACCGCCTTCGGTAGCCTTGATAAATGCAAACTGTACAGCCTGTTTATCAAGTTTTCCCCAGTCTATTTTTTCCTGATGATGCGAAACATCAATACCTTGTACGGGATAATCTGCAAAAGTGGGATAATTCATGCGTATATAGCCTTTGTAGTAGCCTATATATAATCCGTATGCTGTGAAGGCTAATAATACGAGGGCAACTGAAAAGAATATGATATATTTCTTTTTCATATTTAGATCAAAAATAGTAGTATAATATCATTTTTAAGAAGATTATTTCATCTATTTTTAGCAAAGTATTGAAATAATATTTATTTTTGATAAAAATTATTAATCAAAACTATATATTATGTCAGAATTTAACCAAGAAGAACAAGGAACTCAGTTCTCTTCATCTTACCAATCTACACAAAATCAGGACTATATGCCTACTAAACCTGA
Source organism: Dysgonomonas sp. PF1-14 (assembly GCF_029892965.1). GTDB lineage: Bacteria > Bacteroidota > Bacteroidia > Bacteroidales > Dysgonomonadaceae > Dysgonomonas. The sequence goes on along the minus strand of NZ_JARXWN010000004.1, from coordinate 260,466 downwards.
TAACAACCTTGTATTGTCTATTGTATCCACAGTGTTGGGACTATGTTCTCCATGCTGTATAGGGCTTATACTTGGTATTATAGCTATCGTATTCTCTACTCAGGTAGATTCCAAATATACTATGGGAGATTACCAAGGTGCTGAAAAATCGGCTAAAACAGCAAGAATACTAGCTTTTATAGCTCTGGGCTTCTTTGCATTGAATGTGCTTTACTTCATATTCCTGATTATCACAGGTGGCTTAAGTGCAATTACAGATCAATATCAACAAATTCTGGATCAGGTACAATAATTAAAATATTTTAGGATAAGCAGAGAAAGGTAATTCAGCCAGGTTGATTACCTTTCTCTTTTTATTATGAAAAAGTATATACTTTGTATTATCATTATCGCGCTGCCAATACTTGTAGGCTATATTTACTATGCATACTACGGCAATAGTGGCGATGTATGGAGCAAGCAATGCAGTTTCCATGAGCTGACAGGCTTACAGTGCCCCGGATGTGGTGGCCAGCGAGCCTTTTATTACCTGATACATGGAGAAATATTAAATGCTTTGCGATATAATCTGATAATGATTATCGGATTGCCTTTTTTCCTGTACATGTACTTTATACTATGCCAAAGGTACATACTGAAAAGCGAGAAGGCTCTGAAATACTTCAATTTTCCGGTATACACAGGCTATATCTTCATTGCCATACTCGCAATATATTTTATACTGAGGAATATACCCATGTGGCCATTCATCTACCTGTCACCTCCTCAATAGACTCTGTTACAGCACCTTCTTAAATCTTTCAAGGAAGACCTCAGCTTGCTCTATAGTGAGGCACAACGGTGGCAACAAGCGGAATACATGCGTTCCGGTAGCTCCGGTAAATACCTTTTCTTCGAACAATAGTTTACTGCGCTTTTCCTTTATCGGTTCATCAAATTCCATACCGATCATAAGCCCGCGTCCGCGCACTTCTTTTATCTGTGGTATTTTCCGAAGTTCCTGCATCAGAAATTCACCCACTGTATAGGCATTTTCTATCAGGTTTTCGTTCTTCATAATATCCAGAACGGCAATAGCAGCAGCGCAAGCCAGATGATTTCCGCCAAAGGTAGTTCCCAGTTGTCCGTAAACGGCTTTGAACATAGGGTTTATCAATACGGCTGACATTGGGAATCCGTTACCGATACCTTTTGCTACCGTAATAAGGTCTGCTTCGATTCCGGCATACTGATGGGCAAAGAATTTGCCGCTACGTCCGTAACCTGATTGTATTTCGTCAAGGATCAGGATAGTTCCCGTTTCGGTACACACTTTTCGCAGTTCTTTCAGAAAATCGTCGTGCGGAATCTGTATGCCTGCCACACCTTGAATACCCTCTATGATAACTGATGAGTATTCGCCGGTCGCCAGTTCTTTCTTTACAAAATCTATATCGTTGAAAGGTGCAAACACATAGTTGGCATTGAGATTTACAGGGGCTAAATAAGCCGGGCTGTCTGTAGCTGCAACTGTAGCCGATGTCCTGCCATGAAATGCTTTGCGGAATGCCAATACTTTCTTGCGTCCGTTATGGAACGAAGCCAGTTTTATAGCATTCTCGTTTGCTTCGGCACCCGAATTAACCATGAACAGGAAATAGTCGGGATAACCGCACTGCTCACCAAGTTTTTGGGCGACTTCCTTTTGCAGTTCATTGATTACAGAATTGGAATAGAATCCAATCTTATTGAGTTGTTCAGTCAGCTTTGCCACATAGTAAGGATGCGTATGTCCGACAGATATAACGGCATGACCGCCATAGAGATCGAGATACTCGTTTCCTTTGTCATCGTACACATAACAGCCTTTTCCTTCTACGATATTAAGATCGAATAGCGGAAATACATCAAATAGTTTCATTATTAAGCTTTTATTTAAAGATCTTTTATCAATTCTATCAATCCTTCTTTGCGGATAATATACATACCAAGCCGGACTTCGGATACGCCTTTTCGCAGCTTGTAGGTGTAGACAGGATGCCCATCCTTTTCCTGAATATCGAAGTAACAGAACTGTATATTCTTCTCTACTTCCAATTCGCGTGCTACTTCTACGATATGAGTGGATATAACAAAGAAAGACGTCCTGATTTGTGCAAATGCAGAAACGATAGCCAGCGTACCGTCATAAGCATCTTTTACGTTGGTACCTCTGAACAGTTCATCGAACAGCACCAGCATGTTTTTGTTAGTCTTCAGTTTCTGGGCTACTTCTTTTATGCGCATCACTTCGGCATAGAAGTGGCTATAGCCCGAAGCAAGGTTATCGGATATATTAATGGTAGTGGACAAGCCGGACAACACACTCAGCTTCATTTTTGAAGCCGGAACAGGGAATCCTGCATGCGCCAGATAAACGGAAACTCCTAGAGCCTTGAGAAAAGTAGATTTGCCTGCCATATTAGGCCCCGATATAAAGAGCAGGTTCGATGTATTGTCAAACTGTATATTGTTGGCAATCGCGCCATCGACAAAGGGGTGAAACAGGTCTTCTATTTCGAGACAATTCTCCGTTTCGGGCACTACTTCGGGATACGACAGCTTATATTTACCTGCTGCTTTGGCTATTGCCAAGAATGCGTCGTATTCATATACAAGCTCCAGAAAGAACAGGACATCGTCTCTATTTGTATAACGGAATACATAATCGAAGTCGGTAATATCATAAGCTTTAAGCCTTTTTGTTTTGATCATCCGGCTATATGCGGGTTGAGACAGCAGGCCTTTTACCGTTTTGTTATGATCGAGCAGATATTGCGGGCAGTCATATTCGCGAGCTTTCTCATCCAACAGAAGAGAAAACTTGTGTATGGCTTTGAGTAGTTCTACAGTTGCACTTACACCTGTCTCCACCATATAATATTCATTACTGGGATATATTTTGCTCATAATCTTCTTCTCGAAGGCTCTAAGCTTGGATATAGGCTTCGACGACAGGCTACTATGACGCAGATAATATTCGGTAAAGTCCAGTGAGTTCTTATCAACATCGAGCCCCGACGGCAAGTGTTGCTGAAAGAAGGCAATACTGTTCTTCCGCTCAGTTATCTTATGCACATCGGTAAGTGGTTCGGACAGAAAGTTGTATAACTTCCGCCGTCCGCCTATGCATACGGTAAAATCGAATAAACTGACTACCGACATTCCCCCTTTGACGGTACCAAAGATTTCGAGGTCTCTTCTGGTTTGGTTATCTACTTCAAATTTCATATGCTTCTGTATTATAAGGTTTATATCTTCTAGAGGAAATATGCGCTAGATTTCCATATAAATCTTATAAGTTTTTCCTTTTGATAGTAAAACATTAGCTTCTAAACCTTTTCTCCAAATCCGAGCAAAATATGGCTAGAGGTTGTAAAATACATCTCTATCTCATCTCCAACGTCGACTTTATTATAAACGTCTTCATCAGCCTGATATCTGATATTATTAATTGTCAGATAATAGATAAGTGAAGATTTGGGATGACTACCCCACAGTCGTGGAAATATATCTCCAATAATAGGGATATACAAATTACCACTACCACTCTCATAGCTTCTCGACCGTTCTTTATCCTGTATCTTTCCTTGTTCGATTTGTTTTACACCGGATTCTATATCCTTATTGTAATTACGATTGATAAGATACTCGATGAGTAAGCAAAGGGCTACAATACCACTATTCAATGCTACTATAAACAGGTTTAGTTCAGCAGACATAAAATAATACACAACATCAAAAAGAAGCCCTGCACCGAGAATAAGAAAGGGAAATACATAGCCGACTTTCTTCTCTTCTTTGATTTTTACTATGTCTTGCGAACTAAGTTCTTTCATTTTTTAGAATGCGCTTGCTTTCAACTTCAAACCTTCGGTTTCTTCCAAACCAAAGATCAGGTTCATATTCTGTACAGCCTGCCCTGAAGCTCCTTTCACGAGATTATCTATACATGAGAGAATAAGCAGTTTATTCCCATGTTTTTCGAGATGTAATACACACTTATTGGTATTCACCACTTGTTTCAGATCAGGGTTCTGATCGGTTACAACAACAAACGGGCTGTCTTTATAGAAATCGGCATATAGCTTTTCTGCATCTTCCAACGTTCCGCTGTAATTGAGGTAAATCGTAGCAAAGATACCTCTGGTAAAGTTTCCTCTGACAGGTATGAAGTTCAGCTCCTGATCGAAGTTCCCTTGTAGCTGCGTCAGTGACTGTTTTATCTCGGTCAGGTGCTGATGCTCGAATGCTTTATATACTGATATATTATTCTCGCGCCAACTGAAATGGGATGTAGCCGAAGGTTTTACTCCTGCACCTGTAGAGCCTGTTATAGCATTCACATGAATCTCGGCATTCAATTGATCAGCCTTCGCCAATGGTAGCAATGCCAACTGAATAGCTGTAGCAAAACAACCGGGATTGGCTATATAAGACGATTTCTTTATCTGCTCTTTATTGAGTTCCGGTAGTCCATAGATGAAGTTATTGCCTTCCGCCTTGTGACGATAATCGGTAGACAAGTCTATTATCTTCAGATTCTTGGGCACATCATTAGCCTCCATAAACTTCTTTGTATCACCATGTGCGGTGCAGAAAAAGAGCACATCTATTTTATCGTAAGGCAACTGATCGGTAAACCGCATATCGGTCTCGCCCAATAATCCGCCATGTACGTCAGACAGCCTATTGCCTGCATTACTGGTACTGTTTACAAATATCAGTTGTACTTGCGGGTGGTTTAGTAATATTCTGATCAGCTCACCGGCTGTATATCCGGCTCCGCCTATAATTCCTGCTTTAATCATAAATTCATATTTTTTATTAACCACAGAATAAAAGGAGTGTGTTACTCTGTGTTTAATAAAATTACTCTATAGTTTTATTACGGTTTTGCACACTATGATATATCTTATTCGTCATAGCATATATCTTGGTAAATCCTTTAGCATCGTCAGATGTCCATGCTTTGTTCACCTCTCCGTATTCTCCGAAGTCAGCTTTCATCAGATCGAAATTGCTTTCTACTCCGACAAGCACATAGCGGTAAGGATGCAGTTCTATAATGACCTTGCCTGTTACATTACGCTGCGAACTTTCAAGCATTGCCTCTATATCACGCATTACAGGTTCGAGATATTGCGCTTCATGAAGAAACATTCCATACCAGTTGCCTACCTGCTCTTTCCAGTATTGTTGCCACTTAGTCAGCGTATGTTTCTCCAGCATCTTGTGCGCATTGATAATAACTAACGGCGCAGCGGCTTCAAAACCTACACGCCCTTTAATTCCGATGATTGTATCACCGATGTGCATATCGCGCCCGATGGCATAGGCCGATGTTATTTCTTCTATCTTCTGGATAGCTTTCACCTTATCGGTATAGGCAACTCCATTTATAGCTGCAATCTCCCCTTCTTCGAAATTTATGGTAAGGGTTTCTTTCCCTTCCTTTTTTAATTGGGATGGATAAGCTTCTTCCGGCAGGGTTTGTTCGGATTTCAACGTTTCTTTTCCTCCGATGCTAGTACCCCAGAGACCTTTGTTTATAGAATATTCCATCTTCGTGAAGTCGGCTTCATATCCATGCTCTTTCAGATAGTTGATTTCATACTCACGTGTAAGCAACATATCACGCGTAGGCGTAATTATTTCTATGCCCGGTGCCAGCACATCAAAAGTCAGGTCGAAGCGTACCTGATCGTTTCCAGCACCTGTACTGCCATGAGCTACGGCATCTGCACCAATTTCCTTTGCGTAATTGATAATAGCAATCGCCTGAAAAATACGCTCAGAACTCACCGAGATAGGATATGTACCGTTGCGAAGTACATTACCGAAGATCATATATTTTATACTCTTTTCGTAGTATTCCTGTGTAATATCGAGGCTGATATGCTTTGCGGCACCCAACTTATAGGCCTTTTCTTCTATTACGGCCAGTTCTTCCTGTGTAAACCCTCCTGTATTTGCTATTGCAGTATATACTTCATAACCAAGATCGGCTGACAGGTATTTTGCACAAAACGATGTATCGAGTCCTCCACTAAATGCTAAAACAACTTTCTTTTTCATTTTAATTGTTTCTTTAAATCTTTTATAAGGTCTTTTATTTCTTTCTTATCTTTCTGCTTATCCGGATCGAAAAGCATAGCTGTACAGATACAATATTTACGGTCGGTACGTGTAAGTATATCATAATTGACACAGCCCTGACAACCTCGCCAGAATGATTCGTCATCGGTAAGTTGTGCGAATGTCACCGGAACATAACCCAGTTCTGTATTTATTTTCATTACGGCGGCACCCGAAGTCAGACCGAAAACTTTGGCTGTTGGGAACATCGCCCTTGCCAGCGAAAAGGCATGCTGCTTGATTTTTTTGGCTAGCCCATGCTGTCTGAATTTCTCAACGACTATCAGTCCCGAGTTGGCAACGAATTGCTTATTACCCCACGATTCGATATAACAGAATCCGGCAAACTCATCCCCCATAAGGGCAATAATAGCTTTACCTTCTTTTATTTTCAGCTCCAGATATCCAGGGCTTCTTTTGGCAATACCCGTACCCCTCACTTTAGCGGCAGCTTCTATGGTATCCAGTATAGTTTGCACATAGGTCAGATGTCCCTCATTGGCAATTTGTATAGTCAGTTGTAAATCTTGTTCCATTGGTTTTTCTACCACAAGTTCATCTATATTGTTCATTTCTGTAACTTTCACTATTTTATGTTAGGAATAAACACCGACAATGAAGCCAATACTTCATTTCGGTCAACATTCTCTCTGGGTATAAGCAAGATGGTATCATCTCCGGCTACTGTTCCCAGTATATATCCGGCTGCTTTTTTATCTATTTCGGCGGCAATAGCCATTGCATATCCCGGACGCGTTTTGATAACCGCCAGATTTCCGGAAAACTCAATACCCGAAAAGCCAAAAGCCGAAGCAGGAGTTATTTCGTTGTCTGTCTGAATATTATCGGACAACTGATATATATAGCTCCCTTTTGCTGTTGGCACTTTCACTATCTTCAGTTCTTTTATATCGCGTGATAAAGTAGCTTGAGTAAGTTCAAACCCTTTAGATACAAGCTCGTTGAGAAGCATTTCCTGACTGTTAACTTCAGTTGTCTGTAGTACTTCTTTTATTATTCTATGTCTATATTTTTTCGTCATATCAGTATAAATATACAAAAACAACACAAAAGTATGCATAAAAATACATACAACAAAATATCATTGATAGAAATTTTAATACCACCTATAAATAACATATTGACAAAAAGTTAAACTTTGCTTATTAAATATATTTTTCTATATTTGCGTAATCGGAAGCCGGAGATATAAAACGTCTGGATTATATAATTTACATTTCGCAAACCAATGGATGATCAACTTGATAAAAAGCACCCTATAGTTTCAGTATTGCAGTCAACAACTCCGGCCAACAAAGCCACGAAAGTGACTATTGACGATTCTTTTGCCCGTATTGTGGTTTATGAGAAGGAAGACTTAACGAATGAGGAGATCTTTGCGCTGCTCAATGTCCGTCAGTGCATAAAAATAGATATTGACAAACACTATGTCCGCTCTAAAGAAGGAGAGGACAAGCATTCGTACACGATATATAATATACTTATCTGATAGCCTATTGTTTTACCATTTATAATACATAGCGGACTTCTTTGAATGCGAAGCTTCGTTCTTCGCCTGTATCTGTTTCCAATACAAGTAACCCATTCGGCTTTATATCTTTGATATAAGCCTGAAAGTTTTTTTCACCATCATCATACCAATAATAACCTTGCCTCCGAAACAGGAAAGACTTGTATTCTTCTTCCACAGTTTTCTCTTTTCCCGATCTTATATAATCATAATATAGAGAAAAGGCCTGTCCGACTTCACCCAACAATACACTCAAGTCATATTCTTCACCTGTAATCTGGCTCAGCGAAACCGGATTGGGTGCATTACTTACATATTCCGTCTGATTGATATTAATTCCAATACCGCATACAGATTCTATAATTTTATCTCCATTCAATGTATTTTCGATAAGGATGCCACAGATCTTCTTTTCTTTCCAATAGATATCGTTAGGCCATTTTATAGTGATGTCATCAGTATATTTCTCCAGAAATTTCACTACAGCAAGAGAGACTATCTGAGATATTACAAACTGCTCTCCGGCTCTTACTGTATCCGGATAGAATACAATACTAAACAATAGATTTTTCTTAGCTTCCGATTCCCAGCTATTTCCACGCTGCCCTTTTCCTGCAGTCTGAAAATCGGCAAATACAATTGTTCCCTCTTCTACCTCTGTGCGGCTAAGAAGTTCTTTCAGATAATTGCTCGTAGAGTCTGTCTCTCGAATATGGAAAATTTGCCCCACCGATTAGCTATTATGATATTCAGCTTGCTTTACTTTCGGCAGCTTCTTTATAACCTCATCTACCGAATGTTGTATCAGTTCTTCTATCATTTTTTCCGGCACATCGCTCTCAATAACGATAGTGTTCCAGTACTTCTTATTCGAATGATAACCCGGCCTGATTCCTTCATATCGCTCTCGCAGATCGACAGCCTTCTCCGGATCACATTTCAGATTGAGCCAATGCTCCCCGTCTCTGGACTCAAGTCCCATATAAGCAAACATTTTGTCCATCACTTTAAAGACGAGCGTGTCTTCCCCAAATGGGAAACACTCAGTCGCTCCTTTTATGGACAGGCAGGCTTCGCGTGCTTCTTCTATATTCATACCCTTATTGTTCTATATCTTGTTCTTCAAATAAGATCTTCCTTTTTGTAGCCGTATCTGGCACCATCCCTTTCTTGAATCGTAAGCTTTTTTCACTTAACTGATACTCGTAGCCATCTCTATCCACGAAATAATTTCCGCCATTCTTCTCTGCAAAGAAATAGGTATCGCCATCTTCATACAAGTGCGTATAAATCGCCGGAATGACTACCTCATCACGTGTAATATATCCTATTTTGTCTCCCAATTTGATTTTTGCCATATTATCCTCGAGAGGCCCTATATGGTCATATATTACAGGTATTACCTCTTTTCCGTCTCCATCGAGCACTCCCGACTTATTATTCAGGTAAACCTTGAATCTCCCGTCAGCAAACGGAACTATCAGACTATAAATACATGGAATCTTAAACCGATTCCGTTGGTCTATTATTCCCCATTTATCATTTAGCCTTACCTGAGCTATTCCACTTTCAAAAAAACACGCATAATCATATTGACACGGAATTACGATATTGTCCTGTGAATCTGCATATCCCCATTTCCCATCGACTCTTACAGGGATTAACTCCTTATTAATATTAGCTGAATGAAATTTATAGGATTTGTGTTCATACCAACCTCCGGCCAACATTAAGAGATTACTTGTCTGATCTGCGAAATTGTTTATTATCAGCTCCCCTTTTTCCGACTTGCCTACTCTGACTCTGTTTATATTTATATAACTAAATATCAATGGCATATAAAACTGCTTTTTGTTATAATAGATTTCGAAGAACTTCTTCTTTAATTGGCCTTTATAAACCCGTTCATATTTCCCTGTTTTATTTTGATAAGATACTATCAACTTGTCTTTTCCCTCCGTTCTTAGGTGCATAAATTCTGCCGTATCTTTTGTGAAAGCTCTGGTTCTTCCCTGAATGCTCATATATGAATAATCGGTCGTATCTCTTTCAAAAAAGGACAAGGCATTCTTTCTGGATATCCTATCTGCATAGTCGGATTGTTCTCTGGTCCATAAAAAATAATCCCCATCGATTTTATTCGTTTCAGATAAAGAGACAAAATTCGCACTTTTAATAGGTCTCATTGTACCGCACGATGAAAAGAAGGCGGCACTCGCTAATAGGATAACGTAGAGATATTGATGTTTCATATCGTAAAAGATTAATTTACGGGTGCCAGGAAAGCATCATCTATATGGTCAATTTCAAAACCCTTTCCATTCCAGATAGCTGCAATTACATCAAAACGGGCAGGAGAATCTATATCATACTCTCTCAGATAGAAATCGGCAGCTTCTACAATACGCCTGATCTTTCCCTTAGATACAGCTTCTTCGGGATTTCCCCATTGATCGCTACTACGTGTCTTTACTTCTACAAAGACAATAAACTCATCATCTCTGGCTATAATATCTATCTCGTACCTCTCGTAATTCCAGTTACGTTCTACAATCTCATAACCCTCCTTCCTGAGATAGCTCACAGCCGCATCTTCGCCTCTTTTTCCAAGTTCGTTATGATCGGCCATTGCTGATTCAGGCTATGATTATTTTCCTCGTCTCCCTGTTGTAGACAGGAACGAGATCTACTGTATCTTCGGTCAGGCAATATTCTACAGAGTCTTGCAGATTATTTGCTTCGAGCCGCTTGACATGTTCCGTCCGATTAATATAATTACGGACATCCGGCTTAGCTTCTTCCCACATAGACAGGGCAACCTGTGTAGCATCTGAGGCTGACGCATATCCTCTACCAATAAGTCGTCTGGCTAAAGCACCACCAAAAAGCGAATCTTCTATATTAAAGCGGTTGTTCCATCCGGCACAAAGCACAATCACATCTTTCTGCATACCTACACAAAAATCAGCTACTGCATCTATATTAGAAAATGCACCGATAATAAGAGTTCCCGCAGCACTAGCCATTTCGATAGCCTGCGTGCCGTTAGTCGTCGTAAAAACGACTTCCTTATCGCCTACTTTATCTTCGGTGTAGTCGAATGGAGAATTACCAAAATCGGCAAAGTCGCAACGTCTTACATTTCGCTCCGCCCCTACCAGATAGCCTTTTGATTTATATGCCTGAGCCTCTTCGATAGACGCAACGGGAATAATTGCTCTTGCCCGGTTATTCAAAGCGGCACACATGGTAGTTGTAGCCCGAAAAATATCGACTACGACAACAATCTTATCGCTGTCATCGTCCGAATAATAAGGATATAATGCGGGGGTGAAACAAATATCTACCTTCATATTTACAAGGCTGCTTTTAATCTTGTCAATCGGGCCATCAACCCTTCTAACTGATCTAGCGGAAGCATATTAGCTCCATCGGACTTAGCATTTGCGGGATCGAAATGAGTTTCGATAAATAATCCGTCTACTCCTGTAGCGATACCCGCCTTACACATGGTCTCTATCAGTTTAGGCTGACCACCTGTTACTCCCGATGCCTGATTCGGCTTTTGCAGACAATGAGTTGCATCCAATACCACCGGAAAGCCAAATTCCTTCATTTCTGGTATTCCTCTGAAATCCACTACCAGATCGGAATAGCCGAAAGACGTGCCCCTGTCTGTTATAATAACATTACTATTACCCGAATCCACTACCTTTTGTGCGGCAAATTGCATTCCGTTAGGTGCAAGAAATTGCCCTTTCTTTATGTTTACAATCTTACCTGTCTTAGCCGCAGCAATAAGCAGATCGGTCTGACGGCAAAGGAATGCGGGTATTTGCAATACATCTACATATTCGGCAGCCATTGCGGCCTCATGCGTTTCGTGAATATCGGTAACGGTAGGCACACCGAAAGTCTCGCCTACTTTACGCAATATTTTCAGCGCTTTCTCATCACCTATTCCGGTAAAAGAGTCTACCCGCGAGCGGTTTGCTTTCTTATACGATCCCTTAAATACATAAGGTATATTCAGTTTCGATGTTATATTTATCACTTTATCGGCTATACGGAGAGCCATTTCTTCACCCTCTATTACGCAAGGTCCTGCAAGCAGGAAGAAGTTATCGTTTTTGAGATCTGCTATGTTCATTACTGTTATCGGATTGTTATTTATTAAATCTTATATCAAAGATACAAAGATTATATTGTTTAGAAAAGCACTATCATAAATTACTGATCGAATACAATTAAGAGCCTTAAGTTCAAATAAATTATATCTATAATCTTAATGAATTTAAAAAACAGGGCTTTTATTTGTTCAATCCAAAAATAACAGTTAAAATTGTATTTGTTAATACCATCAGAAACAGCAATTATAGAAATTCAGGCAACTTAAAACGATAAAAGGACATTCCTTATATACAATAAAATACACTATACTAATTTGAAAAGCTTATGGAAACAACTTCAGTAAAACTTTATTCATTAAATTACAAAGAGGTTAAAACCTATCTGTTCGCATCGCTCTTTATAGCCGGCAATCTGGTATTACCGCAAATTTGCCATCTGGTACCGAATGGTGGCCTTACATTGCTGCCTATCTATTTCTTTACCCTGATAGCTGCATACAAATACGGCTTCAAGGTCGGTTTACTGACTGCAATATTATCTCCGCTGGTAAACTATCTGTTGTTTGCTATGCCATCATTAGATGTATTGCCTGTCATACTTGCTAAATCTACTCTGCTTGCAGGAGCAGCTGCATATGCCGCACACAAATTTGAGAAAGTTTCTATTCTGGCGATCATCGGTGTAGTTCTGGCATATCAGGTAGTAGGAACATTGATAGAATGGGCTATCGTCAAAGATTTCTTTCTCGCAGTTCAGGATTTCCGCATAGGAATACCGGGAATGCTGATTCAGGTATTTGGCGGATATGCTGTACTAAAAGCGATTGCTAAACTCTGATTCATCAAACAAAGATGTACGACAAAACATTCGAAGAGGTACGCGAACGTTTTCGCACTATACCTTTCAACGAAGAATTCGATATGATTGTTGCTATCGCTAACGGGGGTATTATCCCCGCAGCGATACTCAATCAGCGCCTGGATATCGAGATTCAGCTTTTAAAGATAAACCTGCGCGACATCAACCAGAAGCCAAAATACGATAGCCCACAGTTAATGGCTCCTATCGATTTCGACTACAAGGGAAAGTCTATCCTACTGGTAGAAGACAGAGTAAAAACAGGCGCTTCACTTTCATACGCATGTCAGCTACTGGCAGAAGCAAAACTTATAAGAACTTTTGCAGTTAATGGAAAAGCAGACTACGCTCTATACGACGAGGACTGCTTCAAATTTCCTTGGCTACTATAGTAATATATGAAAAGATCATTCTATGTGATTGCATTACTGGCACTCTCCCTGCAAATGATAAGAGCTGAAGAGAGAAAGCCTGATGCAGTGGTTCGCGATTCAGTAGAATTGGGTGAGATAATTGTCACCGGAAGCCGTCCGGCAGTAAACCTGAACAATTTACCGATGAGTGTAAGTGTAGTAGGCAGTAAGCAGATAGAAGCCAAATTTGAGCAATCGTTACTACCTATTATTACCGAAGAAGTTCCCAGCCTGTTCGTTACATCGCGGGGAATTATGGGTTACGGTGTATCCACCGGAGCAGCCGGAGGTATGACCATACGCGGAATAGGCGGAAGCCCCACTGCCCAGATGCTGATGCTGATAGACGGGCACCCCCAGTATATGGGATTGATGGGACATCCCCTTGCCGACTCGTATCAATCACTGATGGCCGAACGGGTAGAAGTGGTAAGAGGCCCAGCATCGGTACTATACGGATCGAATGCTATGGGTGGGGTAATCAATATTATAACAAAAAAACAAAAGGAAGATGGTATAAGAACCGGAGTACGTGCCATGTACGGATCGTACAATACGCTGAGTACCGAACTTAATAATGCCGTACGCTCCGGAAAATTTAACAGCTATGTATCGCTCAGCTATAACAGAAGCGATAATCATCGGGATAATATGGACTTTGAGCAGTATAGCGGATACGGTAAAGTGGGATACGATTTCTCTCCGAACTGGAATGCGTTCGTCGACCTCGATCTGACTAATTTCAAAGCATCCAATCCCGGAACGACAAGCGCTCCCCTGTTGGATAACGATGCGGATATAATACGTGGTGTGACTTCATTTTCACTCGAAAACAATTATGAAAAGACATCAGGTGCACTGAAGGTCTATTACAACTTCGGCAAGCATAAGATAAATGACGGATACAGTGCCGTAAATCCGGAAGCCGTACCCAGAAACGAGCGCTTCAGATCGACAGACAAAATGATCGGCATCACCCTATATCAGTCATACAGCTTCTTCACCGGAAACCAGACCACAGCCGGAATCGACTTTCAGCATTTCGGCGGCCATGCGTGGAATATCTTCATGGACGGACAGGCCGACAAAGACATAGCAAAGAAAAGCCTGAACGAAGTAGCCGGTTATCTGAACTTCCAACAAACCTTGATCAGTCAACTTGTGCTGAATGCAGGAATACGGATAGACCATCATGCCGTAACGGGTACAGAATGGATTCCGCAGCTAGGACTAAGCTATATTGCTACCGACAACACTATACTGAAAGGGATTGTAAGTAAGGGATTCAGAAACCCTACCATCCGCGAGATGTATATGTTTCCGCCACAGAATCCGGACTTGAAGCCGGAAGAACTAATGAATTACGAATTGTCAGCATCGCACAAGATGCTGGACAAATCGCTGACTTTCGACCTCAGCCTCTATTATATCAATGGCAAGAACAGCATACAGACAGTGCCTGTCGATGGTAAACCACTGAATATAAATACAGGTAAGATCAAGAACTACGGTGTGGAGTTCGCCACGCAATATAAGCTTAACCCTTATATAAGCCTGTCGGCAAATTACAGCTGGCTACACATGAAATATAAGGTAGTAGCTTCACCCGAGCATAAACTGTATGCTGGTATAAACTATACCCGCAACAAATGGAACCTGTCTACAGGCATACAATATATAAACGACCTCTACTCTTCAGTGAAAACAAATACAACCGAAGAAATTAAAGACTCGTTTGCCCTCTGGAACGTCAGAGGATCGTATAAGCCTGTAAAGCAACTTGAAATCTTTGTGAAAGGAGAAAACCTCCTCGCACAAAAGTACGAAATCAATGCCGGTTACCCGATGCCGCGTGCAACCGTATTCGGCGGGGTAAACCTTCGATTCTAAAAAAACAACAAACCAAATAACTAACTATTACTTACTATTATGGACAGACGTAAATTCTTAAGAGCAATCGCCATTACCGGAGCAGCAGCTACGGTAAAAGCCAGTGGCGGAATGGATATACTGGCCCAGACTGTTAATAGTACCCAAACGGGCAAAAAAGTGGATATCGTAGCTGTAATGGGTGGCGAGCCCGATGTGATGTTCAGACGTGCCATTACCGAAATGGGTGGCATGGGCAAATTTATTAAAGCCGGACAAAAGGTCGTAGTGAAACCTAATATAGGCTGGGATAAAACACCCGAGCTTGCCGGAAATACAAACCCTAAACTGGTAACCGAAGTCATACGCCAATGCCTGTCGGCCGGAGCGAAAGAAGTGACCGTATTCGACCATACATGCGACGACTGGATTAAATGCTACAAGAACAGCGGCATAGAAGCAGCGGCAAAAGCAGCCGGAGCGAAAGTTGTTCCTGCACACGAAGAATCGTACTATAAAGAGGTCAGCCTGCCCAAAGGCGTAAAACTGAAAAGTGCTAAGATACACGAGGCAATAGTCAACTGCGATGTGTGGATCAATCTGCCTATACTGAAACATCACGGAGGTGCAAACCTTACCATGTCGATGAAAAACTATATGGGGATAATATGGGACAGAAGGATATTCCACCGCACCGACCTGCAACAATGTATAGCCGATATCTGTACATATACTAAAAAGCCTGTACTGAACATAGTAGATGCTTACAGGGTAGTGAAGACAAACGGGCCTCAGGGACGTTCCACTGCCGATGTAGTAAACCCTAAAGGCTTGTTCATATCACAGGATATAGTAGCTGTAGATACTGCCGCTGCCAAGTTCTTCAACCAGATACGGGAAATGCCTCTCGAACATGTAGGACATCTCGCCAACGGACAATCATTGAAGTTGGGTACTATGGACATAGATAAACTGAATATCAAACGAATAAAGATCTAACAAACAACTATGCTAAAAAAACTGCGGGTAGGTATATCGGTCATATTATTTACACTGATAGCCTTCTACTTTCTCGACTTTGCAGCACTGATGCCCGATCAGTTCCATTGGTTGGCACGCATACAGTTTGTGCCTGCTTTGCTGAGCGGAAGTTTTATTATACTTACGGTACTTATTGTCCTTACACTCTTGTTCGGACGCATCTACTGTTCATCGGTATGCCCTATGGGTATCTACCAGGACATTGTAGCATGGATAGCAAAGAAGACTGCTAAGAAGAGAAAGCGGTATAAATTCAGCCAAGCCAAGAACATACTGCGCTGGTCAGTTCTGGGAATTGCAGTTATCACATTCTTCCTCAAGATACCGTCTATATTAGCTCTTGTCGATCCCTACAGTGCTTTCGGCAGGATCATCACCAATGTATTCAGACCTGTTTATATGGCCGGCAACAATGTACTGGAAGCCATATTCACCAGCTTCGGCAATTATACGTTCTATAAAGCCGATGTAATGATTATCAGCATATCCTCTTTTATAATAGCCATCATAACACTTCTGGCTATCGGCTACTTTGCTTGGAAATACGGGCGCACCTTCTGCAATACCATTTGTCCTGTAGGAACCATTCTGGGATTCCTCAGCAAATTCTCCCTGTTCAAAGTGAGAATAGATACCGACAAATGCAATATGTGCGGTGTATGTGCCACTAAATGTAAGGCCTCCTGTATCGACAGCAAAAATCATGCAATAGATTCCAGCCGTTGCATCAACTGTTTCAACTGCTTGGGCAGCTGTCACGAAGGTGCTTTGTCCTATGCGCCTTATGCGAGAAAGAAAGCCCCATCTGATAGTAAAGCTGCCGCAGACAACAGCAAAAGGCAGTTTCTCACTACAGCTTTGACCACAGCAGTAACCGTTCCGGCAGTGATGGCGCAAGATAAGGTGAACAACATCTTGTCCGGCAATAAAGTGCCTACACGTCAAACCCCGATTTGTCCGCCGGGTGCACAAAGTGCCGAACACCTTCTGAGTCATTGTACATCGTGCCACCTGTGTATCAGCAGATGCCCGTCACGAGTGATCAAGCCAGCCTTTATGGAATACGGACTGGGCGGCATTATGCAACCTGTAATGACCTACGACAAGGGATTCTGTAACTACAACTGTACTGTATGTGCAGATGTATGCCCTAACGGAGCATTGCTTCCACTATCGAAAGATCAAAAACACATGACCCAGATAGGACGTGTTCAGTTCGTGCACGATATCTGTGTGGTAGTGACCGACAATAACAACTGTGGCGCCTGTGCCGAACACTGCCCTACACAGGCAGTAACTATGGTTCCGTACGAAGCCGGAGAAGGACTTACCATTCCCCACATCAATCCCGATATTTGTGTGGGATGCGGAGGATGCGAGTTTATCTGCCCTGTACGCCCTCATCGCGCGATATTTGTCGAAGGCAACGCAGTACACCAGACAAGAGAAGCATTCGAAGTGGAAGAGAAAAAAGAAGTGGAGATCGACGATTTCGGCTTCTAAATACTCTCCCCTATCATGTCAAATTATAGAAACTCCTGCCTCTGCGGGAGTTTTTTGCTTACACATAGTTGCCACGCCTTTTAAGGCGTGGGATAAAATTTCCCTCAAAGGACTTTAGTCTAACGTGAGTTCGATATAAAAATAGTATGTAATCAATTGTTTTCCAAAATATATGATGTAAACTTCGTGCCCTTTGTGGTTTTTCTTTGTGTCCTTTGTGGTAAAAGAAATAAGATTTAACCACAAAGAGCACAAGGTTTTACACAAGGCTCACAAAGAAAACATATAACTAGCTGATATTTAGACACTATTATTTCGAACTCACGTTAGTCTAATCTATTTTTGGCTAAAGCCTTGCATCTATTACCCCTTATCTCCTATACTTAAAAGTGGAGGCAACTATAAGCCTTATACAAGGCTCATTAACTCAACTCTTCATTTTAGTAATTATTCATAATTATTATCGCCCTTATTCAACCAAATTCCTATATATTCGTTATTACATAAAATAATAATGACATATGGCCAGAAAGAAAAAAAAGAACTTCGTACTCGATACAAACGTTATACTACACGATTTCAGATGCTTGGACAACTTTGAGGAAAACGACGTATATCTACCCATCGTTGTACTCGAAGAACTAGACAAATTCAAGAAAGGCAATGACCAGATCAATTATAACGCTCGTGAATTTCTGCGGCAACTAGATGTAATAACCGACGACAACCTGTTTACCAACGGCACGCCGCTAGGCAGCGGTATGGGCAACCTGTTTGTGGCTACCGGTATAAAAGATCAGGAACGTGTGTATGCCATGTTCCCCGAACGGATACCCGATCACCGCATACTGTCGGCTGTAATGGAAATATCGGAACGAGATCCGAAAACCAAGACAATACTCGTCACCAAAGACATCAACCTGCGGATGAAGGCGCGCGCTATCGGTCTATCTGCAGAAGACTATATCAACGACAAGGTAGCCGATGTCTTTCTCTTCGAGAAGCAACATACAACCTTCTCCAACATGGACTCTGCCGTTATAGATGCGCTGTATGCAAGTCCCGACGGCATTCCTTTCGATGAATTCGATCTTGTTACGCCTGTCAACCCCAACGAATGCTTCATCATGAAGAACGGCAGGAAAAGTGTTCTGGCGCGTTATAATCCGTTCACAAACAAGATATGCCGTATCGAAAAGCAAACGTGCTATGGCATACAACCCCGTAATGCTGAACAGACTTTTGCCTTCGAGGTACTGATGGATCCCGATATAAAACTGGCAGCCCTCACCGGAAAAGCAGGAACAGGTAAAACCCTGCTCGCTCTGGCTTCGGCTCTCAAACAAAGCGAAGATTACAATCAAGTACTTTTGGCACGTCCTATTGTTGCACTCGGCAATAAGGAACTCGGATTCCTGCCCGGTGACGAAAAGCAGAAGATAGCACCATATATGCAGCCGCTGTTTGACAATCTGGCCGTTATAAAAAGCCATATCCCTTATGGTGGTGCCGAATCGCGCAATATAGAACAGATGCAGACCGAAAAAAGACTCGAAATAGAGGCTTTGGCATACATACGCGGACGAAGCCTGTCGGAAATGATCTGTATCATAGACGAAGCTCAGAATCTTACACCCCACGAGATAAAGACAATCATTACCCGCGCGGGCGAAGGCACGAAGATGATCTTTGCAGGTGACCTGCAACAGATAGATTCACCCTATCTCGATGCGCAGTCGAACGGGCTGGCATACATGATAGATAAGATGACCGGACAAGACCTGTTTGCTCATGTAAACCTTGTAAAAGGCGAACGCAGCAAATTGTCGGAGATAGCCAGTACATTGCTTTAACTAAGAAATATTGCGACATCTGCATAGGTAGGAGCGAAATATCTTTCGCCCGTTGACAATTGCGGGCGTAAGATTTTACGCACCTATAAACTGCGAACAGAACTATTATACCAATTATGCGAATCAGGAGTTGAAATTATATGTTTGTTTATTTTCTACTGCGCGCAATCACAGATTGCTTGCATTCCTTTTGGCCTAAGCCCCAAAAGGAATCAAAAAGTCTTTAGCGCCCCGCTTCATAGCACGACCCGTTAGAGGGCTCAAAGGCTAAACAAAAAAACTCGCTCATGGCTTTTGCATAATACGAACCGACAACTAAGCTCAAACACGTTTTTGTTTTTACGCCTTTCTCTCCCTACGGGTACCCCGTCCATAAAGCTAACGGCGCGGGCTGACGCACGATCTGGAGACAATAAATAAAGGGGGTTACTTGTAACTTGTAATTGCCCAAAGGGCGAAGTAACTAGTAACTAATAAACGAACGATTATTCAATACAATCTCAAATACTGATTGGCATCAATTATTATCATCTATAAAAAGGTAACAAAGGTAACACATCTACACTATTTTTTCAGGCTGTTACCTTACTGTAACACCTTCCTTGGAGCCTCCCCTTGGGGAGATTGGAGAGGCTGTTCCCTATTACCCTCACTCTATTCTTTATCTGCTGCGATGTTACCTTTTTCGGTTTATCATTATTTGCCTTTTCTGTAGTATTATTAGATACTTCCTCATTTTCTGATCTTTCCATTAACGGCTCTTCTACCGCCTGTACTTCTTCGGTTACAGATTCCGTTTTTCCGACCTGTTGCATTGCCTCTATCTCTGCTTTTTCACGTGCCGCTTTCTTCTTGTCAGCTCTATCAAGTACCATTCTTATTGTGCGCAGATCGGGCAGGTGTTCTTTTTTACGAATAACCTTCGATTTGAAGATCAGTCTTTCGGGATTATCCTCATCGGGGATGTAGGTATCTTTTTCTTCAGTCAGGGTATAATTATTTAATTTCTTCTTCAACGAAGACATCGCCAACGAAAATGCGACATCGTCACGCTGTTCCTGAGCCTTTTCTATTTCCTCCCGAAAATAAGGCTGTGTCTTCATCCAGCTATAAAACGTTTTCCGGCTGATGTTTAATACCATACATACTTCCGATACCGAGTAAAGTTCTATTGCTATCAGATCAGCAATTTTTTCGGTCAGTTCTTCGCTATATTTTGCCATAATTTTAATAAGTTTGGTTTATGTTTTGTATAGTGATAACCTTAATTACAAATAATGCAGTTTTTTAACAGAATATCATATCTTTACTACACCTAACACAAAAGAAACACACAATGAAAAAAGCAATAATCATCCTTACACTCCTTGCAATAACGACCGCCTGTTCTGCTCAGGGAGATAAAACCCAACCCAACATGGACAGTATAAAAGCAAAAGCACTCTGTGTTCTCGAAGAAACCGATAAGCATATCGTATATCTTACCAATATGACACGCCTAGTCCGGAAATCCGGAGACGAACTGTCGTGGTACGCCGGAGGCAATGAACTATTTCTACGCTACGAGACGTGGACTATCTCGAAAGACGATAAAGAATACAGTATACAAAATCGCAGTGTATTATATTGTAAGCCCGAGCGCATTGCAACACCTGATGGTGGAAGTTATGATGCTAATGTTTACCAAAATAGAGTTGAATTCTACGCATATCATAAAAACGTACAACCGGTGCAACATGTTCTACCTTCAGGAGAATGGGAAGATTTCGGCCTTTCGGGCGATGATGGAATACCAACTAAAGTAGATGATTATTTCCACCAGAATATAAAGGATATTCCTGTGATTGTGGAAGATTTAGGGAGATAGAACAAAGACGAAATGCACAATGAAAAAAGCAATAATTATTCTGACTCTCCTTACAATAACAACCGCTTGTTTTGCTCAGGGAGATAAAACCCAACCAGACATGGACAGTATAAAAGCAAAATCACTCTGTATTCTCGAAGAAACCGATAAGCATATCGTATACCTTACCGACATGGTACGCCTTGTGCGACCGGATGAGGAACAGACTACCTGGTACACCGGACAGTTCTTTCTGCGCTACGAGACGTGGACAGTAACGAAAGGTGATGAAAACCGCAGTATTCGGGAACAAGCCATCCTGAATGGCAGGATTAAATGGATGATGGTGCCCGATGGAGGAGATATTCATGTTGCTGTATATGATAACCTGTCGGAAGGAACAACATTTTACAAAAATGGAGTAGAGGACGGTCATATCGAACCTTCGGGAGAATGGACAAATGCAGGCAATACGACCGATGACAGCATATTCTCCAAAATAGGAAATTTCTTTGATGAACACAATCCGAATGTTCCTCTGGTTGTGGAAGATTTAGATAAGTATAATAGACTTTATGCAAAATAAAAGCTCATTAAATATCAACCTGTTACAAACACACTTTGTGACCTTCGTGTAAAACTTTGTGTTCATCGTGGTTAAGCTCTTCTAGTACCACAAAAGACACAAAGGGCTAATTATACCAATGATAAACTGGAAATTATTCTCTATCTATTGAAACGAACCTTATTTCACCAATCCACCCCCCAGTGCTTTATATAAAGCAACAACAGACACAAGTTCGTTCAGCGTAGCTTTATTGAGGGCTATCTCGGCATCGAACAACTGACGCTGAGCATCCAATACATCTATATAACTGATTACCCCGTTCACATATTGCAGGGTGGCCAGTTCGTGGTACGACTTGGCCGAATTGTACAATGCCTGCTGTGAGCGGTACACTTCTTTCATTTTATTGAATGTATTGATCGAGTTGTTCACTTCCTTGAATGCTTCCAATACAGATTTTTCGTAACCGTACACTTCCTGCTCGTACGCAGCTTTAGCTGCATTATGCTTTGCCTTATTCTTTCCCATATTGAATATAGGGCCTGTCAGTACCCCTGAGATAAACCATGTAGGGCTTTTCAGGAAGTCGGTCAGTTCCGAGTTCTCACCTCCCAGACGCCCTGTGAGGCGCAATGACGGAAACATCTCGGTATAAGCGATTCCGACTTCTGCATTTGCCTCTATCAGTTTTTGCTCTGCCTGCATCATATCGGGGCGGCGTTTCAGTAACGACGATGGCAGATCGACAGGCAGGCTTTGAGGTACTTGCTGATGATCTATATCTTCACCTCTGGCGATAGCACCTGATGGAAATTCACCAACCAAGACAAATAAGTCATTCTCTTTCAGCTTTATTTCATTTTCCAGAGCCGGAATAAGCGTTTCGGTACGTGCCAGCTCCACAAGACTCTGACGATAGGGTATCTCGGATGTCAATCCGCCTTCGTAGCGCAACTTTGCAAAGCGGACTCCTTCGCGGCGGGCATCTAGTGTCTGTTTTACTATTTCAAGCTGACGGTCGAGAGACTTCAATTCAAAATACGATTGTGCCACCTGTGCTACAATGGTCAGATGAAGCGCACGCTGAGCCTCCACTGTCTGCATATAAGCTGCTACTCCGGCATCATTTGCCCAACGTAGTTTACCCCATATATCCAGTTCCCACGACACATTCAGATTTGCCCTAACCTCCGGGTCATACGACTTAGCATCACCACCATAATTGGTATATTCGCGTTGTCCGGCAATTTCTCCCCCTAGCTCGGGAAACATATTTGCAAAACTAATGCGTTTGTTCGCGGCCATCTCTTTTATACGGGCGGTGGCCACAAGCATATCTTTGTTGTGCTCCAATGCTTTCGTTATCAAGCCTTGTAGCACAGTATCCGAATAGAGTGTACTCCATCCTATGTCGGAAGCATTACCCTCTATCATGCCCCGCGTTTCGAAAGTCTGAGGCATATCCATCTGAGGCTGTTCGTACTTCTGCCCTATCTTACACGAAGAAAGAAGGATAAGTGATAATGCCAGTATATATTTTATCTTATTCATTTCAAGCTTTTTTTATCAGTTTCTTCAATTTCAGAAACTCAGGGAACTTCAGTTCCGGTATCTTAAACTTTTCTTTTGCCTTGTACACCATTACAAAGAAGAATGGTACAAGTATTATACCAAAAGTAATAGCAATAATCATACCGAAGAATACTCCCGTACCGATGGAATGCCTGCTGGCCGAACCGGGTCCCGAAGCAATAACCATCGGCAACATACCCAACACGAAAGCCAGAGAGGTCATCAGTATAGGACGGAAACGCAGCTTAGCTGCCTGCATGGCTGCAAATATCGGCTGCATACCGGAATCGACCTGTATCTTTGCAAATTCGACTATCAGAATGGCATTCTTTGCTGCCAGACCGATAAGCGTCACCAGACCGATCTGGAAATAGACATCGTTGTCCAGCCCCAGAATCCAGATACCCAGAAATGCTCCCAGTGCGGCAATCGGCAGCGATAACAACACCGATATAGGCACAGTCCAACTTTCGTACAAAGCGGCAAGGAAAAGAAAGACAAAAAGGAATACCAATCCTAGAACAACTCCTGTCTGCCCGCTTGCTTTCTGCTCCTGAAAGGAGAGTCCGCTCCATGCCACACCTATATTTTCGGGCAAATGTTCTTTTCTTATTTTTTCTATCTCGCTCATCGCCTGTCCCGAGCTATAACCCGATGCGGGCGTTACCTGCATGGATGCAGATGTGTACATATTGAAACGGGTGATATTACCCGGCCCCGTAGTGTAGCTTGTCCTGCCCAGTGCGGTAAGCGGCACCATGTCACCATTTGCCGTTTTCACGAAAAACAGATTTATATCTTCGGCTTTAGCACGATACGACTGATCGGCCTGTATATAGACTTTATATATACGGTTAAACATATTGAAGTCATTGACATATACCGAACCCAGATAGGCCTTCATTGTAGAAAATATATCCGACATCGGCACACCGAGCAGCATCGCCTGATCGCGATCTACATCGAAGTACAATTGCGGGATTTCGGGTTGCAGGGATGAAGATACATTCGACAACACTTTCGATTTCTCAGCATAATACATAAATGTATCTGTAGCTGCTACAAGGTCTTCCCATTTAGCATCGGAACGTGCCTGCAACTTCATTTCCACACCTCCTGCCGAACCTAGTCCGGGTATAGCAGGCGGACGGCTTACAAATGCCCTTATTTCAGGGTAGTCATAAAATTCTTTCTGGGCATCACGCATTACTTCATCTACTCCGACACTTCTCTCTTTCCACGATTTCAGTATCACAGTAAGTGTTGTACGCCCCTGATTAGTTCCTACACGCGGACTTGAGCCTGTAACATTCTGCACATATTCTACAGCAGGATGATGATCGAGATAGCTTATCGCCCTGTCTGTCACTGTACGCATACGTTCGAGCGTAGTACCTTCGGGCATTTCGAGTTCGACAGTAAAATATCCCTGATCTTCCTGCGGAATAAAGCTTGTAGGTACAACCTTATTCAGCACGAATATAAACACAAGCACCATACCAAATCCGGCAAGTATTCTGCGGGGGTTGTTTATAACCTTCATCAGAATGTTTGCATATTTGGTATTGCCCTGACTAAGCCATAAATTTATTTTACGGAAAACAATATTCTTTTTCTCGTGATGATTGGACGGACGCAGAATAATGGCACACATCGCCGGACTCAGCGTCAGAGCCACTACTGCCGATATAAGAACAGACACAACTATAGTTACCGAAAACTGACGATATAGCGAACCTGTAATACCATCGAGGAAACTCACAGGAACAAATACGGCTGCCAACACCAAAGAAGTAGCAACCAATGCTCCGGCAAGCTGTTTCATAGCCAGATGTGTAGCCTCACGCGCACCGATCTTTTTCTCCTCCATGATACGCTCGACATTCTCGACGACAACAATGGCATCATCGACAACAATACCGATAGACAGTACCAATCCGAGTAGCGTAAGCATATTCAGCGAAAAGCCCATAGCCAGCATAAACCCGAATGTACCGATCAGCGATATAGGTACGGCAACAATAGGGATAATAGATGCCCTCCAGTTCTGTAATGAAAGGAATACAACGGCGATAACCAAAAAGAGAGCTTCGAATAATGTCTTGTACACCTCATGGATAGACTCACCGATATATTCGGTCATATCGAAAGGAATCAGATAATCGAGTCCTTCCGGAAAGTCATTTTTGATCTGTACCATAGCGGTCTTTACCTCATCAGCTACTTCCATCGCATTAGCACCCGGAAGCATGTATATACTAAGCATAGTAGCATATTTACCGTTCAGTCCGCTTTCTGTATTGTAAGACGAGGCTTCGAGCGATACTCTGGCTACGTCACGCATACGGATAAACGATCCGTCATTATCGGCTTTTACAACAATGTCTTCAAACTCACTTACTGTAGACAGACGCCCCTGTGCCGTAATGGGCATAGATACATCGACATTTACAATCGGTTGTTTTCCCAGTTCGCCTGCTGCCGATTCACGGTTCTGATCTTTAAGTGCATTTTGCAAATCTTTTATCGTCAGTCCAAAGCTGGCAAGCCTGTCGGGGTACACCCATATCTGCATGCCATAGTAGCGACTACCCACATTGGATACACGCCCTACTCCGGGAATACGCCTGATGACGTCCAGTATATTTATTGTAGCATAGTTGCTAAGGTATATTTCGTCATATTTGGGATCATCGGAAGTCAAGGCAATGGTCATCAACTGTCCGGGAGCTTGTTTCTCTACCGATATACCACTTTGCAGCACCTCTGCCGGAAGCCGCGATTCGGCCAGTTTTACCCTGTTTTGTATTTCAACGGCAGCAAGATCGGCATTTGTACTTACATCGAAAGTTACTGTTACAGATAGTCCCCCCGAATTGGAACTGCTCGACTCCATATATATCATACCGGGTGTACCGTTCAGCTCTTGTTCGATAGGCGTAGCTACAGCCTGCGACACCGTAGTAGCATTAGCTCCGGGATAAGATGCGCTTATCTTCACCACAGGCGGTGTTATCTGCGGATATTGCTCTATGGGTAAAAGCACCAGTCCTATGATACCGATAATCACTATCAACAAAGATAGTACGGTGGATAAGACGGGGCGTTCTATGAAAAATCCGGGACTCATTCGTTATCCTCCTTATTTAATTCTTGGGCTTTCTTTTCCGCCTCTATCCGCTGCTCTTCTTCCTGTGTGCGAGGCAAAACTTTTTGCCCATGCGTGAGTTTCTGGAATCCTTCCACCACAATGCGCTCTCCTTCGGCCAGTCCTCTTGTCACCACTATCTTATTATTCTGTTCGGGACCTGTTTCTACAAATCGCTTTTCAACAATATCATCAGGCAGCACAACGAATATGAATGCCCCACCTTTTTCTATAGAAACTGCTTTACGCGGAACTACCAGAGCGTTCTCCAGCACATCGAGTAACAGTTTTACACGGGTAAACTGTCCGGGCAAAAGCACCTGATTCGGGTTCGGCAACTCGGCACGCACACCGAAAGTTCCCGTCTTCGGATCTACCTGCGGGGATGCAAAGTCTACAATTCCGCGCTGGCTGTACACCGAGTTATCGGCAAGAGTAACGATTACTGTAGGCTGCCACGAGCGTGTGGTATCCAGTTCACCCAGATGTACATTACGGCGTTGACTCCGCAAATAATCGAGTGATGTCAGTTTAAAATCGACCTGTACTGTATCACGTTTAACAACAGTAGCCAATAACGACTTCGAATTGCCTACCAGCGTTCCTATATCTACATAGCGTTCGCTTATATAACCCGACAATGGTGAGCGCACCACTGTATAGCTGAGTTCGAGCTCGGCCTGTTCCAAGTCGGCTTTACTCATCAATACATCTGCCTTCGACATATTGAGGGCCGCAACAGCATTATCCAAATCGAGCCTACTGGCTGCATTCTGGTTATAGAGAGGTTCTATACGTTTCAGGTCACTTTCGGCTTTCAGTTCTTTAGCCTCATCACGTTTAAGCTGGGCTTTGGCTTTTTCTACTTTCGCTTTGTAAGGTTTGTTGTTTATGTAGAATAATGCCTCTCCGGCTTTCACTTCTTTACCTTCTATAAAGGTCATCCTTTCCAAAAAGCCCTCTACTCTGGCATGTATCTCTACATTGCGGGAAGCCTTGATAAGCCCGACATATTCTCCATAGATCTCGATATTGTCGACCGTAACGGGTTCCACCTCAACGATAGGGGGATTCTCTGTCGTCTTTTTACACGCACCGAGCAATGCCAGGCACAAGATTGCCAGAAAAAAAACAGATTTTCTATTATTCATATAATTTATTTATAGATAGATTGCTGATTCCTATATTAAACTATTTCATCATTACCTTGTTAATAAATATACAACACAGGGGCATTCTGCTACTGTGAGCAACTGGTTAAGTCATATAATTAACAATTCTCTGTATCGATTTGTTTTTTATTTCACAATAATGTTGTTAGACGTCACAAATTTATAAAATAGTAATTGGTATTTCACTCTCCGCATATCATAAATTAACAAAAAGATATAATAAAAGCCCTAAAATATAGACACATAAGCATCCTCAAAAAGTACATATCCTCCAATCGTTTGCATAACAAAAACCTAATTTTTGTAATTTTTTATATCCCGAAAGCTAATAGTTGTTATGATATTTGTACTACAGAATGTAAGTACCATGAAAGAATACAAAAAAAATCCCCATTGCGTACTTCATCATATTAATTTAAAAGTTGAAAAACAAAATTAAAATTAATGCAAATTAAATCTCATAATACAACATTTTCAGCTGTCGGTTTTCTAACTGAAAACTTGGCAGTTAATACTATTTTGCGAAAAAGAGATAGTAACGGCATTGAAAATAAAAAGGATGCTTACCCCAATTAGAAAATAACCTAGTTGAGAGCTAGCGTCTTCCTGCTTGTATCTAAACCATGACCCTGAGATATTAAATCGACCATAATAAAAGTAATCAAATCAATATTAACGTTAATCTTAATATTATTCAAATGGAAAGAAAGATTAAGAACAGATGTGTGAAAGTATTCTTGCTCTTTATGCTGGGAATGCTTACCTTATCACCTAACATGTATGCGCAAAGCGGTACTATTACGGTGAAAGGAAATGTGAGGGATAACCTCAACGAACCCATCATCAGCGGTAGCGTTGTAGTAAAAGGTACTACTACCGGTACTGTAACTGACTTAGATGGAAACTATACTATAAATGCGCCGGCGGACGGTACATTGGTATTTTCGTATGTGGGCTTTACAGCTCAGGAAATTCCGGTTGGCGGACGTACAACAATCAATGTAACTATGGCTGAAGACGTAGAAATGCTTCAGGACGTAGTTATCATCGGATATGGTAGTGTGAAAAAAGAAGACCTTACCGGAGCTGTAACTACAGTTAATGCAAACTCACTGGCAAAAGGGATGGCTACTTCGGCTTCCGACCTGCTGGTAGGTAAAGCTCCCGGCGTAAGTGTTGTAACTGACGGTGGTGCTCCGGGTGCCGGTGCTACAATCCGCATACGTGGAGGTTCTTCCATGTCGGCAAGTAACGACCCGCTGATCGTTATCGACGGTGTTCCTGTCGACAACAGTGGTGGTATAAAAGGAATGGGAAATGCCTTATCTTCGGTCAACCCTAACGATATCGAAAACTTTACAGTATTGAAAGACGCTTCTGCAACCGCTATCTACGGTTCGCGTGCATCTAACGGGGTTATCCTGATCACTACGAAGAAGGGTAGTCTGGGTAAAAAGGTGAGTGTAAACTATAATGGAACATTCTCGGTAAGTACTAAGGCCGGAGAGGTAGACGTTATGGATGCCGATGGTTTCCGTGGATTTATAACTGAAAAATTCGGAACCGAAAGTGACCAGTACAAAGCAATGGGTACTGCAAAAACAAACTGGCAGGATGAAATTTTCAGAACGGCATACAGTACCGACCACAATGTGGGTATATCTGGCGCTGCCGGAATACTTCCTTACCGTGTATCACTTGGTTACACTAACGAAAACGGTATATTGAAGACATCTAACATGGAACGTTGGACTGGAGCTATTAACCTGAGTCCTAAATTCTTCAACAACATGTTGAGCGTACAATTGAACGTGAAAGGAATTTACAACCTGACCAGATTTGCCGATACTGGCGCTATTGGTGCTGCATCGGAATTTGACCCTACACAGCCGGTTTATAACCCTAATTACAAGGAAGGCGATCCCGGAAATGGATATTACCTGTCTCTGAAAGCTGATGGCAAAACACCTATTGATGTAGGCTTAATGAATCCTGTAGACGCATTATTGTCTAAATACGACAAGGCCAGAGTAAAGAGAAGTATTGGTAACATACAGTTCGATTACAAACTGCATTTCTTCCCTGATTTGCGTGCTAACTTAAATCTAGGTTACGATATCTCGAACAGCCGCGAATGGAATACAACACTGGATAATTCTGTGCGTTCTTGGGTTACAGGCAAATTCAAAACAGGATTCGGAGAAAATGAGAACTATGAGCAGAAGAAAGAAAACTATCTGATGGATTTCTATCTGAATTATGTAAAAGAGTTAAATGAAAAACATCGTTTTGATGTAATGGCGGGTTATTCATGGCAGAATTTTTACAAATATGACTCTACCGAATATCCATATTCTCTTGCTATGCAAAAAGAGAAAGGTGCAACACATTACTCTGAAGGGAAAAGCTACGAGTCTGAAAACTATCTGATTTCATTCTTCGGACGTTTCAACTATACATTCGCCAATAAATATTTATTGACAGTTACTCTTCGTAACGACGGTTCATCCCGCTTCAGTAAAGACAATCGCTGGGGGCTATTCCCAGCTGCAGCATTGGCATGGAGAATATCGGAAGAAGGTTTCATGAAAAATCAGAATGTAATGTCTGACCTGAAACTTCGTCTGGGATATGGTATTACAGGGCAACAAAACATTAGTGATAACGACTATCCTTATATGCCAAAATATAGATATAGCAAAGCCGGAGCCAATTATTACTGGGGTGACGAAAAGATACAACTATTGCGTCCTGAGCCTTATGATATAGACCTGAAATGGGAAGAAACTACGACGTATAATGTGGGACTCGACTACGGATTTTTAGGAAACCGCATTACCGGTGCCGTAGATGTATATTATCGTAAAACTAAAGACCTTATTAATAACATATTTATCCCTGCAGGAACTAACTTCAGCAATCAGCTGATCATGAACTCGGGTACATTGGAAAATAAGGGTATTGAGTTTAATATCACCGGTCATGTAATAGATACTAAAGACCTGACTTGGACACTCGGATACAATGTATCGTACAACAAGAATGAGATTACTAAAATGTTGGATTTCGACAATCCTAACTATATTGGTATTAAGCACGGAGGCATTAGCGGTGGTACAGGAAACAACGTACTGATACACTCCCTGAACAATCCGTTTAACTCATTCTATGTATATGAGCAAATATACAATGCCGACGGTAGCCCTATAGAAGGTGCATATATAGACCAGAACAAAGACGGAGTAATAGATGAAAAAGACCTTATTGCATATAAGAAATCTGCCCCTGACGTGTTTATGGGACTTTCATCTCAGCTTACGTACAAAAACTGGGACTTCAACTTCTCTCTACGTGCCAGCTTTGGCAACTATGCTTACAACAATGTTCAGTCTAACCGCGAAGCCTATGGAGGCTCATCAATGCTAGACCCTACAGGCTTCCTGAAAAACCGTGTAACTACAGCAGGATACACTAATTTCAGCAACCCTCAGTATTTATCGAGCTATTATGTACAGAATGCGTCATTCCTGAGAATGGACAACATTTCGTTGGGATATACATTCCGCAATGTATCGAAAGTGCTTAGTTCGGCGCGTATATACGGAACTGTACAGAATCCGTTCGTAATTACTAAATACGACGGCTTAGACCCTGAATTTAACAATGAAGGTATAGACAATAATATCTATCCGCGTCCACGTATATTTATGCTGGGTGTAAACCTGAACTTTTAATTCCTGAAAAAATAACAGAAATATGAAAACAATAAAATATAAATTCATGACAATAGCAATGTTGTTCGGATTGACAACATTCCTTACCTCTTGTCTTGGAGATCTCGATACACTCCCTCTCGATCCATCCGAACCGGTTGCAGAGACCGCTTATGGGAAAGAACTGAGTACTTATAAATCTACTTTAGCTAAGATTTATGCCGGATTAGCCATTTCGGGTAACGAAGGTGGTGACGGAGATCAGGACGTAGCCGGAGTTGACGGTGGTAGCCAGGCATCATTCCTGCGCGCACTATGGAACCTGCAACAATTGCCTACCGATGAAGCACATTGCTGTTGGAATGACGTTGGTATCGACAGATTCAACTATCATACATGGGATGCCAGTAATGTCTTTATTAAAGGGATGTACTATCGCCTATATTATCAGATAAACCAGTCTAACGAATATCTGCGTGAAACAACTGGCGATAAGCTGAACGAACGTGGTGTTTCGAGCGCCGATCAGGCTGAGATAAAAATATACAGAGCCGATGCTCGTTTTATGAGAGCTTTGTCATACTTCTATCTGCTCGATATGTTCCGTAATGTTCCGTTTGTTACAGAAGACAACGAAATAGGAAAAGTAGCTCCGGAGCAAATTGCAGCAAAAGACCTGTTTGCATATATAGAAACAGAACTGAACGAGTGCCAGAACGATATGCTCGATCCGTTTGTAGGATACAACTCTAAAAACTACGGACGCGCTACCAAAGCTGCTGCATGGTCACTGCTTTCACGCTTGTATCTGAATGCTGAGACATACACAGGTGAAAAGAAATATACCGAAAGTATAACCAACAGCAATAAAGTAATGGCTGTAGGTTACCAACTGGAGCCGAATTATGCCGATATGTTCAAGGCCGACAATGGCAATTCACTGGAAATGATTTTCCCTGTACGCTACGAAGGCGCTGATACTCAAACATGGGGTGGTATGACATTCCTGCTGTGTAGTACAGTTCCATCAGCTCTGCAAGGAGACATAAATGCACAGGGAGCATGGCAAGGCAACCGTGCCCGCGTGTCACTTCAAAGAATATTCCAGAAAGAGAACTCATTGTCAGACGACAGCCGTTACACAATGTTGAAACCAGATTTGGCCGAAAACTTAGACATTATTGATCCAGCAAAATACAAGGATGGTATTCCCGTTGTTAAATTCTCTAATGTAAACAAGAACGGTTCGCTTCCGGCAAGCAATATTGCTTACACAGACTTCCCTATATTCCGTCTGGCCGAAATATATCTGAACTATGCAGAAGCAGTTCTGCGTGGAGGTGCAGGAGGAGATGCTTCTACAGCTCTCAAACTGATCAACGATTTGCGTAAACGTGCCTATGGGAATGATGACAATGCAACTATCACCAACTCTGACCTGACACTGGATTTCATCCTGGACGAAAAAGGACGTGAATTCTTCTTTGAAGCACAACGCCGTACCGACCTTGTCCGCTTCGATAAACTGACTACTGAGTCTTATATATGGCAATGGAAAGGTGGTACTTTCGATGGTAAATCGGTGGACAAGAAATATAATGTATTCCCGATACCTGCCGACGATATGGGATCAAATCCAAATCTTACTCAATATCCGGGTTATTAATCTGTATCAATATAGAAACATAATATACTAGAACATGAAAAAACTTAATATATTTTCAATCATTGTCTTCTCCTTACTTGCCTTTGTGGCATGTACTGATGAAAACGACCACATCAAACTGGATGGAGACAGTAGCTTTGTGAAACCGGTACTGGAGCAAAATGTACTACAAAACTTTGTTGTAGAGCAAGAGACTGTCCTATCCGACTCTATCGGTTACTGGAAATGGACAAAGGCCGAATACAATATACAGGCACCTCCTTCATATAATATGCAAGTGGACGTATCGCCATCTTTCGAAACAGCTCAAAGTGTTACAACTACTGCTGATACATATATAAAGATTACCTACGATATGTTGAATAAGGCTGCGCTGAGATTTGTTGAATCTTCACAGGAAATAACACTCTATTTCCGTCTGAAAGCCAGTTTAGGTACAGCAGAAGCTGGTCCGATCCTCTACTCGGAAACAAAGCAGGTAACATTCACTTGTCGTCCGTCTATCAAATCGGCACTCTATATTGTCGGTGACGGTCTGGTTGGATGGAAAAACGAAGGCAAAGAAAATGTAGGAAGTGACCTGCAACTATTCTTCGCCGATCAAAGCTCAGATGCCGATCTTAAATATACTTATACCGGAGTGTTTAAAGCCGGAGGAATGAAATTCCCAACCAAAGCTGGTAACTGGGATGATGCATATGCATACAAGGGAGGCAAATTATCTCCTAAAAATAACGGAGACAATTATGCTTCCGCCGGAGCAGGACTATATACATTGTCGGTAGACCTGAAAACTCTGGAAATAAAAATGGAAGCATACACTAAGCCGGCGCCTGTATATGAAAAAATAGGTATGGTAGGTACTGCTGCTATCGACTGGGACAACGATACATTTATGGAAAAAGTGGCCGACCATGTATGGGTTACCAAATCTATAAACCTGAAAGCAGGTGCACTGAAATTCAGGGCAAATGCCGGATGGGATAGCAACTGGGGTGCTTCGACAAAAACTGAGCAAGAGTTCCCATTCGGAAAAACCGGTGGAGAAGACTTCATCATTGAAGAAGCCGGAACGTACTTTGTTGCACTGAACAGCTTATCAGGAAACTATATTATCATTCCTGTTGGGGATCTACCTTAACAGATAATTATAAGTAAGGCACTAAACTTTAAGAGTGGAAGGACAAAATCCTTCCACTCTTTTTTATATACAGCCTTTTTGTTTCAATAAACATATGAATACATATATTAGCATATATATGTC
The DNA here is from genome assembly GCF_029892965.1 of Dysgonomonas sp. PF1-14. Taxonomy (GTDB): domain Bacteria; phylum Bacteroidota; class Bacteroidia; order Bacteroidales; family Dysgonomonadaceae; genus Dysgonomonas. Next base: position 226,162 of record NZ_JARXWN010000004.1, on the reverse strand, counting down.
AACAGAAAGGCTTCTTTACATTAACAACTGCCGTTAATTGCAAATATTAATAGCCGATATTAAAGTTTCATTTTTCGACAAGTTTTCAGCAAAAATTTGCGAAATAGAAAAATTGCATGTACTTTTACAACCGATATAAGTAAAACAAGACAAAATAATGAGTATTTCTACACAAGATGCAGTAAGATTTGCAACTGTTTTTCCATCTGAAAATTTGGAAGTTAGCTCTATTTTGCTAGAGAGAGAGAGAGAGAGACTAAATAATCCTCACCACTTACATTCCAAAAGCAATTTTCTTAATTTAATCTTATTTACATACTATTCCATGCGCACTCTTGTGTGCATGCAAGACTGCGTGCATACACGCATAAGCTTAACCAATAATTTAAAAAGAGACAAAAGCTATTTAATTTTTTTGACAAAGAAATTGAATGAAGTGATTTCTACGGCATATCACCGGATATGCCGTAAGAGACTACATCGTGTTTCAAACATACAAATTCAATGCCTGAAGAAAAATGAAGGGTATTACTCTACTTATTACCAAAGTATTGTTTATTGTCTTCAATATTGTCTTCCCTTTATTACCCCACCTTCCATTTGCGAAAATCGAAGCCGGGTACTTCAGTGCATTGTTTTTTCTGAACGTGATCTAATTAACAATTATATGAATTTTAATACTTAACTAAACTAGTAAAAAAGATGAAGACAAAACTATCAGTCTTATTATTAAATGCTTTTCTAATAATAAGTAGTTTGGGCGGGATGAAAGCTCAGGTAACTATCGGTCACTCCGAAGCGCCGGAAAAACATGCTACCCTACAGATCAAAGACCAGACAGCGCCCAGTACGGGCGGTGTTACAGCTAAAAATGGAGGGCTTCTACTTCCGCGTGTAGAGTTGGAAAATAAGTACCAGCTACTTCCATTCTATCAGGGAGATACAACGAACACTGACTACAAAACAGTGACAAAGCCTGCACATACAGGACTCATCGTTTACAATCTGAAAGAGAATGATGATGACGAATTATGTCTTGGATTTAACCAGTGGGACGGTGGACAGTGGAACTGCTTTCAAGAGAAAATGGGAAATGCAAAGTTCGCCCCTGTAGATTGCTCCGACATTACGGTCAATGGAGTATATGTAGAGGGAATGACGACCACTTCTGCAAATTATTTAAGCATCAACCTTAATGTAACAAAGGCCGGGGCTTTTGCTATTACGGCAACATCAAACAACGGGTATAACTTTTACCTGTCGGGAGTTGCGTTGAATGTAGGATCTATGACCGTCAATATCCCATGTCAAGGCACTCCAGTAGATGTGCAAACCGATAAACTTACCTTCAGCGGTATAGAACTATCTCAGGGCTGTGAGCCGGAAGTACAAGTTTCTTCTGCGGTGAGCAGTTACTCCCTGAATTGTTCGAGTGTGGTGGTCAACGGACAATATGTAAAAGGACAGAATCTGACAAGTGCCAATACTATAACTTTAAACGTGAATGTATCTGAAACCGGTTCATATTCTATTCTTGTTGAAAAAACAAATGGGGTACGTTTCTCTGCCACAGGCGATTTTACCAGTACAGGATCCCACTCCATAACTCTGGTAGGTAGCGGAAGCCCTACTGTTAATAATGATTTTCCAGTAACTATTATTTCCAATACCAAAGATGGAAATGCCACTTGTAATGCTACAATTCCTGTTACTCTTCCGTTCATGACTTATGCTATTGTGGGTAATAGTAGAACCTATTCATGGGCTACCGCCGAAAGAAAAAAAGCCTTAGACAACGGAGATAGCTTTGGCCCTAATGGAATTGTTAAAACACTAGGTCTAAGCCAATTATGGTCTACAGGAAGTGTTTCTACCGCTACTGATCAGATTAACAACGGGTATAATGGAAAATTCCCCGATGTAATACTTTATTTTGCTTATTCAACTGCTCCAAACAACGCTTTAACTACAGCATTAGCAAACTATATCAATAAAGGAGGAACTGTAATTTATGGATCAGCAGATGGTACATCAAGCGATGTGAACATCTTACTGAATGGTATATTTGGGATACAGACTGCTCAAGCTCAAGCAAGTGGAAATGATGACATTTATCTTATCTCAAATTTTCCGGAAGACCCGGTGATTAATGGTCCATTTGGAAATCTTTGTTCCAAATACTGGGGAGAAGACAATGGATCTACAGGGTCAGTGATTATGACTCAATTACCTCCCAATTCTGTACAAGTTTGTACAGCAAGAGGAGTAGAAAATTCGAAAAGAGAAGTGGATCCTACCTATTCCATTGTGTGGTATAACGACTCTAAAAGCTTCTTTTTTATAGGAGATAGTACGGGGTCTTCATCTTCAAATACTACAAATAATGCATATCCTTCGTATTACACCAACACAGGACTTCCTAACTCTAAACTATATGGTCCTAGTAGTACCGAAACCCAATTTGTGTATAATGCGGCTCTTGAACTAAATGCAGTATCATGGGCTCTTAAGAAAGCAGCCGTTAGTGGTATCAATCCTCATTAATAGATAAGGTTAATCATACAATAATAAAGGAAAACCGATAAAGTTTTGGCGTATAAAGCTTTTCAGAATTATAGCCTCCTGCCGTAAGCAGGAGGCTTTTCCGAAAAAGTACATCTGCATCAAAACCCGCACATAAAGTTCAGTGTCACACAGCTTTAGATATGGCAGGCAATTTCATTAATGAAACCTATGTCCCCAAATAGTATATTATGTATTTCATGATATTAACTATTGTTATCAGTCACCTACCAATTATGCGTTAATTTTACACTAACATATATTATATTTTAGAACACATACATTAGCATATATATAAACAGAAAGGCTTATTATCATTAACAAATACTGTTAATTGCAAATACTAATCGCCGGTATTAAAGTTTCATTTTTCGACAAGTTTTCAGTAAAAATTTGCGAAATAAAAAAATTGCACGTATTTTTACACCCGATAATAAGTAAAAAGACAATAAATGTTTATCTCTTCACAAAAAATTGCAAGATTTGCAACCGTTTTTCCATTTGATAATTTGGAAGTTAGCTCTATTTTATTAAAGAGAGAGCTAAATAAATCAGAACAATCATTCCTTTTTCCCAACTTAACACTTTTCAGATCGAAAAGTGCTAAGACTACATATACATACTCCAAACATATACAGCTAAAAGACACATATTATTCCATCTGCGCGCATCGTTATGTACGTACATGCATAAGCTTAGTCAATAATTTTCAAACACACAAAAACTATTTAATTTTTTTGAAAAAGAAATTAGATGAATGGATCTCTACGGCATATCACCGGATAAGTCGCAAGAGTCTGCATGTTGTTTCCAAAATACAAATTCAATGCCTGAAGAGAGATGAGAGGGTATTACTCTACTTATTACGTAAGTACAGTTATTGTCTTCAATATTTGTCTTCCTTTCATTATCCAACCTTCCATTTGCGAAAACCGGAGTCGGATACTTCAGTGCATTGAATTTATTTTAACGCGATTTAATTTACAATTATATGAATTTTAATACTTAACTAAACTAGTAAAAAAAGATGAAGACAAAACTATCAGTTTTATTACTCGGGCTGTTGATGACAAGTTTTTCCCTGATGTATGCACAGGGGGGAGTTACTGTCGGAATGGGAGAAAGTCCCATAGAAGGAGCTATTTTACAGGTGAAAACTATTCCTGACAACACCTCGAATGGAGATGTGAATGCGACACAAGGCGTGGGACTGCCACGCGTAGCATTGGTAAAGAAAAATCAGTTGCAACCGATGTATTCGGCAGCAGATGCTGTGTTATTAGACGAGACAAAGAAAAAAGCACACAAAGGCCTGCTGGTATATAATACACAAGAGGTAGCAGAAGAAGAACTGGTTATAGGACTCAACTACTGGGACGGTGAAAAATGGGTTCCTGTATCGGAAACGCAAAGCAAGGCCGAAGTTGAGATAGACTGTAACAAAGTACGTGTATACGGTAAATACTACCGCTTGGTACCGGTAACTTCGTCAAATTACATTGTACTACCTGTCAACGTTACCAAGAAAGGCGACTACAACATTATGGCTACTACCGGAAACGGTTACTATTTCCAGGCATCGGGCACATTTGCCGATAAAGGGAAAGTAGAACTAAGGCTGGAAGCGATGGGAACACCCGGAGCAGTTCAGGTAGACGGTGTTACCTTTACCAACAACGGAAGCCCTATACCAAATACTTGTACTATCGAAATAGACGTACAGGTAGCAACGATGACATATCGCATCGAAAGCTGCGAAGACATCAAGGTAGTAGGAGATTATCAGACCCGCAGAGAAATGAGCGGTTCGCGCAACTATGTAGAAATACCAGTGAATGTGATAATGGACGGAACCACCACTTGGGAAACCGACCTGATCAATGGAATTAAATTTGTGGTAAACCAAACATTCGATGCTCTTGGCGAAACTACCCTTGTAGCCAAAGCACAAGGAGTACCGAAAAAATCGGGCAAGTACACTTACGAATTTGTAACAGATGGAGCCGTTAAAAACGAGTGTTCTTTTGTTGTAGAGTTTTTCTCTACACTGGGTACATATGGCGACCCGGCTTGTAAATGCCTCGACATATACGAAGAACGTCCTGACGTAACCAATGGTGAATACTTTTTGTTAGATTGCCTAGATGGGACAGGCACTGCTACTCCTGTAAAAACATTCTGCGACATCGTGAATGGTGGCTATACACTTGTGTGGTCGTTCAGTGAGAGAACATCCCGCAATACATATGCACCTATAAATAACATGTCGTTGGATGCGAATTATAGGTTTGCAGTTAACACAGAACGTAACCGTGTTACTACTGAAGATGGAATAATTAATTATGCAGACTATCGTTTGTCACGTAAAGAGTTCCAGCATTTTCCGAATTCTACCACAAATCCGCAACTGAAAGTGCGTATCTGCGAAAATCCAACAGACATGAATGATCCATGGGGATTGAATAACTATGGCGTTATCTCGCCAAGAAATGCGGTTGAAAACCCTATTGAGTCTATCTTCGGACCTCTTTTGGTTCCATCGGTAGGTAAACTTTACGGTAAGGCTTGGGAGCAAAAAGCTGCTGGTGGTGGAGCTTTTGGCGGCTGGGATGAAGTGACCGGAAATCACCATATAGCCCTTTATAGCAATGCATCGTATCCTACCCATTGGGACTGGGGATTTTTGGCTCTGCCTGACAGATTGTTCGACGTAGTTCCTGATAAGGGTGGAGACAACAACCAAATGTCGTTATTCCATAATAATAATATGTTCGGTTGGTTTGGTGAAGATCAGCCTAACCACCACTTTGGTAAATGTAATAGTGCCACTGCTGATGACTTCGACTTTAGTGTGAAAAGGTGTGCAGGGCATACTAATCTATACCCTCACTCTTCACTCAATGGCGGAGAAGGACGTTACCTTCAGTGGTTTGTGAAATAGTATAATGGGATTTTAATCCTTAAATAATCAGATAGAATCAACCTTAGTTGGAATAGACCAGCTAAGGTTGATTGATTCTAAGTCATTCTTTTTAACTACCAATTCAGATTAAAAAATGAAGTTTAGATTGATATTCACCCTATTCTTGATCGCAACAGTCGGAGCTTTTGCCCAAACGAATAAAGAATTTGTCATCGAGGGTAAGTTTGCCGACGAAAAGGCTCCGGGTACAGTTTTTCTTTTCTACAAAGACCCTGTTAGCGGCCGTCCTGTCAACGACTCTATACTACTCGACAATGGCAGATTTACATTCAGCGGCACTATCGAATACCCTGTCTATGCAAAAATAGTTTACACCTTCAATGGCAATATACTTTATGCTACAGCGGCAGACCAGCGGCAGTTCTATATCGATCATGGTAAGATAACGATAACAGGCAGACAACTGTTCAATGCAGAAATAAAAGGCTCTGCTACTCAGGATTTATTAACAGAGTACTTTGACATTATCCGTCCGGTGCAAAAGAAAATGATTGAGGTGAGGACAGATCGGGATGACATCTACAAACCATATTCGCCGGAGCATCGCAGCTTGCTCGATCGCCGTCTCGAAGAACTTAGCAAGGAGTATAATCGCCTTTCGATGGATTTTGTAGGAGCGCACCCCGACAATATACTGGCTGTAGATATGCTGCGTTCCGAAAATGCTACCCACCCCGAAAACGAACAGGTGGAAGTACTTTATAACCGCTTGGACGAAAATCTGAAAAATTCGGTTCCGGGAAAACGGCTTAAACGTGAAATTCAAAATAAAAAGCGTCTCACGCGAGGTCGTGTTGCGCCCGAATTTACTGCTACTACACTTCGCGGAGAGTCTAAGTCCTTATCAATGTACAAAGGTAAATGGGTATTACTCGTATTCTGGTCGCCGACCTGCGATATTTGTCGTCGTGAGGCTCAGGAGTTGAAACAGATATATGCAGAGTACAAAGAAAAAGGATTTGAGATCATCGGTTTCACTATCGAAGAATCAAAGCCTGAATGGGAAAAAGCGGAGTCTGATCTTGAACTTCCCTATATTACACTGTCTGACCTAAAGGCATGGAGTAGCCCTATTGTTGAACAATATAAGATCAGTGCAGTACCTGAAAATTATCTGATCAACCCTGACGGATTAATCTATGCGATAGACATATACAGTTACGATCTGATGGAAACACTGAATAGTGTATTAAAGAAATAAATAAAAAGAGATTATCTCATTCAAGAAGTGCACTCCGGAAAGTCAGATAAAGACTTTAGGGGTGCACTTCTCGATTTGTTCTGCCTGTCTTTACTATATATATGTACATACCACTGCAAACGTTTGCAAACTTTTTCGTCGGGTTTACTTATTATAATATGTATCATTCGCTGCAAAAGTTGTTCCTTTGCACTGTAAAAACTTTTTATTTGAAATCATGAAAAAAGTAATCAACTTTTCCATTTTAATCGGCTTTTGTTTATTATTTTGCACAATGAAAGCGCAAGAAGTAAAATCCCCAAACGGGAATCTGTCTCTGAAATTCTCATTACAGAGCGGAGGAGTTCCTACATATAGCCTTACCTATAAGGGGAAGGATGTGATCAAACCAAGTAAGCTGGGACTGGAACTTAAAGACAACAGTGACGTCAATAATGATTTCAGTGATTTTTCTGTAAAAAGAATTGAGAAAGAGCAAAAAGAAGATAAAGTATCCTTGCTTAACGGCTTCGACATAACAGATACAAAAACGTCCACATTTGACGAAACATGGCAACCGGTATGGGGTGAGACAAAAAATATCCGTAACCATTATAACGAACTGGCTGTAACACTCAACCAGAAATCGACAGACAGGCATATTCTTATACGCTTCCGCGTATTCGATGATGGACTGGGCTTTCGCTACGAATTTCCGGAACAAAAAAATCTGGTCTATTTCGTCATCAAAGAAGAACGTACTCAGTTTGCTATGGCAGGAGACCATAAGGCAATATGGATTCCGGGCGACTATGATACACAAGAGTATGATTATACCACATCGAAGCTATCGCAGATCAGAGGACTGATGAGTAAAGCTATTACGCCCAACTCGTCGCAGACACCCTTCTCTGAAACAGGAGTACAAACTGCTCTGATGATGAAGTCTGATGATGGACTCTATATCAATCTGCACGAAGCCGCTCTGATCAACTATTCATGTATGCACCTTAATCTGGATGACAAGAATATGGTATTCGAATCGTGGCTTACACCCGATGCACAAGGATATAAAGGTTATATGCAAGCACCTTGTTCTACACCATGGCGCACAGTAATAGTAAGCGATGATGCCCGCGACATACTGGCTTCAAATATTACACTGAATCTGAATGAGCCATCTAAAATAAAAGATACCTCCTGGATCAAACCGGTAAAATATGTAGGTGTATGGTGGGAAATGATCACCGGAAAAAGCACATGGGCTTATACTAACGAGTTGCCAAGTGTTCAGCTTGGAGTTACAGACTATAAAAAGACTAAGCCAAATGGTAAACATGGAGCAAACACTGCTCATGTAAAAGAATATATCGACTTTGCAGCCCTTCACGGACTCGATGCTGTACTAGTAGAAGGATGGAACGAAGGATGGGAAGACTGGTTCGGAAATTCGAAAGATTATGTTTTCGATTTCGTAACTCCATATCCAGATTTCGATGTAAAAGAACTACATGCCTATGCAAAAAGTAAGGGAGTGAAACTAATGATGCACCACGAAACTTCTTCTTCGGTACGCAACTACGAACGCCATATGGACAAGGCGTACCAGTTTATGGCAGATAATGGATATAACTCTGTAAAAAGCGGATATGTGGGTGATATCATTCCTCGTGGCGAACATCACTACGGACAATGGATGGTAAATCACTACCAGTATGCTTTCGAGAAAGCTGCCGATTATAAGATTATGGTAAATGCACACGAGGCTGTACGTCCGACAGGTGTTTGCCGTACATGGCCCAATCTCATCGGAAACGAATCGGCACGCGGAACAGAATATCAGGCATTCGGCGGCAGCAAGCCTAACCATGTGACTGTATTGCCATTCACTAGGCTGATTGGTGGGCCTATGGATTATACTCCGGGTATCTTCAATATGGATGTAAGCAAATACAATCCCGAAAACAATTCTCATGTAAACAGTACTCTGGCAAACCAACTGGCATTATATGTAACAATGTACAGTCCGCTGCAAATGGCTGCCGACCTGATAGAAACATACAATCAGCATCTCGATGCATTCCAGTTTATCAAAGATGTAGCACTTGATTGGGACGACAGCAAATATCTGGAAGCCGAACCGGGAGAATACGTGACGGTAGCCCGCAAGGCAAAAGGAACTAATAACTGGTTTGTAGGAAGTGTTTGTGATGAAAACGGACGTACCTCGAATATTACATTCGATTTCCTCGATCCGAACAAAACATACATTGCAACAATATACGGTGATGCAAAAAACGCTCATTACAAAATAAATCCTCATGCATATGAAATACGCAAGGTAGTGGTAACAAGCAAGTCGAAACTATCACAGCCATGTGCAGCAGCAGGAGGTTACGCTATAAGTATTATGGAAGCCGATAATACTCAAACGAAGGGATTGAAAAAGCTATAACAAGGTAAAAATCAATTTGGTTATCAAAAGGTTGAAAGCTGCTCCTTCAGGGGAGCGGCTTTTTTGTTTATAAAAATATAATACTTATATGTCAGTAGCTGCGCTATGAGTTAAAAAATCCAGAACTTATAACTTATAACTTATAACTAATATCTATCTTTGCACCATAATTTTTTTAAGGATGAAAATATTAATACTTGGAGCCGGAAAAATGGGTTCCTTTTTTGCAGATATACTCAGCTTTGACCACGAAGTTGCCGTATTCGATATAGACCCGAAGCGATTGAGATTTGTGTACAATGTAGTAAGGATGAGCAATCCGGAAGAAATAAAAGATTTCGACCCCGAAATAGTGATCAATGCCGCTACACTCAAATATACCATCGAAGCATTTGATGCCGTATTGCCATACTTGGGCAAGGAATGTATATTATCCGACATCGCATCTGTAAAGACAGGGCTCAAAGAGTATTACCAAAAGGTAGGGAGGCCTTTTGCATCTACACATCCGATGTTCGGCCCTACCTTTGCCAGCCTGAGCGACCTCAGCACGCAGAGCGCTATCGTTATTTCCGAATCGAACCATTGGGGAAAAATTTTCTTTAAAGATTTGTACAGCAGCCTTAAGCTGGGCGTTTTTGAATACACCTTCGAAGAGCATGACGAGACTATCGCCTACTCCCTGTCAATACCGTTTGCTTCTACCCTTGTATTTGCTTCGGTGATGAAACATCAGGAGGCTCCCGGCACGACATTTAAAAGACATATGAATATTGCACGCGGGCTGTTGTCGGAAGACGACTTCCTGCTTACCGAAATATTATTCAATCCTTATACGCCTGCTCAGGTAGAAGGCATCCGCGAGGAACTTAAAAATCTGTTGGGAATTATAGAGAAAAAAGACACTGTCGCCATGCGTAACTTCCTGACCAAAGTAAGGGCGAATATCGCAGACCAATAAACAGTAAAATTATACTCAATATCAGAAAGCCGTATACGAATAATTCGTTATACGGTTTTTTTCTTTTTTCGGCTTTGTATATACTCTACCATATTCAGCACCACCGAAACAACCATTAGCATTTCGAACGGATAACTGAAACGCGAATTGGTACCATAAGTAGCAAATGCCTGCAAAACGGAAGCAGTAAGTACAACCACAGATATTACCAATACAGGACTGACCTGTCTTTGTCTCACCGCGACCACTATATTATATGGGATCAATAGTACGAAAAGTATTTTAGCGAACTGCAATAATATCCGTTCCGCGTAACTGATATATAATACTGCACCAGCCGCCTCAGAAACTCCGAATCCATACCGTTCCCAATACAGTGACGTTTTCCAGAAATCGCGCCACGAAACAAAGACTTGTTTCAGATAACTGACCGGATTTTTCTTTATAGTAGCAATGCTGTAATCATACAATAGCGCTGACAAATCGGGATATGAAAGCCCTGTCTTTTCTAGCAGTTCAAAATAAGCATCCCATATAACCATCGCTTCCTCATTATCAGAGACTCTGTTGTCCCTGTACCGGGCGTAGGTCTCCCCTATTTCCCGATACTTTGGTGTAGTTTTTTCGGCAAAGGACACACAATTCTGAGCCAGATTGAATCCATAAAAAGTAGTGGAAACGAAATGCCCTGTATTTACCTTATTCACATACGACCATCCGAGAAAAGCAAGCAAAGGTATTAACCACATTATCAAATATTTGCTTACAACAGACACAGATGGTTTCTTTTGTAACAAAAGGAATGCAAATAATATAAACGGAAGAAATATATAGAATGGCTTTATAAGCACCAGATATGTACACAATAGAGTAACCAGTATAAGCTTACCTATCGTTTTCTCCTGATACAGATAGCGGAAGAAATAATAGAACACAAGCATCACAACCAACAATGTCAGCGATTCGGTAAGAATGGCAAATTCAAAAAAGACAGTCGGCAGATAGCAAGAGAAAAAGAGAGAAACAGCCAAAGCCACCTCTTTACGTATATTTACGATCAAGCAGATTTTATATAATAATATTAATGTGAATATTCCCGCCAGCATTTGCACAAAGGGAATAAGCAGAAGAATAACTCCATGACTGGAAAAAAAAGGAAGGCTGAAAAGAGCCAGTAAAAAAGGATATCCGGGCGAACGCTCTCCTTCGTATCCGGATAAATCCAGATGGAGTAGCTTATTTCCCAAAGCAATATAATCTTCGCTATCGGGGTAAGGGGTTATCTGTCCATATAGAAATAATATAGCTATACGAAACAAGATAGCTGTGAAAACAATCGTTCCCACAGGGTAAGTATTCAGCCATTGCCATATTTTTCCGAGTAATTTCATTCTATATTTTTTCAAAGATAAATCTTTATCCTCTCCTAATTGTATTCCATTCGCTATAAAATGTTTATTTTTGTCTCTGTAATGAAGTTTACTAAAAAGCTTTATCTATATACAAGTAACCGATAGCGATCGGACTTTTCTGATAAACAACAAAAGTAATGAACACCGAAAACTGTGCAAATTCGTTACATTCGTTACTTTTTAGTTAAAATGGGAGTGTTGTATGTAGGGGCGAATTGCATTCGCCCGAAAATCGGATAAGCGGGCGAATGCAATTCGCCCCTACTGGAGAACAAAAAAGTAATGAAAAGCAAAAACAATACAAATCCGTTACATTGACTCCGCTTCGCTCTGTCGAACGTTGTTTCGTTACTTTTTAGTTAAAAAAAAACAGAGAACACAAATACTAAAACAATAATATTCAGAAACTTAAAATAGAATCCAATGTTTGACAACGAAAAAAGGGCATTTGTTGCCATATCACAAGACGCGGAAGTTTGCATTTTCCCCAAAATGGCTAATCGCCATGGACTGATTACCGGAGCCACAGGAACAGGTAAAACCGTAACATTGCAAACAATGGCCGAAACATTCAGTTCGATGGGTGTACCTGTATTTGCCGCCGACGTAAAGGGCGACTTATCCGGAGTAGCTGCCATAGGAGGAAATAAAGAAAGTGTTACACAACGTGTAGAATCATATCATCTGGCTGACAAGGGCTTCAAATTTCAGGCATTCCCTGTTCAATTCTGGGATGTATTCGGTGAACAAGGTACACCTATCAGGGCTACAGTAGCCGACATGGGACCGTTACTGTTAAGCAGGTTATTATCGCTGAACGATACTCAATCGGCTGTACTTACCATTATCTTTAAGATTGCAAAAGACGAATCGCTGGAGATCATAGACCTGAAAGACTTGCAGAAGTTGCTCGAATATGTGGGTAATAATGCCGCTAAATTCACTACCGGTTACGGAAACATCTCCACAGCCAGTATCGGAGCTATACAACGCGGACTGATCACATTGGAACACGACGGAGCCGATCAGTTTTTCGGAGAGCCGAATCTGAATATAGACGATCTGATACAAACTGTCGGAGACAAAGGTGTTATAAATATTCTGGCATCGGATAAGCTGATGAACTCACCAAGAGTTTACACTACATTCCTTATGTGGCTGATGACTAAACTATTCGATGTGATGCCGGAAGTCGGAGACCCCGACAAGCCGAAGATGGTATTCTTCTTAGATGAAGCACACCTATTGTTCAACGATGCACAGAAAGCTTTATTAGAAAAAATAGAGCAGGTTGTTCGCCTCATCCGCTCCAAAGGAATTGGTATCTACTTCATATCTCAGACACCTGCCGACATTCCTGATTCTGTACTAGGACAGTTGGGGAACCGCGTGCAACATGCCTTGCGCGCTTACACTCCTAAAGACCAGAAAGCAGTAAAAGTGGCAGCACAAACATTCCGAGCTAATCCGGCATTCGATACCGAAACCGTAATATCGGAACTGGGAACGGGAGAAGCTCTGGTATCATTCCTCGACGAAAAAGGAAGGCCTAATCAGGTAGAGCGTGCCTATATACTGCCTCCCGAAGGCCAAATAGGGCCTCTCGATCAGGATGCACGTAAAAAGATGACAGAAAGTTCAATCTTGTATCGTCATTATTCGCAAGTACAAGACAGAGAATCAGCATACGAAAAACTAACCGAACGCATGCAGGGAACTCTCAGCGAAAAAGAACAGGCAGCACAGGCCAAAGCCGAAGCTCTGGCACAAAAGGAAGCCGAAAAAGCCCGAAAAGAACAAGAGCGTGCACAACGTGAACAAGAGAAACTAGATCAGAAAAAATCGGCTGAGAACAAACGCTTTTGGAGCAAAATGACGTCTACCGTTATTGCCCCTATTGCCAAACAGTTGGTAAACGCTTTTTTGAAGAAGAAATAATAAGAAGAAAGCATCCGTATAATAATTCGGATGCTTTTGTATATTAAAAACAACATATGCAATTACTGAACCCCCAGCATTGGACTGATTACGAACTGATAGATTCCGGCGAATACGAGAAGCTCGAACGCTTCGGAAAATATACGATCAGGCGTCCCGAGCCACAGGCTGTTTGGCGTAAATCCCTGACAGAGAAGGAATGGGAGAACATGGCGGATGCTTCTTTCATGCGTGAAAAAGGGAAAGCCTCGCAGGATGGTAACGACAAAGGTGTTTGGACACAAAAGAAAGGAATGTCCGACCAATGGTTTATAGGCTATAACTATAAAGATATGAACCTGACATTCAGGCTGGGACTTACCTCGTTTAAGCATGTAGGTATCTTCCCCGAGCAGTCTGAAAACTGGAATTATATCTACGATTCTATAAAAGCACTGAAAGTAGCTGAACCCAAAGTACTGAACTTGTTTGCCTATACCGGAGGGGCATCCATAGCAGCTAAAAGTGCAGGGGCAGACGTAACACATGTAGATTCGGTACGGCAGGTAATAACATGGTCGCGCGAAAATATGGAAGCTTCGGGGCTTGACAATATCCGATGGATAGTAGAAGACGCGTTGAAGTTTTGCCGCAGGGAAGTCAAGCGAGAGAAGAAATACAACGGCATCATACTCGATCCGCCGGCTTACGGTCGCGGCCCTGATGGAGAAAGGTGGATACTGGAAGATAATATAGCCGAACTGATGTCACTATGCAGCAATTTGCTCGAAGAAAAAGATGCATTCCTTATACTGAACCTGTATTCGATGGGATTCTCGGCTATCATTGCTGAAAATCTGATCAAAGACTATTTCCCAGATGTAAAGAACATTCAGTTCGGAGAACTGGTAATTCCCGAAGAATCGGGGAAGAGCTTGCCGTTGAGCGTATATGCCAGATTTTCAAAATAAGAGGATAAAAAGCCCGAATAAGGTAATTTTTGCATAAATTTGCTAAATCCATAGATTTCCGGAGCAAAACATATAACAAATACACAAACTTTCCGTTAATATATAGATAGATAGACGGATACAAACAGAAACTAAATACACACGTTATGAAAAAAGTACTAACCATTCTCGGAGTCATACTGGTTATTATCGTAGTAGCCATGATTGCCATCCCATTTTTATTTAAAGACAAGATCAAGGCCGCTGTAGTAAACGCAGCCAATGAGCAGTTAAATGCAACAGTAGAAATTAAAGACTTTGGGCTGAATCTGTTCTCAAATTTCCCCAGTGCAACATTATCACTGAATGATGCTACCATTGTAGGGGTGGGTGATTTTGAGAAAGACACATTACTGCAAGCCAAATCGGGAAGTGTAACTATAGACCTATCCAGCCTGCTCAGCGATAATTACAAGATATCTAAAATAGAGTTAGACAGAGCTTCGGTTTTTGCCCATATTCTGGCTGACGGACGTGTAAACTGGGATATAATGAAGGTCGATTCTACGGCAACGACTACCGAAGAAGAAAGTGCTAGCGCCTTCAATCTCAATCTGAAAAAGATATCTATAAACAACTGTAATGTAGTCTATCAGGACGATTCCACTAAGATGAAAGTTATCCTCAACAAGTGGAATGGTGAAATATCCGGAGACTTTTCTGCCAGTGAAACTACATTAAAGACCAATTCTACAATAGATGAATTCTCATTCATCATGGGAGGTGTCCCTTACCTGAATAAGGTGAAAGCTAAAGCGGATGCAGAACTGAATGCCAACTTCGACAATATGAAGTTCACCTTCAAAGAAAGCAATCTACAGATAAACGACCTGAAAGCCTCTGTCGACGGTTCATTCGCTATGGTAGGTAAAGACTACGAAGGCATGGACTTCGACCTGAAACTGAATGCACCGAATACACAATTCAAGGATGTACTATCACTTGTACCTGCTATGTACACAGCCGACTTCAAAGATGTGAAGACTTCGGGTACAGCATCACTGGATGCGTATATCAAGGGACTGATGCAGGACGAGACTTATCCGGCTTTCGATGTTAAGATAGCAGTAAAAGACGCCATGTTTCAATACCCTTCATTACCTAAATCAGTCAACGACATAAATGTCGATTTAGCCATCAACAGCAAGGGCGGTGATCTGGACAATATGATGATAGATATCAGCAAGTTTGCATTCAATTTGGGCGGCAACCCATTCAACGGAAATGTGAATATAAGCACTCCAATGAGTGATATGAATGTAAAAGCCTCAGCTAACGGGACTATCGATCTTGGCATGATAAAAGAGGTCTACCCATTAGAGAAAGGTACAGAACTCAACGGTAGACTTGCCGCTAACATGAATATTGCCACCCGTATGTCTGCCATCGAAAAAGAACAGTATGATAAAGTTTCGGCTTCGGGAACACTCAATCTGAGCAATATGGTGTACAAAGCCGAAGAGATGCCTGAGGTGCTGATCAACAATGCTTCGCTGGAATTTACCCCACGCTATGTAAATCTTCCTGCTCTGGATGTGAAGATCGGCAAGAACGACATATCGGCTAATGGACGTCTCGAAAACTTCATAGCTTATGCACTGAAAGACCAGACACTGAAAGGACAGCTGAATATCAAATCCAATTACCTGAATGCAAACGACTTCATCAGTGAAGAAACAGCGACCGGATCAACAGCCGAAGAGACATCATCATCTACCGAAGATATTATCATCCCTAAAAATATAGACTTTGCGCTTAATGCCGCCCTTAACCAGGTAGTTTATAGCAAGATCAATATTACAAACATGGCAGGAGCAATGACCGTAAGGAACGGCATACTAACCCTTAACAATGTGAGTGCAAATGCATTGGGCGGCTTGGCTAAAGTAACCGGATCATATAATACTTCCGATCCTGCAAAACCAAAAGTAGACTTCAACCTGGCACTATCGAATGTATCGTTCGCCGAAACATTCAAGTCGGTAGAGTCTATCCAGAAGTTTGCTCCTATCTTCGAGAATCTGATTGGTACATATTCTATGAACCTGAATTTCAATACATCGCTCGGACAAACAATCATGCAAACACTTGCCGGACTTGTTGCTAACGGAAGCCTGCAAACAAGCAATGTGAAAGCTGAGAATGTTGCGGCACTTACAGCGTTGTCTTCAGCATTGAAAGTAGATGCTCTGAAATCAATCTCTCCTAAAGATATCAACCTGCCATTCTCGATTAACGACGGAAAGATAAATACCAAGCCTTTCAGTCTGAATTTAGGTGATGGAGGTGTAATGAAACTAGAAGGCTCTACCGGACTCGATCAAAGCATTAACTACAAAGGTACGGTAACCCTGCCTAAATCGCTATCAAACAACATTATCAACAATGTACCTATCACTATAGGCGGAACATTCAGCAGCCCTAAGATTGGCGTAGACACTAAAGCCCTTGTATCAGGAGCAGCATCTTCTGCCATAAACGAATTGCTGGGTGGAGAAAAAGGCAGTGATGTAAAAGAAACCATATCTGCCGAAAAGACCAAGCAAATAGAGAAGCTACGCACCGAAGCCGATAATGCTGCGAACAAACTCGTTGCAGAAGCTGAAAAACAGTCTCAGGCTCTGGTAGAGAAAGCTGGCAGCAACCCTATTGCTAAAGCTGCTGCTCAAGCTGCCGGTAAAAAACTGGTTGACGAAGCTAAAAAGCAGGGTCAAAACCTGAGAGACAAAGCCGAAGAACAGATCAAGAAACTGGAAGCTACAGGCAGCGCCGAGTAAACTTGGCGTCAACATATTCGGAAGAGTGCCTTGACCAATGAGTTAAGACACTCTTCCTTTTTTTAGAAACTTTCACATATCCTAGTTATGGAATCCCGAGCCTTGAGGTATCTATCTGATAAACACTATAAATTATTCACTTAATACAGATAGCTCATGAAAACCTACAAAACTGTGATACTGATCCTATCAGCAATCGTACTCGCATCATGCAATACAGGTAGTACCAAGAAAACAGATCCGGGACAGAACACAATCTCTGAAAACAGGCCAGTAACTCAAGACAACCAAATCTCAGAATCCGAAATTGCCCCTCCTCCACCATCTCCTAATGACAATGAGAATATCCATATCAGTATAGCCACAGTAGAAGGGACGGAAGACAAAGAAGCGATTGATATTGCCGAGTTGCGTGAACACAAAGTCATTCTTGCCGAGCCTCAAAGGGATATGGCTTACAGCATCGTACAATCGCCACGCTACGAAAGACCCGACAATGAAGAATACAGCCAGTTTGCCGAAAACAAATTCCGCATGGCTAAAGAAGAGCCGCTCTCGACCTTCTCGGTGGATGTAGACGCCGCCTCGTACAGTAACATGCGTCGTTTTATCAATCGGGGTGCGATACCCAACAAAGACGCCATCCGCATAGAGGAACTTATCAACTACTTCAACTACGACTATCCGGAACCGGCAGGCAACAGCCCTGTCAGACTAATGGCAGAAGTCGGTGCTTGCCCTTGGAATGACCAAAACCGCCTCGTAAAAGTCGGACTGAAAGCCCGCGATATACCATCTGACAATCTCCCTGCATCAAACTTTGTATTCCTGATAGATGTATCCGGTTCGATGGAAGGCCCTACCCGACTCGATCTGGTAAAATCATCACTAAAACTGTTAGTCAACAATCTCCGCGAGAAAGACCGTGTAGCAATCGTCGTATATGCCGGTGCTGCCGGAGAAGTGCTGCCATCTACATCGGGAGCTAACAGCCAAAAGATAAAAGAGGCCCTCGAAAGCCTGTCGGCAGGCGGTTCCACAGCAGGTGGAGCAGGCATACAGCTTGCCTATAAGATAGCGCGTCAGAACTTTATCAAAAACGGAAACAACCGCATTATACTTTGTACCGACGGAGACTTCAACGTAGGCGTATCGAGTAATGACGGACTGCAAACGTTAATCGAAAATGAGCGCAAAAGCGGCGTATTCCTCTCTATACTCGGCTATGGCATGGGAAACTATAAAGACAGCAAAATGCAGACTCTTGCCCAGGCTGGAAACGGCAACCATGCCTATATAGACAATCTTCAGGAAGCTAACAAAGTACTGGTTAACGAATTTGGCTCTACGATGTACACTGTAGCAAAAGACGTTAAACTACAGATTGAATTCAATCCTGCCAGAGTACAAGCCTACAGACTGGTTGGTTACGAAAGTCGCCTGCTCAATAAAGAAGACTTCAACGATGATACCAAAGATGCCGGAGAAATGGGTGCAGGCCATACCGTTACTGCATTCTATGAGGTCATACCTGTAGGCGTAAAGAGCAACCTCGTTGGAAATGTTGATCCTCTGAAATATCAGAATGAGAACAAGCCATCAGGTAAGGGTATATTTACTGCAATAGCTCATCCCGACCTGCTAACTGTAAAAATGAGGTACAAAGAACCAAACAGCGACACCAGCAAGAAGATAGAATTGCCGTTGATAGACGATAATCAGAATAATGTTTCGGACGACTTCCGTTTTGCTGCTGCTGTAGCCATGTTCGGGCAGGTGATGAAAAATTCCAGTTTCAAGGGAGACGGAACTTACGACAAAGCTATCGCCTTAGCACAAAGCGGATACGGAAGCGACAAGCAGGGCTATCGCCGCGAATTTGTCCGACTGATGGAAACCGCAAAGGGACTAGCTAAAAACTGATACTAGTAAGAGGAAAGATTCTTGCACCGTTTTGAAGTATGTAACTTCATCCTTCCTATAAGGGGCGAATACTGTGTTCGCCTCTATTTTTTTACTAGAGAATAACAAGTGTAATCCATTCAGTACAACACCATAGAAGAGTAATAAAATACAAAGCCAATAAAAATATTATCCAGTAAAGAGTCCAGTTGGGTTTAATGATATCAATAATTACCTAGCTATATTATACCTTTTCAAAAATTACTTCATCTCTAAATTCTATAGATAAATATTTCCACAGTGGATGGGAAAACAATATTTACTGAGTTTCATAGAATATACCTATCTGTGATTTGTAGACCGTTTCAAATAAAAAGCGCTATATTCGTTTTTGCATATTACAAGCGACATGTAGTAAACGATTAATATATAATGATGTATGAATAATATAAACCGTTTCAGAATTTATTTTTTGATTTTTGTTATGTCTTTCCCTATGCTTTGTCGAACTCAAAATAGTAATACAATGGATAAAACAAATGCTAAACTGGTCCCTGTTGAATTGAGTCCCATAGATGAATTCAGCGATGTTGCTTTAACTATTTCTTATATTACAGGCAGGAAAATAAAAGATATGACGATTACTGATATATATACTAACGAAAGAAGAACAATAGTTAGTATATCCTACGATGAGTTGGGCAGACCTATCACTTTCACAGATAATTATACTGACTCTAAAACATATGATATATCATATTCACAAGATTCCATTATCGTCACAATGACAGAATTTGAAGGTGAAGATTGCTCGGTGCTCGATGCAACATATTTTCTCGACTCGTCAGGGAAAGCTGTAAAGGCTACCTATACATCTGAAGAAGGATACGTGATTTTCAATTATTATGATAACAATAATATAAAATCAATCAGGAATATGCGATCTGACGAGCAATC
Source organism: Dysgonomonas sp. PF1-14 (assembly GCF_029892965.1). GTDB lineage: Bacteria > Bacteroidota > Bacteroidia > Bacteroidales > Dysgonomonadaceae > Dysgonomonas. The sequence continues at coordinate 206,046 of NZ_JARXWN010000004.1, read as the reverse complement.
AGAAAATTCCTATGTGTATGATAATGATAAAAGAGCGATTGCTGAAAATATAGATATACCTCAATGGCTGGTTTTGCATTTCCATAGAAGATTGGAAAAAGATGTCTTTGGATTTTTATTTTATCTTCAAAATAATATAGTAGAAACACACTTTGGTTACACCGAAGTCCCTTTGCTCACCCGATATTCATTTGATGACAAAACAGGCTTTCCTGTGAAATGGGCAGAAAAACTACATGATGATGATCCGGAATATACAGATATAATGTCAGTAAAATATGTCCTGATAGAATAATTTGTTAGTTCCAAAGATTTTCGGTATAGAATTAAAAATACTTATATCTTATATTTTTAATGTAAATAACATATCGTTCTATAGTAAGAATCTCAAAGCAATTCATTAATTTTGGAAATGTCGCCTCCGGAGGGAGGCTATTTTGGTAAAAAAGTATTAACCATGTAAAACATTTAGGCCATGAAAACTTACCAAACACAAGAAATCAAGAATATAGCTATTCTTGGTAGTTCGGGGGCGGGCAAAACCACTCTCGCCGAGGCCATGCTCTATGAAGCTGGCGTCATAAAACGCAGAGGAAGTGTGAAAGACGGAAATACAGTCTCGGACTATTTCCCTGTGGAAAAAGAATACGGATATTCGGTCTTTTCCAGCATTTTCTCTGTGGAATGGATGAATCGCAAACTCAATTTTATTGACTGTCCGGGATCAGACGACTTTAGCGGAAACGTTGTGACCTCGCTGAATGTGACAGACACAGCACTCATGGTACTGAATGCCCAGTATGGAGTAGAAGTAGGTACCATCAATCAATTAAGATATACCCAAAGACTTAAGAAACCAGTTATTTTTATTGTAAATCAGCTCGATCATCCGAAAGCTGATTTCGACAATGTGGTTTCTCAACTCAAAGCCGACTATGGCGACAAAGCTGTTTTAATTCAATATCCTGTAAGTGTAGGAGAAGGATTTAATGCAGTAATCGATGTTTTGAAATTTAAGATGTTCCGATGGAAGCCGGAGGGAGGCGTTCCGGAGGTGCTCGATATACCTGCCGATGAGTTGGATAAAGCAACAGAACTACAGCAAAAGCTGGTAGAAGCGGCAGCCGAAAATGAAGAATCCCTCATGGAAAAATTCTTCGATCAGGGAACACTTACCGAAGAAGAAATGCGTATGGGTATCCGTTGGGGATTGGTCAACAGAGACTTGTACCCTATATTCTGCGTGTCGGCCGAAAAAGATATGTGTGTGCGCCGTACAATGGAATTTCTTGGGAATGTTGTACCTTATGTTCGCGACCTGCCTGCTCCTGTAAATACAGATGGCAAAGAAGTGAAGCCCGACAGCGATGCACCTACCAGCTTGTTTTTCTTCAAGACAATGGTAGAGCCGCATGTGGGCGAAGTTTCTTACTTCAAGGTAATGAGTGGGAAAGTGCATGAAGGCGATGACCTGTTGAATGCAAACAGAGGCTCGAAAGAACGTATGGGACAGATGTTCTGCCCTGCCGGAAAAGAACGTTCTAAAATAGAAGAACTGGTTGCCGGAGACATCGGTGCTGCCGTAAAACTGAAAGATGTGCGTACAGGAAATACACTGAATGCTAAAGGAGCAGACAATAAGTTCGACTTTATCAAATATCCTGATCCGAAATATCGTCGTGCCATAAAAGCAGAAAACGAAAAAGACACCGAGAAAATGAACGAGGCGTTGCAGCGTATGCACGAGGAAGACCCTACATGGCTGATAGAAAACTCTAAGGAACTGAAACAACTTATCGTGTCGGGACAAGGAGAATTTCACCTGAAGACACTGAAATGGCGGATGGAGAACAACGATAAAATTGCTATTGTTTATTCTGAACCGAAAATACCATATCGTGAAACAATTACTAAGGCTGCCCGTGCAGATTACCGCCATAAGAAACAATCGGGTGGAGCCGGACAATTCGGCGAAGTACATCTGATTGTAGAACCATACACCGATGGCATGCCAATGCCTGAAACATATAAGTTTAACGGACAGGAATTTAAAGTCCAATCACGTGATGTGCAGACTTACGATCTCGACTGGGGCGGCAAACTGGTGTTTGTAAACAGTATAGTCGGTGGAGCGATCGACACACGTTTTCTGCCTGCTATACTTAAAGGTATTATGTCTCGGTTAGAACAAGGTCCATTGACCGGGTCTTATGCCCGCGACGTACGTGTGATAGTGTACGACGGAAAAATGCACCCGGTAGACTCGAATGAAATCTCATTTATGCTTGCCGGACGTAACGCGTTTAGTGAAGCCTTTAAGAATGCAGGGCCGAAAATTCTTGAACCTATATATGACGTGGTGGTATCAGTCCCATCCGACAGAATGGGTGATGTGATGGGTGACCTGCAAGGCCGCCGTGCCATGATTATGGGTATGGAAAGCGATCGTGGTATCGAGATACTGAACGCTAAGGTTCCGTTGAAAGAAATGTCTAACTATTCTATATCGCTTAGTTCACTGACCGGAGGACGCGCTTCATTCACTATGAAGTTTTCAAGCTACGAGCTTGTTCCGTCCGATGTACAGGATAAGTTGCTGAAAGATTATGAAGCAAGCCAGAAAGACGAAGATTAATTTTATTCGCCTGAAATATGAAAGTCCCGATATGATTCGGGACTTTTTTTATTATAAGAAAAGGAACGGATATTTGGATTATTCCGTTCCTTTTCTTTTATATAAATGGATTCTTTAAAAAAGGTTTATTTCATTCCGGTCATATTTTTTGGATCCAGTATTCTGTCCAGTTCTTCTTTCGACAACACATTCTTCTTCAGTACAAGATCATATACGCTTTGTCCTGTTTTCAATGCTTCCTGTGCGATGGTGGTACTGTTTTCGTAACCGATATACGGATTTAGTGCAGTAACAATACCGATACTGTTTTTCACAAGGTCATTGCAGTGTTCCTCATTGGCAGTTATGCCTACAATGCAATTTTCGCGCAAGCACTTCATTACATTTATCAGCAGGTTTTGCGATTCCATAATGCTGTATGCCATCACAGGCTCCATTACGTTTAGTTGTAGTTGTCCTGCTTCGGCAGCCATCGTTACTGCAAAATCGTTACCTATTACCTTAAAGCAAGTCTGCGATGTTACTTCTGCTATTACCGGATTCACTTTACCCGGCATAATGGACGATCCTGCCTGCATAGGAGGCAGATTTATTTCGTACATACCACAGCGCGGGCCAGAAGTCAATATACGCAGGTCGTTACACATTTTCGATAACTTTATCGCCAGTTTTTTCAGGGCAGAAGAGTATGCAATGAATCCGCCTGTATTAGAAGTAGCTTCTACAAGGTTCTTTGCCGCCGTAAAGTTATATTTTGTCAGTCGGGTAAGGTTGCTCGCACATAGTTCTGCATAGCCCGGAATGGCATTCAGGCCTGTACCTACAGCCGTAGCACCCATATTTATTTCGAGGCATTGCATAGCGCTTTGTTTCAGCGCATCTATTTCTTTTTCCAATGTGGCTGCATAAGCATCGAATTCCTGTCCCAATGTCATCGGTATAGCATCCTGCAAATGAGTGCGTCCCATTGTTATTACATGCTCAAATTCTTTGCCTTTCTTTTTCAGTGCATCTACAAGCTCCGACAAGGTGCTTTTTACTTTCTTGTTGTAGAAGATAATCCCCAGTTTCACACCTGTAGGATATGCATCGTTAGTCGATTGCGACAGATTTACATGATCGTATGGAGAACAATGAGGATATTCACCTTTTTTGTGCCCCATCAATTCTAATGCGATATTGGCCACCACCTCATTTATGTTCATGTTGGTAGATGTACCCGCACCTCCTTGCAGCATATCGCTTGGGAACTGGTCGTTGTAGTCGCCTGCAATTACTTTTTTACATGCTTCTACGATAGCATCACTTATGTTTTTATCCAAAGCCCCCAATTGACAATTGGTTTCGGCTGCCGCCCATTTTACATAGGCCAGAGCTTTTATAAACTCGGGGTAATCGGATAATTTTATTCCCGAAATCTGAAAATTATTCATTGCACGTTGTGTGTGAATGCCGAAATATGCATTTTCGGGAACGGGCAAACTGCCGATAAGATCATTTTCTGTTCTGTTCATGATGTGACAATTTGAAAGTAAGTAATAAATATATATCTTAAAATATGTTGCTAATGTATATAATTATTTTGATATAAAAATATATTTCGTGTTATTTTGATAGTTTGTTCCTGTTTTATTTTGTCAGGCATGATGATATTTCGTTTGTATCGGCTTATTTTATTGGAAAATATATATCTTTGCAAGATGGGAATTAAGCAATTATTAACTCTGATACTATTACTGTCAGCAAACATTTTGTTACTGGCACATAATGTCTTGCCTCATTCTCATCACGATGGTATTGTTTGTTTTTCTATGGAAGAACTCGTAAACCTGCCAAAATGTTCAGACCATAGTGCGAATAACAATGATGAGTGTTGTGGTAACCATACCGGAAAATGTCACCACCATCATCATACTAATGACGACGGTTGTGGCCTGAAAGAAATAGTTGTGCGGGGCGGCAATGAGTTCCATGAGGAAATGCTGCCATGCGAAAACTGCTTATCATTATTATATACCGTATATTCTCTTAACGAGTTTTATTTCGATGCACCCCGCTTCGGACAATGGCTCGAACAGAAACCATATCTCAATAATTACGTACCCCCTTACGTAGGCACTGTCAGTAGCCTGCGTGCACCCCCTGCATCTTATTTTTTAGCATAATACAAGATTATATTGCAATCTGTTTATGTCTATCTTCTGCCGGAGTACATTCTGCTCTTACAGATACGACATTCTGAATCTAAAAAATAAGAATAATGAAAAAATATATTATATATTTCGCCTGTCTGTTGGCGATATCATGGGGATGCAGCTCCAACCATAAAACAGACGATCACACCGGACATAACCACGACCACGATACACATGCCGGACACGACCATGCTGAAGATGCGCACAACCATGCCGAAGGGGAAGAATGTGACCATGATCATGATAATATCACAGAAGAATCACATGGCGATGAAATTGCATTCACACCCGAACAGGCTAAATCGGTAGGGTTAGAAATAACTACAGTAAAGCCCGTAACTTTTCATCAGGTGATAAAGACCAGTGGGCAGATATTGTCGGCGCAGGGAGATGAAGTTACTGTTTCGGCTACAGCAAGTGGTATTGTATCATTTAACAAATCATCGCTGAATGAAGGCTTGGCAGTGCGGGGAGGTGAGTCTCTGCTCAGTATCTCTTCCCGAAATCTGGTGGATGGAGATCCTGCCATAAGGGCAAAATCAGCCTATGATATAAGCCGTCAGGAGTTTCAGCGTGCTGAATCATTGATAGGAGACAAGCTGATCTCAGAAAAAGAGTATAATGAGATAAAGCTCAATTACGAAAATGCCAGGAATGTATATCAGGCAGCTAGTCGGGGTTCGACAGCCAAAGGTGTCGGGATCTCTGCTCCGATAACAGGATTTATAAAATCGAAACTGGTAAGTGAAGGACAGTATGTAGAGATAGGGCAGCCGTTGATGACTGTAACACAGAACCGTAAACTGCAACTGCGTGCCGATATATCGGAGCGTTACTATAAAGATATGGGAAACATCACACTTGCCAACTTCCGCACTCCATACGATAAAACGGTATATAGCCTTTCTGAACTCAATGGACGGTTAGTCTCATTTGGAAAGTCAGCTAATAGTCAGGAATATTATATCCCTGTAAATTTTGAGTTCGACAATGTCGGACAAGTCATATCGGGTTCATATGTGGAAATATTCCTTTTGGGGCAGCCGCGCAACAATGTTATTACTGTTCCGGTTACTTCCCTTACCGAAGAGCAAGGCATATTCTTTGTTTACCTGCAAGTGCATGAAGATGCTTACAAGAAACAGGAGGTGACAGTAGGTGCAAATGATGGCATAAATACTGAAATATTATCCGGAGTGAAGACCGGAGATAAGGTCGTAAGCAAAGGAGCCTATCATGTGAAACTGGCATCGGCATCATCAGCTATTCCTCACGGACACGAACACTAACCGGATTTCAAAATTTAAAGTTTCATGATTTACAAGTTTTATAATATTTACTTGTAAACTAGTAAACTACCAACTAGTAAACTAAAATGCTGAATAAAATAATACAATTCTCATTGAACAACCGTCTGGTTGTACTTATCGGTGCTGTGCTTCTGCTGGTCGGTGGATTCTATACCGCCAGAAATATGGAGATAGACGTATTTCCCGACCTGAATGCACCCACAGTAGTGATAATGACTGAAGCCAACGGAATGGCACCCGAAGAAGTGGAACGGCTGGTGTCATTTCCTATCGAAACGGCTGTTAATGGTGCTACCGATGTGCGTCGTGTACGATCTTCCTCTACCACAGGATTTTCGGTGGTATGGGTAGAGTTCGACTGGGGAACAGATATCTATAAAGCCCGCCAGATAGTTACCGAAAAACTGGCGACACTGGGTGAAGCCTTGCCTGCCAATATCGGGCAGCCTACTCTGGGGCCGCAATCCTCTATTTTGGGTGAAGTATTGATACTCGGATTGACGGCAGATTCGACATCGTTGCTCGATCTGCGTACTATTGCCGACTGGACAATACGCCCACGCCTGCTCTCTACCGGAGGTGTAGCTCAGGTTACTGTGATGGGTGGAGATATCAAAGAGTATCAGATATTGCTCGATCCCGGACGAATGAAGCATTACGGTGTTAGCCTTGACGAAGTATTGCAGGTAACACGCAATATGAATCAGAACTCATCGGGAGGCATACTCTATGAATATGGCAACGAATATATTGTCAGAGGCGTGATGCAAAGCACCAACGTAGACGAAATAGGTACGGCGGTTGTTCGCAAACAAGGTGAAAATCCGATATTGATCAGAGATATTGCTGATGTAAAGATCGGGGCAAAAACGCCAAAACTCGGGCTTGCATCTGAAAAAACAAAGCCTGCTGTATTGCTGACCATCACGAAGCAACCCAATACAAATACGATAGAACTCACCGAAAAGCTGGATGCTTCTGTTGCCGAACTGCAAAAGAATCTGCCTGCCGATGTGAAAATCTCTAACGACATTTTCCGTCAGGAACGGTTTATCAACAACTCGATAGGTAATGTGGAGAAGTCGTTGTACGAGGGGGCTGTTTTTGTAGTTATCATCCTGTTCATTTTCCTTATGAACTGGCGTACCACTTTTATCTCACTGCTGGCATTACCCTTATCCCTCCTGACTTCCCTTCTCGCATTGAAGATGATGGGCTTGACCGTCAATACAATGAGTCTGGGCGGGATGGCTATTGCTATCGGCTCTCTTGTAGATGATGCTATTATCGACGTAGAGAATGTGTTCAGGCATCTGCGCGAAAACAGGCAAAAGCCAAAAGAAGAACAGCAGAGCATACTCACTGTGGTTTTCGAAGCATCGAAAGAGGTGCGTATGCCGATACTCAATTCTACATTGATCATTGTGACCAGCTTTATCCCGTTATTCTTTCTCAGCGGAATGGAAGGGCGTATGCTGGTGCCGCTTGGTATCGCATTCATAGTGGCGTTGTTTGCCTCTACTGTGGTAGCGCTTACAGTAACTCCTGTCCTGTGTAGCTATTTGTTAGGGAGAAATAAGGATAACAAGGAAGAAAAAGAGCCAGTTTTTGTAGTAAAACTAAAAGCCATATATGAAAAAAGCCTGCATTGGGCTCTCGAAAAACAGAAGACCGTACTGGGTGTAACAGGCGTACTACTATTGTCCGCCATCATTATCTTCTTTACATTCGGGCGAAATTTCCTGCCTCCATTTAACGAAGGTTCGTTTACTATTACAGTGAATACATTGCCCGGCATTTCACTCGAAGAATCGGATAATATTGGCAGGATGGCCGAAGCTGCTATTCTGAGCATTCCTGAAATACAGATTACAGGACGTAAAACCGGACGTGCCGAACTCGATGAGCATTCTTTTGGTGTAAACACGTCCGAAATAGAAGCGCCTTTCATGCTGAAAGACAGATCGCAGGAGGAAATGTTATCAGAACTTCGCGAAAAACTGAATGCCATACCCGGTATCAGTGTAGAGATAGGTCAGCCGATAACACACCGTATCGATCACATGCTTTCGGGTACTAAGGCCAATATAGCAATTAAGCTGTTTGGTACAGACCTCAATAAGTTATACACACTTGGTAATAACATCAAATCGTCTATCGGAGGTATAGAAGGTATTGCCGACCTGAATGTGGAGCAACAGGTAGAGCGTCCGCAGTTGAAAATTACGCCGAAGCGTGAACTGCTGGCGAAGTATGGCATTACATTACCCGAATTTTCGGAGTTTGTAAATGTCATGCTTTCGGGTGAGATCGTATCGCAGGTATATGAAAGCGGAAAGAGTTTCGACCTGACATTGAAGGCGGCAGACGATTATAAAGATCAGGCGGATAAGATCAGAAATCTGATGATAGACGCCAACGGAACGAAAGTGCCTTTTGCTTATGTGGCGGATATAACGTCGGCTACCGGTCCTAATACGGTGAACAGGGAGAACGCACAGCGAAAGATTGTGGTTTCGGCCAATGTCAGTGGCAGGGACTTGCGCAGTGTAGTGAACGACATCAGAAGTACTGTAGATGAAAACATTACATTGCCCGAAGATTACCATATCGAATACGGTGGACAGTTCGAGAGCGAACAGGCTGCATCGCGTACGCTGTTACTGGCATCTATATTTGCGATTATGGTGATATTTCTGTTGTTGTTCAATCAGTTCCGCAATGTTATGCAATCGGCGGTTATCCTGCTCAATCTGCCTCTGGCGCTTATTGGCGGCGTGTACGCTATATTGCTGACAACGGGTGAAATAAGCATTCCTGCCATTATTGGGTTCATATCTCTATTTGGTATCGCTACCCGAAACGGTATCCTGCTGATGGCGCACTATAACGAATTGGGAAGTAAAGGATTCTCGGTAAACAAGAGCATATTGCAGGGTTCGCTCGACCGTCTCAATCCCATCCTTATGACGGCTCTTTGTTCCGGACTCGCACTGATTCCGTTGGCAGTACAGGGCGACCTTCCGGGTAATGAGATACAAAGCCCTATGGCTAAAGTTATTCTTGGCGGATTGCTTACATCCACCCTGTTGAATATGTACATTGTACCTATTATATACAGGATGCTGAAAAACCGTAAAGAAGTAAAACAAGAAATAGTATAACCACCTCATCCCCCTCCTTCTCCAAAAGGAGAAGGAGCCGCAAAGCCATAATGGGGATAGAATTTTGAAATTTTGAAATTCAAAAATATATGAAACAAATAATATATATAATCGCGCTTTTTGGTCTGTGCGTCTTTACCGCAAACGCTCAGAATAGTTATTCAGACTTTTTGCAGAGCATAGAGGATAATAACACCACACTGAAAGCATACAGGGAGCAGAACAATGCGACCAAAATAGGGAACAGGACAGGAATTACTCTTGCCAATCCCGAAGTAGAATTTGCTTATCTATGGGGTTCGCCGAAAGAAGCTACAAGCCACCGCACCAATCTCGATATAACACAGTCGTTCGATTTTCCTACTGCTTACCGCTTCAAATCGCAGTTGGCAGACGGAAAAAACAGACAGGCCGATATCGTGTACGATCAGCAACGCAGGGAAATACTTCAGGAAGCAAGGCTTTTATACACAGAACTTGTTTATCAGAAGAAGATGAATGATGTGCTGACACAAAGGCTCGGCTATGCCAAAGAACTGTCGGAAGCCTATCAAAAGCGGTTCGATAAAGGTGATATAGACATACTGGAGCGAAATAAGACCAGGCTAAACTATCTGAATGATGAAAAAGCCTTACAGCTCAATCAGGTGGAAATAGATGCCCTCAATCAGGAGTTGCAGAGATTGAACGGAGGGATCCCGATAGATGTAAAAACTACAGACGGCTATGTAGGTTATGTGATGGAGAGGAACTTCCCCGAATGGTTTGACAAGGTGAAAGAAAACAATCCTGCCATACGTATGGCAGAGCAGGAAGTCACGCTGAGCCGCAAACAGGAACAACTGACGCGCGCGCTTAATCTGCCTAAGATCACAGCCGGATATACGAGTGAGCGCGTACCGGGAGAGACTTTGCAGGGCTTTAGCATCGGGGTTTCCATTCCGCTGTGGGAAGGACGCAATACCGTAAAGCATCAGAAAGCCCAGACGGTGGCCTTACAGATGCAGCATCTGGATATGCAAATGCAATTCCGCAATGTATTACAAAAGCAACACGACAAAGCGCTGAAACTATCGGGTATGCTTACCGAATACGAAAAGATACTGGAAACGACCAGCAGCAGAGAGCTACTGAAAAAGGCTCTGGATAAAGGGCAGTTGTCGCTTATCAACTATCTGCTCGAACTGTCGGTATATTACGAGACTGTAGACAAATATCTGGAAACCGAACGCGACTATCAACTTGCTGTAACGGAGATGGTTCAGTGGGAAAGATAAGAATCTGATTTATTTTACTATATTTGTTAGAACCTGTTTGAAGTGATACTTTATACGGGTTTTATCTTTTTGGATCGATTTAAATTGATACATTTGACGAATGGCAGAATCAAACTTCGACATAATATTCTGGATAAATGTGATAGCCTTTACGTTATAAATTCACTGCCAGTCCTCGCCCCGCTTACGGGGGGATACTTAAATAAAAAATAGATATGTCTTTCATAAAGAAAACTATAACTTTTGAGATTTCAACAAAAACTGATATAATGGAAAAGACCGTAGAATATTTCATTAATTCCGGTTTTAAATTAGTTGCAAATGAAAAGAACAGATTAATATTCACCTGCGGGTCTCTATTTCGGAATAGGTGGACTTTCAACCCTCTTAAATGGAAATCAAAAATTAAAATACGGGTGAGTGGGGATAGCATTAATGCTGATTTTATCATAGATGCAACAGGCCAAATAATAAGCATAGAGGAAAATAATACTTGGGATATTTTTGTAGAAAATTATAGGAATTTTTTATTCGATAATATTGATTATAATTCTATAAATCAAAAACACATAGTTAAAGTAAGAAATCGTAATATAAAACTTATAAGTTGGACACTCTTAGGCTGTTTAATTGGGGGAGTTTTGAGTGTTATTTTGGCAATACTAATAGGCCAGCCAATACTTATTCCTGTTGGCATAGTTGGTATGGCAATACTATTCATTATAAAACGCCCTAAATTCTGACTATTATTTTTCAGAGAGGGAAAGAAGATATATATTTTTAAAGCTAAACGAATAATCAGCTCGCGCAGGCTTCAAGTCTGTGCGTTATGATTAATTTATTAAAATTACTACATTTGACGAATGGCAGAATCAAACTTTGACATAATATTCTGGATAAATGTGATAGCCTTTATCTTTATAAATTCACTTCCTGTCCTTGCTGTGATAGGCTTGGCTGTATCTGCATACTTTAAGAAAAAGAAATTAGTTATTGCATTTATCGTAGCCATCGTTGTTCTTCTTTTATACTACTGGCTGGAAAGTGATCCTTATGATTTTGTTTTACCATTCTAAATCTCTGCAGCCACACAATCACATAAAAAACACACTATGAAAACTAAAATAATTATTCTCCTTTTACTCGTTGTATCTTGTCCGTTCAGCATGGCGCAGAGAAGGGATTTTTTTTACAACGAGAATGCCATTTATCTGGGGCATTATATCATCGACACGACCAAGAAAACGGTTGGATGGATTAACAAAGAGCATATAAACGGAACACACATGGGTTATAAGGTCGGTCTGACAATAGATACTTTGATTAAACCCCAAACCACTTGTTTGTATATAACCAATAATCAGCTTGTATTCAAAGAGCATTATGTTCCTGAGACAACTCAAACACCCGGAGCTTATTACGAGATAGAGGGCTATAGCTACAACAAAGGCTTGTACAAAAGAAATGGAAAATATTATCATTTAAAGGGAATATCCCCTACCACGCTTGCAGAAATTAAAATTCCAAAAGGCATTAATTTCGACAGGCTTACTTATGTTGAAGGGAATCCTTACTACGGTTATGGCTATCTTTATGATGAAACAGGGCTATATTACCTTGATGTTTTCAACACCAAAGAAATATCAAAGTTAGCCTTTGCTAAAAACTGCCGTCCTGTTATGCGTAAGTTTTATTGTGAATACAATGGTGAGGCTTTTCAAGGTGGTAAAAAAATTGGACGGATAGACCAGTTTACCGAAATTGATATGAGGCGGGATGGAGAGACAACTTTCTTTACTGATGGAAGAACTGTTTTTTCCTCAGATTATGCTCATCATCGCAAACTGCCGGGTATGGATAAATGGATTCAGCTGACCGATGGTAATTATATGGTAAAAGAAAACAACTGTGTGTATTTCCCGTTCTTTAAAGAACATAACAGGAATAATTTAATATACTACAATGTGTTGTTTGCTACGCCCGACAGTTTAGTCCTTGTAGATTGTTATTTACAAAAAGAAATCCGGAAAATAGATAGTGTTTTTATCAAGCAAGGAGACAATTACGAACGGCTCGATATAGCAGAATATAAATTATCTGCTAATAATTTCTATACTTATCGAAACAAAAACTATTATGGCATTCACCAGATCAAAAACGACTTCGATATGCCTAACCTTAAATGGCTAAAAGGCTTATATGGGAGAACGGACGGATGGCTGAGTGATGGAAAAGTATTAACTCATTATGATTTATTTAATTTAAACAAAGAAGACTTCACTGATATTGGATTTACATATGTCCCACTAGCCGATGACAGGAATCTGAAAGCTATAACAGAAAATATCTTATTTGATGGCATTAATTTTTATGAATTATCAAATGGAAGTATTGAGGTAATTCCTGTCAAAAATTTTTGGTTCGCTGTTGAGGTAATTTCGGCGGTGTCGGCTTATTAAAATAATGATCGGTTCCCCGCTCGCGCAGACTTCGTCCTTCGGAATTTGTAATCCCGAAGTTCTTAATAGCGGATTTAAAATCCGCAGTGAAAGACCATCGGATTGCAAATCCGATAGAACGGAATGAACCGATTCCACTTCCGAAACGTTTAGCAATAGACCATTTTAAGCTTATGGGCTTACTTTAATAAAAATATATTAATTTTGGAAATCAAATAATCCCGGAATAACAAAGATAGCCCTATGAGTCATTTCTACAAATACACAATCTTCTTTATACTTGTTTTCAGTGCCCTTCCCGTATTTTCCAGCAAACCGCAAATAATCAATATTTACAGGGAAAAGTATCGTGCCGATAACAAGAACTGGTCGATAGGGCAGGACGAAAGAGGATTTTTGTATTTCGGGAACGATATAGGTTTACTCGAGTTTGATGGTGTAGAATGGAATCTCAACCGCATTCCCAACTCACTTGTTGCGCGTTCGGTCGCAGTCCTTTCTCACAACACCATATTTACAGGCAGTTACGAAGAATTCGGGCGATGGGACAGGGATCTCTCCGGTAAACTCGTATATACATCACTGAGCGACAGCCTCGATAAAGCACTTTTCCGCAACGATGACTTCTGGAAAATATGGATAGCTGACAACTGTGTTTATTTTCAGTCATTTTCCGCTATATACATGTACGATTACAAAACTGTTACACGTATCCCCTCCGATAAGGGATTTCTTTTTCTTACAAAAGTAAGGGATGAATTTCTTATACAGCAAATGCTGGGGCCGCTTTTCAGGCTGAAAGGTACAACATTAGAGAAGATAGAAGGAAGCGATATTTTCAATAACACAGATGTCAGGGTTATTTTGCCCTATAAGGACAATCAATATCTGATAGGTACTACAACTAAAGGCATTTATATATACGATGGGGCAACGTTCAAGGAGTGGAATCCCGAGCTTTCACGGTTGATGAACTCAAAAGAACTGAATTGCGGATTGTTTTCGTCCAGAGGCACTTATTTCTTGGGAACTATTCTGGATGGTATATACGAAATAGATACGAACGGAAAGATAATTGATCATATGTCATCGGAGAATTATCTGCAAAACAATACCATCCTTTCGCTCTACGAAGATAATCTGAATAATATCTGGGCTGCGCTCGATAAAGGTATTTCCTACATACAATATATGGAAAATATGAGTTGCTATACCGATCCAGGAGGAAAGACCGGAGCTGTGTATGGCGGCATAGTATGGAACGACAAACTGTTTGTCGGTACTAATCAGGGCGTATTTTACCTGACAAAAGACGATCTGAACCGATCCGATGCCTTATCGGGAATGAGGCTGATAAACGGAACACAAGGACAGGTCTGGGCATTCAGGATAATAGATGGTAAGTTGTATTGTTGTCACAACAAAGGCTTGAAAGAGATACACAAAGATCTTTCTGTCTCCGATGCTTTTTCAGTCGGTACAGGAGTTTATAATATCTCCGAAGCATCTATGAAAAACCACGACTTGTTGTTGTTATCTACATATCAGTCTATCAAAATAATAGATAAAAATACGAAAGCGGTTTTTCGTCCCGGACAAATATCCGAACCCATAATCAATGCCGAATTCGATCATCTGGGCAATATATGGCTCGAACACTTCAACAGAGGTGTGTATCGCTGTAAACTGGATGACGATCTGAATAGTATCCGCAGTTTCTCCTATTATGGAGGCAACAACAATGATGACCTTCCCTATAAGCTAAAACTATTTAAAGTCGGAGGGCGTGTTGTCCTGCTCGGCGATAACCGTTTTTATACTTACGATGATATTGCCAACAAAATAGTACCCAATCAGTTACTTGATGATTGCTTCAATGATGTAAAAGAACTGAAACAGGTTATCCCTATAACAGACAATCTGTTTTGGGCATTGACAACCTCTGCCATCTATAAATTCTCATACGATGGCTACGAAGCTTCCATCGTAGAAAGTTACGATCTGGGAATGAATATGTCTCTGGTAAACAGCTACGAAAAAGTATCAGTGCTGAACGATTCTGTGAGCCTCATCTGTCTCGACAACGGTTTTATGCTCTATCGCAAACCCGAAGGGCGTACCGGACTTACCGAACGTAGATTGCCGTTGCCCTATATAGAATCGTTACGGGCAGTAGATACAGACGGAGATATAGAATATAAAGACATGGTAAAAGGTTCAAAAATTGTGTATGACCATAATACGGTCACTTTTGGCTTCTCGTCTAATAATGCCTTTGCTATGAACCTGTCATTTCAATATATGCTCGAAAACGTAGATCAAGACTGGTCTGCGCCCCGTAAGGTGAATAATGTCTCCTATGCCCGTCTGCCGAAAGGGAAATATACGTTCAAGGTTCGTACAGTAGACAGTTTGGGTAACTATTCGGATGAGGTAACCTACGATTTTGAAATTCTTTCCCCTTGGTATCTCACCATTTGGGCATATCTGTTATACATTGTTGTTATTGTGGCAGTACTGTATGCTATATGGATGCTGATACTCAGACGTTACCGAAACCTTCATTTGCAAAAAATACGTCAGCGCGAAACGCGGCGATTGCGGATTCTTGCTGGAGAACTTCAGCAGGAAGTAGAGCAGAAGAGCGCCGAACTATTGACACAGACCTCTTTCATCATTCAGAAGAACGAACTGATACTGAAAATAAAAGATATTGTCGACGAATTTTATTCAAAGAATAAGTTGAATGCCCTGTTGCCGCTTTATCAGAAAATAAATGCCCTGCTGAATAATAACCTTGATTCGGAAGATGACTGGAAAATGTTCCTCATAAAATTTGAAGAAAAGCATACCGGCTTCTTCAAAAAAATGAAAATGCTCTACCCTCAACTGACCAATAGCGACCTCAGATTATGTGCCTGCCTGAAACTCAATCTGGAGACAAAAGAGATCGCTTCGTTGATGAATCTGTCGGTACGAGCAGTTGAAAATAGCCGTTACAGGCTGCGTAAAAAGTTAAATTTGCAACCCTCACAGAATCTTAACGAGTTTTTTCTTAATGTAGACTAGCACCTTTTATTCTGTTGTGAAACAGATTGTTGTTTTTTTTTGAGAGGTAATAGTGAGGTCTGGGTACTGTTAAAAAATCAACCGGTGTATCTGTGGTGTATTAACTTTTAAAGACAAAAGCTACATCATGTCATAATTTTGAGTCGAATCTGATATCAAAACGACCAGAAAACCATGATGCCGGCTTTAACTGATTTAACAAAGTTAAAGTAAAATACACGACAAACATTAATCATCTCTTTTCTGTTGTTCATAGTAGATTTATTAGAGGAACATGTGTTTAAATAAAAAGTAAAACTATGAAAATTAAACCTAAAAGAACATTTATTACAAGGGGAGTGGAATCTTTCTTCATGAAGAGTTTTGTACTCCTTGCTTGCTTCTTCCTTGCAAGTACCGTAAGTATTTATGCTCAGACTAAAACCGTATCGGGTTTAGTCACCGATGTGGCTAAAGAACCGCTGATAGGTGTAAGTGTGCGGATACAGGGAACAACTACCGGTACGGTAACCGACATTGACGGACAGTATTCATTATCTGCAAAATCCGGAGACGTACTTGAGTTCTCTTATGTAGGTATGAAAACCCAACTGGTGACTGTTGGTGCGCAAAATACTGTGAATATAGTATTGCAGGACGATGCTACTATGCTGACAGAAACAGTCGTAATCGGTTACGGTACATCCAAAAAGGCCGACCTGACAGGTTCTATCGGAAGCGTTCGTTCCGAAGACATAATGAAGCAACCGGCTGTGAATGCCGTACAATCTGTACAAGGTAAGATTTCCGGTGTTAACATTGTTAATAATGATGCTCCGGGTTCAACACCTACTGTTATCATTCGTGGATTGGGAACAGCTTTGGGAGGACGTAATCCGCTTTATATTGTCGACGGTTTTCCGGCAGACGATATCAGGAATATCAGCCCTTCAGACATTGTTTCTATGGACGTACTTAAAGATGCCTCTTCAGCTTCTATATATGGGGTGAGAGCTGCTAATGGGGTTATTATCGTTACTACTAAAAAAGGACAGTCCGGATCAGCTAAGATTGGTGTTGAATCTTATGTAGGGATCAAGACCTCTCTCAATACAGTGAAAATGGCTAATGCCTCGCAGTATGTAGAGTATTTCAATCAAAATCAGGACGTATTGGGTAAATATCATCTGAAGGATGCAGGTTCTCAGGCTTATGACACAGACTGGTATGACGAACTTCTGAAAACAGGCGTATTCACCAACAACACAGTGTCATTGTCGGGTGGTGGACAAACTGTAGATTACTATTTGAGCTATAACTACTACGATGAAAATGGTATACTCGATCAGCAGAACTATCAACGTTCTACAATCCGTAACAACAATGTATATAAATTCTTTGATGATCGCCTGAAATTTAGCCAGAATCTGAGTATCTCGTTTTCTACCGACCGTCCTAAACCATACGGCGCTTTTAATGAAGCATATCGCCAGTCTCCACTGGTCCCTGTTAAGTTCTCGAATGGACGTTGGGGTACATCAAGTGTAAACACAACTACTGGTATTGCAGGTATCGACGGAAGCTCGACTGATGCTATGGGTAAACTCAATTCTATTGGTAACCCGATGTTTAATGTCAATAATTATTCACAGAAGACAAAAACGCTGACTCTTCAGGGTGGTTTGGAAGGAGAATTTAAAATCACTGACTTCCTGAAAGTGAACTCTCGTTTCGGTGCTAACAAGTTCTATTATAAAGATCGTAAATTCGAGAACCTGAAAGAAGCATGGCTTGCTGTCAACCCGTTGAAAACAGGAGCAGACTTCGATGCCGAGAAAGCTAAGAATCCGGCAAGTCTTAACTGGGCTAATAACTCATTGAGATATGAAGATATAGAAACATATCGTTGGATATGGGAAGGATTTGCTACTTTCAACAAACGCTTCGATAAACACAATGTAGAAGCTGTAGTAGGTATGTCCAGAGAGAAGTCGGGTATCGGTAATACTTCTATAATGAAAGGATACGATGTGCCGTCAAAACCTCAATATTGGAACATTGGTATGGCCTCAGATGCTTATGCGAAAGAATTAGATCAGTATTATTATACTCCTAGAGCACTGGCCTCTTATTTTGCCCGCGTACAATACAATTTCGATAATAAGTACTACTTCACAGGAACAATTCGTCGTGACGGTTCCAGTACGTTCAAGTCAAATGAAGACTACTGGGGAACATTCCCGTCTGTAGGTTTTGGTTGGACAATCTCTAATGAGAGCTTCATGCAGGATGTGAACTTCCTCGATTATCTGAAACTAAGAGGAACTTGGGGTAAACTAGGTAACCAGGACGTACCATTGAACGTAAATCAGATATATTCATCTACTGCCAGCGATAACTATAACTATGTATTCGGCCCTAGCCAGAACTTGGTATACGGTGCTGCTTATGGCTCACCTGTTGTTCCATTGACTTGGGAAAAAACAAGAGAATGGGGTATCGGTTTTGATTTCTCCATGCTGAACGATCGCTTGACCGGAGGTGTCGATTATTACAATAAATTGAATACTAATACTATCTTGGATGTAAAACCGGTAGGAAATGTTTGGTACGAAAAGAATTTTTTTGCTCACGGAGCTGAAGTCGAAAATAGTGGTATTGAAGTGGTATTAGCTTGGAACGATAAGCTGGCTAATGGACTTAAATACGATATAAGCGCAAACTATTCTTATAACAAGAACCGAGTGAAAAACGTAACACCTACCTATGCCGGACAAACTGGAGGTAGCCTGAGTGACGGACAGATAACCAAACGTCTGGCAGAAGACCAACCGCTGTTTGCATGGTGGTTGCTAGAAGCCGATGGTGTATGGCAAACTCAGGAAGAAATTGACAATGCGACTGCAAAATTAGGAGTTCCAAAACCAGGACATCTGAAATATAAAGATCAGAACGGTGATGGTATGATCGATGATCGCGATAAAGTGTATATGGGATCATATTTGCCTACTTCCAGCTATGGTATTCATTTAGGACTGGAATATAAAAACGTTGATTTCAGTATTGACGGATACGGAGTTGCCGGAAATAAGATTTATAACGGCTTGAAGCACGGACGTATCGACGGTGGTGAAAACATTACCTATGATACATATAAAAATCGTTGGACAGGTGCAGGTTCTACTAACGAACATCCGGGAGCTAACCGCGACAGTTATTCTTCCAGTTATTTCCTCGAAAGCGGTGCATTCTTCCGTATCAACAATATTACATTAGGATATACATTTAACGATTTGGTATTCAGTGGATCAAGATTGAGATTCTACTTTACTGCTCAAAATCCGTTTATGTTTACAGGTTATTCAGGCTTTTCTCCTGAAATATCCGGATACTCTAACGATCGAACTGTGCCGATCGGACAACCTAGCGGTACTGCCGGTATAGAACTGTCAGCATATCCTACAACTCGTAATTTCATTTTTGGTCTTAACTTACAATTTTAATAAAAGCTAAAATATTCTGTTATGAAAAAAATATATATAGGAATACTATCCATAGCTCTTATCTTTTTTGCATCTGCCTGTAGTGATTTCCTCGATGTGGATTCACAGGAAAGGGTAGAAGAAGACGATAAGGAAGATGTATATACACCCGAAATGTTTGTAAACGGAGTGTATGGAATGTTTACCGATTGGGATTATGCTTTCTCATTCCTCGCCATTACAGAAATGATCTCCGACAATGCCGATAAGGGAAGCTCTCCTAGTGACCCGGGCGGTGATAAGCAATTGTTTGATGAACTTACATTTACCAGTGGTGCCGGATCGGTTGATGCTATGTGGACACGTTGGTATAAAACCATTGGTCGTGCAACTAAAGCTATTGAATTTGCTGAGAGTTATGGTCTTCAGGATGCAACATACAAGAACAGACTGATCGGTGAAGCTAAATTCTTGAGAGCTATATCTTACTTCTATCTGGTAAGAGGTTGGGGTGATGTATCTATACAAGAAGAGGATGTGCTGACAAGAGCTCCTAAAGCAGAAGTCTATGCACATATCGAACAAGATCTGAAAGATGCGATGGCGGCTCTTCCTGACAAATATACCGATAGTAAAGACTTGGGGCGTGCAACTAAAGGTGCCGCACAGGGATTACTTTCAAAAGTGTATCTGTATCAGGAAAAATGGCAGGATGCTTATGACAATGCATCGGCAGTGATTTCTAACACCAATTACGGTTATGCACTGATAGATTATTCTAAGATATGGAGACTGGAAGGTGAAAATAGTTCCGAATCATTGTTTGAGATACAGGCAAGAGGAACTTCTCCTGCACATGGTATTCAGCAATATTCCGAAACACAGGGAGCTCGTGGTGGTACAGGCTGGGGCTGGGGTTTCAATACACCTACTCAGGATCTTCTGAATGCTTTCAATGCAGAGACAAGTGCACAGCCGGGTGTAACAGGTGATGTTATTCGCCGCGATGCTACTATCATCTTTAATAATTCTACTCTATATGATGGTTATGAATTGAAGAACTGCGAAAACCCAATGTACAATATGAAAGCTTATTCCAGTGCCAATAAAGGTGCAGGTGATGGAGATAAAAACCTCAGATACCTTCGTTTAGGTGAAATCTATCTCATCAAAGCCGAAGCCGGAAACGAATTGGGTAAAACTACCGAAGCATTGGCTGCATTAAATGATATAAGAGACAGAGTGAAACTTACAAAAGTGACTACTACAAACAAAGATGAATTGCGTAAGGCTATCTGGCACGAACGCCGTCTCGAACTTGCATTTGAGCACGATCGTTGGTTCGATCTTGTTCGTACAGGACAGGCAGAATCTGTAATGAAAGCTCATGGCAAACCGTTTATAAAAGGAAAACACGAGTTATTCCCTATATCAAACACCCAGTTGTTGAATACTCCATCGCTAGGGCAAAATCCGGGCTGGAGCTAATTAAGAAAATCTTTAAACAACTGCACTCTTTAGGCGGAGTGCAGTTGTTTAAACTTTATCTTATAGTCAATCCGAGAGATTAGACTTTTAAGGTTTTCAATAAAGATTGTTGGTTATTTAGTAATAGAAGGTATCTAATGATATCTCTTAAGTATAACTAAATTTGATTATTATACTTAACAAAATAATAAAAAAGGTCTACGACCTTAGGTTGGTTTTAGGTTTTAGGTAAATAAAATTATAAAGTAAAAATGAAGACTTTAAAAACAATAGCGGTCTTCTTTATGTGCCTGTTTGTGTTGAGCACTTATGCACAGAAGAAAGACCCTAAAATGGACAAGTTCATCACTGACCTGATGAACAAAATGACATTGGAAGAAAAATTGGGGCAGCTCAATCTTCCCAGCTCCGGCGATATAACGACCGGGCAAGCAAAAAGTAGCAACATTGCTGAAAAAATTAAGAAAGGACAAGTTGGAGGACTATTCAATATAAAAGGTGTAGAAAAAATAAGAGATGTACAACGCATTGCTGTAGAAGAAAGCCGTCTCAAGATTCCGTTGATTTTCGGAATGGACGTAATTCACGGATATGAAACAGTATTCCCTATTCCGTTAGGATTAGCTGCTACATGGGATATGGCTGCTGTTGAACAATCGGCACGTATTGCAGCAGTAGAAGCCAGTGCAGACGGTATCAGCTGGACATTCAGTCCGATGGTAGATATTTCGCGCGATGCCCGTTGGGGACGTTTCTCGGAAGGAAGCGGTGAAGATCCGTTTCTTGGCGGAGCAATAGCCAAAGCAATGGTATATGGCTATCAGGGAAGGGGTGATCAGGCTTATAAACTCAATTCTAACATTATGGCCTGTGTAAAACACTATGCGCTCTATGGAGCCGGAGAAGCCGGACGTGACTACAACACTGTAGATATGAGCCGAATACGTATGTTCAATGAATATATGTATCCTTATCAGGCAGCAGTAGAAGCCGGAGTAGGAAGTGTAATGGCATCATTCAACGAAGTAGACGGTGTACCCGCTACAGCTAATAAATGGCTGATGACTGACGTATTGCGTAAACAATGGGGCTTCGATGGTTTTGTTGTAACTGACTATACAGGTATCAGCGAAATGGTAGATCATGGTATCGGCGATCTGCAAACAGTATCGGCACGTGCACTCAAAGCAGGTATAGATATGGACATGGTGAGCGAAGGCTTGCAGACCTTAGGTAAATCACTGAAAGAAAATAAAGTCACTCAGGCTGAGATCGATCTGGCTTGTCGTCGTGTGCTTGAAGCCAAATATAAGCTGGGCTTGTTTGCCGATCCTTATAAATATATTGATGTAAACCGTGCAAAGAAAGAGATATTCACACCCGAACATCGTGCAGTTGCCCGCAAGATAGCATCGGAAAGTTTCGTGTTACTGAAAAATGCGAACAATACCCTTCCGTTGAAAAAACAGGGAACAATAGCTGTTGTTGGGCCATTGGCAAATACAAGTTCCAATATGGCAGGCACATGGAGTGTAGCCGTTAACCTCGAAAAACCCGCAACAGTAGTTGAAGGTTTACAGGCAGTTGCCAGCAACAAGGCGAAGGTAGTATATGCCAAAGGTAGCCATCTGACAAAAGATGCTAAACTCGAAGAACATGCAACTATGTTTGGGCGTACGCTTAATCGCGATAAAGAAACCCGCTCAGATGAAGAAATGCTGCGCGAAGCATTGGAAGTATCCAGAAATGCAGATGTAATTGTAGCAGCATTGGGTGAATCGTCCGAATTTAGTGGTGAAGCCAGCAGCCGTACAGATATCGGTATCCCCGATGTACAGAAAACATTGCTGAAAGAATTGTTAAAAACAGGAAAGCCTGTAGTACTTGTGCTATTTTCAGGTCGTCCGATAACACTCACATGGGAAGACGAAAATGTACCTGCCATACTCAATGTTTGGTTCGGAGGAACAGAAGCAGCTCTTGCTATCGGTGATGTGTTGTTCGGCGATGTGAACCCGAGTGGAAAACTTCCTGCAACATATCCTCAGAATGTAGGACAAATTCCATTGTTCTACAATCATAAAAATACAGGTCGTCCATTGGGTGAAGGCAGATGGTTCGAAAAATTCCGCAGCAACTACCTCGATGTAAGCAACGATCCGCTTTATCCGTTCGGATATGGACTCAGTTATACTACATTCTCATACAGTGACGTCAAACTCAGCTCGACAGCTATCAACAGCAACGGTCAGCTTACAGCTAGTGTAACAGTTACCAATACCGGCAAAACAGACGGTGCAGAAGTTGTACAGCTATATATCCGCGATATTGTAGGCAGTGTAACCCGTCCTGTAAAAGAACTGAAAGGATTTGAAAAAGTATTCCTCAAAGCAGGAGAATCGAAGACAGTGAGCTTTAAGATCACACCGGAACTGTTGAAGTTCTATAACTACGACCTTCAATATGTATTCGAACCGGGCGACTTTGATGTAATGATCGGAGGTAACAGCCGTGATGTGAAATCGGCGAAGTTTACATTGAATTGATATGATTATGAAAAAGATACAATTTTTCCTTCTCCTTTCAGGTTTATTGTTTGCCGCTGTCGGCTGCAAGGACAAACAGTTGAAAGATCAGACTGAAGATAATGATCCGGTAGTCGAACTGTCTGATGAGGCTCTGCTCGATAGTGTGCAGCGTCGTACATTCAACTACTTCTGGGATGGAGCCGAGCCTGTTAGCGGCATGGCGCGCGAGCGTTATCATGTAGACGGCGATTATGGTAAATACAATATGAATACTGTTACTTCGGGAGGAAGCGGTTTCGGTATAATGGCTGTTATAGCCGGAATAGATCGTGGTTATGTAACCCGAGAACAAGGACTGGAACGCATGACTCGAATTGTAAACTTTCTGGAGAAAGCTGATGCATATAATGGAGTATATCCCCACTGGTGGAACGGCGAAACAGGTAAAGTAGTGGGATTCAGCGATAAGGATAACGGGGGCGACCTGGTAGAAACCTCCTTTCTGATGCAAGGACTGTTGGCTTTACACCAATACTATGTGAATGGAACGGCTGCCGAAAAAGCACTGGCTGTCCGCATAGACAAAATATGGCGTAAGGTAGACTGGAACTGGCACCGCAACTCACAGAATGTTTTGTTCTGGCACTGGAGTCCCGACCATTCTTGGGAAATGAATTTCCCGATCAGGGGATATAATGAATGTCTGATTACTTATGTTCTTGCCGCATGTTCGCCTACCTATGGCGTCCCTGCCGAAGTATATAACGAAGGTTGGGCTGAAGGAGGCAAAATCATCGGACCTCATCAACTGGAAGGTTATACTTTGAATATGCGTTACCAAAGCAATAGCGGGGTAGGGCCTCTTTTCTGGGCACACTACTCATTTCTAGGACTGAATCCTACAGGGCTGAAAGACAAGTATGCCGATTATTTCGAAGAGATGAAAAACTATACGCTTATCAACCGGGCATACTGTATCCGCAATCCGAAAGGTTATAAAGGCTATGGCGAAAATGCTTGGGGACTTACTGCCAGCTATTCTGTGAACGGTTATGCCGCACACGAACCCGATGAAGCAGGTGATCTGGGCGTAATAACACCTACGGCAGCCTTGTCATCTATTGTATATACGCCCGAAGAATCAATGAAGGTAATGAGAAACCTGTATAGCAAAGGTAATAAGCTATGGGGACAGTATGGCTTTTATGATGCATTCAGCGAAACCGACAACTGGTATCCTCAGCGTTATCTGGCTATCGATCAGGGGCCTATTGCCGTAATGATAGAAAACTACCGCTCGGGACTATTGTGGAAACTCTTTATGAGTCACCCCGATGTACAGAAAGGTTTGAAGAAACTGAATTTTGAATCACCGTCGTTGAAATAAATGCTCTCATGGATAATAAAGGAGTGGTATTCCACTCCTTTTATCCTAATAAGATAATGGTCGGATAGATGTTCGGATAAACAGATCATCAATCTAAAAAATGCCCATATCATGAAATATCTGAAAAAAAATATACTACTTCTTTTGTTGTTCTTTTTTGCGGTTCAACTATTGGCACAACAAAAAACATATTGTAATCCTATTAATATAGATTATGGCTACGGACCTATCCCTAACTTTGTAGAGTGGGGAAAGCACCGTACTTCTGCCGATCCCGTAATTGTAAATTATAAAGGTGATTACTACCTTTTCTCTACCAATCAGACAGGTTATTGGTGGAGCAGCAACATGCTCAACTGGAACTTCGTTTCGCGCCATTTCCTGCCCGAAGATGTAAAAGCGCAGGTTCCCAATAAGTGGGATGATTTGTGCGCTCCTGCCGCATGGGTACAGGGCGATTCGCTTTGTGTTTTCGGCTCTACCTATTCGGGGCTTTTCCCTATCTGGGTAAGTACCAACCCGAAAGGAAACGAATGGAGTAAAGCTGTAGAACATTTCGATATCGGTGGATGGGATCCTGCATTCTTTGTAGATGATGATGGCAGACTCTATATGTATAATGGTAGCAGCAACGTATATCCGCTTTATGGAATAGAACTCGACCGTACTACTTTCAGCCCGAAAGGTACACGAAAGGAAATGCTTCTGCTCGATGATAACAAAATAGGCTGGCACCGCTTTGGCGAACACATGGACAATACCTTCCTGAAGCCATTCATGGAAGGTGCATGGATGACTAAGCATGGTGGTAAATATTTCCTGCAATGGGGCGGTCCCGGCACAGAGTTTAGCCACTATGGCGACGGAGTAGCCGTAGGCGATAGCCCTCTCGGACATTTCGAGCATGTATCGCTACCGCTGAGTATGAAAGCCGGAGGATTTATTCGTGGTGCCGGACATGGTGCAACCTTTGAGGATAACTGGGGCAATTACTGGCATACCTCTACAATGGTGATCAATGTAAAGAATAACTTTGAACGCCGTATCGGCATCTGGCCTGCCGGATTCGATAAAGATAATGTAATGTACTGCAATACTGCATTCGGAGACTATCCGCATTACATACCACAGGGAGAAGCCGACCATCTCCGGAGCCGCTTTACAGGCTGGATGCTTCTCAACTATAACAAGCCTGTACAGGTTTCCTCTACATTGGGGACTTATTATGCAAACAATCTGGTAGATGAAGATATAAAAACATACTGGAGTGCCCGCACCGCAAACAAAGGTGAATGGCTGATATCCGATCTGGGCGAAATATCTACAGTACATGCCGTTCAGGTCAATTATGCCGATCAGGATGCTGGATTTATGGGAAAACAGCAAGGAATTTATGAACAATACATCATTTACTATTCTCTCGACGGCAAAAAATGGCAGGTATTAGTGGATAAGAGCAAGAATCGGAAAGATGTTCCGCATGACTATGTAGAACTGGAAAAGCCGGTAAAAGCGCGTTACCTTAAAATGGAGAATATACATGTTCCTACAGGAAAATTCGCCATATCGGGGTTTCGCGCATTCGGCTTTGGTGCAGGGCAAAAGCCCGAACCTGTGAAACAGTTTATGGCTTTGCGAAGCGATGAAACGGACAGACGCAACGGTTGGCTCAAATGGCGCCCGGTAGACAATGCCTATGCCTATAACATCTATATAGGTACGCAGCCCGACAAGCTGTACAACTGTGTGATGGTGCACAATGTCAACGAATATTATTATCCCGGAATGGATAGGACTAAACCATATTATTTTGCAATCGAAGCCATTAATGAAAACGGTACATCGGAATGGATAAGAGCTGAGGCTTTATAATTATCTTTGGAGCATTATTCTTTAAAATTGAAATTATGAAAAAACTAGTTCTGCTTTTAGCTTTATTTATCAGTGCATTATCATTATCTGCTCAATTCGAAAAAGCGTCCATTATGGTTAACGGAAACAATCTGCCCTATCGGATAATGTTTCCGGAAAACTATGATGAGACGAAACGATACCCGTTACTCATATTTCTGCATGGGGCAGGAGAGCGTGGAAGTGATAATGAAAAGCAACTCGCTCTAGGAAAGCAATTTCTGATCGACAATTTCCATACAGGAGCTAATGAGGCAATCGTGATTGTTCCGCAATGCCCTGAAAATTCATATTGGGCAGGAATTATCAGGCATCAGATAGGTGATAAGATACAAATGAAATTTGGTCTTACCGATGAGCCTACCCAAACAATGAAAACGCTAATAGTACTTGTTCAGGACTGGCTTTCTTCGGGGAAAGTGGATGCAAATCGTGTCTATATCGGAGGACTTTCTATGGGTGCTGCGGGTACGTTCGAATTGCTCTGGCGTATGCCTCAGACTTTTGCGGCGGCATTCCCTATTTGTGGTGGTGGCGATCTGAATAAGCTTTCGCTTTTCGCTAAGAATACAGCCGTATGGCTTTTCCATGGAGACGAAGATGGTGTAGTCCCTGTCGAAAATTCACGTAATATATATAGTAAATTGAAAGAGTTGGGGTGTGATGTAGAATATACAGAATACAAAGGAGTGAACCATAATAGCTGGGATAATGCGTTTCAGGAAAAAACACTCGCCTCATGGCTATTCTCTCATAAAAAATAAAATCGGTACAGGTAAAGGTTCAGATAAAGATTGTGTTAAGGTTGTATTTTAATTATTGGATATTTTATTGATAGTATCCAATGTTTTGTTGATCAGCGTTTAGACTGCATCCGGGATATCCCAGATGCAGTTTTTATTATTTTGCCGGCTTCAGACCTACTTTATCCATAAATTTTACTTGTTCTTCGAGCATCTGATCTTCTATAGTCGAAGTCTTATTGTACAGTTCTTTCGCCAGAGACCTTATTGAATCTTTCTTCTCGGGACAGTCACAGTTCAGATTTACATAGCTGTCTGCTAAATCTGAAAAATCTTTGCTTACCAGATTGAAATACTCCAATGCCTTTTCATGAAACTCCGTTGCAGAATCTATATTCAGTTCATTCTTCAATTCGTTCATATTTTCGATAACATTGTTCGTATTATCCCTCAGATTCTCAACATCTGAAACTCTTAGAGCATCATCGTTTAATCGTTTATACACCTCTTCAAACAGCTCGCTTACATAAAAATAGTTAGATGCTACCTTTTCATTATAAGCATAGTTTGCATTTCCCATACAGGCCGTTAAGCCTATGATAATAAATGTGATAATAAATAATTTAACTCTCATATTGTATATAATTTTGTTTGTTGCAAATATACAATTTTATCCCTTTATAGAAAAGTGTTTATAAATGTTAGTGAAGTGGTTTGTATTTTGATGCTTGAGTAGTGCTTCTTGTAATTATTACGAAATAATTTTATCTATAAGAGCTAAAGAATAATCAGAAACAGTTATATGAAATATTTTCGGCCAAATTTAAACAGTTACTAAATGTAGGGGTGTACTTTTGGGGTCGTCCGAATACAAAAGCGGTCTTTGAAAGGAGTGTATCAGTTTATAGACTTCCGATTTACTAGAAAAAGAAGGAAATAAAAACCATCCGGCTGGCAGACCAAAAACTAGAAACATCGTTCAGCGAAATTAGCTCTGCTGAACGATGTTTCGAAGAATCGACGAAGTCAACAAGCGTGTAGCTAAAACTTGAGTGCAGATTTGTCAGGTTTTAGTTAAAAAATTAGTGTGCCTGTTTATAAAGTTCTAGTGTACTAGAAGAAGGAGGAGTTAAAACTAGCAGGCCAGTTAACTAGATACCAGTAAACTTGTAATCTTTGTCAGGTTTTAGTTAAAATAAAAAGCAATGACGAAAACCAGAAACTATTAACAGAAACAGGACATTGTAGGATGCTGATTGTTAATGTATAGAATATCAAATATTGAGTATATATATAAATTTATGAATATGATTATTTTCTATCATAAAAAGAGGTATTCTCTCAACTATTTAACCTATCTTAGAAGAGAAAATCTAACCTTGTTTAACATTATGTAAGTTCTATGGAAAAAATCACGTCTACGGAAGTCCTTGAATGGGCTAAAGATTTCCTCAATAAAGCGGAAAAAGAGTTAACTCCTGATGAGATTAAAGAACAGAAGAAGTATGCATCTCTGATTCAGACTCCGGCTAACAAAACATTGCTATCTAAAATGCTGGACGAATCGTCTCAAGTGAGAGACAACAGCAAAGTCATAAAGCGTATGACACTGTTGATAAAAGAGTATGGCATACCTGACTTTTTCAACTCGTTTGACAAATTTCAGTTGAGGCTTTTTATGAACTTCGGTTTTTTAGCTCCTAATATTGCCATGCCTCTGTTTAACCGCAGGCTGCGTAAGGAAACTAACAAGATAATTATAGCTGAAGAAAGACCGAAGCTGACCGATCACCTATCGGGCAGATGGAACAGTAAGATAGGACAAAATGTTAACCTGCTCGGAGAAGTCGTGCTGGGCGACGGGGAGGCAAACAAGCGTTACCTGCACTATCTGGAAGCTCTCAAAGAACCGGATATCAATTATATATCGATTAAGCTTTCAGGCATTTATGCACAAATACATCCGTTAAGCTACGAGCAGAACAAGGCAGAGTTGTGCGAGCTGGTAGCGTCTATATACCGTCAGGCTATCAAGTATCCGTACACAGATCAGGATGGTATTACCAAACCCAAATTTGTGAACCTCGACATGGAGGAGTACAAAGATATGGATATAACCCTTGATGTATTCGAGACAGTACTGAGTATGCCCGAATTTAAGGACTATACAGCAGGTATAGTAGTGCAGGCATACCTGCCTGATGCAGGACTGTTGCAAGATAGTCTCCTCACCTTTGCGAAAAAACGTTATGCAGAGGGCGGAGCGCCACTGAAAATGCGTCTGGTGAAAGGGGCTAACCTACAGATGGAGAGCATTATTTCATCGCTCAGGGGATGGCCTAATCCAATATTTGCAAGCAAAGTCGAGGTAGATGCCAATTATATGCGCATACTGGACATCGCTCTGCAACCTGAGAATGCAGAGGCATTACAGGTGGGTGTTGCATCGCACAATTTCTTTAGTATAGCATATGCTTACCTGCTCAGCCAGAAGAACGGTGTATCGGATTACGTTACGTTCGAAATGCTCGAAGGTATGGCAAACCACCTGCCGAGAGTTGTCAGGAACCTCGACAAGCAGATCATACTCTATACACCTGTAGTGAAGAAAGAGCACTTTCTGAATGCTATATCGTACCTTGTACGCCGTCTGGACGAAAACACAGGAAAAGACAACTTCCTCAGCTATTCGTTCAATCTGCAACTCAATAGTCCGCAATGGAACTTCCTTGTCAATCAGTTCGAAGAAGCTTACAAGCTGAAAGATACCATCGTGGCGAAGCCCTTGCGTACACAGAACAGGAATGAGAAGCCGATACCTGTGAAAGATATAAATGTATTCCATAACGAACCCGATACCGACCTCGACCTGGATCAGAACCGTCAATGGGCTTTGGGTAAGCTAAAAAAATGGGGTACAGAGGTAAACGGTGAGAACTTTATCGTGCCTGTTCAGATAGGCGATCGGGAAGTAATTACAGAGCATAAAAAGAAATACTACGACCGTAGCCGAAACGATGACGTATGCTTCTGTGAGGCTAACCTATCGACTCTGGATCAGATAAAAGAAATCATAACCATAGCCGAAGAGGATAAACCGGGATGGAGACAGACCGATGTAAACCGCCGCAATGAAATCCTGCATCAGGTAGCAGACAATATCAGCGCCAAGCGTGGTGACCTGATAGGCTGTATGGCCGCCATTACAGGAAAGACCTTTATGGAAGGTGACGTCGAAGTATCGGAAGCCATTGACTTCTGCCGCTTCTACCCTATTACGATGAAACACTTTGCCAAGCTGAATACAGTTTCGTACACTCCTAAAGGTATCATTCTTGTCATACCGCCTTGGAACTTCCCGCTGGCTATTCCTGTGGGTGGTATAGCATCAGCCTTAGCCGGAGGGAATACGGTTATATTGAAACCTGCTACTGTAGCCTTACCTATCGCATGGGAATTTGCCAAATGCTTCTGGGATGCAGGTGTACCGAAAGAAACCTTGCAGGTGGTATGTAGTGCCGACCGTTCGTCACTCAACTATCTCACTGCGCATCCATCCATTAAGCATGTGATACTGACCGGAGGAACCGATACAGCTTTCCGCCTGTTGGAAAACAGCCCACGCACTCCGTTATCTGCCGAGACGGGAGGTAAGAATGCGATTATCCTTACCGGAAACGGTGATCAGGATCATGCTATACTGAATGTTGTAGCATCGGCATTCGGTAATGCAGGACAGAAATGTTCGGCCTGTTCTTTGCTCTTAGTAGACAAGAAGACCTACAATGATGAAAGCTTCCGATCGAAGCTGAAAGATGCCGTAGAGAGTATGCGCACAGGCAGTGTATGGGATACGATGAATATGGTAGGCCCTATGATCACTAACGATAACGAGAAACTGTTGCATGCCATCGAGCATCTGGAAGAAGGCGAGTCTTGGCTCGTTGCACCTGAGTTTCTCGATGAGAAGAAGTATATATTGAAACCTACTGTGAAATGGGGAGTTAAGCCAAGCAGCTTTACGTTCAAGAACGAATTGTTTGCACCGCTGCTATCAGTTGTATGCATCGATGACCTGAAACAAGGAATAGAATATGCCAATTCATCCGAATACGGTCTTACTGCCGGATTGCAGAGTCTGGACGAGAACGAACAGCAGTTATGGAAAAACAGTATCGAAGCGGGCAACCTGTATATCAACAGGGGAATTACAGGCGCGATTGTCAATCGTCAGCCATTCGGCGGTATGAAACGATCGGCATTTGGTGGAGGCATCAAAGCCGGAGGGCCGAACTATGTTTCATGCTTCGTTAAGTTTGAAGAAAAGGCTGTGCCATCAGTTACCAATAAAGCCCCGCTTAGCGAGCTAATATCTGATGAGAAAGAACGTAACCGCTTCAACTACGCTTACGAAAGCTATATGAAGGAATGGGGGGCTGAATTCTCGCAGGAGAGGGATGTGAATCACATCTACGGAGAAGAGAATACGTTTCGTTATCTACCATTGAAGAGCGTAGGTTTCCGTGTTATGGAAAAAGACTCGTTATCTGATGTCCTGCTGGTGATCACAGCCTCAGATATTGCACGTACACCGATTACAATAAGTATCTCGGATAAGGATGCTAAACTGGAAACATTGAAGCAGGCTGTTCCGGCTCTGCTGAACGTACAGATGAAGATACAGGCAGAAGAGCAATTCATTGCCGAAATGGAACAATACGAACGTATCCGCGCCTGCTCCACAGAGTTACCCGATGCCGCATACCTGAAAGCAGCCAAACTAGGTAAGCACATTGCTTCGGATAAGCCGCTTGCAGAAGGCAGACTGGAATTGTTACACTATCTGAAAGAACAGAGTATAGCATTCGAGTACCATCGCTATGGCAGTATCTTTGGTGAAGATAAGTAGACAAGTGAACTACGAACTATAGATCAGTGAGGAGTTGTGTGCCGGAAAGGCCATAGCTCCTCTCCTATTAGAATACAAAACCCTGCGACTATATCTTACTATAGCGCAGGGCTTAATCATCACGGAAAGGTTCACTAAACTATTTTTATTGTATATCTATTTGTTTACCCTGATAGAAGTCCAATATTTTCGCCCTGAATATGAAATCGTACTTAGCCTGTATTTGTTTCGATTTACTGGTCAGAAGCGTTGTCTGAGCTTCATTGTATTCAAAGACAGTGGACTTGCCTAAATCGTAGCGTTCGCGGGCATACTTGAATGACTCTTCTGCTGCCTCATAGGCTTTGCCTGTCGAATTGAACTCAGACTGTGCTGCAGCTGCTTTCTGATAGGCTTGCTGAATTTCTTTATACAAAGCCAGCTTTGTATTATCCAATATCAGATTTTGATTCTCAATATCCAGACGTGCTGCTCGTACTCTGTTACGTGTCTGAAAGCGGTTAAAGATAGGAATTTTTAATGAAAATCCAATAACTTCAGATCCATAGTCACCCAACTGACGGGAAAAACTTAATCCGGTTTTACCGAAAACCTTAGTATAAGAAGTTCCATAACTGGCAGAAAAATCTAGTGTAGGCCAATAACCGGACTGAGCTACTTTCAATAACTTTTTATTGCTTTCCAGTTGTAGTTCAGCTTCTTTTATATGAGGTTTTATACCCAACGCCATCTGATAGACCTGATCAGGCGGTATAATACTACTGATATTATTATCTATGACATCCCCAAAATCAGGCACTACTACATCGAACCCTTCTGTAACGGATAGATTCAGAGCCTGAGACAGATTGAGTAAAGACAAGGCCAGGCTATTCTCTGCTGTAGTCACATTCAGTTCGTTCTTAGCTGCCGTTGCCTTTATATCATAGAGCTGCGATGCCGGAATTTTACCTGCGTCCAACAATATCTGAGTCTTTTCTACTTGTAGCTTGCTCAAAGCAGCCTGCTCCTGATTGACTTTCAGTATCTCTTTGTTCAGCAGAACTTCCAAAAACAAAGATACTACCTCCAATTCCAGATTCTCTGTTGCTTTTTTCAGACCTTCGGTAGCTGCCTGTAAACTAAACTCATCGGCCTTTATCTGATTGGGTATCCGAAAGCCGGTAAATACAGGCACCTCCGTCCCTATGCTGAACGAAGTTCTGGAGGTGTTTACCGACTCAGAAGTATTGTTTTGCAGAGTAGACCGTCCAAAACTGAAGTTCTGCCCAATACTGGCATTCAAATTAGGAAGACGGCTGTTCTTGCTTGTACTGAGGTTTATCTCCGCATTACTTACTTTCAATGACTGCTGCCTGAGTTCTATATTGTTTTGCACTGCATAATCGACACATTGTCGCAGCGTCCATTTTGTCTGCGCATGTATAGATATACAGGCGAGAAGCAAAACACATGATAATATATATTTTTTCATACGATTATGTCTGTTGATTATTTACCGGCCTCTTTCTTTGGTTTATCCTGTTGCTCATTTCCTCTGATCTTTTCGCCTTTAGCCAAACCTTCTTTTACTTCAACTTTAATTCCATCGGACAGGCCTATTTTTATATGCTTCTTGTCGAATGCCTGTTTATGATCTACCGAATCCTTCAGCACATATACATAGGCGGAATCGTTACTGAAAGTAATTGTACTCTCGGGAATTGTCAGCACCTTTTCTGCTTTGGACAGTACTATTTCAGCATTGGCGCTGTATCCTGCACGCACAACTACAGTATCCGGTATGCGGGCAGCAGCCTTTATTTCAAATAGGATAGCTCCATTCTCTTCTACACCTTTAGGTGCAACATACTCCAATGTGGCATCAAACTTCTGGTTCTCAATAGCACCTATCGACAATTTAATAGGCATACCTGCATGGATACGTCCTACTTCGGTTTCATCAATCTTACCGATAAATATCATATCGTTCATATTGGCTACTGTTGCAATGGTGGTACCATCATTGAATGTATTGGCCTGAATAACCGAGTTCCCTGCCTTTACCGGTACATCGAGTATCATCCCTGTTATTGTAGAGCGTATCTGTGTATTACTATATTGCGCTGTTTTCTTCGAAATACCCGTTTTTATGATATCAAGACTATTTTTTGATTTGTCCAATTCTTCTAAAGCCTTTTTATAGTCAGCTTCCGATTTATCCATCTCTTCTTTAGCAATGACTCCCTTTTCGTAAAGTTGTTTCTGACGGACATACTCGGTTTCTACCTGTGTCAGATTTATCCGCGCCACACTTACAGTGGATTCGGCGGTATTTAGCTGTGCCACGTCGGGAACAACTTTTACTGTAGCTATTATATCTCCTACAGTTACATAATCGCCGGCTTCCTTCAACACTTCAGACACGATACCTGATATCTGCGGTTTGATAAGAATCTCGTCACGAGGCGATACTTTTCCTGTAGCTACTGTCGTATTTTCGATATTACCCGACTCTACTGTGGTAATTTCATAGATGACCTGCTTAGGCTGCGACTTCTTCCAAAGAAAAACGAATGTACCAATGACAATAACCCCAATGAGTACAAACAATAGAATTCTGAGAATCTTTTTCATATTATTTAGTTTATAATTTTCTTATTTATAGCATTATAGATCAAATCACAAGATAATTCCCTGCTTCAAATTTTAACTAAAATGTAACGAATGTAATGAAACAGCGTTCGACAGTGCTAAGCGGAGTCAATTTGTATTGTTTTTGCTTTTCATTACTTTTTTAATTGCCACGACTTTTAAGTCGGGGATTCCAGCTTCGGGAAGTGACTTCAGCCAAAATCGTTTGGCTAAAGCCCTCCTTCTCTTTACCCTTTATCCTCCAGCTAAAGCAGGAGGCAATTTATAATTTTAACTAAAAAGTAACAAATGTAATAGATTTGTCTTGTTTTTATTCTTTATTACTTTTCAGACATTAACTATTTATCAATAAGCCCGATCGCTATCGGTTACCTAAATCTTATTGATAAAAATTTCCTAATCCAATTACAAATCCGTCATTCATCCCTGATAGCATCTATAGCTTTTATGCGCAAGGCTCTCATAGCCGGCATCAGTCCGGCAAGTACACCGGATATAACCAATACTATCAATGCTTTTATTGCCGTAGAGAAAGAAATAAATGGTGGTACAAAAAGCTTTATTTCCAGAACGCCGTTCTCCATCATGTAATCGACAAACTCTAACAGAGCAACTCCAAACAAGAACCCTATAAGTCCGGCAATAGAAGTCAACAGTAAACTCTCACTAAGCACTTGTTTTACGATGGTCACAGGCCCGGCTCCTAGCGCCCGGCGAACACCGATTTCGCGCGTCCGCTCTTTTACTGTAACCAGCATAATATTACTTATCCCTATTATTCCCGAAAGCAATGCTCCCATACCAACAAAAAACACCAAGAAATCTACACCGAAGAACAGAGCCTGAAAAGCCTGAAATATCTGCTCGGCATTGAAGCTCCCCATTGCTTTATCATCATCAGGCGATATATCATGAGCATTTTTCACAATGGATTTCACCTCTTCTTCCACTACTTTGGCCGGATATCCGGGTTTAGCCGTACAACCAAGAAAATCGATAACATCACCTTTATTATAGGTTTTCTGCATAGTGCTAAATGGTAAATGGACTGTGGTTTCGGGTCGTCCTCCTATCGATATCTGTGCTGTAGACGATATAACTCCTATCACCTGAAAATAAATTCCTCGCACGCGAATATACTGTCCGATAGGATCGTCACCGACGTTAAACAGCGTTTCGTAGATTTCCTTGCCAATAACGCATACTTTACGGTTATTCTTTATATCCACATCATTGATCACCCGTCCGTACATTATGCGGGGATTCTCTATTATAAAATTCTCAGGGTAGACTCCCTTTATTCCGTAAGTTCCGGTTTTTTCTCCCCTTACAATATTTTTATCGCTTCTCCACAGAAACAGCATCGGTGATATATGTTCTACCGACTGGGCTTTTTCGCGTATCAAGAGAAGGTCTTTATTATTCATGTTCCAGTAACGCCCTTTGCGATAGCCTTTATAAGCTTCACTTGTAAGCTCTGTATAAAAGAAGCATGAATTTGGAGCAAATCCGTCAACAACCTGCATCATCCCCCCCTTGAAAGCATTCCCTATGCCAATAAGTATTACAAGCATAAAGATACCCCAGAACACTCCGAAAGCCGTCAGTATGCTCCGCAGTTTATTTCGGGTTATCGTGATCCAAATTTCTTTCCAATTATCTAAATCAAACATTTTTATCCCTATTAGATTATTCTGATCTCATTGCTTCTATAGGACTGATTCTTGTGGCTTTCATAGCCGGCATAAGCCCGGCAACCGTACCACAAACGATAAGCACCAAAGTCGCCCACATTACAGTCGCCAGATCCACTGTCGTGTCTTGCAGCATAGAAGGGCTTCCGTCCGAAGGTGCCATAGATAATATCAGGTTAATAATTTCGGTAAGAGCTATCCCGAATACCATTCCTATATAACCGGCTGTGGCCGTTATAAGTATAGACTCGAAAATGATAAGCCTCAAGACTGATGCCGGAGAAGCTCCTATAGCTTTACGGATACCTATCTCCTTTGTACGTTCTTTTACCGTTATCAACATTATATTGCCTACTCCTACTATTCCTGCCATCAATGAAGCTGCACCAATAACCAGTATGAATACGTTGATGATAAAGAATATATTTTCAGCTTGCATCGAATCTTCTGCTGTATTCCTAATATAAAGTGCCGATCTGTCTTTTGGATTGAAACCGTGCAGATCGCCCATCTTTCCTCTTAGCATTTCTATAAATGCTTCGTTCTCTTCTTCTGTTTTCAGGTCTTTTATGGTAAATTCAATCTGGTTGAATCCATATCCTTTATTATACAGCATTTGTGCTGTTGTGAACGGAATATATGTAGGCATATCGTTTCTAAACTGATTCTTAACGCTATATATACCTATAACCTGATAAGCGATTCCTGTTGCTATCACATGTTTTCCGAGTGCATCTTCATCTTTGAACAAGACCTTTTTCGTATCTTCACTGATGACGATCACTTTGCGACGGGCTTCGATATCCATCTTATTTATAAACCGCCCTGCCGTTACTTCCACATTATTTATATAACCTGCATCGGGAGTAACCCCATCGAGTGTCCACGACCCGTATTCTTTTTCATACGAAATAATACTACTCTGGCTGATGCGCACCGAAATTTTTTCTACCCCTTGTATCTTATTTTTTATCAGGTCATAATCCTTATAGTCGAACCGGATGCTTCTACCCGACGGCAAACCATCGTGTGGCATAGAAGTCCTGCCAGGCCAAAGAGTTACAGTATTCTTTGCTCTATCCGAAAAGTTCGACATCATAGCATTACGGAAACCATTGCCGGCTGCCAGTAGAATAATCAACATAAATATCCCCCATGCAACTGCCAATCCGGTAAGAAAAGTACGCAGCTTATTCTTGCCTATAGTCGATAATATTTCGCGAAGTGAATCAAAATCAAACATAGATGACAGACAGATTACATTTCTATTACAGGATTCTCATTTACCTCAATTTCTCCTATTATACCGTCTTTGATATGGATAACACGATCTGTAGCATTAGCCACAGCCTGTTCGTGTGTTACTACCAGCATTGTCATTCCATCATCGGCGTTAATCTTACGAAGCAGTTCCATCACTTCTCTCGATGTTTTACTATCGAGGGCTCCTGTAGGCTCATCGGCTAGTATCACCTGAGGCTGTGCTATCAGGGCGCGTGCAATGGCTACACGTTGCTTTTGTCCACCCGACAATTCGTTAGGCATATGCTCGGCATGGCTGGCCAGCCCCATCTTGTCCAGATATTCCATAGCCATAATATTCCTCTTCTTACGGTTTACTCCCTGATAATAAAGTGGCAAGGCTACGTTTTCTAATGCGTTTTTGAAAGAAATAAGGTTGAATGACTGGAATATGAATCCGATCTTTTTATTTCTTAACTCGGCGGCTTTAGTCTCATTCTGATCCTTAATCAGCACATTGTCCAGATAGTATTCACCCGTATCATAATTGTCGAGTATTCCTAGTATATTAAGAAGGGTGGACTTTCCGGAACCGGATGCCCCCATTATCGAAACCAGTTCTCCTCTTTCTACTTCCAGATTGATTCCTTTCAGTACATGCAGAGGTACAGCTCCGTTACGATAGGTTTTGTTAAGATCTCTAATTCTTATCACGCTTATTCTGTTATTAAGATAGACACTAGGATAAATAAAGTAGGCAACTTTAAAGTTTATTCTACGTTTACATAGTACTTTACTTGCTTTTATACTTATATGTCGCAAAAAAAGCAGAAAGGTTACACCATTTGTATTTTTTAACAAATATTTTTTCCTTTTGCTATTATAAACTGGATAAACATCAGGTTATTCTGTTCCGTTTTTACGGAAACAGACTACGGATAAGTGAAATCAGAAGAGTGGATATAAAATAAAATATAACAGTTCTATAGTCTCGGAGAAATGGAAATATATCTTCCTTCGTTATATTCTGTCAATATATTTTCTTTGTCTCTCAAAATACTCAGCTTGTGCAGCCTCATTCGATTCGGTTATCAGTGTAGAGTATCTTTTCAGTGATTCGAGCCATTCTTTATGGGCACCACACATTCTGGGTGTTGTCAATGTTATCTGACTGAAAAACTGGAAATCGAAAAAAGATATTACACGTCCGTTCAATATATTATAACTGCTATTGACATCGATATTGAAACTCGATATATAGAAATTATATTTTATCCCGGAATCGGATTGTCCGGTTCTGGCAATCTTTTCTATATAATCGATCATGTGATTAAAATCTATTTTTATCAGACTTGCTTCAGCATCGCTTATCAGGTTGAGTCCATGAAAATAATGAACTTCTCTTAACGGGCTTAAAAACACATTAGGGTCTAAAATAAATACAATGTCTTTAGAGACCGAAGTTTCTGAACCGATAGCGGTTCTCAAAGTTTCTAATTCAGATGAAATATAAACATCTGCATAATAGAGCTTAGACAGATCGGTATGCCTGCGGTGCAACCATGTATAATAGAAGAACTTAAACAGAGAGCTGTAACGGGCTGTAAATTCTACCGGCAAGTAGTTGATAGCTATCATCATAGTATCTGTATTCTCCTGACTATCCATGTCTAACCGGTCTTTATATCTTTTGAGCCTCTCTATAAAAGCACCTTCCGGATCGTAGTACACATTAGGATATATGCCTTTTTCATTATCCTTCCTGAGCTTATCTAGTGAAAAGTCCAATTTCTGCGACAGTATAAACAGTTCTTCAAAAGAAAAAGACATCTTTCCTCTCAATCTGCGATATGCTGATTCCTTACCTATATCGAGTACCTCTGATAAATAATCGACGGGCTTTATATTAGATGGTATAAGCTGAGTTATAGTATTTATTATTCTTGTTCTTATATCACTATTCATATATATAGTCTTTGCTTGTAAGGGTTTTTATATAATCACGCTGCTTGTCGATAAATTGTGTTTTCGATGCCTCATCACATCCTGTTATTAAAATAGAATATTTTTTCAGTGCATTAATCCATGATAAGAATGAATCACATAATGCCGCATTCGTCGTATGGATACTGGTTCCAAAAGACAGCCATAAATCCAGTGTTTCTTCATTATCGGACCGGCAATACAGACCTGTAGAGTCTATTTGAACGGTAGATATATAAATGCGATTTGTAAAATCGTCTACTCTTTCCTGCTTGATTATATATTCCATTGTATCTACAAATTTCAGAAAATCATTTTGTAGCAGGATTATCTCTTCTTCGGAGATCAGTTTTCTTCTATAGTAATATTGGACTTCTGTAAGTGTATTTTTAAGGAAATTACTATCCAGTATATAAATATGATTACCTGTATATTTATATGTTAAAAGTGTCTCTCTCAAAGCAATAATATCATCAGAGAGTGTTACATCGGACATGCTGTAGTTTAAAGGTTTTTGCTCTGTCTGATGCACCCACTTGTAATAATAAAATTTAAATATATGCTCATAGTTTATGCTTGATAGAATCATAAGCCGGTTGGAAGCAACTGTTACTTCCACATCTTTAGCTTTGGCAATTCTGTCTTTATTGGCTATATAAGAAGAAAGAAATTCACTGAATTTTTTTTGCGGGTTCAGTCCCTTATTCGAGCGGATATGAAATAAAACAGGGTATTGGCTCGAATCTTTTTTTTCTATAAATAATATTTCGTCTAATGAAAAAGACAGCTTGGATGATAATATAATCAAGTCATCCAACGTGAATGAGACATCGCCCTTTAATCTTCTATATACAGATTCTTTGCTGATATTTAAGACTTCGTATAAAAAATCAGCAGGATTTAGATAGTCCGGTATTTTAGCTAATATTTTCTCCAGAATATTTTTTTTTAGTATAGGGTCCATAATTGTCTGGTATAATCAGTTTCACAACAATATCGGTTAATTTATATTTTCTATAGTAATCAGGGTACAAACAGGCATAAAATAAAACTACAGTATTACATAATCAAATGGTGGTGCAAAATT
This sequence comes from Dysgonomonas sp. PF1-14, assembly GCF_029892965.1. GTDB lineage: Bacteria > Bacteroidota > Bacteroidia > Bacteroidales > Dysgonomonadaceae > Dysgonomonas. Next base: position 164,870 of record NZ_JARXWN010000004.1, on the reverse strand, counting down.
ATTCCGAATCTAAAGATAAGAATAAGCATTTATTAAAATTATAACACTTCTCTTTGTCATAAAGTTGAAAATAGAATAATATTTTCTTTATTTTTTTTATAATATTTCTATTCATAACTTCCTTACTTTACAATGTCAATGAGACACACAAAGTAATCAATTAGATAAATTAATAATATATAACGATAAAGGGCAATACAAGGGTTCTGATTATCAGCAGTACTGATGAAATAAGCAATGATATCAATTATTAGTGCCTAAAATTAACTGTAAAATAATAATTCTCAAGCATCTGAATGAGAATTAACCTTTTAAAACAATAAACCGATTATTGTTTTCTGCTATTATGACTATTTTATTTACAAAACAAAATATATTCAATTTTTTAACTATGTCTATTTTCAATATTACATTTCGTCAAAATAGAAAAAGAATTATTTATTTATTCATCAAATTCTTATTCATTGGGCTTGTCTCTTTATCGATCTCAACATCACCGTTATTTGCCCAGGTTACGATCGGTTCAAATGCAAAACCAAAACAAGGAGCATTACTTGATCTGAAGGAAGATAATGAATTAAATCGGAATACAGATAAAGGAATACTCTTGCCACGAGTAAATCTGGAGGATAAAGAAGAGCTCTACCCGATGTTCGAGACCAATGCTTCCGATTATACAAACTATGAAAAAAAGATACATACAGGCCTAATAGTTTACAACCTCACAGATGATACGGATGCCGACTTATGCCCGGGTCCTTATGTATGGAATGGGCAGGTGTGGGACAGGCTATGGGAACCGTGTGCAACTATATTCAGTATCGACTGTAGAGGCATCGTATCAACAGCAACAGTAAATACCCGAATGTCCAAAACAGTTCGGATTCCTTATACAGTAAATACTACACCATATACAGTTCCGGTAGTAGTGGCCGGAGGTCCGGTAAACGGTATTTATGCAGTAATTACAAACCAACAAGTATTGAATACAACTACAGGATATGTCACTGTTACTCTCACAGGTACTCCTACCTCAGCGGGGCGCACATCAATTCCAATCACTATTGGAGGTAGTAGTTGTGAAATTTCTGTAGATGTTGCCAATACTATTTCACTGGATTGTTCGGGAGTTTCGACAACCGGAACTGTTAATACAAGTATGACTAAAACTGTGCAGGTACCATATACTATAGGCAGTGCACCATATACAGTTCCTACAGGTATAATCGGCGGGCCGGTAAATGGCGTGTATACTGTAATTACAAGCCAGCAGGTATTGAATACAACTACAGGAAGTATTAGTGTAACACTCGCCGGTACGCCTACATCATCCACCAATTTCCAAGTGCCGGTCACAATAGGCGAAAGCACCTGTGCTGTAACCGTTGAGATGGCTGCACCATTCTCGCTGGAATGCACCGATGTATATGTAACGGGCTACAAAGATGTGGATATGAGCACAACCACACCTGTAGTACAGATACCTTATAAGCTTCCGGCCGGAGCATCCTATTCTTTATCTGCGGGTACGATAGGGACTTATGGAAATATCATCGCAAGTGTTGATGCTCAAACACTCAACGCACCATCAGGCTTCATCAATGTCAAATTCACCGGTGCTTCTGCCAACGTCGTAGAGAGAATGCCATTCTCTATAAACATTGCAGGTAAGGAATGTTCGATCTATCTTTCCACTATTGCACCTCCGGCCGACTGTCCGGATGGCTCATCGGCAAGAGCATTCGTTTTCCAGCAAGGATCGAAATGGTATGTAGTCGCCAACGGAGGAAATTATAACGGCTACTCTGTTGCTCAAACAATAGAGTGTAGCAGCGAAGAAGAAGCGTTGAGGCATCCTCGTGCGTTGCAGTATTGTGGCACATATAAAACCGGCAGATGTATAAAATTATTTAACAGAAGTGGAGTAGAAACGGCGATAGTATCTATGACCGACCGTAGTTCTCGCTGGAGCATCAAAATTACCGAAACAAATGGAGGTTGCTGGCAGTCGATCATCGCTTATAGTGGAGGAAAAATGGAAAGCACACTTTATGCGACAGGAAATCTCGGTGCCGTAAATGTTTCGAATGGCGTGGGATACTTAGGTGTGATTACCGGAACAGCAATATTAACGACAAAACCATTAAGATAAATAAACAAATTCTATAAAATATGAAACAAATAAAACAATGTAAAACAATAATCGGAATATTAACTGTTATATTCCTGTTATGTTATGGCACAGGGCTGCATGCCCAAGTGACAATAGGATCGGGAATCAAGCCCAATAAGGGTACATTACTAGACTTGAAAGAATGGAGCCCTGCCAACCCCGATACTGATAATTCAACTACCAGCAAAGGACTGGGAATGCCAAGAGTAAATCTGACAGCCCTGACGGTCATTTCGGATATTACCGGAGCAGAGGGTAAAGAAATAGAACATACCGGACTAATGATTTATAATGTCAACAGAATAGATGCCGCAGATATATTTCCCGGATTATATGTATGGGACGGAGCTATCTGGCGTCCCCTTAAGACAAGTACTCAGGTGCAGAATAAAAATGCCCAAGCGCAAAAAAATCTTTAGTACTAAAGTATATTCGTTCTAAACAATTAAGTAACTGTTTAAATTTGATCGACACTCTTATTTTCTATTACTTCAAATATATTTATTCTTTTGTTCGCAGGTTTAGCGGACTAAACCAAGAGTGGAAAGAATAAAAATAAGAGCCAAAGAACAATCAAAAGCAGTCATATGAAATATTTTCGTTCAAATTTAAACAGTTACTTATATTTTCCTTCAATTCATACAAGGAAATCAGTCCTTTAGCATACCCTAAGCTTTATGCTTACTTGCCAAACAGTCCGGAAGCCACCTCCATATTTTTAATAACCGGAACGGAAAACGGACATTTATCTTCACAACTGCCACAAGCAATACAATCAATCCCGCTTGCAGATAATGAACCGTAGTGTTGCATTATACTTGGTGGGATATTAGCTGTGTCCAGCATTGCTATGTCGAGGTATTTATTTACCATGGCAATGTCAATGTCGACAGGACAAGGCTGGCAATGGTTGCAATACACGCATTTCCCGCTAAGTTCTCCCTGATAGCCGCTTATAATATCCATGTAATCCCGCTGCTCATCTGTAGTGTTCAGATAGCCGACAGCTTCTTCCACTTGTTTTGCCGACTGGCAACCAATCAGTGTACTTACAACTCCCGGACGGGTAAGTGCATAATGGATGCACTGGGTAACACTCATTGCTTTCTTGAAGGGAGAATGCTCTGCTGATAACAGTCTTCCGCCTCCCAGTGTTTTCATAACGGTTATGGCTATCTCTTTTTGCTCGCAGTACTTATAAAGTTCAGCCCGTACAGGGTCGATAGTTACATATTGTTGCTCGGCAAATTGTTTATCATCGAATGTGCTTAAAACATGGGATTGGACAGGAGTCATATCGAATGCAGGATTGATGCTGAACATCATCAGATCTACAATTCCCGTTTCCAGAAGTTTTCGTACAGTAACCGGATTATGAGAACTGGTTCCGATAGTCCTTACGATTCCTTTTTCTTTCAGTTCCAATACATAGTCTACAATTCCATTAGAGTAGATCTGTTCAAATGCTTCGTCGGAATCAATAAAGAACAGCATCCCGACATCAATATAATCTGTCCCGAGATTATCCAACAGGTTTTCGAAATACCTTTTACAGGTTGATAAGTCGCGGCTTATATCATATTGCTGACTAAGATCGACCGATCCTATATGACCTTGTATAATAAAGTCTTTCCGTCTGTTGCCCAATGCTTTTCCTATGTTCTTTCGAATTTCATCACCGGGCATAAATACATCCATAATATTTATACCATGATCGAGCGCCGCATGGATTGTTTCTTCAACCATAGCGTATGGCTTACCATCCAGATGTTCTGCTCCAAGTCCGATTACACTGGCAGACATTCCTGTATTCCCAATTTTGCGATATTCCATTTTCAGTTAAATTTTTAATTTTTGAAGATACAAAGTAAATACGGAAGAACCTAAACTTATTTTCCCCTGGCTCAAACAATTTTGCAATTGCCATTCGCATTGCACCATACTGTTTTCGAAAGCACGTCTAGCTTTTACAGCTCCGTTCTTGAAATAGAGCGTGTGTTCGTTTTCCCTAATTCCATAATCTTACTATTTAATGCTTTCTATTTGAGTTCAAGCTTCATTTCCAGTTGGTCGAGATAGTTCTCAAGACCTATCTTTCGAAGGAAAGAATTAATCGGTTCAGACCTATCATCGATATTGACAATCGAGAACTCATTGCCTATATCTTTTACCATCACTGAAATCAGTGCAGAAGCTATTCCCCTTCTGCGAAAATCCTTGTGTACGGCAATCTGTTGAATCCTTTTACTGTTAGGATTATAGATAATATAGCCTGTCAGTTGATTATCTGCATAAGCCCCGAAAGATTTATTCGTAGCTTTCATTTCTTCGGCTGTCCGCATCGAGTTTTGCCATGTAGGGATAAAATCCCGGAACGATTGCATCGATACCCAGTCGTAATTGGATAACGATTTGATCTCTATGTCTTTTGCCTCACCATTTAAGTCTGCTTTACCTTTATAGCATTTCAACATTCTGGAGACCGTATAGCCTGTCTTTTCATAGGATTTTATTGCCTGAATATTCTTAGAAATAACTTCTAACACCAAATAGTCGATGCCTCTGTCTTTTAATACAGGGAGAATATACTCATACATTTGTTTTGTTAGCCCCTGCCCTCTTTGGGTGGGAATAACTCCTGTACCTCCGTTGTAGACAACATGCTTATTATCGACAACATCTGTCCCGTGAAGGATAAAAGCTATAAGCTCCTCGTTATCAAATACTCCTACCGAATAATCGAGATTTACGTTGTCTGCTTTCATCTTCGACTGCAATTGTTCCATAGTCAGGACAATCGGGACAAAATAGTCGGAGAAAGCCTGATTGAAAGTCCTTGTTATTTGTTCAATGCTGGTACCGGAGAGTGTTTTTATTTTCATACTCATTATTGTTGTTCAGATTGCCGCTTTACGGCGTTATACCATGCAATTGCTTTTTGTTCTTCCTGTTTTATAAAATCGTCCTTACCTTCATTATACTCATTGCCGTCTTTCCATTCTTTGGTACTCAACTGCTCTTTTAAGTATTGGTATTCATCTCTGATAAAAGGATGCGCCCGCAGGTAATCGCGGAAGGCTATGTGTCTGATCCAATGTTGCGAATCGACAGGTATAGCGTGAATATGCGCCAGCCTGTGATCATGTTCGGCAGAAGTATCTGCAATATTATCTCCTTCTCGGATAAGAAGGGGAACAGACAAATCCTGCGGATTGATTTTGTGCTTCACAAAGAAACGACGGTAAGGCATCGCCTCGTTGTATTTCTCGTAATACACATAACCCTTGCTCATCAGTGGACGGGTGATTTCATCCAGATCATCTTCACTCTTCAGCCCGATTAATATATCTATAATAGGTTTGGCTGACAACCCTTCTACCGAAGTACTGCCTATGTGTTCTATCTGAGGATTGGCGAATCCGACGATTTCGTTCAGTTCATCCTCTATCTGCTCGAATGCCTGTTTCCAGAGAGGGTTATATTTTTCGAATTTTACTTTCATATCCAAAGATAAAAAGCTCCTGTCACTAAACCATAGATCAAGCTATTGTTTTACAAATTATATGTATTATTTCCAGTCCTGTGACACTTCATTTTAACTAAAACCTTACAAAACTCACTCTTTTTACCATTGCTTTTTACTCTCATTTAAGCCTCCTCAAAGAAGCATGATTATTTAGAGTCTGTTTAAATTTTATTCGTTCAGATTTTTAGAGCCATTTTGGGAATAATTTATTCTTTTTTGAGGTGATAATAGCGGGCTATTTAAGCCGATAAAAGGGATAAATTAAACCAAAAGAGCCTAAAAATGAATGAAAAGAATCTATAATAAAATATTTTGGTAAAATTTAAACAGGCTCTTAGTTCTACATGTTGCCACGCCTTTTAAGGCGTGGGTTGGAAGTAATACCTAAAACGACTTTAGTCAAATCTGTTTTGGCTAAAGCCATTTCGTAATGATCTACCTTATTCCTCCACTTAAAAGTGGAGGCAATTGATGAAAAAAATTAGAACTCAACAAGCCTGCCCTTTGGAGAGGTCGGTAGGGGCTGTTATTCATCCTTCTTATACGCGGTCTCATCAACCTTTTCTTTATCAGACCAGATGCCGCCGGGAGCATATTTCTCGTCTATCATCTTCTGACGCTTATCCCAGTAGTCCGGCTCATCCATCGCACGCAGCATATCGGCTGTATGCTGATCGGGTACATTGATAATCATCGGACGGCGTGAAGGGCTGTTGTCGGCTTCGCGGCGTTTGTCGTTGCGGTCGAGCACGTATTTGATGGCGCGCAGGTCGGGCGGACATTGTTTCTTGCGCACAGTGCGGGTTTTTAGTATTTGTACTTCCGAGTTGCTTCTGGCGGGTTCATACACGCAGCGCTCTTCGGTGAGTACACAGCCTTCGAGTTTTTGTTTTAGCGATTTGCGGGCAATGACTACCAGTGCATCGTCGCGGCGGTCTATGGCTTCGTCTATCTTCCGGCGAAAGTCGGGTTTGGTGTTCCGCCATTCATAGTAGGTGTGTCGGCTGATTTTCAGGGCTTCACATATTTCGGTGATGGTGTAGGTGTCTTCTTCTATCAGGCGGATCATTTTTTCAACTAAACGGTCTGAGTATTTCATAACTTTATCTTTTTTATTGGTTTATACTTTTGGGGTATAGATAAAGTTCCGGGAAAGTCATGAAAATTTCTGATACAGGGTGAAAAAATAAGAGAGTGTGCCGGAAATGACACACTCTACTAAATAGGCCTGAGGCTAACAGTATAACCTAAAACAATATATCTTAAAATCTTAGCTGCATCCTGAAATTGAATGAACCGTAATCGTTGCCTGGCTTGCCTTTGACATAATCCACATCATTGGGTATGTAAGCCAGTTCGCTATCGGACTTGTAGCCTATGGCAGCGTTGCCGTCGGCATTGGCAAATTTATCGTACGAACAATAACTGTAATTGAACTGTATCTTGAGGTTCTCGTTGATATAATAATTGATGCCGAAGGTATACTGGTTGGCTGCTCCGCCTTTTATGTTGTCGCCGTTCATATCCAGACGGTCGAAGCGGGCTGCCAGCTCTACATCCCTCTTGTTGATCAGCGGTTGGTTGAATGCTCCGCGCGAATTATTATAATCTTGTTGTCCTCCTAAGAGTAGGCAGGAGGCTTGTGCGTAAAATCCCGAAAACTTCTCTTTGGCAAAATTGTTGCTCCGGTCTATCGTATTGTGGATATATTCCGCCTGAAATTTGGCCGGGCCATAATAACCAGCTATTTCACCACCCAAGAGCAGGTTGTTGTCTACATTGGTAATGATACCCGTATCGAGGAATTTGATTTTATTAATGGTGGATTCGGACGACGAAAAACGCATAGTTTTGGCATCCACGTCTTTGCCTGTATCTGTCTTAGGTGTACTGTAAGACGCAGCTACACCCAGATGCAGCCCTTTAATTTTTTGCTCATCTTGCGGCATCCACACGATGCGTCCCGTAGCGGAATAGCCTTCGTCGACTCCCCTTCTGTTGTAGGAGTCCGAACTTTCGCGCTGACCGATTAACATCGAGCGCTGAAAATGTACGCCTCCGGTCAATAACCATTGTTTGTTCTCGAAGACGGCTTGTACTCCTAAATGGTGTCCCGGAGCGAAAGCATTTACCACCTGTGCCCTGTTCATCAGCGACAGGTCTTTGAATGAGTTGAGCAAGTCCATCGAGAATGCTTCCTGTATGTTGCCGGTGCGCACTCCGAATTCTTGGGTAAATTTATAAGTGATAAAGTTGTCGAGAAGGAGAACCTGCCCGTTTGAGAAGTCGACTTCGAATTTACCTTCCAACCTGTCTCCAAACGAGAATATCCCGCCTGCACACAGTTGGGAGATAGTAGTCCCGTTTCCTAATTTCTGATAATCTTCGCCTGTGAAAAATGTACCATCGGCTGATATGCGCCCGAAAAATTTGAGCTTGTATTTGCTGTTGTAGGTCAGATGCCATTTGGATTTAGGCTCTGCCGGTTGCGAATCGTTGTTGTCTGCGAATAATGATTGCCCCGAAAATAACAGGCAAAGTGATAATGTAAGTATAATTATTTTTTTCATGATTTTTTAGATAAATAAGTTTACGATCATAACCCCAATGATACCCATTACTGATACGATAGTCTGCATCACCGACCACGACCTGATAGTGTCTTTCATACTCAGGTTGAAGTATTCCTTATACAACCAGAAGCCCGAATCGTTGACGTGTGAGAACATAAGGCTGCCTGCACCGATAGCCAGTACCATCAGGTTGGGATTCACTCCACTTGCCATCAACAGAGGCATCATTACTCCGGCAGCAGTCAGAGCCGCTACGGTAGCCGAACCTATTAGCAGACGAATTACACTTGCCATAAACCATCCTAAGATGAGCGGATGCACAGGAATATTCTGCATGGCTTCGGCCAACTGGTCGCTCACTCCGCTTTCCTGCATCACAAGTTTGAATATGCCCGAACCGGCTACAATAAGTATTATCATGGCAATATCCTTGCAAGCAGTAACATAAGTGTCCATAATCTGTTTCATCGAACGTCCCTGTCTGAGTCCTAATGTATAAGTAGCTACTATAACGGCCAGTAACATGACTATGGAAGGAGAACTTACGAATGAAATCACCTCGGCGAGCATACCGTCGGCATTGGGGAAAACATAAGGGAGGATAGTCGTAACAATCAGTAAGAAGACAGGAAGAGTAGCTGTAACAAAGCTATTTACCTTGCCCGGTACGGGAAATTTGTTATCACTTTCTTTCTGTTCGAAAAGAGTTATCGGGCCTGTTTTTATGTTTTTCAGCGTTTTACTGAATATAGGGCCTGCGACTATGATAGCCGGTACGGCCACTATCAGTCCCAGTATAAGGGTCTTTCCCATCTCAGCCCCAAACATTCCTACCAGAGCAACCGGCGAGGGATGAGGCGGTAAGAACCCGTGAGCTACCGACAAAGCCGCCAGCATAGGTATTCCTACATATACGGCAGGAAGCTTGTATTTGTAAACGATAGAGAAGATGATAGGAACAAGTAAAACGAAACCTATATCGTAGAACAAGGGTATTCCGACTATAAATCCGGTTACCATCATACCCCATTGCAATTTTTTCGTTCCGAATGCGCCTATCATAACTTCGGCTATCCTTCCGGCAGCACCGCTTTCGGCGACAAGTTTTCCCAGCATGGCTCCCATAATGATTATAAAAGCGATACTTTCATATATATTGCCAATCCCTTTATTTATGATGGCAGGTATGCCCGATAGGGGTATGCCCAGACAGAGTGCCGCACCTATCGACACCAATACGAATGAAAGGAAGGCATCGACCTTAAAATAAGCTACCAATACGACTAATACAAGTAAGCTTAAAATGATAATTAATATTGACATTTTTATGGTATTAAAGGTTATACTTCAATGTTGAAAATAGTAGATTTAGGAAATTATTAAGAACCGGGTCATCTAAGGTCTTCCATGTATCCGCCTTTCATGGGCGATACACAATTGCGTGTATATATGCTTAGTATCCCTTTATTGAAACGTGATTTTGGTTTTATCCAGTTTTTACGCCTTTCGGTAAGTATTTTATCTATCTCCGCCAATGATCTTTCTACCCCGTTTGTCCCGATGATATTCAGGCCGCGGGCAGGAATGTCTATCTGTATCAGGTCGCCGTTTTCGACCAAAGCTATGGGTCCGCCTTCGCTGGCTTCGGGCGAAACGTGTCCTATGGCAGGTCCTCGTGTAGCTCCCGAGAATCGTCCGTCTGTGATGAGTGCAATAGACTCTACCAATTCGGCATCGGAAGCGATGGCCTCGGTAGTATAAAACATTTCGGGCATACCGCTGCCTTTAGGCCCTTCGTAGCGGATAAATACAGCTTCTCCGGCGATAATGTCTTTTTTCAGTACGGCATTGAGGGCATCTTCTTCGCAGTCGAAAACACGCGCTTTCAGCGTTACCTGCATCAGTTTGGGCGAAACTGCCGAATGTTTAACTACTGCGCCTTCGGGAGCCAGATTGCCTTTCAGTATAGCAATAGCACCTTCTTTACGGATGGGATCGTTGATAGGCCTGATGATGTCTGCTTTGCTTACATTATTTATTTTCAAATATTTATGACACTCTTCGTAGTATCCGTTTCGTTTCAGTTCTTCCAGATTTTCGCCCAATGTTTTTCCGGTAACAGTCATTACGTCAAGGTGTAGAAACTCCTTGATTTCTTCCATAATGGCAGGAGTTCCTCCGGCGTACCAATAGTATTCGCCCGGCCAGAATCCGCTGGGACGTATATTCAGTATGAATGGGATTTTGCGATGTATCGTGTCAAACAATTCTGGTTCTATCGTTAAGCCTGCTTCGTGTGCTATGGCAGGTATATGGAGGAGGCTGTTGCTCGAGCCAGCTATGGCTGCATGTACCATAATTGCATTCTCGAATGCTTTTATGGTCAGTATATCAGAAGGTTTCAGGTCTTCTTTAGCCAACTCTACGGCTCTCTCGCCCGACAATTTTGCTATATGTTCGAGTCCTCCGGTATGTGTGGGGATCAGTGCCGAACCGGGCAATGCCACTCCCAAAGCTTCGGCCATAACCTGCATGGTAGAAGCAGTTCCCATGAATGAGCATGCGCCGCAAGTGGGGCAAGCATCTCGTTTATATTCCATAAATTGACCTTCGGTAATCTCGTTACGTTCGTACATGGCGCTGTATTTACCGATTTGTTCGAGAGTCAGCATATTGGGGCCTGCTTTCATTATTCCTCCCGGAACGAATACCGACGGCATATCGATACGTGCGATAGCCATAAGGTGGGCAGGCGCAGACTTGTCGCAACTACTGATGAAAACTCCGGCATCGAACGGGGTGGCCTTTACATGTATTTCGACCATTGCAGCTATGATGTCGCGCGACACTAACGAATAGTTCATCCCGTCGTGTCCTTGCGCTTCGCCGTCGCACATATCGGTCGCGTAATAATTGGCGGGACGCCCTCCCCTATCGAAAATGGCTTTATCGGCGACATTTACCAAACGGTCTAAATGTGCGCTACCCGGATGACTATGTCCAAAGCTGCTTTCTACAATAATCTGAGGTTTACTAAGATCCTCAATTTTCCAACCGCTACCCAATCTTAATGAATCGAGTTCCGGTGCTTTTTTACGTAATTCCTGACTTTTCATGATATTGTTATATTAGGAGCCTGTTTAAATTTTACTAAAACATTTTATTATCGTTCTTTTTTCGTTCATTTTCAGTCTCTTTTTGTCCGATTTCCCCCTTTCTTCAGCTTGAATAGCCCGCTATTCGCGCTTCAGATAAGAAAAAATCATTCCAAAAATAGTGCTGAAAACCTAAACGAATAAAATTTAAACAGGCTCTAGGTTATTTATTTGTTTCTCAATTTCTTGATAATGTCTAATGTATCCTTACACATTTGGGTGATCTTACCCCATTCTTTCGCAGCAATCACATCTTTTGGGAAAAGGTTGGAACCCATACCCACACAGTTGGCACCTGCCGAAAACCATTTGCTAAGGTTATCTTCTGCCGGAGTAACTCCACCGGTCACCATGATATTTGACCATGGCATAGGCGCTTTCAGTCCTTTTACAAAACCGGGACCAACAACATCACCAGGGAATACTTTTACTACCTCTGCACCCAATTCTTGTGCATAACCGACTTCGCTTACCGAACCACAACCCGGTACATAAGCTACCTGACGACGGTTGCATACTTTGAAGATGTCGGGATTCAGAAGCGGACCTACTACAAAATTTGCACCTACCTGAAGGTACAAAGATGCCGTACCGGCATCTACAACAGAACCGATGCCCAATATCATATCGGGACATTCTTTTGCCGACCATTTTACCAACTCGCCGAAAATCTCGTGAGCGAAATCTCCTCTGTTGGTGAATTCAAAGGCTCTTACTCCGCCTTCGTAACAGGCTTTTACTACTTGTTTTGCTGTTTCGCAATCGTTATGGTAAAATACAGGAACCATCCCTGTTTCCGCCATCACCGAACAAACTTGTATTCTTGAAAAACGTGCCATGATTTTTTAATTTGAAAATCAGCCCCTTTAATCCTCCAAGTGGGAATTCTTATTTCTCCTCTATGGGAGACTAAGAGGGGCTTTGTTTTTTAACTCTATTCTCTTTATTAACGTGATACCCGACCAGAGCCGTCACCTTTCATTAGGTTTTCAACCTCTGATACAGTTACCAAGTTGAAGTCTCCATAAACTGTATGTTTCAAGCAAGAAGCTGCTACTGCAAACTCCAATGCCTTTTGATCATCGGAAGGATAAGAGATAAGACCGTAGATAAGACCACCCATGAAAGAGTCTCCACCACCTACACGGTCAACGATATGAGTGATGTCGTAGCGTTTCGATTGATACAGTTTGTCTGAATAAAGACATCCGCCCCATGTATTATGGTTAGCATTGATAGAACCTCTCAACGTGACAATTACCTTTTTGGCTCTTGGAAATCTTTTCATCAACTGAGTGCACACCGATTCGAATTCAGCGGCATTCACCTCTCCACCCGTATGAGCTACATCAAAACCTTCAGGTTTGATTCCGAATACTTTTTCAGCATCTTCTTCGTTACCCAAGATTACATCACAACCTTCGACCAAAGCCGGCATTACTTCATCAGCAGTTTTACCATACTTCCAAAGGTTTTTGCGGTAGTTGAGGTCGGTAGAAACAGTTACTCCCATCTCATTAGCTATCTTGATAGCTTCAAGACAAGCATCTGCCGCACCTTGCGAAATAGCAGGAGTAATTCCTGTCCAATGGAACCATTGAGCATCTTTGAATACTTCACGCCAGTTTACCATTCCGGGTTTGATCTCTGAAACCGCAGAGTTTGCTCTGTCGTAAACGACTTTAGACGCACGAGCTACCGCTCCTGTTTCCAAGAAATAGATACCTACACGATCACCGCCTCTTACGATATTATCTACACCAACGTTATATTTGCGAAGGTCAGAAATACACCATTCCGCAATATCGTTTTTGGGAAGACGGGTTACAAAATCCGTTGGAATACCATAGTTGGAAAGAGATACCGCTACGTTTGCTTCTCCTCCTCCGAATGTAGCATTCAGATTAGTTGACTGTATAAATCTTTGATAGCCCGGCACTGATAAGCGGAGCATGATTTCTCCAAAGGTTACTACTTTTCTTAATTGTTCTGACTGGGAATTTTTATTTGCTTTCATGGTTAATAGGTAATATGTGATTTAAGTTCTGAGGCTTTCCTTTACCTGTCGAAAACAAAATTAGAGGCAAACGGAACAAAAATTCATCATTACCTATGGGGCTACATAGATTATTTATTCCATGAATCGGGCATAACGGATTGATATTTATCAATTTGAGCTATTTTTACAAATTGAAAAATATAGATTGTAACCTTGTTGTAAGAATGTGTTTAAGATGTAAAATAGCTGCGTCCTGTCTTTAGAATATCCCTGTCGAAGTTTTCTTTGTCTTTGGCTTTACTCTTGACTTTGGTACGGTACGAATAAATGGTGACAGGAGTATATCCCATAAATTCGGCAATCTGAGAACTTTCCTTTATCCCCAATCTTATAAGAGCGTAGATGCGCAATTCGGTATTGAGCAACTCCCCTTCTTTTAGACTGAACGGTTTATCGTCCTGCAATAAAGAATTGAAATCTTGAACGAACGATGGGTAAATATTCAGGAACGCTTCGTCAAAGTTTTTGTAAAACTCCTTTGTTTCCTGCAAAAGATATTTGTCCGACGATGTCATTTTGTAAAGGTCGTCGATCTGTCCAGCTTTGATCTTCCGGTTTACAAGTTTCTGGTATTCGCTTATTTTCTGAATATAAGTAGAGCACAATTTTAAGAAATAACCGACATATTTTTCTTTCACACTATCCGATTCACCCAAGTCGAACGCCAATTTACCCAATGCCTCGTTTTTCTCTTTGACTTCTTCGTTTATCGCACTCAGGTTCTTGTTTATCACCATCAGGTCTTTCCGCACCGAAGACAGTTGTTTCAGTTTTTTTCTCAGGTATATGCTGATGGCAATAATGATGACCAATAATATACTGATCAGTATAATTCCCAGCCTCAAGCGTGATTCGTTCTCATCCCGTTCCGACTGGTAATCTTTCTCTATGATGGGCAATACTTCGGCAATCTGTGAATTTCTCAGCCGTGTATTGTAGAAATTGGCATCATCCGACGAAATCTGTAGATAACGGTATGCCCTTTTTATATCTCCCTGCGCATAGAGGATTTGGGCCAGTAAACGCATCGAACGATTTTGCCTCACAGCACTTTTCTCATCGGCGAATACCGATAATATCAGGTATCTTATCTCGTTTATGGTATCCCCTCTTTCTTTGCAGATATTGGAAAGCTGATAATAACCTCTGGCGGCATCGTTCGATACAGAATCGGTAAGTTCCATATATTTTTTTATAGAACTCTCCGCTGCATCGAAATCCTGCCCGATATATTCTGCCTTGAATTTGTAATAATGATAAAATTGTGAATTGTGAGAAACATATGCCAGAATAGAATCGCAATAGGCCAATTCCAATTTTCCGTACACATCTTCCAAGTGTGAGCCTTTGGCATATTCTCTCAAGTTCATGTAAAGCCGCTCATACAATTTGTAATATTCGGCCCTTTGGGTAGTAGTCATTGAAGAAATCTCTTTGCGGAGAGAATCGAGGCATAATTGAGATTCGTTGAACAAGCCCGATTGTGCGCAAATAAAAGCATACTGAAACCGGCTTTGCAATTGTTCCAGGTTATTCTTTTCCTGCAATCTCCTGTTGATGCCGATATAATGAAAGGCTGAGTCTGCCTGATAATTACTGTATTCCTCGATGAGCTGGGATTGTATATCGATCTTTCTGACAGGAGAAGCTTCGGCTGAAGACAGTTTTTTCAGGTAGTCTATTTTGTCCTCTTTCTGGCGAACATATTGAGTCCTGTTCCCGATAATTTCGTCTAACTCTTTTAACAGGTATTGATTTGATTGCTGCCCAAATACGTTAATACAACAAAACAAAAGCAAAAATAGACCGCTGATATACTTCTGTTGCATAGTCCCTTTTCATGATTATGTAACAAAGATACGATTTTTGTGTTAAGGACTGTACTAATGTAGTCGTTTTAGTGGTCGGTAAGTTGCAGATATGGAAAGGAAGTTATTTAAAAATGCCCAACATACACAACACAAAGTTTACCACAGCAAGATTCATAACCCCAAAACAACTAATCTTAGTAACTGTTTAAATTTGCTTGTCATACAACTCCATCTGGGCGATGTGGTCTATATTGATTATGCTCGAGCGATGCACACACAAACTTCTCCGACAGCAGACACGCCTCGAACGATTTCATGGTCTGTTCTTTCAGAAATTTACCTTTCGGTGTATGTATCATCACATAGTCGCCTTCGGCGTGCAGGTGAATTATTTCATCTACAGGTATTACCTCAATCTTTTGTCCGTTCTTTTACGGCTAGTATTCCGTTTCGTGCAATAATAAATCGACGAATGGATACTATTTTCCGACAAGTTTATAGTCTTAGGGCTTTTAAATTTCTATCGGACAAAACAATGTGAAGTCTGTTATTGTTAAATAATCGGGGAAAGTGAAATTCTACCTCTGTTTGTAGCTGTTTAAATTTGATTGGCATTAAACTTTCCTGAATTTGGACAGTCAAAAATGGAGAAAATAAACTACTAAAACAATAACAAAATGAAACAATTTTTTAAATCAATATCAATTATGTTTTCAATAGGCATGTTGATGTCATTTTCAAGTATGCTGAATGCACAGGATAAACTGGATTTGGATAAGGTGTTGAAACCCTTTCCGGCTGCAACGGAAGAATTGAGCCGCTATGTGATCGAACTGGAACCGAAGCAGGACGAATCGCTTTATCAGGTGGAACTGATACCCGGAAAAGTAATGTCGGTAGACTGTAACCGTCATCGTTTATCCGGATTCATTGCCGAAATGGATCTCGAAGGATGGGGATATAACTATTATGAATTTACTACCGAAGGAGAGGTTGCCTCTACTATGATGGCGTGTTTCGGGCCGAAAGAAGATAAATTTGTAACAGCAGAGACGCTGATGGTAAGATACAACAGCAAACTACCGATCGTAGTGTATGCCCCTAAGGGATATGAAATAAAATACCGGATATGGAGTGCAGTAGAAGGAGACCAGACTGCGACACAAAAATAGTATTTCACAGGTTGTAAAACTTATATAGGAGATTTCTGAACTAATTTCTTAAAAATTTATAACTTTGCGTCTTGAATAAATAACAGGATGTATTATTTCAATTTGCTTATTTCCTGTGTTTATACTGGAGTTTATATCCAATAGAGTTATATGCGCTTTGTTGTCAGTGTATTAGTTACCTCTACTTTTAAGTGGAGGAGACAAGGGAATGCAGACGAAAGGCTTTAGCCAAAACAGCTTCGACTAAAGTCGATTATCCACGACTTAAAAGTCGTGGCAACTAATATGCTTTAAAATAACAGATTATGCTTTTATTATATATAAATCCTACTTAACAAAATAATAAAAAGGTCTGAGACCTTAATAATTAGAGAGATATGTTGACGCTGAAAACAATTAGTGAAGATCCGGAATTAGTAATAAAGAAATTAGCCAAAAAGCATTTCGACGGAGCTGAAATCATCGGAAAGGTACTGGAGATAGACCAGACACGTAAGAAAACGCAAACAACCCTTGATGCCAGCCTGGCCGAGTCGAACACATTGTCGAAGCACATCGGGCAACTGATGAAAGAAGGCAAAAAGGATGAGGCGGAGGCTGCCAAGAGCCGCGTAGCCGAAATGAAGGGTGAAAATAAGATACTGGAGGATGCTCTGCGTCAGGCGGAACAGGATTTACAGGATTTATTAGTGCTCATCCCGAATCTCCCGTCCAATGAAGTACCCGAAGGTCGTACACCCGAAGACAATGTTGTGGAAAAAACAGGAGGCAATGTGCCCGAACTGGGCGAAGATGCGCTTCCTCACTGGGATTTGGCAAAGAAATATGATCTGATAGATTTTGAGCTCGGTGTGAAAATCTCAGGAGCAGGTTTCCCCGTCTATAAAGGAAAAGGGGCACGCTTGCAACGTTCGTTGATCAATTATTTCCTCGATAAAGCACGCGATGCCGGATATCTGGAAGTACAGCCTCCGTATGTGGTAAATGCTACCTCGGGATATGGCACAGGGAATCTACCCGACAAAGAGGGACAAATGTATCATGCTACGCTCGACGATCTGTACCTGATACCTACGGCAGAAGTACCGGTAACGAATATCTACCGCGATGTGATTCTTGATGAAAAAGACCTGCCAATAAAAAATACGGCTTATTCGGCTTGTTTTCGTCGCGAAGCCGGATCGTACGGAAAAGATGTGAGAGGTTTGAACCGTTTACATCAGTTCGATAAAGTGGAAATCGTACGTATCGACAAACCGGAACATTCTTACGAATCGTTGAAGGAGATGGTTGCCTATGTGCAGTCGCTTGTCGAAGAACTTGGTCTGCCTTGGCGTATCCTGCGCCTGTGTGGTGGCGATATGAGTTTCACTTCGGCACTCACATTCGACTTTGAAGTATATTCGGCTGCTCAGAAGCGTTGGTTGGAAGTAAGTTCTGTGTCCAACTTCGAGAGCTATCAAGCCAATCGTCTAAAATGCCGCTACCGCGATGCTGATAAAAAGATACAGCTTGCACATACGCTGAATGGCAGTGCATTAGCTCTACCCCGCATTGTGGCTGCATTGTTGGAAAATAATCAGACTGCCGACGGCATCCGGATACCTGATGTATTAGTGCCATATACAGGGTTTGAATATATTAATTAAAGTGAAAATCAAACTATTTGCGACTTGAAAACGTTATTTTGAATAGTTAATGTATTAAATTTGCGTTAAATGTTAAATCTAAGATATTAGAAAATTATGAATAAGAAATTGATCGGAATAGGCTTAGCTATAGCCTTCGTTGTAGCTTTTGGTTCATGTAAACCTAAGCAAAGTGCATATAAATCGGTGTATGAGGCTGCCAAAGAAAAGGAAATGGATGAAACTACAACAACATCTACTGCTGTATCTAAACCTGCTACAACAACTCCTTCATATACAAGCTCTACTGAGTCGGTGAGAAAAGAAAAAGTAACACCTGTGTATGAGAGTGACGCAGCTAATCTGAAAGCTTACAGTGTGGTTGTAGCTTCGATGGCGATGAAACCGGGTGCGGAATCGTTGAAAGAAAGATTTACCAACGATGGTTATAATGTAATCCTTGTTAAGAATGAGCAGGGTTACTACCGTGTAATAATAGCCAGCTACGATTCTAAAGATCAGGCTGTGGCTAAGAAAAATGAAGTGCTATCCCGCTATAATGAACTGGGTGACCTGACTACGCTGAAGGCGAAATACGGAATACCGTTCAATGACTGGTGGATACTACAAAGAGAATATTAATCATATTTTTATAATGATATAAATGAGAGAGACTTATTGTAAGTCTCTCTTATTTTTATATAACCGATGCTATCAACAAAGATAGACATGGTTAATTTCTTTAATATTTAATAAGATTCTTTAGATAAGTATGTTGTTTCATTTTGATTTTTTTTATCTTTGTGAATTAGAACTATAATAAAAAGCGCACAAAGCATTATTTGCAAATAACATGATTTTATGAAAAGATCAATTTACACAACTTTACTACTTGCTTTTATATTCCTGACTTTACCTTGTAAAGCCCAATCTACGAAGGACAAGGAATATAAAAATTTCTATAAGTCGGTAAACAAGACTTATGGTAACCTTATTATTTCCGGACAGCAAAACGATCCGGACATTATCACTGATACCATTACTGTTGCAGAATTGGATTCCGTAATGAAAAATCTGGTAGGAGTAACTGATGTGATCAGAGGAGGCAAATCATTGTTGCACCCTGTAGTTACACTCGAACTCGATCCTTTTTCTTCGGCATCGAGCGCCTTATTCGGATGCGTAGAAACACTGGACAGGCAGCCTGAAGTAGGTAAGGGGATTCCTGAACCGCAGTTGGCAGGTATAGTTACAGTGAAAAGAGGCGGAGCAGTAGCAGAAACTCCGGCACCAAAACCAAGCGACCCTGCGCCAAAGGCTTCGGCAACACCTAAGCCGGCTACAGATCAGAAGATCAGAAATGAAGACTGGAAGCTATTCAGATCGGTGCCTGTAACATTGGTTGACGAATCGGAAAAAGTATTTGTAAAGAAATATTCTGTGATTATAGGTACGTTCAGAAGCCTGAGCAATGCAGAGTTTGTGAAGAGAACGTTTAACGGACTAGGCGACCGCACAATCATAGTTAAGAATAAAGTAGGTTTGTATTATACTATAATAGGAAGTTTCGACAACGATGTGGATGCACTCGTTCAGCTCGAAAATTTCACTAAAAAATATGCCGAAGGACAATCTGTAGCCAGACGAATCAGCCGATATGGAGTGCCACTCGACGACTTGTGGATATTGATCCACGATTAATAAAAGTGAAAGAATGAAAATAAAATTCTTGGGAACCGGTACATCGACAGGAGTTCCGGAAATAGGTTGTCGGTGTGAGGTTTGTACCTCTAACGATACAAAAGACAGACGCTTACGGGCGTCTGTCTTGATAAATACGGATGAGGTCAGGATCTTGATCGATTGTGGCCCCGATTTCAGAGAGCAGATTCTACCCGAGCCATTCAGCCAGCTGCACGGGGTATTGCTCACCCATGAGCATTACGACCATGTAGGAGGATTAGACGACCTGCGCCCTTTCTGTAAGTTTGCCGATGTGGATATATATTCGGGAACGATTACGCTTGATGCCCTGCGTAGACGGATTCCATACTCTTTTTCGGAACATAAATATCCCGGAGTACCTGTGCTGGCACTACATGAGGTACACAATGACAGGAATTTCTTCGTAGGAGATATAGAGATTCAGCCGATAAAAGTAATGCACCATCAGCTGCCGATATTCGGCTACCGGATCGGAAGCTTTGCTTATCTGACCGATGTGAAGTCCATCCCAGATGATGAATATAGTAAGCTGGAAGGCTTGGACACACTGGTTATCAATGCGCTGAGGATAGAAGAACACATGTCGCATCTGAACCTGTCGGAAGCTTTGGAGGTGGTGAAACGCATAGCGCCCCGAAGAGCTTATTTTATCCATATGTCGCACCACATGGGACTGCATGAAACTGTGCAGAACGCACTGCCGGAAAATGTATATTTGTCTTATGACGGGTTGGAGATAGAGGTTGAGGCCTTGAAAATATAGATTTGTATATATAAAGAACACATCATAAAGAGCACAATATAAATATTTTTTATACAATGTGTTAAAAATACGCCTTAATTAAGACGTTTAATATTAAACACTTATATTTGTAATAGCTAAAAGGAATCTTTGTAAGGGAAATGCCATTCTACGAGTTGCTTCTTTATTGAAGAAGCAAAATGTTATCCTATAGGCTTCTGTGTGGCCATGAGGATCGTAATATTCACAAGATAATTGAAACGTTATGAGAGAATTGTATCATAAGCTGATAGCAATCCTTATTCTTGTCCAATCAATCGGTATGCAGGCTCAGGTAACTATTGGAGCCGGAGTGCCTCCCCATGATGGTGCTGCACTGGACTTAATATCGAATGACAACAGGGGATTGCTGCTGCCCCGTTTATCTCTGACTGCGGCTTCGCTGTGGTCACCGTTGGAAGGAACCCCAATTGAAGGAATGGTTGTTTACAATACAAATGACACCCACGAAAACGATTTGGAAGGACAAGGCGTTTATGTGTGGGCTGATAATGCGTGGAATATACTCCGTTATGGTGAAATTCCTGATTGTCCCAAACCTGCCCCCCCCGTATCTATATCGATCAGTAGCCGCGACATAGTTCAGGGTAAAAAACTTACCGTATCTACACCTGTTGTTAGTGGTGCTACGTTTTATATGTGGGAATTACCGAATGGTCTGGCGGCTAATTCGACAAGCAATACTATTGAAATTACGGCAGTAGAAGCCGGAACTTATAGTGCCGCCTCTATAAAGGTGAGGGCTGTTAATGCCTGTGGTTTCAGTGATGCGCTATCGGGTACCGGAGCTAATATAGTTGTGAAATCGAACAAGCCCGAAGGTGAGATTGACAGAGGTAATGCTTATATACAAGGGGCTGTCTGTTTCGATGTAGGGCAGAGTAACTTCAACAGTAGCTGTGGTTCGCAGGTTTCGCGAAGTCCGGCATTTTCTGATGCTTCATCGCGTATGAGGATATACTCTGTCGTTTTTGGCAGCAGTGTTATTATGAGCCAGGTTACAGACTTGAAGGTCGGTTCTTATAACGACCCTAGAGGTATTATAAAATCGGTAACAGGAGATAAGGCATCCGGTATCATCAATCCAACCCTTTTCGTTGTCCAATTTGCAGATAATATTAATGAACTGGCTGCCGGAACGTCTCATTACGGTGGTACATCCCTGACAGCAACATTGTGGGCCAGCTATAAAGTCAGTGGAGCTGCTAAGTATGTCACACTGACAATTACAATCCAGGATTGTGCCTGTTGCCCGATGGACGGATACCTTATACCGGGAGGTGTATATACAGGGCCGGCAAGAGTCGCGAATGCTACAGACTTGTCGACAGCTTTTACCCAAGTGCCTAATGCATCCCTCTGTGTGTATCCGTTGGATGGCTATTTCGGATTATCTTGGAATACGGCATCAACCAATTGTGGAAATGGAAAATACACTCCGGGAGAGGGCGTTAATACTGGCTGGCGCCTGCCTAACTATATGGAAGCACGAACTATGCTTCAAAATCATGATTTATATGGGATGAATGTCAATGCCAGCAACAACTATCGGTATTGGGTATCAACAGATGTGAATGACCTGAGTGCATACTATATAACGAAGAATACAGTTGGCGGTGCTTATGGTGTTTACAGTATGAGTAAAACTTTAACGAATAATATCGGAGTTCGCTGTGTGAAATCAATTGGAAATTGAAAATTAAATATCAAAAAATATGAGACGCTTATTGACTGTAATAATAACGTTGCTGCTGGCAGGAACCTTTGATATACAAGCTCAGGTTACGATAGGTGCAGACCAAAAACCTCACGATGGTGCTGTTCTGGATATTGTATCTGACGGAAAAAAAGGCTTGTTGCTGCCTCGTGTACTATTAACTTCCGTAACCGACTGGCGTCCTTTGAATGGTACATCTGTGGATGGTATGCTGATTTACAATACAAATACTTCTTCTGATAATAATCTGTCAGGGAAAGGTATTTATATTTGGTTCAATAACAGATGGTATATATTGAATGACAAGAGACACCAAAATATTAATAGATCAAGCACGATCGCTTATAAGGAGAGCTCCGGCAACAATTCATCTATTGTCGCTATAATTGATTGATTCAGGGAGTTGGAAAGATATATTATCTGACCGGATAAATCTTATTTAGATTTCTTCACCGACCAGCCGAATCCGCCTAACTTTTCGCCAAGATCATAGTATTGTCCATGCGAGTAGGCAATCGGGTTTGCGTCTTCCAGACTGAATTTGCCCGTTTCGTCATCTATGTATTTGCTGTCAGCCTTTACATTGACTACATCTGCTATAAACATGTCGTGCGAACCCAGACTGAGTATTTCCTTCACGCGACATTCTATATTCAGCGGCGATTCTTCTATGATGGGAGCCTGCACGACAGACGCCTTGCCTACGGTCAACTTCATCTCTTCAAACTTGTTAAAGTCTTTACCCGACCTTACTCCGCACCAATCGGTCGCAAAAGCCAGATCGTGAGTTGTGATGTTGATCACAAACTCCATATTCCGTTTGATGATCTCATAAGAATGCCGCTCGGGGCGGACAGATATGTAACACATTGGCGGATTGGTGCAAATGGTTCCCAGCCAACTGAGAGTGATGATGTTATATTCTTCGGGATTGTTGCCGCAGCTGATCATGGCGGCAGGTAACGGATAGATTAATGTTCCCGGTTTCCAGTCTTGTTTCATTTGAGAATGATCTCCTCTTTTTTAATTTTCAGGTCGCAATAGTGGCAGCGTAATTCTATTTTGTCGTGGTCTATCACCTCAAAGTGTGTAGCCATCGGTTCATTGTTGGTTATACATTTAGGGTTGTTGCATTTAACGATACCCTTGATGGTATGAGGCAGTATTACCCGTTTCTTTTCTATTACCTCATAGTCCTTTATTATGTTGAGCACTACATTGGGAGCGATCAGGGCGATCTTGTTGATGACATCCTCTTCAAAGAATTTATCGGCTATTTTGATGATCCCTTTGGTGTTCATCTTTTTACTCTCGAGGTTGTTTCCTATTGTTATCGGATTGTCGAGCTTCTCTAGCCCCAACAGCGATACTACTTTGAAAACTACACTGGATGGTATATGGTCTATGGCTGTACCGTTGCACAGGGCGGCAACCTGTAATTCCGTTCTTCTTTCTTTCATTGCAGCTAGCTGGTTAATTTATTTTTATATTCAGTGCATCACAGATAACGGCCTCACGGGTAAACACTCCGTTCTTAGCCTGCTCGAAGTAGTAGGCCTTAGGACTGTCGTCCACGTCCTGATCTATTTCGTTCACGCGCGGTAGCGGATGCAGTATTCTCAGATTGTCCTTCGTGTCGCTTATCATATCTTTTTTGAGTATATACACATTTTTTACCTTCTCATATTCCATCAGGTCGGTAAAACGTTCGCGCTGTACACGGGTCATATATAGTATATCCGCATTGTTGATTACCTCGGGCGAAAAGTCGATATGCTCTTCATACTTTATGCCGCGCTCATCGCAGAAGCTTTTGTACGAATCGGGTACATGCAGTTCTTCGGGTGCTACGAAATAGAATGTCGGGTTGAAGTGCGACATGCCTATTATCAGCGAGTGCACTGTGCGTCCGTATTTGAGGTCGCCGACAATCGTAATGGTCAGATTTTCCAATGTTCCTTGCGTCTTGTATATAGAATACAAGTCGAGCATAGTCTGTGTCGGATGCTGGTTTGCTCCGTCTCCGGCATTGATAATGGGAACAGACGATATCTCCGAAGCATAGCGGGCAGCCCCTTCCAGATGATGGCGCATGATGATAATGTCGGCATAATTATTTACCATCAGTATCGTATCTTTAAGCGTTTCCCCTTTGGCCGAGCTGGTCGTTGCCGCATCCGTAAATCCGATGATGCGTCCACCCAGACGGTTCACAGCCGTTTCGAAGCTGAGGCGTGTGCGGGTAGAAGGCTCAAAAAACAATGTAGCGCATACTTTGCCTTCCAGTAGTCTCCTGTTGGGGCTTTCGTCGAATTTCTTTGTCAGATTCAGTATTCTCAGAATGTCTTCTTTCGAATAGTCTGTAATGGATACAAGGCTTTTGTTAATCATATTTCACCGTTTTGAAGGATAAATCTGTGTATGTCAAAAAAAATCCCCGAAAGAGTAATTCTCTTCGAGGATAATATATTAAATCTTTAAATCTTTAATATAAATAAAAAGACTAAATTGTGATATCAAATATTCATCAGGTAGATTTTGTCTTTTCATGAGTTTTTTATATTAATTGTAAAGATAAATACTTTTTTTTGAGATATCATTGTTTTTCATTCAAAACTTCAAAGAAGCATTTTATTTACCACCAATCTGCATTTACTTCCATAAGATATTTATTGGCTATTGAATCAATAATATTGATATATTCTTTTTTAGTGCGGAAACCGTCTTTTAGGGTGTTC
Organism: Dysgonomonas sp. PF1-14; assembly: GCF_029892965.1. Classification (GTDB taxonomy): domain Bacteria; phylum Bacteroidota; class Bacteroidia; order Bacteroidales; family Dysgonomonadaceae; genus Dysgonomonas. The sequence continues at coordinate 139,791 of NZ_JARXWN010000004.1, read as the reverse complement.
CCTCTAGCCTCTATTGTATATACACTTTGTAGCTTATGATTTGCTGATATTATATCAGGAGAAATATCTTTCACTAATGGAAGTGCCCCGTATTGAGGATCGTCTTTTGTAACATATATTGTGACACCATTTGTCTTATATTCGGTGTAATTGTCCGGTTCGCTAATTTTACATTGATCTTTGGCAGAAAATGGCCTGATCAGGAGGCTACTCCTGTTGTAAGAACTAATTTCAGATTGATGTTCTTCCATCCATGTATGATATCTGATTGATCTATTTACTGACATGAAAACCATAATGATTACTGTGCTGTAGAACAAAACTCTTCCTAACTTTGGAAAATAGATATTTCGTTGAAAAAAAATAAAACTAACAATGAAAAATACACTTCCATAAATAATACCTGAGGCAAATCGAATATCAGGAGCAAATAACAACCAATATATGAAAGATACAATTAATGATATATACAAAATTAATTGAGGTTTCCAGTTTATTTTATTTACATTTTTCCTATATAAAAAGTGGTATAATAAAATGAATGGGGACAATATTATAATCAGATATGATAAAAGGGCAAGAATATGGTTTAAAAAGAATAATTTGTATGTCAGATAACCTGACCTTTCAAAGAAGTAAAATGTTAGAGTGTCTTTAAAAAGACCTTTCGCAAAAACGCTAATAGCTATCTCCTTTTGAATCTTTGCTATCCCTGCCGGAATTTTCCAATCAAAAGAAAATATGTCCAGTTCGCTCAGAGGATACACCAAATATCCACATATAATAACATTGCGAACCAGCCATAAACTTACAATGAGAGTGGCTGAAGTAATCAGAAATACAGGTAAGGCTTTTCTTTTACTATTAATTGCTGAAAACAGAATATATATGGAGAGAAAGCATAGAGGAAAAACGGACATCTTGAATGTACAAAGAGTTATAGGCAAGATGAAAATCAATAGATTTCTCTTATTTAATAGTTCCGGGTATAATGTAAACCTTGCAATAAAGTAAAAGACGCAAAGATTAGGAACAATATCTGTAGACGAATCGGCTAAAAAGTCAGCGTTTAAAATAAAGAAACATAAAAAGATGAATAACAGAATAATCCTACTGATGTGAAATCCGGATGTTATCACTTCTTTCAATATCCAAAACATTACCAGGATAAACAAAATAGACTGTAGTGCGTATAAAGGCTCTCCTAAAAGAAAGCGAAAAGTAAAAATAGCAGAAAGGAGTAGGTAGTTTGAATTAAAAGCAAAACGGTCCTCCAGATTTGCCATTCCCGGAATGACGGGATATTCTTCATTCCATTGTATTTGTGAATAATGATAAATAAGAGCGTCTGTCCAGCATGCGCAATATAATACATATAATAAAACACCACATACCGAAAGAATCATTACTGTCTTTTGAGGCACAGATAGTATAATAATGGTGTTTTTAATTTTATGTATTCTTTTTTTTAGGCGTTCTTTATTCAGTATCCAATATGTACAGCTAATTACAAGGTATATGAAAAGAATATAATGGTTGGATGGCAGCCACAGCGAAGAAAAACTCAAAGGTATCAATATTGAGCAGATACCCAGAATAAAGGTGTCAGTAATGTTGTACTGCTCTTCACATTTGCAAAGTTTGTTATATAAAGAAATAAATATATCACCAAAGGATAGTAATACATAAAATATTACTATCCACGCTAATATGATTGTCAACATATAATTAGCTTTAAAATTACATTTCTAGGTCTACATCAAACAGTTCGTGCCAAGGCAATCCCTGTTTGTTCAGTTGTTCCATAAACGGATCGGGGTTGAACTCTTCTACATTATATACGCCCGGTTTGCGCCACAAGCCTTTCATAAACATGATAGCACCGATTGTAGCCGGTACGCCTGTCGTATAGCTTACGCCCTGTGCACCTGTTTCTTTGTATGCAGCTTCGTGCGAGCAGTTGTTATATACATAGTAAGTACGTTCCTTACCGTCTTTGATACCTTTTATACGGCAGCCGATAGAAGTCTCACCTGTATAGTTTTCTCCAAGCTCACCCGGATCAGGCAATACTGCTTTCAGGAATTGGATAGGTACGATCTCCACACCATTATAAATAATAGGGTCGATGCGTGCCATACCTATATTCTGTATTACTCTGAGGTGAGTAAGATATTCCTGTCCGAATGTCATCCAGAAGCGGGCACGTTTCAGTGTCGGGAAGTTTTTTACAAGCGATTCCAGTTCCTCATGGTAAATAACATACGACTCTTTCGCCCCTATGTTCGGATAGTTCAGCGGCTTGTGGATGGCATGAGGTTCAGTTTCTACCCATTCGCCATTTTCCCAGTATTTACCTTTCTGGGTAACCTCGCGTATATTGATTTCAGGATTGAAGTTAGTAGCAAAAGCTTTGCCATGATCGCCTGCATTACAGTCTACTATATCCAGATAGTGCATTTCGTCGAAGTGGTGTTTTGCGGCATAAGCTGTAAATACACTGGTTACACCCGGATCGAATCCGCAACCCAGAATGGCAGTCAGTCCGGCTTCTTTAAATCTGTCCTGATAAGCCCATTGCCAGCTGTATTCGTATTTAGCTTCCTCTTTCGGTTCATAGTTAGCTGTGTCCAGATAGTTGACACCACAAGCCAGACATGCATCCATTATCGTTAAGTCCTGATATGGAAGAGCAACATTGATAACAAGTTCCGGCTTGAAAGAATTGAAAAGCCTTTTCAAATCCTCTACATTGTCGGCGTCTACCTGTGCCGTCTGGATTTTATTTCCTCCTATAGCTTTGGCTATGGCATCACATTTCGATTTTGTACGGCTTGCCAACATGATCTCCGTAAATACGTCCATGTTTTGGGCAACCTTGTGTGCTACTACGGTTCCGACACCTCCTGCACCGATAATTAAAACTTTACCCATTTTTTTTCTAAATTATTTTATATATTATTGGGACGAAAAATATTCGTCCGATGTTGTTTTGTCGAACAAAAATACAATTTAATAATTGAAAAGTGATTAAATTGTACTTTGATTATTCTTGATGGAAATAGGTTCGGCTTTCGGGGTATTAATTTTATCTATTGCTCATAAAATCTATAAATATTAACTATTAGAAACATTGTAGTTAACTAAAGTTTAAAAAAAGTAAGTATGCTTATATTTTTTCCTGTTAAGAAGACTATTAAAAATTTATAATGATTATATTTGTCAGAACTTTTAAGCAGAGGAGTCTGATGCCATACAATACTTAGCGTTCTTCTCACACTTTTATTGATCAACAAGAGACTTTTGTCGCTTTAGAATTTTGAGAATTAAAGAAATGGTTATTTCTATTCGATTCTTAGGGATTGTATGGTGATTCGTTTTGTAGTTTTAGGAATAGAAAATAAACAAAAATAAATATAATAAATTAAAGAGCTTATGTCACAAACAGTTGGGCATGTTTCCCAAGTTATCGGACCAGTAGTCGACGTATTTTTTAATACCAGCGATCCGTCCCTTAACTTGCCGAACATCAATGATGCCCTTGAAATTAAAAGGCCGGATGGCCGTTCTTTGATTCTCGAAGTAAAACAACACATAGGCGAAGATACCGTGCGTGCCGTTGCTATGGATAGTACAGACGGACTTAGTCGCGGACTTGAGGTGATTCCATTAGGGTCGCCTATTAGAATGCCTATAGGCGATCAGGTGAAAGGTCGTCTGATGAATGTAGTAGGTGATGCCATTGACGGAATGGCTGATCTTGACAAAAAGGGTGGAGATCCTATCCATAGGGAGCCTCCGAAGTTTGACGAATTGCAGACTGCCCGCGAAGTGCTTTTTACCGGAATTAAGGTGATCGACCTTTTAGCTCCTTATGCCAAAGGAGGTAAGGTAGGTCTGTTTGGTGGTGCCGGTGTAGGTAAGACCGTTCTAATTCTGGAGCTTATCAATAATATGGCTAAGGCGCACGATGGATACTCTGTTTTTGCCGGAGTAGGTGAACGTACCCGTGAAGGGAATGATTTACTTCGTGAAATGATAGAAGCCAGAGTTATCCGTTATGGAGAAGAATTTGAAAAAAGCATGGAAGAAGGTCACTGGGATTTGTCTAAGGTAGATTCGGAAGAATTGAAAAAATCCCAATTATCGCTTGTGTTCGGACAGATGAACGAACCTCCGGGAGCACGTTCTGCTGTAGCTCTGTCGGGGCTGACAATAGCTGAATCGTTTCGTGATGCGAAATCAGACGGACCAAAAGATATCCTTTTCTTTATAGATAATATATTCCGTTTTACACAGGCCGGTTCAGAAGTATCCGCCTTGTTGGGACGTATGCCTTCTGCTGTAGGTTACCAGCCTACACTAGCTACGGAAATGGGTGCTATGCAGGAACGTATTACTTCAACAAAAACAGGTTCAATTACATCGATACAGGCTGTATATGTACCTGCCGATGACTTGACCGACCCTGCCCCTGCCACGACATTCTCACACTTGGATGCGACTACAGTACTCGACCGTAAGATTACAGAAATGGGTATCTATCCGGCTGTAGATCCTCTTGGCTCTACTTCGCGCAGTTTAGATCCTATGGTTGTGGGACAAGACCATTATGATACCGCTCAGCGTGTAAAACAAATACTTCAGCGTAACAAGGAATTGCAGGATATTATCTCTATTCTCGGTATGGAAGAATTATCGGACGACGATAAACAGACCGTAAACCGTGCAAGACGTATCCAACGCTTCCTGTCGCAGCCGTTTAATGTGGCAGAGCAGTTTACCGGTGTGCCGGGTGTGATTGTCGATATACAGGATACAATAAAAGGATTTAAAGCCATACTGGACGGTGAAGTGGATCACCTGCCTGAACAGGCTTTCCTTAACGTAGGTACTATCGAAGATGCCATTGCCAAAGGTGAAAAAATCCTTGCACAGGCAGCTGAATAAACACCTCCCCAACCCCTCCAAAGGGAGGGGCTGAAGAATGTGATAATGAAAGAACATAATAGTTTAACTATTAAAAAATAGATACCCGCTTTACATCCTCCCCTTTTGGGGGAGCTAGAGGGGGTGGTAATAAAGAAAATGAAAAAATCGGAACTCCAATTAAATATTATCTCGGCAGAGAAAAAACTGTTTTCAGGAGCCGTAACATCGGTAGTTATTCCCGGCGTGTCGGGTAGCTTCGGTGTTTACCCTGATCATGCTCCACTGATCTCTCCACTGAAAGAAGGCGTTATCACATATATTGCTGATAAGGTTGAAAGTTCACTGGATGTAAAAGGTGGTATAGCAGAAGTGAATGATGGGGTTGTAACGGTTTGCGTAATTTGAAAGAATGGACTTTTTCAAAGCTAAATTAGTCACTTCGTTACTGGCATTCGGATTAATAATGGGAGCGCTTGTAGGTGCATTGCTCTACTATCAGTTTCCACAGTATTATCCCCATTGGTACGAAGGCATTTTGCTCTTTTTCTTGATATTGGAATCATTGATTCTTGTGTATGTGGAATCGGCCAGCCGTAAGGTAACCCAGAGGCAGATGCTGAATACATATATGCTGACCAAAGTGGTCAAGATATTTGCCGCCCTCATTTTTATAGGCGCTTATGTTGCCATAGTCAAGGAAGATAAAAAAAGTTTCATTCTCGTATTTATGATTTTCTATCTGCTGTTTCTGGCAATGGAATCTTTTCTGTTCCTCAAGATAGAAAAACGATTAAAGAATAAACAACGTTTCGAGTAGCGAGAACAGAACTGAAATTCATTTCATGTTATGTCGAGTCACGAGAAATGACTAATGAAATAGAACAAATAGTATGAAGCACTATTTAAAATACATTTTGGCCTCGTTCTTTATGCTTGCCGCAATAGGTGTACAGCCTGTCGCTGCTGCGGGTGAGCATGGAGAAGAAGGTGGAGAGTTGAACGTAAAAGAGTTGATTCTCGATCACCTTGCCGACTCTTATGAATGGCATCTGACCACTTGGGGCGATACGCATGTGTCTATTCCTTTGCCTGTCATAGTAAAAGGTGAGACCAGCGGATGGCATGTATTCATGTCCAGCCAGTTTCATCACGGGCACGAAGCATACAATGGTTTTTATATAGCCCGGTCGGGTGACTATAAAGGTAAGATTGTGGAAAAGAATGCCGCCGGAGAAGAGGTACGCCCTTTAGATTTTTCGCTGACTAAGAATGCGACAAGCCTTATCATCAGTTCCATACTTCTGCTCATTATCGTAATGAGTGTTGCCGGATGGTATAAGAAAATGGCTAAGAGCGGAGAGCATAAAGCACCGAAAGGCTTTGTCGGTTTCATGGAGATGTTTATAATGAGCGTTCAGGATGACATTATAAAACCATGTGTAGGTAAGAATTTCAGAAAGTTTTCACCTTACCTGCTTACGGTATTCTTCTTTATATTCTTCAACAATATCTTAGGACTGATACCGATCTTTCCGGGAGGTGCCAATGTGACGGGTAACATTGCCGTTACGCTGGTTCTGGCATTGTTTACATTCTTTATTGTAAACATGTTCGGATCGAAAGAGTACTGGAAAGAAATATTCTGGCCCGATGTGCCTACATGGCTCAAAGTGCCGATACCGATCATGCCTGCTATAGAACTTGTAGGAGTATTCACAAAACCGTTTGCACTGATGATTCGTCTTTTTGCAAATATCCTTGCAGGACACTCTATTGTACTCGGTCTTACATGCTTGATATTCGTTACCGTAAATCTGGGTCCGGTTATCAACGGGTCTATGACGCTGGTTTCGGTGTTGCTGACAGTATTTATCAGTTTTGTGGAAATACTGGTAGCTTACATTCAGGCTTATGTGTTCACCATGTTGTCGGCCGTATTTATCGGATTGGCACAGGTAGAACCACACCATCATGCAGAGAAGCATTAAGAAATAATACCCCTCCCCATCCCTCCCTAATAGGGAGGGAGAAAGCTTCCCCTTTTGAGGGAGGTTGGAGGGGATGAGATATAAAAATAATAAACAAATTAAATAACTTAAATTTTAAAAGATTATGTTACTATCAACTTTATTACAAGCAGCAGAAGCTGCAACAAGCTTAACAGGTTTTGGTGCTGCACTAGGTGCAGGATTAGCTGTAATCGGTGCAGGTATCGGTATCGGTAAGATCGGTAGCTCTGCAATGGAAGGTATTGCCCGTCAGCCGGATGCAGCCGGAGATATCCGTACATCTATGATTATCGCTGCGGCGCTGGTCGAAGGGGTTGCCCTGTTTGCTGTTGTAGTATGTGGATTTATCCTATAATAAGTTTATCAGTTAAGAGTTTGATAGTATACTAGATTAAAAAAACTAGTAAACTGGAAGACTAACAACTAGTAAACTAAAAAAAATAAAAAATATGGGTTTATTATTACCTGAATCTGGGCTTCTCTTTTGGATGCTTCTTTCGTTCGGTATCGTTTTCTTCGTTCTTGCCAAATTTGGTTTCCCTGTGATTACCAAAATGGTAGATGAACGTAAAAACTATATACAGGATTCGTTAGATGCAGCACAGAAAGCGAATGACCAACTGGCTTCTATAAAAGAACAAAGCGATGCTATACTGGCATCGGCCAAAGCAGAGCAGGTGAAAATCTTGAAAGATGCTGCCGATACGCGTGAACGCATTGTTGCCGAAGCGCGTGAGCAGGCTAAAATAGCAGGAGCTAAAGAGATGGACGAAATAAGGAAACAAATACAGGCTGAGAAAGATCAGGCTATCCGCGACATTCGTCGTCAGGTAGCTGAGTTGTCAGTAGATGTAGCCGAAAAAGTACTCCGCGAATCTCTGAAAGATCCTAAAGAGCAAATGTCAATGATTGATCGCCTGGTTGATGAGGCTATGGTTTCAAAATCTTAACTGTTATGAATGAAGGGATGATTTCTAAGCGATATGCTAAAGCTCTGTTGCAATATGCAGTAGATCAGAAAGCCGAAGACACTGTGTTTTCGGAAATGAAGACACTCGCTTCGGTTTTTGCCGTCGAGCCAAAAATGCGTATGGCAATGGATAATCCTACATTGAATGCTGATGATAAACTTGGACTGATCGGTGCTGCCGTCGGTGGAAAAATGAGTGATACCTTAAGCCGTTTTGTAGAACTCGTGCTGAAAAACAGACGCGAAGTATTTATGCGGAATATAGCTTTGTCCTATATCGACCTGTATTGCGAATCGAAAGATATGAATATGGGACGATTGGTGACAGCTACTCCGGTAGATAGTACAGTGTCTGAGAAGATGAAAGGCCTGTTGCAAAAGGTAAAACCGGGAACACTCGATTTTGAAACAGAGGTAGATCCAAGTATCGAAGGAGGATTTATCCTTTATGTAGATACCTATCGGTTAGACGCCAGTGTGAAAACTCAGCTGAAACGGATTAAACAGCAGTTTGTCGCTGAAAACAGTAAGATTTCGAAATAAGTCGTGCTATATGAAAATGAGTAAAACTCATAATTCATAACTTATAATTTATAATTAAAATAACGTATGTCTGAAAATATAAAAGCAAGTGAAGTCTCCGATGTGCTGAAAATGCAGCTCGAGAATATCAGTAGCCGCGTTCAGTTCGATGAAGTGGGTACTGTACTCGAAGTAGGAGACGGTGTTGTTCGCATATATGGACTGAAAAATGCAGAAGCCAACGAGCTTCTCGAATTCGACAATGGTCTGATGGCTGTTGTGATGAACCTCGAGGAAGACAACGTGGGTGCTGTATTGCTGGGTCCGTCCGATCAGATCAAAGAGGGTTTTACCGTAAAGCGTACTAAAAGAATTGCCTCCATCAATGTGGGCGATGGTATGCTCGGACGTGTAATTACGCCTCTTGGCCAGCCTATAGATGGCATGGGACCGATCACAGGCGAACTATTGGAAATGCCACTGGAACGTAAAGCTCCGGGTGTTATTTACCGGCAACCGGTTACACAACCGTTACAAACAGGATTGAAGGCAGTAGATGCGATGATTCCTATCGGTAGAGGCCAGCGTGAGCTTATCATCGGTGACCGCCAGACAGGAAAAACAGCTATTGCCATAGATACTATAATCAACCAGAAAGGTAACTATGAGGCAGGAGACCCTGTGTATTGTATCTATGTAGCTATCGGTCAGAAGGCTTCTACAGTAGCCAATATTGTGGAAACACTGAAAGAAAAGGGTGCAATGGATTATACAGTAGTGGTTTCGGCTACAGCTGCCGAGCCCGCTGCGGTACAATATTTTGCTGCCTTTGCTGGTGCTGCTATCGGTGAATATTTCCGCGATACAGGCCGTCATGCACTGGTAGTGTACGATGACTTGTCTAAACAGGCTGTTGCCTATCGTGAGGTGTCACTGATCCTTCGCCGTCCACCGGGACGTGAAGCTTATCCGGGTGATATCTTCTACCTGCACTCGCGCCTGTTGGAGCGTGCAGCGAAAATTATTGGTCAGCAGGAAGTTGCCGAGCAGATGAACGACCTGCCTGAAAGCCTGAAAGGGAAAGTAAAAGCAGGAGGTTCGCTGACTGCACTGCCTATTATCGAAACGCAGGCAGGTGACGTATCAGCCTATATACCGACTAACGTGATCTCTATTACCGATGGTCAGATATTCCTCGACGGTAACTTGTTTAATGCAGGTAAACGTCCGGCTATCGACGTAGGTATTTCCGTATCGCGTGTGGGAGGTTCGGCGCAGGTGAAAGCCATGAAAAAAGTAGCAGGAACACTGAAGATAGACCAGGCACAGTACCGCGAACTGGAAGCATTTACACAGTTTGGTGGTGACTTAGATCCTGTGACTGCAATGACTATAGATAAAGGTAAGAAGAATACCGAACTGCTTGTGCAGATACAGTATGACCCAATGCCTGTGGAGAGACAGATTGCTATTCTATATTGTGGTACTAACGGATTACTTCGTCAGATACCTGTCGATAAAGTGCATGAGTTTGAAACAGAATTCTTGAGGACGCTGGAAATGCAACACCAGAGCGATGTGCTCGATCAACTGAAAAAGGGTGTGATCAATGAGGATATCGAAAAAGTGCTCAGAAGCGTTGCCGCAGACATTGCGACTCAATATAAAAACTAATTGAATTATGGCATCTCTTAAGGAAATAAAAAACAGAATAGGCTCGGTAAAGAGTACGAAGAAGATTACCTCTGCAATGAAGATGATTGCATCGTCTAAACTGCACAGGGCTCAGGCGGCTATCAACAACTTTCTGCCTTATCAGCAGAAGTTGGATTCTATCCTGACCAATCTCCTTGCTTCGGATATGAGCTATGAGTCTCCTTTTATCCAGAAAAGAGAAACAAAGAGGTTAGCGATTGTGGTTTTTGCTTCTAACTCTTCGCTGGCTGGTGCATATAATTCGAATGTAATAAAAGAGTTCAATGTTACTTACGCTAAGCACAAAGAACTGGGTAAGGAAAATATCCTGCTATATCCTGTCGGAAAGAAGATTGCAGATGCTCTGAGAAAACAGGGATTGACATCGCAAGGCGACTACAGGGAGATGGCAGATAAGCCTTCTTATCAGGCAGTACAGGATTTGGCGAAGGAGCTGATTGCTAAATATGTGGCAAAAGAAATAGATGGAGTTATACTTATCTATCATCATTTTGTATCTACAGGTACACAGCGGCTACAGACTGTACCGTTTCTGCCGTTCGATCTGGAGCAAAAGCATAGTGTCAATACAGTGGAAACAGACTCAAGTACAGTTCAGACCGATTATATTCTGGAACCTTCGAAAGAAGAGATATTGGAAAGCCTGATACCTACAGTCTTATATTCGAGATTGTATGCGGCGTTGCTGGACGCAAATGCATCAGAACATGCTGCACGTACAATAGCTATGCAGATAGCTTCGGACAATGCGGACGAACTGGTTCAGGACCTGACAATACAGTACAATAAATCTCGTCAGCAGGCTGTAACTAACGAACTACTCGATATTATCGGTGGTGCATCAGCATTGCAGTGACGATAGTATAGGTTATTACTTATTTCTACAATATAAGAAAGTCCCGGATCTGAAATCCGGGACTTTCTTGTTTTTTATATTTCTTGTTCTTTTAAGGCATATATTATAGCTTATTCTTCGGCTATGCTTTTCCACTTGCGTACAAGTACAGAGATAAGCGACATGGCTACTGCTATGAATATAATATTGAACCAGAACATATTCATTACATCTGCATCTGTTGGCTCGAAATACTCTTCATCTGAGTATTCAGAATGCAGAAAGACTGTGAGGTATGATAGTGGAATAAGGCATGGCAGTAACCATATGAGGATATTCATATATATACTGGATCGGCCCTTCCTGCCTTTAGATGTAATTTTAGCTATTATCCTTATCAGAAGAGCAATAAATAATGCGATCCAGAATAAACATATGCCTATGGCAATAGGTCTGTCACTTCTGTAACCGACAGATTGTGCCAGAGCTACACCTAGTAAGACGACAATAAAGATCAGTATCCCTAAGGCAACAAATGCGATGAGCCATTGTTTACCTCCGGTTACTCTGAAAGTGTACACGAAGATAGATAGGCACACAGCTATACATGAGCAAAACAGTATGAACCATTCGAAAAAGGCATTGTCATATTCATAATATTGGAGTATATGCTCATATCCGGCTCTTAGCATGCTGTATTGCAGATATGGAGTCTTACTGTTTACGATCGAGTAAGCGTATTCCTGATAGGTACTGTCGGGAACAGGAGCAGCAACTACAACCGCTTCTTCAACCGGATATTGTGAATAGTCATCTTCATCATAGTAGTATTCGGGCTTATAACTATTGAGAGCAGTAGAAGGGTTTACCTCAAAAAACGGCGGATTATAGATGCGCTTAAACCACTGCTCAGGAGTGATATTTCCTTTCAGGTTATGTTTTTGTTGCAGCTTGTCGAAGTCTTTCATAACTGCAAGGATATCATCTTTTTGCCCGTTTCGCAACCATTTTTTCACAAGTTCTTGTCTTTCCACACTCTGGCGCTTGTCCGAGTCCATATCTCGGAAATTACCATAGAAATAAGCATTGTAATAGTAGCGGTCTTTGCCAAACAGGAAGGATGGACCTATATATCCTTTCAGTATAATTCCGCCCCGATGGCTGTATTCGGTAGCGTAAAGGTTTAAGTCGAGCTTTTCGGGGTCGAGCTTCATATTATCCGGTATGGGGATCGGCTTGTCGTATTCATTTTCGAATTTGAAATAATCATGGTCATTTGCAATTAGTCCGTTAGCCATATCCAGTGTTTTCAAGGCTTCTTTCACTTCTTCGAGCGATGCTGCCGATTTCCATTTGAAGATATGTCCTTTAGTAAGTGTGAAAGGAATAAATGAGAGACCTACCGTAATAGCTAAAATAATGAGCCACTCAGCATATAACTGTGACGTTCTGCGTGGATAGAAGGTCTTAAATCCATTGTTGCGGCTATAGAAGACAAGCCAGCCTATAAGTATCAGTACCCCGACCAATATGCTTGTGAAATAGAGCAATCCCAGATCGTTATCGAGCGAGTAATAATAGTTGCGTGTGAATGCGGTATCGGCAGATAAATAGCCAATTGCGAAGAAGATAATATGTACTCCTGTCAGTATGAGCAACATGGGCACTATCCTTGTATTCCAGAGAATAGGATAATGAAGCAGCAGGTATTTTTGTATCTTGTTTATCATTATGCGGTATGTTTTTTTAGGATAGGAAAAATCTACGGGTAGAATTGGATATATTCCGGAAATATATGATAGGTATATGGCTGTCGAGAACCGTTTGCAGAAACATTTCCTGTGTGATGTCGTCAGGAAAACTGGCGACATAAGTACCGCCGTTTATCTGAAGTTTTTCCAGCCTGAGAGAGTTTAGTGCTTCGCGAAGCTGTTCCTGCTTCCATTCCGATTCGAATTCGACAATAAACCGTGAGACTTCGGTGTAGGTGACGTCCGTATCGGTAGCCAGGTTTCGCGGTGTCCCGTTTTTAAGGAATATAACATTGTCGGAAGCCTTTTCTACTTCGTACAGCTGTTGCGAACTAAGTATTATACCCAATGGGCGGAACGGTGAACGAGCTATATCGCGAAAGTCATCGAGTACGATTTGCTGTGCCAGTATATCCAGATTGGCCAACGGCTCATCTATAAGTAATAATTTGGGCTTGCGCAACAATGCTCTTGCCAGTTCGAATCGCATCTTATAGCCCGAAGACAGGTTTTTCCAGCTATATGTACGGTATTTGCGTAATCCCATTCGGGCAATAATAAGTTCTACCATACATACATTTTCGTCTCCTGTGATTCCATATGAGGCAGCTGTAAAACGCAGGTTAGAAAGCAATGAGCCTTGCCACGATGTTGTGCGCTGCGGAATGTATATAAGCCTCGAACGCAGGTCGTAGTTGTCTTTATGTGAAAACAGATACCTGATTTCTCCGCCTGTGGGTTCCAGTTCGCCGCATAAGGTGCGTAGCAGTGTTGTTTTTCCATTACCGTTTTCTCCTACCAATCCCACTATTTCTCCTTCTTTTATTTCGAGGTTTATAGGGCCAAGGGCAAAAGCTGAGTTACGGTACGATTTTATCAGATTGTATGTCGATAATAGGGGTGTACCTATATTAGATGCTTCACCTTTTGCAGAAAGCTCAGAATACAGTTCATCCAGCAGGTTAGAAAATCTTTCCTTCTGTGCTTCCGTATTATTTGTATTCGAATCGAGCCAGTCGAGGAAGTCTAATGTCTTTTTGTAGGATACGACATTTTCTGTATCCAAAGTGAGGTCTATAACTCTTTTGGTAAGGAGTGAGAAATCTTCATAGGTTATCAGTTTTCGGATTTCTTCAAATTGCGAATGGAATATTGTCATACTCTGTGTATTGAGTTGTTTTGTAATTAGAGGCAAATATATGGATTTTTCCATAAGTAATTTTGCCCTGTTAGATATAAAACGACAAAAAGCGAAAAGAGCAGATGAAATTTCTCTTTTCTGTTATCTTTTTCCGGGAACTTTATCTATATGGAAAATAGGGTTAGACAAATTAATCTGAATTGTAGCAGTACAGGGAAATAAAATTTGATTATCTTTGTCACTTAAAATCATATTTAATATCTTCTTTTGTAAGTTTATTGGATATTGATAATTCATGGGGCTGACTGGCTTTGACAGCGAGATGAAGTGGTTTGTAAGCATGCAGTGCGTAGTCGGCTGGCACTATAATCTCAGACGTCAAAAATTTAACTGGCAATAACAATTACGCTCTTGCTGCTTAATCGAAGTATAGTAGATTCTAGCTTAATCCCTGCACAGGTGTAGGGACAAGACATCACCCGGAAGCTGTGGCTTCGAAGCGTGCCGATCAGGTGGTGCAGGCAAATCGGAGATAGGATAGGAGAGGCTTTGGCTCTTATCTGAAACTAAAGAAGCTAAGGTTTGAGTTGGTGGCTTTGGTCTTGCTCATTCACGAAAATAAAAGCAAAGATAAGCATGTAGAAAGCAGATTAGTTCCTTGTTTGGACGAGGGTTCAACTCCCTCCAGCTCCACTTTTTAAACCGCTTGTAAAGGCGGTTTTTTCATTTCTATACATTAATCCTACTATTTCAATAACTTAGGAAAGCAATCGAAAGCACAAAAAATATCCGAAAAGCAAGAAAAAGCTAAAGTTTTCTACTATATTTGCCTTTGGTAGAAAAACAGGTAGAAAAATGGATAGTCTAAAAATTAAGCTGGTTTTTGATAGAAAAGGAGTAGCTAACACCTCAAATAAACAGGGAGTTATAGAGCTATACATATACGACTCAATCAGTAGAAAAAAGATATATTTCTACCGGCATAGAAGTAACCGCAAAACAGTTTAAGCAAGATAAAGGAGAAAGAGGCTACATAGTACAGCATCCTAATAAGATTGCAAAGAACGGACAACTAGATAAAATATTTAGAGATATAGAGGCTTTCGCTCTTTCGGATGAGTGTAGGTCTATTGAGGATGTACATAAGTGGAATAAAGCGGAGGAAAATACTCTATCTGTCATTTCCTTTATCCAAAGTGAATTAAAGAGACGTAATCCGTCTATGACTGTATTAGCTCAAAATAAAGCTCTAATAAATCAAATAGAGGGTTTCGGACGTTTTAAAACGTTCTCTGACTTTACCTATATCAATGTAATAGACTTTGACGCTCATTTGAAAGATAACGGATTAGCTGAGCCTACAGCCTATAAAAGACACTCCTTATTACATGGATATATCAGAGAGGCTATCAATAGAGGTTATTGTACTTATGATCCTTATATAACATTCAGACCTAAAAAAGGTAAATCTAATGATCCTGTATATTTGGAGGAGTACGAGCTAAACGCTATTCTTAATTGCAAGCTGGAGGAAAAGGTAGATAGTGATAGACTAATAAAAGTTAGAGATACTTTCGTTTTTCAATGCTTTACCGGCTTAGCTTATATTGATATAAAGAATTTGAGACAGGAAGATATCCAGCTGGGTTTTGATAATAAAGTTTGGATTATGACAAAAAGGGAGAAGACGAATATTAACGTGAATGTTCCTCTACTTGAAATACCAAGGAAAATACTGGCTAAGTATAAAGATGAATTAGATAGTAATAAAATCTTACCCATAATGAGCAATCAGAAAATGAACGAATATCTGAAGGAGATTGCTAATTTATGTGGTATTGATAAATCATTATCCTTTCATCTTGCACGTCATACATTTGCCACAACGGTAACTTTATCAAAAGGAGTTCCGATAGAATCTGTTTCTAAGATGCTGGGGCATACCAACGTTCAGACTACCCAGATTTATGCACGCATAATAAATGAGAAAATTAGTTATGACATGGCTAATCTCGCACGGAGACTTAAAAAGAAGTTATAACAAAATATATTTTAATGAATACAGCAAGATTATTCTTGCTGTATTTTTATTTATCAACGATTACAGAACTAAATAATCATTATCTTTACCATATGCAAGAAATACTTGAAAAAGCTATTCAGATAGCAGTAAATGCTCATTTTGGTCAGACAGATAAAACCGGAGCGCCATACATCTTTCATCCTTTAAGAGTAATGGGTCGGGTTTCCTCAACAGAAGAACGTATCGTTGCTGTGTTACACGATGTTGTGGAAGATACATCTGTTACTTTTGAAGATCTCGTTGAAGCTGGAATTCCTAAACATCTGGTTCTCATTCTTCGTATACTTACCCGAAAAGTGGATACACCTTACGAAGGCTATATTGAAAAGATAGGCGAGAATTCAGTGGCAACTGCTGTTAAAATTGCAGATTTGACTGATAATATGGATGCATCCCGCCTTCCTAAAATAACAGAAGATGATTTTACGCGTCTACAAAAATATTCAGAAAGCCTTAGATACCTCAAATCAATAAGTGGTATTAAATAGATTGGAAGTGATTCTCATTTAGTGGAAATATAAAATTAAAACGGTATGAAAGTTCATACCGTTTTCAAAAAACACATATTATTTTGATGCCTCAATAGATTTCTTACGGAATTCTTTCAAAGCTTTTTCGATTGCTAAAGATGCTTTACGAGCACGAGTTCCAGCGGCTTTATTTCCATTT
Organism: Dysgonomonas sp. PF1-14; assembly: GCF_029892965.1. Classification (GTDB taxonomy): domain Bacteria; phylum Bacteroidota; class Bacteroidia; order Bacteroidales; family Dysgonomonadaceae; genus Dysgonomonas. The sequence goes on along the minus strand of NZ_JARXWN010000004.1, from coordinate 123,163 downwards.
TCAACTTGTAATGCTGCATCTTTTGTAAAGTCTGCAATTAACTGATTTAGATTTTCTACTAGATTTTTCATTTGTATATTCATTTTAAATTTGAGACACAAAGATATATTTTGTTTTTGGAAGTATTATTCAATGCACATATACATAAAAAGAAGAAATCATATTTTATGGAAATAAGACGATAATAGCCTCTAACTTATAGATTGATTTCAATACCTTTATAAGGTTATAATACTGATATTATGAAAAGATACTTTTCTCTATTAATCCTGTGGTCTATAACATTTATGTGCTACTCCCAAAGTGATGATATATTATTACCTGATAATAGGTATTGCTCTGAAGTTCTCAATGATAGTATTTCAAAAAATGGATTTTATATTCCATCCAATATATATGAATGTAATAAAGAATTGGATAAGATACTGGGGATACAACCGAAGCAGCTGTTAAGTGATGCAAGGGATATTGAATTAAAACGTATTATGGGGATATCTGTCTTTAGTGAATGGGCCGAGCAAGAGTCCAGCCGTTTATGTTGTTATTTCAGGACAAAAGGCATAGACTCTTATGAAGATAGGGATTATCTGATTTTATTATCTTACAAGAGACACCTGCTAAACCGGAATTTCGATATTGATACAGAATGTAATAAAATCCGGTTATATCATGACTCTATATCAAAAGAGCGTAAAATACGGTACGAGAATAACATTCGGGCAGATTCTATAGACGGAGTTTACATACCAGAAAACCTGAACGACTGTTTACCGGCATTGGACAGGCTACTCAATGATACTGTAAAGTCTATGATAAAGAATGCCGACAGCACAGCGGATTTTCACTTTGGTCTGGGAAGGTGGTTACGCAATAATTGGGGATTATGGGGAGGTTCACGATTACAATTATGGTTCAATAATCAGGGGATAGACCATCCTGATGATATCTCGGGAATTATATTATCTACATATCAGGAATATCTGCAAAAGGCATCTGTTGATACAAAGCAGAAATTAATGCTACTGAAGGCAGAATATGAACAATTTGCAAAAGAGATGCAAGCGATGCAAGAAGGGCCCCACAATTTCGAACCTGTTGATTTCAACGAAGAAGATTATTATTCTGATGAATATAAAGATTTTTTGAAACGCAAGCATATTGAGTGGATATACATTTCAAGGTGATAATACATTACTTTAATTTATATATTTGTACATATACTATTTGAAACACGAAGAATATGAGAAAAATACTTTTAATATTATTACTGTTCACTTACGCATTAATAATCGGCGCAACAGAACAAGTGCCGGATCAACTGATATACAACGGGAAAAAGATTTCATTGTATACAGGTTGGGGACATCCTTCCCCACTGCAAACCTATTTTCAACAGAATGATATAAAATATCCATTTACAATGCTGAGCACAGCTAACTATAGAGGACATATTGCGACATGGGAAATAAAGGACAACAAATTCCTCTTAAACGAAATAAAAGTAAGAGATGATATTTACAAACCTGAAAAATACGACATTAAATCAATATCAGATACAATCATTCCGGGAGGAAGAGTTCTTGCTGACTGGTTTAGCGGAGTCCTCCAATGTTCTACAGAAAAACAATCATATTATTTTTATATAAGATATGGAGAGGTTATAGATGAACAGGTTATCACCGAAAAAGATTTTAAGAAAATACAGAATTTATCAGAGAAAGATACTACAAATCATGAATTGATGCGTAAATATTCTATGCTGTACCTTAACCAGAATTATATTTCTTACTATTTCAGGCTATCGAGTGAAGATAAAATATCGAATGGTGATAAAAGTGGCCGATTTATTACCCGTAAGGGATTCAGTCCCATCTTGGGATATTTTGGCAACGACCATATGAAGTGGCCCTATAACTGGGAGAACTTTGAAAAAAGTGGTGCGCCCGATTGCATCTGGACTGTTGAAAAAAATAAAGTATATCTTGCTCAGGTAGGGTTAAGGACTGGTACAGGTTTCTATGAAGTCACTCGTTTTGAAGTGCCTTTGGATGAGTTATTTCCAACGGGCATTGATAACATCAAAGTTTACGCAGACTGGCTCACCGGTATTTATATGATACAACACGGAGAGGAAAAAGAAGATACACTTTTACCCGGTTTTACTGAGTTCAAGATAGATAATATTACTTATGTAAGAATTATTAACGGGTTATTAATTGAAGAATATACCGTTCCTGCTGATTATACAAGAAATGGTATTCCTGAAGATGCAGACTCTGGATTAAAGAAGATACTTGAAGAGCTGCAATAAACAATATGGATTTGTTGCTACTATAGACTTTGAATATATAAGAAAAATTAATAAGTATGCACCGCTTTATTATTATAATTATTTCATTAGTAATTACTTTGATTGCTTTCTCTCAGAATACTGAATATGCTGATTCACTAAAGAGGGAGTTTTTACTAAAACTAATGGATGAAAGAGGCGATACCACAAAAGTTTTAATCAATAATTTACCAGACATAGAATACAACTATTTTGTAAAGAAAGTATCTTTAAATGGTAGATATTGTTTGGAATTAAAGGCTGTTACCCATGTGGATTCTATTGCAAAGGCAAAATATGGCTCTTTAATTGAAGATAGAGATGTTTTTTCAGGTTATTCTTATTCTCAAAAAATCGAAATTTTGGAAGAATTATTAAGTTTTCAGGGCGATACAACAAAAAGTGGCAAATCTTATAAAATAAATTCTCCAGACTTAAGTAGAATCTATATTGAACCGTTTAATATTCAAATAGAAGCTCTTTATACATTTTCCAAAATGTTATTGATTGGCTATCCTCCCATTTTACCCAAACTGACAGATAAAAACGAAGTGATTAACTTAAATGGTAATCAAACTGTAGTTGATGAAGTTTACGAGCTATATAGGCAGTGGTTACAAAATGCAATAAAAAATGATTTTAAAAATATAACTTTGCCTATGTCTGGCAGTTATTATCAATGGGAAGGACAAGGAAAAATAACGAGCAAATGGTTTATTGATTTTCATAAAAAGGAAAAAAATGACTTATCCTATAATGCTTTTGAAGAATCATGTGATTATATTAATACGATGCTTAAGGATGAAATTCCTTTGTATTTTAAAAATGCCGTTTTGAATACAGAAGTTGCTTTTAACGATGAAAAATTTGATATCGAGAAAGTAAATCAAAAGTATAGGCTATTGGTACATCTAGCAAAAGAGTTTTCAAAGGGTAATTTGATTTCTTATATAGGTAAGGATAAAGATATAATTACAAAACATGCAGCCATATTTAAAGTAAAGTACTTACAGATACGACACTAATTCCCGTAGATTCATCATATTTTTATGTACATACCCCCCTATACCTACGATTTTGAAGACCCTTTAGGTCAATCTGATTGGTCAAAGATGCTTGTGTCTAAACTATTGGAAACGGGTACAGGCAACTGTCATTCATTGCCTTATTTATACAAAATACTGGCTGATGAACTAAATATACCCTGTAATCTAGCCTTTGCACCTAATCATATCTATATTAAATTATTCTCTGAAAATAAAGGCTGGTATAATACGGAACTAACAAGCGGGACATTCCCGATTGACGCATGGATAATCGCTTCGGGATATGTAACTATTGATGCTATACGAAACGGCTTATATATGGATACACTTAGCAACAAACAAGCCGTAGCCAATTGCCTTGTAGATTTAGCGCAGGGCTATCAACACAAATATGGTAAAGACAATCCCGAATTTGTTATCAAATGCTGTAATAAGGTTTTAGAATACCATCCCACAAATGTAAATGCTATCCTGACAAAAGCCGAAGCTCAAAAGCACTATATCCATTCGTTGATGAAAGCCCAAAACCTGAAAAGTCCAGAAGCCCTTTTTACTAATGAAATATTAAAAATATGCATTCCGAAATGGAATCTTTATATATCGAGCTTCATAAATCAGGCTATCGGCGTATGCCAGAGGAAATGTATTCCGAATGGCTCAATCTACTTAGAAGTGAGCCAGACAAATACATAAATAAGTCATTCAGCCAGTAAAAAAGTTGTCTAATGAGATATAAATAGAATAGGGCAAACGCAAAACACTATCTATTAAATTGTAAAAAATGGGACTCGATCTTACAGACACTCAAAATAAGTTTCAGCTAATCTGACAACATTTTTCTCTTTCAAACGCCCTCTAAGGGCTTTTGGGGAGGGGATTTGAAAGAAAAAAATGTATTTTGAGGTTGAATTTCATCTGACAGTAGAAATTGTATGATCGAGTATCAACTTTAGCAATTAAATCTATATTGATTTAACATATTTTCGCTACTAAATTAACAGATAATTTTTATAGCCGATAAAATTCATTTAATCAAGACGATATTCCTCTTTTCCCTTCTGCCATTTCAGAATAATATCTTCTGTCAATCTAACTTTTTCTAAATATGCAGATGGATGGTAATTATATTTATGTCCTCGGTTGACTAATAGTTCTTCTCTTAAAGTAGATAAGAGTCTGTACTTCTCTATTAAAGCTTTGTCACCTAAGCCCCTGCTATTTGAGAGGCTATTGTAAAAAATCCAGACACTCTCATATGGAGAAAAAGTATTTCTTATCATATTTACATATATTCCTTTTTCATTTTCTTCTAAAATGCTTTGTGTATCTACAAATGCAATTATACTAAATAGATGCCTGAAATAATGGTCTAATAATTTAGGTTCTTTTAGGTTACAATAGAGGTCACTAAAATATGTATCTGTCACTGGTTTGACAACACAATAAATAATATTCTTCAAGCCATCCCTATATTGATTATTTCCGAAGCTTAATATTGCCTTTTCATATAAAAAATAAAAGCTTTCTCTCCCTTCAATTTCTTTATCAATAATTTCTTCTCTTACTACAGGCTCAGCATAAAAAGAAACTTCTTTTTCGTATGGAGCAAAAACTGTACATGTAAAATGTAGATTATTTATTAATTCTTGTTGCAGGCTCATCATATGAAAAAATGTATTTTCAAATCGTTGTAGTTGCAAGGTCTTATTCTGAATTTCGAATTCTTCCCGTTGTAAGGATAGTTCTTTAGTCGTATTTTTCAATTCTTCTCGTTGGAGTTCTAAATCTTCTCGTTGTAATCGAAGTTCACTTCTTTGCATGATAATAGCTACAATAACACCCGCAAAAGCAAAAGCTGAAATTAGAGCGTTTACAACTCCTGAACTATCTCCCAACAATGCAGGGTTGTTTATGCTTTCATTCCCTAACGAAGTAAAGAATGTATTAGCGAACCAATGTGTTAAGAATAAACCACCACTCCATATTACTAAACAGATTATAATTGATATTACAACTATTCTAACTAATGAATCAGACTTCTTTATATTTCCCATTTTCAAAAGACTATTTATACAAATGTAAGAATTCTTATCTTTTTTCTACTTATAAAGAAGTATTTTGCAAAAGTGAACGTTCTAATCTCAGTGATAAATCAAAAGCGGACATGACGCTGGTCTTTATACCCTCCAATAGCTTATTTACTTCTCTTTTACGGGCAGATTTATCCGCAGGTGACAGCAAGGCGTCAGGAAAGGAATTTATCTTCGCAAATAGCGTCCTTTTCAAACTTACACCCTATTCCAATAAAGATTCTGCCAATACATGCAAAATAATGCTTCCTGTGCCCAATTCTTTTTTAGTTTTTGGAATATCTAAAGTTTGTTTTTTAGTTATTCTGTTATATTGACAGTATAGGTCTTCATTGAAAACATCTAACATCCTGTCTGTAAATAAGTCTTTATAAAGGAGTGGTTTTTGGTTATTTAACAACTCAGGAGATTTATAGACCACTTCAAATCTTATATAATTATGGTCTTTTTTCCAACCAGCTTCTTTGACAAGATGCAGTGTAGATTTTCTATGTTTATCCCTAATGTTTTTTCCTACATCATAGAGTTTTATATGTATCTTTTCCTTGTTATCATCAAAATGCCTAATTGCTCCACTATCACATTCTTTTTCCCACATACATAGACCGTCATTACCTAAATGCCCACTGATATACAGCGAAGGTTTTAGAATTACTTCGAATGTTTTCCCATATTCAATTTGGGTCACAGTCGCTTCTTGCAGGTCTATCTCTATAATTTTTTCTATGCTTTTAATAGCTTCCTGAAAAATCTTTATATCTGCCGTGAAATTATGACCTTGCTGAAAATAGAGAGGGTTGCCCCATATTTCAATAACTCTGCAATTAGAATTCCATCTAAGCTCTATATCAAAAGAACAGAGACCGTGAACAATATAATAGTCCCATCCTGTATCATAGTATGTTGCTTTTACATCCAAGAGGTCAAGGTTCGGAGCTTTGTTTCCAAGCTTTTTTCTTAATCTTATTCCATCAAACATCGTATTACCTCCTCGATTTTACTTTATGTTCTTCCATGAAATTATTAAGGTCATTCTTATGTATATAAATTTTTCGGCCGAATTGGCTAAATGAAATGACCCTTCTATCTCTGTAGGTTTGCCATGTCTTTTTACATACCCCAAAAATTTTTCTAGCCCTATCCGATTCTATCCATTCCAAATCAGAATTTCCCTCTAATTTTTTACTAAGAAATGATTGTAAACTTTCAATCTTTTCCATTATTTCATCAAGAAATATTTGTGGTACTAATACCATTGGTACGTTCATCGCCGTTGCTTGCATGTTGTTGTTTTTTTAATGTTTACACCACAAAGATAATACTGCAAGACACTGACAAACAAATATTTAAATGAAACGTTTTCAGGCTTTTAAAAGATATATTTTAGGTGCAAAAATGAAATAATTTTGAAAAAGTAAATTTCGCAAATTATTTCACACGCAAACTCCTAGTAATCAAATTATTAAATTGAATTTTTAATAAAAATCAGAAAAAAAATTATATATAACGTGTCTGGGGGGGTGGTTTTTTGAGGTAAAATTGGTTATAATTCCTCTCGTAGCACTACTTTTACTATAATTTTAATTATTTGATATTGAATTAATTACACAAGAACAAAAAGTGATTTGGTGTACTCCTCACTATTTTTAGAATAATATCTATTTCCTACCAATTTATCCAATAAAAGGCATAAATCAGGCACTTTTTAAACGTTTTTGTTCAAGAAACGATAATTTTCACTATATATTTATTAAGTGAGCATCCACCTGTTGAAAAATAGCCCCCTATCACAGTCATTTTTTATAGCCCCCTGTATCCGAGACTTAAATATTTATTTTATAGTCAAATAAATATCTTCACCTTTACTAATTGATTATATTTGTGGGAGATATAAAATGGTATTTTATGGAAATTATTTTTCTACCAAAGGACATTTCATCTGAAGACATGATGAATGAAGATATAAGTAAATTAATGGCTGAATCTAAAGACTTCGAACTTTTAAAAAGAGATTTCGAATCTATAGACAAAGAATATGATATAAAGTCTGTAAATCTGGGAAAAGGTGCTGATTTTATATTATTATGGGCTATATTCACAGGATTAGGGTCACTATTTTTGATGGGAGATAAAATAGAAAAGAATATTGAGGCTTGGTCTAAGATTGGAAAACGAATTAAAAAGATTTTAAAAAGAAGTAATGCTTCTTATATAGATAGAGATGCTGCAATATTTTTGTGCATTGACTATTTATATAATAAATATAAAACGACAAGTATTCAATTAAGACAAGATGCAAAATTTTCCTTAGATGATTTAAGTCAAATGATGTCTGATAGGGAAAGTAAAGATTTTATAGCAAATCCTTATTCTGTTTATTTTTTTCATTTCGATATTAATAATATGGAACGTGAAATTATTTGTGTTCGGTCAGATGGAAAATTAAAATGCCTTGAAAAATACAATGATTATAATTTCTTTTTTTAAGATTATACATACCATCAAAGAAAGAAGAGCCTTCAAAAATCACAAAAGTTACAGCAATGTTACAGTAGCACAAAAACAAAACCGCTACAATCATTTGATTAATAGCGGTTTACCTACTTTTAAAAGTACTCGGAGCGGGACTTGAACCCGCACAACCGTAATGGTCACAAGATTTTAAGTCTTGCGTGTCTACCATTCCACCATCCGAGCAGCCTATGAGCGAAAGACGGGATTCGAACCCGCGACCCCGACCTTGGCAAGGTCGTGCTCTACCAACTGAGCTACTTTCGCAAATCTTACTGCCAGAGAATCTATTACGGACAGCGCCCTGCCCCATTCCCTTTTAGCGAGTGCAAATGTAAAAAATGTTTTTACATCCTGCAAGGTTTAACAAGCAAAATTAGCGCGTTACATAAAAAACATCGGCTTCAGCTGTCGATACTACTCTATATCTTTGAAGATGGAGCTTAGAAGACCCATCCGTTATCCGACCATTAGACATCAAGTCATAAACTTTTCCACACTTTTCGCATGTAGCGGTGAAGTTGCCAGAACCTTTCACCCGAATGTGAGCCATCTTCTCATTAGGACAACTCAGGTCAAATGCAAATAGATCAGGCGTATTAGTGGCATATATACTATTTACAACGATTAATCCTGCATAACCCAGCGATTCACCTGCAAGTATCGGATAACTGCCTTTTACATATTCCTTATAGCTACCGGGTGTTCGCAAAACATTATCTACAACCAGATTTATCTTAAAATTAACAGGATAAACCGGAATAATATTCTCTTCCTCATCCTTTCCACAACCGCAGAAAAGCGAGACAATCAGCCCTGTCAATAATATATGTTTAAGTATTTTCATCTTATATAAAACGTAAAATCAGTATAAATATTATTCTCTATTCTGCTTCAATGCCTCTAGATTCCTTTTCAGACCACCGAATTTAGCCCTTTTTACAGCTGAGCCTTTAAATATTTGCCTGTACTCTTCTTCGGTCAGATTCTCCAGCTTATCGTAAGACAAATCGAGGAATGCCTGAGACGGATCAAATTCCTTTGTACTATGAGGGCGAGAATACCTGTTCCAAGGGCAAACCAGTTGGCAAATATCGCAGCCATAAAAGCGATTGCTCAGATAAGGAATTACTGATGCCGATAGCTCCCCTTTATTCTCTATCGTCTGATATGAAATACACTTATTCGCATCCACAACCTCCGCCTGCACAATAGCCTTCGTAGGACAGGCGTCCAAACAACGGGTACAGCGACCACACGACAAATTCAAAGGTGTATCGTACTCTAACTCCAGATTGACGATCAATTCTCCCAAAAAGAAGAATGATCCCATTTTAGGAATGATCAGCAAAGAGTTCTTCCCGATAAAACCCAACCCCGCCTTTGCCGCCCAATAACGCTCCAATACAGGGGCAGTATCTACAAACGAACGCCCTCCTGCCGATGGTTCAACCAAACGGATGTAGTCAAAGAGTTGTTGGAGTTTGACCTTTACCACATCGTGGTAGTCTTTTCCATAGGCGTAGTATGCAAACTGCGGATAACCTTCCGGCTGCTTTCTATCGGGATAGTAGTTAAGAGCTACACAAATGATTGAACGCCCCCCCTCAACCAACAGCGTAGGATCGAGCCGCTTATCGTCATTGCGAGCCATATAAACCATATCAGCCTGATAGGAAGAACCCAGCCAGTCCCGAAAACGCTGTTGATTATCCGTATCTACCGGCTCGGCTTTACAGATACCGCAGGCATCAAACCCCAGACTACGGGCATATTCTTTTATTTGCGTCGAAGTAATCAATGTATCAACAGAATCCTATTTCTGGCGTTTATCCACTCTGCTTACACCAAAATACTCGTAAGCTGTGGGGTCTGTATATATTTCTTCTTTGGTGTTCTTATTCCTGAAAACAACAAAGTCATGGTCTTTAAACCATCCGCTCTTTGCATTTTTATGCATATTATTACCAAACAGGTACAATTTTCCTTTCTTTGGCTTAGCCTCCCACTCTTTCTCCAGACCGAAACGTTTGATCAGATAATTACCTGTAGCCGCCATAAAAGCAGCATAACCTACACAATTGGCCCCACCATTTTCAAAAGCTTTCTGCGGGTCACTATCCGGATAGTCCGTTGAAAAATTAAGAGCCTTAGTTGTTATTAACTGTGATAAATCTACAATGCGGTCTATCGTTATAGTGGCATCTAAGGTCTCATCATTAGGTAGACTTTGATCGATATAAGTAGTCAGGCTACCCATCTTCAATTCATAGCTTTTCCTGCCTCCTGCATCTTCGTACTTTACGACACCTTTATAGATCGTTCCTTTCAGGAAAAAAAGCAGCACAAGGATACCTACAACGATTACTATAACTGCCGTCACATTTCCCTTCTTATCTTTCTTTGCCATAATAATCCTTTATTCGTTAAGTAAAATTTTAACTAAAATGTAACGAATGTAACGAATTTCATTGTTTTTACTTTTCATTACTTTTATTCTCCATGTCACTCTGACCATAGGGAAGAGTCTCTTCTCTCATAAGAGAAACATCTACTTTTCAGGGCTTTGCAGCTCCCTCTCCCGTTGGAGAGGGCTGGGGTGAAGTGGATTTTAACTAAAAAGTAACGAAAGTAACGGATTTGCACCATTTTTACTTTTCATTACTTTTTGTTATTAACTGAGTTTAAAGACCACTTATCATTACATGCACAACACTCCTGTGACCGTTGGTTGTTAACTGATGACTGTTAACTGAATGTATCTTATAGATAAATTTTTCTTACTTTCCTAACAAGCCCTTTGTCACATGCCATCGGAACTGGAGTAATTTCCATCCTTTTGCAGGTGATAGCATTAAAGTATAACCTACGAAAAGCACTAACGAACCCGCCCACTTCTTGCACTCCGACAAGATACGATTTTTGTATGACTTCTCCGAAACAGCTTTCGTGCGGATACGCTCACTTTTTCCTATCGAATAAGTTAACTCTATGAAGTGCGCTTCGGTCAGTTTCTTTTCGGGAATGTAGTGATGTATTCCCATCTGCGGCAGGTAATAAAATGCTTCATTACCTCGCGTAAGCCTGTCATACAGGTCTTTTTCCTCCGCACCTATCAGCCCCGTACCTTTACGCCCAAGTTCTACGTTGAATAGCCCGTATCGCTCGAATACTTCTTTCCTGAAAGCCGAATTACCCCCTCCGGGATATTTACCGTTTCGGAAAGGTTTAACTTTATCACCTTCATACAATGCTCCACCTATAAGCTGTTCGGTATAATGCGACAGCCATCGGGGTTTGTCCACTTCATATACGGGAACAATAGGTCCGCCACAAGCATTCACTTCAGGATGAGAATCGAAAAACGAAGCTATGGAAGACAAATAACGATCGAAGACCGTAGCATCATCGTCTACAAATACGAGTATATCTCCCCTACTCTCCTCTACCCCACGATTTCGGGCGTAAGACAATCCCTGATTCGTCTCCACAAAGTAGCGGAATACAACCTGCGGATAATCCGACTCAAATTGTCGGCATATACTTTCCGTACTGTCTGTACTATTATTGTTCACCAGAACTATTTCGTAGTCCTGACGGGAAAAATCCTGTTCTGCAATGCTTTTCATAGCATTATAGATGTATTTCTCTCTGTTGTAAGTACAAAATATAACGGAAAACTTCATTTACTATTTTTAGTTATGAGTTGCCACGACTTTTAAGTCGTGAATAATAGGTCGAATAGGCAAAGACTTTAGTCGAATCGTTTTGGCTAAAGCCTTTCGCTACATTTCCACTCTATCCTCCACTTAAAAGTGGAGGCAACTAATGAAACGACAACAAATCGCATATATCTACTATTCTTCTTTTTTCTTTACAAAAGGCATTATCAGCATACCTATCAGCAATAAGATGAGTATGCCCGACGATGCTGTAGCCACCATACGGCTTGTATCGTAAGCTTTCGGTTCAAACTTGAATACAATTTCGTGCTCTCCTGCCGGAACGCGCATTGCACGCAACGTCCAGTCAGCACGAAAATGCGGCGCTTCCTTTCCGTCTACATAGGCTTGCCAACCATCCGAGAAATACACTTCGGAGAGTACAGCCAATTGCTCACCCACCGCTTTCGACTTGTATTTAAGCATATTTGGCTTATATTCGGTCAGTTCTATCGTAGCTGTTGAATCGGTGGCGATTGTCAGACCGGACAACTGTCCTTCGAAACGTTTGTCTACAACTGCCGTTTGCAACGGATTCAATGTATTCAGAGCAGCCAGTTCCTCATCCGCATTATTCACCATCTTGTATTCCTGTACAAACCAGGCATTACCCATCGCAAACGGATTAGGCAATGGCGGTTGTTCAGGATGATATATTATATATTTTGTATTCAGCATGTTCAGGCCGGTAGTAGCCGCAAATGATGCCATAATAGTATCGGGATTTTGTGAAGAAAAAGTATTGATCACATGGTTGATTTCTTTATCGAGCCTGTTCTCAATCAGTTCCTGATAACGTTTCAGCTTGGCAGCATGGTATCCGCCGATCGACTTATGATAGTAAGACGTATTCGATTCCTGAAACGGATTGTTCAGATTCAGCACTCTGTACGATACATCCTTATCCTGCAAGATAGCTTTATCAGCTACCGTCTGAGGGAATGTTTCGGTCTGATAAGTACTCTTGCTCACAAAGTTGGAACTGTCCAGATAACGAGTATCTACCATCCAGAGGTCTGCTAATACAAGAACTATAACGCCGAGAACAGAGTACAAGCCTAGTTTCTTCATCTCCATAGACGAACGAAGCGAGAAGAACAGAACAGCTCCAGCCAACAGCACAAAGACTAGCGAACGCAAGGCATCAGACGACAACAGGTCTTTACGGTCGGCTATCAGCGCAGTGTAAAACCAGTCGGGCATCTGTCCGCGCCATGCGGCATCCGAATCGGCTGTAAAATTGAACATGAAGCCCGGTACAGCCCAGAAGAACAAGCATAAACCACCGGTAATTCCAAGCGAAATATATAGTGCTTTCGTCAGTTTATTTTTATCTACTTCACCCGAGAAAAACTCTTTAAGTCCCCATACGGCTACCATTACCATAGTAAGCGCAGGAATGACCAGAGCCGTAGATACGGCGCGGAATTTACTGTATAATGGGAAGTGATAGAAAAACAGGTCATTAAACCATTCCATGTTTTTACCCCACGACAGGAATATAAACAAAACAGTAACACCCAGAAGCCACCATTTCATATTGCTGCGAATAACGATCATTCCCAGCAGGAACAGGAAGCAGATGATAACCCCGAAATATACAGGGCCTGAGGTAAATGGCTGTGCACCCCAGTAAGTATATGCCTGTACGCCTTTAGGGCTGACCTGTGAGCCATAGCCTTGCTTTACCATTTCTTTGTACAGGTGTGAATCTTTATCCAGCATTCCACCCGAAGCCCCTCCATGAATATTCGGAATCATCAGCGAGAATGTCTCAGCCTTACCATAACTCCATGCAAAAGCATAATCCTTATCCAGTCCGGTCGACTGCTTGTCCGAAGCCGACTGTGTAGTCAGTTCCGATTTGCCGCGCGTACTTTCACGCGCCATTTCCAGATTGGCATATATATTCCCCATATTACAGGCGGCGGCAAGTATCAAAGCAACAACCATAACACCCGAAGCCTTCAACAGGGATTTTATATCTTTTTTCGAAATGCGCTCTACCGCATATCCGATAAACAGTATGGCACAGAATATGCCTGTATAATATGTTATCTGCAAGTGATTATTCTTTATTTGCAGAGCCAGTCCGAGCGCCATCAGCAGCCCGCCCAGCAATATCTTCTCCCTGAACAGCGCCATCACCCCCGCCACTATCAGCGGCATATAGGCCAGCGCCCATGCTTTGGTGACGTGTCCGGCCTCCAAAATGATAATATTATAAGACGACAACGAATAGGCTATTGCCCCCAATGCCGATACAACAGGGGAGAAACCCATAACGCAAAACAGGATATATGCCATCAGCATAGCGGCAAAAACAGGCCCTGCCGTATTATTCCCCAATGCTTTATATGGTTTTTCCAGATAATCGAGGAAATTAGGACTGCCTCCCCAGATACCTATCTGATAGGCAGGCATACCCGAAAACATAGATCCTGTCCATGCCGAAGATTCTCCTTCGTTTTCATAGTATTCGCGTAATTCCTGCGATGCTCCCTGAAATTGTTTCACATCGTGCTGTGATAATACTTTACCTTCGAACACCGGACTAAAGTATATCAGCGTTATCGCCAGAAAAGCAATGATTGCACACACATGCGGCAACAAGGATTTCAATAAGGATTCTTCTTTGTTGATCATTTTATTTTTGTTTTATTTCTTTTTTCTTCAGAATATATGTCAGTGAACTGCATCTCTCTTTATTACCGAGACTTTTCAGGAAGTAGATACCTCCTTTTATCAATCCGACAAGGCTTCCCAGAGTAGTTCCTTTATTTTGCTCGCTGAGCATGGATATATAGAAAGCATCGAAATACATAGGTTTGGTATCTACCACTTCAAACTGATGCCTGTTAGCCAGATGTTCGAAATCGGAGGGAGAGAAATGCCACAAATGGCGCGGCACATCGTACGCAGCCCAATATTCTTTGTAGTGGGCAGCGTCATACGAATCTTTATTCGGCAGTGCTATGATCAGTGTACCGTCATTCTTCAATATTCCCTGTATATGGTCGAGTACACTGTTCAGGTGTTCCAGATGTTCCAGTACATGCCACATGGTTATAACATCTTTCGTCTTGCATGGTATCTCGTACAAATATTCGGACGGTTGACAATCTATATCGAATTTCTGTTTTGTATATTGCCTTGCCGCATCCGATTTTTCTATACCGGTCACTATCCATTTTTGCTCCTTCATTTTGTTCAGGAAATACCCTGTACCCGAACCTATATCCAACAGCATACCTTTACGATTATCGGCATAGCTTGCCACCATTTTGGCTTTCGACTTCAATGCGACTTTACGAGCCCAATGATAAAGCGTATTAATGATTCCTTTATGGGTATCGGAATGAGACACATAAGCCGTAGCTTCGTAGTATTTTCCGATTTCTTTTTCAGACGGAAAATCCTGTGTAAATGCAAAGCCACAGACAGGACATTTACAGATATCGAAAACTTCCTGTGTGGTCAGATTATCTTTACAAGAAAGGAAAGGAGCTATTTCTTTACTTCCACAAACGGGACAAATACTTGTATGAATTTTATTGGGGGTATTCTCCATCGTTTCAGTACTTAAGTTGAGATTTGTCCACTTCGTTGAAGCTCTTTATTATCTGGCAATCAGACCAGTCAGTATAATCGTCATCATTAGAATCGACTACAATGATTTTACCGGCATCGGCATTTCGTGCAGCCTGCAATCCGGCAACTGCATCTTCAAATATAATTACCTCTTCCGGTTTTTTATTTATCACAGACATTGCTATCTGATATATCTGTGGATCGGGCTTACCCTTTATCTTGCCATTATTGTAAACTACCTTATCATATTCGAACCAGCGCGAAAGCGGTAAGTGATCAAAATAAAAATCAAGATTCTCCTTGCCCGATGCAGTAGCAATGGTAAATGGTATATGATGATCTTTCAGGTAATTGAGAAACTCCTCTGCACCGGGTGCCATCAGCATATCGGTTTGCAGGCATAGTTCCTGATATAATCCTTCTTTTTCGAGTATATATTTCTGTATCTGGGTATCGGTAAGCGATTCATCGAACAGGGAGAGAAATATATCCTTGTTATTTTTCCCGTGCATCTTGTTGAATTTATCCTCATCGGACAAGAACAGGTCATGGCGGGTCAGGAAGATGTCCCATGCCTTATTATGCAATTTTGTATCCCAGAATAATGTACCGTTAAAATCAAAAATAACACCTGAAAACAACATATAATATTTTAGTTTACTTTCTACCTAATCTGCCACAAATGTACGAAATACTTAGATATATAGATATTTGAAGACATAACTATTATTTTTTTTATACATATAATCAAAACTTTTCCACTTACTTTGTCGTTAACATATCAAACTAACAATAATTATTTAACATAAAAACTTAGCATTATGAAAAAAGATCTAAAACAGGCAATCGAGAAGCGCAGAACATATTACAGCATAAACGATAAAAGCCCTATCTCGGATAACGAAATAAAAGAAATTATTGATTTTGCAGTACTTCACGTACCGTCGGCATTCAATTCACAATCTACCAGAGTAGTTCTCCTGTTAGGGGATAATCATAAAAAACTGTGGAACATAGTGAAAGAAACATTGAGAAAGATGGTTCCGGCAGAAGCGTTTCCGGCTACTGAAGCTAAAATAGACAATGCTTTTGCAGCAGGATACGGCACAGTATTGTATTACGAAGACGAAAGTGTGGTAGAAGGTTTGCAAAACGCATTCCCTTCATACAGTGAAAATTTTCCTAAATGGTCGCAACAAACATCGGCTATGCATCAGTTCACCATATGGACACTTCTTGAAGAAGCCGGATTCGGAGCTTCGCTACAACACTACAACCCGATAATAGACGAGGAAGTGGCAAAAACATGGAACATTAGCCCGAAATGGAAACTGATCGCACAAATGCCATTCGGTACTCCTAATGGTGAAGCCGGACCAAAGGAATTCCAACCACTTGAGGACAGGGTATTAGTTTTTAAATAAACAGATAAACAGATATATATACAAACAAGAGCGAAAGATGGCAATCATCTTTCGCTCTCTTTTTTCACTTATCCAGACTGAAAGTAACTAACAGGGCTTTGTGGTCACTAGGCCAGATACCCTCCCCTACTTTGAACGGATCTTGCGTGTTATCCTTCACCCGCTGATGACGGCATACAGAGCCATCAAGTCCCCATACAACAGCATCTTGCAACTTTAGCCCTCTATGGGGTGCATAGTAAATAAAGTCGATACGTTCGCGTTCGTCAGCATCGGGTGTCCACGATAGTTTGGAGACAGCCATCAACGGATTATCTGACGGATATGTTATTCCCGGATGGGTAACCGCATTGGGGAACAATTCTCTGTATGTGTCCATGTACCCATAAGCGGCAAGCATTGTACTCACCGTCCAAGGGATGATCAAACCATTTCGATCGAACATGTGTACAGTTTCCTTTGTCCAGTCCTGAAATGAAGGCTCATTGAAGTCACCACCCAGAATAACGATACGCCCTTCACTCCTGTCCTTTTCGGCATAATCGAGAAAAGCCATTATGCCATTATCCCGCTTCGATTTCACATTATCCATCATAATAGAATCTATATCTGTCATCGGCGGACGTTTCTTCCATGTAGAGCCATCATAACCTTTCACATCATAATACGTGCAGTTACGGTAATCGAGATGGGCTGTATAGAGAGCAACCTTCTGCCCTTCCATATCGATGAGTGCACGGTAAACACTTCCGGCATCGTTCACACAGGGAAACACTGTAGTGGAATCTGTAATGGGATATCGTGACAGCAACCCTGTATCGTAGCTATAAAATGAATAGAATGTATGCCCTTTTTCTTTCAATGAACTGACAATACGGTCGCAGAAGCGTGTATTGTTATAGTTGCGAACTTCGCTCAATGTTACAAAATCAGCCTCCGAAGCGATGATCTGGTCTACAATAGCATCGTAACCACCGGGTACAATAGTACCTTCCTGCCAGACATTGAACTGAAGGACTTTAAATACCGGACTGTTTCCTTTATCAGCTTGTGCCGAAGCCAGCGCCACAGAGCACAACAAAACGATTGATAAAATACTGATTGCTTTCTTCATGGGATATTAGTATAGATTTATGACCGAACAAAGATAACCATTAGCAGCGGAAAATATAAAAGATAGCCTCCCTATTATCCACAGGACACCTTTCTTTATTTATTTTGTTATCGATTAACTAAAGAATAGGATCACACAACAGGCTATTAACGAAAAAGATAGAAATCAGAAACAATTTTCGCATAAATTAAAACTTTTGAATAGGCTTGTATGTTTTGTAATGTAGATTATCTTTGTATAAATTTTTAAAATTGATAAGAACATGAAAAATTTAGTAGAAAAATTAAATCAAAATTTTGCAGACTTTGCTAAAGATGCTGCTGCTCAGGTTGAAAACGGAAACAAAGCTGCGGGACAACGCGCAAGAAAAATTTCTCTTGAAATAGAAAAAGCTTTGAAAGATTTCCGCAAAAAATCTATCGACGCATCAAAATAAGCATGCATACAAAAGATAACGGGACTAAACTCAATGAGCTTAGTCCCGTCTTTTTTTAGCACACATATATATAATTTACACTACAACTCTTCAAATCTTCCCTGGAAGAAGCGTAAATACTTAGGCTCGTAGACCATCTTCAATCCTCTGGCTTTATCTCTGTTTTTATACATTTCTATTATACTCCATGCCGCTACATCGAAGTGTGACTGTGTATATACTCGGCGAGGAATAGTCAGACGCACTAATTCCAGTTCCGGATAGTAATGATCTCCGGTATCTTTATTACGACCTGCCGAAACAATTCCACGTTCCATACCACGTACACCGCACTCTACAAATATATCGGCTGCCAGTTTCTGAGCAGGGAACTGATCTTGCGGAATATGAGGATAGAATTTTTTAGCATCTATAAATACGCCATGCCCTCCGATAGGCAATACAATAGGAATACCGGCCTCATGCAACAGGTTACCGAAATACTCCACCTGACGCACACGCGATGCTATGGTCTCTTCCTGTACAGCTTCTATCAGCCCCTGTGCCATTGCTTCCATATCGCGTCCTGCCAGTCCGCCATAAGTAGGCATCCCTTCGTAGACAACAATAAGGCTGCGCAATTCGTCAAACAGGTCAGGATCGTTACACATTACCAATCCTCCTATATTTACATAAAGGTCTTTTTTGGCACTTACGGTCGCCGCATCGCTGTACATACAGAATTCGCGGTTTATATCTTCTACACTTCTGTGTTTATAGCCTTCTTCGCGCTGCTGTATGAAATATGCATTTTCTATATTACGTGTTGCATCCAGTACAACCTTTATACCATGTTTATGAGCTAATTCCGACAGGGCTTTCATATTAGCCATACTCACAGGCTGCCCTCCGGCCAGATTTACCGGTGCGCCAACTGTTATATAAGCTATATTCTTAGCACCCTTCTCATTTATTAATTTTTCAAACTTTTCCAGATCGATATTACCCTTGAATGGATGATCCGACTGGCTTTTATGAGCTTCGTCTATGATAACGTCTACAAAAGTACCTCCTGCAATCTCCTGATGCTGACGGGTAGTAGTGAAATACATATTTCCGGCTACATACTGCCCCGGAGTGATGGTACATTTGCTCAACAGATTTTCTGCCCCACGCCCCTGATGGGTAGGAAGAACATACTTATATCCATAGTATTTTTTACAGATTTCTTCCAGATAATAATAGCTGCGGCTACCGGCATAGGCCTCGTCCCCGATCATCATCCTCGACCATTGCTGGTCACTCATCGCATTTGTACCACTATCGGTAAGTAAATCGATATACACATCGTCGGCATGCAACAGGAATGTGTTCCATCCGGCCTCTTTCATACATTTCAGACGATGTTCGCGGGTTGTTGTTTTCAATGGTTCTACAACTTTAATACGATAGGGCTCTGCCCACGGTTTTTTAGTAAAAGCCATATTCATGATCTTTAAAGGTTAAACTTAGATAATATTATATCGTAATCTGTTTTTCCGGAAAATAAAATCATATCAATAGGTGACTCGTTATCTCAACGGACTATTTTTATGACAAAATGATTGTCACCCCAACCACTTTTCACAAATATAAGATTAATTAAACGAAACACACAAGCTTTATAGTGTTTTTTACTTTCCTTATGTCATTTTTATTTATAAAGATGATCTGGTAAAGAATGGGAATCAATAGTCAGATTAATTTATATGTTGGTTTATTTACTACTGCGCGCAATTAAAAATTGCTTGCATTCCTTTTGGCCTAAGCCCCAAAAGGAATCAAAAAGTCTTTTGCGCCCCGCTTCATAGGACGACCCGTAAAAGGGCTCAAAGGCTAAACGAAAAAACTCGCTCATAGCTTTGTGCAATACGAATCTGTTAATAAGCTCAAACACGTTTTCGTTTCACGCCTTTCTCCCCCTACGGGTACCCCGTCCATAAAGCTAACGGCGCGGGCTGACGCATGATTTGGAGACGATCACCCTACCCTGTCAGCGCATTGCGACTCTGTGCATTAGCTCCGCAAGCGGGCACCTGTCCGGTGCAGGCGGCGTAGAAGGGGATGGGGCGATAGCCCGTTTGTCCCCTTCAGCCGGCAAGCCGTTGACAGGTCGCTGAGGAGCGGAGCACTAGCCTTTTGTTTCGTTTTGGGCAATGCCAAAATGAAAAACAAGCACGGGAGTGCGCGTTAGTTCTAAGGCAGACTCAAAAAATTAAACTTGGATAAGAGTTATGTAGGTAATAAATGAACTATTTTATTAAACATATTACCATAAATAATAATCAGCTATAAATAGTGAAAATCCAATATTTATAATTACTTTTACTTTGTAAAACAAAGTGGATGTAAAATTGATTTTCAGCAACGATATGGCTAAGGCTATCTTTAAATGGTTCAGGCGGTTTGTTATATTTTTCTTCCTATTCAGCATCCTGCAGGTAGTCCTCACCAAGTTTATTCCTGTATATTATACTCCATTGATGGTATGGAACAATACCGGTCAACTATTCTCAGGTAAAACAGTAGTGTGTAAGCACAAATGGGTACCGATAGAAGATATTTCCAAGAATTTACCTTTAGCTGTGGTTGCCTCCGAAGATAATCTATTTCTCGACCATTCGGGATTCGACT
Organism: Dysgonomonas sp. PF1-14; assembly: GCF_029892965.1. Lineage (GTDB taxonomy): Bacteria > Bacteroidota > Bacteroidia > Bacteroidales > Dysgonomonadaceae > Dysgonomonas. The sequence goes on along the minus strand of NZ_JARXWN010000004.1, from coordinate 102,248 downwards.
TCAATCAGATAGAAAAAGCAATGGAAGAGGCTGAAAAAGGAAAACGTCAGCGGGGAGCCAGCACTATCAGCCAACAAACGGCTAAAAACATTTTCCTATGGTCGGGCAGGTCATACATCCGCAAAGGACTCGAAGCTTACTACACATTCCTTATAGAACTGATATGGGGAAAGGAACGCATCATGGAAGTGTACCTCAATTCGATAGAAATGGGAGAAAATATATACGGGGCAGAAGCTGTAGCACAAGCCCATTTCCATAAACCGGCGAAAAAACTGACAGCAGCAGAGAGCGCACTCATTGCAGCTACGCTACCCAACCCGATACGTTTCAACTCAGCAAAACCATCGGGATACATATTGAAAAGACAGGCTAAAATACTGGATTTGATGGGGAAAGTAAATCCTGTGGATTTTGACAAAGAATCTGCCCTTAAAAAAGAAAAGAAAAGTAAAAACACAAAAAAGAAATAGTTATGGAAAAGCAACTACAAGAGAAAGAACTGGTATTCAGAATCAAAGCTCTGACCGTATTTTATATATTCGCCCTTTTCTTCTGGGGAATAACAGCCTTTCCACTCGAAACCGAAATACGGATCGCATGCGATATATTGGGAATAGAGATCGGCGCATCCCCCACCAGTTACGATGGGTTGAAATTCTGGATAGCTACTGTAGCCGAAGGGGTAGTCAACACAAACAGGGATTATCCGTTTCTGGCTTACGGAACAGATTGGCTTGCATTTTCACATATCGTGATAGGTATCGCATTTCTGGGAGTATATTTCAAGCCCGTAACGAATATCTGGGTCGTGTACTTCGGCATGGTTGCCTGCATAGGAGTAGTCCCTTTGGCACTTATTTGCGGAGCTGTTAGAGGCATTCCTTTCTACTGGCAACTGATCGATTGCTCATTCTGCCTGTTTGGTATCATCCCGCTATACTTTCTGCTTGTATATATAAGAAAACTGGGAAAACTCATAAATTACATTCCCTCAAAATACTAAACTGCTACTAATCAACGGCATGGAAAGCCGAATCGAGATAATGACACACCTCCTCAGTTGACGGCAATTAGGGTAGTTGTCCTATACTATCGAGGTATGCTTCGAGTTGCACATCCGTATATTGTATCGTCTGTTCGGTAGAATCAGTAAGAGTAAGAGGCTTTGTCCCTGTAGGCTTATCTGTGTTTACTTTGTTGCCACAGGCAGACAGGAGAATGGCTGCTAATGACAATACTATCAGACGGTACATAGTGATATAAGTTAAGATACACTAAATAGTTTTACTGTATTATCTGTCGTTATTCTTCCGATCTCTTCAATGCTTACATTATATATCTCACTTAACTTTTCAGCTACTTTTACAGTATAAGACGGCTCATTCCTCTTGCCACGATAGGGCATTGGTGCCAGATAAGGCGCATCGGTCTCAATGATGATGTGTGACAGGTCGGTCTGTTTAAGTACTGTGGACAAAGTTGAATTCTTAAATGTGACAACACCATTGATACCCAATAGGAAGTTTTGCAGGTTGAGGATTTCTCTCAGTTCCTCTTCTGTCCCACCGAAGCTGTGGAATACACCTTTTAACCTTTCCACCCCTACATTTCTGATACATGCGATACATTCGGGGATGGCATCGCGGGAATGTATTGCTACCGGAAGATCGTAATCGATACTCCATCTGAGCTGTTCTTCAAATGCTTCTTTTTGTTCTTTTTCAAAGGTTTTGTCCCAGTAGAGATCTATGCCAATTTCGCCGACAGCTATGTAAGACCGTTTTGTCAACTGTTGTTTAATGACGTTGAGCTGATTGCGCCAGTCTTCACCTACACTGGTGGGATGTAGCCCCATCATAGGGATGCAATAACCCTCATAATCTCCAGCTACACGATGTAGCCTGTCTATCGATTCTATGTCGATGTTCGGCATCAGTATTCTTTCTACTCCTGCGGATTTTGCGCGAGTTATTACCTCACTTAGATCGGCATCGAATTCTTCTGCATAAATATGCGAATGAGTATCAATTATTCTCACTTTCTATTTTCTTTTTCTCTTCTTTGCGGAGGTAGTAGACCACTCCGTATTCTTTACACCGTTCCAGTCGTTCCTTACTAGGCAGGCTGGCAAATGCAGCTTCTATCTGATTCCACAACACAGTGAGTGTGGCATCTATGTCGTCTCTTTGTTCGCTAAGCGTATCCAGTTGACGGGTAGTAGTATTCTGATATGTTTTTTGTGTAAAGTACGCATCTTTAAACTGAGAGAAAGCAACATTTACGCGTGCTATTGTCGGATTATATACAGGGACACCTCCTTGTACTAAACGAGCCTGCTCCCCCTTAATAATATTTTCGCCCCAATATAGCAAAGAATCATTACTGGTGAGGTCGGGCACCGAAAAATTATCGGGATCGAGACCATAGAGCTGTTTTTGTTCTTTCTTTATTTCATTTCGGATAACACAGAAATTGAGTACCTGAATAAAATGGGAGATATACAATCTTGCGTTTTTTATCAGCTTCTGGAACTTACGATTGGCTGCGGCCTGTGTTTCAAGGCTTTCCCTGTAACGGTACTGGGCATTCTCAAAATTGCGGAGCATGAGTTCCATATTCTGTATATTGAGAGAGATAACACCTTCCCCAAATAGGGTGTTATTTTTCTCTATTGCCGTTTTCAATGCTCTTATCCTGGCATTGTCGGTGTTAGGTAGTCTTCTGTATGGCATAAATTTGTAGTGTGCGTTACTTTGCTTATTATCAGGAAATCCGTGACATCAGATTTTCTGCGAGATTATATAATTCAGTCTTTTTTTCTTTTTCTATACTTACTTTGTCAAGGCATGCTACAGCCTTGTGGTAATATTCGGCTATGAGGTTCTCCGATTTCTTTTTCAAATCCAGAGAGTCGTATATTCTGGTAACAGCAGTAATTTTTTCATTTTCGTCAAAATCGGTTTTGTCGATCCATGAGATCAATTCTGTACGTGCCTTATTGTCTGATAAGGCATTGATCAACAGAAATGTTTTCTTATTGCATAATATGTCTCCTCCGATCTTTTTGCCGAAACTTTTACTGTCACCGTAAACATCCAGCAGATCGTCTTTCAGTTGAAATCCTAGTCCTACATTTATTCCGAAATCATACAAGTTGTTTGCATCTTCTTCTGAAGCCCCGCCTACTATTGCTCCTTCTTTCAGAGCACAGCCCAGTAATACAGCTGTTTTCAGACGTATCATTTCTATATATTCGGGAATCGTTACGTCCATCCGTTTCTCAAATTCCATATCGAGCTGCTGCCCGCAACATATTTCGGTAGCGGTAACCGAAAACAGGTCGAGAACTTGTTGCAGATATCGGGAATCTGTTTTTGCTATTTCTTTATATGCTTCTATAAGCATGGCATCGCCGGATAATACAGCAACATTATCATTCCATTTGATATGGACAGCCGGTTTTCCTCTGCGCATATCAGCTTTGTCCATCAGGTCGTCGTGCAACAGTGTGAAATTGTGGAATATCTCAATGGCCAGTGCTATCGGGATGACTTTTTCTATATTTTCTTTATACAAGTTATATGACATCAGTGCCAGTGCGGGGCGTACACGTTTACCTCCTAAAGATAGGATGTATGTTATCGGCTGAAAAAGCGTTATCGGGTGATGATTGTATTCTACTTTGTTGATGTTGGTATTTACAATCTCAAGAACTTCGTCGAAAGAGTATAATGTTTTCATTATTATATAAGTATAAATGTTGCTAGTAGAGTTATTATCTGTCCTAAGGCCTGGCTTTTGCGAATATCATCATCCGCGACAACAAAGATAGTCTATTCGCACCAAAAAACAAAATAATATAAAAAGAACTATTCTTACCCCACTAAAATTAATGACCTGTACAATATCTTCTTTAGAAATAGACCTTTTAGGGGTAACTTCTTTGAGTTTGGATACATTGTAGTCTGTCTACCTTTACAACGTTATCCTTTATAGCCTTATTATAAATAGCTCTGAGGGTGCGCATCCTGTTACTGATTGTATTGCCTTTGTTAGCCTGACCCCGAAGATAAGATTCATACCTATTAAGGAAGCTGGTATTAATATCTACAAACAGAAGTTGAGATACTTTTGCAAACCGATGTAGTGAATATCGTAATGCTTCATAGTGGCTGGCATTTCCGATTCTGCCCTCTGTTTTTAATCCTGTATGACCTTCTCAAAATATTCTTTTACTGTGGTGTTCTTAGTTGGTTATTCTACAGCATTTGCTAACTGAGTTAATGAATAGTCTTTGCCTATGGATTGAAACTCTAATACCTGTTTCTGGGACTTAGATTTCCTTTCTGTAATAATATTCTCTAAATACCCATAATCAGGACAACTCGGTTTAATCTTGTTTTTTGTAGCGTCCCAGTGGTCAGGATTAACATTGACACCCAGTCTTATTATCTTCCTTTTTCTGTCCTTTGATAGCCGTAACACTATTGGTATACAACCGTTTGAGCTCTTTCTGCAAGCCTCTGCAATCACGTCAATTTTAGCATTCATTTGTAGCACAAATGCCCTTAAATCGACTGAATTTACTATAAAAACACCTTAATTTCAGATTAATTTGTCAGAATAAAAATATCCCTTATCTTTGCACCCACAATAGTTTTCAACCAGAAAAGGAGAGGTGCTCGAGTGGTTGAAGAGGCACGCCTGGAAAGCGTGTATACCCCTAAAGGGTATCGAGAGTTCGAATCTCTTCCTCTCCGCATAGATAGACAGTTATACGATGTATAGCTGTTTCTTTTTATGTTCTGCCACTGAAAAGCACTATATCATATCACTTTGTACAAGTATACAGTCCAATGAGATGTTTCATAACCATCAAATACCTTCAATAGCTCCAGCCGGTTGTTTATGTCTGTATTTATCTCTGCTGCTGAAATAATATACTCCCCTCCCATTTCTTTCAGTTGATCATAATCATATTCTAAATGCTGAATAACAGGATATTTACTTCTATACCTATTCAAATCGGCAGAGTTCATTTCCGACAAAAAAGCATAACACCACGAACCCCAATCATTAAAGAAAGAGTCCTCCTGATACGTTTTAGCTAATTCTTTCTCTATAATCTTCTTAAACTTGTGCTTGTAAGTCAAAGGATAGCTTGCCGAAAAACCATCGACAGTATAGAAACCGTTATACTGTGCTATAGCCGGATGAAGCCCGATATTGATAATACGGTAAGAATCAGGAGTGCGTCCTATATACTCCTTTATATCTTCGAACTGTTGTTCTGCATAAAACTTCTTGTAACTCGGCATACTTTTTCCTGTGTTGTACTGCTGGCTATTAAACAAAACAACTGATTGCACCACAATGAATACAATGCACACGTATTTACCCCATCTGACAAGTGTATGGATATAATATAACGAAATAGCAAGCAGAATATACCAGCAAAGCTGAAATAGCCATAATACGCGCGACAGATCAATCGGCAAAATATCATTCAATACATTTCTAATGCCGGCAAACTGATTAGAACCATAGATTATACACAGGATATATGAAAATATTATATAAAGAATAATTCCAAATAGTATTTTATTTTTGACCTTAAATTTTATTATCAAAATAATCGCAAATATGAGTAATAGCTTTATATATTTATCAAGTGTAACAACATGCATTTGAATGGTATAATTACCAGCATAGATTATACTCTTTGCATAGAACTTTATCTGATATTTTATGGTTGCACCATATGTATAAAATTCTTCTCTGTGAGAGACATAGGAATTATCTGCAATAAAGGAGTAAAATAAAGGCAAATGGCTTACAATATACATTACACTGAGAAATGCTATTGCAAAGAATAAATACCGACTATTCTCCCTGCGTTTTATAACATCCCAAAGCCATAGAAAAGACATATATAATAATAAGAAAAAACCGATCAGTACCAACGAGGAATAAAAGGCATACACAACAAGTATCAGCCAGTTTTTGATGCTTAAATCGCCCTTCCTGATATTTAAAAAGGCAAGAATTGTCATAGGTAGGCCGGCAACATGAGCCGAAAACGACCAGAATGGCAATAATGCAAAGAAAACAGCCGTTACTATGGGAATATAAACAGGTGCATCTTTAGATAATATATATTTCTTTAAAAGGAAATACATTCCGAAATATGCAAGCAGAGCTACAACATATTTACCGAAAACATACCCCCAAAACATTCCGAAAAGCTTAAACCACAAATAACTAATATCATAGGCCGGGCATAAGGAAGATAGAGGTAAACCGTCCATTATCTGATCGATTGTAGCATCTAAAGGTAAAAAAGGTCCTCCTTGTGCTAATACCATTTTAGCCCAAACAATGTTTGAATCAAGGTTGTCCCATATAGGAACATATATATTTTCACCTGATAATAAATATGGTAAGAAAGCTATAGAAATAATAAACAGTCCAAGAAACAGCAGATATTTCTCATTAGTCAAATACCTATCGACAAGCCCCTTCCCAATCATTTATATTCATTTATTAAGCTAATAATTTTTGCCTGATCGTCATCCGTCAACTCATAATAAAAAGGAAGTCTTAATAACGTATCGGCATATCTGTCACACTCAGGCAATACCCTTCCGTCATGTTTATCACTATAGTAAGGGCTGGAATGCAGACTCAGGTAATGAAATACACTCAGGACATCATTTGCCTTCAGCATATTTATTAAACCTGTACGATGCTCAAGGTCTTTACATATCAGATAAAACATATGAGCATTATTAGTAGAATATTCGGGGACAAAAGGTAGTTTTACATTATTAGTCAAAGCATAATCTTTCAGCCCTTCGTTATATATGTTCCATATATGTTTTCTTTTATCTTGAATATTCTCGAGATTTTCCAGTTGTGCCCACAGAAAAGCAGCAATAATTTCAGACGGCAGAAAAGAACTACCCATGTCTGCCCATCCATATTTATCCACTTCTCCCCTAAAGAAAGCAGAACGGTTAGTTCCCTTTTCCCAGATTATTTCCGCCCTTTTCTCAAACTTCTTATTATTCACTACAAGCATTCCTCCTTCTCCTGAGATAATATTTTTAGTCTCGTGAAAAGAGAACGCAGCAAGATCTCCTATTGAACCCAATGCTTTTTTAGTACCGTCCTTACTGATATAATAGTTGTCTATAGCCTGAGCAGCATCTTCAACCACATAGAGATTATGTTTGCGAGCAATCTCCATTATCTTATCCATATCGCATGCAAAACCTGCATAATGTACCGGAACGATAGCTTTTGTTTTCGGAGTAATCAATGCTTCTATCTTATCTGCATCTATATTTGGATTATTCGCCATAGAATCTGCAAATACAATTTTTGCCCCTCTTAAGACAAATGCATTCGCTGTACTGACGAATGTATATGATGGAATAATCACTTCATCGCCTGGCTGTATATCGACAAGGATAGCAGCCATCTCCAAAGCATCGGTACAAGATGTTGTCAAAAGGCATTTGCCAAAATTGTATTGTTCTTCAAAAAAAGCCTGGCATTTTTTAGTAAATATCCCATTTCCCGAGATTTTCCCTGAAAGTACCGCCTGATACATATAGTGAGTTTCTTTTCCTGTCAGATATGGTTTATTAAATGGTATCATTTTTAATTATTTTTTAGTTATTTTTATCGGAAGAGATTAATTTTATTATTTTACAATTTGAAGTTTCATATACTACTAAGATTTCTACTTCTGTTCCATAATGCACTTTTATACTTTTTTTCAACTTTCTACTCCATTGAGGAAGATCATTTGAATTTCTTATAAATATCATATTCCTATCGATAATATCTTTGTATGAGGTGAAATATTCACGATTGAAAGGAGTCCCTGCCATCCAACCAGAAAAAAGGATCTTAGTATCTCCCACTTTATCTGATATCTCGTATGGAGAATATTTTTCCAACTTCAAACCATCATAATAAGTAATCAGAAATTCCCCTTCGGGTATCTCAACATTGTTTAATAAGGTGTTTTGATCCATTAAATCTAATTTATCAATATTCGACCTGGTAACAACCATCTTTTGAATAAAAAAGAACAAGAATACAATAAAAAAAGAATAAGTAAAATATTCTATTTTCAATTTCTTAACGTCTCCCCCAGCAGAGAAAAGAACCCAGAACAAACCTATTAAAGCGGTTAAGAATACTCTTTCTTTCAGAAGATTGGTAAAAGAGACATAAAACAATGCTGACAGAAAGAGACAGAACGATAAAGAAAGTATTATTTTATCTGAGCTTCTGCGTGCTAAATAAATCTGACCTAAAAGAAACAGAAATAACAGAAGTATATATATCCTGTATCCATCAAAATTAGGGTACACATGGGGTATTTTTTTTTCAATACCCAATTCTCCTATTTCTTCATACATACCTTTCACTGTAGTCAGATCCCAAAAATTTTCATCTATAAAGAAGCGGTCAAACAGGTCATAATCAACATCTATAAGATTAGGATGTCCTCCCTTTATAGTATTCAGACTGGGATTATCATTCACTTTACCTCTGTAATAATTATATTCTTTATAATGAGCCCAGTCTTTATCAGCTTTGTATATTACATGATCTGTGACCTTGCAAACAACCGGTAGTATTACAATCAGTGATAAAAATAAAAGTTCGTTTCTAAGCTTGCCCTCTTTTTGTTTCAAATGAATGGGGTAATATAATACAGGACAAGAAACGACCAACACCAACATTGCTGCATCGAACCGGATGAGGGATGCAACTACAAACATAAACAAACCGATATATCTTTTATATTTATTGGCAGACATTAAGAGAGCAATACCGGCCACAGCACAAATGCCGGCAGTGGTTGTAAACTGGAAGTGCAAAATAATATAGGCAGCAATGGAATAGAATAATATAATGAAAACGATTTTATAGGCTATTCGTTTGCATTTATTTATTATCTCCCACGTTATAATAGTAAAAGATATGATATGCAATATTGAGAACATGATGGAATACCATTCCAGACCTTCAAAAAAGGTATATAGGAAAGAAACAAAAAAACCATATATATAATTAATAAATACAAGATGAGCGTCAGGAGTACCTGAATATTTACCTGATGCTATCAACAACATCACAACATCGTCGTTTGTTTCGAAATGGATGGGTATTAGAACAGCACATAATACAAAGAAAAGTGTATTTATTATTAAAACGATTCCAAATTTCAGGATGTTATTCATATCGAATGTTCAAGTTATTTTTATATATTGAGTATTATCAAGCAGATATTTCTACATTGAAATACTATAACCAAAAATGATAAATATTATTTATTGATTTCACCTTGAAGCCACATTTGTTATAAAAACGGCAGGCCGGTTCATTATCGAGCTGTGTTGCTACATCCAATTCCATAATGCCATCTTCATATAAATACCTTTTCACCTTATTTACTAATCTACGTCCATACCCGTTACCATGCATATTGGCATTTGTAGCGATAAGTCCAATTGTTCCGGCCATCGCACTCTTCTTTACAGTAACCATGCCTGCAATTAATGAGTCTCTATAAGCGACAAATACTTTATCAGCAATAGCCCCATTTATAGAGTTTTGCATCCAGGTTTTATAAAAGTGTCTAAAGTCTTTGTCTGTAAAATGATGATCAGTCTTGTATCGGGAGTAGCCCCCACTCAGATAGGCGAGTTCCAGCATTTCATTTTTCAATGCTGTCTCTTCAAAAACATGAATATCAGCTAAGTCATCGTCAGGCATTCCCTCAATATGCATCGTAAAAATTACTTTACGATCTACCAGAGAACCATCATATATGTTCAGGAGCTCGGTTTCGACAAAAAAATGTTCGTCTCCAAAACAATAAAGAAGTTCATAGTTTTGCTCTTTTGCGCAGCGTAGTAATTCAGCCAATTCTGATTTTGGCATATTACTGCTACAATATATCCGTCCTATTTTCTTTTCAAAAAAATCAGAATCCCATTGTAAATATTCAATCATTATCGTTGATCTTAGTGCGTATTTTCACCATTCACTATTTTGTCGATTATATATATCGGCCGACTCTTAACTCCCTCAAATGTTTTACCGACATATAATCCTACTATACCCAAAGTAAGTATAATAATTCCTGACAAAAACCAGATTGAAATAATAAGGCTCGTATACCCCATCACTGCAATGTTTCCTGTTATCCACATTATAAGGGTATAGAAAGCAGCCAGAATAGCCATTAATGAGATTATTAATCCAACCTTGACCGTAAGACGTACCGGTTTATCTGAATAAGCCAGAATAATGTCTAAGGCTAGATTTAAGAGTTTTTTGTAATTATAAGTAGTCTTTCCTTCAAAACGAGAGTTGTGCTCTACCGGCAACTTCGTCTGCTTGAACCCTACCCACTTTATCATAGTCGGAAAATAACGGATTGGTTCGCGCATCGAACAAACAGCCTTAATGACGGCTTTGCTGTAAATTCCAAAATTAGCTACACCTTTGTCTTGCTTTGTACCTGTAAGGTAAGACAATACTTTGTAAAAAGTAGCTGAGGTCAATCTCTTGATGAACGTATCTTGTCGTTCGTAACGCTCTGCAAGTACAACATCATATCCCTCCTGAGCTTTTTTGTACAAATTAGGAATCTCTTCCGGACGATCCTGCAAATCACAATCCATGACAACGATCCAGTCGCCCGTTGCCTTATCCAACCCTGCAGAAATTGCATAATGTTGTCCAAAATTGCGGCTTAATTTAAGACCAATTACTCTTTCGTTAGTTTGTGCGATTTGCTCTATAACTGCCCATGATTGATCGGGACCACTATCTTCAACCAGTATTATTTCGTATTCACTGGTAATAACAGAAACAGCCTGTTCTATCCGTTCTACCAAAACAGGGATTATCTTTTCAGCTCTGTAAACAGGACTTATTACTGATAATTTCATTTATAATATTTAAAGCTTAGCCTTTTATTCTTGTATATCAAATGCAAAGATAATCTTTTTGCCATATATAAATTACTTTAACTAAGCAAAACATCACAGAACCCAGCTTATATAACACATGAAAAGTATTTGAGAAATTATAAAAATAATAAAAGTAAACTTAGTTCACACATCATTTTTATACCAACAAAAAAGCCTCCGGAATAACATTTCCGAAGGCTTTACATCCCTTGTTGGATTAGATTCTTATACAACTCCCTGAGCGATCATAGCCCGGGCTACTTTCATAAATCCGGCTACATTAGCACCCTTAACATAATTGATATAGCCACTATTATCTTTACCGAATTTCAGACACTGTCCATGTATATTCTTCATTATACCATGTAGACGCTGATCGACTTCCTCTGCACCCCATTGGATATGCATTGCATTCTGACTCATTTCGAGTCCAGAAGTAGCTACCCCACCGGCATTTACAGCCTTACCCGGAGCAAATAATACCTTCTTCTCAAGGAACAGGTCTACTGCCTCAGCTGTACAGCCCATGTTAGATACCTCAGCCACACAAGTCACCCCGTTAGCAATCAAAGCTTCCGCATCTTTTGCATTCAGTTCGTTCTGAATGGCACAAGGCAAGGCAATATCCACTTTTTCTACCCAAGGCTTCTTTCCTGCATGGAATACAGCATTCGGATACTTTTCGGCATAAGGGGCAACCACGTCATTACCCGAATCGCGAAGTTCGAGCATATACTCTATCTTGTCACCACTTACTCCGTCAGGATCATACACATAACCGTCAGGGCCTGATATGGTAACCACCTTCGCCCCTAGCTCAGTTGCTTTAGAAGCAGCTCCCCAAGCAACATTCCCGAAGCCCGAAACAGCTACTGTTTTACCTTTCAGGTCTATATTTTTAGCTTTAAACATTTCATTTACGAAATAAAGAGCACCGTAGCCTGTAGCCTCAGGACGTACAAGTGAACCACCGTACTCAAGCCCTTTCCCTGTGAAAGTTCCCGTATTTTCGCGCGCCAGTTTCTTATACATTCCATACAGATAACCGATCTCGCGTGTGCCCACACCGATATCTCCTGCCGGAACGTCCGTATCAGGACCTATATTGCGCCATAGCTCAAGCATGAAAGCCTGACAAAAACGCATAATCTCAGCATTCGATTTACCTTTAGGGCTAAAATCGGCACCACCTTTACCACCACCCATAGGCAGGGTAGTCAGTGCATTTTTGAAAGTCTGCTCAAAACCCAAAAACTTGAGAGAAGACAGATTTACCGAAGCATGGAATCTCAAGCCACCTTTGTATGGCCCGATAGCATTATTAAACTGTACCCGATAGCCCAGATTTACCTGAATATCGCCTTTATCATCCACCCACGGAACTTTGAATGTGAATATTCTGTCCGGTTCTACCAGGCGTTCAATTATACGGTTCTTCTCGAATTCGGGATGCTGATTATACACATCCTCAATAGAAACAAGAACTTCTTTAACGGCTTGTAAGAATTCTGATTCTCCCGGATGTCTCGCCTCTAAATTTGCCAGAATGCTATCTATTTTCATATCTTAAACTATTAAATAGGTTAGTTAACTATACAAAAGTATCAAAAACTATAATTCACAATACAAATTGTCTAATATTTTTTAGTCCAATAAAATATGATTTAAAACATATATAAAATTAGGAGAATTCGTTTTCTCACTTATTTGTTTTTAATTCTTACATTTGTCTTCTCCAAAGTTAAAGTTATGACCAATATTTACGAAATAGCAAATAAATTGAGAGCGGAGTCAAAACACCTACCGATCAACAGAATAGAGATTGAAGATGCACTGAATACACTTATTCATCGTGTGCTATTCCCTATATGCGATCAGGAGAAATCCCGCGAAAAAAAACTCTATTATTTCTACTCCGTACTGGTAGAAAATATAACTGCCCTGCTCGACCGCAAGCAGGCCGAAGACATGGTCGATCGTTTCATCTCCAATCTTCCCCAGCTACAAGATCAGCTGTTTGAAGAAGCCGGAGTGTACTACGAAAACGACCCTGCCGCCAAGTCCATAGAAGAGGTTATACTCACCTATCCCGGCTTCTTTGCACAGGTAGTCTATCGTATCTCCCACGAATTCTATAAGATGGGAACACCTATAATACCCCGATTGTTTTCCGAATATGCTCACTCTAAGGTAGGGGTGGATATAAATCCGGGAGCGGAGATAGGACACGCCCTATATATAGACCATGGGACAGGCATCGTGATAGGCGAAACAACTGTGATAGGCAACAATGTAAAGATATATCAGGGAGTAACACTCGGAGCCTTATTTGTAACCAAAAGCCTGGCTAACGAAAAACGCCACCCGACCATAGAAGACAATGTCGTCATATATGCCGGAGCGACCATACTAGGCGGAAAAACTGTAGTAGGGCACGATTCGGTGATCGGAGGAAACGCGTGGCTTACCAAAAGCGTAGTACCTTACTCGCTTGTCCAACAAAACTCGGAGATCAGGATTCACAATACGCTCAGTCCGGACGAACATATCCTTGATTTTAATATCTGACCGAAGAAAAATAGCAGGCAAATAATATGCCGAACAATATATTTTTTTAACTTCGTAACTATAAACCAGACAAAAATAAGATGGGTGCAAACAGAGACTCTTATACGCTTATAAAAGACACTTTCCTGAAAGCAATCGATGCTTTGGCAAAGGATTACAAGGGAAGCTCGCTGACCGATATCTTTATCACTGTGGATAAGGAAAGCGGAGAGGTATCATTCTATGACGACGAAGAGAATAAGGTTGCCGAAATCGTTGTATTCGACTGGATAGATAAAGTAGACGAACTCAGCGAGAAACAGGTTATTTCTGTACTGACAGAAGTTACCGAATACCTCGACAACGAAGACAAATTCTCTTCACTGGAACTATACAAGCCATTTTCGGTGAATTATGCAGACGACAACTTCGTTGTGATAGAGGAATTGCTGCTGATAAACGATGACTCTATCGTGAAACTGGATAACGACCTGATGGAAAAATTCGACCGCGAATTCGATGAATTCCTCGATCGTCTGCTAAAGGAATAATCCTCCCACAAGATTTACTCTCTTCTGTTCTTCTTCCTGAATTCGTAGGGAGGAACAGGGTTTTTCATGCTCCATATATTGAGTCGTTCACTGCGCGCCAGCTGCTCTAATGAGTCGAGACGGAGATCAGTTACAAAGTGGCGATAATACCAAGCCAGACCGCTACGTACCATTTCTTCGTTCACATTCATATCGCCTACATACAATACGCCTAAAACGCGTCCGTATTGGTCTTCGCTATCTTTGCGTACAGTAACTGTCTTACCATAACACAAATTGTTCAGATGCTCTCGCGATTTGGTTCCGTAGTCTTGTCCTCTTTCGGGGGCATCTATACCAAGCAACCGCACTTTAACCTGCTCCGTTCCATTTACGAGCATAGTAAAAGTGTCTCCATCAGCCACGCTAACCACCTTGCCTGTGAGCGTTACCTCATCGGCAGGTCTGCATGATATGAAGACAAATAATAATACAAGAAGAATATGTCTCACAACGTTTATAGTTTTGATGCTATTGCCCTACCCTTTTCCAAATATGCAGAATCAGCCATAGACTCCACTATAAATTTTCCATCCGAATAAGTTACCTTACAGACTTCCGCGTTACTCAAAGGCTTTACAAACAGGTCATATCCACCCAGACCGAGCAACATGGCCAGAATACTCATTCCATGTGCAACTACAAGTATATTACCCTCTCCGTATTGGATTTCGTTCTCCGCTATCTCTCTCAGGCTCTCCTGTGTACGGGCTTCTACCTGAGCAAAGTCTTCGGCCATACCCATTTTATCGAGGAGTTTTACCGTATTCAGTACTTCCTTATAGCTGATCTTCTTTTCCAGAATATCTTTGAACATATCTTCGACAGACACGTAGTGCATATACAGTGCAGCATGGTACCACATCGTATGATTGAAGTCGGCCTCGAAGCTGCCGAAACAGGCTTCGCGAAGTCCGGCAAGTTCTATTACAGGTATATCGTCCTGTCCCTTTGCTCCCAGTATTATCCGGGTAGTCTGCAATGTCCGTCGCAGGTCGCTGCAATACGCTGTACGGAACTCAATATCTCCGAATCCGTACCCGAGATAACGTGCTGCATCTATTCCTTCCTTAGTAAGGGGTGAATCGCACCAACCCTGTACCCTATCGAGGGTATTCATTACTGTCTTACCATGACGGACAACGTATATTGTAATTTTTTTACTCATCATTTATTTTTGTTAACTACATACAAAAGGGAACAATCAACGATCGCCGAAGCGAAAGCAAGGCAAAGGTAACACTTTTTCAGTCAACAGTGATCAGTCAACAGTTATCAAAAACTTGACAAACTTGACACTTTTGCATATAATTTTTCTTTGCGTCTTAGCGCCTTTGACTCGCCTTCGCGTCGTCGATTTTCAATTGCGTGAGACTATTTTAACTAAAACCTTACAAAACTAACAACAAAATCAAAATTTTAGCTCCGTCGATTTTCATGTTTAAAGACCACCTTTTATTAACTGATAACTGTTAACTACCTAAATCTTATAGATAAAGCTATCCGATTTTGTTGAAGAGAAAAGGTTACTTATTTTTCCAAGTAATATAATCGGCAAAAACCTTATCGAACATATCCGGCTTGGCTACCTTGCCGTTTATCAGGCAAACTACTTCTATCACAGCACTTGCACACAAAACATTCTCAGGCACGCGGGTTATTTGTTGATGAAAGAAATAACGCAGTCCGTCACGCACTGCTGTTGCCGTACATACAAACTCCTCCGAACCGCGTAGCGAATTCCTGTAGCTTATATTTACATTGCGTACTACGGGTATAATATTCTCTTCGGTAAGATCGCGTAAGCGAAGCCCACACTTTTCCATCAGTTCGTGCCTTGTTGCTTCAAAATAATGCAGATAGATAGCATTGTTGACTACACCTTGCGAATCACACTCGTAATCGCGTACTTTCATCCTGTTTTCAAATATCAGTGCCATTATCTTTTATTCTTTATATTTTTCATCAGAAATATCGAATCTTTCTTTTCACAAAGATAAAAACTAAAGTCCTACGGACATTAACCTAGCAGCTATTTTCAAATATTCATCGGGGATTTCTATGCCCGATATTTTCTTTCTCTTTATATCTATGATCTCCGAGTGGGATATACCACCCGTCTCTCCGTTGATCAATGTATGACTCTCACCCCATGCGGAAGACCGCATACTGACTACCCCATCACTGAGACCAACTTCTTTACTGAGGAAATTATAAGTAAGTATATGAGAGAAATCATCGAATTTATGTTTCATCAAAGTATAGTAACTACTATAATAGACCGATTGATCATTCTCATTTTTCTCATTGAATTTCACCATATTCTTTGAAGTCAGGTCTTCGAGCATCCTGTGAGGGTCGGGTGACTTATCACCGTATAGTTTAGCCAAAGCATAGCTTATTTTCCCAGCTAATGCAGAATGAATGTATTTCTTATTAAAGATATAATCGACTATTTCCGACCCCAGATGAGGTGTAGATATAGTGGTCAGGCTGGCGATTTTGGGTGCATACCCCAACGTGCTTATCAAAAAGCGAGAATCTATTCCTCCTTTCGAGTGTGCTATCAGATTTACCTTGTCAGCATCACATTCTTCCAATATACCATCTATCCTATTTCTCAAGAATAGAGCATTCCTTTCTACCCCACCCCAAGAGTCCGTATTGCCAAGATATACATCTATTCCTGCACCTCGCAACTTTTCGGGGATTCTTCCCCAAAACAGTTTATTATCTTTTGCTGCAATTCCATGCACTAAGACAACAGGGTATTTCAATTTATTTCCCGGCAATTGTCCTGTCACTCTGAAGCTTTACCTACACCACATACTTACCCAATACCTTATCGAATAATTCGGGCTTACCCACTTTGCCGTTTACCATACAAGCGACTTCTACTTTTGCAGTAGAGCATACTTTATTATCTTTCCGGCGAATTATCTTCTGATGAAAGATATAACGGATGCCTTCGCGTTCTATAGCATCTACCGTACAGATGAAATCATTTGCACCTCGCAACGAATGCCGATAGCGGATATACACACTCACCACTACAGCATCGATGCCCTGTTCGTGCAGCTCATAGAAATTCAGTCCATGTTGTTCAAGGAACTCATGGCGTACTACTTCATAGTAATGCTGATAGTTGGCATTATTGACTATTCCCTGCGCATCGCATTCATAGTCGCGCACTTTCATCGGGTATTCATATAACATAATTATCAGTTATAGTCAGTTGTTTTTTCTTTCTTTTTTATCCGTGCTTCCAGCAAACGATTAGCCAGAATATACATTAGACCGAAGATGACTGCATTTACAGGAATCCAGAACCTAAGTGAAACCGGACTGGCAAAAACCGTGGCCCCATAATAGATCATCCCGGTAATCACAATTATCCAGAATATCTGTTTCTGGATAGAATCATGCCACAATAATTCTTTTCTTTTGATAAAAGAGATAATACCGAGAATAAATATAAACGCCCACAAGAACATATAAGATGAAGCCGATGCTTCAGCCACAAAATCTTCATAAATTGGATGTTTGGCCTCAATTTCAGCATCTTTGGGTATGTTATACCATTGAAATATATCGTCTACATTGATAGGATTGTAGTAACCTATAATCTCTTTGCTGTCAGTATAAAAAATACTCTTGGCATTGGGATAATAATAATAACGAAGAAATTTCAATGGATATTTCTTTATCAGGTATTGCCCATATTTTTTGTAAGTTGTACTACCCAACCGTATCCATGAAACAGAATAAGGCTGGCGTGTATGTTGCATATAAGTAAACAAGTATTGCTTGAGGGGCTGATCATTTATCCACATAAACGATGCCGAAGCTACCTGCCCTTGCCTCGTCTTTTCATATATAACGTTTTTGGAGACTACCACAAAACTATGAACACTTGCCAATTCGGGGTCAGCTATCTGTTCGGGTTTCAAATCGATATATGGAATAATATGGATCGCATTATTAGCAAGTTGCCAACCGTCGAACCCGGTAGAAAACTGGGCAAATCCAATTGTCTTACGCATATCATTTTTTACCTGATTATAGAACAAAAAGGTAACAATAACAATCCCGCAGATCCCTATCCAACGTATTTTACCTTTTATAAGAAAAAAGCAAACTATAAAAATTACAGGAAACATCATCGCCGAATATCTGATGTGTAGAGCAAAATATAATGACAAAAGGAAAATTACCAATGCTATCCAACTTTGTTTTTTCATCAGATAAAATAATGCTGCCAGCATGAAATATATCATTACAGTAAACAGCAGGTCGCTCATTATTGCATTGGACATATAAAATGCGATGGGGCTGAATACAAACATGAATAACAGGATATACCACAACCATCTATTAGCAGGGGGATATATATATTTGATAACGAATGCGAAAGCCGCAGTGGACAAAAAATATAATATTATCTGTGATATAAACAATGCATGTACACTAGAAGAAAACGAATGTATTATTTGTAAATACACAGAATAACCAAAAGGGCGGTAAAAGGTAAACATATTATTTGCAGCTGCATTCACATATGTACCCGAATCGGAAATTGTTGCAGGGTATGGATAGCAGATTTTTAAAACTATGTAACCAATCAGACAGCTCAGAAATAATATTAGCCAATCTACCCTTTGATCTTTTTCCTTCAGAAAAGAAATAAATGAAATATTATTCTCACTATTTTTCCAACCCATAATTGATGTATTATACTTATAAAATAAAGGTATAGACCTTTGTATAACCTATACCTTTACAATCTCTATTTTTCACTTTATATTCTTTACCCACTCCCTTGCATTAACAAAGGCTTCCATCCAAGGAGTGAAATCATCTTTACGGTGCTCGAAAGGATAGTAGGCACACTGCCATGTAAACAGCGAGCGTTCGAGGTGAGGCATGATAGCCAAATGACGCCCGTCTTTGGAAACAACACCTGCAATATCATAGTCCGATCCATTAGGGTTACCCGGATATTCGCTGTATATATATTTGGCTACAACATTGTACTCCGATTCGGCTTTAGGCATAGAGAAACGACCTTCGCCATGTGCAACCCAGATACCAAGCTTACTACCCGAAAGGGAACCGAACATTACCGATTCATTTTGCGGAACTTCAACAGAAATGTATGTAGATTCGAATTTATGTGAAGCATTGTGTTCCATCTTCGGTTTCACGTCATGCTCTGGGTAAACGAGCCCGAGTTCCATCATCAGCTGACAGCCGTTACAAACTCCAAGACTTAATGTATCTCCCCGCTGATAGAACTTGCGCAGTGTTTCTTTCGCTTTTTCGTTATACATAAAGCTTCCTGCCCAACCTTTCGCCGAACCTAGTACGTCCGAATTAGAGAATCCACCGCAGAATACGATCAGGTTGATATCTTCCAGCGTTTCGCGTCCCGAAGCAAGGTCAGTCATGTGTACGTCTTTCACATCGAATCCGGCGAGATACAGCGAGTAAGCCATTTCGCGCTCCCCATTCGTCCCTTTTTCGCGGATAATAGCCGCTTTGATTCCGGTCGGAGCTGTTCTGTTGGGGTCGATACTAAACTGCGAGAACCTGCCTGTAAACGATGGTTTTATATTGAATTGCAGTGGTTGATTCTTATAGTTATTGAAACGATCGAGTGCCAGTTTTTCACCGCTTTGCTTTTTATCGAGCAAGTAAGATGATTCGAACCAAACGTCGCGTAATTCATCTATACTAAATTCCTGTACAAAAGTATCTTTCTGTACGACGAATTTACGTTCTTCTATCGGACGGGCTACAATGGCAAAACCGATACCGTAATCGTCAAGAATTTTTTCTACCAAATGATGATGTTTTACCTGAAGCAGCACACCCGGATTTTCAGAGAATAGTATTTTGATCAGGTCTGCATGATGCAGCTTATCCAAACGAGCTTCCAATCCACCCTGCGGATTAGCAAAGCACATTTCGAGCATAGCCGTTACAATACCTCCCGCCGAAACGTCATGTCCGGCAAGGATAAGTCCTCTGTCTATCAGTTCCTGTACAGCATTGAAAGCATTCTTGAAATACTCGGTATCTTTTACCGTAGGCACTTCCTCTCCTACTTTACTCATTGTCTGTGCAAAAGCAGAGCCTCCGAGTTTGAATGTATCGAATGAGAAGTCTATATAATACAGATAAGTTCCTTTAATATAAGCCAATACAGGTGAAACTATCTTACGGATATTCTTCACCTCTCCGGCAGCCGATATAATAACTGTTCCCGGTGAATAGACCTTTTCGTCACCATACTTCTGGGTCATCGACAAAGAGTCTTTTCCCGTAGGAATATTTACGCCTAATTCGCATGCAAATTCCGAGCAGGCTTCTACTGCTTTGTACAGACGTGCATCTTCTCCCGGATTCTTACAAGGCCACATCCAATTTGCACTTAGTGATATACCTTTCAGTCCGTCTTCGATAGGAGCAAATACGATATTAGTCAATGATTCGGCTATTGCCAGTACCGAACCGGCAGCAGGATCTACCATAGCCGCCTGAGGCGCATGTCCTATTGATGTAGCAATACCTGCTTTTCCTTTATAATCGAGAGCTACCGCACCCAAGTCGCTCAGTGGCAACTGTATTTCTCCCTGTGTCTGCTGACGGGCTACCTTGCCTGTCACCGAACGGTCTACTTTGTTTGTCAGCCAGTCTTTACAAGCTACTGCTTCCAGTTGAAGTACATTTTTGATGTAATCTTCCAGTTTAGACAAATCGTATTCGGGGTTAGCATATGTTTCGTCAAGCGTTTCGTCACGCATGATTGTCTTCGGTGCTTTGCCGAAGAAATCTTCCAACTTGAGGTCGATAGGACGTTTCCCGTCAGCCTGTTCGAAGACAAATTTCATATCATTGGTAGTTTCACCCACAACATACATCGGCGAACGCTCACGCTCAGCTATGCGTTTGATTCTTTCTGTAGCACTATCAGGTATCAGCAAGCCCATACGCTCCTGGCTTTCGTTCCCTACTATTTCTTTTGACGATAGTGTAGGATCACCTATAGGCAGCTTGGATATATCAATCTTCCCTCCGGTAGCTTCTACCAGTTCCGACAAGCAGTTCAAGTGTCCGCCTGCCCCATGATCGTGAATAGACACAATCGGGTTATTATCGGATTCTGCCAACGCGCGGATCACATTCGCTGTACGCTTCTGCATTTCAGGGTTGGCACGTTGTACTGCATTGAGTTCTATGCCGCTCGAATACTGACCTGTATCGACAGACGAAACGGCTCCTCCACCCATACCGATACGATAGTTGTCTCCTCCTAGGATAACCACTTTCTCGCCCGGTGTCGGTTCGCCTTTCAGCGCATCACGTTTGTTTGCATAACCTACACCGCCTGCAAGCATTATTACTTTGTCGTAAGCAAATTTCTTCTGATTTTCGAGATGCTCGAATGTAAGTAATGAACCACAAATAAGTGGTTGACCAAATTTATTCCCGAAATCGGATGCTCCGTTCGATGCCTTTATCAGTATCTCTTCGGGAGTCTGGTACAACCAAGGGCGTTCCGGCATTGTTTCTTCCCATGCTCGCCCTGCTTTAGTACGCGGATAGGAAGTCATATAAACGGCTGTTCCCGCTATTGGCAAAGAGGCCTTACCTCCACCCAGACGGTCGCGTATCTCACCTCCCGATCCGGTAGCAGCGCCATTGAAAGGCTCTACTGTGGTAGGGAAATTATGTGTTTCCGCTTTCAGCGAGATTACGGATTTTATTTTTCGGGTTTCGAAGTAGCTCGGTTCTTCCCCATTTACCGGAGCGAACTGTTCTATCTCAGGCCCCTGACTAAAGGCAACATTGTCTTTGTACGCCGAAATCAGTTTATTCGGACTGGTCTGCGATGTTTTCTTTATCAGTTTAAACAACGAGCTTTCTTTTTCTTCTCCGTCAATTATAAACACCCCGTTGAATATCTTGTGACGGCAATGCTCTGAATTTACCTGCGAGAATCCGAAAACCTCACTATCTGTCAGCTTTCTGCCCAGACGGCTACTTACTTCGTTCAGGTATTCGATTTCGTCTTCGCTCAACGCCAAGCCTTCCTGCTGATTGTAAGCGGAAATATCCTCAATCTCGATTATCGGATCGGGTTGTTTATAGATCGTGAACACTTCCTGATTCAGCCCGTCATAGATACGCTGTAACATCGGGTCGTGACTTGCATCGGAGCTGTTTACTGCAAAAAATTCTTCGATGCGGACAATTCCGTCTATTCCCATATTCTGGGTTATCTCCACAGCATTGGTACTCCAAGGAGTAATCATTTCTCTGCGTGGACCAACAAAAAAGCCTGAAACTTTATCAGAATCAAGCAGGGTGGCACCACTAAAAGCCCACGAAAGGCGCTGGATAAAATCATTACTAAGACTGGAACTTGTTTGAACGGCGATAATGCTCTTTGAAAGGGTCTGAAAGAAAGAAACCATATTTTTTATTCGAGTTAATAATTGACTATTCTACAGGCACACAAAGGTAGTGAAAAGGGATTATATACAGAAGAAAAAAGATAAAATACGGTTTGAAATTATTTAAAAATCAAAACCGTTCGGACAACTTCAGAGCCTCTTCTATCACATGATCCATATTCATGTATTGATAAGTAGCCAACCGTCCGAGAAAAGTATAATTTGACAGCTTAGCTACTTTTTGTTGGTACTTTTCGAGCTTTCCCATATCCTCCGCCAATCGTTTCGGATAATAGGGAATATCGTCAGGTGTAGTTTCTTTACTGTACTCTTTGAAATACACTGTCTTATCAAAATTTTCCCATGGGGTAAAATGCTTGTGTTCGTGTACGCGTGTATAGGGAATAGCTTCATCAGCATAATTGATCACAGGATTCCCCTGATAATCTCCTTCATCTACTCCGCGCTCAAAGTAAACCGTACGATAACCCAATCGTCCGTATTTATAGTTGAAAAACGCATCTATAGCACCGGTGTAGAATATATGATCGTATTCTTTCGTGTCATATCCGGCATCGAACCGCTCATTCAGACGCACCTCGATAGCAGGATGATCCAGCATCTTTTCAAATATTGCCGTAAATCCATCTCTCGGAATACCCTGATAGATACTTCCATAGTAGTTGTCATCATAATTGAAGCGGACAGGCAGTCGTTTGAGTATAGATGCTGCTAACTCTGTAGGCTCGCATCCCCATTGCTTTTTAGTATAACCATAGAAGAATGCACGATACAGGTCTTCACCAATAAAAGATAAGGCCTGTTCTTCAAAGTTGGCAGGATTCGTTATTGTTTTATCCGCCAAACCGTCTATAAACAGACGTGCTTCTTTCGGATTCAATGCTTTACCGAAAAACTGATTAATGGTGTGCAGGTTTATCGGCATGGAATATACGTTGCCTTTGTAAACAATCTTTACCCTGTTGCGGTAATACATCATTTCGCAAAAAGAACAGACATAATCCCATACTGCTTTGTTATTTGTATTGAAGATATGAGGTCCGTATTTATGAACCGTTACACCCGTTTCTTCGTCCGTTTCGGTATAGCTATTGCCACCAAGATGCTCACGTTCATCTATGATCGTTATCATCGAATTGCCCTTGCGGGCTAACCGCTCTGCTAAAACAGCTCCGGCAAAACCGGCTCCGACTATCAGGTATTTCTTCTTCATAAGGTCAGGCTCATTATCTGTGTGAGATATCGTTTCTTAAAAGGCACAAAGTTAAGCAAAAGATGCAGACTAATACAATTCCGATGAAACAGACAATCATCATTCTCATAATCCGATACTTAATAGGCTTGTTACTTCATCCGTTTTTTGATTTATTAATTAGGCTTGTTAGAAGATTAATATTAACTTTGTACCCCGAAAAACAAACGAATACAAACATTTTTACATTAAACTTAAAGAATAAATGAAAATAGCTATTGTCGGTACGGGTTATGTAGGTCTTGTTACAGGAACCTGTTTTGCTGAAATGGGGACAGATGTTTACTGTGTAGATATTGACCAACAAAAAATAGATAACCTGAAAAACGGAATTATACCTATTTTCGAACCCGGACTGGATGAAATGGTTGAACGCAACCATAAAGCAGGACGGCTTCACTTTACTACCGATCTGAGTGCAATACTGAATGACGTAGACATCGTATTCTCTGCCGTTGGCACTCCTCCAGACGAGGACGGAAGCGCTGATCTGAAATATGTACTGGAGGTAGCACGCACTGTAGGTAAAAACCTGAATAAGTATATGGTTATCGTTACCAAGAGTACTGTGCCGGTAGGTACTGCCAAACTGGTAAAAAAAACAATACAGGAGGAGCTGGACAAAAGAGGAAAATCCGACCTACGTTTCGATGTGGCCTCCAATCCCGAATTTTTGAAAGAAGGCGCAGCTATCACCGACTTTATGCAGCCCGACCGCGTAGTTGTAGGTGTAGAATCGGAAGAAGCAAAAAAACTGATGGAAAGACTATACAAACCATTTACTCTGAACAACTATCGCATTATATACACAGACATACCATCTGCCGAGATGATAAAATATGCGGCAAATGCCATGTTGGCTACACGTATCAGTTTTATGAACGACATTGCCAATCTGTGCGAAATAGTAGGCGCCGATGTGAGCATGGTACGCAAAGGAATCGGAGCCGATGCACGTATAGGATCTAAATTCCTGTATGCCGGATGCGGATATGGAGGAAGCTGCTTTCCTAAGGATGTGAAAGCCATCATTAAAACAGCTAAAAATCTCGGTTACAATATGGAGATACTTGAGGCTGTAGAAAGAGTGAACGAATTCCAGAAGAATATCCTGTTCGATAAACTGATGAAATACTATAACGGTGACATCAAGGGAAAAACCATTGCCGTATGGGGATTAGCCTTCAAGCCGAAAACCGACGATATGCGCGAAGCTCCGGCACTCGTATTGATAGACAAGGTGATCAAAGCAGGAGCCAAAGTAAGGGTATATGATCCGGTAGCTATGGAAGAGGCAAAAAAACATCATTTGGGCGATACAGTAGTGTACGCAAAGGATATTTATGATGCTACACTGGATGCCGATGCTATATTGATGGTAACGGAATGGAACGAATTCCGCCTGCCTACATGGGAGGTGATAAAGAAAACAATGGCTAAGCCTGTTGTTTTTGACGGAAGGAATATCTATAATAAACAGGAAATGAACGATGCCGGATTCGACTATTTCGGTATCGGAATTAAATAATACAATATAACAGACAGGTTACATATAGGACATTGACTGTATGTAGCCTGCTTCTCTAATAAGAAATGCGGATGATAAAGGCAGAAGGAATAACTAAGAGTTTTGGCTCACTAATGGTACTGAAAGGAATAGACCTCCAGGTAAACAAAGGAGAAATAGTCTCTATTGTAGGTGCCAGTGGTGCAGGAAAAACCACCTTACTGCAAATTATCGGGACGCTCGACAAAGCCGATACGGGAACGGTCTTTATCAACAATGAAAATTTGAGCATCTTGAATGATTCCCGTTTGTCTGATTTCCGCAACAAAAATATAGGCTTTGTATTTCAGTTTCACCAACTGCTGCCGGAGTTTACCGCATTAGAAAATGTAATCATTCCTGCCCTGATAGGAAAGACAAAAGAATCACAGGCTAAAAGCAGAGCTAAAGAACTGCTGGATATGCTAGGCTTATCGGAGCGCCTCGAACATAAACCGAACGAGCTTTCGGGCGGAGAAAAGCAACGTGTTGCCGTAGCACGCGCCCTGATCAACAATCCGGCTGTTATTCTGGCTGACGAACCATCGGGAAGCCTCGATACGGAAAACAAGGAGGAACTTCATCAGCTTTTCTTCAAACTACGCGATACACTGGGACAGACCTTCATTATCGTTACCCACGACGAACATCTGGCATCTATTACCGACCGTACTATTCATATGAGAGACGGTCTTATTGTCGGTACTCAACCTCTGGCTGTATAAATGAGCGATACTGACAAACGGCTATATCAGATAGCCCTCACCCAGATAATGGGCGTGGGTGATATTACTGCACGCAACCTGCTACGCGTATTCGGTGATGAAGAAGAGATTTTCAAGGCGAACAGGAAAACCTTGCTGACAAAAACAGGACTTTCGGCAAAGATTGTAGATGAGATACTCAATCCTGATGTTTTCAAAAGAGCAGAAGAAGAATTAAACTTCATAGAAAAAAATAATATATCTACTTTTTTCATCAGTGATGATAACTACCCACACCGTCTGCGCGAATGTTCAGATGCCCCTGTCCTACTCTATTATAAAGGAAATACTGGTCTGAATGCGGAAAAGATAATCAGTATAGTCGGTACACGTCAGGCCACAAATTACGGGAACAGCTTTTGCGAAAATCTGTTTCAGGAACTATCATCTGCCCTACCCGATGCACTTATCGTTAGCGGACTGGCATACGGAATAGATATTCAGGCACACAGGTCGGCACTAAAAAACAACTTCCCTACCGTTGGCGTACTGGCTCATGGCCTTGACATTGTATACCCGAGTGTACACCGCCAAACTGCGATGGAAATGATTGGCAACGGTGGGCTTTTAACGGAATTTCCAAGCCGGACAGAACCCGACCGTCACAACTTTGTCAGGAGAAACCGCATTGTTGCGGGAATGGCTGATACCGTTATTGTAGTGGAATCAGACGTGAAAGGTGGTTCACTGATCACAGCCGAAATAGCCAATTCATATTGCAAAGATGTATTTGCTGTTCCGGGAAGGATGACCGACAGATATTCGAAGGGTTGTAATAAACTTATAGCTTCGCACAAAGCTGATTTATTCCTCTCTGTAGACTATTTCCTCGAACAAATGAGCTGGGACTCTCAATCGACTAAAAAGAAAAAAGCTCCACGCCAGCAAGAACTTTTTGTTGTACTTTCGGCAGAAGAGCAGGTCGTTATCGACAAACTGACCGCAAACGATTCGTTACACATCGACCAACTATCGCGGGAATTAAATATCCCTGCATATACTCTGTTCTCCACCCTACTGGAAATGGAGATGAAAGGGCTTATAAGAAATACACCCGGAAACCTTTATACTTTAGCATAATCAGAAGTCGGCTGTATTAGCCATCTCCCACAAGTTAAGAAAAGCTATTTTAGATATGGAAGTTACTTTGTCGTAATTTATTTTGTCAGCATGGTCGCCCGGCTGATGGTAATCGTCATGCAAATCGGTAAAATAGAAAACATAAGGGACTCCTTTCATGTCAAACGGTGCATGATCGCTTCCACCCGGCACATCATCAGAAAGTTTGAATTCGGGTAGCAAATTCAAGTTATGCTTCTCAATACCTGCTTCTATCCACGAACGCAATACGGGCTTGTTCGAAGAATGATATACTACGACTCTATTGATATCGGAACGTCCGATCATATCACAATTTATATATCCTTTTATTGCCTGCGGATATTGTCGGGGAATTACAAGGTTAGCAAAATGATCTTCTACAAAGTGGAACGATCCTATCAACCCGATTTCTTCCGCATCCCACAGGGCAAATATAATTGTCCGCTCGGGCTGCTGACCCGAAGTCAGAAATGCCTCTGCAACCTGCAATACGGCAGCTACACCCGAAGCATTATCATCAGCTCCATTGTAGATACTGTCATTGGTTGAATTAGGTACAACGCCGAGATGATCGTAGTGTGCGCCGATTATAACTATTTCGTCCGTATTACGTCCTTCTATATACCCCAATACATTGCGCATTTCCAACCCTTTATATGGCTCTCTCCGATGTGCATTCCAACCGTCTGCACCAGAGGAGACATCGAAGCATTGGAAATATTCCTTTTTCCACGGTTTTATACCAAGCTTTTCAAAGACTGATTTTATATATTCGGAAGCAGCTTTTCCGCCCCATCTCCCGGCTCCCCGACCTTCGAGGCTGTCACTGGCAAGAATACCTATATATTGTTCCGATTTCTCTTTATTTATTGACAACAGACCTTTCTCTATCGGTGATTGAGAAAATACGGACAAAGAGAATAAAAGACAGATTAATAAGAGATTATTTTTCATCATAGTTTCAGTAGTTTGGTAGGTTTGCCATATTCCAGAAATTAAGGTAGGCAGCTTTTGTTATATCTACAAGTTTATCCCAATTTATTTCATCAGCATGGTCGCTTGGTTGGTGATAGTCCGGGTGCCCGTCGGTATGATACCAAATCACAGGAATTCCTTTTCGTGTAAAGGAAATATTATCACTTCCTCCGGTCGATTTATCTAAAGTCTTATAATCCGGTTTTAACTTTAATCCGTAACTACGAATATCTTTTGTAAGCCATTCTTTAAAAACAGGCTTTTCTTTTGCATAAAAATATACCACTTGTTCCGGCTTCGACTCATCGTTATTCCGTCCGATCATATCAAAGTTCAGATATCCTTTTACCATCTGCAAATCGGGAAAATTAGAGGTAAAATATTCTGATCCCAAACAACCTAATTCCTCCCCGTCCCAGAAGGCAAAAATAACTGTCCGTTCGGGTTGCTGCCCACTTTCCACAAAAGCCTTTGCTATTTGCAATACAGCCGACACACCGGAGGCATTATCATCTGCCCCGTTATATATCTTATCATCAGCCAATGATTCATCTACTCCCAGATGGTCGTAGTGTGCACCGATAATTACAATTTCATTTCTATTCTTACCCTCTATATAACCCAGTATATTCCGCAAATCTAATTTCCGGTGTGCCTTATCTTTTTTATACTCTGTAATAATAGCCGGATCGATTGAATAACGGGATTTTGTCTGCCTTTCTTTAGCATATGCGGTAAATGGCTGTGTACATCCATTATTATCATCATCGAAAGGTACTATGCCAATTTCACGCAGGACAGATATTATATATTCTCCGGCTATACGACCTCCTAGTTTTCCTGCTTCGCGTCCTTCAAGAACGTCACTAGCTAAGAACTCAATATAAGCCTTTGCTTTCTGTTTATTTATACTATTCAATCCTTTTTCCTTTGCTGGCTGAGGAAAAGCTAAAGAAGGAAGGAAAACGAGTAATATGAAGAGAATCCTTTTCATAATCAATGCAGTCCTAATAGCATATTAGCTATGATAATAAATAACACGATAAGGGTAATAGTGACATACATATAGTCGCGTTCGATAAGAAATCCGACCACCGAGAACGCCACCCTAAATATAGGGGTAGCTATAAGTACGCATACACCTAACTGTATAATAGCAGCACCATCGAGGGCTAAAACACGCGGAAAGATTGTTGATAATTCACGCAAATAATACTCTACTCCGGGAAAAGTCTGTCCGTCAGGGATCGGTTTATATTGCTCCATAGACATCCCATGATGCTGATATATGTATATGGCTCCTCCCAGAAGGGTAATTCCACATGACAGCATAACACCATAACGAAGCAATTTACCGATAAAAAGCTCCATATCTCTTT
Source organism: Dysgonomonas sp. PF1-14 (assembly GCF_029892965.1). Classification (GTDB taxonomy): domain Bacteria; phylum Bacteroidota; class Bacteroidia; order Bacteroidales; family Dysgonomonadaceae; genus Dysgonomonas. The sequence continues at coordinate 72,608 of NZ_JARXWN010000004.1, read as the reverse complement.
CTGCCCAAAATTCCTTAGAAAATATGTTCTTCATCCCTTTTACAATTTACCTGTTATACCGTTATATATCATAGATATAGCCAAGAAGAATATTACTACGCTGAATAGCAGACGTAGCTTCTTCACATTTGTCTTCGGCAATATCTTCGATCCGAAAAAAGCACCAAGTAATACGCCTACGACGATAGGCATTGCCAATCCGGGATCTATATAACCACGTTGCAAGTATATTACAGCACTGGCAGCGGCTGTAACTCCTACCATAAAGTTACTGGTAGTAGTCGACACCTTAAACGGTATCTTCATAGCGGTATCCATAGCTAATACCTTCAACGCACCCGAACCAATTCCTAACAAGCCGGACAATACACCGGCAAGTGTCATCAGGGAGTATCCTCCTATCACATTATGGACATTATATTGTTCAATCTTTCCTTCCTTAGTAGGATAAGAACCATTCAACTTCAGCTTTACGCCTAATTTGTCACCTGGTGCAGCATAATCCGTATTATCGTCTTTTTTTGCTACAGAGCGCACAGCAGAAAAAATAAGTACACAACCGAAGATAATCGCAATATATACCTTATCGAGATGCATGGCTACGATAGCACCTATTACAGCCCCAGTAGTGGTTGCGATCTCCAGAAACATACCTATGCGTACATTTGTTATACCCTCTTTGATATAAGCTGCTGCTGCGCCGGAAGACGTAGCTATGGAAGTTACCAGTGCAGCACCGATGGCATAACGCATATCTACTCCAAACCCTAACGTAAGCAGCGGAATTACAATGACACCGCCCCCCAATCCGGTCAAAGAACCAATAAGACCGGCAAAACAAGCTCCCAAGAACAAAATAAGGGAGAAAATTTCCAAGCTTAACTCCATTTCCTTTCAACTTTTTGAGACATAAAGATAAGTCTTTGATAGCAGAAAGTGTTTATAGATTTAGAAAAATATAATTCTACCTGAATTTACTCTATCTGAAAGATATTCAGATAGTAAAAACTTTATAGTAAGATTAAGTGTTTAATAATAAACAAATAGTATATACTAACATGAAAAAATTGATTTTATCTATCATACTAGGTATGATAACTATTAGCAGTATGGCACAGAGTAATAAGAGTATTTATGACTTTAAAGTGAAAGATATCGATGGAAAAGACTTCAATTTCACTTCATTGAAAGGGAAGAAAATCCTAGTGGTAAATGTAGCGTCCAAGTGCGGTTTAACTCCTCAGTATGAGAAACTTCAACAGCTTTACGAGAAGTACAAAGACAAGAATTTTGTAATTGTAGGCTTTCCGGCAAATAACTTTAACGGACAAGAACCAGGTACGAATGAGGAAATAAAGACATTCTGTGTATTAAACTATGATGTATCGTTTCCGATGATGAGCAAAGTAGATGTTATAGGTGATAACAAAGCTCCTATATACAAATGGCTTACTGAAGAATCCGGAAATGGGAAAATAGATGCTGAAGTACAATGGAATTTCCAAAAATTCATGATTGATGAAAACGGACAGCTTTTAGGATTTGTACCTCCTCGCGAAGATCCTTTCTGTGATAAAATCATTTCATGGATCGAACAAAAATAAGAAGCTTGTAAGGTTCCCAAAAGCACAAAGCTAAACTCTCTGAGAATCGAATATTTGAACTCAAACCGGAGAGTTGTCAGGAAAAACATCAATAAGAGCGGGTTATTTCTCAATGAAATAACCCGCTCTTATTGATCCAAAGAAGGGAGATATTTGATGAACCAAGTCAAATATCTCCTCTTTATATTGTTTTATTAAAATTATCTCTTAGAGATTATTGCGTCGTCTGGATGTTGTTACTCCCCTATATATAAGATAAAGAACAAATATAGAGAAAATGATCGGCAATGTAGTATCACCTATAGGAGCCCCTACGTTACCGGGATTAGACCAGTCTGTTTCGGGAAGGAACGGGTCTTGCCATCCTTCACTTGCAGACAGGAATCCTTCTTGTTCCGAGATCATTGATATACTTTTGGTATATACAAGAGAAGTTTTTTCTTCTTGCATAAATTTCTCAGCCTCTGTCGCCTTAAAGGTAACAGGCTTTTCGCTATCTGCCGCGCTAACAACTGTCGGAACAACAGTCAAGCAAAGGGACAACATCAAAAACAGCAATATTTGTAGTTTCGTTTTCATCTATTTTATTTTAACTTAGGTCTGTGTGTATCTTAATTAGTCTGCAAATTCACAAATTTCGTTGCATAGTTTCTATTACCTGTGATCTTCAGAATATATGTACCAAGACTCAGTGGTTTCAAGTACCTCATAGAAGGAGCCTCATTTACTTTTGTTCTTGCCATCAGGCGACCTTGCATGTCATAAATAGTAACATCACTGTTCATGTCATCTTCGTTCAAGCCTTTTATATATAAAGTAGATGAATTATAATAGCATGAGATTTCTTCTGCATTATCACCTATTACATCACTATCATCCGGATAGAAACGAAGTATAAATCGATTACCTCCAACTAAGTTCTGACTATCGGTAGTGTTTGAAACAAATGAATACTCATCGCCTTGACTTACCTTCATTGTTTTGTTATCAAGCAATCTGTCGATTAGCCACACACCCTGTACAGCTTCTACATTATCCAATCCGTAGAACTTCAATGTTATTTCCTGTGTTTCCTGAGGAGCATTAAAGAATAATGGTAATTCTTTTGTCTTCTTAGGAATTGCATTTCCTAACATTGTCATATTATCACTGGATTTTGTATAAACAATAGCTCTTGCTTCTGCTCTCTTTATTTCAGACTCATAGCCGTTTGCATCTGTATATTTATGATTGTCGCTTTCATAAGCATCATTCAAACCTTTTCTTGAGTCATATGAATCTTTCGATGTAGCAAGTGCACCATCTCTGAATATAACAGTAGTACGGTCAGCTACATTATTTATATTATCCTGTGCTTCTACTACAAACCAGTCACGCATAATAGCACTTTCTGCTGATGCACTTTTTGGGGCGCGAGTCTGACCGAATGTACGCAGTTTCGGATCCATTGTAATCGTGACACCATTAGGCTGTTCTGTTTGCAAGCAGAACATCTGCATAGGAGCAATCAGATATTTAGTTGGATCTACTATACTAGAAGATTTCTCTATATTTCCACCAGATGCACCATCTCTACTGATAAAGTCATAAGACGCTCTGTATTCAAATATATTTTTTGTTGCATCGTATTTAGCCTGTGCTTGATTTATCAACCAATATTTTGGTCTCAACTGAACGCTGGCATCAGTTGTAGAGGCATAAATACCATCACCTAAAAGTTTTACTTCATACTTAACATCTGCTTCTGAATCAGGAACCGCAGGATAGCTACCTTCAACATCGCCACCATAACCATTATAAGCAATACCTAACAGACAGTTAAGACTGATCGGAGACATAAACGGATTACCTACAAAGTTCAACCCTTTAAGTAATTCTACCTGTACAGGCTCCACGTTGAATTTTTCTGTTTTCAACACTTCCACCCTGTCTCTCTTACCCCACTGGTCTGTTCCAGCTTTTACGTTAGCATCATCATATGTAAATCTTCTGAAATCAGCCTGTACACCTCCTGGTTTTGACGAATAATCTTCAAAACTCATACGGCCAAACACATATCCTCCTCTGGCACGTCTCTCGTGATAAATACCCGAATTATTACCTTCAAAATTCCATCTCTTATCAATACTGCTCATATGGTCGGCATGAGATAATTCCATTGTAATGAAATATCCACGTCCAGCCTGCATTTTAAAGAACGGATCTACTATAGGCCCCTCATACGAAGTAAAGCTAGAACCATTTGGTTTTGTCAACACATGATAGAACATATAATCTGCTCCCAGTTCTTTAAATGGAGGTGAGAATCCCATCAATCTATTCCAACCATCTGTTTGTCTAAGCGTTTTACCGAATGTAGAACCCAAAGGCAATGGTCTGGCTGATTCTGACGCATAGTCATTCTCAAATGCGCCATCGTCAATTATATTTCCGGGATCTGAATCATCATATTTATAAAAGTCAAAGTTAACCTGACTATATGTCGGCTGGCTGGTATTAGCAGACAGAGCTCTAATCAGGGCATGACCACTATTCATGCGATATACATTATTTACATCATAAGATGCTTTTACAGAAAAACGATCTGTAGCCGGCACATTCAGATAATCAACTGCTACAGCAGCAGATGAATCCACCATTACAAATCCCACCTTACGCCAATCATCGTCAGCACCGGGCAAGCCTTTCTCAACCTTTATAGTAGGAAAGTCAATCCAGTTAAAACTCTTTTGCAGCGCTCGGCTCCATGTAGCTTCGGCAACATCAACATCACCATAAATTCGCTGCAACGTCGCCTTACCATCAACCGGCTTACCTATAAAAGCAATTACACCGTCATTTTCGGTGTTGCTTTTTCCGATAAAGAGCTGATTAGCCGCTCCCTCATCTACACTTGGGTCTTTTCCGTTTACAAAGTCACCCGTTAATTCTGTACGCCCTTTCTGGGTAATAGAGGCGCCCGTTACAAACTTTGCTGATCCGTCTATATACAATGTAGTAGACTCTGTAGCCCCTTTCTGAGCTTCAGTGCCTTTATATTGTACATACATCTTACCCTTTGAGTAAAATTTCACATCAGATTGCCCTTTAACTAATAAAGGCAAAAGTAGTAATACGACTAAAAATAATCGAAGTTTCATTATTGTAGTTTTATAAAAGTCAGTCAACATCAAATAATTATCGAAAACATAGTAAGGTATCCAAGTTTCTTAAATCCCGACACATAGTCGAAATTCAAATACAAAGATAATTCTTTTTTTGTTACAAGAAACAATATAACATATTTTTTTCAATAAAAGATTATTTTTATCAGAACCGAAATAAAAAGAGCCATTTTAATAACCTGCTATAAATGACGTCCTCTCAACAAATCATTGATTGTTTTTACCGGATTGAACGTTTCGATAGGCACTTCTACAAAAACTGTATTCCAGTCCGACATCGCCCCATTCCACAAGCCAGGCAGCTCTAATGCTTTCAATTCTCTGCCACCCTTCGATTTTACAGATATAAAGCCGGTATTATAATCGACATAATCTTTCAGATTGAAGTGATAGCCTCTGTAATCTTTTATACCACAGACAATATCAACCGGATTGAAATGTGTTCCTTTCTGAAACATTTCTTTTTTCTCCGGGTCAGACATGTCTATCTGAGAACTCTCCAGTATCTGCGGCGATACCGTCCCGTCCGAATTAACTGCAAGGAACGGCCCTCCACCGGGTTCTCCAACATTCTTAACCATACCACAAACACGAATCGGGCGATCGAGCTTACGTTTCAGATACAGCACCAGTTCTGCATCCTCCAATAGTTTTGTGTCAGGATTTTTTATATTTAGCACATTTTGCATAAAATAAAGTATCTCTAACAATTCGTCGTGTGTGTATTTACCGCTATCTATAAGCTTGAGATATGCAAATACCTTAGACTGAATCTCTACAAGCACGCCTGCCTGTATTTTCTTGTATTTGGTCTCTATTTCCTTATATTTATCGGGAACGGTATTATCTATATTTTTTATAAATACAATATCGGCATCCAGATCATTCAGGTTTTCAATTAACGCCCCATGACCTCCGGGACGAAAAACGAGTTTGCCATTTTCCCTGAACGGTTCATTATTGGCATCTGCGGCAATAGTATCTGTACTGGGCTTTTGTTCGCTGTAGTCAATATTATATGTGACAGATAATTCTGTTTCAACTGCACTCTTCTTACTATCAATCAGTTTCTCAAACAAAGGTTTGTGTTCCGGAGATACTGTAAAATGAATATTTACTTCCCCTCTGTCATTTTTCGCATATAGAAAGCCTTCTTGCAAATGTTCTTCTACAGGTGTTCGTGAAAAGCCCGCGTATTTATGAAATTTCAACAACCCTTTCGGCAAACTTCCATAATTCAATCCTTCGGTACTTAATAGATTTTTTATAATAGATTTGTAATTTGCTCCCGCGAGTAGTGTAGCAATATCTTTACCTTCATTTTTCAGACAGGCAGCATCGAGGTCTTCATAAAATGCAAATTTAGACAGCCCGTCAAAAAAAGACTTCTCAAATGCAGAGGTAGGTATATTATAAGGGGCATCCAGAAACTCGAACAGATCTTTAAACATTCTGCTTGCAGCCCCTGATGCCGGCACAAATTTTACAATCTTCTTTGACGATGCCTTGTATGCATCCCAACTGTTCAAAGATTTTCTTTCATCATCAGGTGACAACACCATGATACCTCTTTCTACGGATGCTGCCGAAGACAGTCCAAGAAAAGGGAAACCGGTCTTAAAACTATCCAGCTGTTTTTGAAAGGCATCCGAAGAAATACCCTTCTCTTCTAAAGAGAGTTTATCTGATTCTGTTATCATAGTTACGAGTTGTTACAATTAGTGCCTTAGCCAGCATGCAAAACTAACAAAAATATTGCAATATCAAACCAACTGTTTAAAAATTTCCCAAACAACGACTCCTGTAGCGACCGAAACATTCAAAGAATGCTTTGTCCCAAACTGCGGTATTTCAATACAGTAGTCGCACATATCAACTATCTGTTGACTAACTCCTTTCACCTCGTTACCAAGAATTATGGCATGGTGTTTTGTGCTATCCATCCTCAGTTCATTCAACATAATACTTTTTTCGGCCTGCTCAACGGCATATATTATATCCCCCCTTTCTTTCAATACATTTACGGCATCCTCTGTATGCTCAAAATATCGCCATGCGACAGCATCCTCCGCACCCAATGCCGTTTTGTGTATCTCGGCATCAGGAGGTGTCGCCGTAATACCACATAGATATATAGCTTCGACCCGAAAGGCATCCGAAGTTCTGAAAACCGAACCTATATTATTCAGGCTCCGCACATTATCGAGAATCACAATAAGTGGAGTTTTTTCTGCAACCTTAAATTCATCTACCGAAATCCGGTTCAGGTCTGTTATCTTCTTTACTTTCATATACTGTTTAGCCTATCAGAACCACACTTGCACAATCGAGCTGCCCACCCATAGGCGGATTACGTTTCGACACTTTTATCTCCACAGTTTCCACTAACGGAAAATTACTTTTCAGATTACGTATTATTCTCCCTGCAACGTGTTCCAGTAATTTTGATGGAATCATCATTTCTTTTTTCACCTGTTCGTATATTTCCGCATAACTGACTGTATCTTCCAGATTATCTGTCCGGCTCGGCTTTTCCAGATCGATCTCCAGCTTCAGGTTTACTGTATAAAGGTTACCGACAATTGTTTCCTGCTGAAAAACACCATGATTAGCATAAAAAGTAAGATTTTCCAATAATATATAGCTCTTCATAGCTTAATTGTTATTTAAAGAAACAAAGATATACAAAAAGATAACAATCTTCTTTGTCACTTATACAGATGAAACAGCAATACATGTTATAAACTATTAAAGTGAAATTATTTTTAATTAATAAATTTAAAGTTTCGCTTATTTTTAACTAAGTTTGTTTTCTTAACACACATATAAAATAATATACAACAAAAGAACATGGCAAAAATCAAAGAATCAATGGCTGTGTCGGCCAGCACTCACAACATACTTGCTGCTGGCACACATATAAAAGGAGAGATAAATGCCGAAGAGGATTTCCGTATAGATGGTTCTATAGATGGTAACATACACTGTAAAGGAAAGATCATAGTAGGAACGAGCAGTACTATAACCGGAGAGATCAGATGTACGAATATTGAGGTTTTGGGAAAAGTGGACGGAAATATATTCTGTAGCGAAAACGTATTCCTGCGCGCCACATCTACAGTTACCGGCAATGTAAAGACCGGAACCATAGAAATAGAAATAGGCGCTGCTGTAAAAGGGGATATTAATTCTCACTACAAACAAGAGATGAATACGACAACCATTATATAATACATTAAATATTAAATAATATGAGTGTAATACATAAAAGACTGACAGCCCTGCGCCAATTCATGGAAGATAAAGGCCTCCATGCCTTTATCGTTCCCAGTACAGACTCACATCTGAGCGAATACCCTGCATTGCACTGGGCTTCGAGAGAGTGGATAAGCGGCTTTACCGGATCGGCCGGAACAGTAGTTGTTACACGCCAGAAAGCCGGATTGTGGACAGACTCGCGTTACTTTTTGCAAGCAACAAACGAATTAAACGGTACCGAAATCGAGTTATTCAAAGATGGTCTGCCGCAGACCCCTACTATGGAAGAGTGGCTGACGTCGGAACTGGGCGAAGGCGAATATGTAGGTATCGACAGTAGTGTATATGCCTCAAAAGACGCTTTCAACCTTACCCACAAACTGAATATGAAAGGACTGCATGTAATAAGTGATTACGATCCTTTCGACACAATATGGCACGACAGGCCGGCAATACCACAAAATCCGATTTTCGTACTTCCTGAAAAATATACAGGAGAAACGACACACAAAAAGATAGCCCGTATTTGCGACAATGTGGAAAAAGCAGGAGCAGAATCACTCCTTGTAGCATCGTTGGATACTATCGCATGGATTTTCAATATAAGAGGAAACGATGTTAAATGTAATCCGGTGGCTGTAAGTTATGCCTATGTATCGCGTAAAGAAACCGTATTGTTCATCGACCCTAAAAAACTTACTCCGGAAACATCAGCATATCTGAAAGGAGAAGGTGTTGTCATTGCCGAATACTCAAAGATATTCGATTATGTATCAAAGATAAAATCATCGGTTTGTCTGGATGGTAATAAAGTAACTTTCCGCCTTTACAATACGATCCCTAACGGATGCCGTATAGTAGATATGCCATCGCCTGCCGACCTGATGAAGAGCATCAAGAACGAAACCGAGATACAAGGCTTCAATACAGCTATGGAAAAAGACGGAGTGGCACTTGTCCGCTTCCTGATGTGGCTCGAAAAAACCGTTCCGACCGGAAGTGTTACAGAAATTCAGATACCGGCTAAGCTTGTAGAATACAGAAGCCAGCAAACCAACTTTGTAGGCGAAAGCTTCGATACTATTTCCGGCTACGGACCTAACGGAGCCATTGTACACTACCATGTTACAGACGAAAGTTCACTGAGCGTAAAACCTGAAGGATTCCTGCTTGTAGACTCGGGAGCTCAGTATTTTGACGGGACAACCGATATAACCCGCACTGTAGCTGTTGGCCCGCTGACCGAACAGATGAAAAAAGATTATACAATGGTGCTGAAAGGCCACATCAATCTGGCTACATCCATCTATCCACAGGGGACACGAGGCAGCCAGCTCGACATACTAGCCCGCAAAGCACTATGGGATAACGGGCTGAATTATCTGCATGGTACAGGACATGGAATAGGACATTTCCTTAATGTGCATGAAGGACCTCAAAATATCCGTATGAATGAGAATCCGACTACATTGCAGATAGGCATGGTTACCTCTAACGAACCGGGAATATACAGAGCCGGCAAATACGGCATCCGTATCGAGAACCTCATTCTGACCCAACATGAGACAACTACCGAGTTCGGCGATTTCTATTCTTTCAAAACGCTTACCCTCTGCCCGATAGACACTACACCTATTGTGAAGGAGATATTGACAGAAAAAGAAATCGAATGGTTCAACGAATACCATAAACTTGTATATGACCGCCTTTCTCCTCTGCTGAACGAGGACGAGAAGCAATGGTTAAAAGAAAAGACCAATGCGATATAATATTCTTATCATACTGAGCCTCCTCTTTTTCAACAAAGTGGAGGCTCAAAATAATATGGGCGAGAAGGACGGTTCGTTTCGTCTCGAAGTGACTATTCCTAATCAGGCAAACAAGACCCTATATCTGGGACAATACTGGATGGGAGGAACTTATGCCATCGACTCAGTGAAAGTCGGGGAAGACAGCAAAGCTATATTTGCTTACCCCGATCGAAAAATAGATCAGGGACAATACTTCCTGCATATAAAACCATCTTTTCTGATAGATTTTTTGATCGGTGACACACAGGATGATATCCGCATGTCGATCAATGAAAAAGATCCATCTAAAAATACTGTTTCGGGCAGTGAGGACACTAAGTTATTGTGGCAGCACCTTGCATACATAGCAGAAGAAGACATGAGAAAGAGTGTACTGCAAGGAAGATTCCTCAGTGCATCGGAACAGGAAAAGCCGAAACTACAGGACGAACTCGATAATTTCGATGATAAGCTAGCATTACACACACAGTCGTTCATCGAAAAGCACAGGACACAATGGGCAGGCATTTTTCTGAAAGGCATGGAGTACATTACGCTGCCTTATCCTCAGCCGAAAGACAACAAAGAGTTCTTGGCTAATAAGGAGTACGGGAAAGTACATTACTTTGACAATATAAACCTTACCGACCCCCGCTTTTGGAGGACAAACTATTTCACCAGCTATATTGACAGCTATATGCAACAGTGGACAGACCCTGTACCCGATTCGCTCGCAGCAGCAGCCAACAGACTGGTAGCAAAAACAATAAACAACGATATTTGTTTTAAAGAAATGTTGTCGAAGCTCACAAACGATGCCCTGAGCAGTGGGCGGATGGGTGACGAAAATATCTGGGCACGCCTGTATGAAAACTATATTATGAATAAGAGTATAGCATGGATAGACAGTGCGCAAATGTCGCAACTGAAACAGAAATACAGTGATATTGAATATAACCGGATAGGAATGAAAGCGCGTAACCTGATAATGGAAACACCGGATGGGAAGTCGGTGGCAACAAATGGAATAGCGACAGAATATACCTTACTGTACTTTTACAATCCCGATTGCGGCTACTGTCAGCTGGAAACGCCAAAGTTCCATGACGAGGTATATAAGAAATACAAAGAAAAAGGCTTGGAGGTAATAGCGATCAATACAGGCAATAACAAACAGGAGTGGCTCGATTTCATGAAGAAAAATAAGCTCACCGACTGGATTAACTGTGCTGACCTGAATTACAAGTCACAATACTGGCTGTACTACGATACGTCAGGCATACCGGCAACCTTTATTCTGGACAAGGATAAAACCATTATAGCAAAAAGGATAAACGAAAAGAACGTTATAAAATTTTTAGATCATCACATACAAAGCAAGAATGGCACTAATTAAAGAAGTAAGAGGATTTACACCCGAAATAGGAGACAATGCATATCTGGCCGAAAATGCCACAATTATTGGCGATGTTGTTATAGGTAAAGATTGCAGTATATGGTTCAACACTGTATTGCGTGGCGATGTTAACTCCATACGCATAGGCGACAGGGTAAATATACAGGATGGCAGCGTATTACATACATTATATCAAAAATCGGTAGTAGAAATCGGAGACGATGTATCTGTAGGACACAATGTAGTTATACACGGTGCGAAAATAGAAAACGGTGCACTCATTGGTATGGGCGCTATTGTACTCGATCATGCAGTGATAGGCGAAGGAGCCATTATAGCAGCAGGCTCTGTGGTACTGAGCGGCACACAGGTAGAACCGGGCAGTATATATGCCGGAGTTCCTGCCAAATTTGTAAAGAAAGTAGACCCCGATCAGGCAAAAGAAATGAATCAGAAAATTGCAAAAAACTATCTGATGTATTCGGGCTGGTTTAAAGAAGAAGAATAAAAGAACAATATTAAAAATAAAAAATGAATATCTCAATCAAACATCTGGCAGGGACTCTGACTCTGCTTCTTGCAACGACATTTGTAGCGTGTAACACTTCTGCAAACAAAGAAAAACAAGCAGAAACGACAGAAACAGCTTCTGTTGTAGACACAATGAAATTACAGTTCAACATAGCAGAAGTAGATACAATGTCACTTCTGTTCCCCGACAGTAACGAACAACGTATTATTTCTGAAGCCGACAGAAACAAGCTGGGTGAGGCCCTTGCCTTATCGGTAAATGATACCCTGTGGAACAATAGCGGAATAATGGTTAAAATGGTTGCTCCCGACTATACACTTATATCGCATTACAAAGGGAAAACCAGTGACCAGAACAGTTGGCTGATGATCTGGAAAGAAAATGGCAGAACCAAGTTCGACAATAAATGGTATTTCCTCGACGAAAGCAAAAAAGCTGAAATATATCAGATACTCGACAGCTATAAATAAGTGACCTGAAACGGTAACATCAAAAAAGAATAACGATATGAAAAAGGATGTTCTTAAAAAATTGACGGCAAAACCCGGAGACAAGCACAAAGTATCCGATTTCAGAACCGATTATACAGCCGGTCTGAAAAAGGATGAAGCTGAAAAACTACTGGAAGAGAATACCGAAAAACTGGCAAAATTACAAGACAAACTGTATGCTCACGATCGTTATTCCATACTTGTTATCTTTCAGGCAATGGACGCAGCAGGCAAAGACGGTACGGTAAAGCATGTAATGTCGGGCGTCAATCCGCAAGGCTGTCAGGTATATTCATTCAAAGTACCTTCGGCAGAAGACCTCGATCACGATTATCTGTGGCGGATATACAAATGCTTGCCGGAACGTGGTAGAATCGGCATTTTCAACCGTTCACATTACGAGGACGTACTGGTCGCAAAAGTTCATCCCGCCATTGTACTAAACGGCAAATTACCGAAAATAAACAAGGTGGAAGATGTAGATGATAAGTTCTGGAAAAAACGATACAGACAGATAAATGACTTTGAAAGGCATCTGACCGAAAACGGAACGATTATTCTCAAGTTCTTCCTGAACGTATCACATGATGAACAGGAAAAACGCTTCCTCGCACGATTGGAAGATGAATCGAAGAACTGGAAATTCTCGGCATCCGACCTTAAAGAACGTGCATTCTGGGACGACTATATGAAAGCCTATTCAGATATGCTCACAAATACATCGACTGATGAAGCCCCTTGGTATGTTATCCCTGCCGATAATAAGTGGTTTATGCGCTATGCCGTAGGGCAAATTATCTGCGACAGGATGGAAGAGTTAAAGCTCCACTACCCTATCCTTACGGATGCAGCCAAGCAGGAAATAGAGAATGCCAAGAAAGTATTGGCTCCGCAAGAGGAAAAAAAACCTGCAACTCCCCTTCCCAGAGCAAAGAAAGCGACTACAATAAAAGACAAGCAGGAAGAAAAAACAGCGAAAAAAGGGAAAAAGACCAAATAAACTAAAAGGACAGATCACTAAAATCTGTCCTTTTAGTTTATTTAATGCGATCGCCACAATAATCTTTCCGCTTACATTTACTGCAAAAACTCCCGATCCATACCGAATCGAACTGTGATATTGCACTTTCGAGCAATGCCGGATTTGACGTGAGAATGCCGGCTTCAAAGTTGCGGGTATCTTTACCTTTCATCCCTATGCCTGCGCCTGTTAGGTTTGCAGAACCGATATAAACCGTCTGCAAATCGAATATCATCATCTTGAAATGTACTCGTGGACATAAAGCCCGCTCTAAGCCCTGAACCAGCAACGGATATTTATCAAAATCCTTTCTGAAATTAGGACCGGGTTCTTTAGCGTGTATCAACCGTATTTCGACCCCACGTTTCACCAGATCGGAAAGTATTTTCAGGAATGGCACGCTTTGTTTTCCCTGCATAAAGTACAGGTCTTTGATATCGGCAGTTCCTATCCACAACTGCTTCTTTACAGACAGAACCTTATTTAAGACCTTTTCGTAATGATCGTAATCGGAAATATATAGCGTATCTCCTGCCATCGATTACAACCACTTCTTCTTTTTGAAGTAAAAGAGGATTACCCCGACTGCAAATACCATCAACGCAATGGAGAATATGTAACCATACTTCCATTTCAATTCAGGCATTTCACCAAAGTTCATTCCATAGATACTGGCTATAAGAGTTGGCGGCATGAATATTACCGAGATAACGGTAAACATTTTGATAATTTTATTCTGCTCGATATTTACAAAACCGAGAAACGTATCCTGTAAGTAATCGAGACGATCGAAGCTGAAACGTATATGCTCGAGCAGCGAATTGATGTCTTTTATCAGTATTGTGATACGGCTATGCATTTCTTTTGGCATCAGGTCACTTTTCAGCAGACTTGTTACCACACGCTGTTTATCTATGATATTTTCACGAAGCATCATCGTCTTTTCCTGAAGGTTCTTGATTTCCATCAACAATTCTTCGTCTGCCTCCTGTATGCTGATACTGTTACTGAGTGTTGTAATCTCCTGTGTCATATCCTCTACCATGTCGGCATCTATCTCTACGCGTGTTTCCAGTATGGCTACAAACACATGATAACCGGTAGGATATGTTTTCGGATTGGCAGATATTTTCTTTATCGTCTCGTGAAACGAAGTCAGGTCTTCGCCACGTACTGTGATAAGGATATTGTTCTTCATTATGAAAGAGACGGGCTCTTTCTCAAAGTTACCAAGCAGAAAGTTGGAATTGACCACTAGCGAATCGGCTGTTTCCATATAGCGGGACGACATCTCGATTTCGACCATTTCTTCTTCTTCCTGAATGTATATTTTCAGATAATCTTCAAGTTCATTTTCTATTTCCTCGTCCACATTGTTAAGGTCGATCCATAGAAAGTTCTTGATAGGCGTAGTTTTCAAAAACTCAATGCTACGGCTCATTCTTATAGCATTGTCTTTATGATAGAATAGTTTTACTTCTGACATGAGCTCTCTTTTTTAAGTGTGTGTACTCTTACTTCCTCTCGTTTTCCCTCTCGGGCAGATGCGCAGCGACAATATTTGTCAGCTCTTCAAAATCTGCGACCGAGAGCCGCTCGGGTCGTTCGGCAAAGATCGGATTAGTATAAGCTTCACAATCTTTTCCGAGCAGGGGCTTCATTGAGTTGCGCAGGGTCTTTCGCCGCTGGTTGAATCCGGTTTTCACAACCGTCTTAAACAACCGTTCGTCGCAACCAAGCGTTTGGCGGTCATTTCTCACCAGCTTTATCACTGCCGATTTCACTTTGGGAGGAGGGTCGAACACCTTCTCACTCACCGTGAACAGGTATTCAACATCGTACCAAGCCTGAAGCAGTACACTTAAAATACCTCGTGTTTTGCCACCCGGACGGGCGGCAATGCGTTCGGCAACTTCTTTCTGGAGCATGCCCGAACAACAGGGTATCTGATTTTTATGATCGAGTACTTTAAAAAATATCTGGGAAGATATGTTGTAAGGATAGTTACCGATTACACAGAAACGGTCTTTGTAGATTTGCGACAAATCTAATGTAAGGAAGTCAGCCTCAACGATATGTCCGCGCAGTGCAGGAAAATGCTCATCGAGATAAGGTACAGATTCGCGGTCGAGCTCGACAACGGTCAGCTCCTTATTTTTTTCGATCAGAAACTGCGTAAGAACCCCTGTGCCGGGACCTACCTCAATAACCGGCACATCGGAAAAATCGTCCAATGTATCAGCGATACGGCGTGCTATATCCATATCTTTGAGGAAGTGTTGCCCTAAGAATTTCTTTGGTCTTACTGCTGACATACTTATATTTATGATTATATTTGCAGGCGCAAAGGTAGTATTTTATTGCTAAAACACGTCTTTTACCTTTGTTATAATTATAATAAGAAACTGCAATTTTACAAAATAGAATGGAAGATCCGATCGAAGAAGTACCTGCATCGAAGAAGAAATCTGTACTAAACACTCTGATAAAGGTGGTATTACCTTTAGCTTTGGGAATTTTCATTATTGTATATCTGTTCAGGGATATTAACTTCAAAGATGTATGGCATATTATCAAAGATGCCAACTGGGGTATCCTGCTCTTTTCTCTTCTGTTCGGACTACTGGGACACACATTGAGAGGTTACCGCTGGGAGCTTTTCATCACCCCGTTGGGATATACACCCAAAATAGCGAATCTCAGCTATGCCATATATGGCGGCTACGCTGTAAACTTTGCCCTTCCGCGTGCAGGCGAGATATGGAAATGCGGCATCATAGCCAAAGAAGAGCGGATCCCTTTTTCCAAACTGTTCGGCACAATGATCCTTGACCGTATCTTCGACTCCCTGACCGTAATATTCATCTGTATGATCGCATTCCTGTTCAATATGCAGTTTTTCATCAGTCAACTGGAACAAAATCAGGATACATTCGACATTGTTATCGGGATACTGAAATCACCTTTGCTTTATATACTTATTGCTGCTGCTATTATTACTACATATATTATCTTTAAGTTTTTCAAGGAAAACTTTATTGTAAGAAAAGTAAAAGGCTTTATCAAAGAAATTATCAAAGACGCCAAAGCCATCTGGAATATGAAGACGAAAGGAAAACTTGCGCTTTATACTATCGGCATCTGGGTTTCCTATTTCCTTTATTTCTACACTACATTCTTCGCATTCGACTTCACTAAAGATTTAGGCTTCACAGCAGGACTGATTGCTTTTGCCCTCACCAGCCTGAGTATGGGCGTTCCGTCTAACGGAGGGTTAGGACCCTGGCAGGTAGCAGTCATCGCAGCACTTAGTCTTTACGGTGTCAACGGCCTCGAAGCTACAGCCTTTGCCACAGGTGTATTTGGGATACAGTCGCTGTGGGTTATCCTGCTCGGATTGTTCGGATTCGCTATGCTGGCTCTGAATAAGAAAAAGTAATTATACTGCCCTGTATTATCTTCCGGTAGCTTTATCTATATATAGTATATCAATGTACTAATGCGACAATGTGCCGATATGCCAATGAAAAAGATATTTGAAATAATACAAAATGTGTAAACTTTGTAAGGTTTTAGTTAAAAAGCAGAAGCGACCCTATTAACACAGATTGAAAAGCCCAAAGATCATGGAAAACAAAACGGAAGAAAGAAAATACGGACAGGAACTCAGCATAAAACTGACTGTAACCACTGTTATCAGTATTGTGTGTTCTCTTATCATCGTCGCGCAACAGCATCTTGGTAGCATGTTTGCAGAAATGTTTCCGGTTATGTACATTCTGTCTATGGCAGTATTTTCACTTTCGGTGTATCTCAATCTATTTTCATCTGTTAGAGATTCACTATGGTTATCGGCTCTGAGTTTTTTCCTACTGCCTGCAATTGTCACAATACTACTCTGTACTGAATTATCCGATGATTTCACATACCATCCCGATCTGTTTCTGGCAGCAATCATTCCGTTCTTCGCTATTCACATCTATTGCTTCTTCGATTTTCACCGAAAAATAAGAATAAATATTACCAAACCATTCGCTATATCTAAACCCGTATTTCTTGGTTCCATTATTATAGTCTTGTTACTCATAACCACCTTAGGCTACAAATATGGCGACCATAAAGCCAATAGCTGCTACGAAGGATATGTATATGATTATGATAGTGGAAATCCTCTGGATAACGTAACAGTAAGGGAGAATATAGAGGACTATCATGAAACCATTACGGACTCATCGGGCTACTTTGCATTGAAAAAAGACCCGCAGACTATGCCTGACCTGATATTCATAAAAGAAGGCTATAAAACAGATATTGTACCGGCAAGAATATATCACTTTGAATATACGGGCTATAATTTCTTTCGGAAAAAGGCACATATACACATCCAAAAAGAAGACAAAATAAACGAGAACCCCAATATATAATTATTTTCAGAAATGTTTATCTATAGATGAAAAGGAATTATAAGAGCCTGTTTAAATTTTATTCGTTTAGGTTTTCAGAACTATTTTTGGAATGATTTTTTCTTATCTGAAGCGCGAATAGCGGGCTATTCAAGCTGAAGAAAGGGGAAAATCGGACAAAAAGAGACTGAAAATGAACGAAAAAAGAACGATAACAAAATGTTTTGGTAAAATTTAAACAGGCTCTAAATGCAAGAGCATAAAATTTTTCACCCGATCTATAGAAAAGTGATCTTTGAAAAAGCGAATATAGATTGATATTTCTGTTAGGAATGTAAGGTTTTAGTTAAAATATTTCTCACGCAATTGAAAATCGACGACGCGAAGGCGAGTCAAAGACGCGAAGGCGCAAAGAAAAATTATTTGAAAAAGTTGTGACCTTTACACACACTTCGCTCCTGTAATTGATAATTGTCAAGTTTTTGATCACTGTTGACTGATCACTGTTGACTGACAGAAGTGTTACCTTTGTTACCTTTTTTTATTAATTACTGACAATTAATATTTTAGTAAAATAAGGAGCAAAAAAAGCACATTGTCAGCAAACAATCAGAAATAATCTAAAAATATAGCATTACACACATACTTTCATCTATATTTTTCTATCTTTGTTACCATTCGTAAATTATAAATCATAATTATTATGGCGAAAGAGATACTTAAACTAAAACCGACACAGTTGTGGAAACACTTCTATGATTTAACCCAGATTCCGCGCCCAACGGGACAGATGAAGGAAGTAACCAAATTCGTTATGGATTTTGGTAAAGCCCTGAAGCTGGATGTAAAACAAGACAAAACCGGTAACATACTGATTACCAAGCCTGCTACAAAAGGTATGGAAAAAGCTCCTGTTGTGATTCTGCAATCGCATCTGGACATGGTTCCACAAAAGAACTCCGATGTAAAGCACGATTTTGCTAAAGACCCTATAGAAACAGTAATAGACGGCAATAAGGTAAAAGCCAAATCAACCACTCTAGGTTCAGATAATGGTATCGGTGCCGCTGCTATGATGGCTGTACTGGAAGACAATAAACTGAAACATGGAAAGATAGAAGCCCTGTTTACTGTAGACGAAGAGGTCGGCATGGTTGGAGCTTCGGGCTTAAAGAAAGGATTCTTGTCCGGCAACGTTCTACTGAACCTCGATACAGAAGAGATAGGTGAACTTTGCGTAGGTTGCGCCGGTGGTGTAGACGTGAATGCTGACTGGGAATTTAAAGAAGTAAAAACGCCAAAAGGTGACATCGCATATAAAATAACACTGAAAGGACTTCGTGGCGGACACTCAGGAACAGAGATACATCTGGGACGTGCCAATGCTAATAAACTGATGGCTTACTTCCTGAAAGAAGCCGTAAGCAACTACGAAGTGCGTCTTTCGGCTATCGACGGCGGATCGCTGCGTAATGCCATCCCTCGCGAAGCTGTAGCATTGGTTACTCTGCCCGAAGAGGATGAAAAAGACTTCTTGAAACTGGTAAAAAAATACGAGAAAAGATATAAAGATGAATACAAGACAGTGGAACACAACCTTTCGTTCAAAGCAACGAAAGCCGATGTGCCTAAAACACTGATTCCGGAAGAAATACAAGACGGACTGATAAATGCCGTTGTGGGATGCCAGAATGGGGTTATCAGTATGCTTACCGACTTTGAAGGCATTGTGGAAACATCTACAAACCTTGCATCGGTAAAATCTGAACCGGGTAAGATTTCAGCTAAAATGCTGGCTCGCAGTTCATCCGAAGACCGTAAAGAAGAAATAGCATCTAGCCTCGAAAGCGTATTTGCACTGGCCGGAGCTAAAGTTACAGTTGAAAACGGTTATCCGGGATGGCAGCCTAATGCACAATCGGACACGCTGAATATGATGGCTAAGCTGTACAAGGAAATGTACAAGGAAGATGCACATGTGGTAGTAGTACACGCAGGGCTCGAGTGTGGTATCATACTGGGCAGTACTCCGGGATTGGACATCGTTTCCTTCGGACCTACAATCCTGAATGCACACTCTCCGGACGAGTTTGTAGAAATAGACACTGTTACCAAGTTTTATGACTATCTGGTAAAAACACTGGAAAGAATTAAGTAGACAGACTTCTCTATATAAGCAAGACGGCGGGATGTTCCCGCCGTCCTTTTTCAGATATCTTTATTTAATCTTGCTCTCAGTTCAGCCACCCCTTCCGATGCTCCTTTTCGTATAAAGTGTACACCATACAGAGTGGTCTTCACCTCATTCGGGTCTATCAGATAGATCGGGGTTGCAGGAGGAGCATAATTCAACAGTCCTGCTGCCGGATACACATTCAGCGATGTACCTATAACAACCAGTACATCTGCTTTTTGCACTATCCTCACAGCTTCTTCTATGGCAGGGACAGCCTCACCGAACCATACGATATGAGGTCTGAGTTGCGATCCTTTCTCACACTTGTCACCAATATGTATTTCCGCATTATCGGGAGTGAGGGTATATATCAGGGACGGATCGACAGTAGAGCGCACCTTACTGAGTTCTCCATGCAGATGCAACACACGCGTGCTACCCGCCCTTTCGTGCAGGTCATCCACATTCTGGGTTATGACAGAGACTTTGTAGTCAGCCTCCATTTCTGCCAGTCCTATATGTCCGCCGTTAGGTTTGGCATCGAAAGCAGCTTTACGGCGCGCATTGTAGAAATCGAGGACTAATTGGGGATTCTTATGAAAACCTTCGGGAGTAGCAACATCTTCTATGCGGTGCTGTTCCCACAATCCTCCGGTATCTCTGAATGTAGCGATACCACTCTCGGCACTCATGCCGGCACCTGTTAATACAACAATATGTTTCATAATATATTAAAAAATGTAAGTATGCTTCACAAATATAGTTTTTTAGAGGCTAAAATTTATTAAAGTATCGTGAAAAGAACTATTTTTGTTGGTTAATTAAACCAAACGCTCAGTCGACCTATTTCAGTATCTATCGATCTGATTTACAAGGCTGGTTAAAAACAAAAAGAATATATGGATAAAATCAGTTATGCTCTGGGATTAAGTATCGGTAACAATTTCATGTCGTCGGGCATTAAGAATATCGACCCAGAGTCTTTCCTGAAAGGATTGCAGGATGTAATAAATGGAAATCAAGCTGCAATTTCTTATGAAGAAGCACAACAAATTCTGAACGATTATTTCTCTAAGCTACAGGAAGACAGGCTGGAACTTAATCTGAAAGCAGGTGAAGAATTTCTTGCAATCAACAAAAACAGACCGGGTGTAGTCACACTGCCAAGCGGTCTGCAATACGAAATACTGAAAGAAGGCAACGGTCCTAAACCAAAAGTTACCGATCAGGTAAAATGCCACTATCATGGTACATTGATCGACGGCACAGTGTTTGACAGCTCCGTAGAGCGCGGACAACCCGCTACATTTGGTGTGAACCAAGTGATACCGGGATGGGTAGAAGCCCTGCAACTAATGCCTGTAGGTTCTAAATGGAAATTGTTTATACCAGCAAACCTTGCCTATGGTAAAGCGGGTGCCGGACAATCAATCGAGCCTAATTCAACACTGATATTCGAAGTAGAAATTTTAGATATTGTATAATAAAAATTTTAATTAAAACATGAAAAAAATTCAGGTTTTCGCTCTTGGTGCTTTCGTAGCTATCGGAGCTTTACTTACATCTTGTGATGGTGGTGTAAATTCAAACCCTACACTCAAGTCCGACATTGATACTCTCTCTTACGCTCTTGGTGCAAATATGTATGAGCAGCAAGGCCTGGCCATGTTCCTGCAACAATCAGGTGTTATAAGCGATACTACAGGCATGAGAGCTTACTATACAAGAATGGCTGATGCAGATGCTACAAAAAAAGACTCTTTGCTGAAAGTAATGAACTTTAAGATCGACTCTCTTTCTAAAGCCAACACTAGAAACATTGCTGAGTTCCTAAAAGGACTCAAAGAAGGTATAAATGCACCTGAAACCCAGTCTCCATACATTGCCGGCATCTCGGTAGGTAACCAGATCGGAAAACAAATGTTCCCTAACTTTATCAATCAGATCTACGGGCCGGATTCTAAAGAGAAATTCAACAACGATGCTTTCCTTGCTGCTTTGGCAACATCTATGAAAGGTGGCAAATTTGCTATCGAAAACCCTGCTGCTATCTACACTGTAAAAATGCAGGAAGCTCAAGCTAAGGCTCAGGCTAAACAAGAAGAGGAAATGAAAAAGCAATATACCGAGCAGATTGCTGCCGGACAGAAATTCATGGATGAGAATAAAGCTAAAGAAGGTGTAGTAACACTTCCTAGCGGCGTTCAGTACAAAGTAGTAAAAGAAGGTAACGGATCGAAACCGGCTGCCACAGACGTAGTAAAGGTTAATTATCATGGAACGTTGATCGACGGTACAGTATTCGACAGTTCTGTAGATCGCGGACAACCTGCTACTTTCGGTGTTAACCAAGTGATCAAAGGCTGGACAGAAGTTCTTCAACTAATGCCTGTAGGCTCTAAATGGACAGTTTATATCCCTTACGATCTGGCTTATGGTGCTGCTGACAGAGGGACTATCAAACCGTTCTCTAACTTGATTTTTGATATTGAGTTATTAGGAATTGAGGCTCCTGCAGCTCCGGCTCCTGTCAGAAAATAAGACAAAAAGTAAGAAATAGATAATAATTTGGCATTAGTGATGTATTTTATTTAGCAAAAAGTTTTGTTTTTACAAAAAACAACTTATATTTGGAATAAAATAACCCTAAAAACTCTTATTATGCAAAAAATCGACAAGCTTGACAAAAAGATATTGGAGATCATTTCACAAAATGCAAGGATTCCGTTCAAAGATGTAGCCCTTGAGTGCGGTGTCTCCCGTGCAGCCATCCACCAACGCGTACAACGCATGGTAGAAATGGACGTAATCGTAGGATCAGGATATTTTGTCAATCCTAAAGTATTAGGATACAATACATGTACATACATCGGGGTAAAACTCGAAAGAGGTTCTATGTATAAAACAGTAATACCTGAACTGGATAAAATACCTGAAATAGTAGAATCTCATTTTACGACAGGTCCTTATACGATTCTGATCAAGCTGTATGCACGCGACAACGAACACCTAATGGACTTGCTCAACAACAAGATACAAGACATACCGGGTGTAGTAGCCACAGAAACCATGATTTCTTTGAGTCAGGGAGTTAAACGCCAGATACCTATTTCAAAATCTGAATAGTACGTATACGATATACGTTATTTATAAACAAAAGAGGCTGTCTCAAAAGTAGGAGAGACAGCCTCTTTTGCATTCTAACATCAGAAATGTTCAAAAAATGTTTAGATGCGAAGCTACTGGTTCTCAGAAGGACGGGAGCATACTAAAGTATGTGACCTACGACTGATGAAGCAAGCAATGAAGCAGATGAGCGTTTTTGGGACACTTTCTTTTCATTTATTCTTATAATAACATAAATTGTAAAGTAATAAGGGGCAATACACATAATTTTTTAATATTTTTGCATCAACGTTCGTATAGACATTTTATCCATGGAGAAAAAAAAGAATATTGTTTTACGGTTCCTCACAAACATCTACGTCAGAAACATACTGTTTATGGCGATTACTTTCCTTGCGCTGATATTTATCGTACTATTCCTGATCAATATATATACTCGACACAGCGAGTCAATAGCAGTACCTAATATAAAGGGACTGCAAATAGAGGAAGCACAGGGCATACTGAAAGCATCGGGACTACAATACGAGATCAGCGATTCCATATTCCGTACCGGCGGAGTGCCCGGAGCAATATTAGAGCAGATACCAAAAGGAGAATCGAACGTAAAATCAGGACGCACCATATTCCTCATCATTCAGGCTAAAGGAGTACAAATGGTTCCAATACCCGAATTAAAGGATTATTCCAGACGTCAGGCCGAAGCCCAACTCAATTCTTTAGGATTCGATAAAATCGTGATAGAAGAAGTACCTTCCCCTTATGCCGGCATTGTGATTTCCGTTTCTTATAAAGGGAAAGAACTTTTACCAAACCAGAAGATACCGAAAGGGTCGAGTCTGAAAATGGTAGTAGGCTCCGGAGGTGAATCACTGGATGACAGCATACCTATGCCGGAAATATTGGAGCCAGAAACTAATATTGAAGAATCTTTCTTTGAATAATGACAGATAACTCATTCGACGACATAGACGATCTGCCCGAAGACGAACTGGCAGAAGAGCAAAGCAATGACCTATATGAGCATTATCGCTTTGTAGCTGATAAGGGACAGGGACAGATACGTGTAGATAAGTATCTGGCCATGCACATAGTCAATGTATCACGTAACAGAATTCAACAGGCTGCAGACGCAGGCTGCATTCTGGTAAATGACACCCCCGTAAAATCAAACTACAAAATAAAGCCATTGGATACAATATCAGTGGTGATGAACCGTCCTCCGCGCGAAATGGAAATCGTACCGGAAGACATTCCGCTCGATGTGGTCTATGAAGATGAAGACCTGATGGTCATCAACAAACCGCCCGGCCTCGTAGTACATCCCGGATTCGGCAACTATCAGGGCACATTGGTAAATGCTGTCGCATACAGATTGAAAGACACACCCGAGTATGATGCAAAAGACCCGCGTCTGGGCATTGTACACCGTATAGACAAAGATACATCCGGCCTTATAGTAGTAGCCAAAAATGCGTATGCGAAAGCACATCTTTCCGCCCAGTTTTTCAACAAAACTACCAAAAGGCAGTATGTAGCACTGGTGTGGGGATCGGTAGAAGCCGACGAAGGATGCATAGAAGGTAATATAGGCAGAAGCCTCAAAGACCGCATGCTGATGACCGTTTTTCCTAATGGCGATTTCGGAAAACCTGCCGTTACACACTACAAAGTATTAGAACGTCTGGGCTATGTATCGCTGGTACAATGTAAGCTCGAGACCGGACGCACACACCAGATAAGGGTACATATGAAATATATCGGGCACACACTATTTAACGATGAGCGCTACGGAGGCAATGAAATACTGAGGGGTACACATTTTGCAAAGTACAGGCAGTTTGTACAGAATTGCTTCAATATATGTCCGCGACAAGCTCTGCACGCACAGACGCTGGGATTCATACAACCCCGCACAGGTGAAGAGCTGATGTTCGAGGCTCCTTTACCCGAAGATATGACATCTTTACTCGACAAATGGCGCGGATATGTTGCCAACAGGGATATTTGAGAATATAAGAAAAACAACAATCTGAATATAAGAAAATGAAAAGGAACATCGCCATAGTATGGGGAGGATATACTTCTGAAATAATAGTGTCAGAAAAAAGCATGAAAGGCATATACTCTTTTCTGGACAAGGAGAAATACAATCTGTACAAGGTGAAAATAGTGCGGGAAGAGTGGACTGTAGAAATAGGCGGCAACACTTACCCTGTAGACAAGAATGACTTTAGTTTTACAAATCCGACAGATAATGCAAAAGTTAAATTTGACTTCGCATATATCACAATACACGGTACACCGGGAGAAGACGGACGCCTGCAAGGCTATCTCGACATGATAAATGTACCCTACTCTACCTGCGGACTAATGGCATCGGCACTGACCATGAATAAATTTGTCTGCAACAATTTTCTTAAAAACTTTGGCATAGTAGTTGCAAATTCTTTATATTTGGATAAGGATACTAAGTATGATGTGAAAAATATCGGTGATAGTCTCGGATTTCCTCAGTTCGTAAAACCGAATACAGGAGGATCGAGTTTTGCAACGACTAAGGTTAAATCCATAGAGCAGCTTCAGAAAGCGATAGAATCGTCTTTTGCCGAAACAAATGATGTCATCATAGAAAGTTTTATCAGCGGATGCGAAGTTACGTGTGGCTGCTACAAAGTAAGAGGAAAAGAAGTTATTTTCCCGATAACGGAGGTAGTAACTACAAACGAGTTTTTTGACTATGACGCCAAATACGAGGGCCAGGTAGAAGAAATAACCCCTGCACGTATTTCAGATGAAATGACAAAAAAGATAGGGCAACTCACCAGTAAAGTATATGATCTGGTGGGAGCAAAAGGAATTATCCGTGTCGATTACATTATTTCGGACGGTATACCTTACTTGTTAGATGTGAATACGACACCGGGAATGACTCCGACAAGCTTTATCCCTCAACAGGTAGCTGCTGCGGAGCTAAGCATAACCGATGTATTGACAGAAATTATAGAAAACGAATTTAACACTATTTTATAATACCATGGATAGTAGATTTGATGATATAGCGCCTCTGTACGATCATGAGGTGGAACAAGCCATTCAGGAAATATTAGTAGATCCGGGATTTCAACACGCAGTAAAATATGTTATCCCCGATATAGACTGGAACGACTTTTCGGCTGAAATGTCTACATATAAAACCAAAGAAGAGTTTCAGGCAAAGATGATCTACCCTGTGGTAAGTATGCTCGGAGCAAGGGTTTCGACCAGCATAAAGGGTGACAACTGGGATAATATAGACAAATCGGTGGAGCACTTGTTCCTGTCCAATCACAGGGATATAGTCCTCGATGCCGGACTGCTCAACATACTGCGCCACAAAGAAGGTTTTAAGACTACAGAAATTGCCATTGGCGACAACCTCCTTATACATTCGTGGATAGACAAGTTGGTAAGGCTCAACAAAAGTTTTATTGTAAGACGCGGACTATCAATCAAGGAAAGACTGATAGCCTCAAAACATCTTTCGGAATATATCCATTATGCTATCGCAACGAAAAAAGAATCGGTGTGGGTAGCCCAGCGTGAAGGACGAGCTAAAAATTCGGACGACAGAACGCAGGACAGCCTACTGAAAATGCTGGCTCTGTATCCGGACGACAAGCCTTTCCTCGAAAGCCTGAAAGAACTGAATTTGATACCATTATCTATTTCTTACGAATACGATCCATGCGATTACCTGAAAGCAAAAGAGTTTCAACAGAAGCGCGATGATCCGGACTTCAAGAAATCACAGCGCGATGATTTGCTGAATATGGAAATCGGCATATTGGGGCAAAAAGGAAATGTTGTATTCCGTTTCGGCAAGTGTATCAATCCTGATCTGGAAAAGATAACTGAGCCGGATAAGCGTTTGCAACCGGAACTGGCAGCAAAGATTATAGACAAGGAGATACATTCCAACTATGAGATATTCCCTTGCAACTATATGGCACACGATATGCGAAATAATGAAACCCGCTTTGCCGACAAATATACTGCCGGACAGTTGGAAGACTTCAAAATCTATCTGGACAAGCAGATCAAAAAAATAGATCTGGACTATATAGACTATGATTTCGTTTGGGAAAAGATGCTGGAAATGTATTCCAATACACTTAAAAATTATCTGGAAGCGACACAACATTGAGTAAGGTAAAGAGTTAATTTATTGTCAGAAGTAAATATATTTTGAATATATTTTTATATTTGTGTAACACAAATGACTCTGACGATGAAAGAACTTTTACAATACACAATAACATTGATCTGCATTTTGCTTCCAAGTACAGCATTTTCACAGGTGGTAAAGCAAGGGGAAAAGTTCTCGGAAGTCCCTCTTGTTGAAGGGAAAGTAACTTTCCTGAAAGAAATACCATCCAAGAAAGAAATATCGAAAGAATCGAATTATGCAATACTGAAAGAGTGGGCTATAATCAATTATGGCAAAGACCCTTTCATCTCCAGTGTACGCCACGATGAGAAGAACAATGAGTTTATTGCTAAATCGAGGGTAGAATTGTTATTACCTGCCAACTCGAAAGGCGTGCGTGAAAAAATGATAATGCGCTACAGAATCAACGGTTTCCTCTTTCAGGATAAGTGTGTACTGGAGATAACCGAGATATCTTATCTATACGAGAATTCCAAGAACAACACCCTGCTTCCTCGTGTGATACGCGCTGAAGACTTCATTACCGATACGGCAATCGGCACGCAAGACAATATACAGGAATACAGAGAAAACACACGCAAAAGCACACTCTACTTTCTCAATGAGATAGCTAAAGATTTTGAGGATAAGTTCGGTTTTTAGAGAACGAATCCCCCTCTCTCTTACTCAAAATCCAGTTCCAGTTGCTTTTCCGTCAGATTGAATGTCAGGCGGTGAAAAGGAGTTACGCCATGTTCTTTTATGGCTGTCCGGTGCTTCTTGGTCGGATATCCTTTGTTATGATTCCAGTTGTATAACGGATATTTTTCGTGCAGTTCCATCATATAATCATCCCTGTATGTCTTGGCAAGGATAGAGGCGGCGGCGATGGGTAACAGCTTACCGTCACCTTTCACTACACAGGTATGCGGTATATCTTCGTACTTACGGAAGCGGTTCCCGTCTATCAGCAAATGTTGCGGCCTGACTTTCAGCGCAGCTACAGCCCGCTGCATCGCCAGAAAGGAAGCATTGAGTATGTTTATTTTATCTATCTCCTTATGGTCGACTATCCCCACAGCCCAAGCAACAGCTTTTTCTTCAATAAACGGGCGCAGCTCATAGCGCATCTTCTCGGTCAATTGCTTGGAATCGTTCAGTTCTTCACAGACAAAATCAGCAGACAATATTACGGCAGCGGCAAAAACAGGTCCCGCAAGGCATCCGCGTCCGGCTTCGTCGCAACCGGCTTCTATAAGATCGGGGTAAAGTGAGAGCTCAAGCATAATCAGAAAGTAATTTCAATATTATTATCGGCAGGAGGAAAGTCGAGTTGCATATCATCCAAATCCATAGGGCTTTCCATCAATTTGGATAATTTCTCTACAGACGCTTTCAACTGATCATCCGGCTTTTCATCACCAAAGGCATGGAGTACAAATATCTGACTTAGCACATCAGCAAACTGCTCCTTTACATCCTGAGAGAAATCATAACCCAGATTCTTTATTTTTTGCAGAGCCAACTGCCTTGCCAACGACTGCATCCTGTCCTTATCTTCTGATGCCAGATTCGGATTGCCGGGAACAGCCGTTACATTCTCTGTCCTGATGTCTATGCGATCAGCGTATAAATCTACATAACGATACGAAAATGGGTAGGCAGACAGTGTTCCGGTCTCTATATCATATATAATGTTCCCTTTATCCGATCTGAAAGACGATATATCGTTAGAATGAAAATGCCCTGTAAAGATTACTTTCATGCCTTTATCTGCAAAAAGATTAGCCAGACGGTTCCAGTCATCGACAAGGTATTCTTTAAAGAACATCGACTGATATATAATGTGCTCTGTCAGTCCCCAGTGCATCATGCCGATTACCTGTATATTTTTCGCCTTAGCTTCGTCCAGTACATCTACAATCCATTTTTCGGTGGCAGCAGATATCTTTCCGCCCGAAACCGTATACCCTTTATATTCCTCATAGCGGGCAGCATCTATGGCTAACAGCCACGTATCCTCACCCAGTTGCGCCACATAGCTCAGCGAAGCCGTATCGCGCCGTATGGCGTCCTTGTATCCGCAAGCGGCATAAATATCGGTAAACTCGCGTGGTGAAACATTGGCTACAGGCAATGTCTTATTTCCTTTATACTCGACAGCGTTGGGCATATTGATGTCGTGATTGCCGGGAATAACATAGACCTTCACACCCCTATCCTGCAACGGCTTCAGCTTTTTCACCAGATCGAGATGGCTCTGCTTTTCCCCGTCTTTACTCATGTCTCCACAGATTAGCAGGACTTCTATATCGCTGTTCAGATAGTCGGCGAGTACCTTATCCAATACCGCCGGCGTATCTTTTATATTCTTACCGCTTACCAACACATAGTTCTGCACAGCATAACCTCCGTCCATCAACTGCTCCGACAGGTAATGCGTATCTGTTATCACTCCCATTTTTATCGGACGGATTGCACTGAGGCTCACCGAGACTGACAACAACAGGGAAAGGGTTATATGTTTCATCTTAAATGTAGTCTTAATCAGTTAACAAAAGTAACATATTTAAAATAGCGGGTTAAGAGATATTTCATAATTTCTCTTAAACATGAGATTACAAGTTTTCCTGATGAATACTCAACAGCAAAATATTTAAAGAATCTTAAACTATTGAGAATCTTGATTTATCTATAAGTCCGGACAAAGCCATTCGGCTTATTATTCCTACTTTTGCAGAAGTATATCTAAGAGCCTATTTTAAATATGTTTACAATTATGAATAGAAACCGAATAGCTTATCTGCTAACCATTACCATTTTAATCATTTTTTCGTCCTGCGGTTCTCAGCAACAGCGTATAACATTCAACGATGTAACGCACCCGAAAAGAGAATTCAGGGGAGCATGGCTGAGTACAGCATGGCAAAGCAGATACAAGACAATGACTGTTCCACAGTTGAAAACATATTTTGTAACCACACTCGACCAGTTACAGGCTGATGGCATAAATGCTGTTATATTTCAGGCTCGCCCTTATGCCGATGCTTTCTATAAGTCGAATCTCGAGCCTTGGAGTGCTTTCCTTACCGGAACACAGGGTGTTGCACCCGAAGAAGGCTTCGACCCATTGGCTTTCCTTGTAGAAGAATGCCACAAGCGCAATATGGAATTGCACGCATGGCTGAATCCATATCGTGTATCGGCAGGTAAGAATGATGTATTTGCGGCAAGCCATATCTACCACAGATATCCTGAACGTTTTGTTACATATGACGGAAAAGTGTATTTCGATCCGGGAATACCAGAAAACAGAACATTTATCTGCGATGTGGTAAAGGATATTGTAATGCGCTATGATGTAGATGCCATACACATGGACGATTATTTCTATCCATACCCTGTTGCGGGAGAGGCATTTCCCGACCAGAACAGTTTTAATAAGTATGCCAGAGCACAAGGATTCTCAAACAACCAACTGGGAGATTGGCGGCGCAACAATGTAAACCTGCTCATACGTGAGGTAAAGCATACACTGGAAGTAACCAAACCTTGGGTGCGATTCGGCATCAGTCCGTTCGGTATCTACCGTAACCAAAAAAGTACGTCCGACGGTTCGGGAAGTAATACAAGCGGCCTGCAAAACTATGACGATCTGTATGCCGATGTAAAACTCTGGGTGAAAAACGGATGGATAGATTACAATATGCCACAGATATATTGGGAAATAGGTCATAAAACAGCCGATTATAAAACGCTGATAGAATGGTGGGCAAAGAATAATTTTGACGGACATCTGTACATAGGACAGGATGTAAACCGCACGATGGATGCTACAACACTGCCTTCGGGCGACAATCAGCTTTCGGAAAAAATGCTGCTCTCGCGTAGTTTTACCTCCGTTCATGGCAATTGCTTCTGGCCGGCATACTCTCTACTGGAAAATTACAAAGGTGTGTCAGACCGTCTGAAATCCAATTATCAGAAATATCCTGCCTTGATACCGGCATATACTCATATGCACAAAAAGAAACCCAAAAAGGTTGATAACCTGCAAGAATCATATACAGCAACCACCCATACATTGAGCTGGGATGCCAAAACAGATAAATACAATCCCGAACTGGCCAAGTATTATGTAGTGTACAGATTTGCCAAAGGCGAAAAAGAGAATCTCAATAATGCACAGAATATAGTGACTGTAACAAGGGATAGGAGTTATACACTACCGTATGAGGGTGGAAGCAAAGAATATAAGTATGTGGTAACGGCTGTAGACGCTTTTCATAACGAATCGAAAGGAAAGTCGAAAAAGATAAAGTTATAATTACCGGATATATTTATCTATATGGTATATTCAGTTTACAGAGACCAGTCAACTGCTAACAACTAACGGTCACAGGAGTATAGCGTATGTAATAAAAGTAAATGTGATCCTTAAATTGATAAAAACTGTGAGTTCTGTAAGGTTTTAGTTAAAAAGAGATTCTGAATTATAAAAATATAAACGAATGAAAAAAACAGTATTAATTGCTATGACAGGATTTTCCATGTTGTTGGCGGGCTGTGGCGGACAAAAGCCTGCGCAGGGTGAAGCAAATGCGGCTCCCGATACCGTTCCCGCCGATTTTGTATACGAAGTCGATGCTTTTGCCGATTTGCAGATATTGCGTTATTATGTTCCGGGTTTCAACAATCTGACTCTGGAACAGAAAGAACTCGTATATTATCTTTCTATGGCCGCTCTTGAAGGGCGTGATATCCTCTTCGACCAGAACAATAAATACAATCTGGCTATACGCCGCACACTGGAAGCTATCTATACAAACTATAAGGGTGATAAGAATACCAACGACTATAAAGAATTTGAGGTGTATCTCAAACGCGTATGGTTCTCAAATGGCATACATCATCATTATGGTGAAGAGAAATTCCTGCCGGGCTTTTCAAAAGATTTTTTTGCTGAGCAGGTACGTGCGTTACCGGATAGCGTGCGCCCTGTAGATCAGTATAATCTGGCTCATTCATCATTTATGACAACAGATGAGTTTATTAAGATGATAACTCCTGTTATGTTTGACGCTAAGGTGATGGCTAAAAAAGTGAATCAGTCGGGTGGCGATCTTATTCTTACTTCAGCCAACAACTATTATGGGGATAATGTAACCCAGAAAGAAGTACAGGAATTCTATGGAGCCATGAAAGACACAACTGATCAGACTCCTGTATCTTACGGACTGAACAGCCGTCTTGTAAAAGAGAATGGCAAGTTGGTGGAGAAGGTATGGAAAGTGGGCGGTTTATATTCTCCGGCTATCGAGCGGATTGTTTACTGGCTCGAAAAAGCACAAGGTGTAGCAGAGAATGACAAGCAAAAAGAAGTAATCACAAAGCTGATCTCATATTACAAGTCGGGCGATCTGAAAACATTCGACCAATATGCTGTTGCATGGGTTGAAGACCTAGCTTCACAGGTAGACTTTGTAAACGGATTTACTGAAGTTTATGGTGATCCGCTGGGAATAAAAGCCAGTTGGGAATCAGTAGTGAACTTCAAGAACGTAGAGGCGACTAAACGCACTGAAATTATCAGCACGAACGCACAATGGTTTGAAGACCATTCACCTGTAGACAAACAGTTCAAAAAAGAAAACGTGAGAGGAGTGACTGCAAAAGTGATCACTGTTGCTCAACTGGGTGGTGACTGCTATCCGGCTACACCTATCGGCATCAACTTGCCGAACGCAAACTGGATACGCAAAGATCATGGTTCAAAATCGGTAACTATCGAGAATATTATGGAAGCCTATGATGCTGCCGGAGCGCACACCGGATTCAATGACGAGTTTATGTGGTCGGCTACAGAAGTAGAATCCATTAAGAAATACGGATTTATTACCGATGTATTGCATACCGACTTACATGAGTGTCTGGGGCATGGTTCAGGTAAACTATTACCGGAAGTAGATCCTAATGCTCTGGGAGAATTCAGCTCTACTATAGAAGAGACGCGTGCCGACTTGTTCGGACTGTATTTCCTAGCTGATGCGAAGTTGCTGGAATTAGGTATTATCCCTGATGCGGAGGCTTATAAGGCTGAGTATTATAAATTTATGATGAATGGGCTGATGACACAGCTTGTACGTATAGAACCGGGTAAAGACATCGAAGAATCACACATGCGCAACCGTCAGCTTATCGCTAAATGGGTTTACGAAAAAGGTAAAGCCGACAATGTAGTGGAATACCAAGTGAAGGATGGAAAGACGTATGTAGTGATAAACGATTATACGAAACTACGCACTTTATTTGGTGACCTGTTGGCAGAAATACAACGAATAAAGTCGGAAGGAGACTTCAATGCTGCGAAGAAAATCGTAGCCGACTATGCGGTAAAAGTAGATCAGAAGTTGCACAAAGAAATCTTAGAACGTTATGCGAAGCTGAATATGAAGCCATACAAAGGCTTTGTAAACCCTGTATTCGAACTCGTGCAGGATAAAGACGGTAAGATCACTGACGTGAAAATATCATATACTGAAGGTTATGCGGAACAAATGATGCGTTATTCAAAAGAATTTTCAACATTACCTACATATAACGATTGATTATAATCATATAATTTAAAAAATCCGGATAATATTATTTATCCGGATTTTTTGTGTTTATATTTGTGTACAACCTTTAAACTCTGATATTATGAAAAAGCTTTCGGTTCTTTTATTATTCTTTCTTATCCTTTGCCAATCGGGTTATGCACAAACTAATACTGAAAAGGCTATGCAGATAGGTCGTGAAGCGATAAAGATTATGGATGAGGGGCATTATGACAAGAGTATTGAAATGCTTGAAGAAGCACAAAAACTTGATCCGGATAATTTCATCTATCCCTATGAAATCGCTTTTGCTTATTACCTAAAAAAAGATTATCAAAGAGCTATCAAACTATTGAAAAAATCAGAGAAACATAAAAATGTTTCCGACCTGACTTACCAGTTATTAGGCAACAGCTACGATTATTCAAACAATAGAAAAGAAGCGATAAAAACTTATGAAAAAGGATTGAAAAAATTTCCTTTTTCCGGGAAGTTATATCTGGAACTGGGTGTTGTTCAGATGAGTGAGGATAATTACAATAAAGCGCTGGATTATTTTGAAAAAGGGATAAGTGTGGAACCTGCATTCTCATCTAATTACTACTGGGCTTCTAAGTTATTCTGCACATCATCGCAAGAAGAAGTCTGGGGTATGATATACGGAGAGCTATTTATGAATCTGGAACGCAACAGCAAACGTACTGCCGAAATAAGTGAATTACTATACAACACCTATAAGAGTGAAATCAAGATAGTTAGTGATACTGCGATGAGTGTTAGTTTTAGCAAGAATAATGTGATAAGCTTCACTGGTGAACTGACTAGTTTAAGAATGCCTTTTGGAATAGGTATTTATGAGCCTACACTCTTAATGTCTATAATTGGAGTGAAAGAAATAAATATGGAGTCACTAAATGGAATTCGTTCTAGGTTCGTTGACAATTATTATCAAAACGGATATGAAAAAAGGTATCCGAATGTTTTATTCGAGTATCAGAAGAAAATAAAAGAAGCCAATCATATTGAAGCATATAACTATTGGATACTAATGAAAGGTGATGAATATGAATTCATGAACTGGCAGTTGGCAAACAAGGACAAATGGGAATCTTTTATTGAATGGTTTTCTACAAATCCGATTCAAATCACTACAAATA
The DNA here is from genome assembly GCF_029892965.1 of Dysgonomonas sp. PF1-14. GTDB lineage: Bacteria > Bacteroidota > Bacteroidia > Bacteroidales > Dysgonomonadaceae > Dysgonomonas. Next base: position 37,705 of record NZ_JARXWN010000004.1, on the reverse strand, counting down.
ATAAATTTGTGAGAAACTGATCAGAACAACTGAAATTTCAATCCGAAAGACAAGCGCAGATAATCGTCTGGTTTCAGATACTTGTTAGTGAATGCACTTGCCATATACAAGTCGTTGGTACTAAGCTCATAAAACGCTGTAATCGACTTGGCAAAGAAGCGCTTGTCCTCAGGGATTTTGTATGTGATACGTTGTCCTACATAAATATTGAAACGCATCTTTGTAGAGAAGGAATAATAGTCGTTCGGGTACTTATCCGGTTCACTTACCCAAAAGTCTCCATCGAAGATTGTATTTATATACAATCCGCAAGCAAGCGGATCTAACGAAAAGTTTTTCCCTAATTTTTTGTTCCAAGGGATGAAGTTTTGTTTCAGGGTAAAGGTTATTTTAGTTTTGCTGGTCGAATATTTAGGTAGGAATCCCAGAAAAACGTCCGTTTCCCACTGGTTATTCTTTCCATAATCCCATCCGGCACCAAAAGACAATAATCCCATGCCGCCTGCATACTGTATTTTGGTATGTGTCGGTATCAGTTTGCTCCACTGGTTTTGATATTTCTCGACTCTTCTTTCGTATCCGTTCTGTGCTGAGGCTATTATTGGAAGCAGAATAAGTATAAGTACCGGATAAATTTTATATTTAGAAATCCACCACTTCATAGTCATACGTATTATCCGGTTTTATAGTGAAAAGTAAGTATTTCTTTTTGGCAATATTAGCTGTGCCATAGTACATGACGCCATCCTCGAACAGATCGTCGGCTGTAACCTGATGGTCGTGAGCATTCAGACAGAATTGCAGGCTTGGAAACTTCTTTATCTCCTGTTGAAAAATATTGGCTACATTATTGTTGAATTGTTCTGAATAAGGACGTACGTGCATTACGAATATAGTCTTGTCATATTCATCCTTACGATTATTCATTTCGTATTCAATGAACTGGAAGTCCGGCACAGGATGTGAATAGTCAAATTCCAGTGCATTTGTGTTCAGGCAAATAAACTTTGTCCTACCCGCAATGAATGAAAAATTGACCTCACCGAATACTTCATGGAAGATGTCTTTTCCGTTTGCAAGACAATCGTGATTACCCAACAGCACTACATAAGGTACTTTAAGTTTGTTGAGTATATCGCGTTGCCACAAGAATTCTTTTGTTAGCCCGAAATCCGATATATCACCACCATGCACAACAAAGTCTATATCGCTTCTGTTGTTTATACTTTTCACAAAGTCTTCTGTTTCGTCATACCAGCGTTGTGTATCGCCTATCATTGCAAACCTTATAGTCGGTTTTTCGGTGTAAGCTTGTTCTATAAGGGTAATATTTTTCTCGTTTATCCCCGTCTCACCTGTCACCCGTCCGTCATATGGGTGGTATTCTATCATATCGCATGACTGTAACGCAGAACAGACAATAAATATGAGAGCAAGTCTCTTTTTCATTTATTTTGTATCGTTATATCTTTCAAACTGCAAGTTTATGCACAATAGTTGGGTTTAGTATAAATGGAGGCAACAAAGTTAAGTTGAATCTATTTTTTTAACGATAATTTGCAAATTTACCTTTGCTGGTATATAAAGAATGCCAGTCAGTATTTGAGATTGTATTGAGTAAATGTTCGTTTATTCTCTGCGCACAATCGCAGATTGCTTGCATTCCTTTTGGCCTAAGCCCCAAAAGGAATCAAAAAGTCTTTAGCGCCCCGCTTCATAGGACGACCCGTTAGAGGGCTCAAAGGCTAAACAAAAAAACTCGCTCATGGCTTTTGCATAATACGAACCGACAACTAAGCTCAAACACGTTTTTGTTTTTCGCCTTTCTCTCCCTACGGGTACCCCGTCCATGAAGCTAACGGCGCGGGCTGACGCACGATCTGGAGACGATAAATAAAGGATTTTACTTGTAACTTGTAGCTGCCCAAAGGGCGAAGTAACTAGTAACTAATAAACGAACATATAATTTCAACCACTGATTTGCATAGGATATACAGGCTGTAAGTCCATTATTTTATTGTAAATTTGCATAATAATCAATTATGAAAATTTGCCGGATTTATCTATAATGAAAATACGAAGGTAAAAGACATCATAAAAATTAAAAAATATGAAATTAAAAGAAGAGTCTAAAAATAAACCGGTACTCACCACATCTTATGTATTGACTAATGGTTCACCTGTTACCTTTGTGTTATACGATGAAGATGGTGACTGGCAGTTGTTCGGCGAAGAAGAAATAAATGAGGACGAAGATGCCTATCTGGTTTCGATAGAAGAAATGCTCGAAATGGAACCGGCATTGCGAAAATTGCCTGATATGCAGCCCGGACAAGCCGTAATAAGGGAAAAAGAAAGTACCCGCTGGTTTTTTGTAGAAGACGAAAAATGAGCTTTATGAAGAAAACATACATTTTCTCTTTTATTCTTTGCTTACTTTTTGTAGCTTGCGATCCGGGCTATTACCTTGCTGTGGTTAATAATTCGAATCAATATAAAGAAGTGAGTCTCAGAAGTAAGTTAGATTCAGCTATTTGTTTGGAGATAGTACCAAATGATATTTTTGCTGAAGGCAAATTCATAGAAAAGAAAGAACTAAAGAAAGACACAATATTATCTAGACACAATATTCCTCCTTACTTTAGATCGGCTGATATTCCACCAAACCGAAAGGTAATTATAGAAAGTTATATAGGAGGATATCCTATCAAGAGTGAAGCATATCCCATCATAATCAATAATGATACAATAAATCCAGATAGTATTAAAGTAAAACGAAAATTAGGTAGCACTAAATATATCATAGAATTGAAATAGAATCTATTTTGAAGATGATATATCTTTTGTTAATTTTATCTTTTTTAATATAAAATAGTTATGTTCCGTAAACTTGTGGCTATCGAGCCTGTAAGCCTGATTCCGTCGGCTGAAACAGCATTGCATTCTTTTGCAGAAGAGGTTGTTATGTATGATAATATACCGACAGATGACGAAGAAGTTGCCGCCCGTATCGGGGATGCAGATGCTGTCCTTCTTAGCTATACATCGCGTATCAATCACTCAGCATTAGAGAAATGCCCGAATGTCCGATATATCGGTATGTGTTGTTCTCTATATTCGCCCGAGAGTGCGAATGTAGATATCCGTTATGCCAACGAACGGGGCATCACGGTAACAGGTATTCGCGATTATGGCGACGAGGGTGTTGTGGAATACGTAATCAGCGAACTGGTACGTTGTCTGCATGGATTTGGTCAGGAATCGTGGGATATAATGCCTCGTGAAATCACAGGACTGAAAGCTGGTATCATCGGGCTGGGTAAATCCGGCGGCATGATAGCAGACGCTTTGAAATTCTTCGGAGCTGAGGTTTCGTATTTTTCGCGCAGTGAAAAACCGGAAGCGAAGGCTAAAGGCTATCGTTTCTTACCTCTAGGGGAACTCATGGCTGAGAATGAGGTAATCTGTTGCTGCCTCAACAAGAATACAGTATTATTACATGAAGCCGAGTTTACGCAGTTCGGAAGCAAGAAGATGTTATTTAACACAGGATTATCGCCTGCATGGGACGAGCCTGCTTTTGAGAAATGGCTAGAAGGGGATAATCTCTGCTTTTGCGATACGTTAGGTGCATTGGGCGACTCCCGTTTTCTCAGCCACCCTAATGTGCGTTGTATGCAGGTGTCGACAGGGCGTACGCGTCAGGCGTTTGACCGCCTGAGCGAAAAGGTACTGGCCAATCTGACAGAATATTCAGAAAACAATAGGTGACACTATATTTTGCAGGGTGCTCACTACCGACCATCCTGCAATTTCGGATGTAGCGCTATAAACATCTACGACAGCGTGCACCTGATCGTTCTTTATCTCTACTCTTTGCGTATCTCCTATAAATCCGGGTGTCGATTGCATTGCCACCTGCATCTTTTCAGGTCCTACAGATGCCAGTGATGCCGCCACAGATACATTTAGTCCGGTAGGGAATACAGCTATGGCTTCTCTCGCTGTTCCGGAGAATACAATACGCTTTTCCGTTTCCAATGCCGGATCATAAACTGACGATCGTCTGAGGGCATACTGTCCTTTCTCATTGAAGAATCTGGCACTTGCATTGCCCATCAATGTAGCTGTTCTCAGCACATCGAAACCTCCTGTAGCTCCCGATGCGATATATACGCGGGTACCATGTTCTTTCCCTGTCTTGATCACCTCATGGTAGAAATCCGTATCGGCCAACGCACCTATCGATATGGTTACAATGGAAGTCCCGTTTTTCAATGTGGGTAAAGCAAGTTCTTTCATCGCAGCCGGAGATGCCATTTCTGCCAGACAATCAGGTTTCAAGGCAAGCAGATCATTCAAAGTAGCACAGGCAGTACATGATTTTCCGGCCTGTTTCATTTTAGAAACAATGTGTTCCATTTTTGAGGCTGTACGTGAGTAAACCCCTACTAATTCATATTCGGGTAACAAACCATTGATGACGGCATCTGCAACTATTTCGGCTAGATAACCGCATCCTACAATTACTAATTTTTTCATACGGACAAAGATAACCTTTAAATACAGACTTTGCAAAGCCTGGTCTTTGGGGTGTATTTCTTCTCAGGAATTTTATCTATAAGATTTATTCCGTTAACAGTGATCAGTTAACAACCAGCGGTCACAGGAACGAAGCGTATGTAATAGAAAGCGATCTTTGAATTCAATCTAAATAGTGTAATATTTGTAAGGTTTTAGTTAAAATGTAGTGTACTAGCTTTTAGTTTACTAGTGTACTAGAAAAAAAATAGAAGCTAGCAGGCTAATAGACTAAAGACTAATAAACTTGTACAATTTTGTCAGATTTTAGTTAAAATTGTCTCACGCAAAGACGCGAAGGCGCAAAGAGAAATACTTGTAACTTGTAACTGTCCGCAGAACGAAGAAACAGCGTTCGGCGGTAGCCAAATAGCATTCGCCGAAGTGAAGACGAGGTAAACTTGTAGCTTTGTTAGGTTTGTCAGGTTTTAGTTAAAATGTTTCTCGCAAAGTTGGAAGGGAAAAGAGGATGTAAACTTGTCGAGACGAATCAATGTATTCGCCTGAGAAGTGGGTTTTTGACAACCATTTTTCTTATAGGCAATATCTTAAAAACCTAAAAGCGAAGATGCAATTCCGTTTTTCTTTGTACTTTTGACGGCTAAAGATGTTTTGAGATAGAGCATCTGTACTTAAATAATATATTAAAACATTAATTTCTATGAACAACGAGAAAGGACTGGACTTTAAATCCACGACTTCAACCGAAGAGAAAAAACTGTTCATCGAAACCTATGGCTGCCAGATGAATGTAGCAGACAGTGAGGTTGTTGCATCAGTGATGCAAATGGATGGATACACTATGACGGATAAGCTTGAAGATGCCGATGCCGTTTTTGTAAATACCTGCTCTATAAGAGATAATGCAGAGCAGCGTGTGATACAGCGTCTCGATTATTTCAACGCTATAAAGAAAAAAAGAAAACCCAATATGATCATCGGTGTATTGGGATGTATGGCCGAACGGGCTAAAGAAGAACTGCTGGACAAGCATCATGCTGATGTAGTAGTGGGTCCCGATGCTTACCTCGATCTGCCAAACCTTGTAGGTGCAGCCGAAAACGGCGAAAAAGCCATAAACGTACAGCTATCTAAAACCGAGACATACAAGGATGTGATTCCTCTGCGTATAGGGGGTAATCATATTTCGAGCTTCATATCCATTATGCGTGGTTGCGATAAAGTTTGCTCATACTGTATCGTGCCCTACACTCGAGGTCGTGAGCGTAGCCGTATCCCTCAGAGTATATTAAACGAACTGGAAAACCTGAAAGAAAAGGGCTTTAAAGAAGTAACACTGCTCGGACAGAATGTTAACTCGTATCGCTATACCGAAGAAGACGGATCTGTAGTCGATTTCCCTGCCCTCCTCGAACTGGTAGCTCAGGCAGCACCAAATATGCGTATCCGCTTTACGACATCATACCCTACCGATATGACCGATGAAACACTGGAGGTGATAGCTAAATACGATAATCTGTGCAAGTTTATTCACCTGCCTGTACAGTCGGGTAGTAGCCGCATGCTAAATGTGATGAAGCGCAAATATGATCGTGAATGGTATCTGAACCGTATAGAAGCTATCAGGCGTATTATACCCGGTTGTGGTATATCTACAGACATTATGTGTGGGTTCCATTCCGAAACGGAAGAAGATCAGCAGGAGACATTGTCACTGATGCGTGAGGTGTGTTTCGATTCTGCCTTTATGTTCAAATATTCGGAACGTCCAGGTACTTATGCCGCTAAAAAGCTAGAGGACGATATTCCCGAAGATGTGAAAGTAAGCCGCTTACAGGAAATCATAGAGCTTCAGAACGAATGTTCGCTCAAGAGCAACTTGCAAGATATTGGCAAGGTATTTGAGGTACTCGTAGAAGGATTCTCCAAACGTTCGCGCGAACAGCTATTCGGTCGCACATCGCAGAATAAAGTGGTGATTTTTGATAAAGGAAGCTATCGTATTGGCGACCTCGTAACCGTCAGAGTTACAGGCAATACATCCGCCACTTTGTTTGGTGAACCGATATAATATATAAAGGCAATAGTTATTTTTTTTTAAGAATTTTCCTAGTATTTCAAAAAGTGCTTATATTAGATGTTCGTTTAAGAAGTACAAGGGGAATTCAATAAAGAATAAGATAGACTTTAATTTAAATATTTGAAATTATGAATAAAACTGGCTCTAATTTGTTGTTCTTAGCCATTGGTGCTGCTATAGGTGCTGCCATCGGTTATGTTGCAGCTACCGATTCCGGTAAAAAGGAAGAGTGGCTGAAAGACATAAAAGGCTTAGGCGACAAAATAAGATCTGCTACACACAGGGGCAAGGAAAAAACAGAAGAATTAGAAAGCGATGTCGAATAATTCGGAAGATAAAAACCTGAATACCGCACTGGGTGATATCAAGCTCGAGCTATTAAGCTATATCAACAGGAGGATCCGCTTTTTCAGGCTGGATGCCTACGAGAAGTTGAGTATATCGGCTTCCATACTGGGATATGGCTTAATAGTCTTTTGCATTGTAGCAGTCATGCTCTTTTTTATTCTTTTGGGTATTGCCTTTTTTATCGGAGAATTACTCGATAGTCAGGCAGCCGGTTTTGGAGTGATGGCATTGTTTTCCCTTCTGGTTTTATTGATAGTGTTTCTCCTTAGAAAGAAGATAAAGAAATCGCTTCTGAACAAGACGATTATGTTTATACGAAAAGTAGAAGCCAATGAAGAATAACAGCATCAGCCCGTTAGACGAATTGCGTCAGGAAAAAGAGATCGTTCGCCGCGAATGTAAAGAAAGCGAAGAGCGTTTGACTGAGCAGTGGAACTACCTGTCCGACAACGCACCGACCTTGTTGCTCAATGGGGCCGTAAACGGTATAGCTTCGTGGCTTGGCTTCGGTACCCGAATAGGGCAGAAACCCAAAGAACAGGAGCGGGATACAGAGTCGTCCGGATTCATGCAGAATATGCTGGGAGGGCTTACTGCTTATTATCCGCTTATCTGGGAAATGGTGCAGCCTATGCTGTGGCGCTTTGCCATCAAGAAGGTCAAATCACTCTTTACCAAGAAGAAGAAAAAGAAGCGTAGCGATGATGACGATTGAGAACCGATATATGGGGATAAGCAACAACTTATCCCCTTATTTTTTGCACAGCCGAACCATAACCGGAGCCACTTGTTTATATAGCTGAGTAAGCAATGTCAAAGATGGAACATATTTCGGATATAAATATTATACGCTCAAAAATGAACGAATACGGTAATGAGGGGAAGCCCTTCCTCTTTGCCGTCAACTTCGAGATGACCGAAGGATTCTTCATTGACGATCCGATGAATCAATCCGAAGTATTATTCCGTATTCGTGAACAGGGGAATACCTTTGAGGAAAGAAATACGGGTAGCAATCCGCGTTTCAGTTATAATCCCAGCTCTTACAGCGAATACCGTAAGAAGTTCGACATTGTGCATACTGGCTTATTGACTGGTTATTCGTATCTGACAAATCTCACTGTGAAAACTCCTGTATCGGTCAGACTCTCGTTAGAGGAGATATTTCATCGTAGCAAGGCAGCATATAAGCTCTGTTTACCCGATCGGTTCGTTTGTTTCTCTCCTGAGCGTTTTGTTCGTATATCTGATAGAAGCATATCGACCAACCCGATGAAAGGAACAATAGATGCCACACTACCTAATGCCGAGCAAATCATATTGAATGACTTCAAGGAAACTGCCGAACATAATACCATTGTCGATCTGCTTCGCAATGATTTGAGTATTGTTGCCGATCGTGTTCGCGTCAGCAGATTCAGATATATAGACCGTATAAAGACTACTAATAGTGATATACTTCAGGTAAGCTCCGAGATTACAGGTACCTTGCGTGAAGATAATTATCGAAATTTAGGTGATATCATCTTCGGCATGTTGCCGGCAGGTTCCATTTCGGGTGCACCCAAAGATGCTACACTACAACTGATAAGGAATGCTGAAAAAGAGCCACGCGGCTATTATACCGGTATATTTGGCTACTACGACGGTAAAGAACTCGATACAGCCGTACTGATTCGTTTTATAGAAAAAGATGGCTCTCAATACTATTTCCGTAGTGGTGGCGGTATCACAGCCTATAGCGATTGTGAAAGTGAGTACAAGGAAATATTAAGTAAAATATACCTGCCTGTAATATGACAAAACCTGTGTTTACAGAAGTTATAAAAGTCCTTGATGGGAAGTTCTGCAATCCTACAGCTCATTGGGATAGAATGTTTCGTACATCAAAGAACTTTTTCGGTACTCCCTTTTCAATGGAATTATCGGATAAGGATATTCCCGAAGAATACCTGACCGGACTTGTGAAATGCCGTATGATATATTCTGATCAGTCATGCAAAGTCCAATATCAGCATTATGCTTTCCGGCAAATAAAGAGCCTCAGATTGGTAGAAGACAATAATATTGACTACGCCTTTAAATATGCTGACAGAGAAGAGCTGAATGCCTTACTTTTCCGAAAAGGAGATTGCGATGATGTACTCATTGTAAAGAATGGCTGTATAACCGATACGTCATACACCAATGTCGTTCTTGAAAATGCTACAGGCCTCTATACTCCATCTACATACTTATTGGCAGGTACAAAGCGGCAACAGTTATTGGATAAAGGTATTATCTCTGAGAGAGAAATAAGAGTCAGCCATCTAAAAGACTACAACAGACTTTATCTGATAAATACCATGATAGACCTTGAAGACAATATCTCTATAGATATATCAAAGATTATCTAGGCCTTCTCGGTATACTGCTTTTTACAATAGTCCTCTCACGAGTTGAATCACTGCTAAGACTGGTTACATCTCCAGTACAGTTTGTAAAATATATATACTCTCCTCTGTCCTGAAAACGGTAAACCTTGCATCCGTCATGTTCAAACAGATAGTCTACTCTATATGTCTCATTGTTATCCGGTTTCTGTTGAGCAATAGGCTTGTTTGCATAACAAGATGACATCGTGATAGCAATTATACCTGCTACTATAGATAAAAATGTTTTCATTATATACAGATATTAGTTTATAAGTTACTTCTTCTGCCGTTCATTTCTTTTGCCGGCAAATATATCGTATCGGCGGAACTCACATTGTAGTGAACCGTTTACCAACTGTATCTTTTTCGATGGTTTCAGTCCTATTTTGTCGAAACACTCTTTTTTGTAGCTCAGTATCCAAGCAGAATAGCCCATAAATACATGTTTGAGACGCTCGCCTATCTTCTCGTACAGTCCGGATAGATCTTCCGGCTTAATACGTTCCCCATAAGGAGGGTTGGTCACAAATATTCCTTTTTCGGCAGGAGCTTCCGTATAATTCTCGAAAGGCATAACCTTTAGCTCTATATACTTTTCAACACCTGCACTTTTGATATTCTTTGATGCTATATCTATAGCTTCCGGCAAAATGTCAGATCCGTATATCTTATGCTTAAACTCGCGCTCCCCGCTATCGTCATTGTATATAGTCTCGAACAGGTCGCGATTGAAATTCTTCCATTTCTCAAAGGCAAAATTCTGTCTGTATATGCCCGGTGGTACGTTCATAGCTATCATAGCAGCTTCTATCAACAATGTTCCCGATCCACACATGGGGTCGATAAAGTCCGATTCACCGCGCCATCCTGTTTTCAGTATCATTCCGGCAGCCAGCACTTCGTTTAGCGGAGCTTCTGTCTGTGCCACACGGTAGCCACGTTTGTGCAGCGATTCGCCCGAACTGTCGAACGATAGTGTACATTTATCGTGTGCTATGTGGAAATTGATAAGTAAGTCGGGATTCTTAACGTCTACAGACGGGCGTTTTCCTGTCTTTTGCATGAAATAGTCGGCAATGGCATCCTTTACCCTGTATGCTACAAACTTGGAATGGGTAAAGTAGTCGGAAAACGTGACTGCGTCTATGGCAAAGGTACTATCCTCCGATAAATGCTCGAACCAGTTCATCGCCTTTACTTTTTTGTATATCTCGTCTGCATTCTTTGCTTTGAACTCATAAACCGGACGAAGTATGCGCAATGCTGTGCGGCAATGGATATTCGCTTTGTACAGGAGAGCTAGATCGCCCTCGAAGGCTACCATTCGTGTCCCTATCTCCAGATTATTAGCCCCCAGACTTATAAGTTCTTCGGCCAAAACATCTTCCAGCCCTGCCATTGTCTTGGCTATCATTGCAAAATTCCTGCTATTCATATATTAATAATCTGCATCTTGGTTTTGAGAGGGCTTGTCGTCGTAACTGCCTCGTAAAAACTGTGTTCGTTTTATATTTCCTTCAAATTCCTGTGAATATATTCTTGTCTGTCGATAGACGAGGCAAATTCTCAGTTTGGTTCTGTATTCTCCCTGATAAATATAAGCCGCACTTACCAGTATATTTTTAGGTGGCAGTAAAATCCGCCGGCTGCTGTAAGCTGTAGAATCCAATCTTAGCTCTGCCAATGTTTGTATTGCTTTCCACTCGTTATTTTCGGTCAGAGCCTCCATCACAAGAGGGACGCTAGATATGTAATGAGCAGGAATGCCAATGGTGTCCTTGCTTGTATTCACTATTGCTACAGGATATGCATTGTAATAATGATAGTCGTAATACCCTCCTAGTCGGGAAGTGCTATCCGAAACAAAATATGCATCGGCTCCGCCCACTATCTGTGTTGTGTCGATTCTCAATTTAGTATTTGAGTTGTCAGTATCAAAAGCTCGTATCTCTTTTGAAATATACCAGTTGTAGACCGTACTGTCTGAATCTTTATACCAGTCTGTTCCATGAAGTTCGCTATTTCTCCCCTCATTTGACATAAAATTGGTATTCAGTTCTACATGTTTGGTATTCTCGCCTATGTAAAAAATACGATAGGTTTCCCCGTCTTTCCATTTCTTGTCGATAAATCCCGACGGTTTATTTTCCTGCCTGAGCTCAGGCATCTTAAAGTCGGAACAACCATAGAAGCCTGTAAGAACAAATAGTAAGTATATCAATAACGGTTTATTCCTCATATACATTTTAACTAAAACCTGTCAGAACTTACAGCTACTAACAATAAAAGGTAGCTATCAACGGGCGCCGAAGCGAAAGCGAGGCAAAGATAACACTTTTTCAGTCAACAGTTATCAGTCAACAGTTATCAAAAACCAGACAATTACCAATCACAGGAGCATAGCGTGTGTAAACTTGCTATAAAGTAATGTAAAGATACAAAACCTTATCACCTTTTTCATTTATTAGGACACCTCACTAGTGTCCACTAAAAAAACAGATTCTTAATAATTGAATGAATTGGAATTATGAGTACTATTGATTTTCAGTATTTTAAAAAATTGAAATATTCAATTTTGACAATTAAGTACTAAGTGTAAATTCAAATCCGTTTACTCTAAAATAAATAATAAATTACTTATTATCAATTAAATACAGATGTTTGTGCGATTCTTAGTGGACACTAATGAGGACACCTATTCTTCAACAGGTTTCAGATACAGATTGTTTTTCCGGAAGTCGAATATTACCGAAAAGTTTTTGAAGAACTGGTTTCCCAAAAGACCTATATACATATCGTTTTCTTTGAAGACAAACCATTCCGATTCGGAAAAGAAAACATCTCTGTTTATCAGCACACTGTTTCCGATACGGATAGAGTCAGACCTTAGTATATCTATTTTTGTGCGGTGAGTATCCAGATTCTTAGCCCGTCCAACCTTTGATTTGCTCATGTCCAGATTGTATTTCTCGAGTATGTCGTATGTGAAGAAAAGCGTTCCATTAAGCCCTGTATCTATCCAGCATTTACCTTCGATCACTTTGCCCGAGATATGTACCGTAGTAGGAATCAACAGGCGCATCCCTCTGTTCTCGAACCTGATACTGTCATATCCTTGCAAACTATTTAATTCTATCGGTTTCAGTTCCCTTATATAATGGCGATTATACGAAATCTCCATAATGCGGCGATTGAAAAAATCCCATCCCAGCAATATACAGTCCTCTCCATACCAATGTAGGAACTGGCTATCGGAGTTCATAAAAGTAGCATGTAGTGTTTTTTGCCATTCGCCGACCTTGAATCTTATCGGCTCTGTCTTCTTCCGGTGTTCTTTATCGCGTCGTAGCCATTCAGGCGCTGCCATGCCTCTGGCTCCCAGATCGAGCATTGCTTTGATAGGAATGGTATCATTGACAAAACCATTGAGTATAACATTATTTTTGAAACTAAAGAAAGGTATTGCACCATCGGGCAAAACAGGCTTTATAGTATCAGCCAGCTCAGCCTTCACTGCAGAGCCACATAGCCATAAACAAAGTATAATCAATACTTTCCGCATATAAAAACTCATAAAAAAATCTATTCGCTTCCTGTCAAAGATAACGAATAGATTTATATGCTTTTATATTTTCGGTCAGAAATCAGCCTCTCAGCACCAACAACGGCGTATCTGAGTGAAACAGCATCTTACGCGAAATACTCGGGCTGAACATACGCGCAAAGATATTTCGTTTACTGGTTGTCAGTGCCAGAATTTGTATCTCATCTCCTTTTATATAATCATCGAGACTTTTCAACATATCAGTAGTGTCGATAAGCCTATAATCAAGATTCAGATTCGGATATTGCTTCGAAAAGTATGCCTTGATGCCTTCTAGTTTTATCTCATCCCACTGATCGCCTTTTTTCACCGATATATGTGTCAGAGAGATACGTATATCGTTGAACGGACTGAGCAATTTTGCAAGCAGGTCGAACGATATAAGGTCACGTTGACTGAAATTAGTAAGGAAAGCTATATGCTTCACCTGTTTCATATCCGAGAACGGAGTATTCTGAGGAATAGCTATCAACGGCACATGCGTCATCTCTATCACTTCGGCCGTAACGCTACCTATAAGGTCTGCATCTTTCTGGTCTTTACCTCTCGTACCCATTACTATAAGGCCAGGTTTATACTCTTTAGTGAAAGTCACTATTTCTTCTTCCGGCAATCCTTCGCGGAGGACATATGAATAGTTGATCGGAGGGAATTCGCCTTCCGACACTTTCTTGTCTATTGTATTGCAGAGCCGTTGTATATTCTCTTTTACCTTTTCTATTATATTCTGGAATTCCTTTTCTTCTTTTCCCTGATAGGCAAATGCTTCTGCCATAGGCAATGCAGTCGGATAATAAGGGTTAAAGTAAACATGCAGTATCTTTACTTTCGCATTCAGGTCGCGTGCCAGATTGAAGGCTATTTTACATGCTTTTAGCGAATAGTCGGAGAAATCGACAGGAACCAATATGCGCTTGCGTCCATCGTCAGTACGATAGGTTTCTTCTTCATCGTAACTAAACAGATGGCGGCTCTCGACTACACTCAGTGCTTTTGGAAGATCCGACTCTTTGATACGGATACGAACACCCGGCGATACTCCGGGATTCTCGATATCTACATCATCGATATGTACTTCGATATTTTCACCTTCCAACACATCTTTCAATATCCGGGCTTTTTCATTTGTGTGAATAGCAAGTGTTACCAATTTATCTTCCATTGCTGTATATATTTTTATCGTTTTCCTTATTTTAAAAGAGATGAACACTTTCAGGCATTCATCTCTCTATTTTACTCTTTTTCCTTTCTTAGACTTCCTTCGCTTCCATCATTCCCAGGGCCATATCCAAAATAGTAGTATCATCTAGGGAAACATAACCTCCATCGGGGCCGGGTTCTATATGAACACCGCAACTTTGTCCTTTTTCGTAACTATACCCTCCAAAGTAGTTCCATACTGTCTCTACCGGAATTTGTAAAGTCTCAGCTATCTGATGTATGCTTCCATCTGGTAAACTATCCTTGATTTTGCGAAGCTCTGAAAATGTAATAACTCTAGTCATACTCTCTAAGTTTTAAATGGTAATTGATTAGGAATATGTTCTAAAGTTATAAAATTCTTTTTTGAAAAACAATGGCTTTCAGTCAGGAATCTCAAATATTCCGCTATAAATGGCAATAAATACGATGGAAAGCAGTACCGTAGCAATAATAACATGTGCCCTATCCTTTGAATACACAGGTACTTTGAGCTCTTCTACAGGAACTTTCAGAATATATCGGCGAGAGGTTAAATATATATAATAGACCAAAAAGCCTATCAATGTACCCCAGATAGCCCCGCCAACCACATCGGATATGAAGTGTACACCCAGATATATGCGGGAATATGCAGTAACCGTAGCCCACGTAGCCATTGTTATGGTAAGATATCTGTATCTGAACAGCAGAGCAGTGAAAGTGACTATGCCGAATCCGTTAGCCGCATGATTGGATATAAATCCATAGCGTCCGCCACGATGGCCTTTTACTATTTCGACAAGAGGTGCAAAATCAGGATGGTATGTAGGTCGCAAACGCTCAAAGAAAGGTTTGATCAGATTGGCTGAAACATAATCACACAACAATCCGACTAAGGCAGCGCAGATAAGTAGCAGTAATGCTTCCTTCCACTTTACCTTGTACACGAAAATAATAAAACTTACAATGACTAATGGTATCCATGTATGCTTCTCGCTATACATCCACATGAATGTATCCCAATAAGCAGTATGGTGTTCATTAAGCCATAAGAAAAGATCCCTCTCGTAAGGTAATATTTTTTCGACGAGACTCATTCAGATGTGTCTTTCATCATTTATATCTGTAAAAATCAGATTATTTCAAGTTTATCTTTTTGTACCCAACCTACGCTACCGTTGTCTATCTCTATTTCGTACCAGTTACGGTCTTCTTTTGTTATAGCAACTTTTGTGCCGGCGTGAAGTATAAATAATTCTTTACTATTGATATCGGGCGAACTTACAATGGATGCAGAGCCTGCCATAATAACGGCTGTATCGCGGAATTGCACCTTGTTCTTTTGCCTGAATGCAAAGACATTTGCAAATATAACAACAACTAATGATACTATCCCTATATAAAACGCTGTCTTTTTCAACGAAATGAGCCTGCTAAAGAAAAACAGCACCAGGCATCCTATAAATACAACGAAGAATACAACTGCCATGGTAGCCCAAGTATTGGAACTAAACAGATTTTGTACTGCACGAAACCAGATGCTGAGAAAAAATGTATCGGCAACCAGTATTTTATCTTCAATCTTGGTAGTCACATATTCTATGTTGTGGCGGGTATCTCTGTCTCCGGGATTTACAAGCTGGGCTTTTTCATAATACAGTCGTGCATGGGCAAGATCGTTAACCCTGAAATAGGCATTACCCAGATTATAGTACAGATCGGCAGACTCGAGTCCTTTATCTTTCTGAGCTTTCATTTCACCTTCAAGCACGTCTATAGCCTGACGAAAATCTCCTTCATCATATAATTTTATAGCTTGTCCAACGGCAGCATTATCCGATGTTTTATTCGCTACAGCAGATACAGCCGCATCTGAGGGTGTAAGACTGTCGGTTTGAGCAACAGCAAGGGAATCCTGTGCGTAAGATGTCGCAAATGCCGACAATAATAACAAATATGATAATATTATGCGTTTCATTGCTTTCATCCTTTTATTTCAATTTTTTAATCGTACTTTCCATTTTACCTATGGCTTCTACAGTATCATTGTAGAGTTTATCCATCGCATCGCCCGATTCGGATGGTGCATAGCGGGCAAATTCCCCGGTGTCGAGAATATTCATAAACTGACTGATAAGGTCATCACCTACTCCGTATTTGAGTAGTTCGGTTTCAATATTCTCCCTGTTGAGGTTAGCAACCGGAATAGTAAGCTTATCACTCAGATAACCCCATACGGCACGCAATATCTCTTCGTAGAAGTTGTCTTTCTTCTGCGACTGTAAATATTGTTTTGCCAACTTGAGTCGTTTCGTAGCTACCTTATTCGCTTTCTTAGTACGCATCAGCGCAATATCTGCATTGGCTTTTATCTGCTTCCGGTAAATGATGGAGAATAAGATAAACAGCAGCAGCGGGATTATATACCATAGCCAGTAAGGCAACGAACCTACAAAGAAGCTTTGCGGGTCTTTGAACGAAATATTTCCCGTTTTCAGATAACGGATATCCTGATCTACCTCCACATCTCTCTGGTTAGAATAGCTGGTAGAAACATTCTTGCCCGCATTCGGATCTTTATCTACATCGAGCGTATAGCTTGGCGATGATGATGCCTTGTATGTATTACTGCGCGGATCGAAATATGAAAATTCAATCGGAGGTATTGTAAACTTACCGGGATAACGCGGAATAAACATATACTCGATAGTCTTGGTTCCCGACAAACCGTTTTCGGTCAGGCGGAAGTCATTCTTCACCTGAGGATCATAAGTTTCGAAATCCTTAGGGAATTTTATCTCCGGATTCTTTATCAGTTTCAGATTTCCGGTACCGTTTATATTCAGTGTGATGGTTACGGCATCATTTGCTTTTACTTTTTCTGCCGAAATCTTCGGTGTATAAGTAAAGCTACCTACTGCTCCCGAAAAGTTAGCAGGTTTGTTCTGTAATGGCAGTGCAGATACATCTACAGTTACAGGTGATGTCCGCAATGTTTTCTTCGCTTCTGTCATCACTTCCTGAGGCCCGAAAAACGTATTTACCTTACGACCCGAAGCGACTTCAAATACAATTTCCATCGTTCCCGATGGGATAGTCATTTTGCCCGAACGCTGAGGGAATAGCAACGTTTTCTTCACATCTATTGTATAATAGTTGCGTCCGTTATAATGCTCCATCGACATCTGACGATTTGCCGCAAGTTCAAAATCTTCGGTCATAAACCCCTCAAACTCAGGGAACTGAATTTTACCTACATCTCTTATATTCAGTACGGTATAGAAACGGAATGTAACAGTCACCGCCTCTTGCTCATTTACTTTTGTCTTTGAGAATATAGCTCTCACAAAGGCATCTTTCGGGTCTACATTTCCTGCTGTAGAAGCCGAAGTTGTCGCCTTCACCTGTTGTCCCGGTTGGGCAGGTTGCGCATTCTTATCAGGTGGCAATACTTTTATCTGGGCTGTGTTCGATTTATAACTGCGCCCATTTACTTTCACTGTAGCAGCAGGCAGGGAGAATGTTCCTTCTTCCTTCGCCATAAGCAGGTAAGTATATGTAATATTACTTTCGGAAGTTACTTTTCCGTTGATATTGGACGAGCTGTACATCTGTGATACAGATGGCCCGAACAGGACATCGAATCCTTTAATACTTTCAGGTACTTCAATGTTTTGCCCTTCTCCTCCTCTGAGAACATATTGCAATTGAAACTGAGCTCCTTTTACTGTATTGGCAGGAGCACTGATAACAAATGTTATGTCATCGGCAGATACATTGGAAATGCTTATGAGCAATAACACCAATAAAAACCAATACTTCTTCATTGCACTATCTTAATCTTTATATTATTTGCTGTTTATATATTATACGGAATCAATTACAAAAGTAATAACTTTTATATAGCTTTCAGGTCTTGTACGCGTATTATTGCAGAATCGAGCTTTAACGTTTTCTCGCTGCGTATAGCCTCATCATATACGTCACCCCACATATCCCTCACTTTACGTCCTGTAGGTGTATTGTATTCCACTACAATTTGTCCTTCGGGTATAACTTTCCGTCCTATGCTACGGGGTTGCAAAATGAGTTTTCGCAGATCGGCTACTTTATACCTTTTTCCGTTCACCGTTTCTTCTGTAAATACCTGACGTGAACGTGTAATATTGGTCGAATAAAAACCGTTGACCAACGGAAAATCTGTACTTATTATCCGATGAATTTCCTTCGTTGTGTACAGTTTATATGTAAGCATCAGTGTATCTGACAGATTCACACCCGGACGCGAAACCACCGTCTTTACAAATGCATCAATCTCGTCCACCACATCGTCTGCCGATCTGACTTCAATCGCAAACGACTCCGATTTATATTTTTTCTTATTATAAGTTATTTCGGCTCGTGGGAGCGTATGTTTTCCGGCTTTGGCCGCTTTCAGGTAATAGGTAGAAACAGTATTGTACACCCCTACCCTTTTCCCTTCCTTAAAGGCAATGGATACAGAAGTTGAAACGGACGGCCCGTACAGGATTTCAAATCCTACCATCTTCTTTATTATCACAGGTTCTTTCACTTCCGTATCACTCTCTACTACATAGTCTACCCTGAACTGCTGTTCGGTCATCACAGTTTCGGGTGCTTTTATTCGCACCTTAACATCCTGTGCTATAATAACAGACAGGAATGGGAATAATATAACCGGAACAATCAGCAACCGCCGTAAAGTATATCTACATCCGTTTTTGAGCATTACCAATCTTTGTTTTGTCGCTTATTATCCTGATTCTTTCGTTTGCGTTCCTGCGCTTTAGCTTGTTTCACACGTTCCTGCGTCTCTTTTTCGTCTTGCTCTATGGCTTGCAATATTTGCTGCATATTATCCTGAGACATTTGGTTTTGTTGATCCTGTTTCTGGTCTTGTTGCTTCGGATCTTGTTTAGGATCCTGCTTAGGATCTTGTTTCTGATCCTGTTTATCTTGCTTTTGATCTTGTTTCTGATCTTGCTTTTGATCATTCTTGTCCTGATTCTGCTGATCAGCTATCATTTTTTGCACTACGGCAAGGTTGTAGCGGGTTTCATTATCAGTCGGATTAAGGCGTAACGCGTTCTTATAGGCTTCCATTGACATTTTCAGATTGTCGGCTTGTTGACCGCCCTGTCCTTGTTGTCCCTGCTGCTGTCCTTTTTCATTTGCTTTCTTTTTCAGAAAGGTATTTCCCATATTACTCCATGCTGCACTCATTTTTGCAGGGTCTGAGTTCTCCAATTTAAGGTAATGCTGATATTCTTTCATGGCATCATCCCATCGCTGTTGCTTATAGAAAGTATTGGCCAAGTTGAAAGATGCTTCTTTCGAACTGGCATCGTCCTTCAGTGCTTTGTCGTATTCGGCTTCTGCTGCACCATACAACTGATCTTTATATGCCTTGTTACCCGCACGCACTGCTTTTCTGGCCTCTTTTTCATCTGTACGTACAGTTTTTTCAGCTTCCTCTTGTGCTAAGAGTCCTGAGCTTATAAATGTGAGCAATATTATAAATATAATCTTATTCATTTCTCTATTATTTAAACAGTCTTATATTTCTGAATATCCTGTTTTTCTTATCAAATACACATATTTCTAAAAAGAGGAGCACCAGCATAATCCATGCGAAAATCTGGAATTTTTCATCATATTCAGAATAGGCAATGCCATCAATCTCTTTTTTCTGTAATTTCTCTAATTCAGCCTGCAAGCTTTTCAGTGCACTGTTGGAATTGTCGGCATGTGCATACAATCCTTTTCCTGCTTTAGCTATCTGACGACACATCTCTTCGTTCAGTTTGGTAACGACAGGTTGCCCCTGTGCATCGCGTTTCATATTGTTAGAACCTGCAACTACCGGAATCATCGCACCGTCGGTAGTACCGATACCTACTACATTCACATGTACACCTTTGTCAGCAGCACGGGTAGCAGCACCTTCGGCGTCACCTTCGTGTCCTTCTCCATCAGTAATAAGTACAATAGCTTTGTCTATATCTTCATCGTTGGAGAAACAAGTCATACCTATGTCTATAGCACTGCCGATAGCGGTTCCCTGTACCGGAACAAGACTGGGATCTATTGTCTCCAAGAATAATTTAGCTGATTGTGTATCGGGCGTCAGAGGCAATTGAATAAAGGCCTCTCCGGCAAATACGACTATGGCTACTTTGTCATTTTTACGTTCGTCAATAATACGGGTCAGTATCTGCTTCGCCTTAGCCAAACGACTAGGCTTTATGTCTTCGGCAAGCATGGAATTGGATACGTCGATGGCTATAACCAACTCAATACCCTTTTTGTCTACTTTCTCTACCTTTGTTCCGAACTGAGGGCGTGCCAGTACAATGATTCCGAAACCAATAGCTACCAGCACAAGCCAGAATTTGAGGTATGAACGTTTCAATGACAGTTCGGGCATCATTCTTTTTACTAAAGCCAATGTGCCCAGTTTTTCCACGCTTTTCCGTTTCCTTATATTCAACAGGATAAAACCCATTATGAAAACAGGAACGATAAAGAATAGATATAGATATTCTGGATTTGCAAATTTAAATACACTCATGTTTTTTTAATTACAAGTTAACCACCCCCTCTAAATCTCCCCCAAAAGGGGAGACTGAGCCCCTCCTTTCGGAGGGGTTGGGGAGGTGTTTATTTTTCACTTTATGGAATATTTCTCAACCATGTACGGCGCAGAATCAGTTCGAGTCCGACCAAAACCAATGCAAAAATGGCAAACGGCAGATAGAGTTCTTTGCGTTTTGTTACCGTATTTACACTTATATGAGTTTTTTCCATCTGATCTATTTCATCATAAATCTGTTTCAGGCTGGTATTGTCTGTTGCCCTGAAATATGTTCCTTTGGTTATAGAAGCTATTTCGGTAAGGGTACGTTCGTCAAACTCTCCCGAAACGCTCACCCGTTGCATACCGTAAGGCGTCATCATGTTAGCATACGACGTTCCGCGCGAACCCACACCAATAGTATATACACGTATGCCGTATGAAGCGGCAAGTTCGGCCGCAGTAAGCGGCGCTATCTGTCCGGCATTGTTGGAACCATCGGTCAGCAATATAACTACACGCGATTGCGACTGACTGTCTTTGAGCCTGTTTACCGAGTTAGCCAGTCCCAAGCCAATAGCTGTACCATCGTCAATCATGCCGAACTTTACTTCATTGAGCAGATTGAGCAGTATGCGGTGATCGGTAGTAAGCGGACATTGCGTAAAACTTTCTCCGGCAAATATAACAAGCCCTATACGGTCGTTACGTCTGTCGTTTACAAACTCTGCGGCCACCTTCTTGGCTGCTTCGAGACGTGTAGGCGAAAAGTCCTGTGCCATCATGGTACCGGAAATATCCATCGCCATCACAATATCTATACCTTCCGAATTGGATATGTCGGAAGAGTTTACACTCTGTGGTCTTGCCAAGACTATAATCACAAGTGCTATGGCCGCCAATCTCAGTAAGAAAGGGAAATGACGCATATACACACGAAACGTAGCCGGTGTTTTTTCCAATGCAAAGCCTGAAGACATCTTAAAGGTTGCCTGCGTTTTCCTCAGCTTATAGATGTACCACCCAATAAGCGGTATCAGCAATAAGAGAAGAAATAAGTATTTCGGATTAGCATATTCCATTTTCTGTATCTTTTAGCTTTGTTATTTCTTTTCGTTATCGGTCGCTGTCGGCTGACCTCCTTGTCCTGTTATTTCTTCTTTCTGTTCTTCCAGTGTCGGGCGTTCTTCTACCTTTGTCTGGTTCACAAACAGATAGGCATTAACAAGGCTCAGGTCGTTTTCGTCAGCGAACGGTGTGTATTTGGCAAATTTCACTAAATCGGCCAGTTTCAGTATCTGTGCCAGTCCATCAGTAGCAGATTTTGTGTCTGTTGCCAAATGCACAGCATTAATGATATCTTCCGAAATCATTTCCGGAGCATCTATATTAAATCTGTGGTCGATATACTCACGCAGAATATCTGTAAGTTCTGTATAGTATTCTTTTTCCTGCCCTTTCTGCCACAGCTTGGAAGCTTTCAGTTTATCCAGCCCTTCAAGTGCTACAACATGAGGCGGCAATACGACTTTTGGTGTAAAGAAATATCCTTTCTTTTTCTTTCTCAGAACAAAATACAATATCGTACCGATAAGGGCGACAATAAGCGCAATTATAAGTAAAGCATAAAGATAGTAGAGATAATCCTGCCAAACGAATGGCGGATCGAGCACAGTCTTTATATCGGATATTTCAAGCTGATCGAAATCGATGGAATCAGTTTCATGCTTGTTTAGTTTTTCCAGATATGCCAGTGTGCCTTCGGATAACTGTGGCGCCGAAACTTTAAGTCCAAAATCGTTTGTACGTAGTGTGTCAGTTCCATCTATCACCTGCATGTAGGGTATATGGTATAATGTAGAGTCGAACGATGTGACTACATACTTTTGGCTGATGGTCATCACTTCAGTCATCACCGTATCGGGTTTCAGCATGGTCAATACTTCAACTCCTGTTATCAATGTATCCTGATAGACAGGAAATAGTATATTCCGGTCTTTAGGTGCAATGACTTCTACATTTATAATCGCCTGCTCTCCTATCAGTATATCGGAGGGTTGTATTGTTGCCCTCACTGTCGACTTCTGCGCATAGAGCGAAAAACTCATACAACAGAGCAAAACAAGCAATAGTATATTTTTTAGTTTCAACATATTTAGTTACGAGTTACAAGTTACGAGTTACGAACCATTTATAATTTATAACTCATAATTCATAATTATTTTTCAGCTTCTCTTTTTAAACAAGGCCATCAACGCTTTTACATAATCTTCATCGGTACGCACAGACACACTGTCTACCTTACTTCGGTTAAATGATGTCTGCATGTTTTCCTGCTGCTTCTGCCACCAGTCTTTGTATGTCTGCCTTACCTTACGAGACGAAGTATCTATCCAGCGTTCGGCTCCCGATTCGGCATCTACCGTTTTCAGCAATCCTACATCAGGCAATTGGGTTTCGAGATTATCATATACCTGCAAAGCAACAATATCGTGCTTACGATTAGCTATCGTCAATGCATTGTTGTAATCCTTGACATCGATAAAGTCGGAGATCATAAAGGTGGTACAACGCTTTTTGATCACATTGGTCAGATACTTCAATGCCATTCCCATATCCGTTTTCGGGCTTTCGGCTTCAAAGTTGATCAGTTCGCGGATAATGTACAGGATATGTTTTTTACCTTTCTTCGGAGGTATGAATTTCTCTATCTTATCAGAGAAAAAGATCACACCGATCTTATCGTTGTTCTGTATGGCCGAAAATGCCAATGTAGCAGCGATCTCGGTCACTACATCACGTTTTATCGTGTTGCGTGTACCAAAATCCTGACTGGCGGACACATCGACCAAAAGCATAACGGTAAGCTCGCGTTCTTCTTCAAACACTTTAACGAACGGTTTGCTGTAGCGGGCTGTCACATTCCAGTCGATATCTCGTATATCATCGCCATATTGATATTCGCGCACTTCGGAAAAGGCCATACCACGCCCCTTAAAGGCTGAGTGGTACTGTCCTGCAAAAATATTGCGGGACAATCCGCGTGTCTTTATCTCAATCTGACGTACTTTTTTTAATAGCTCATTAGTCTCCATATCATTCAGTTATCAGTTAACAGTCAACAATCTTATTTATACGTGTTGTCTTCAATATAGAATATATCATTTTTGCAATTTCATCTGCATCTACAAAAATATCTTCAAAGACATCATTTGTTATATATCCAGTATCTTTTAATAGAGACAACCAATATTTTGTTTCCAATATTTCTTTATACGCTATACTCATTTTTGCAGAAAAATCCGAATCAGAGATAGCACCATTAGCTTCAGCAATATTCGCACCCACAGAGGTACCACATCTCAACAGTTGCTTAGATAAAACAAATTCCTGTTTATCTTTTAGATATTTATAAGCTTTAACTATCCTTATTGCAAAAGAATAGGCCTTTTCGTAAACAAGACTATTTGTTACCATTTCAGTTTGTTCTTTGTTAACTGATAACTGCTGACTGTTAACTGATTATGGCACTTCAATCTTATTCAGTATTTCACTGATGATCTCGTCTGAATTTGTATTGTTTGCTTCGGCTTCATACGTCAGACCGATACGGTGACGCAATACATCGTGACACACAGCACGAATATCTTCCGGAATCACATAACCTCTGCGCTTGATAAAAGCATAGGCACGCGAAGCCAGTGCAAGGCTGATAGATGCACGCGGCGATGCACCAAAGCCGATCATTCCTTTGAGGGAGGTCAGTCCATTCTCTTCAGGGAAACGTGTAGCAAATACAATGTCTACTATATATTTTTCGATCTTTTCGTCCAAATAGACGTCGCGAACCACTTCGCGGGCACTGATAATTTCTTCTGCTTTCATCACAGGCTCTAACTTACCGTAGTCACCTGCAAGGTTGTTGCGAAGGATCAGTTTTTCTTCTTCTTTTTTCGGATAGTTGATTACCACTTTCAGCATGAAACGGTCTACCTGCGCTTCAGGAAGCGGATAAGTACCCTCCTGCTCTATCGGGTTCTGTGTGGCCATCACAAGGAAAGGTGACGGCAGTTTGTATGTCTTTTCCCCGATTGTCACCTGACGTTCCTGCATGGCTTCGAGCAAGGCACTCTGTACCTTTGCCGGAGCACGATTTATTTCATCGGCCAATACAAAGTTTGAGAATACCGGTCCATGTTTCACCAGAAACTCTTCGGTCTTCTGGCTATAGATCATTGTACCTACAACGTCGGCAGGAAGCAAATCGGGTGTAAACTGTATCCGGTGATATTTTGCGTCGATGAGTGATGCCAATGACTTTATCGCTAAAGTCTTTGCCAGTCCGGGTACCCCTTCGAGCAGGATGTGTCCATCGGCAAGCAACCCGATCAAAAGAGATTCTACCAGATGCTTCTGCCCTACAATGACTTTATCCATGCCCATTGTAAGCGCTTCCACAAACGAACTTTTACTTTGTATTCTTTCGGTTAATTCCCGAATATCTACTTGCGCCATATTTCTTTTTATTAAGCGTTTATATTTTTGTTTGATTTTCCCATTTAGTAAGCAGGACAAAAATAGAAATGTTAAATCTGAAATGCGACTATTCGGCGTTAAAAAAAATTAAGTTCAGAGAAGTATTTAAGCCAATTTCCATAAATAAAATAAAAGAAAGCTATCCTATGTATGATAATATTTTATAGCTTTATCTCCGGCTTAACAAAATCTAATAGAGAAAGTACATTATGAATGAACTCAGACCAAATGAACAAAGGGGTAAAATAGCAATAGCATTGATATGGGCAATATTCGGCATCGCCGGCTTTGCCGTACTTTTCAGGAGCATTGACCTGTGCGTCTATTACATATACATGAATGGAGGAGAAACACCTGATACATTAATTAATATTTACGATTTTGGGATAAAAAGCGCCAGCTATCTGACTATCATTGCTTACATCATATCCATCATAACCTTTATCCGCTGGTTTAGACGTGCATACTACAATATGAGTACAATACAGGCTATGGAATATGGAGACGGATGGGCAGCCGGAGCGTGGTTCGTGCCAATAATGAATTTGTTTGTACCATACAAGATGATGAAAGAACTGTACGAAGATACTGACCGGTACCTGCTGTTTGAAAATTCTGAATCATATACAAAAAACTTAAATATTAGTCATGTAGAGTTATGGTGGACACTATGGATAATAAGTCGGATATTAGGAAATATAATCGGCAGAATAATTGAACTGATAGCTTCATCGAATATAGTTCTCAGCGTTGTTATTGCTATAATAAACTTAATTATATTAATGGCTCTTTGTATAGTCACCGTGAATGTTATACATCGCTATGCCGAAGCCGAAAAGATACTCTATGATATGCAACAGGAAGGTTCTGAAACAACAGAAGAATCACTGAGTTACTAATTTACAACACTATGGAAAGAAACAGGCTTCAACATCCTTTATTTATCCTATCTGTCATTGTCCTGCTTTTTAATGATTTCTATCTGAAACAGGCGTATGGTAATGCTATAACCGGAAAGCTGTCCGATTTTGCCGGATTACTCGCCTTTCCATTCTTTTTCAGTTGTTTACTTCCAAACTGGAAAAAGCATATACACATACTCACTGCCATATTGTTTATTTGGTGGAAAAGCAGTTTTTCACAGTTCTTCATAGACGGAGTAAACTGGGCAGGCATCCCGATCGGGCGTGTAGTAGATTTCAGTGATAATATGGCTCTGATAAGTATACTTATTTCTTACTTTATATTGTCAAAAAAGACAGAGTATAAAAACATTAAGCCTGCTTTGCTTTATTCTATCACATTTGTTTCTTCTTTCGCTTTTATAGCGACCTCCTTGCCTCCCCAAACTTTAGAATCTTATACTGATGTTAATAAAGTATATTCATTTGAAAAACCAATAGATGAATTCATTGTAGACTTTAATGATCTACAGAAAAAAGAATTGAAACTTTTAGATAAACACAAAATCACTTACCAGTTCAATCCTGATAATGGCACTTATATCTACCCTGAAACAGGGGACACTCTACTCCGTTTAGTAACATTAGGCGAAAATAGAAAAGACACAATACATATAAACAGCTACTTTGCAAATTATATGATATACGAAAATACGGATGGCAATACCACTTTAGTATTAAAAAACATCTTCAATATTTCGGAAAATACCGGACTCCTAGGTAAAATATTTCCGGGTACGGCAGATATAGCTAAGGTTCGCAGGTTTCAGAAAAAGAGTGCTTATATTGATAACATCAAAACAATATCTGCGCCTGTTGATGATAGGCGTATTATTGTAAAACAAGATACGATTTCAAAAAATAATAAGCTGATAAAAGAATTTGAAAAACGGATTATAAAGAAAATCAAATAACTCACCTATACTTCTCCGCATATAAGTGATGGACGATACCGTCTACCAACCCTACTTTGGGCACATAGGTTTCGTTCACTTTGCAGATTTTGGCTATGGTGAGGAATATCTTTAGCGCCGGAACAATCACATCGGCACGATAGGTATTGAGCTTGAAATTGCGGATGCGTTCTTCGTAACTCAAATCTTGCAACGCATCGTATAGAACTTTCATTTCAGGATAATTGATCGACTCTTTCTCCCTCTTACCAAACATTTTATGTACCTTATTGATATTTCCACCCGAAGCAATGATACTAAGCGGTGCATGCTCTTTATAGATTTCTTTCAACCACGATTTAAAGCGTTTTTCCTCTCCATCCTTTACCGCATCTACAAGCATGCGCACAGTACCTAGTTGAAAAGAGTTGGAAGTTATTTTTCGCTGATCGCTGTACAGGACTACTTCGGTACTGCCACCTCCGACATCTACATACAGATAGTTACGTTTCTTGTCGATAAAGTTATTCAACCCTCCGGCTTCATAGATAATGTCGGCTTCTTCCTGTCCGGTTATCGTATCTATCTTTATTCCGCTTTCTTTGAGTATAGCGGCAGTTATAGCATCGCCGTTACTTGCATCGCGCATGGCACTAGTAGCACAGGCTCGGTAATCCATCACACAATAGGCTTTCATGATATGCGAAAAGCCTTTCATGGCTTCTATCAGCCGTTCTTTCTTTTCTTCGCTTATCCGGCCTTCGGTAAAAACATCTTCCCCTAATCGGATAGGCACCCTGAGAAAAGCTACCTTTTTGAAATCGGGAGCAGAACGTTCTCCTTCAATATTATTGATTAGCAGCCGAATGGCATTAGAGCCTATATCTATGGCTGCAAAAATATCTGTATTCATATTTAGTTACAAGTTACGAGCAATACATTTTTTAGTTCCCCCACATAAAAGTGGAGAATATAATATACAGTTCATAAATGGTTTTAGCCAAATAATCTTCGACTAAAGTCTTCTTTTGCTATCTTTTATCCACGCCTTTTAAGGCGTGGTAATTCGGAAGAAGAACGAAGCTCTTTCTTAGATGAGCCGGACTGTATTTACTTCACTTCTTTATAAAAATCATATAATGCTATTTGTGAACGGCATGGCGGATTATCCCCCCTCTCTACATACGTATTGCTGCCGAATATAGCCAGATCGCGGGCTTTTTCGTTGTCTGACCATTGTATTTCAAAAACATCCTTCATTGTCTGTTTTATCTTCTTGTCCAGAATGGGAACACCCACCTCTACCCTGCGGTCGAGATTGCGCGTCATCCAGTCGGCACTCATCATGTAGATGCGTTCATCGCCATCGTTATGGAAAATAGCCATACGGGCATGTTCGAGATAACGGTCCACAATACTGATTATCCGTATATTTTCACTCTGCCCTTTGAGCTGGGGTTGCAGGCAACACACACCTCTGACAATGAGGCGTATCTCTACTCCCGACTGACTGGCTTTGTACAGCAGATTGATAATATTTTCATCTGTCAGACTGTTGAACTTTGCATATATATACGCCTTTTTACCGCTTCGGGCGTTTTTTATTTCATTCTTTATCAGTTCTTCAAACTGCGCCCTCATATAATAAGGAGCAACCATTAGCCGCTTACACGAGAAATGCCTGTGCGTATTGATCAGAAAATCGAAAATAGCCTCTGCATCAGACACTATCTGAAGATTGGAGGTAAACAGTCCGAAGTCGCCATATATACGGGCGGTAGATTCATTAAAGTTCCCCGTACCTACATATACATAACCTTTGTTTTTGCGCTCCACGAGTACAAGTTTGCTATGCACTTTTACGCCATTCACCCCATGAATTACTTTTACGCCCTCTTTCTGCAACAGTTCGGAATACTCCACATTCTGCTCTTCATCGAAGCGAGCAAGCAGCTCCAACAGTACAACTACCTTTTTGCCGTTCTTTGCAGCATTTATCAGTGCGTTTACCACTTTGGAATGCTCGGCTGTACGATAAAGCGTTATATAAATACTCTCTACTTTAGGATCGATAGCTGCTTCGCGCAAGAAGTCTATAAAGTGATTGAATGTATGATAGGGATAATTCAGAAAAATATCTTTTTTATTTATCACTTTCAATATACTCGAAGATGGCTCTATATCGGGATGCTGCAAGGGTTCGAGTTCTTTACTTTCCAGATCGGGACGCACCTTAGGGAACTTCATCAGGTCGCGCATCAAATGATAACGTCCTCCTGCATCGAGTTCTTCCTTATCTTTCAGTTTCAGCTTCGATGATATAATATCGAGCAGATCGTCCGGCATTTCCTTATCGTAAATAAGGCGTACAGGCTGTCCATGTAAGCGGTTTTGCAGACCTGTCTCCATCTTTTCTATCAAGCTCTTCGATATATCGTCGTCTATTGTAAGCTGAGCATCACGCATCAGCTTAAATGTATAAGCCGATATGGTTTTATAATTGAACATGAAGAATATTTCGTCCAAACAGAGACGGATAATATCGTCGAGGAAGATAATGTCATTGCGGTCTTTTGTCGAAGGCAGTACCACAAAGCGCGGACAGGAACTGCTCACCGGAATCTGTATGACAGCATAACGCGGATTGCTATTTCTACCAGAACTCATTTTCACCGCATGATAGATATTATTATCCTGCAAGAAAGGCATTTCGGTAGTCTTACGGATAATGAGGGGAACAAGGCGCTGACTGACTACAGAAGAAAAATATTCGCGGCAAAACTGTTTCTGCCTGCGCGTCAGTTGCTTTTCGTTGATAACATATATACCCTGATGTTCCATTTCGGATAATATCTCGGCATAGGTCTGCACAAACTTTTTTTGTCCCGCGTTTACCTGAGAATTTACCAGCGGAAGTAATTCTTTCGCGGTATATCCTCCCGAAAACTGAGCAACTTTCTTGCCTTTCATCTGACTCACACGCACGATGTTGGCTACACGCACTTTTATAAATTCGTCCTGATTATTCGAGAAAATACCCAAAAAGCGAAGCCGTTGCAGCAGAGGCACACTCTTGTCCTGAGCCTCCTGCAATACCCTTTCGTTGAAGGTAAGCCAGCTTAAATCTCTGTTGTTAATCATCGTATATACAATAACATACTCTTGCGGATGATTGTTTTCATGCAAAGAGTAACAATGGTTGATAAAGTTACAGCTTTTTCACATTCAACAGCATAAGTATTAATATTTTATTAGTTCTTTGCACAAAGTTTTGACGTTAAGTTTTAGAATTGCCATGCCTTTTAAGGCGTGGATAAAAGATAAGCTAAAAAAGGACTTTAGTCGAAAGCTATTTGGATAAAGCCATTCTATATTCCTCTCCATACCCTCCACTTAAAAGTGGAGGCAATTATATATGGTCTGATAAAGATTCTGTAGGTTGCAAAGCAAAATTTCTCAGATACAAATCTTTGATAATACCATCGGCTACCCCGATAATAGGCGTTTCGATAACCAAAGCGCGGGCGAGTTTCATTATCTTAAGGTATATATCGATAGCAGGCAGGATCACATCAGCTCTGTTTAGGTTGATATTATATTTGATAAGCCTTTCTTCATAAGTCATCTTTCGCAGTTTACTGGCAAAACTGACTAATTCTTCACGACGTATCCGTCCGCAACGACGGAGCAAGGAATCGAGCTTATTTATATTTCCACCCGAACCAATTAGCGATACTTTCGGGAAAACGCCGCTATGCTCAGCTAGCCATTCTTTCATACGCAACCACTCAGCACGTTCTTCTTCCTGAGTCAGTGTACGGATTGTACCCAATCTGAAAGCTTCAGACGCAATCTCTCTGTCGTGGTGAAAAATAACCATATCGGTACTTCCCCCTCCCACATCGGTATAAATATATGCGCGGTTTTCTTCGAGGAGTTCGTCTACCCTGTTGGTCAGTATAAAGCGGGCTTCATCTTTACAGTCTATCACCTCTATGTCGATGCCCGAACGCGTTGCCACATAATTGAGTATTTCATTGGCATTGGAGGCTTCGCGAATGGCCGAAGTTGCACAGGCACGCCACAATGCGACGTCATTTACCTGCATTAGCCCCTGAAAAGACTGCATCAGTATGGCGAGTTTTTCTTTCTTGACATCGCTGATATATCCGTTCGAGAATGTATCTTCTCCCAACTTTAGCGGAATACGTATAAGGGAATCTTTTTTAAAGACTGGTCGTCCGTGATAATCGAGTACGTCCGTAATGAGAAGGCGTACAGAATTAGAGCCTACATCTATGGCTCCTAGTCGTTTTACGTTCATTTTATTTGCATTTTATCATACAAAATAAACGTACTCCAATTACAAAACGATTAAGGTGTAGCTGAGATAGCGTTAAGTTTTTTCTATTAATGCCAATCAGTATTTGAAAACAAGAGTAGATACAAACGTGCTTCGCCACAAAGTGGCAGATTAATTCAGCCCGATGTGAAGCGTTGGGTCAGGTTATGATTATATGGTTTGCGGGCTGAAAGCCCAAGTTAAACAGACAGGGATTAACCTGCGCTTTCAGCGCGCCGATTTCGTTTGTTCTGCAAACCCAACGCTTCGCATTGGGCTGAAGTAAGATGGGCTTTCAGCCCTGATTCTTTTCTACAAATACCTCTTCGAAGAGTGCTTTCATCTTTGCTTTCACCTCTTCCATATCTACTTTGTGTCCCAGTTCTTTTTCCAGTGAGGTTACACCTTTATCGGTAAAGCCACAAGGATTGATCAGCGAGAAGTACGACAGATCAGTATTAATGTTCAGCGCAAAACCGTGCATCGTAACAAAACGGCTGCTACGAACTCCGATAGCTGCAATTTTTCGTGTGCGGGCAGGGGTAGCTGTATCTATCCACACACCGGCTGCTCCGGGTAAGCGCTCAGCCTGAACATTATAAGATGCAAGAAAACGGATAATAATTTCCTCCATGTTGCAAATATACTGCCGCAATCCGATATCGAATGATTCTAAATTAAAAATAGGATATCCAACCAGTTGACCGGGACCATGATAGGTTACATCTCCTCCCCTGTCTATTTGGAAGAGCGATACTCCTTTTTGTTTCAGATAGTTCTCCTGATAGAGCAGGTTGTTTTTATCCCCATGTTTGCCGATTGTAATAACATGGGGGTGTTGACAGAATAACAAGTGGCTTTGCGGTTGTAATCCTTTCTCCTTAAGGGAAAGGGCGTCTGCGAATAGCTTATGCTGGTAGTCCCAGGCAGCGGCGTATTCTATCGTATCGAGATCTTCGTATATCATTGTAGTTGTACTTTTTATTTAACTTTTCCCGGATTTTTATTTATATAGTCTTTCCAACTTGTAAACTTTTTTTCCTGAGAAGGGCTATTGGTTTGAAAATAATGGCAAACAGCAGCAGCAAGTCCGTCGGTTGCATCCATCTGAGGCAGCATATTTTCATCGGGAATACGAAGGAATTGTTGCAACATATAGGCAACCTGCTCTTTTGCCGCGCGACCATTTCCGGTAATCGACATCTTTATTTTTAGCGGTGCATATTCAAAAATGGGAATATCCCGCGATAAGGCGGCTGCCATAGCTACCCCTTGTGCGCGACCAAGTTTGAGCATACTCTGCACATTCTTACCAAAAAAGGGTGCTTCAATAGCCAGTTCATCAGGCAGAAATTCGTCTATCAGACCGATTATTCGCTCAAAGATGCGGCGAAGTTTCAGATAATGGTCGTCGTATTTGCTCAGTTGCAGAATACCCATCGCCATCAGTTCGGGCTTATTGTTTACCACACGTAAGATACCGTACCCCATCACCTGTGTTCCGGGGTCAATGCCTAATATAATCCGTTCTTTTTCTATCATTTTATAGTTCTATCTCTTCCAGTAATGTGACGAATCCGGCTACTTTGTTGCCAAAACGTGCAGCCAGTTGTTGCTGCAATGCGAGCCCTTCGGTACTGTGCCAATGGTTAAGCGTGTCTACATTCTTTACCTTGAACTGTACGGAATAACTGGTTCCGCTATTTTCGTGCTGAGCATGGATGCGCAGGAAACGTGGTTCGTGAAGGAATCCGCTGCTAGCGGCTTTCGCTATATAAACATCCTTCATGAAACGAATGTAGTCGTCACAAACATCGTCTTCTACATGAAAAGTAGTATTGAAAATTATCATTTCGGGTTTTTGATTGTTATCACAACAAAAGTACGAAAACTTTAGCGATAGAGGTATGTATTTTCCTCAGATTAGTTTATCTATAAGATTTATTCAGTTAACAGTCAACAGTTAGCAGTGAACAAAAGAAATATTGTAAAATATGTAAGGTTTGTAAGGTTTTAGTTAAATTTATCTCACGCAAAGACGCGAAGGTGCAAAGAGAAATACTTATAACTTGTAACTGTCCGCAGGACGAAAAAATAGCATTCGCCGAAGTGAAGACGAGGCAAACTTGTAACTTTGTTAGGTTTGTAAGGTTTTAGTTAAAATTGTCTCACACAATTGAAAATCGACGACGCGAAGGCGAGTCAAAGGCGCTAATACGCAAAGAAAAATTATATGCAAAAGTGTAAAGTTTTTGTTGACTGATAACTGCTAACTGTTCGCTGAAAAAGTTACCTTTTCTTCACAAATCATTGTTTCTATTCATTTTATAACTATTTTAGTGCTCACTTAAATCATAATATAGGATTTCACATGGATACTTCGCAAATCACCAAACCTGTACGTGTAGCTTCGATAGATATATTCCGCGCACTGACTATGTTTTTCATGATATTTGTCAACGACTTCTGGTCGGTAAACGGTGTTCCTCACTGGCTGGAACACGCGGCAGCTACTGAAGATATGTTGGGATTTTCCGATCTTGTTTTCCCTTCGTTCCTGTTCATTCTGGGAATGTCGATACCGCTGGCTATAGAAAGCCGTATGTATAAAGGAGATTCGAAAGGGAAAATATTAAACCATATTATCAGACGTTCAGGGGCTTTACTCGTGATGGGGCTTTTTACCGTTAATCTGGAATCGGGAGTAGGTGCCGAAACAGGATTGAGTAAACCAGTATTCACGATAATTACCCTGTTCGGATTTTTCCTTATCTGGAATGTATATCCCCAAAAAGAGGGTAAAAAGCAATACTTATTTAAAGGGTTGGAAATACTCGGAGCTCTTATATTAGCTGTACTGTTATTTATATACAGAGATAGTGAAGGCGGAGTTTTTGATATACGTTGGTGGGGCATACTCGGACTTATCGGATGGACTTACCTCATCTGTGCAATTATCTACCTCTATCTGCCTAAAGACTGGAAATATATGGCTATAGCAGGCATCTGCTTTATCGGACTGTGCATCGCAGGCTCTAACTACTGGCTGGGAGTATTTGATAATGTAATACCGGGCAACGGCTGTTTCCACGCCTTTACAATGGGCGGAGTATTACTCACTATGTTGCTGAAAAGACCGGATACAGAGATAAGCAGGTATAAAAAAATGGGAATAGCAGCCATTGCGGGAATCGTAATGATAGTTGCAGGCTTCGTTTCTCATTCGTTCTGGATCGTATCGAAAATACAGGCTACCCCTACATGGCTGTTCTACTGTATGGGAATATCCATTCTGGCTTATATTTTTATCTATTGGCTGACCGATGTACAAGGTAAGGCTTCGTGGTTCAATATCATAAAACCGGCAGGTACGGCAACACTTACCTGTTATCTGCTGCCATACTTGCTGTATTCTATATTTACGTTAGTCCACTTACAATTACCGGAAGTCTTGACAACAAATCCTGTAGGGCTGATCAAATGTGCCGTATTCTCCCTGTTGACAATCGGGCTGACTGCCTTATTCGTAAAAGCAGGGATTAAGTTGAAAATTTAAAGTAGACTTTCTATTTTTCTAACTCGATCGTTTTCACGTTCTGCATAAAATTGTTTCCCCAAATGAACTCACTCTGTTTTGCCGAGTAGAAAACATCACAAGAGGTTATCTGAAAACAGTTATTGATAATGGCGTTTTTCACATTGCTGAACAATATCACAGGCTCATTCGCCACAGGATATTTAGAACGAACATTATCGAGAACAATATTCCGGCTATCAGTAAAAGTGAAAGGGCTGCCTTTCTCGGAAGAGAAGTCTACATTGTGGAAACGTATATTCGATGCTGTTTTCACAGTGAAGCCTTCGACTCCGGCCATATTGACATTCGAGAACGATATCTCGTCTATCGGCATTTCTTCTATGCCTGTTATGTAGCCTATCTTCTTGATATTGCTACCTGTAACATTACTTATATGTATGTTGCGGAATATGGGTGTACGCTCGCTAACGGGTTCCACTATCGATTCTTTGTCATAGAACAGATCGAAGATAAAGGCGTTGCGTTGTATGTCGTTCATCACAATGTTGTTCACTCGTATTTCTTCTACTACACCGCCGCGTCCGCGCGATGCTTTCAGGCGTATGCCGGCATCCGTACCGTTAAACACACAGTTTGAGATAGCGACTTTCTTTACTCCGCCGGACATCTCGCTGCCAATAACAACGCCGCCATGCCCCGCCAACATTATACAGTTGGTTATTGTCAGATTTTCACATGGACGACCATAGTTGCGCCCATCCTCATCGCGTCCCGACTTGATGGTTATACAATCGTCGCCGACGCTGATAAAGCAATCGGATATGCGCACGTTGCGGCAAGAGGAAGGGTTGATACCATCTGTATTGTGCCCTTTAGGATTTGCAGACGGATTATTTATAGTTACACCATGTATTACCAAATCATCACAGCCCTCGGGGTTGATTGTCCAAAAAGGAGAGTTGATGATTGTAATGCCTTCGATAAGGATATTTTTACACTCAAGAAACTGGATAAACGGCGGACGGAAGAACTTACGCTCCAATGTCTTTTCATAATAAGGAGAAACATTGATATCTTTATTCGCATCGAGCCACTTCTGTTGCAGGGTATTTGTCGACAGGGTTTTCCCATTAGTTTTTATCTCATCTATAAGGCGTCGCGACTCTGCCCACCATGTATGCCCCTGCCCGTCGATAGTACCCCGCCCTTTAATGGCGATATTCTCTGCATTGACGGCATAAAACAAAGGGGAAAGGCTGTTCATAAAGACACCTTCCCAGCGCATTCTTACAAAGGGGAGATAGTCTTCAAAGACTGTGGAGAATTTCAGCGTAGCTCCGGCTTCTAACTCTATGGTAATGTTACTTTCGAGGTGTATGGCGGCAGTTAAGTATTGCCCTGCGGGGAAATAGATAGTCCCTCCGCCTTCTTTAGCTGCCTGTTTTATCGTATTATTGATTAATTCGGTACAGGCTTTATTCCCTGTAAGATCTGCACCGAGCGACTGCATATTATATATCTTTGCCTGCATAAGTAAGATAGAGAAAGAGAGTATTGTTAATGTTAATAGTCGTTTCATGGTCATTATATATGTCTGATTTTATATTCCGGTACTTCTTATGCAATATTAGTATATTTCGATTTATCAATAGGGTGGTATTTTGGCCTTTATAGGGTGACGAATTGGAATTAAAGCTTCTCCTGCCCAAAAAAGTATAAGGATAAAGTTTTAACTTTATTTTTTATGAATTTTCCGGGCTAAGTTTATCTATAGAGAAAGTGGTCGCAATAAATCAAACTATGAAAAAAATATTTTCAATACTGGTATTACTGTTTTTTATTCTGTCATGTTTCGGACAACAGGAAGAAAAAGAAGTAGTATTTACTAATCCATACAAGCATCCCCGATATGTAGGAGGAGAGCAGGCAATGTACAAGTTTATAGAAGAAAACTTAGTATATCCGCCATCGGTTTTAAGCGAAAATATAAAGGGACGTATTACAGTTCGTTTTCTTATCAGAACTACCGGAGTTGTAGACAGCGTAAGGATAATCAAGGGTATAAATTCAGAATGTGACCAAGCAGCTTTGGATGTTGTAAAGAAAATGCCGGAATGGGAACCGGGAGGGATTTATATAGACGGAAAAGCAAAGCTGATGGATATATGGTTTACATTACCGATAAAATTTGACCCGGCTAACCGGACAATCAAAAACGGGAATATATACCGGATGCCTGACCACATGCCCTCATTCCCCGAAGGAGAAATGGCCTTATATAGGTTTATCAGGGAAAATCTGAAATATCCTGTTTGCAACTGTGATCCTGTAGAAGGCAGAGTTACAGTCAGATTCATAGTAACCGACAAAGGCGATATTACAGATATAACTATATTGAAAGGATTAGAAAACAGATTCGATAAAGAAACGATCAGGCTGATACAGAGTATGCCCAAATGGATCCCTGCACAACACGATGGGAAGGATGTGAATGCTTATTATACTCTGCCTGTAGTATTCAGGCTTTATTAATTGATAAGAATATACTAAAGAGAATATTAAATAATGGATAATAAATACTGTCGTATTTTCTTAGGTAGTCGTAGGGGGGTAAAATAATTAGCCCGCAAATATATAGGGGGTAAGAGTTTTAGGCCCAACGGCCTTGG
>NZ_JARXWN010000003.1 GCF_029892965.1 Dysgonomonas sp. PF1-14 | reverse complement strand
TTTTTGGCTACGATCTCTTTGAGTTCGGCTTTGCGCTTGTTGTAGAGTTCCTGTACTTCGGGGAAGATGCGGAACGGGTTCTGCGGGTCTCCGCCCAGGTTCTCGATGGTCTTCTCGAAGGAGGCTCCGGCTGCGCTTAAGGGCTGGCCGTGTGTCTCTGTTTCGTTCTCGAAGGATGAGCCGTCTGCTTTGACTGCGCCTTTACCCATGATAGTCTTGCCGATAATCAGGGTAGGCTTGTTCTTTTCCAGCTTGGCTTCTGTCAGTGCAGCGCGTATCTGAGTGGGGTTGTTGCCGTCGATGGTGATGACATGCCATCCCCAGGCGGTGTATTTGGCGGCTACGTCTTCTTCGGTTACTTCACGTGTCTTGGTAGAGAGCTGGATGCCGTTGGAGTCGTAGAACATGATCAGGTTGTCGAGGCCTAAGTGTCCGGCTGTGCGGCCTGCCCCTTGTGAGATTTCTTCCTGTACGCCGCCGTCGGAGATGAAGGCGTAGATGGTCTGGTTCATGGCCTCACCGAAGCGGTGTTTTAGGAACTTGGCGGCTATAGCGGCTCCTACAGCAAAGGTATGTCCTTGTCCGAGTGGACCGGAGGTGTTCTCGATGCCACGTGTGATGTCGCGTTCGGGGTGACCGGGTGTGACACTGTTCCACTGACGGAATTGTTGTAAGTCTTCGAGGCTGAATTTGCCTGCCAGGCACAGGGTGCTGTACAGCATGGGGGACATGTGTCCGGGATCGAGGAAGAAGCGGTCGCGGCCTTCCCACTGAGGGTTTTCGGGATCGTATTCCAGAAACTCGGTGAATAGCACGTTGATGAAGTCGGCACCGCCCATAGCGCCTCCGGGATGCCCCGAGTTGGCTTTTTCTACCATAGAGGCAGATAGAATGCGGAGGTTGTCAGCACCCTTGGTTAATAAGTCTGTTGTGGTCATTTTGGTTATCTTGTTATATGATTTTAATTTTTATACAATTTATCTAATTAGTGGATTCAATTAATCACTTTTTTCAAGGACATCTATTCGCATATTACGAAAATCGAACAAAATTTCTTCTCCCAGATGTTTAAAAAAGTCATACCCTACTACTCCCTCTGTAATATCCGGATATACATTATTCGCAGGAGTTGCACCCAGCGTATTCCAATTCTTCAATGAAGTAATATATACCTTATTATATTTTTCTGTGCTTAATGCCCTACCATTAAATACGATAGACGGATTATCTGCAATCTCATGAAGAATATTCTGGCGAATATCGTGAAACATCGCTCTATTAAAAGTCTCTTTCTCTATTAATGTATCAATCGGTATATCTTCTTTATGCTTCTCATAAAACCAGGAATCTATAGTTGCATATTCATTATCTCCGGTATCTACAAAAGCTGTTAATGAAAGATTATTGATTTTTATTTGTGTGAACAGTTTATTGGCGATGATGAAAATATTCGGATCTTTTCCTGAGGATATTTCTTCTTTCGATGTAGGAAAACACAATACTTTGTCTGTCCTGTTGAGCTTTATCTTCCCTATCAGGCTCATTGCTTTTAAGCCCATAATTACGTCAGTAGACTTATAAAAGTTATCCACTTTTTCTTTTTTCAAAGAATCGAGCGATACAGAGTCGGATACATTAACTAAAGATTTTCTATCCCAAATAAAGACCGGGATATTATATAATACGACATTTGCTATCCGTACCGAGTCAAGAATACCTGAATAGCCCTGCACCTGTCTTCCGTTAAGAGTTCCCACTGTATCGTTATCAAAAATAGGATATTTTCTGGCACCTATCTTTTCAGCAATATCATTGTCTATTAAGAAGTAATCCATTAAGCCAGTATCAAAAACTGTTTTTATTCTATTCTCCTTATTATATATGGCTTCAAAAAATAATAAATCATTGATAATACTGTCACTTACTATAGCTGTTGTA
The DNA here is from genome assembly GCF_029892965.1 of Dysgonomonas sp. PF1-14. Lineage (GTDB taxonomy): Bacteria > Bacteroidota > Bacteroidia > Bacteroidales > Dysgonomonadaceae > Dysgonomonas. Next base: position 432,525 of record NZ_JARXWN010000003.1, on the reverse strand, counting down.
TTTTTTGAATCATCCCGCGAGATTCTGATGGACGGCTCCTGCATTCTACGCAGAGTTTGCCGTTCCCAATCGGAAGCAAATCCACTCAATTCCATCAATACCTGTTCATTTACATTATAAGGATTCTTTTCTATAAAAGAATTTATATCATTACACGTAGATAAAGCTTTATCATAATTCTGCAATGTTTCTGCATACAATTTCCACAATCTGTAATAAAGTTCAAAAATAAAAGTGGCATCATAATTCCCCTCTTCCTTCAATGTGGCTTCCAAGTGGATGACTGCGCTATCGGGTTTGTTATGGAAATTTGCCATCGAATATTTGTAGAAACTCTCCATGGATGGATGCAAAGTAGCTCCCCACCTTTTTAAATAGGAATAAAATTGCTTCGCTTTCGCATAGTTACCAGCCTCAAGTTTATCCATCATTTTTTGATTGATGTCCTGCTGAGCATAACCCAACATGTGGAAACATGCAAAAAAACACAAAAGAGATAGTTTATACTTCATTCTATACAGATTTTATTAAGTATGTTAAACTCAAACATCAATTATTTTTTTACAATATCTATCAGCTATTCTATATAGATAAATTGCAAAAATATTCTACCCTGAGTTTTGGATAATAAAAAGGAATCCAAATATTCTCCTTTAAAGAAAACAGGGTTGGATTCCTCTCTCATTGTTGAATCTAACTTAAAGCTTTATTTTATATAAATTGAATGACTGAGCCGGAGCTTTTACACTCAATATATTTCCGTTTATTGTTGCTGAAGTTTTTTGAGGAACGATATTTGAAGGTGCGTCTAAAGTATTGATTACCTTCAAGTCATTGTTCTGCATCATCACACAATCACCTACTGTATAAGTTGCATTTTTCTTTCCACCTGTCAGCGTTACCTTGATGTCTTTTGCTTCAGTACCTGTATTAGCTACTTTAACAATATAGCAATTCTCGTCCTTATCAAATACTGCAGATGCGTACAAGTTATCGTCTCCTGCAATCGCCTTCTTGTCTCTGGTTAAAGTCATCACATTTGTTCCTTTATTGTACGCATAAAGTTGCTGTATGTAATAGTTTGGCGTTTTCATCATTCTCAGGTTATCGAACCATATCATATCAGGATTCCATTGCCATGCCTCAACATGAGCAAACAAAGGTGCATAAGTACACATATGTACAATATCGGCGTTACGCTCCAATCCGGTCATAAATGCAGCTTCGGTCAATGCAGACAGGAAGTTGTTCTGTTTTCCGGTAGAGTGATCGTGTGACGCATATTCTCCTGCAAATACGGCAGGACCTTTGCGGTCGTAATTGTCGTAACGGCTGGCATTGCTAAGGAACCAGTTCGGCTCTTTGTAATAATGTTCGTCAACCAAATCTACTTTTATGCGTTTCATTTCAGGCCACAGATAGTCGAACTCTTTACCATCGGCAGAAGGGCCTGAGCTACCTATAATCTTGATATCCGGATATTTTGCACGGATAGCTTTTACAAACGGTTCAAGGCGTTCCGGATATTCTTTGCCCCACTGCTCGTTACCGATACCAATATATTTCAGGTTAAATGGCTCGGGATGTCCCATATCGGCACGTACTTTTCCCCAAGTAGAAGTAACTGCGCCATTGGCAAACTCTATCAGGTCGAGTGCATCCTGTATGTAAGGATCAAGTTCTCCGACAGGCACATGGCAATGTTCATCTTCGTTCTGAAACTGGCAAGCCAGACCACAACTAAGTACAGGAAGTGGTTCAGCACCCATATCTTCCGATAGCAGGAAGTATTCGTAGAAACCTAAACCATAACTCTGAAAGTAGTCAGGGAAGAAACGGTGAGGGAATGTGTAGTGCCATCTGTTTTCGTTCAACGGACGGTTTTCAACAGGGCCTACGCTCTTTTTCCAGTCATAGCGGCTATCCAGATCGGTACCTTCTACAATACATCCGCCCGGGAATCGGAAAACACCGGGATGAATATCAGCTAATGCCTGAGCAAGATCTTTTCTCAATCCGTTTTCACGACCTTTATACGTATCTGTTGGGAACAGAGAAATATGTTCTAGTGCCACCGATCCACCGGAAGCAAGGAATATACGCAAACGTCCTTTTTCTTCAGTCACTTTTGATGTTATTGTAATCTGGTATTTCTTCCAGTCAGATGAATTTATCGTCAAATCTGCACTTCCGATAATATCGCTTTTAGGATTGATCAGTTCAACTCTTATCTTCTGATCTCCTGTTGCATTTACATTTTTTGCCCAAACAGAGAAACGATAGGTTGCATCTTTCTTGAAACCCATTCCTCTAAATCCTTCGTTTTCGATGCCGGTACGTTTATGTGCATGTCCCGGATCGGATAGTACCACATAGTTAGGATTCCTGTCAAACAAAGGGTTATTTTTCGTTACTTCCACTTTACCAAAAGTGTACCAGCCCATCAGGCTTTGAGGAAAATCGAACGAACGGTTTTTCACCAGTTCTGCATACAGACCGCCATCAGCAGCAAAATTTATATCCTCAAAGAACAGTCCGTACATAGTAGATTGTATCGGAGCACCCACCTTCTTTGTGTCCAGTTCAAATTCGTAAGACTGCTGAGCCGTCGTCACCTGTCCGAAAGCAAGCAAGGCTGCAAGGCTTAAAATTTTAGTTAGTTTCTTTTTCATGTTTATCATTGTTTTTGATTAGAATACTACAACAAAGCCTCCATTTGGCTGTATGTCTACTTTTAGTTTACCATTTTCTGGAGAAACCTCTTTTTGTGAAAAAGTACGGTTTGTATCTCCGTCGGTAATCATCATTCCACTTTTCTGTATATTCAATTTCAACAGATCCAGTTCTAATGATTTTACTTCTGCTTCGGCATTGATACCTGCCACATACCATTTGTCACCGGCTTTGCGGGCAATCACAGCATATTTGGCAGGAAAACCGTCGATCAGCTTTATATCGTTCCAAACACGAGGAACGTGTTTCATATAGTCTTTCACGTAATCGGGTTGTTGTGCCATACTTTCGGGCACTTCCACATAATGTTGGATTCCCGATTGGAATAAAACGGTAAGAGCTATTTCGAAACCATTGGAAGTACGGCGCTGAATACCCGGAATTTCACCAAAGCAAACAGGAGTGAAATCCATAGGCCCGACTACATTGCGTGCAAAAACGGCTGTTGCACAATGTTGAGGTGCAAGATCGGCAGTTTCCTGAGCAAATGTAATAAACTCAAATCCTTTTATAGACTCCAACGTCATCAGGTTAGGATATGTGCGGCTCCATCCGCGAGGCACTGTAGTTCCGTGAAAATTGAGAAGCAACTTATAATCGGCAGCATCCTGCATCATATCGTAATAATACTGTATGGCAGAAGGTGCATCACCCGGCCAGAAATCCACTTTAATACCTGACACTCCCATTGTACTGATTCGTTCAAATTCTTTGCGACGCGCATCTTTCTCCAGTAACGCACTCTTTGGTGTATAATGGGTGGTATTCCAGTCTCCCGACGAGTTGTACCAAAGAATGATGCCTACATTTTTAGATTTAGCATAATCGATCAGTTCCTGCATACGGTCGTAACCAATACGCTGATCCCATTCAACATCTATAAGGACATATTCCCATGTCATTTCAGCAGCATAGTCTATATATTGCTTCTGGCGGTCATAGTTTACCGAATTGTCTTTTTCTATACCCCAGCTCCATGCTGCAATACCAGGTTTTACGAAATCTATATTTTCGATTCTGCTTGGCTCGGAAATATCTGTCACCATCGAACTTTCTACTATATCGTTCAGTTCTCCGAGCATCATCACACGCCAAGGAGATCGTAAAGGCAATTCTGAGATTGGAGTTATAGGGTCTGTTGGCTTTACAGTTTCACCTGCCTGTGGAAATTCGATGGAATATTCTCCGTCGGGGCTATCCTGTGCAAGACGTGTACCACAATACGGAGGTTCGAGTCCTGCTTCGGCTATTAGAACCCAATTATCTCCTACATTGTACAATGCTGGGAAACTCCATCCGGCTTTTTTAGGGGCTTGTGTACCAACAGGCACATCTACCATGTAATTATCTTCATAGCTGGGACAAGTCTGCGCCCAACAGTTTTTCACATCATCGTGCGGATGTAACCATCCTTTAGCCGAAGATGGAAATTTGAATGAGGTGACTTCTTTTTCTATTATCCTTTTATCTTCGGTCTTTTCTTCAAATACATAACGGAAAGCAACGCCGTTGTCGGCCAAATGAAAAGTTATAGTCATTTCTTTTCCTTCCGGATTTTTCACTTTCACATTCCATTCATTTGCCTTGAATGTATTATTCAAACGCTTTTCGGCAGGAGTTATATATGATTCGCTGACTTCACGTTTAGTGCCTACACTTACAATCTCTAGTTTTGAAAAATCGGCATCGCTGCGAACCAGTCCTAAAACCGATGGTTCAAGAACCGGAATGTTGCCTTTCTTGACGATATACTTTAATACATTGGATGAATCGGACTGAAACTTTACTGTGATCTTTCCGTCCGGACTGGAAAGCCTGCTTTCTTCCTGAGAACAGGAAGCCAGCGCTAAAAGGCACACAAAAGTGATGACTCCTAATAGTTTCTTCATAGCTTAAAGGTTTTTATTTATTTCTGATTCAATTTTTTCACTACTCTGGCCGGATTACCGACTGCCAATGAATCTGCCGGAACGTCCTTAGTTACAACAGCTCCCGCACCTATCACCACTCTGTCGCCGATAGTGACTCCGGGCAATATTGTAGCATGACCTCCTATCCAGCAATCTTTACCGATAACCACAGGTGCACAGTCTTCCCATTCTCTGCGATCGGCAATATCGAGTGGATGGCGTGCCGTATAAACGTGGACGCCCGGAGCAAACATTGTATTTGCACCTATTCTGATCGTACCGCCATCTAAAAAAACAGCACCAAAATTGACAAAGACGTTCTCTTCAGCATAAATAAGATCACCATAATCACAGTAGAAAGGAGGTTCGAGACGCAGGTCTTTTGCGGCATTAGGGCATAGTTCATTTATCACATCCCGAAATTTATCAGTATAGTATTCGGTAACGTTCAACTTATGCAATATGCGTTTTACTTCTTTGCGTTGATTTACGATCTCCTCGCCATGTGCCCAATAGCGTTCGCCCGCAACCATTTTTTCTTTCTCTGTTTTCATGGTTTTTTAAGTTCTTGCATTTACCCTATTTTAAATAAGTGTATCAAAAACACTTGCAAGATATGAAAATAAGTGTAAAATTATACACTTATAAAATATGTTGTAAAACATTTTATTATTACATTTATTTCAGAGTCTGTTTAAATTTTATTCATTCAGATTTTTAGAGCCATTTTGGGAATAATTTATTCTTTTTTGAGGTGATAATAGCGGGCTATTTAAGCCGATAGAAGGGATAAATTAAACCAAAAGAGCCTAAAAATGAATGAAAAAGAATCTGTAATAAAATATTTTGGTAAAATTTAAACAGACTCTGAAAGACGTATTCACACCATAAATTAAAAAACAAAACTGCTTTGGAGATTACGCCCCAAAGCAGTTTCTGGTATGGGATAACCAATCATTTTGCCTTTTTACCCCAATATGTTTTATTGTTGCCACCATAAGCAGCATAAACAATCGTATGTGTTCTTGGATTTGCTTCCCAGTCTGCTTCGCGTTGCAGATAGAGATCTACTCCGTTAACAGTGAGTATCTGATTGTCTGCATCATAGCTCCACGAGGCATTTTTCCATGTGCCTTCCGATACGGTATGCTCTGCCGTCAATGTCATTACAGACGATTCCTTTTGTCTTCCATAGCTATACGACATATCTATATGATCCCAGTTTCCGATCAGTTCTTCTTCTGTGATAGCAACTTTCGGAACAGCACCGTAACGCTCAGGCATTACCAATGGCCAGCCATCTTTTGTCCAACGAATACTGCGCACATGTCCCATCATGATAGCGTTGTCAACACTTTCAGGTAAACGTCCTTGCGAAGAATAATACCAGTTACCGTTGCCGTCATCAAATACGGCACAGTGTGCAAAACCTACCCAACCGTTAGTATTAGCAAATTTGTACGGGTGAGTGACCACAGGAAGCATCTCTGCACCTTCGGTTACATTGGCTCCGTCGATACCCAGATAAGGGCCTGTAATGTTCTTCGAGCGAGCTACACGCGTATTGTAAGGAACTCCCAGTGCATCGTAAGCTACGAACAGGTAATAATAACCTGTAGCAGCGTTGTAAACCAGTTCAGGTCCTTCACTCGCCTGCCAGCGATTACCTGCCTGACGTGTGTGGATGATTTGTCCGTATTCGGCAGGAGCATTGCCATCAGCCCAAGGAATACCCAGATCCTGTTTAGGCATGCCTGTAGTACTATTCAGTTCCATAGCTACAAGTCCGCTATGCCATGAGCCATAGATAAGCCAGTGCGCACCTTCTGCTGTAATGATATATGAAGGGTCGATAGCATTCCATTTATAGTAACAGTTTGCCCAGTCATCCGCCTGTACGTAAAAGTTAAGTCCTTTGTCCGAAGCATTGGTTACTACATATCCTTTGTCTACCCAACCATCATTATTAGCAGGGTCGGTATTCTCCATCATGCCGATGAATGCCCGTTCGCCCCAAGAGCCGTCTCCATTGAGCAATCCGGGACAAACAATAGAATAATACATACGGTACAGTCCATTCTGCACCTTACGCACACATGGTGCCCAATAACCGAATTCGCCTTCGCCCGTACTTGCAGGTAAACCCATTTCGGCACGTATTTCGTTCAGTTTAGGAACTACCCATGCGGGCAGGTCTTGCATTGTTCCACCCAGATATTCCCAGTTTACAAGATCTTTGGAACGGCGTGCATGGAAATGTCCGTGTCCGACATGCACATTACCATACGAAGCATCTGTCTGATACATATAGTAATAACCATCTTCGGCCAATACTACCGAAGGGTCGTGCACATTAGCCAGATTCCATTGATCGCGCTTGTCCCAGGCAGCAATACTTGCGTAGTTATCGGCATAGGCAGGAGCTTTGTATTGTGCCAGCTGTTCATCGAGCGAACCTTCACCTGTGAGTACTTCTATCTGAGGAGAATAGGCTACCCCTCCGTTATAGATACTCACAAAAGCACGAATATAATATGTTGTATTTATAGTCAATCCGCTTATAGTAGCACTAAAGTCTTCATTTCCTGTGGCTACTACTGTAGAACTGTATATATCGGGATTGGCTTGGGTACTGTAACAGAAACCTCTCTTTCCCAATGTTATGTCGCTTGCCGCAGCTAATGTCGCCTGCAACTGCACCGAGTAAGAAGTTATTTCGGAAACTACGGGTGTTTCTATAATTACACCCTGCTCGCCAAAATCTTTGTCGTCGTCGCTGCACGCTCCGAACAGGAGCGCACAGATGACAAGTAAGCTAAACCATTTATAGTGTTGTTTCATACTTTTTTAAGTTTTTAAGTTTTTAACCTTGACATTGGCTTATTCTGTTGCCGAAAGTTCCCAACCCGGATTTTGTTTCAGATTCGGAGCTTTTTTCACATCGCTATCCGGTATCGGGAGGTAGTAATTCTTCGGACTGTTGAAAGCACGTGAAGTACGCGCTTCTGCCGAACCGTACGTATAGACAGTAGAAGCATCCGGAGTAACAACTACACCGTAAAGATTGTACAACTGCTTGTAGCGAGGCAAATTTCTCTCGCTGCTCATACTCTGCCCTTCAAACAATTTCCAGCGACGTTCGTCAAAGAAACGATGGTCTTCAAAGCTCAGTTCTATGCGGCGTTCGTTGCGTATACGTTCGCGCAACTGGTCTTGTGTCATACCTCTGTAAGCCGGCATACCAACGCGGGCTCGTACCTGATTTACATACTGGTAAGCCTGATCGGGACCAGAAGCTTCGTTGATAGCTTCGGCTGCATTCAACAGTATCTCCCCATAACGGAAAATAGGACAAACGTGGTTGTAAGTAGACGGGCTCTTGAACGACATATTGTTCAGGAACTTTTTGGTATAATATCCGGTCAGTGTACCACCATGTGTTGCTCTCTTGTCTTTTCCTCCTGTAGAAACATCTATTTCGCGCTGTTCTTCCTGTAATGCGTCACCCCAAACAGATCCATGATGCAGGATAGTCTGCTCGAGACGCGGGTCACGATTTGCATACGGATTCTGGTCATCGTAAGTCGGATCCTGATCGATAGGCAGGCCATTTATAGTTTCGTAGCTGTCTACAAAGTTCTGAGTCGGGTTGGTACGACCTACTGCTGTAGCTGTCCCACTGAATCCGCAAGGCGCTAAGAACAACTCTATTTCATAGGTATTCCATACCGAACGTGTCAGTATATATTCGTCATTATAGTACGGCGTAGTTACAAAACACTCGTAATAATTCTTTTTTGTATCGTTATTACTTGTAGTGTACAGTTTATAACGGTTGCTCTGGCTATTATTCTTTGTAATAAACTCCTGCGCTGCCGCAGCGGCTTCCTGCCAGTAAGAAGCAATCTTAGTCGGATTGTTAAGAGCAGAAGCCCTGTATAGTAAAGCTCTCGACTTCAAAGCATAAGCCGCCGCACCGTTTACACGCCCCCAGTTCTCGTCTTCGTTGCTGTAACGGAATGGCAATTTATCCTTTATGGCATCACATTCATCGGCAATCCATTTAAGGGCATCAGCACTGTTGGTACGAGCCATATTCATAGCTTCGGTATCTGCCGGATCGAAGATGATGGGATCGCCATTCTCATCGTCACCAATGATAGGCACATCACCAAACCAACAGGCAACGTCGAAATGGAAGATAGCGCGAAGCAAGCGTGCCTCAGCCATATAACGGTCATACAGACGATTCTCGTCACCGGTCTTGTCAGAATTACCAATTACCGATTCGCGCGCATTTTTCATAAACTGATTTGTAGCCCTTATACCCTTAAAGTTTTTCGGCCAGAAATCTTTGGCAAACGGATGATCTTTTGACGAATAGCCATCGGTAAGGACACTATTGTAATAGTGTACATCCCAGAATGATACGGAATTGTCGGTCATACAATCGCGCGATGCTGCCAGAAACTGCCCGTTGGTATATCCGGCAAAAGCATCGGGCAGATAAGTGTAGATGTTAGCCAGAAAGCCGCGTGTATTCTCAAAGCTACTGAACACCTGCTCATCCGAAAGAGATAAATCTACCTCTTTGCCGAGAAAGTCACTACATGCGGGAGTACCTAATGTCAACAACGCTGTAGCTATATATATTGCAATCTTTTTCATTTTATATTTCTTATTTGTTCTTGAATTAGAAACTAACGTTTATACCAAAAGAGAACGAACGTGTCTTAGGATACCACCATACATAACTCATCGGTTTTTCAGGGTCTAAGCCTTTTGGCAAATGGCTCCAGTTATACAAATTATAACCACTGAAATAGATACGGCACTTGGTGAGGTTAGCCTTTGCTATAAGTTTCTTTGGTAATGAATAGCCAATCTCAATATTACGCAACGACAGGTAATCGCCGTTTGTGATCCATATGTCGTTCTGGTAAGTACCTGTACTACGATCGCTATCTATAGCACTATAACCTCCGTAAGTAGGGCGAGGATATTTTGCATTGATATTACGCGAATCGTTAGGATCGTCTGTGTAATATCCCCAAACATTAGTTACCTCGTGCGTACCCATGTTACCCCAGCCCGAGAAACCGACTGCCGGAGACAGGAATACCGAACGATTGAGGTAAGCAGTCAGTATAGCGCGGGCATCGAAACCTGCGTATTCAAATCCGAGAGTAACAGACGGTGTCAATTCCGGAATAATGGTATAACCATCAGGTATCATATCGTTGGCATCAATCTGGCGGTCTCCGTTCAGGTCTCTGAATACAGCTGTACCCAGTTTCTGCGCACCATTGGAAGCCGTATTGTACGGATACTTTTCCGGATTGTCGATAGCATCCTGCTGACTGGTAGCAATCAGATTAGGATCGGATGCCCATTTTACGAATTTATACATATTCCATCCTCCTACACTATTGGTAAAAGGTCCTTCATATAACTCAGCAACTGAGGTATAATCGCGAATACGGTCTCCGGTCTTACGTTGCCATGCCACATCGGGCTCGGTTTCGTCCATTTCGGTAATCTTATTGGTATTCCAGCTCAACATACCTTCTATGAAATAATTTACTTTACCAATTTTGTTATGGTGCCCTAAGCTCAGTTCAAAACCTTTAGATTCGACCTTTCCATACGAATCCTGAGCTACAGTTACACCCAATATATCAGGAATAGTAGAACGGCTAACCAAAATATTTGAACGCCATTCTTTAAATGCGTCAAACGAACCGTAAAGTTTTTTGTTCCAAATGTCGAAGTCTGCACCGACATTCAACATGTCAGAAATTTCCCATTTATTGTTAAGGCTACCTGCCAGACTTTCATAAATACCGTTGATAGTAGAATTGGAAGTACCGAAACCATAGCCTGTACCTGCACCATAAGTGCTCTGATAAGGATAGCGTCCGGCTCCTGTACTGGATTGTCCGGTACGACCGAATGAAGCACGTAGTTTCAATAAATTGAGATTCTTGTTCTTCAGCCATGATTCTTCGGAAGCTACCCAACCGAGTGATGTTCCCCAGAAAGTTCCCCAACGATCATCTTCTGCATAATTGTCATTACCCATACGGGAAAGATTACCTGAAAAGATGTACTTCCCGTCGTACACATAAGTGGCCTGCCCGTTGTATGACATGTAGCGGTTAGAAGACTGACCTCTGTAGTCTGTAAATTCTACAATATTCAATGCGTTCTGATAGGTACGGAAGAATGCGCGCGCACTAACATCGTGCTTACCGAAAGTCTTGTTGTACATAAGTCCTGCATTGAAGTTGACATTGTAGTAGTTGCTACGTTCAACAGCCGTAGGATCGGATAATGCCGAATAAAGAGATGTCTGTGTCAGTTTAAATTCTGAAACATCGGTTACAGCCGGATTGGAATAATCGTAAGAGTATGAGTTAATCTCATTTCGCTGAGTAGATTCGAACACGTCGTAAGAGTCGAAGCTAACCATTGCATTTGCTTTCAAGCCCGGAACAATTGCGCCCAAATCTCCTGTTATATTTACAGTCGAATACAGGTTACGACGACGGTTCTTTTCCTGACCGGATGCAGCCAGCAAACGAGCCGGATTGTTTGCCGTACTCGATGAATAGATCTGTCCGCCCGGTGTATAAACAGGCTCCATCGGATTGGCCTCTACCGCACCGAAAGTCACCAGATTGAATACTGCTGAAGTAGGTTGTGTAATATTGTCGATACGTCCGCCCAGATCTAACGATACGTTCAGATATTTATTCACATCGATATCCAGATTCGAGCGCAGATTATAACGGTTCAATGTATGCGAAGTGTTATAACCTTCATTATAGCTTGTCCACTCGTCATTCCACATACCTTCCTGACGAAGATAAGAGAATGATACATAGTAACGCGCTCTTGCATTTCCTCCGCTGATTTGCAGATTGGTCTTATACATTGGGGCTGTTTCGCGATATAGTTCATCAAACCAGTTTGTATTGAAATATTTGTACTGGTCGATACCTGTCAGCTTCTCTCCTGAAGACACACGACGATACATCTCGATTTGCTCGGCTGTATAAAGAGGATCGGCACCATCCAGATATTTTACCTGATTACGTGTCAGTGCCATATTATAAGAGTTCTGATTCTCAAATTTGTTGCTCAACATCTGAAAACCTATCTCCTGCGTAAAATCAATCTTGGTTTTTCCTGCTGCTCCGCGCTTGGTAGTTACCATAATAGCACCATTAGCTCCGCGCATACCATAGATAGCTGTCGATGCAGCATCTTTCAGTACTGTGATGTTTTCGATAGGGAAAGCATCTAGGAATGACAGGTCACGTTCTACATTGTCTACAATGATCAGCGGACTACGTGCATTCTTGTTCATTGTACGCAATCCACGAATATACATAGCTGTTTCTGTCCATCCCGGCTCACTCGACCACTCGTAAGTCTGTACTCCGCTCAGAGTAGAGTTAAAAGCATTCTGAAGCACAGTAACCGGATGCTTTTGCAGCTCGGTACCGGATACCACTGAGGTAGATTCTGTTATATATTTCTTCAGTTTGTTTCCGAATGGCAGCGGCATCAGATGCTTGTATTCATCCAGATCGGCTTCCATCATGATCTCGAAACCACCACCAAATTCGGCTTCTACGATAACATTCTTGTAGCCTACACTGCTGACACATACTTCATCTGCAGCTTTTACGCTTTTCAGGCTGAAATATCCGTTCTCATCAGACAGCGTAATACGGCTCTGCTCGGCTACATTCACCACAGCACCGGCAATAGGATTGCCCAGTGAGTCCACAATACGGCCTTCCAATACCCGCTCGTCCTGCGCCCACGTATTGCAGGCAATCAGCAGCAGGGCACCCATTAACAGGTATTTAACCATTCCTGTCAATTTGCTTATTATATTATTTATGTTTATATACATAGTGTATTCAATTTAAGTATTACCAACCCGGATTATTTTCTATATCTGTTTTCCAAACTTCCCCTTCAGGTATCGGATAGAGATACATTTTCTCTTCGAACACCCGGTTCTGGGCTACTTTGCGTGTAATGGTTCCGTCGGCAGCTACGTCTACCCCGTATATAGGGCGTGCCAATGCTTCTACTGCTACATTCCAGCGGCGCACATCCCAAGGACGATGTTCCTCGAAAGCAAATTCTACTGTCCGTTCTTTATGAATAAAGTTACGCATGTTGTCTTTGGAAGAAGTCAGATCGCTACGATCTGCCACATTACCGGTAATACCTGAACGGTGACGAACCTGATCGAGCAGATTATATACTTCTGTACTTGGTCCTTGCACTTCATTCAGCGCTTCGGCATAGTTGAGCAGTATTTCCGCATAACGGATAATAGTCCACAGGCGATAAGCTGTTTGTGAATGCTCAGCACTCAGAATAGTTTCAGGGATATATTTGCGCACATAGTAACCTGTAGGCGTAGCATTAGTATTACCGACAGGATTGTCGCGCTGTCCGAGTACCACATTGATCACACCATTGCCCCAAGCCACACCGTTGTAAAGAACGCTTGCAGCCAGACGCGGGTCGCGGTTTGCCCACATATTGGCATCGTTGTAGCCACTGGCAGCATTAATTGTCGGAGCAGATGCCCCGCCGGTATAAACCGGAGCACCGGTTGCATCATACTGTGCAAAAGGCGAAGAACCGTCTGCCATATCGTACATATCTACCAGATTCTGAGACGGGCAAAGCCCTCCTTTTCCTCCTTCACCCACCGGTGTGTCGTTCTGTATTCTGTCCCAACCAATAACTACATCGTTACGGTAGAAAATAACCTCTTTGTTATTTCCCGAATAAGCATTTCTCAGCAGTGCGTTTGTATAAGCCTCCACACCTTTTGTGTTTCCATCTGAATCAACTACTGTGAACAACTGGAAGTTAGCTCCGTAATCGTCGATAAAACTCTTAGCGGCATCAGCTGCCTGCTGCCATGTAACACCCGACTGAGCACTATAACGCGGGCTGGCCATATAAAGCATAATGCGTGAATAAAGCGCTCTTGCCATAGGTTGACCGATACGTCCGGCTTGTGCCGATTTCCATGCATCTTCGTAAGTCATAAGCCCCGATTCGCATTCTTCCAGCTCTTTCAGTATGAAGTCTACTACATATTCTTTCAACGTCGGACGGGTAGTATAACCACTCAACAGGTCACCATCCGGATCGAGCACCTCTGTTACTACAGGGATAGGCCCATAACGCAGGAACATTTCCCAATAGAAGAAGGCACGTAGGAAACGGGCTTCTGAGGTGTAATACAATTTATCTTGTTCGTATTTTTCCTGACTCAAAGACGGTTCTTTGGGTACATTCCCTATACGGGTAATGATCAGGTTACATTTGCGGATGGCACGGTAGTAGTGCTCCCATGTCTCGGTAAGTTCTGCTGCTCCGGCTTCATTGTAATAGTTTCCCAGATTGAAGGATTTTCTTACACCACCGGAAGAGTAACTGGTCTCGCCCAGATCGGTAGCAGTATCGAGCCACGAATCCTTAACTCGGTAAGCTCCATGACGCAAAAAATTATATGTATCGTAATGGAATCTTACCATCATGTTCCAATCGCTGAATACTTCTTCTTCTGTCAACTCATTACTTGGCTGCTTGTCAAGAAATCCCCCGAAAGCATCCTCGCATGAAGTCAATAATGTGGTAGAAGCAACGCCTAAAGCAAACAGGCTATATAAAAATATCTTTTTCATGTTCTATCAGAATTTAACGTTTACACCAAAGTTCATAGTCTTCATTATCGGATACCTGTTAGAGCCATTGCTTTCAGGGTCGGTCAGGCCATCCAGTTTATCCCAAGTAACCAAATTATTAGCATTGAAGAACAGGCGGCAATCGCTCATACCTACTTTTGATGCCCAATTAACAGGTAGTGTGTAACTCAACTCAATGTTCTTCAGACGAAGGAATGCTCCGTTCTTCAGGAAGAATGAGTTCGGTCGCTGATTGTGATCTCCATAGCTATCGTAGTGCAGCAACGGATATTTAGCATTTGCCAGGTTGTGCGATTCGCTTTGTGAAGGATCCCAACGTTGCAAATGGTGCTCTTTTACTTTACCTCCGTTAACAAAGGCATACATAGCCTCTGCATCGTAGTAGCGGCTTACATGATCTACTCCCTGAAACATAATGCTGAATCCCCAGTTTTTGTAATTGCAACCGAGTGTCAGTGCATACATATTTTCGGGAACATCACTGTAACCCATAAAGGTTTCGTCTCTTTCATCAATAATACCGTCTTTGTTCATATCGCGGTATTTCAAATCTCCGGCCTGTACAGTACCAAAACTGGAAGTAGGGAGATTGCCTCCATCTATATCTGCCTGTGTAACAAACCCGTCGCACACCAATCCGAAATACTGATTGATAGGATGCCCTTCTTTCTTACGATAGTCAGTTTTCAGAGTAGGCTCGTCCATTTCCAGAATTTCGTTCCGGGCATGAGAATAGGTCAGTCCTACCGAGTAGCTGAAATCTTTACCAATAGTATTAAGGTGCTTCAGTTCCAATTCGTAACCACTGTTTTTGGTCTTACCCAGATTTCCGGCAGCCATTACTACCCCTACCCATTGCGGACGGGTTTGGTATTCAGTCAGGATATCGTTACGTTTTTCGTAGAATAAATCGATAGTACCATTCAGTTTACCCTGCCACAAACCAAACTCTACTCCGAGGTTGTATTTGTGTGCACGCTCCCATGTAACGCCGTAGTTAGGATATTGAGATTCGTAGATACCTGTAGCTCCTGTTGTTCCGAAATAATAATCATTTGATATTTGCAACCATTTTTCCTGATACAAGAAACGTTGTTTTACATTATTTACATTGTATATATCGTTACCTACTTGTCCGTATGATGCCCGAATTTTCAAATTATCCAGCCAGTCTTGTGTACCTTTCATAAATTCTTCGTTAGCGATACGCCAGCCCAGAGAGAAGGAAGGAAAGAAACCGAAGCGTTTGCCTTTGACAAAGTTTTCAGAGCCATTGTATCCGGCGTTGAACTCGGCTAGGTAGCGGTCGTCGTAACCATAGGTAACACGACCTACCAATCCCTGATAGCGCTGAGCCAGATCGGACTTGTAACGGTAGTCGTTCTGCATATACAGCATCATAGCCGTTACATCGTGTTTGCCGAATTTACGTGCATAGTTCAACTGAGCCTCCATATAAAGTTTGTAAACAGACTCAAACTTGCGTGAATCAGCCAGAGCGTCATTACTTACGACTGCCAGTTCGGTATCTTTATTAAACTGGTTGTAAGCATCAATAGATGTATAGTTGTTGCGGTCATTCAATTCATAAGTAGCAAATCCTGCCGAATAAAGATTGGTGTGATAATTCTCGTAGTCGAACGAAAGCATACCTTTAGCACTTAATCCTTCTGTCAGCCAACCCATTTTGTAGTCTACTATGAAGTTGGTCTCATTGATGGTATTTACCGCACGGTAATAACCTCCTTCGGCCAGTGCTGCGACAATATTATTCTGGTATTGTGAACTACCTCCATAAAGGGTTTTGGTACTTTCTCCATTCTGTACTGTGTACGACACAGGGAAAAGCCAACCCGGAGTATGGTTCAGTTCGTAGAAAGTCTGGCTATAATCTATTTTCTCCTCGGTATTAGAGCCTTTTCGTTCTTCGAAACGTGTACCGAAGTTTACCGAGAAAGTCAGATCTTTAGTCAGGAAGAAATCGGTATTGGCACGGAATGAATAACGGCGATAGTGCGGACTCGAACTGTTATTATATTTATCGTTGCTAAGGTTTCTTACCATAGAAGACTGGTCGTAGAATTCACCGGACGCATAATAGCGCATACGTTTTGTTCCACCACGTACACTCACATTGTAGCGTTGAGCCGGAGCTGTGCTTTTCAACACTTCATCATACCAGTTCACATTCGGGTAAAGCATTGCATCGAGTCCGCTCAATTCGCCTGCACTCGATTTACGATACATTTCGATATCACCGGCCGAGAACTGCGAACGCAGTCCGTCGTTTGCCAGTGCTTCTTCGAGTAGTGTTACAGACTGATAAGAATTCAGATAAGTATCTTTACGGGTAGGGCTTTGTATCTGCCAGTTGGCAGTCAGGCTCACTTCCGGTTTTTGTTCTTTACCACGTTTGGTAGTGATCAGCATCACCCCATTGGCACCACGCACACCATATACGGCTGTAGCCGAAGCATCTTTCAATACCGAGATAGTCTCGATATCGTCAGGTGCAATCTGCGAAAACGGGCGTTCGATACCATCGACCAAGATTAGCGGCTGTGCATCGCCGGCAAAGGTAGCACGTCCACGAATGAATATCTGTGTATCGTCGGCACCGGGTGCACCGGAAGTCTGTGAAGTAATAACGCCACTGATCTTTCCGGCAATGGCTTGCGACACGTTACCCGAAGGCGACTGCAACAGGTCTTTGGATGTTACCTGCGAGATAGCACCGATAACGCTTTCTTTCTTCTGTGCACCATAACCTACTACTACTACTTCGCCCAGCAGCTCGGCATCTTCTTCCATTGTTATATTAAGGTAAGTTTTACCTTTCAGGCTAATCTCCTGAGCGCGAAAACCTACGTATGTAATCAGTAATACAGCATTATCGCTACTGACATTCAACTTAAAGCTACCGTCATAGTCGGTAATAGTACCATTGGAAGTACCCTTCTCGAATATGCTGGCTCCGATAATGGTTTCTCCGGTAGCATCTTTCACGACACCCGTCACTTGCTTGGACTGTGCCCATGCACATTGCCCAACCAGCAACAAGATGGCTAGCGGAAGCAATCGTAGGAGCAAATTGCTCCACGATGCTTTTTCATTTGTCTTATTATTTTTCATATAATAGTATTTTTAGGTTATTATTTATCAGCATTCATGTACGGATAGTTAGCTACCGAACGTATATCCAAACTGGAACCGTCTACTGTAAGGAATACTCCTATATCTGTTGTCGATACTCCTTCGTAGAAAAATGTATAGTCGTCCAGTTGTGTTCCATCCGATGCTGTCACTTTAGTTGTCAGGTCGATACGGTTGCCGCTGCGTGTCAGGAATATTGTACAATATGCACCTCTCATCTGAGATATGAAAGTGTCGAAGTTGTAGCTCGCAGATATATTATCTCCTGTATAGTTACTGTCTCCCCATCCGTAAGCATCGGCACGCAAGACGAAGTATTCGGCATAACCTTCCTCACCTCTGTCTTTACCGTTGGTTACCACAATCAGCCAGTTGTTCCAGTTGGCACCACCGTTGGTGTAGTTATAGAATCCATATCCAAACGGAGCAGTCGTATTACCTGATATCTTCGTAAAGTCGGAGAAGAATGACCACCAACCTGCTGTATTATCTGACGGACCTACGCGGTAAGAATCGGCAGTATATGTTTGTCCTACAAATACAGCTTCCGGTTCTATTTCAAGATATGCTCCTTCACAGGTAAGGAATGCTCCTACACTACTTGTCAGATCTCCTTCATAGAAGTAAGTCATTGTATATACAGTGCCTCCGGTAGTGGTTGTTATTGCAGTTACATCTACCCGGTTACCAGTCCGTTCGATAGTTAAGTCTACATATGCACCTTTCATATCATTCTTAAAGGTATCCCAGTTGTAATTGGACGTTATATTGGTTCCTGAGAAACTAACATTTTCCCAAGCATCGGCACGCAATACGAAATATTCTGCATAACCTGTTTCACCAACAGCTTTTCCATTACTAAGAGCCAGTGCCCAGTTGTGCCAGTTTTCATTACCTCCGGTATGATTATAGAAACCGTAGTGTATAGTTTGATTATCCGTCATTGTTATAAGATCGGAGAAGGCCGACCACCAAGCGGTAGACATATCTTCGTTACCTATAATAATGTTTTTGTTTTCTTCCTCTTCCCCTGTTCCCGGTACCTTAATCTGGCTATCGGTTATTGTATTGCGATAGATAGTAAGGTCGTCTATCATCCATTCAGGTGTTTCAGTATCTGATCCGTATCCCAGATACAGATAAGGTACAGATGCCATGAACTGAACGATCTTGGAACAGTCGAATTCTGAAACCAGAACAGTCTTGTCTATTTTCTTCATTCCATCCACATAGACAAAATAGCCTGTATTGGTCACCGATAGTGCTATATAGTGCCACTCATCGGCTGACATCATTCCTGTCTTAACAGTCTCCGGATTGTTGTATTCATATTTTCCTTCTACACCTTCGTAGCTAAGCCATCCGTTAGGTGTAAAGAACATTCGTTGCGAGCCATTTTCGTTTTGGAAAGAGAAAAGAGCGCTGCTCAGCCCTAAATCTTCTCC
The DNA here is from genome assembly GCF_029892965.1 of Dysgonomonas sp. PF1-14. Lineage (GTDB taxonomy): Bacteria > Bacteroidota > Bacteroidia > Bacteroidales > Dysgonomonadaceae > Dysgonomonas. The sequence goes on along the minus strand of NZ_JARXWN010000003.1, from coordinate 413,532 downwards.
GGTTGTTTCATCTATCCGGGCTGTTCGTTTTGCCCAGAAAGTAAGTGAAACCGCATTTTGCACATCTACGCCAATCAGTGGATTAGCAATAAGGGCATAGCCTCCGTTCAGATGAAGTACGCTTCCACGTTCGCTATCGTCTGCCAGTGCAGGTCTGCTGCCATCACTGTATGCGTAAAGCTGAATCTCGGCAGGATCGATCTCCTCATCGAAAGCATAAGTAGCTATTTTTTCCAGTTTCGGAAAGGTCTGATTTCCTGCAGGAGGATCAGCTTCACCCCAGTCCTGACAAGAAATGAGTGTCGATGCTATTATTACAATAGCACAACAACGAGATAATAATCTCTTAGTTATAGATTTATTCATAGTTTATTTGGATAAAGAGTTATAATATTGGTTAACTTCTTATTTAATTTTCTTACCCCAGATAGAATGTCCTTTGGAATTGAGTCCTGTGAAAAGTATAGTTTGTGATTGATTTTCCCAGTCTTGTCCCATGAACAAATGCACATTATAAGTAGAGCCGGAAGTGTTTATTTCCATAGTATTATTAACGTCAAATTTACACATTCCACTCAAATTACCAGATAAAGACAAATCTTTATTTATTGTAAAAACTACAGAATCGTCTTCTTCGTCATCTCTCAGTTTGTTTTCTCCCCACAAGATCTGCCCTGCCTCCAGGTCTCTGGAAGGAACATTCCCTTTGATCTCGATTATTTCCCAATCGCCGATCAGATCGCTTTCGGAAATTGATCTTTGGCTAACAGCTGCAAATCGCTCGGGCGATACTACCGGCCATCCATCTGCTGTCCAGTACATATCGCGCACATGAAGCACCATCATGTGATTTTCGGGACGCAAACGCGCCTGATGTGCCATAAAGAACTGTCCGTTCTTATCGGTAAACACACAGCAATGTGCTGTTCCTGCCCATCCGATATGATTGTTGAAGCGGTAAGGATATGTAAGTATGGGGTAGTTATCTTCTTCTTCGCGCAGGTCTTTTCCGAAGAAATCGACAAAAGGCCCTTCCGGTTTATCGGAGCGCCCTACACGCACATTGTAGGTTGTCATCAACGGATCGTATGATACGAAAAGGAAATATTGCTTCAGATCGGGATTATAAATAATCTCCGGTGCTTCAATATTGTTCTTCCTTCCATCGAAACGGCGTGCGGTCAGGTGTCCCTGATCTCCGTCTTTCAATGCCAGTCCGGTTTCGGGATTAAGCTGTACACAATGCAATCCACCAAAGTAAGAACCGTAGTGCATCCATTGTTCTCCATTTTCAGGATTGGTTACAATGCTAGGATCTATAGCATTCATTACATCGCCTGTCTTAGTTTTTACGACACAGCCTTTTAGTACCCAAGGACCTTCGGGTGAGTCTGATTCTGCCATACCGATGTATGATGTTTGCTTAGCAAAAGCCGATACGCTATAGTACAGGCGGTATTTACCTTTATATGCCTGTATGTATGGCGCCCACATATTGGTAGCTCCTACCCCGCCGCTTTGTTCCAGTACCCAGTCTTTTGCTTCTTTCGGTATTTCGGAGAACACCCATCCTGCAAATTCCCAGTTGACAAGGTCTTTAGATTTGCGCATCTGTATATAACCGAAAGGCAAACTGTCGTTCTTTATAGCTGTGCTGTCTTCTTTGTATATAGCGTCTGTAGAATACATATAATATGTATCCCCGACAAGCAGGCACGAAGGATCGTGTACATTGTATGTGCCCCATTGCTGATAGTCTTTCATTTCAGACACAGCTCTATAGTCGTCTGCCCAAGCATTTTCGCTCTGAACAGGCTCAAAAGGTTTCTGAGAACAAGAAATAAGAGTAGCAATACACCCCGTAAGAAGGGTGTGGAAAATAGTTTTCATAATACCGCAAGTTATTGTGTTCCTGTATATTATTTAGTTCAATTCAATAGTGACTAACGATTTAGCAGGAATTTTCACAGTTACTAGTCCATTTTTTAAGTTAACATCTTTAAAATCTTTCAATACTACCTGATTAGGATTCTCAAATGTATTATGTGAATCCGTTTTAGGTGCAGTAATAATATTTCCCGATACGAAACGGCTGTTAGCCATATCTTTCAGGTTACAAGTTATTTCTACCGATTGGTTAGGATCGACGTTTACAAATGAAACGTGCACTTTGCCGTTTTTATCTTTAGATGCCGACGCTGACACAGATTTGATTTCTTTACCCAGACGGCTGTAAGAAGGGCTTGTAACATCTACAGGCAACATGGTTGCATCCTGATGCACTTTATACATATCGAATACATGGTATGTAGGTGTCAACAGCATTTTATCTCCTTCGGTGAGGAACAAAGCCTGTAATACATTCACCAACTGAGCAATATTTGCAACACGTACCCTGTCGCAATGTTTGTGGAAGATATTCAGGATAGTGCCAGCCAGCAATGCATCTCTCAGTGTATTTTGCTGGAACAGGAATCCCGGATTAGTTCCCGGCTCTACATTGTACCATGAACCCCATTCGTCTACGATCATCGCTATTTTCTTTTCCGGATCGTATTTATCCATAATTGCACCATGCTTTGTTACAATCTCGTCCATGCGCATACCGTGCTCGAGCAAAGAGAAATATTCGTCTTCATTGAAATTCAACGCATTGCCTTTATTCTCCCAGCTATATGTAAATGAATAGTTGTGAACAGACACACCTTTCATCATGTGATGCGGTATGTTTTTCATCATCACTTCCATCCAGTGGTAATCATCTACATTAGGTCCTCCGGCTACTTTATAAAGTTGGTTTTCGCCGTAGTTGCGGCAATAAGTCGCATAACGGCGATAGTTTTCGGCATATCCTTCAGCAGTCATATTACCTCCGCATCCCCAGTTTTCGTTACCTACACCCCATAGGGTTACTTTCCAAGGTTTTTCGCGACCGTTTTTCTTACGCAGATTCGCCATAGGGCTTTCACCATCCATTGTGATGTATTCCACCCATTTCGACATTTCTTCTACCGTACCGCTTCCCATATTTCCACAGATATACGGTTCTGTCTCCAATGCTTCGCAAAGATTAAGAAATTCGTGTGTACCGAAACTATTATCTTCTACCACGCCACCCCAGTGCGTGTTTACCATTTTAGGACGTTCGCCTCTAGGACCAATGCCATCCTGCCAATGATATTCATCGGCAAAACAGCCTCCCGGCCAACGCAGATTCGGTATTTTGATGTACTTTAACGCATCGATAATATCTTTTCGCACTCCGTTAACATTCGGTATATGAGATTTTTCTCCTACCCAAAGCCCATCGTAGATACAACGGCCCAGATGTTCCGAGAAATGTCCGTAAATGTGTTTATCAATCACGTATTTTCCCTGATCTGCATTCACTACAACCTGCGCTTTCTGCTGAGAGAAGGCTGTTATAGAAGCAAATAGCGATAAAATTAAGAAGCTCTTTTTCATGGTTTTGTCGTTAAATATATTTTATTAGTTAGTTTTTTGTTGTGGATAGACACCTTCCGATGTCATCCGGATTCTTTTCATAGTTCCGTCTTCATTATAATATAGCCTGTCTATGCAGACCGAACGACGGAAACTGCCTCCCTGTGTTGGTATAGCTCCATTGTGATATATAAAGTACCATTGTCCTTTAAATTCTATAATAGCCTGATGGTTGGTATTGGAATTTCCGGCAATCTCATTCAATATACCTTTGTATTCCCATGGCCCATGAATGCTACGGCTCATCGAATAACCTATTTTTTCGGGGAAAAATTGTGCATACGACAGATAGTACCAGCCATTGTGTTTATGCACCCAAGGCGCTTCGGTAAAGTTCGGTAGGTGAATCGGCATGATAGGCCCATCCAGTTCTGTCATATTATCTTTGAGTTTAACATAATAACACTGAGTATTTCCCCAGAACAGATAAGCCTGTCCGTCATCGTCGATCCAAACGGTAGGGTCTATATCTTCCCACGATATCGGGGTATATTCGGTAGTCATATCATTTGTGATCAGTGCAGATCCTCTGGCGTCTTTGAATGGCCCCAGTGGATTGTCGGCAACGGCTACACCTATCGATTTACCTTTGATAGTAGCATGCTCGACAGTTACATACCAATAGAATTTTCCATTCCGTTCGATAACCTGTGACGCCCATGCTTCACCTTTTGCCCATGCAAAGTCTTTGGCTCGTAACGGAACTGCGTGTTCTGTCCAGTTGACCATGTCGGGAGACGAGAACACAAGCCATTCGTCTATCTGATAGTGATTGTGAGGCGGAGGACACTCATCATGTCCGGCATAAAGATATACTTTATTATTGTGTACCATAGCCGCAGGGTCGGCAGTATATTTGTATTTAATAATAGGATTACTGTCGGCAACAAAAGTAGTATCTTTTACGGCTCCATATATATTAGGTATAAATAATGTCAGTAATAAAAGTGATTTTAGTATTTTCATAATTGGTAGATTTATGTATTTTTATATTAGATTTTTCAATAGGTTTGAAAAGCGCAGACTACGTAAGTCTCATTGCATACAAATATACGTGCGTATAAGCGATATAAGGGTGGACAATCGGACATTTATGGTGGACAAAAGTATTTTAAGTGTAAAAAATACATTTTTTCGACATTATTTGTAACTTTACCGTATTAAAATCTGAGAGAATGAGAAACACTATTGTCATAGGTATATTTATAAATATATTCTGTTGCATACAAACTACACTCGGACAGAATATTGCGTCTAAATATATTTTCAATGCTATCTCTATAAATGAAGGTTTACCTCTTAATTTTGTAGACGATATTTATAAAGATAGTCATGGATTTATATGGGTATCGACACAAGGAGGAGGACTGAGCAGGTATGACGGATATGAATTCATATCATTTAATGTAAACAGTACGCCAATCTCACTGAAAAGTAACTTTATAAGAAAAACCTGTGAGGATAACTTCAACAGGCTATGGATCGCATCCAACAACGGTATAGATATACTGGATCTGCGCACGATGTCGAAAAGTAATCTCCAATATGAAGACAAGCTATTTTACGAACTGCTGAATGTTTCGACCTCTATGATCATCAATGATAATGAGGGCTCTTTATGGTTCATAACATCTAACAGATTGTTTAAGATAGACTTTGACGAGAAAGGAAATATACAGCAGATATATAGTAATAAGGCAGGAACTGCTTTATCTTTTTCAACCATAAATAAAATAGACAATGAAATATGGGTGGGCGAGAATGGTTCCGTCTATCGAATAATATCAAAGCCGGAAGGAGAGCTTGAACTACAACCGGTATCGGGAATCCCGAGTCTGGGGGCAAATGTATTTCTGTCAGCAATATTGAAAAGGGACAATACCATCTGGATAGGAACTGAAAACGGGCTGTGCAGATACAACCAGACGACCAAAACACTCAAAACATACACATACGACCCGAAAGACAATACGTCCCTATCACAGAATATGGTTACCGATATAAACTTTACGGCTGACAGCATTCTGGTAATAGGAACACTCAAAGGTCTGAATTTTTATAATCCGGAAAACGATACATTCGAGAGGGTAACGCATGTAGAAGGTGGTTCTACCCTCAACAGCGATTTTGTAAACTGTATCCTGCCTGACGAAAACAACCTGTGGATAGGTACAGAAGCCGGAGGCATCAATAAAATGACTCTGCAAAAGTTAGGCATAAAGAACTACAGCCATGAGGTAAATAACAGGAGCAGCCTCTCGTCTAATCTTGTGAATTCCATATTTGAAGACCATAAGGGCAATCTGTGGATAGGCACTGTCGAAGGGGGGCTGAACTTAAAGCGTTATAACGAAAATGGCTTTACGCGTTATAACAGTGGCAACAGCTCGCTGAACCACAACTCAGCAAGTGCACTGGAAGAAGATAAAGATGGTAACCTGTGGATAGGTACATGGGGAGGCGGAGTGAATATTCTGAATCTGAACAGCCTGTCTCATCCTTCTTTCCGGAATATAATAACAACAGGCATGGCGTATATCGGATTATTAAAATATGATCCGGTGAATAACGGAATGTGGATAGGATCGAACAGGAATATCTTTTACTACGATATAAAGACTAACAGCATAAAAGAACCCTTAGACAAGGGTATTACCCGAAATATAATGGGAACGCTGGGCTGCTTCATTGATGAAAATAACAATCTGTGGATGGGTACTTCGGGAGGGCTGATCGTTGCAGACCTGAACACTTTCGACCATAGTAATTACACCTGTAAAGCTGATTTTCTCAAAGTTAGTGACCAAAGCATAAACCAACTGTTTTTAAGAAATGTAACCAGTATATATCAGGCTAAAGATAAATCGATATGGATCGGAAGTAACGGATATGGTCTTTGTAAACTTTCATTTGATGGTAATAATTATACATCGGAGCTTTACACAGCAGCGCAAGGGCTGGCAAACAATACTGTTTTCAGTATTCTCGAGGATGAACAGCATATGATATGGGTAGGTACAGGGCGCGGTCTATCGAGCTACAACCCCACTACAGGGCGCTTTGCCAACTATACGAAAGACGACGGACTGGCAAACGACCAGTTCTATTGGAATGCCTGCTATAAGTCTCCGACCACAAAGCACATGTATTTCGGCAGTATGGGCGGGCTCACTGAACTGAAAGGCAGTCACCAGTATGCAACATCGGGGCAGAAGAAGGTTACATTTACCAAGCTGCAAATACTGAATGAGACTATATGGTATAATGAAGTGAATGCGCAGAATAAAGATATAACATATACCGACCGGGTCGAACTGCATGAGAAAGACAAATCGTTTTCTATCGAGTTCTCTGCATTGGACTATGACAATCCGTCTACTGTTGTCTATTCCTACCGCCTGCTGGGCTTCGATGACAAATGGATAGATGTGGATGCCAATCGTAGATTTGTAAGTTATACAAATCTGCAACCCGGAACATATAAACTTCAGGTAAGATGTATGTCGAAAGCATACGACTGGTCTGATGATATATCGGAACTGGAAATAGAAATACGTCCTTTCTTTTACAGGACAACATGGTTTATCTGTATCTGTATAGCTCTCCTGCTTATTGCAGCTGTGCAGTTTTATCAATGGCGTATCAGAAGCCTGAAAAAACAACGTGAAATACTGCACCGGAAAGTAGAGGAGCGCACTCAGGAACTCGAAAACCAAAAGAAACTGCTCGAAGAACAGGCAATAGAATTGAAATTGCAGAATAATATCCTGTTTACACAGAATGAAAAAATATCATCGCAGCGCAAACAGTTGCTCGACATGTCGCAGAAGGTACAGGAGGCAATGACTGATAGGATTTCGTTCTTTACCAACATAACACACGAGTTTCGAACCCCTATCACACTGATTATAGGACCTATAGAACGCGCACTGAAGCTAAGTACGAATCCTAAAGTTATAGAGCAATTGCAATATGTAGCCCGCAACTCCAAACACCTGCTGTCGCTTGTAAACCAGTTGATGGATTTCCGAAAAGTGGAATCGGATAAAATGACCATAAACCCTGTAATGGGCAATCTGGTTCAATATCTGGACGAGTTGCTGATTCCATTCGAGTCTTTTGCGCAGGAACGTAATATAGAAATAAAGAGGCTGTACAGGCTCAGTTCGCCATATATTATGTTCGACGAAGAGGCTATACGCAAGCTCATCACAAATCTACTATCAAATGCGATCAAGTTTACACCCGACAATGGTATTGTTTCGCTGTATGTAGGAACAACACCCAGCCCGAGAGTGAACGAAGAGAAACTGTATATCTGTGTAAAAGATTCCGGTATCGGTATCAAAGCAGAGGATATCGACCATATATTCAACCGTTTCTATCAATCGAAAGACCATGACAAATATCCTGTCTATGGGCAAAGCGGAACCGGAATCGGGCTATACCTGTGTAAGAATATAGCAAACCTGCTGGGCGGACAAATATACGCTAAAAACAATAAGTCGGGCGGTGCTTCATTCAGAGTGATCTTGCCTGCCAAACGGGAAGAGATGCTGCCACCAACACAGATAAGCTATGATTTGGAACAAAAAACCGATATTACTGAAATACCGGATAACGACAATCTGCCGGTGAAAGGCAATCCGGAATTGACTATATTGGTAGTGGAGGACAATAGCGATATGCGCCAATATATTTGCTCTATCCTGTCCGATTATTATAAACTGGAAGAGGCGAAAAACGGAGTGGAAGCTCTTGATATATTGCTTTCTAAGAATATTGACTTTATTATCAGCGACCTGATGATGCCTGTTATGGATGGACTGGAACTATCGCAGAAAGTAAAAGCTAATTTTGCAATCTCGCACATTCCATTCCTGATGCTGACAGCTAAGACTTCTCTCGAAACTCAGATAAGCAGTTATAAGATAGGTGTGGACGAATTTCTGGCGAAACCATTCGATGAAGAACTGCTATTGGCACGCATCAATAATATTCTGGAAGCACGAAAAAATTACCACCGAAAATTTACTTTAAATATGGATATTGAGAATCTGCATATTGCAGAAGAATCAAATGACGAAAAGTTCCTGAAAAAAGCGATGAAAATCATAAAAGAGAACTATAAAAATACCGATTATGAAGTGAGCGATTTTATAGTGGCAATGGGTGTCAGCAAAAGCCTGTTGAACAACAAAATGAATATGCTTACAGGACAATCTGCCGGAAACTTCATCCGCAACTACCGTTTGGGTATTGCACACGAACTGATTATGAATAGCAAGGGTAATATGAATATATCGGAAATAGCTTACGAGGTAGGATTTAACGACCCGAAATATTTTACCCGATGTTTTACTAAACAATATGGAGTGGCTCCAAGCATGATAGATAAAGACAAAAAAGATGATGAAGAGTAAGTAACCGGAATACTACTCAACTATGTTTTTTAAGCCGGATCAGCCAAAACACATTAATAAGCCCCATTGGTATTGCTATAAAAGAAAACATTACTGTTCCGCATATTGCGAAAACAAACGACATGAATATATTTGACAGAATACCAACGACTATCTTGTTATCCTCCGGCTGATTCCAAAGAGTTGCAGAAACAGCAAAGATTCCGATAAACAGAATAGCTAACCATGTAGCAATGGATATGAGGCATAGCCTAAAAGATGTCCATTCCCTAAATGGAACTTTCAGGAATAGTATGCAATAACATAATATTCCGGATAATGACATTGTGATATTCAGTGTGTCGAACCAACTCTCACCACTTGTTGCAGCAAAAGAATTTTTCCACATTATATACAATATCAAATTACCGACAATCAAGTTGATGATAATGCATAAAATCATCAGTATGACATTGTATCGTTTATTCACTTTACTAAACTGCTGCATATATAATCATTAGTCTATTCTTTTGACATTCTTTTTGCCTATGTTTATACAAATTTCGGTACAATATTATTAACTAACAATTTAGAGCCTGTTTAAATTTTACCAAAACATTTTGTTATCGTTCTTTTTTCGTTCATTTTCAGTCTCTTTTTGTCCGATTCCCCCCTTTCTTCAGCTTGAATAGCCCGCTATTCGCGCTTCAAAAAAATCATTCCAAAAATAGTTCTGAAAACCTAAACGAATAAAATTTAAACAGGCTCTTCCAAAATAAAAAAATGACCGGAAAATATTTCCGGCCATCGTATTTTGATATTGAACTTTATTTATCGTCCGAGATTCTCGGTATACACCGAATCGAGAACTGTAGCCATCATCTGATCGCCTCGATGCAGATACGTCCATACCGGATTTTTAGCTATCGGCTTCTGGCCGGCATCAGTCTTAAAGAACGTTTTCTCTTTTATGTCAGTATTCAATGTGAAGAATTTACTAAACTCGGCAGGAACTTCTCCTTTGGTAGATACAATGAATAATCTGCCGTTAACAATAAAGTATCCATGAGCCACTTCATCGTCAGGAAACATATTACACCACGAATTATCTATGGCTGTAACGACAAAAAGCAGTTTATCTGCATCTTTCGAGAATGTGATTTTCGTGGCAGGCCACATAAATCCTTTACTCTTACGCATTATCATCCCGTTTATATCGAATGCTGCAAATTCTATCGCCGCATCGGTGAGGTCTAAATATGATAATACTATTTTATTATTTGCATTGCTGTCATCTTTTACCGGAGATGAGCAAAAGGCCTGCATGGTAAATCCAAATGCAAGCAGAATGGTTAATATCCTTACTTTAGTCATAGTTGTCTACATTTCGGGTGCAAATGTATAAAACTTTTTAGACTTATCATATATTGCAAAATACCTGAAACATTTTATAAGAAAGTTTATCTATAGGATGATGGGAGGAATTATAGGTTATGAGTTATAAATTATGAATGCAGGAAGAAAAAGTAATGAAAAGTAAAATAAGGTAAAAGCATTACATTCGTTACATTTTAGTTAAAATATTTTTCACGCAAAGGCGCAAAGACGCAAAGGGAAATATTTGTAACTTGTAACTGCCCGATAGGGCGAAGTAACTTGTAACTTTTTCATTACATTCGTTACATTTTAGTTAAAATAGAATATCCGCTCCGATGGCTGTTGATTGCTAACTGTAACGATGTCTCGTTTTTTTGCAGAAAATAGTATAAAATAGTTAATCTTTTTTATCGGTTCAAACTTATATTTTACATTTGCGTTAAAGAACACACTAAGCATTATAATTCATTAATAATATGTCTAATATAATACAAATCATAAAGAAAACCGTATTGTTTCTCTTCGGCGTTGTCCTCATTATATGGGGGTATAAAGTGAACGCGGCAAACAATGAAGCCAAAGCGCAGGAAGAAAAGGACAAAGCGGCAAAAGAATTAGAAAAACAGCCTGTTATCGTTCCCAAAGAGGAAATTGAAACAGAGGTAAAAGAGGCTGAACCGGTACAGGAAACTGTAGCCCCGAAACCGGTAGAGAAAAAACGACAAGAGGTGTCTACCCAGAACCAAAAGAAAGCACCTGTCACTACTGCTGCAAAGGAACAACCTGTAAAAAAGGCAACGGAAGAAAAGAAGGTGACAGAACCTGCTGAGACAAAGATAGAAACAGCTACCCCGGAAGAGTCTTCGGGTACTCAATGATCTATGAACTTATTCTATAAGGCTCAGACCAGATTCTTGTTTCACGCTCATATAAAGATCAAGATATCGGCGTTTTATGACGATTCTATCTTCGATGAGTTGTTTGCAGTACTGGAAGAGACAGACAAAAAGTATAATTCATATCAGCCCGGTTCGTACATAGACCTGATAAATAAGCATGCCGGAGAGTTTGTAGAAGTGGATGACGAAACAATAAGCATTTTGAAAAAAGTTATCCATCTGTCCGATTTTTTTGGTGGTGCATACGATATCACCATTATGCCACTTATACGGCTATGGGGATTTTACAAAAATGAGCAACGACGGATACCTGCCCCGCAGGAGATAGCAGAAGTAAGGCAGTCGGTAGATTATAAAAGAATAGAGATAGAAGGAAATAGTGTCAGAATAGGAAAAGAACAGGAAATCATTACAGGCTCGTTTATTAAAGCCTATGCTGTGGACAAACTGATCGGACGAATGAAAGAGAAAGGAATCAATGATGCCATAGTCAATGCCGGAGGAAGTACAATTGCCGCCATTAATAATGAGGCACATCCATCTTGGCAGGTAATGGTCAGGAATCCCGAAAGCGAAGCACTCTTGTTTAAATTGAATATAGCGGATCAATGTTATTCAACCTCTTCGCAGTCGACCTCTTTTGTAGAGATAGACGGCAAACGATACGGACATATATTGAATGCTAAGACAGGCTTTCCTTCGGAGAACAAACAGATCGGTATCATTAGCGACAGTTGCATGCTTGGTGACATCGTTTCTACAGGATTGTTCAATGAAACGGCTCAGGTTTTTTCGGAAAAGACCAAGCTGTTATCAGAACACTATAATATAGAAGGCTTTATAATAGACGAGAACGATAATATAACATATACAAAGGCATTAAGCTAGCAGACCTGTTTATCTGCAAGGAGACACACACAGATAACCTCCTGATCTTATAACTTATAACTAAGAAGCTTATGATACATATATTTTCCATGAAAGGGAAAACGAAAGGGACGAAGATACAATCACTCATCGATCCGCCCTTTTTGTATATACCACTTTTCAAACAATATGGGTACTCACCCGAACCGATGGTAGATGTGGGTGACGAAGTAAAGAGATATCAGCTTATAGGGTGCGATAAGGCTTCTCTATCGGCAAATATACATGCACCTGTTTCGGGTACGGTACATGAGATAAAGGAATATCCGCAAACGGATGGCACAATGGTGAATACGATCGTCATTAAGAATGATTTGCAGAAAAGCGAAATACAACTTAGCCAAGATGCTCATACAGACCATTCTCCCGAACAGCTGCTCTCTATCATCAATGCGGCTGGTATTGTGGGCGAAGGCGGTGCACAGTTTCCTACAGCGATGAAGTATAATGTGGAAGGGAACAAGATAAATACATTCATCATAAACGGAACGGAGTGTGAACCGTATCTGACCTCCGACTATGCCCTGATGAAAGAACATACCGAAGAATTGTTTGCGGGCATCAACATTGCAAACAGAATACTGAGAGCTAAAGATATTGTAATCACCATCGAGAAGCAGAACAGAGACCTGCAAGACATCTTCTCGCCTCTCCTGCAACGTTCAGAGTATAAAAACTTTCGGGTGGTCATTCTGCCCGACAGTTATCCTCAGGGCGGCGAATTGCAGTTGATTAAATCGGTGACAGGTATAGAAATGCCACGCCGAAAACGCCCCCGCGAAGTCGGAGTCATAGTCAGCAATGTAGGAACTATACATGCTATATACGAAGCAGTGGTGAACGGCAGACCTGTAATCGACCGGATAATTACAGTTTCGGGAGAGAAAGCTATCAATCATGGGGCTTTCAGGGTAAAGATAGGTACACCTGTAGGGCATATTATAAAAACACTTGGACTGGAAACAAATAACAATACAGTAGTTATGGGTGGCCCTATGATGGGAAAGGCTGTTGTAGACCTCACCACTCCTGTCACTAAAGGTACAAGCGGGCTACTGATACTGAAAAAGGAGAAGATCAAACGGAGTAATTGTATCTCATGCGGCTACTGTGTAGATGCTTGCCCTATGGGGCTTATGCCTATGCGCTTTGAAGAATACTACCGCAGGGGCAAATACTTCAATCTGGAGAAGTACAATATCAGTAATTGTATAGAATGCGCTGCTTGTGAATACATCTGTCCGAGCAACGTTCCGCTTATAGAAAGTATAAAAGAAGGGAAGAGCAAATTAAAAGAGTTGGCTAATGCAATACAATAAAACGACATATGCTCCTTTTGTAAGGAAAGACGACAGTACGAGCAAGGTTATGACCGATGTGATCATTGCTCTGCTACCATGTATATTCATGTCATATCTGGCATTCGGCTTTGTTCCGTTAATGGTGATTCTGGTAGCAGTAGGTAGTGCGCTGATAACAGAGTTTATATTCTCAGCTATCTTTTTCAGGCAGACGGATTCCGTATCGGATGGTTCAGCTATCATCACAGGTATTCTCCTAGCCTTTACTATTGCTCCGTTCACCCCCCTGTATGTAGTTGCTTTCGGGGGTGCGATGGCAGTACTGTTCGGCAAGCTGCTCTGGGGTGGATTAGGACGGAATACATTCAATCCGGCTTTGATCGGTCGCGAGTTTATGACTGTATTCTTTCCGGCAGTGATGGCATCACGCACTATCTGGTATGACAAGACCGCAGTGAATGTAAGTAGCATAGACATATTTGGAAGTGACTTCTTCGATCAGCTTTTCTTCAAGGCATCGGGAGCTATAGGTGAATATTCAATCTTCTTTTTGGTTGCAGGAGGCGTATTCCTACTGATCCGCAAAAGGATATCCTGGCACATACCATTCGCCCTGTTGGTGGCTTTCTCGTTACTATTGTTTGCCCTTGTAGGATTTACAGAGCAGACCATACAGTTCTCTCTGGGCGGGTTGCTGTTAGGTACGATCTTTATGGCAACGGATATGCCATCCAGTGCATCCAGCAACTATGGCAAGATATACTATGGTGCGATGATAGGCATTGTAGCTGTTATATGTATTCTGAATGATGTGAAGTATGAATATATGTCGTACTCGATACTGTTGCTGAATGCATTTGTACATCCTATCGACTGGGTTTTCCGGCCTAAAGTATGGGGACAGAAGTTAGATATTATGACACGCTTATGGCAAGTCTTGTCTGTTACAGCGGCTATACTTATCGCATGCTTTGCTGTTATCTACCTACACCATATGGGATTTGTTATGTATCTGGTATTTACGTACATAGCCTTTTGCATAGTCAGGTTTATAGCTAAGGAAGCGAGATAAAGCAAGAAAGCAGGTACTTCTCTACCTGCTCCTTATATCTTTGTTGATCTACATTGTTAGATTTTCAGTTTCCTTTCTATCTCGGCAATCTCTTCCCTGAAGATTTTATCGACTTCCATCTGCTCTTTCACTGTTTTGCAGGCGTGCAATACTGTAGCATGGTTCTTCTTACCTATCAACGAACCTATCTGAGCCAGAGACATCTCTGTATAGCTCTTCGATAAGTACATGGTCACCTGTCTGGCCTGAACGATCTGGCGCTTACGTGAAGCTGTGTGGATCAGTTCTGTCTTTATATTGTAGAAGTCGCAAACGACTGATTCTATCACATTCACAGTAATCTTCTTTGCTTCTATCTTCTTTATTGCCTGACCAATTACCCGTCTGGCTAACGGCAAGTCGATATCCTTGTTATACACAAGCGAGTGTGCCATTATAGATACAATGATGCCTTCCAGATCGCGGGCATTATCCGTCACATTTTCAGCAATATAGTCTACTACATCTTCCGGAATAGATAATCCATCATGTAAGATCTTATTCTGTAAAATCCTTACTCTTAGCATTTTATCCGGATGCTCTATCTTAGTTGTCAGCCCCCACCTGAAACGGGTAAGCAAGCGATCTTCAACGCCCTGCAATTCGGACGGAGCTTTATCTGATGTCAGTATAAGCTGCTTGTTGTTCTGATGCAGATGGTTGAATATGTGGAACAGTGTATTCTGAGTCTTCTCTATTCCGGCCAACTCGTGTATATCATCTATAATAAGGACATCTATACCCTGATAGAAGTTTATAAAATCATTAGTCGTATTATAGCGTCCGGCATCGGCATATTGTATCTTAAACAAATGGGCAGACACATATAATACCCGCTTCTCCGGATACAGTTCTTTGATACGGGTTCCGATAGCATGACAGAGGTGGGTTTTACCTACTCCTGATGATCCGTGTACAAAAAGAGGGTTGAATGCTGTCTTTCCCGGATTCTTAGTGATAGTATCACCTGCCGTACGGGCAAGTTTATTGCTTTCCCCTTCGAAGAAGTTATCGAATGTATATTTAGGATTCAACTGCGAGTCGAAATCATCGGCTACTATCTTCTGAAAAGGATTAGGTATCTTACTGCTGCCATTCTTAGAAATAGCCTTGTCTGAAACTACCGATTTTGCATCACCCCTGTAATCAACAACTGTATTGGTTGTATTCTCCATGAGGATACGATATTGAAGGATTGTATCTTTGCCTATCTCTCTATGGAGAGTAGTCTTCAACAGATCAACGAATTTATCCTCAAGATACTCATAGAAAAACTGGCTAGGCACCTGTATTGTAAACACTTTGTTTTCGTATGAAAGTGGTACAATAGGTAAAAACCATGTTTTGAAAGCCGCATCAGGGATATTATCCTGTATGACCTTTAAACAATTAGCCCATAAATCCTGAGTAGAAGAAAAATTCATTAATGAGTTTTGATTTATAATATGCAACACTTCAATTTCCCCTTATTTGGTTATGTAAATTTCCGAATTAATTTCATAAAAAAAAAGTCTCTACAAATTTGGAAATCTAACTTTAAAAACATCTGATTTAGTTTCAGCAACTTATGAACAAAAGGATAAGTCACGCTCAACAACCAGATCAACACACTGATAACCAGCGCCAATCAAAGAATAACCAGAATATAATCTCTTTTTAACAATTTAGAGATATTCCCCCGAAGGACATAGAGACAACGCATTTAGGGAGAATATTTCTTTTTCCACTATTTAGAGCAAATCTAAATAATGCTTTTTAGAACACCTTCACATTTATGTATCTGGACGGATTTTTTCGAATGTCTTCGAGTAACAATGACGCATTACTTATAGTAGTACTGATACTATCATACAACTGGCGGTCGTTAAGCATCAGCCCCAATGAACTTTCTTTCGAGTTCAGCTTATCCGACATACTTTGCAGATTCTTCACAGTAGCATCTATCGATTTATATGTGGCATTTACATCTATCTGGCTGAGCTGTGACGAAACCGTAGTCAGGTCACCGGACATTTTATTCAGATTACCTGTTATAGATGGAACATCATTATTAAGGGTAACCATCATAGCATTCAACTGCTTGGTAGACTTTGCCAGATCACCTGTAATCTGATTTACATCATTCAGCGATTGCGCCAGAGCCGGACTATTTACCAAAGTCTGTATCCCGGTAAGTATCGAGTCTATCTTAGGTATCAGTTGTTGTACCTGAGGCAACATAGAATCGGCAGCATCCAGCATGCCTTTCTTTTTTAGTCCTACAATAGTATCCGAAGATGAGTAATATTCTTTAGTATATGGATTCGATTCGAAAAGAATAGTGGCTGATCCCAACACAGAAACATCCAAAGACATTTTACTGCCTTTAGGTATCTTCAATCCTTTATCCATATCCAGATATACAACGACCTTATGTGCCGAATTATTTTCTTCAAGTTCCATAGAGGAAACCAGACCGACCTGAAATCCGTTTAGGGTAACAGGTGTAGACTGTGTCAATCCCGATACGTCATCGAATACGACCATATATGTATTAGAGGACTTGAATATATTTACACCTTTCAGGAAACTGATTCCATAGTATAAAAGAAAAATTGCTATTACAAAGGCTATTCCGATCTTTACCTCTTTTGAAACTTTCTCCATAATTTATTTTTTGTATGTTTTGTTTTTTATATTAATGTGTAGCTTTACTTAACACGGACACCATCTTTTACTTTTATCACGAAGGCATCTTTAAACTTAGTTCGCACCTGTCTTTGTACCTTTATTATTTCATTCAGATTCGTTGCCGACCCATATGTATATTTATAACTGCCACCCTCTACATAATAATCTACCGGAGACAGTCCTTTAAACTTAGACGAACCCGGTGAGAGTTTGCTGGGAGATACAAGAAACTGAACCCTATACTCTACTCCACCCGAACGTGCCTTTGTAGTTGTAGCCGTCTTGCTTCCTGCCTTTTCCTGTACAGTCTTAGAACGAACAGGTTTGGTTTCCGGCGTATCGTTGTTATCCACCGTATCCGACAGATTAAACTCAGAGTCGTCAAACAATGGTTCATTCTTTATCTCATCATCAGGAGTATATGCTATGCGTCCTTGTTTTTTATCAAAGTCACGCTTATACTTTTTAAAACCCGAATATATAGCAGCAGCCATAGCTTTTTGTCCCGATTGAGACCACAGGAACTTTGCTTCCGTTGCATTATTTATAAAGCCTAACTCAATAAGGACACTCGGCATACTTGTCTTTCTCAGCACAAGAAATCCGGCCTGACGCACTCCTCTGTCTGCCCGCTTTGCCACACTTTTAAAATCGGACTGAATAAAACCGGCAAGCTGCAAACTTTGCTCCATATACTTATTCGACATAAATTCGAATATAATATAAGATTCCGGCGAATTGGGATCGAATCCTTCATACTTTGTAGAATAATCGTCTTCCAATAAGATCACCGAGTTCTCACGTTTGGCCACTTCAAGGTTTTCTGCACTACGTGCCAACCCCAGTATATAAGTATCGGCTCCCGATGCAGTTGTAGACCTCGCCGCAGTAGAATTAGTATGAATAGATATAAAAAGATTCGCTTTTGCCCTATTGGCAATCTGCGTCCTCCTATCCAGATCGACAAAGACATCTCTCTTGCGGGTATAAACCACTTTTACATCTTTGTAGTTTTTTTCTATCAATTCCCCCAATGCAAGTGCAACTTTAAGGTTTATCTCTTTTTCTTTATATATGCCCCTTACCGCACCGCCATCTTTGCCTCCATGTCCGGCATCGATAACAACAACAAATTGGGAATCGGCCGGGAAGGCAAATCCACAAAAAGCAAAAAGACAAATAATAAGACTATAAAACCTATTCATTTACAAATTTTACGCCCGATAAGTCAGGCTTTATAGACTACCTCGTTCTTAAGCTCGCGGCCTTCGAAGTAGTCAAGAATATTATCCATTGTTGTATGGGCTATATTAGACATCGCCTCTTGCGTAAAGAATGCCTGATGCGATGTAACAATCACATTATTAAACGATAAAAGACGAGCCAGCACATCGTCGGTCATTACCGTATCGGAATGATCCTCATAGAAGTATGCTCCTTCTTCTTCATATACATCGAGTCCGGCATAACCGACTTTACTGCTGATCAGACCTTCGATCAGGTGTCTGGTATGGATCAGTTTTCCACGTCCGGTATTTATAATCATCACCCCATCCTTCATTTTGGCAATAGACTCTTCCCTTATCAGGTATTCTGTCTCTTTAGTCAATGGGCAATGCAATGTTATAATATCTGCATTTGCGTATAATTCATCCAACGAAACGTATTTTACACCTGTGGCTTCGGCCCATTTCGTATCAGGATAGAGGTCGTACGCCAGCACATTCATACCTAAACCTTTGAACAAGCCGGTTGCAACCTTACCTATCTTTCCGGTACCGATCACGCCTATTGTTTTCTGATACATATCGAATCCCTGAAAGCCGATCAGCGAAAAGTTCCCGTCACGCGTACGCAAAAATGCACGGTGAACTTTCCGGTTCAGGCAGAGCATCAATGCCAGTGTATGTTCTGCTATTGCATGAGGCGAATAATCCGGCACACGCACTACCCTTATACCCTTCTTGGCAGCAGCCGCAATATCCACATTATTGAATCCGGCACAACGCAATGCGATAAGCTTCACCCCGTAAGAATGTAATTTATCTACGACTTCCGCATCTACTTTTGCATTTACAAATATACAGACTGCATCTGTTCCGCTTGCCAGCAAAACATTGTTTTTATCAAGATGCTCTTTGTGATACACAAGCTCAAAACCATAAGATTCATTGGCTTTATTGAATGTAGCCATATCATAAGGCTTTGCGTCGAAAACTGCTATTTTATATGCCATAACTTTATTTACAATAAATATTTCCCATCACTTGATACCTAATTGCAAAAGTAATTAAATAACCGCTAACCTCAAAAGCCTAATTATTTGTTTTATACTGCCCGACAATATTATATATCTAATTTTAACACTATATCGCATTATATGTTTACAAGACTACAGAAAAACAGCTAATATGTGACTCGACGGGTTTATAGCCAGTAATCTATCAGCTATCCGATTTTAACTAAAATGTAACGAATGTAATGAAAAAGTTACAAGTTACTTCGCCCTACCGGGCAGTTACAAGTTACAAATATTTCCCTTTGCGTCTTTGCGCCTTTGCGTGAAAAATATTTTAACTAAAAAGTAACGAAAGTAACGGATTTGCCCCATTTTACATTCCATTACTTTTTTGTTATTAACCGAATTGGCTCCGCCAATTCATCAATTCAAAGACCGTTTTCCTTCAATCGGGCAGACACATGGGTCAGCCCCTACATTCATAATTTATAATTCTTTCTCTCTTACAGATAAAAATCTCTGCAAAAAATACGGCTCACATAACTACCGTCTTATTTCCTCGACGAAAGGGCACAATAAATATAAAACAGCCAAGTTTTTTCACTTAATCTGTGACTTTCAGATCAGATTAGCGACTAATAATAATAGAATTCAACATTCAAGATACTCTAGTGATTAGAGCATATTTACACTACTTTATTAAAATGTAAGCGGGGTTGCAATGCAATCCCGTTTATGCTATCATATCGTTTCAAAAACAAAAAGGGCTCTCCGAAAAGAACCCTTCTATATAATAATAAATAGCGATTTACTTATTTTGCATAACTCACAGCTCGTGTTTCACGTATTACTGTGATTTTCACCTGTCCCGGATAAGTCATTTCATCTTGAATTTTCTTAGCGATGTCGGCAGACAATTTTTCTGTTTCCACATCGTCTATCTTATCAGCTCCGACTATCACGCGTAGTTCGCGACCGGCCTGTATAGCATACGTTTTCAATACACCCGGATAAGAAAGGGCAAGTTGTTCCAAATCGTTCAGGCGCTTGATGTATGCTTCTACTATTTCGCGGCGGGCTCCCGGACGGGCTCCCGATATAGCATCACATACCTGCACGATAGGAGCAAGAAGGCTTGTCATTTCCACCTCATCGTGGTGAGCTCCGATAGCGTTGCAGATATCCGGTTTTTCTTTGTATTTCTCAGCCAGTTTCATACCGAGCAATGCGTGAGGCAATTCCGGCTCATCATCAGGCACTTTACCTATATCGTGCAACAACCCTGCTCTCTTAGCCTTTTTCACATTCAGCCCCAGTTCAGATGCCATTATCGCACACAGATTGGCTGTTTCGCGGGCATGCTGCAACAGGTTTTGTCCGTAAGACGAACGGTATTTCATTTTACCTACAAGGCGTATCAGCTCCGGATGCAGGCCATGTATGCCAAGATCGATAGTCGTACGTTTTCCTATTTCGATAATTTCTTCTTCAATCTGCTTTTTCACCTTAGCCACAACCTCCTCGATACGTGCAGGGTGAATACGTCCATCGGCTACCAACTGGTGAAGAGCCAGACGGGCTACTTCGCGCCTTACCGGATCGAAACCCGAAAGCACAATAGCTTCCGGCGTATCGTCAACAACGATCTCAATACCGGTAGCAGCTTCCAATGCGCGGATGTTACGTCCTTCGCGACCGATAATACGTCCTTTTATTTCATCCGATTCTATATGGAATACAGTGATAGCGTTTTCTATTGCGGTCTCTGTTGCTACACGCTGAATAGACTGTATTACTATCTTTTTAGCTTCTTTATTGGCAGTCATCTTCGCCTCTTCCATTATATCTGTGATATATGATTGGGCATGCGACTGCGCCTCATCTTTCAGAGCTTCAACCAGTTTTTCTTTTACTTCATCTGCTGACAAACCAGACAGGGCTTCCAGCCTTTCCACTTCCTGCTTATGAAGCTTATCCAGATCCTGTTTCTTCTTTTCTACTACTTCCAGTTGGCTATCGAGATTTGCTTTTACAGCATCTGCTTCGTTCTTTTTACGTTGCAGTTCTTCCTGCCTCTGGTTAAGGTTCAATTCGCGCTGTTTCAGTTTGCTTTCGGTAACCTGAATCTTTGAGTTGCGGCTGTTGGCCTGTTTCTCAAACTCCGATTTCATCTGCAATGCCTGCTCTTTGACTTCCAGCAATTTATTTTTCTTAATCACTTCAGCCTCTTGTTCTGCTTCTTTGATCTGACGTTTAAACTTTGAATTCGACATGAAATTCAAAGTCACCCACGTCAGCACTCCGCCGACCAGAAAGGCTACGACAATAAATAATATATCCATAATTTTATTTTCTTATTTTAAAAAATCAATATTTATATAAACTAAAAAACACTAACTTAAGCATGAAATGAATCATACTTAAAATTAGTGCTTTAGATTTTCTTCAGTACTTAAAATTTTATTTTACTCGATCTTTCAGGTAATCTTCCAATTCCTGTGTCAGCCTTTTTATCCCGGCCTCAAACGATTCGGCACGCAGCTTATGCTCTACTTTTTCCGCTACTGCCTGTATGGCTGTCATCGCCATATAATCGGAGTTTTGCAACGCTTGTGCTCCACTTCCGGTAAAATAATTTTTATATTGTCCCAATTTATAATCTATTTCGTCGGCAGCCTTGCGAAACACTTCTTCATCCCGTCTCTTTATTCTGAGAGGATACCGTGTATCGGCTACCCGTAGATTAATTATTAAATGTTCGTCCATTACTTTCATAATCATTTTAAATTTTAAGCATGGCGATACATTTATCTACATCCTGCACTAATCTTGATAATCTTTTCTTTGCTTGCTCCACTTCTTCCTGATTTCCGGAGGAGAAAGATTTTACAAATTTCAGATTGTCATATTTGGTTTTCAGCTGGCTTACTTCTGTTGTCAAACTCTCTATTTCAGACGTTCTGTGCACCAGTTCTTTTCTCAACTGAATATTTTCATCTTTAAGTGTATCACAAAGATACATCAATTGCTTCATTCTTATTTCGAAATCAGCCAGAAGTTTTTCATCATTTTCAGTCATAAAACAGCCAAAATGCAACACAAAAATAAAAAATACTGGCGGATTAACAAAATTATTACCTGCTAAATTCCGGCAATAAAGAATTACAACATAAACAAAACAAAAAAGAGGTGCTTATTCTTCAGATAAACACCTCTCTCTTATAGATTTTCCTTTGCTGTTTTAAAGCAGTACTACTTGCAGATCATCTTTCAATTCGTTAAAAGCTATTTTGCCTTCTCTTGCCAACCATCCTAAAGCTGCATACATATCTTTTTCTGTCAATTTGCATGCTTTTTTGATTTCTTTAAGTGATTTGCTACCTTCTGCGTCAAGGTATGTCCAAATAATACCTGCGTTTGATCCAATTTTTTCTTTCATAATGGGTGCTGGTTAAAAAATTAAACTCGTTATTATTTTCACTGGCAAAAATACATAAAATTAGCCACTTGAACAATTTTACATCATACATTTTAACCAATTTGCAGATTTATGACAAAAACGTTAAGATATTATTAAGTTTGGATATTAACTAAATTCTTGTAGTTTTGTGTAAAAAAACTACTCATTTGAAATTCTTTAGCTTAAATAAGAAAAAGGAATATAGTGATGAAGAGCTTTTGCTCCGATTCAAGAAGACCGGTGAATCTGAATATTTTCACCTGTTATACGAACGTTATATTCCTCTTATTTACGGGTTGTGCCTCAAGTACCTTCAAAACCCGGAGCAATCGCAGGATGCGGTAATCGACATTTACGAGAACCTGTCGCAACGAATTCAGGACTATGAAATAAAGATATTTAAGAACTGGCTGTACAGTGTGGTCAAAAATCACTGTTTCCATATACTGAAAAGCAATAAGAAAGAAATTATTGTAGATTTCGACTCCCAGCTTATGGAATCCGACATGGATTTTCCTCTATTTAGTGAGAACAATGACAGGGAAAAAGAGGACGTGCTGAACCAATGTCTGGAAAAACTGCCCGATCCTCAGCGAATATCGATAGAAAAGTTTTTTTACGAAAACAAATCATATGTGGATATCGTAGATGAAACCGGTTTTCATCTCAAAAGCGTAAAGAGTTATATACAAAACGGAAAACGGAATTTAAAAATTTGCATTGAAAAAAATCTGAAGGAATGAACTTTTTAGATTACATAAAAGGAAACAGAAAAGGCAAAGATGCGCAACGGATCGAAAAAGATTCGATGGCTGATCCGTTTTTGTACGAAGCCATTGAAGGCTTCGACAGCATTGAGGACGATCATATCAGACGTATCGGCAACATACAAAGCCGGCTGAAAGCCAGATCGAAAGTCAGAAACAGGCAACAAAGCACTTTTTGGCAGGTAGCTGCTACTGTAGCCATCCTTATCTTCGGGCTTGCGGGCTATCTTTTTATAGACTACTACCACAAACCGAGCCTGCATGCGCATGGGGGTGAACAGAGAATCATCGACATATATGTGCCACAGACTTACTATGTAGAAAATATAACTACCATAGCTCAGAAGAATGTAGAAGTGGCCAAAGCATATAAGCCGGCCGGAACACACTCTAAAATCAGACTGAGTACGGATGATATTATAAGCGAAGAAGAACTCGACGAACTGATCGGCAACGAAGACCTGCCTATAGAGATCTACCTACCTGAGAACTTCGATGAGCATACAGCTGTAACCAGATCGGCAGATGGCAAACCTGAGCCTGTAATTGGCTTCGATAAGTTTCAACAATATCTTAAACAATCGATGCGCCGCCCAACCGATGATGCCTGCAAAGACAGAAAGGGAAAAGTGGTGGTAGACTTCTTTGTAAATGATCAGGGACAGCCATGTTTATTTGAAGTGGTACAAAGCTTGTGCGGAACTTCGGACAATGAAGCTATCCGCCTGATACAATCGGGCCCGAAATGGACACTGGGAAAAGAACGGGTAAGGGTACGGGTAGAGTTTTAATCTTTCTTATCGAGTAAATCGGGACGCAACCGCTCGGTGCGTTCCATAGCCTGTTGAAGTTTCCATTCTTCAATCTTTGACTGATGTCCCGACAGAAGGATATCGGGTACTTTCCAGCCTTTATATTCTGCCGGACGGGTATATACCGGCGGAGCCAGCAAATTGTCCTGAAACGAGTCGGACAAGGCTGACTGCTCATCTCCTATGGCACCCGGAATAAGACGGACAATAGCATCAGTCATCACAGCAGCAGCAAGCTCCCCTCCTGTAAGGACATAATCGCCTATCGATATTTCGCGTGTAATCAGATGTTCACGTACGCGATAGTCGATACCTTTGTAATGCCCACAAAGGATTATAATATTTTCGTAAGATGACATCTGATTGGCAATGCCTTGATTGAATGTCTCTCCATCGGGTGACGTATAGATGATCTCATCATAGCTACGTTGCTGTTTAAGTGTGGCAATTGCATTGTCGATAGGCTCTATCTGTAATACCATTCCTGCCTCGCCGCCGAAAGGATAATCGTCTACATTACGGTGCTTGTTAGTAGTATAATCTCTCAGATGATGTACTACTATTTCCACCAGATTCTTATCCTGTGCCCGCTTAAGGATTGAACAATCGACCAAACCGGTAAACATCTCCGGCAAAACACTTATAATGTCTATACGCATATTATAAATCTGCTATTCTTATTTTCTTCTGCAAAGATATTCCTTTTATATAAGAAACTCATCAAACATAATCACTATAAAATACGTTCTGTATATAGTAAAAAAGAATAACACATACAGAATTATGGAAATTATAGATACCTTCTTGTTACCGAGTGCATGGATGGCACTAATTACTCTTGTCTTCTTGGAAATAGTGCTGGGAATAGATAATATTGTTTTTCTTTCCATAATGACATCCAAACTGCCCAAACATCAGCAACCCAAAGGTAGAGTTATAGGGCTGTCGCTCGCCATGGTGGCACGTATCGCCCTTTTGTTTGGTATATCTCTGCTGATGCAACTTACAAAGCCGCTGTTCACGATCGAAAACTCGTGGCTCAGCGGAACTGTTACAGGACAAGCTATCATAATTTTTATCGGAGGACTGTTCCTACTCTATAAAAGCGTGACCGAAGTGCACGACAAACTGGAGGTAAAGGAAGAAAAAGTATCCGTAAAGGGAAAAAACATATTCTGGCTGATAATCCTGCAAATAGTCGCACTCGATATTGTTTTTTCGTTCGACAGCGTACTCACTGCTGTAGGTATGGTCAGCTTTAAAGAATTCGGCTATGCAGGGGCTATGACTATTATGGTGTCCGCCATCATTGTCAGCGTACTACTTATGATGTTCTTTTCGGGTCCTATAAGCAATTTTGTGAATACGCACCCCACCATCCAAATGCTCGCCTTATCCTTTCTCATACTGATAGGCTTGATGCTGATACTGGAAGCCGCACACCTGTCGCACTTAAGCGTTTTCGGGCAAGAAGTAGGTGAAATACCTAAGGGCTATATTTACTTTGCCATTGCATTCTCGCTGCTAGTAGAGTTTCTGAATACTAAACTGAGGAATAAGACAAAGGCTGAACAGAAAAGTAAACGAGTGCACTGAACGGTGTACTCGTTTGCTATTTCCTTAAAGATCTTGCTTTATTTCTTCTCTTCCCGATGGAACATATTACCCGTAGCCTGAGCCGTCGGCATAATCAATATATCCTGTACATTGACATGTGCAGGTTGCGATACTGCATAATGTACGGCTTCGGCAATATCGTCGGCTACCAGATTATCGTAGCCGGCATATACCTGATCGGCACGAGCTTGATCTCCTTTGAAACGAACAAGGGAGAACTCCGTTTCTACTGCTCCGGGACATATCTGCGTCACGCGTATATTGTAAGGCAACAGATCCATACGCATACCCTGATGCAGAGCGTTTACAGCATATTTCGTAGCACAATAAACAGCTCCGTTCGGATACACGCCCTTTCCTGCAATGGAACCGATGTTTATAATATGTCCCGATTTACGTAAAACCATATCGGGTGAAACGATACGAGTCATATACAACAGCCCTTTTATATTGGTATCTATCATTTGTTCCCAGTCGGCAATATCACCTTCCTGTATTGGAGCCAAACCCGCTGCCAGGCCTGCATTGTTTACCAATATATCTATCGTGCGCCATTCCTGTGGCAGGCTCTCTATCGATTTCTTTACCTCGTCATACACTCTGACATCAAAGCACAGGGAATATACCTTCGATTCGTATTTTACTTCTATTTCTTTTTCCAGTTCTGCCAAACGCTCTTTACGGCGGCCTGTAATGATCACATTATATCCTTCTTTTGCCAGACGAAGAGCTATTGCCCGACCTAAGCCGGAAGTAGCTCCTGTTATTAATGCTGTCTTTTTCATCAAAGCTTATTATTTAGTCCAAACATTTATTATTTCGCCCAGATATGTCTTATCGGCAGTGCCTGAAGACGGCATTTCTCCCGCTTTCTTACATTCTATAATCATCCATGCTTCAGAAAAAGCCGGAGCTCCGGATGGTGTTAAAACAGGTGTAAGACCTAAGCTTTTTATCTTATCCTTCACATTTCCTTTCGTTGTACCAAGAAGCTCTTTTACAGCATCGCTATACATTTCGGTATAGAAAGAGATAGTGTATGTCTGGTCATTATTAATTGTTTGTGATGATTTAATCACACTCAATCCCATCAGTTTATCCAACAATGTTGTTGTACCACCCCAAGAAGCAGGGAGTGCATTCGGACGGTCATACGTTCCTGTCAATATCAGAGATTCTTTATTTAACAGGCTGGACGGAATTCTATCAGCCGATACTTTCTTAAATCCTGCAATAGTATTAGCCTCTACAGATATCACTGTTCCGGAAAGAACTTCCTTCACTTCTGCCACTTTTTTTTGCTCACTTGCAGGCTGTGTAGCTTGTTGTACCGGAGCAGGAGTCGGAGCCACAGGAGCAGATACAACTGCGGGCTGCTGAACTGCAACAGCACCTCCGGTTGTTTTTCCGTTAAGATATACATCTATCTTGTTGAAGATAGCGTTAATACTGTCTACTGTATGAGTCCTGAACTTGTCATAATAACGATTCAGCTTATCGCCTTTCTTATTTAAAGCATATTTATCGGTAATCATTTCTTCTGCCGGAAGAAGTGTTTTACTGTCCGGATAATCATATTTTATATTTCGTACAGTAACATCACATTTGTTGCGGTCTATTTCTATAATCAGCTGATATAGCAATCTTGCACGATCGAGTACAAGCGCACCTTTTTTAAACACAAGATACTCCTCTCCCTGACATGCAATATCTTTATCTTCAGGACTGGAAAGCAATACCCTGTTAGTCAGTCCGGCTTCCCTGCCTTCGCTATAATTTTCTTTCGCCCACTTATCCATAATGGTATACAGATTATCATCGGATATAGGGTTTGTCACAGCTATCGATCTCGTAAATACCACTTTTCCATCTACCTCCGGTACTGCTCCTGCAAGATAATCTGATTTATTCTGGGCATTCACCAGAAGAGCAAAAAACGTACATACGGTAATTAAAAAACACTTGTTCATATTCTTCGGGTTAAGTTGTTAATTGTATAAAATTACTACAATTCCGTAAATTGGCAAGAGATAAGTTTATCTTTTAAAGTATTGGGTGTATTTATATCTTTTCTTTTAGCAAATAATGTACATCAGCAGTTGAAATATATTACCAGTTCTCAATTTTAACTAAAATGTAACAAAAGTAACGTTTTCTCATTGTTTTTACTTTCCCTTAGTTGCCACTACTTTTAAGTCGTGGGTTGTTAGCCTTTCCGAAAACGACTTTAGTCGAAGTTTCATTTTGGCTAAAGCCATTCCTCTTTTACCTTTTTATCCTCCAGCTAAAGCAGGAGGCAATTCCCTATTTTAACTAAAAAGTAACGAATGTAACGATCGGCAGAGCGAAGCGGAGTCAATTTACGCTGTTTTTAATTTTCATTACTTTTCGCTATTGTCTGCGCCACTTATTGGCTTCGTTGATTTACAATTCTTTATGCCTTAGTATTTTCAAATACAGATAAAGTTCTTTAAATATGATAGAGAAAAGACTAAAGTCCCATTATTACAATCATCTATCTTCTTTACTTCTTCAATAGTGGCAATACCTTTTCATTGAAATTGTCTTTATTGATACCCAACAGCTTGTCTATAGATTCAAAATAGCTATCGTCACCCGAACCACATTGCAATAATTCTATTATACCCTCTGTTCCCTTAATCCGTTCTATCTCATCACATATAGCTCCCGAAATGGCTGACTTAGGAGATATTTTCTTGCTGTACTCGAATATGCGTGGATTTTGAGTAAAAATATCTAATAGAGATTTATCGGGGTGAGATTGAATATATCTGTTAAGTTCTTGTATTAGGTCTTTCTGACTGGGTATATAACCATTAGAATCAGCATAATATGCATCTCCCCAAGTATAAGCAAGTCCTTCTTCGGCTGTAACATTCATTTTATCTCTCACCTTTCTGGCATAGACGTGTAAAGCATCGTGTGAAAAATCCTCATTACCCATCGTAGAAAAAATTACTTTAGAACCGACAATATCGCCCAGATTGACGGTTCCATTGTTAGGATAAGAATAGTCGATACCTTGTAGAAACAGTACCTCTTGATAATTATTAGTTACATATACTGAGTATGATTCAAGAGGCAGATTCATCCTCTTTGCCATTTTTCTGTTTTTTTCTACAAAAAGATTAGCTCGTTCTATATTCAATTCGTTCGGATAACAAAAGGTTATCTCCCCGATAGTTTTTGTCTTCCATGCCTTTGTACGAACTTTGATCGGAGACGTAAAAACCATCCTATTCTCTTCCTGACAGGCTATAAAGCTATATATACCATATATTATCGGCGGAAGGCTCTTATCATTGTTTGGCAAGTAACAAGCAATTGTGACATAATATTCCTGGCCACCTGTAAGTTTGTATAGGTTTAGTAGTTGAGGGCGAAAATATTTAGCGATTGTATCCAACCTCAGTGTATTCCCCAAATACTTAAAGTAATTACGGCTTACCTCGATATTATCTGATTTTAAGAAATCGTCATAGTCGGCTTTATTTTCAATTTTTACCAGCAATTCTTTCACCGAGCTCATAATTCTTTCTCTATCATCATCAGATACTTCTGAAGCTGATTTTGCGGGATATGAGAAATGGTATTGAGCCTTAGCTAAAAAACTATAGCAACTGAAAAAGATAAGGATAAGAATAGTTTTTAAAGTCTTCATACGTAGTCGAATTTTGTAATATTTGAGTTTTATAAATATCCGTATCAATAGAAGCTTTTGTCGTCCTACTACAGCTGTATCCGGACAGAAAATTACTCAACCTCCAACCGGACACATGCCTCCAAAGATATACTTTTTTCTTTCACATGAAAAACAACACCTTCTTTTCTAATAATTATACTCTCACAAACAAAAATGGTACCGCCCAACCGGCCGATACCATCTTACTATATTGTTAAAAAGAGTTTTTAGAAATTATAGGCAACTCCTATTCCAAGTACTTCTTTAAACTGTACTTTAGGGCCTTCTATCGTACCGTCTTTCTTCACATTTTTCACATCATCGTCATACTTCAATGTGGTGTTTATATTAGCCGACAGGAATTTATTGATCTTCATATTGATTAGTAAATCCCAGTTTACGTCTACATTCCCGAACGATTTGTCATAAGCTGTAAAGAAATCTATAGTAGAGATCAGTTCTACATTCTCCATAATTTTCTTTTGCGCTCTGGCTTTCAGGTAAGCACCAAACTCAGCACGAAATTTATCGCCCGGATCAACACCGAAAGCTCCGATACCGGACAGATAATCGTCCTGAACAAAAGTGAACTTTCCTGCTACAGGTGAGAAATATACCGAATAATTCGCATTCGGGCGATACTCGATACCCGCAGACAGATTTGAATAAGCCGGAGCAAAGAATTTCGAAATGTAGCTCACCCCTTCTTCTCTCGGATAGTTATATCCTTTGGCAAACTGCGTCTTGAGGTCTCCCATTACTGTATAGTACCACTTATTATCGGTAGTATAACCCAACTGTGTAGTAAAATCAATTTTATCACTGGTCTTTTGTGTTCCCTGCGATTTTGTATTTGTCAGACCATACTCCAAAGCCAGCGCATTAGACCACAACCAATTTCCACTTTTACGAATAAGGCTTCCATTCAGGTATGCTGTTCCGGCTAATGAGTTTTCACCTCCGGCAGCCCAGTTACTCATTGCTGTCTGGGAAAAGTTGATACCGGTCACACCTTTCAGGTTCCATTTACCGTCTACTAATTCTTCTTTGTCATCCTGAGCATATGCACCCAATGTCGACACGACAAAGGCAAATGCCAATAATAAATGTTTCATTTCAATAAATTAATTTTCAAGTTTTGTGTTGTAATTATTATTATCTTAGTTTTAATACATCTCCTTCTTCGGGAACATATTCGAAGTCTTTTTTGTTCATTTTATACAAATTTTTGACCTTTACGCCATACCTCTGGGAGATACTATGCATAGACTCCCCTACCTGCACCACATGGTCGTAGTAAGGCTTGTCGGCTTTCGACTTTTTATTTTCAAAATATACAAGGTCACCCGATTTCAAAGGGAATCCTTCCGGTACTTCATTATATTTATACAAGTCTTTTACTTTGAATCCGAATTCTATGGCAATAGCCTCGTATGTATCGCCATCTTCGGCTATCACATATATCAGATTATGTGTTTTATATGGTGTATGCTTATAATATTGTTTGATAATACGCTCCTCTTCATTTTTAATTTCCTCTCTGCTCTGTCCTTTTTTATCATGCTTGTATAGTTCGTAGTCCTCTATCAGCTTGATTAGTTTGTTTGCATAGGCTTTATCGGTAGCATAACCCGCCTGCTGCAAGCCTCTCGCCCACCCTCTGTAGTCTGTTATCTTCAGAGAGAACAGCGCCTGATACCGTTGTCTCAGTAAGAATTTCGAATGATCTTCGAACGAATCTTCTGCTTTTTTATATTTTCTGAAACAGTCGTTAGGCCCGTCATCGGCTTTATATACCTTTTCTCCTTTCCAGTCACTATGACACTTTATGCCGAAGTGGTTGTTCGATGTACGTGTCAGTTCGCTTTTACCGGCTCCCGACTCTAACAGCCCTTGAGCCAGCGTAATACTTGCCGGTATTTTATATTTTTTCATATGACTGATTGCAACATCTTTATATGTGTCTACATATTCGTCATATATTTTGTATCGTTTAGCCTGAGAGAAAAGTGAACCGAACGGGAAAAGAACAAGGAAAGAAAATATAATAAGTGGAGTCGAAATATTACGGTAACAAACTTTTTTCATATATTTAGGATGTTTATTCAAAATGTAATAAAATGCAAAATATAAATTTAACTACAAAGATACTCGTTTACACCTATGAAGAGGGTACAGAAAGCATAAAAAAACTTATTGACAAGGCAAAAACAGCCACACAGAACGCCTATGCTCCCTATTCGGGCTTTCATGTAGGGGCTGCCGCCCTGCTTGCAAACGGCGAAATAGCGACAGGGAACAATCAGGAGAATGCCGCTTATCCGTCGGGCTTGTGTGCCGAACGTGTCACGCTATTTGCCGCCAACTCACAGCATCCTGATGTAGCCGTAGAAGCTATTGCCATAGCAGCATTTCATGACGGAGAATTTACAGATACGCCATGTTGCCCATGCGGAGGATGCAGACAGGTAATTGTGGAGGTAGAAAACCGCTTCGACAGGCCGATCAAAGTGATCATGTATGGTAAGAGTAAGATATATGAAGTAGAATCGGTGAAAGACCTGCTTCCTTTGAGTTTCGGGAAAGAATCTCTATCTGAGTAGCTTGATCACCAAGTCGTACGGTAAGATTTCAATTCTTTGGTCAAGCGTTTTGCATGGCCTCCGGTAACTTTATCCAACAATTCCCAGAAACGCCCGCCATGATTCATTTCTATGGTGTGGCATAGTTCGTGCAAAATAATGAAGTCTATCAGATATTCGGGCAGGAACATACAATAATATGACAGATTGATACTTTTCTTAGATGAGCAGCTCCCCCATCTGCTACGGCTTTTATTTATTTTCACTCCGGTGAATACGAATCCGTGTATTTGCGCAAGCTTTTCTACCTTTGCCGGAAACAGCCGCTTTGCTTCGTAGCGAAACGCTTTCTCTAGGAGGTCTTTTATCGTCACCTGTACCGTAGCATTTTTATAATCGGTTGCGGCAGGGCATGAAATGGATAGTATTCCGTCTTTTAACCGCATATAGTAGTTCCCTGTAGATTCACTTTCCGTCAGTTTAAGGCTAAAGCTAAAAGTGCGAAAGTGCGTTTCGGGAGTAAAAATGGTTTTCTCCTCTCCTTTCTCTAATAACTTGAGCAGACGGGGCTTCATTTCTTCTATTGTCTTTTCAATATAAGAAAGGCTGACAGAGGGCGGATGGGTTAATTGCAGATAGTTATCTTTACGTCTGACAATGATCTTTCTGGCTCGTGCATTTTTCACAAGCCTTATATTTCCCAGATCTTTGTCGTTTATTATCATAAGTGCCGATACAAAAAAAGCCTAACTGCAAAGGTTAAGCTTTTTTCTCAATATTTCAGTTTCAGTCTTTTATTTTATCTTCTGGTTCTCTTTCAGATATGCTTCGAGTGCAGCTGTCATAGACGGCATTCCCGGAAGTGGCGCTTCGCAGTCGAGCCTTAAGCCTGCATCGCGGACTGCTTTGGCTGTAGATGCTCCGAAACATCCGATAGACCTTTCGCCCTGCTCGAAATTCGGTGCATTCTTAAATAAAGATACAATACCCGAAGGGCTGAAAAATACCAGCATATCATACGACTGGATTTCTTCTTCGGTAATATTGTTGCTTACAGTACGGTACATGACAGCTTTTGCATATTCTACTTTCTTTTCGTCGAATACAGCGGTAAGATCTTCTGTATGTACGTCTGAAACCGGCACAAGGAATTTTTCTTTATTGTGCTTTGTCAGTGCAGACGACAATCCGTCCATTTTACCTGTAGCACTAAAAAATATTTTACGCTTACGATATACAATATATTTCTGGAGGTACAGAGCTACTGCTTCTGATATACAGAAATATTTCATCGTTTCAGGCATCGTAATTCTGAATTCTTCGCACAAGGAAAAGAAATGGTCTATCGCTACTTTTGCCGTAAAGACAATAGCAGTATAGTCTTGTATATTTATACGCTGCTGTCTGAATTCTTTTGCATCCAGCCCCTCTACCCTTATGAAAGGACGGAAATCCATCTGTACATGATATTTTTCTGCAATATCGTAGTACGGAGATTTCTCAGTAGCAGGTGCAGGTTGAGATATTAGTATCTTCTTTACTTTTAAAGCCATAGTGTGTTAAAAACGTCAATTCGATATAAATAAGCCAATCCTACCATTAGAAATATATACGGTAATATTTCAAAGGTGCAAAGGTAGGCAATCAAATACAAAAAGTTAAATTTTTCTCTGATAAAAAAGATTATTATTTGATAAAAAAGCAATATTTGAACTAATAGAAATAATATTATCATGAAAATAATTATCTGCCAGTGATAATACTGTGAATATACCAGCAACAGCGTAGGGATAAAGTAGAGAATACCGAGTATTTCTATTGCAATGACGCCTATCCGTCTCCATATCGCCATCTGTTTTCCCTGATCGAAAACGTATCCGAGCATACGGTATATAAAATCTTTTATCCCGAAGAACAAACCTATGAGCACCATAAACAGTAATATAGTTACAAATGGTCGCCGGACTCCGTCTACTGATGAATTCGTTTCCACGAATATATCATATATAACAATGGATACCAGAACAATAGCCTGAAATACGAGAAAATAACTATACAGGGCTTCTTTCGATGTAGCCTGCCTGTGTATTCTTTCTTTTTTATCGAAGGCAAATAACAAGGATATATTATCTTTCAGAAACGTATATCCGCCATTGTATATATGTGTAAAGAACAGGAAACATAAAAGAAGCAAACCGAAAATACCGTCTGTCTGCTCTATGGTAAATGGCATACGGTTTCCTTCGTGACGCGATTTATCGACCTCGACTGTTTCTGTTTTATATAAATCGGCAGCATTCCGATAGGCAAATCCGGTCATCTCTCCGGCCAATGGCCCGGACGGAAAAGAATCGCGATGCAACGAATCGGGAGATATACTATCGACTACTTCACTGATATATGATATGCTGTCTCTCAATGGCGACTATTTGTTATACGAAAAGCATATACTCAATGCATTAGATTGAGTATATACTCTGAGCTTTCGTTATAGGTTGAATGCTTTTTTTACAGTATCTACATAATCCAGTTTTTCCCAAGTGAAGAGTTCCACTTCTTTTATCACTCCATCGGGATTGTAACGGGATCTGAATTCTTTTTTCACTATCTGTGGTTCACGTCCCATGTGACCATAAGCTGCGGTCTCGGCATAGATCGGATTGCGCAGTTTCAAACGCTGTTCTATCGCTTTCGGACGCATATCGAACAACTGGTCTACTTTAGCCGCTATTTCGCCGTCTGTAAGCTTCAAATTGCTCTTTCCATATGTATTTACGTATATGTTCATCGGCTTTGCCACACCGATAGCATACGATACCTGAACCAGTATTTCGGACGAAACACCTGCTGCTACCAGATTTTTAGCAATGTGGCGTGCAGCATAAGCAGCCGAACGGTCGACCTTTGAAGGGTCTTTGCCCGAGAATGCACCGCCTCCGTGTGCTCCTTTACCGCCATAGGTATCCACTATGATCTTGCGGCCGGTAAGTCCGGTATCTCCATGAGGGCCACCAATTACAAAGCGCCCTGTAGGATTTACGTGGTATGTAATACTATCTGTGAACAGTTTGGATATATCTTCTCTGAATTTATATTTAGCCTTTACTCTTGGGATAACGATGTTGATAATATCAGCTTTTATCTGTGCCTGCATTGCCTCATCATCACCGAATTCATCGTGCTGTGTAGAAACCACAATAGTATCTATGCGCAATGGTGTACCATTATCATCGTATTCTATTGTTACCTGCGATTTTGCATCGGGACGCAGGTAAGGCATCAGATGAAGTTCGTTTTTGCGGATGGCCGACAATTCTATCAGCAGTGCATGTGAAAGATCCAGAGCCAACGGCATATAATTATCAGTCTCGGCAGTGGCATAGCCAAACATCATCCCCTGGTCGCCCGCTCCCTGATCCATCGGATCTGATTTACCGTCTACTCCCCTGTTTATATCATCCGACTGCTCGTGTATAGCCGACAGCACACCGCAGGATTTTGCTTCAAACTGGTACTCGCTTTTGGTGTAACCGATATTCTCTATCACCTTGCGTGCCGTTTCGGGTATATCTATATATGCTTTGGATTTTACTTCTCCGGCCAACACTACCTGCCCTGTGGTAACAAGTGTTTCGCATGCTACCTTCGAATTGGGGTCATATGCTAAAAATTCATCTAATAACGAATCTGAAATCTGGTCTGCTACTTTATCGGGATGTCCTTCCGAAACAGACTCAGAGGTAAATAAGTAACTCATCTGTAGTAATTATTTTACTGTTTATAAAACAGGAAAGAAATGTATAACGCAGTGCAGAAAATGGTTTAGCATTTTTTCATGTGGTTGCAATCAATACAAATCTATCCACTAAATTGGATGCAAAGATACGCTTTTTTCCTGACTTATGACTTTTCTTTGAAGAAAAAAACAGGGCTACCTATATCAAAAAAAATGCCTCACACTGTAATAGTATGAGGCACTCTTTTATATAATTTACTGGATTACTGTTTAGCAAATTCCAATAATTGTTTAGCAGTTCCATTTTCAGGGCTCAACTCCAGTATCTTTTCAGAATACAATTTGATATTTGCTTTATCTTCTGCTCTTTTCGATTTTTCGAATTGCAGATAATAGTAATAGCTCAAATATGTATATGCTTCGATAAGCTGTGAGTTGTTCTCTCCTTCGTTCTTAGCCTGAATCACTTCTATCGTTTTTTCGTAATAAGGCTTAGCCAGACCTGCCGTAGTTTCAGGGTCCATTGAGGCATTTGCACGCGCTCTCCAGAAGTTACCCATGTAGCTGTCAGGAATTCTTTCGGCAACGGTTCCGAATGCAGCATCAGCTTCTTTATACATTGCCAATGCTTTCTGCCAAGCCTGATCTTTAGTAGAATTTATTGTATCTTTCTTGGCATTGTCACCTCCGATGTAGTAGTAACGTCCCATCTGGAAATAATCTTGTGCTGCTGCATTTTCACCTGACAGGTCAATAAATTTCTTATAGAATCCTGCTGCATCTTCATACATATCTTCGTTAGCGCAGATAGTTGCAATTTCCTTGTTCAGCTCAACTTTTGAAGGATCGAGTGCTATAGCATTCTTGTATTGCTCCATTGCTTTTACCTTATTTCCTGTTTCGCTCAGGATATTGGCATAAGACATATAGTCCTGAAGAAGGTATTTACGTGTTGTATCGTTCGGGTTCTTAGGGATGCTGAAGAATTTGTCTCCGGCAGCCAGACCGTTCTGATAATCTTTAAGATCGTTGCTTGTGTACATCAACAGACGGTGTAACACAAAGTTATTAGGGTCTTTTGCCAATCCGTCATTGATTGTAGTTTTTGCACCATCGTACTGTTGTGTAAAATACTGAGACGCAGCGAAACGGGTTACATCTTCGACAGTATAGTCACCCCCCTGAAAATATTTCTTATAAGCATCGATTGCATCCTGATAGAAACCATCGCGATAAGAGATATCAGCAAGCGCTTTGTAAGCTACTGTATAGTCAGGACGTAGTTTTACTACTTCTTTAAGCATATCAGTTGCCGTTTTACGGTTGATAAACTCATATACTCTCGCAGCTTTCATACGTGCCAAAACATTGTTTTGGTCGAAGTTGATCGCCTGATCGTATTGCATAGCGGCATCACCCGGTTTGTTTTCGGTAGCCAGCATATCTCCTTCGAACAAATAGATAAGAGGAGATTTTTTGTCTGCTTTACGTGCATCTGCTATTTTTTCCAGTGCTTTATCTTTCATTCCGTTATTAAGATAGGCTTGTGCAGCAGCAAGAATAACAGTAACGTCCTTTTTATTCTTTTTCAGAATTTCTTTCAATTGATCATCTGCTGCTTTCTGATTCGATTTCATATCCAGTTTTGCCAAACCAATAGTACATAATGCCGATTCAGGGTTAGCAGCCAGACCTTTCTGATAGTTAGCTCTGGCCTCAGCTGTGTTACCTTCTTTATAGGCTATTTCGCCAAGATAATAATAGGACTCAGCTGGGTTTTGGCTGAGATTCTTCGTGAAATACTCTTTTGCTAATTTTATTTCGCCAAGGCTCAGGTAATCCACTCCGGGATTAGTTTGGGCAAAGGCTGAAATGGTGATCATGAAGCTCAACAGTGAGCCTATAAAATACTTCATTTTCATCTTTATAATATGTTTACGATTAATGATTTGTTTTCTATATAGTTGCTAATCTTTTAAGGTAGGATTTGCTCTGACCACCCTTGTGAGCTGGTATGCGGGATATAATCCTGCCTTGAGAACAATGCGTTGGCCTCTCTCGCCAGCAGCAAAGTTAACAAAACCGGATGGTAATCCACCTCTCACATCTGTTATAATTATGTAAAGATCTCTGCTAAGAGCGTATTCTTTGAGTGCTATATATGCCGGATATGGCTTGAAGCTATTCTCTAAAGTGGCTTCCTGCGCCTTACTCACCGACATTACTGCTATTTTGTCAATAAAACTTAAATTTTGAGGATCGGATGGATTACTTATCCAATTCACCCCGATAATACCCAGTGCGTTCGGGTCTGCAGCTACATAGTCTATCACGAGCTGATTTGGTGTGCGGTCTTTCAGGTCTATGGTTCTGGTACTGTCTGCTGCACGGGCACGAAGGTTGTCACCCAATGGCTTGTCGCCGCAGATTGAGTCTTTTATATATCTTACAGTGCTCGAGTTAGGGCTATCGAACGCCACTGCTATGTCGCCGAGAGGAGATTTCGGGTTCAGTTCTTTCCACGAACGGATCTCTCCTGTCATTATCTTTCTTATATTTTCTACTGTAATGAGTGTGTCTTTATTCGCTTTATTCACGATCAGTGCAATAGCGTCGGTTGCATATCGCTGCGAACGAACTGTTTGCTTACGCTCTTTGATTATTAGTCTTTCGTTGGCGGTCAGGTCGCGTGCAGCAACTATTACACGTACACTATCGTCCATAAATAATCCGAATGCCTGTGCTTCGTTTGTGTAGATTGGTATTATAGCGGCGTCTCTGTTCAATGCTTCGAAGACATCGATCTGCTCTTGTACAATAGGTGCAAAACATTCATCGACTGTTATCTCTCCGATGCCGCTTGTAGGAGTGTCGGTTCGTGTCACTTTGCCCCCCTGACTACAGGAATATGAAAATAAAAGAACAAGCGCAAGAGCAGGCAATATATGAATTAGTTTTTTCATCTGTAATATTATTTATTTGTTCTGCATGAAGTGAGGTATCGGAACCTCTTTACCTCATATTACTATTGTATGCTTTTGGTTTTCTGTAAGGTTAT
Organism: Dysgonomonas sp. PF1-14; assembly: GCF_029892965.1. Taxonomy (GTDB): domain Bacteria; phylum Bacteroidota; class Bacteroidia; order Bacteroidales; family Dysgonomonadaceae; genus Dysgonomonas. The sequence goes on along the minus strand of NZ_JARXWN010000003.1, from coordinate 374,367 downwards.
ATATTTTTCCACATCCGATAACCACGGAACAGACCATATATGAAAAACAATACGCCCATGATTATGCGTAAAATCATATGTACATTATCGAATACGGGAGTAAAAACTAACAATACAGATATACAAAGATAAAAGAATACCATGAATATTCCGTATATCATTCTTACCGGCGATTTTGGCGATTTGTTTTCTTCTTTCATATATTCTATTAATTTGAAAAAGAAGAGAAGATGATTTTTAATTCAAACTTCTCTTCTTTACAGTTCTTATCTTGTTATTTAAACAAATAGTTCAAATAATTTTTATTACTGCTTCAAACGGAACACGATAGGCAGTGTAAAATACACCGGTACGTTCAGACCGTTTTGTTTACCCGGTATCCATTTCGGCATCAGGCTTACTACTCTTCTTGCTTCTTTATCACAAGACGGGTCGATACCACGTATTACCTGCACATCGGAGATATCTCCTGTCTTGGTTACAACGAAGCGTATTGTTACACGACCTTGTATTCCTGACTCTTGAGCTACAACCGGATATTTCAGGTTTTCAGCAATAAATCTTTGCATTTCCGCTTCGCCTCCGGGGAAGCTAGGCATTTGCTCTACAGTAACAAACGGTTTTTCTTCTACAGGTTTTTCTTCCACAATTTGTTTGTGCTCTCTCAATTCTGCAATGTCGATACCGTGTTTGTCGTCTGTACCTTTAACGTCAGCTACCGAAATCTGGATTTTTGTTTCCTGAATTTGCTCCTGACCTACCATTTTATCTTCAACTACTTCTTCGTCTTTCGCAATTGTCGGAGGAACGAATTTTACTGTTGTTTTCAATGGTGGTGGCGGTGGCGCCGTTTCCTGCTTGATTATGTTCTCTTCCGGAATTTCTTGTTCTACCGGAATTTTAGACATTTCGTATGCTTCATCCATTGGACCCACGTCAGATTGCGTCAGATTTTTCACAACCGATACCAAACCCGGTAAGGCTGATACGAACCCTGCAAAGACAAGGACTACCAAGAATGCAACAATATGTCTCTTCGATGATGATTGACGTAGTTTGTAGGCACCGTACTCTTTGTTCTTTCCTTCAAAAACTACATCACACCATTCAGCGGAATTCAGTCTAATATCTTTTGACATAATTTTACTCCTTTCTTAAATGTGATTATTTTCTAGGTGGTGCTGCTTCTGCGCCATAAGCCCCTTTCGTCTTCAGATTCTCAACCAGATATTGATCACCTTCTGACATATCTACAATCGCATATTTGTCAATACTGCAAATCTGCATTTCATCCAGAGCGTCAACAAGATTCTTATAAGTAGCCTCTGATGTAGGTTTTATTACTACTACCTGTCCATCTGCAACCCCCTTAATCTCTCTCGATCTTGTTTTAAATTCCTCGTCAGACATTTTTTTGTTTTCGAACTTTTCTAGTCTGAGCTCTCTCATTTTAGCTACTATCGGAGCATTACGTTCCAAAAGTAGGTCGCGAAGGCCTCCCTGTGCTGCATAAGTAGTTTCTTTTAAGGTCTGATAGTCAGTGTAGTCAGGAATTCCTGTATAATAGTACACTTTATCATCTTCGCCTAGTATCAAAGTGATAGCTTTAGACTCTTTTACCTTAACTTCATCCTCCTTCGTCAGCTTTTCGTCGGTAGGCATCGCAATATCCATAATTTGTGGTTTACTCAAAGTGGTACAGAACATAAAGAATGTTATCAATAACATGTTCATATCCACCATCGGAGTAAAGTCCACCCTCAGGGTCTGTTTCTTGGGTTTACCTTTTTTCTCTTCTCCACCACCAGTATCTACTGAAGCCATAATTTCTTTTTTTAATGATTAATTAGGTTTAAATTAAATATTGCTTGGTGCAGCCCTTAGAGCGGTAACGAGACTATATCTGTTTTCTTTCATTTTCACCAGAGCTTTCAACACATCATCCACTAACGGATAAGGTGTATTCTGGTCAGCTTTAATCGCAATACCCAAACCATCGCCCCCTACTTCTCTAGCGTGTTTTACCCAACGTGCAAATTGGTTGTTTGCGCTATCCAAAGGGACGCCCATTTTTTTAATTTCGTCGTCTTGGTCACTCAATGACAAATTCAGAAACCCATTCATCTTACTCATAGGAACACCAATATGGCTTTGCTCTACGAATGAATTGATTTGTTTCGGTGTAAATGTCATACCATAATCCTGCCCCATCAACTCCAACACCGCTTTTTTAGTTTCGGGTCTGTCCAGATTCAAAAATACTTTACCCTGCGGGTCGATCAATATGGTCAACACATTGCTTTCGGGTATTTTTGTTTCAGATACCGAAGATGGTGTAGTTACCTGCACCGGCTCTTTCGGCAAGAAAGTTGCTGTAAGCATGAAGAATGTGAGCAAGAGTACAGTAACGTCACTCATCGCGGTCATGTCGATGAATGTGCTCTGTTTTTTTACTTTTATCTTTCCCATCTTCTTATGTTTTACTTATTAGAGTAGAATTTCACAGAAATTCCACAAATGTTCTCGAAAAAAATCAATTATTTAGACAAACCTCCGTGTAATGTAGTATAAGTCTGGCCGATAGCGAAACCTACTTCATCAACTGCGTTAGTAATATCTTCTACTTTTCCAGAGAAATAAGAATAAGAAATAATGGCACAAGCACCGGTACCGATACCCATCGCTGTATTCATCAATGCCTCAGAAATACCGAGTGCAAGAACTGTTGAATCCGGAGCACCTTCCTGAGCCATCGCACCAAACGACTTGATCATACCAAGTACCGTTCCGAATAGTCCCATCAGTGTACCTAGAGATGAAATAGTAGCAATAACAGATAAGTTTTGTTGCAGATAAGGAAGTTCAAGAGTAGTTGCTTCCTCTATTTCTTTCTGAATCATTGCAGCTTTTTCATCATTGTGTACATCTGCTAGTTTTTCAACATCTGAATATCTGATAAGGCCTGCTTTAAGGATGTTAGCTACCGAACCTTTCTGGTCGTCGCAAAGTTTTGAAGCACCAGCGATGTCACCAGCTTCCAATTTAGCTTTTGCATTCATTACAAATTTTGCAGTGCTGCCTTTACCGCTTGCTCTGTTCAAAGCGAAGAATCTTTCTACTGAAAGGACAAATACTGTAAGCAACAGCGTGATTACGATAGGGATTACCCAACCACCATGATACAAAGTACCTAAAAAGTTTCCGCCGATTGGCATTCCTTTTTCATCGAAATTTGTAGCCATAATACCTCCAAGTGGATTATCTGACCCTGCTCCTGCTACCATATAAAAGAATATGTGAGCTACAATCGCACAGCCAATAACTACTAGAAAGGCCGAAACACCTTTAGATCTTGGTTTTTGATTTGGTTGTTGTTTTTTAGTTTCCATAATGATAATAAATAATTTAAGTTTAGTGAATCAATTTTTTTTGTTTTGTTTTTTATTGTTTATTCTTAATTTCAAACTCGAAAAAAGCCTTACAGAGTAACTATTAAGGATACAAATATACTATTCCGTTTTATCATTCAAAGTATTTTGTCCCAAAATTGCACCCTGACTAACGCTCTTAATTAAATATAACGTTGAAAATAAATTTTTATTCTTTGATAAAAACAACTTGATTAAAATATATTCTAAAAAATTCAAATATCTAAATTACTGCTAATGTGGAGTTTCTATTTTCAGATTGTGTCCACTGGGTATTAAATCCTATAAGTTCTATTTTAACAGCTAACAAAAATAGAATTAAAAATGATTCTATACAATTAAAAAATACAAAAAAAGTCTTATTAAACCCTATTTCTCAATACATAGCTCATCATTCAGGGCTATAACTGCTTCTTTGTAGTACTCTCTTTTTATTACAAACTGCATATTCACCTGCCGCAGCGACTGCCCGAAGCTCTCTATATTTATACCTTTATCATATAAGGCCTTAGATGCTCTGTATAAAAATCCGGGAAGAGCTATATTTGTACCCATCACACACACCAGCGCCACACGTTCGTCTCGTATCTGCGGCATACCCTTGACCACCTGTACGAGTTCGTCGCCCAATACACTCAACAGTTCGCGGGATTTATAATTATCCCAGACTACCATTGTTATAGAGTTGGCATTAGTGGATTTCAGTATATAACTGACGCCGAATTTTGCAAAGATGGTCATCACTTTAAGGTCATAACCCACTTCGCCCACCATCATCGGATCGTGTATTTCTATCGCCAATACTTTATTTGTACCCGAAACAATCTCAATTTTGGGAACTTCCGAAATATATTCCCTCGTTATCAGTGTTCCGGGATGCTCGGGTTCGAATGTATTCTTTATACGGATATCAATATCAGCTAATTCGAGTGGTTTAGCTGCCTTCGGGTGAATAGCCTCCATACCGATATCGGCAAGCTGATCAGCTATTATATAGTTGGTGCGGCCTACAGGTACGGTTTTTTCCACTCCTACAAGGTTAGGATCAGCACTCGACAAGTGATACTCTTTATGTATAATAGCCTCATCTGCTTTCACTTCCACTGCTACTTTACTGAATGTGACTTCGGTATATCCGCGATCGAATGCACGCATAATACCTTCAGTACCTTTTGTGTATCCTGTAACAATACATAGATCTTTAGAAAAATCAATATTTTTGAATGCCCTGTGAATACGTTCGTCGATAGTGAGCGGTAGCGAATCGTTGAATCCGCACAAATCTATAAAACGGGCTGATATTCCACTATTATTCAATATATTTACAGAATTCCATGCAGAATGTGCCTCGCCTATTGAAGCTAGAATTTCGCGGGCGGCAAGACAGATATCATCGGCATTTACATATCCTGATGCCATTACCTTGCTCAGGCTGTGCAGCATTGTTTTAGCCTGCTCTAAACGATATGTGATAAACTCACCTGCTTCTTTCAGATTCAGCCCGATCTCTTCAAAGCTTTTATTTATATCCAGCAAGCGCTGGCGCAGACTGTCGAGACCAATGCTGTAATCACCGTTTTCGAGAAACTGCACATATACGCCCGGCTCTCCGGTCTTCTTATGTTCCAACAACCAGTTAGTCACATTATTATAAGCCGAAACCACAAATATGCGATTATATAGTTCGTCCGGTGTTCTCTTTCCTATTATTACATTTTCCAGAACATCTTTGAACTGAGACATGGATGTACCGCCAATCTTCTCTACTGTAAGCATTACTATCGTATTTTTGAAATAATTTTAACCATGCAAAATTAATAAAATAATCCCATTCTATATACTTATATAGATTATTGTCATGTTTTGGCTAAAAAATATTTGCTATCTATTTTTTTTCACCAATGGACAGAACATTTATATATATAATCTCTTACATGTTAATTAACGGTTGAAAGCAGCCTGATTCTATGAGGAAATCCCCTTTTTATTCAGATGAGCAATGGCTACAAGCCTCAAAAAATCGTATATTTGCATCCTGAACGAATACAACAATCCGAAACAAATGGCATCTGTAAAATCATGGATATCGGCACTACGCCCCCGCACGCTTTTTCTGGCGGTGGCAACGTCTCTCTGTGGTAGTGGTATTGCATACAGTACCGGAAATTTCAGCATTCCGGTACTGATTCTCACCGCATCCATAGCTACTATATTGCAACTTCTGTCGAATATGGCTAACGACTTGGGCGACTACCAGCATGGTACAGATATTACCGGAGAGCGCGTAGGTCCTAAACGTACTGTACAAAGTGGTGTCATCACACCTCAACAGATGAAGAATGCTATAAAAATAGCCATTGGGGCAGCAACCATCGTGGGCGTTCTGCTTATATACATCGCTCTTCAGTTTATGGAATTAAAATATATCCTCATCTTCTTGGTACTGGGTGCAGCATGTATTGTCGCTGCCATAAAGTACACAGCCGGCAAGAATCCGTACGGGTATAAAGGACTGGGCGATATTTTCTCCTTTACCTTCTTCGGGCCTGTATCGGTTGTGGGTACTTATTTCCTGCATACGCATACCGTAGATTTCAGAGCATGGCTTCCCGCCATTGCTCTCGGATTCCTCACAGTATGCGTACTGAACCTGAATAATATGCGCGATATGGAAAATGACCGCAAATCGGGCAAGATAACGATTCCCGTACGTATCGGTTACAGAAACGCAAAGCTGTATCATGCCTTCCTCACACTGGGAGCATTGGCTTGCTTTATTGCATATTCTGTAATGTATACAAGCCATTGGTATCAATACCTTTATTTATTAAGTTTCGTTATTTTTATAAAGCTATTGGCAGATATTTTTAACACAACCGAAAATCGGCTGCTCGACCCCTATCTGAAATATACATCGATGGGAAGCTTCGTGCTGTCTGTCTTTTTTTGTATTTGCATCAATCTATAATGAAAAGAATAGGATTACTGTCTGATACACACAGTTGGTGGGACGACAAATATACAAAACATTTTGCCGACTGCGACGAGATATGGCATGCCGGGGACATCGGCTCTATGGATCTGGCTCTGCGTTTCGAGGCATTCAAACCGTTCAGGGCTGTGTATGGCAATATAGACGACAGTAAGGTTCGTGCTGCCTATCCTGAATTTCTCCGTTTCACACTTGAAGGGGTAGATGTACTGATGACACATATCGGCGGCTATCCGGGAAAGTACGATCCGAGAGTGCGTAATATATTACTGGCAAACCCACCTAAACTGTTTATCTGCGGACACTCGCATATACTAAAGGTGATGTTCGACAAAAAATTGAATTGCCTGCATATCAATCCGGGTGCAGCTGGCAAATATGGATTTCATACAGTGAGGACACTTGTGAAATTTGATCTGGATGCAGGGAATATCACAAATCTGAATGTGATAGAGCTGAATGACTAACAGGTAAACCTTGTCGATTATTTATGCAAATCAATAGATGGATTGAATTATAGGTTCAATTTCATTAGTCGTTTTCTTACTGCGCGCAATCACAGATTGCTTGCCTCACTTTGCCCAAAGCCGCAAAGTAAGCAAAACGCTTCAGCGCCACGCTTCATAGGACGACCCGTTACAGGGCTTAAAGGCTAAATGAAAAAACTCGCTCTGGGCTTTTCTAAAATATGAATCTTTTGATAAGCTCAAACAGGTTTTCATTTTACGCCTTTCTCACCCTACGGGTACCCCGTCCATAAAGCTAACGGCGCAGGCTAAAGCACGATTAGCTGACAATTATACTGCTTTGTCAGCGCGTCGCGACTCTGTGCATTAGTTCCGCAGTCGGGGCACCCACCCGGAGCACTAGCCTTTTGTTTCGTTTTGGGCAATGCCAACCAACGGTCACAGGAGCAAAGCGTATGTAAAATGAAAAACAAGCACGGGAGTGCGCGTTAGTAATGGGCTAAACTTATAGAGATAAATGCAGATAGCAGTTATGTTTAATGAAATTGAACGTTTACTCAATACAGTCTCAAACACTAATTGGCATTACTTTCCGAATATACTGAAATTTACATTCCCATATACCCGCTTATCTTCGAATAGGGGTAGATCGGAAAAATCATATTCTTTGGAATGTTCGAGAATAAAGATGCCGTCCGGCTTTATCAAATCTTTCTCGAATACAAGACGGGGAACGTCTGCAAAGTTTTTCAAATCGTAAGGCGGATCGGCAAAGATAAGATCGAACTGCTCTTTGCAAAATTCCAGATAACGGAACACATCAAGCTTGAACAACTGCATCTCTGCCCCTATTTTCAGTTCAGCTTTTGTTTTTTCAATAAAAGCAGCATGATTGAAATTCTTTTCCACAGATACTACTCTGGGACAACCTCTCGATACCAGTTCGAAACTAATACTCCCTGTACCACTAAACAGATCGAGCGCCGTAGTCTCTTCCCAGTCAATCGAATTATTCAGTACATTGAAAAGGTTTTCTTTTGCTATATCCGTCGTAGGACGTGCTTTGAAGCTTTTAGGCGGTTCGAAACGACGACCTTTATATTTTCCGCTGACTATTCTCATAAGGCTAATGTAAGTATGTCGAGTGGAGCGCGTTGGGCATCCTCATTCCAGAGATATACCTCGCTCGGTGTATTTATAAATTCTATATTCTTTATATACTCCCTAAGTTGTGCGACAAGCAGTTCTTCGGCTGTACCGGCTATAAACAAATAATCGGTCAGCTGATCGAAACCGCATCCTTCCCACAGTTTCAGTATAAAGTAAAGCTGATTGGCAGCAGGCTCACTTTCGTAAGTCAGGCTATGTATCAACTTCTGTCCTGCAAAACAGACCACATCCATATATCCGTCATGGAAATACAGATACATACGCGGAGTAGGCCCCATAAGGTGTCCTTTCTCTGCAAAAAAGTCTATCATCAGGTGAGAATGATGGAAGAAATGCGGATCCCAGAGGTTTCGGGAGAGAAAGTTATGTATCTCTTCCTCCACGCTATACGATACTATCACATCCTGCTTTACGATCAGCCCCGACAACAGATGCCCTGCTTTGCTGGTATGCGTCAGGTCATAAAAGTCCGGCTGCTTCTTCCCGTTATAGTAGTCGGCAGGAATCAGTTCGTAATCTTTTGATACAATAATGACATTGGTCTGCTTAAACTCCTGCGTAAGAAAGTTCAGATCGAAAATGATACGTTGTATATCGCTCAACGAATTGTCTTTCAGCGAAAATGTAGTTTCCCGCAAACAGTAGTTCTTACCATTGCCGGGATCGGAAATGGAAAACATAAATCCGGCCGGAGTCAGACGGATAGTAAGAATATATTTCTCGGATTGGCCGAGATCGATACTGTCGGGTAAAAACATAATCCTGAATTTCTGCATACAAAGTTAGAAAAAGATATTTTTATCCACTACATTTGATCTTCAATTCAAGGAATCTTTCGTTATGATCAGTAAATTCTTCACAGAAAAGATAAAAGAAAACTTTCCGTTCGAGCTTACCTCCGAGCAGGAACTTGCTCTGGATGGCATTGTCGGTTTTCTTTTTCTACAAAAAGAAGAATCTGTCTTTTTACTGAAAGGGTTTGCCGGAACAGGAAAATCGTCCTTATTGGGAGCATTGGTGAAAACGATGACAGAATTTAAACAGAAGACAGTCTTACTGGCTCCTACCGGACGGGCAGCGAAAGTTTTCTCATCCTATGCTAATCATCCGGCTTTTACCATACACAAAAAAATATATAGGCAACAGAAGTATTCGGGCGAAACAGGTAGTTTCGGACTAATGGACAATCTGCATAAAGACACGTTATTTATTGTAGACGAAGCCTCCATGATCAGCAATAACGGGCTCGATTCTTCTTTTTTCGGCACAGGCAGATTGCTGGACGACCTGATCCATTTTGTGTACTCCGGCGAAAACTGTCGTATGCTATTGATCGGCGATTCGGCTCAGTTGCCACCTGTGGGTGAGGATGACAGCCCCGCACTACAAAAAGCTGTATTGGAAGGATACGGACTCGAAGTACATGATGCCATGCTGTCGCAGATAGTGCGCCAAGCCGAAAGTTCGGGAATCCTATACAATGCAACGAATATCCGTAATGCACTGAACAAAGGAAAGACCGAAGCCTATCCCAAACTAAAATTAAAGAAATTCACAGACATTGTCCGCATTTCGGGTGAAGAACTTATCGACGAAATAACAGCAGCTTATGATCGCGACGGGCTGGACAATACGATGATCATATCGCGCTCCAACAAGCGGAGTAATATCTACAATCAGGGAATACGCAACCGCATACTTTATCGCGAAGAGGAATTATCGGCAGGCGATATGCTGATGATTACCAAAAACAATTATTATTGGACAGAAAATATTGAGGGCATAGACTTTCTGGCGAACGGTGAAATAGTAGAGGTGCTACGGGTAAGGCGTGAACAGGAATTGTACGGATTCCGTTTCTGTGAGGTAACGATCAAGAGCCTCGACTACGACATGGAACTGGAGGTAAAAATACTGATGGACACATTACACTCCGAAGCGGCAGGACTGACACGCGAACGGAGCGAAGAACTGTTTCTGAACGTACTTGAGGACTATGCCGATATTTCGACCAGAGCGGGTAAGATGAAGAAAATGAAAGTCGATCCTTTCTATAATGCCGTACAGGTGAAGTTTGCCTATGCCATCACCTGCCACAAAGCTCAGGGTGGCGAGTGGGCAAATGTATTTCTCGATCTAGGCTATATCTCGGAAGAGCATCTCGGCATCAACTTCTACAGGTGGTTATATACTGCAATTACCCGCGCCAGCAGTAAGCTGTATCTGGTGAATTTGCCAGACGAGTTTGTATAGAGACGATATTAGTTGCCACGACTTTTAAGTCGTGGATAATTGACAAAATAGATAATGACTTTAGTCGAACTCTAAGAATCAGCAAAGTCAAGTTATTTTGGCTAAAGCCTTTCTTCAGTGTTCCTCTACCTCCTCCACTTAAAAGTGGAGGCAATTCGAAGAATCAACGAAACCAATAGATATTTCTGAACAGAGCCAAACATCTATTTTCTTAAGAGCCGAGATTCTTCTTTACACTCAGAAACAACGTTCGGCAGAGCGAAGCAAAACCAATGACAGGATAGTCTAACGATAAAAAAAGCAAGGATGAAAAACCTTCACCCCTACCCTATTATTTTCTTATATCTTTAGAAATATACGCCTGCCGTAATAGACCATACACGCTCTTTTACAGAGTAGTTCCCATCACTTAGCTTATAATTATCTGACAACCCAAGCCCATAATTGGCTCCGACCTGCACAAACTTAAACAGTTCGACTCCGGCACCGAAGTTCAGCCCTGCACCGAAACTCTTCGCTTTCCACTGATCTTTGATCCCGTCACGTATAGCACCGAAGGTATCATCTCCCGATACTCTGAAACTGATGTAAGGACCAGCCGAAAGATATGGTTTTACCGCTCCTTCGAGCGGGAAACGGTATTTCAGACTTACCGGCACTTCTATATAACCTGTACGGTGCGTATCGTCTCCTTTAAATTTTATTCCTTTTTCGGAATACAAGACACTACCTTCAACTCCTATCTGTCCGTTGACCAACCATTCTATAGTAGGTCCTATATGGAATCCGGTAACATTGTTATCAACAAAGTCGCTAATATTATCTCCCGAAACGCCGGAGATATTAACACCACCCTTTACTCCGAAACGTATTTGAGCCTGTGCCGTTATAGAGAACAGACCTGCTATTGCTATCAAGAACAAAATCTTTTTCATAATTATCGTAGTTTTAGAAGTTTAATTTAATTGCCTCCTGCTTTAGCTGGAGGTGTTAGACAATATAAACAAATAGGACTTTAGTCAAAATGATTCGACTAAAGTCGTTATCTTATCATTTTTTATCCACGACTTAAAAGTCGTGGCAACTCAATTATTCAAATAGAACAATTTAAACCCTATTTTGGTTTTTAATATATGCGTAAGCTAGTGTGTAATCTTATATAATAATTCTTTGAGCAGTTCGCCATCAGATGCAGATATATTATTCACACCTTTACATTTGGCATCGTATGTACGCAGTAGGGCAATTATCTCCATACATTTGAAAGCATTGTAGTTACGTAGGGCAGCAACATAGTCTTTTGCCTGATACGGATTACGGAATCCCAGTTCGGCAGCAATACCCTGTTCTGTTTTGTTCTTAGCCCAGTAACAGATCATCAGGTTACTGAAGAAATTGAACAGTACTACCAGTGTTACTATCAGCGGATTGTTTTTCGGGTTCTTCTCGAAGTAATCGGCTATCTGGTTTACCTTATATATATTCTTATCGATGATGGCTTTCAGTAACTCGAAGTTGTTGAAATCCTTACTTATCCCTATATTTTCCTCTATCAGTTCGGCTGTAATCCGTTGTTGCCCTGCCGGAATAGCGATCAATAATTTTGCTATCTCGTTAGTAAGCTTACTCAGGTCGTTACCCAGATAGTCGGAGAGCATTTGCGCCGACTTCTGATCTATATCCAGACCTTTAGTCTTAATATAAGAAGTGATAAAAGCAGGTATCTTATATTCGGGAATCTTCTTCGATTCGAAGATCACACCGTTTTTTTCAATTGCTGCCGATAGTTTTTTACGTTTGTCCAACGTTCCATTCTTGTAGTTGAGAACAAGAATAGTCGTATGCAACGGATTTTTGGCATAAACCTCCAACTCGTCTATCTTACTCAGGTTCTGAGCTTCCTTTACCACTACAAGCTGATACTCCGACATCATAGGAAAACTACGTGCCAATGTAATAACCGATGCTACGTCTGTTTCCATTCCATACAGAACGGTCTGATTAAAATCACGTTCTTCTTCGGGCAACACGGTAGCTGTAAGCATATCGGTCAGCTCGTCTATATAATAAGGCTCATCTCCCATAAATAAATATATGGGGCTGAACTTACGTGATCGTATATCGGATATTATTTGCTCAAAGGTCATATTCAATTATTCAAAGCGCAGGTGTTTCACTGTAGACCCGTTATTTATTAGTGTAGTCAGAGCCTTAATGCCTATCATCACATGCTCATTCACAAAGTTCTTAGTTACCAGATTATCGCTCTTTTCGGTTTTAACACCGTCTGAGATCATCGGCTGATCGGAAACCAGAAGCAGTGCCCCTGTAGGTATCTGATTGGCAAAACCACAGGTAAACAATGTCGCTGTTTCCATATCTACAGCCATAGACCGTATCTTACGCAAATAGTCTTTAAATGCTTCATCGTATTCCCATACGCGGCGATTGGTAGTGTACACTGTTCCCGTCCAGTAGTCGCGTCCGAAGTCCCTGATATTGGAAGAGACTGCCCTCAACAAACTAAACGCAGGCAATGACGGCACTTCCGGCGGCAGATAATCGTTCGATGTACCTTCACCTCTGATGGCAGCGATAGGCAATATATAATCGCCTACATTGTTGTGTCTCTTTATACCTCCGCACTTGCCCAGAAACAATACAGCTTCGGGTTTAATGGCACTGAGAAGATCCATAATAGTGGCGGCATTGGCACTACCCATACCAAAATTAATAATAGTGATACCGTTTGCCGAAGCATTAGGCATGTTTCCATCAAGCCCTACAATAGGCACATCGAAGTGATTGGCAAAAACTTCTACGTATTTAGCAAAATTGGTGAGCAGAATATGTTTAGTGAATTGTTCCAGTGGTCTCTTTGTATAGCGTGGTAACCAATTGTCCACGATTTCTTGCTTTGTTTTCATATTAACTTTACTTTTGTTTCTATTATTAAACAAGTTTTCCCTCTGATTGTTGTTTCGTTTTTTAACTGACAAAGGTAGCAAATGTTGAACTTAAATTTACCCTCATTCGATATAAATGTAAAAAAAGCAGGTGAAAAGTTCACTGTTTTTGACAAACTGAGGCGCAGATTCGTAGCGCTTACTCCCGAAGAATGGGTACGCCAGCATTTCATAAATTTCCTGATAACGGCCAAAGGTTATCCGCCTTCGTTGATAGCAAACGAGATACAGATCAACCTGAACAATCAGAAACGGCGTTGCGACTCGGTCGTATATGACCGCAACCTGACCCCACTGATGATTGTGGAATATAAAGCGCCGGAGGTGGCTATCACTCAGGATGTATTCGACCAGATAGTGAGATACAACATTGTGCTAAAAGTCGGATACCTGATCGTCTCCAACGGACTAAGCCATTATTGCTGCCGGATGGACTACGAAAACCAGACATTCGAATATCTGCCGGACATACCGGCATATAGTGACCTATAAAAAAAGCTTCTCTGCAATAGAGAAGCTTTTTTCTTATATCATTTTACCGCCTAGCTTATTCTGCCGGAGGTGTAGGAGTTGTCGGTTGTTCTGCCGGAGTTGCATTAGATGGCATAGGCAGCGTTGTAGACATATCGGGTGCACCGGTAGGTACAGGTGCAGGAGCACCAACTGCCGGAGCAGGGGCACCAGCTGTAGTTTTTGGCTTAATCATTACACATACTATGCTCATTACCATGATGAATCCTGCAAGGCTCCATGTTGCTTTTTCAAGGAAGTCGGTTGTCTTGCGTACACCCATAATGGCGTTCGATGAAGAGAATCCTGAAGAAAGACCTCCTCCTTTTGAGTTCTGAACAAGAACTATTAATATTAGAGCAATAGCTGCGATTACAATTAATAAAGTAATAAGTGTGATCATTTCGTATCTTTAAATTTCGAATTTATAATCAGTTTTTCAAGAAAACTCAATTGGTCTGCAAAGTAAATATTTTTTTTCGGATAATTCAAACTTAAGTGTTTAATAATTTTGTATGCTTTCTCATACTTCTTTTGTTTTATGTATATTTTGGCCAATGTCTCCGTAAAAAATATGTCTTCATCCAATTCATCGCCCTGCCCGTCTGTATCGTTTTCTTCTTCGGGTTGATCTTCAAGGCTATCGTCCAATTGTATACGCACACCACCTTCGAGTTCCGATTTCGTGATAAAGGTATCAATGATATCCTGATGTTTCAGTTGCAGTTCGTCCTGTGGATGCCCTCCTTCTTGCTCTTGCGCTTCTTCTCCTGCTGTAGGCAAAGTAGCCTGCATATAGGTAAAGTAGTCGGTAGTGGCAAGGCTTGAATGCGAAATACTATATTCAAATTCATCTGTTCCGGCTAAGTTATTACCACGCGACTCGAAAAAAGCATTGAGCAATACACTGGTCTTATCTTCTTTTATCGCTGTCTTCCCTGTCTGACGGAAGAAGCGGTCGTATTCTTCACTCAGTATATAGTAAAACAACGCCTGACGGTCGGCAACAAAGATGCTCAACCTGCGTAGTTCGCAGTCGAAGTTCTCATTATCGAGCGAATACATGGCTTTCAGGTAAGTAAATATCCCTGTTTGAAAATAAGGATATTCATCTACCAATGCTTTCAGGGCAGAGATATCCGGCACGCCCGGATTTGCCTGCTTCGTGGCAAAGCTATGTATTTGTTGTATGTCCATATAGGGTTGTGCCTACCAGTTAGACATGGTTGCGTTGAATATCTGGTCGACAATATCTTTTGTGAGTTCCTCTATCAACCCGTCCTGTACATCGGTTAGCATCAGGTTACTGGAGAAATCGCGATAGGCCGAAATAGTTTGCTCGTCATCTTGCTCCGGCCTTACATTGTTCCTGTAGCGGAACTTCACCGCCATTGTCAAACGTGTTTCGGACGAAAAGTTATCCTCTCTCACCGCTTGAGGGGTAAGGTCGTAGCGAACAATCTCTCCTTCGATCTCCAAAGACGGATTCACTGTTGTAAATTTCAACTTGGTATTTCGTGTAAATACGTCTTTCATCCGTTCGTTGAATACTTGTGTCAACGGCGGATATACAAGCGGAGCCTGATTCTGGAAGTCGCGTATATCTATTGTAGGAGTTTCATCATAATTAATAGATGCCCCATTAAATTTGTATGAAATTGAGCAGGATGGTATTATTAGGACAAACAAAAGAGATAATAGTATTGCTTTTTTCATCATAGGTCTTCCAGATTATATTCTTTAATTTTTCGGTATAGTGTACGTTCCGATATTTTCAGATCCTGTGCGGCATTCTTACGTTTTCCGTTGTGCCGCTCAAGGGCTTTTATTATCATGTCTTTTTCTACATCCTGCAACGAGAGTGTTTCTTCTTCATAGTCGGGCGCTTCTATAATATCCGCATCGGCTATGTCTGTCTTCGGCATTACAGCGTGTATATCTTCTCTTACAGGTATAGGTGTGACCTTTTCGCCAGAGCTGACAACCATCGGGGTAAGTACCCGTTCTTTGGAATCTACCACAGGAGTAGTTATATCGGCAGCTTTGAGATTGCCGGCGACTATGTCGTGAACGATCTTTTTCAGCTCGTTCATGTCTTTCTTCATATCGAAAAGCACCTGATAGAGAATTTCCCGTTCATTGCTGAAACTCTTCTGATCGTTGGCATTTATTGTACCTACAGGAACTAGTCCAACTTCGTTAGCCGGAAGATAAAGTTTAAGTATGTCGTGTGTGATCTCGCGCGCCTGCTCTATAATAGATATCTGTTCGGTGATATTCTTCAGTTGACGGATATTTCCCGGCCAGTAGTAGTCTTTGAGCATCTGTCTTGCCGCATCGGTGAGGGTAATAGGCGGCATACTGTATTTTTCGGCACAGTCGCTTGCAAACTTGCGGAACAGAAGCGGAATGTCGTCTTTACGCTCTCTGAGTGCAGGTATGCGGATAGGTACGGTATTGAGACGGTAGTACAAATCTTCGCGAAAACGTCCGTTACGTGTAGCAGTGATCATATCGAGATTGGTAGCCGCAACAACGCGCACATCTGTTTTTTCCACTTTAGACGAGCCTACTTTGATAAACTCACCTGTTTCGAGTACACGCAGCAATCGAGCCTGTGTCGACAAAGGCAGTTCTCCTACTTCGTCGAGGAATAATGTACCGCCGTTAGCCACCTCGAAGTACCCTTTGCGTTCGCCCGTAGCTCCGGTAAACGAGCCTTTCTCGTGTCCGAACAACTCGGAATCTATCGTGCCTTCGGGTATAGAGCCACAGTTGACAGCTATGTAAGTACCGTGTTTACGGTGACTGAACTGATGTATTATCTGCGGGAAATTTTCTTTTCCCACACCACTTTCTCCTGTCACCAAAACCGACATATCGGTAGGGGCAACCTGTAATGCAATGTCTATAGCCCGATTGAGGTCGGGGCTGTTGCCTATGATGCCGAAGCGCTGTTTTACCTGCTGTATATCCGGTTTTGCCATATTGTTAATTACATATTATAAGTAACAAACTAAACGTGTTGATTTAGTGTAATGTTTATAAAACCTGACAAAATTACATATTTATTCCTTTCGTGTCAGGCTTTTTTAGTGAAGATTTGTAAAGAGTATGCTTATTCAGCAGGCTCTTTCTTTTTGAATTTATAGAGCATAGAACCTTCCAGATGGCTAACTACTTCGTAATCGGGTCCCAGTATGCGGGCGACACTTTCGGGGAAGGTAGTTACATAAATACCATATTCATCTACCTCTACTTCCGGAACGGCTTTCAGATGCCTGAATGGAGCTAAAGCATACGGATCGTTCTTGTAGTCAGGTATATAAGGTATTTCCGGAGGAAGTATTCCATCATCTATTACTCTGTATTTATATTCCGGATAGAACATCGACAGCAACGCCAGATTGGGAGCCATGATTTCTTCGGAATACATAACGCCGTTAGTATCTTTCATGTATTCTCTCATCTTCGCACTTTCCTCTTTTTCTCTATCGGGATTAGACCAGCTCCGCCTCACTTCATTTAAGTAATAACATGTACCTGATAAGAACAGAAAGCAGCTAAAGAACACTATAACAATACTCTTCTGCCATTTTTTCCCATCCTTGAGAATGATGGATATAAAGATTGCACAACAAAGGGCAAACCACCCGATGAAGCAGCTCAGATAACGGACATAGAATACAGGACTGGCAAGGAATGAATATATAAGTATAAAACCAACTGTAACGACAATAGCCGATAAGGCCAGCAAGCCCAGCAATTTCTTTTCTTTATCGGCTCTGATAAGTAATCCGCAAAGAATAATCAAAACAGAACTTATAAATGCCGAGTAAGTGATTATGAGCGGCCACGATGAAGAGAAAAATTCAGAGTACGGTTCTTCATAATGTTTTGGTGAAAAATAATATTGCAGCGAGTAAATCACTTCTTTCAGTGCGGGAGGGCTGATCCAGTAACTTTTGTCCACAGCAACCATCTGGTTATATAACTCAAATAACCAAGGAATATAGCAAACGACCAGCATGCCGCCAAGTATCAGATAATGCTTCAAATGAGACTTGTATTCCTTGTTTTTAGAAGATACGACAACCAACAATACGCCGTAGAGAGCCAGCAGCCAAAATGCTCCCAGCAGCGCATAATAATGCGTGTACATGGCAGCCAGAGCGAATATAAACAGCTTCACCCACGACCACAGGGTATTATTCTTATATGTATCGCACACATATATAAACATACCGAGCATCAAAGGAACCATAAGGGAATACATCCGCACATAGGCGTACAGATATAATGCTACCGGAAGAAGGACAATGATGACCGCAGTAAGGAATGCAATCCCAGTCCCAAACAGCCTTCTTACAGGGAAAGCACAAATAATGATGGATATGAGGTAGAAAAATGCCGTAATATAGTGATATTGATAGAGAGCAGTATGCTGAATATCCATCGGATATGCCACTATTTTCAACAGCCAGTAAAAGAGAGGAGGATGTACATCGCGGGCTGTCAGATTGTATATCTCACCGAACGAATAATCGGCCAGGGCTATTAATACAATTCGTCGAGAATAATGTTCGATCCCATAGTGCAAACGGCATAGGAATATAATATAGCGGAAAACAGGAAAAATGACAAAAAAAGAATTATAGTATTTCTTTTCGATAGATTGTCTAATTTCTCGTACATATGTTTAATGTTTGTTTAAGATAAGTTGCAAATATAGCAGGATTAATCCGATTTCTTATAAAAAGAAAAGGTTGTCATCACGACAACCAATCTTCATTGTTAACCTTAAATCTAATACCATGAAAAACACAGTACAAAGATACGATATTTTTATGTTATAAAACATGTTTCACTGTTTTTCTTTACATATTTAATATTTATTAACTACAATGTAAGATAATCTGCCACCTTGCTGAAGCAACAAATGTGTATTCTTATCATTATTCTGTTAAAAATCTGCATGTCGGGTTTTTCTTTTATCCATACAGAAAACACAGTAAATTGTAAGATTATGGCAAAGTATAGTGAAGAATTAGTAGAAAGATCACTTTGTTGATGGAGGACGAATTATTATCGATAACACAGATATGTAAGGATTTGCACATCGGCAGACAGGCATTCTACAACTGGATGGAAGATAAAAAGGGATTTAAAGAAATGGTAAAAAGCGCTATGGAACGCAGAGACGAGACGTTGATGGCAACAGTATATTCTTCTATAAAGAGAAAACTGGAAGGATATACAACGGTAATAGAAAAAGATATTTATGTACCCGACATGGATAATACGACAAATTTGATATTTAAACAGAAAGTAATCATAAAAAAAGAGTATCAGCCCGACCTTAAAACCATAAAGATGTTATTGGATCGCAACGACAAGAAAAAAGCAGCCCTATCCCCTACTCCTGTAAAAAGCAGAAAGAGAGACTTCACATAATATAGAAGATGTGGCGGAATCCAATATTGAAAATACAAATAGCGATAATGCCGAAAGTACAGAAGAGCCTACACGAAACAATATTGTAATAAGTAATAAGCAAAGTATCCCTGCTACGGAAAAGAGTAACACGCCAACCATAAAACAGCCTGCACAAACAAAACTGGATATGAGAAAACGAAAAAGAGCAACAGTAGAAAATATCAGAAAAAGTGTCAAGTTTGTAAAGTTTTGACTTCCGAGTGCAATAAATGAAAGTTTAGTTTTATCTTTAAAAACATATATTCCTTAAACAAATATAAACTATAAGAGCATGGAGGACAGAATTGTAGAAATGGCATTTATAATAGTAAACAGCAAAGTTACAGCGGAGGAGAAGCCTGAATTTGAAAGTCTGAAAGATGAATATCTAAGGATAATCGATGAATACAGCCACGACGAAGAGTTGGAATATATGCTTCCGAAAGAAGATAAAGAATGGCATAAAATAATCAGAGTAGATGCCAGACAAAAGATTGAGTCAGGTAACCTGTCTGAAAACGAGAAATTAAGCTACTTCCTGAACTATCATTCTATAGAACCTATCCGCAACTGCTTTTTTCTAAGTCCTGCATTCTTCCCCACTCAATCAGATTTCATAAGCATGTCAGATAATAATACTGTATTGAAAAAACTTTATTGGGGAGAGATAGGTTACATTCCGCCGTATTCGTTTCCGATACTGGATATTAAAATAGCCTTTGAAAGCTTTATTTTACCTGAAGAAGTGGGAACTAAATTTATTGATGAAATAATAACTTATTGTAAAGATTCCTGTCTGATAAAAGCAGCAAAGCAGTTTGACAAGGGGAAAACAGTTATAGTACATAAGGTTTTATGAAATGTAGAAAAAGGAAGTTATATAAAAAAGAAAAGGTTGTCATCACGACAACCAATCTTCATTGTTAACCTTAAATCTAATACCATGAAAAACACAGTACAAAGATATAATATTTTTATGTTATAAAACATGTTTTGCTGTTTTTCTTTATATATTTAATGTTTATTAACATAATTATCAATTAATCACTCTCAGGTAATTCCTTCTGAGCTTTCACACCCAGCTCTTTAAGCATCTCTGCCTGACGGATCAGATTACCGTTACCATCTTTCAACTGCGAGAAAGCTTTATCGTATGCTTTTTGCGAACGCTCTATGTTTTTACCTACATCCTGAAGGGTATCTACAAAACCGGCAAACTTATCGTACAGGGCCGCTCCACGTTTGGCTATCTCTATGGCATTACGGCTTTGATATTCGCGCTTCCACAAGTCAGCAACAACTTTCAGTGAGGCTATCAGGTTGGTCGGGCTTATCAGCAGGATTCGTTTACGATAGGCATAGTCCCAAAGCGACGAATCGGCCTGCATAGCCAGTATATAAGCCGGTTCGTTGGGCACGAACATCATTACAAATTCGAGGGAGTCTACATAGTCCTGATACGATTTCTGGCTGAGTTCGTCTATATGCTGCCTGATAGAGACCAGATGCTCTTTTTCGGCAACGTTCTTTACATCGTCGGTCTGTGCCTCCACATACTTGACATAAGCATTGAGAGAGACCTTAGAGTCGATCACAATTTTACGTCCTCCCGGATAGGCCACCACCACATCGGGCTGCATATATTTCTGCTGCTCATTTTGCACACGCTTTCCGTTTTCGTCTGTGATAAACTCTTGCAGAAAATATTCCTCACCTTTCTTTAGTCCCGATTTTTCAAGTATGGACTCGAGAATCATTTCGCCCCAGTTACCCTGCACCTTGTTATTACCCTTCAGTGCTCTGGTCAGATTATTAGCATCTTCACTGATCTGGTTGTTCAGGGCCACAAGATCTTTTATGCGTTCTTCGAGCGAAAAGCGTTGCTTCGACTCCTTGTCGTAAGTCTCTTCTACCTTTGTTCGGAACTCTACCAGTTTCTCATTGAGCGGCTTGAGTATAGCTTCCATATTCGCCTTGTTCACATCAGTAAAGCGATGCGTCTTTTCTTCGAGTATCTGATTTGCCAGAATCTGAAAATCTTTATTCAGCTGGGCTCGGGTATTGAGTAGCTCTTCTTGCTGTACTCGCAGTTGTTCTTCTTTAGACTGCAACATAGCTTTTGATTCGGCCAGTTTGCGAATGTGATCTATCTTTTCGTTTTGTAAGGACTCTTTCTCTTCCGACAGATGATCGATCCGACTTTTAAAATCCTGCTCACGTTGCTTACTACCTCTTTGTAGAAAGAAGATAACAACGATGGCCAGTACAAGAATCACTGCCGCATAAACTAATTCCATAATTCAGTTGTTTAAAGGTCTCAGACCTGTTTGTTGATTGATCGGGCTATAAAGTATTTGAGCGAGTTTACCTATACGATGAAGCAGCTCCTTTTACCTTTGCCTGATAAGGGAGTGGAAAGTTATTTAAAATATCATCTTTAACAAAATTTGCTTCAAAAAACTTGTGAACAATGCCTGAGGGAAATACATTTGTCTGACAAATAATGGTATGAAGATATTTTATAGCAAACATTTCCCGCCAAAGGATTTTGGAGCCATCAATCTGTTGGGCATGGTTATTGTGAGAAAAGATTATGGCAGACTCAGCGAAGCGGAGAAGAACCATGAACGGATTCATACGCGGCAGATGTTGGAAATGCTCGTCATATTCTTTTATCTGTCTTATGGCATCGAATGGCTTATCAGACTGATACAATATAGAGACAGGCTGAAGGCATATTATAATATATCATACGAAAGGGAAGCATATCGCTGTATGGATGACTTATCGTACCTGAAGAGAAGACGACCGTTTGCTTTTATTCATTATTACAGAAGGAGAAAATAATATGAAACGGCTTATATACCTACTCTGCATTATGGTAATGAGTGTATCATGTATTCAGAGCCAAAACAAAACAAAAACCGAAAATATGGATTACAATAAACTTACCCCCGAAGAGGAGCGTGTGATCATACACAAAGGCACAGAAGCGCCTTATACAGGAGAATATACCAATAATAAGCGTAGTGGCACCTATGTATGCAAACGTTGCAATACTCCGCTATACCGATCGTCTGACAAGTTCGACTCACACTGCGGATGGCCGTCTTTTGACGATGAAATAAAGGGAGCGGTCAAACGCATTCCTGATGCCGATGGCATGCGTACAGAAATAATCTGTACACATTGTGGTGCCCATCTGGGACATGTGTTTCTCAATGAGGGTTTCACTGCTAAGGAAACACGCCATTGTGTCAATTCTATATCACTAAAATTTATACCGGAAGAGAATAAAATGATTAAGAAAGCTTATTTCGCCTCAGGCTGTTTCTGGGGAACCGAGTACTACTTTATAAAAGCAGACGGCGTTAAACATACAGCTGTCGGATTTATGGGCGGACATGTCGATCACCCCAGTTACGAACAAGTATGTCAGAAGAACACCGGGCATCTGGAAACTACCGAAGTGGAGTATGATACATCGAAGACCTCGTATGAAGACCTTGTGAAGTTATTCTTTGAGACACATGACTTTACTCAAACAAATGGTCAGGGGCCGGATATCGGGCCACAATACCTTTCGTGCCTTTTCTACTCGGATGATGCAGAGAAGGCTATAGCTGAAAAACACATTAAGGTACTCACCGATAAAGGATATAAGGTAGCTACCATGCTCAAACCTGTTTCTACATTCTGGAAGGCAGAAGATTATCATCAGCAGTATTATGAGCATAAGGGAACGAAACCTTATTGCCATGTGTATAAGAAGATATTTTGAGGATGGGCGACAATACCCTTTATTTAAGATCATTAAGAAATTTACAGCTAATTTGTATGCCTTAAATTATCATATTTGAGGTATTCGGCGTATTTTTGTCGCTTGATTGAAATTGAAAACTAATTAAAACTAATTTATTATGCTTAAAACTATCTTATCTGTTTCTGGTAAACCCGGACTTTACAAGTTAATATCGAGCAGTAAGAATATGGTTATTGTCGAATCGTTGGTGGATAATAAGAAAATTCCTATTCATGCCCGCGACAAAGTCGTATCACTGGGCGATATATCTATATACACAGAAACTGATGATGTCCCTCTTAAAGACATCCTCGCTTCAATGAAACAGAAGGAAAACGGAGCTAAGGCATCTGTTAGTACAGGAGCCAAACCTGAGGAACTAAAGAAATACTTTGAAGAGATACTACCTGAGTTTGATAAAGACCGCGTTTATCCTACTGATATAAAGAAGATGATAAACTGGTACAATATACTTACCGACGCTGCTATAGACTTTGAAAAAGAAGAGAAAGAAGAAGCTGAAACGGCAGAGGAAGGAAAGGCGGAAACAGCAGAATAAAAAAACAATATACCGCAGAAACTAAAGGGGATGAATTCTAAGAATTCATCCCCTTTAGTTTATTCTCATCAGAGTTAGGGTGATATAATACAATAAAAAAAGAGTGGATCACTCCACTCTTTTTCTGTATTTCAGTTTCTGATATTACTCAGTATAGAAAATTGCAACACGGTTCCAAGCATTTTCAGCATATGGTTGTACTGTATCGCCTTTCCATTCTACTGCTACGCGGTTGCTGCTGATGTTGTATTTGTTGATCAACGCATTAGCAACATTCTTAGCACGTTTTTCAGAAAGCTTGTCATTAATAGAAGCTGTACCGGTTTTCTTATCAGCGTAACCTATAACCTTAACTTTAGCGTTAGGATTATCTTGCAGATATTTAGCTGTGTTATAGATGCTAACTTCTTGGTTTTTGTCGATATTAGCGCTACCAAGACGGAAGAATACTACGTTAGAAACGAATGATCCACCTTCTTTAACAATTTTCTCAATAATCTTAGTTTCTTGCTCTGGACAGTTGTCACATCTTTCTGGACGTTTTGCCAGGATAGCATTTTGTCTTTGAAGTTCAGCAAGGTCTGCATTCAATTTGTCGATAAGAGCTTGATCGTAAAGAACTGCTTCACTGAAGTTAGTTTTCTTACCAATGTTGAATATTAAGCTGGCAGAAGCGTTAGCTACACCGTCATAAGACCAGTCTCCACCAATTTTTTTGTCGAAGTCTTCTTTGATCATAGCACCTGAGATCTCAATAGCCAAAGATACTCTTTCAGAGAATCTGAAGTTATTGATAATACCCACGTTGATAGAAGCTGTTTTTTGGTTGTTCTTAGGAAGAACTTTTCCATCAATTTTGTAATCCCAACCATACATAGCACCAACTCCGACAAACGGAATAAAGCTATATACACGTTTTGAATTATACTTCAACAGATAGTCAGAAAGATTCCACATGAAATCAACTTCTGCTCCTACATATTTTTGGTGTAGCATTTTTGTTGCACCAGTATTAAAGCTATGTAGAGCACCACCTGTTACTTTAACACGACCTCCCAGATATGGATTGAACCATTTACCGATTTGGAATTGAGGTGCTACAGTCGGACGGCTCCAAAAATCAGCGTCAGCTCCGTTGTCATCGAAATAAACATTAGCTCCGGCACCAACTCCTATGAACCAGTTATCCCAAAAACCATTACGTTGAAAAGTCGCCTTACGACCAGCTTCTGCACTAACTCCGCTAGTTTGGGCAGAAATAGTTATAGCCGCAAAAACTAAAACTAAAAGTAAACTTACTTTTTTCATAATCAATCTTTTAAATTATAATTAAACACTATTCTATTTTTCATATTTTTATAGTGGCAAGTATTCACTATACCACTTATACATGCGTTGTAGACCATCTTCGATATTTACTTTGTGTTTCCAGCCAAGTGATTGGAGTTTCGAAACATCTGATAATTTCCTCATTGTTCCATCCGGCTTATCTGCATTGAACCACAAATCTCCCGAAAAACCGACAGTCTTCTTTATTAAATTTGCTACATCTTTTATAGAAATCTCTGTTCCAGTACCAATGTTTATATGTGTATTTCGTATTTCTTGTCTTTTTATAACATTAGTTAAGTCTAAAAAGTTTACAGACTCCATGATAAAAACAGTAGCATCTCCCATTTCTTCACTCCAGAGAAACTCTCTCATTGGTCTACCCGACCCCCATATCTCTACCCGAACTTTGTCTCCATTCCTACTGACACCATATTTACTCATGATATCCAGAATTTCCTGTTCTATAGATTTACCGGATACTCCTTCTATAGAACGTGTATCCAAATCTTTCCGTATAATATCCCAAGCATTTTCTTCAAGACACTTTCCTAAATGTATCTTTCTGATCATAGCCGGCAGAACATGTGATGTTTCAAGATTAAAGTTATCATTCGGTCCATACAAGTTTGTAGGCATTACTGCTATAAAGTTTGTATTGTATTGAATATTATAACTTTCGCACATCTTCAGCCCTGCTATTTTAGCAATGGCATACGGTTCGTTTGTATATTCTAATGGTCCGGTCAATAATGCATCCTCACGCATTGGCTGAGGGGCTTCTTTCGGATATATACAAGAACTCCCCAAAAATACTAATTTTTTAACATTATTCAAATACGACTGATGAATTACATTATTCTGTATCATCATGTTTTCGTATATAAACTGCCCACGATATGTGTTATTGGCTACAATACCGCCGACTTTAGCCGCAGCTAAAAAAACGTATTCCGGTTTTTCCTTTTCAAAGAACTCTGCTACTGCCGCCTGATTGGTTAGGTCTAGTTGTGAATGTGTTCTTAGCACAAAATTCGTATATCCTTTTTCTTTTAAATTTCTAAGGATCGCTGAACCGACTAAACCTCTGTGTCCGGCAATATATATTTTAGAACCTTTATCTATCATTAAAATATCTCCTTATTCGAAATAATTTAAGATCCTGTAGCCCGCATTTTTTAAGTATTCTTCTTTTTTCATCAACTCCAGATCATGAATTACCATATCCTGACAAAGAGCTTTCAGATCATACTCCGGCTCCCATCCCAGTTTGGTACGGGCTTTTGTATTATCTCCTATCAGTATATCGACCTCTGTAGGGCGGAAATACGCGGGATCAACACCTACTACAGCTTCACCGATTCTCTTTTTGAATGCAGCAAGATGCTCTTCACCTACTGTCTTGGCAAAGATTTCGTCATTTACATTCACGATGAATCCTTCTTCTTTTTCATTCTCGCCACGAAACTCTACTTCTACACCAACTTCGGAAAATGACATTTTTATGAAATCCCGGATAGTTGTTGTTACACCTGTAGATATAACGTAATCGTCTGCCGTATCTTGTTGTAAAATAAGATACATTGCTTTTATATAATCTTTGGCATGCCCCCAGTCTCTTTTGCTGGAAAGGTTGCCCATAAATACTTTTTTCTGCAAGCCCAGAACAATACGGGCAACAGCACGTGTCACTTTTCTTGTCACAAAAGTCTCTCCTCGCAATGGAGATTCGTGATTAAACAAGATTCCGTTACTGGCATGCATTCCGTAAGCTTCCCTGTAGTTTACAGTAATCCAATAGGCATACAGTTTCGCTACTGCATACGGACTTCTGGGATAAAACGGGGTTGTTTCTCTTTGAGGGATCTCTTGTACCAAACCGTATAGTTCGGACGTAGAAGCCTGATATATCCTTGTTTTATCTGTCAGATCAAGCAAACGAACAGCCTCTAATACACGCAGTGTACCAATACCATCGGCATTAGCAGTATATTCCGGTGTATCGAAACTAACTTTCACATGGCTCATCGCGGCAAGATTATATATCTCATCCGGTCTCACATCCCCTATTATACGGGTCAGATTCATACTATCTGTCATATCGCCATAATGAAGTATCATATTCCGATTCTCATCATGCGGATCTTGATATAAATGGTCAATACGGTCGGTATTAAACATCGACGATCTCCTCTTAACACCATGAACTGTATAACCTTTTTTTATCAAATATTCAGACAGATAAGCTCCGTCTTGTCCTGTAACGCCTGTGATCAGTGCAACTTTCTTGCTCATAAATTAACTTAATAAATAACCTTATTAAGACTTCTATTTTTAAATTATTCTTATTTACTTCATAATGTCTGGTTTCCCAAACAGATCAATACAAGGCACAAAGATATAGTTTTTTTAACGAATACAAATAAAAATGCCTTTATTTTGGTGTTTTATCCTTATTTTTCGTTTGTTTTTTCACCAAAAAAGTCAATATCAGCTATTAACGCATAACGCCTGATAATTATTCCATTTTTATCTATCAAAAAAAACGTGGGTGTACCCATTATTCCATAGTTTATAAAATTCTTTCCGCCAAAGCCTTGAAAATCGCAAAGCTTATCATTTTCAGCCCATGGGAAGCGTTTTCTATCTTTTTCGAAAGACTCTTTCTGATGGTCTGATGATAATGAGACTACCCGAACCCCCATTTGGTTTAATTTAGGATAAATTTTTATTAATTGTTCTAATTGAATATGGCAGTTTTCACAGTCGGGCTGATAAAAGACCAACAGCGTTTTCTCCGCATTGGAAGCGTCTATCGTTGGATTCAATCCTTCTATTCTGGGTGCAGTCATACCGCGTCTTACCTTAGCCATAGCAAATGCCATAAATATATTTTCGCGCGGAGTTTCTATTCTACCGGATTGCTGCACATAAGGTATTATGATGTCAAATGCATCGTCGAGTCCAAATTGCTGGGTAATTGTTATCAGGTTATCGACCAGATGTTCATATACTTCCTGCGATTTTATCCGTTCCAGTATTTTAGTCATATTTTGCCCCAAAGTCTGCTGATCGGTATTCAATCGCACCAGCCCATCTATAACGTTGTACCAGATACCACTGGTATATAATTTGTCTATATCGAGTTTTTGCAGGGCATACATACGGGCAACTGATTTTTCTTTGAGGTTTCCGGTTTGCACAGCTCTGTCCAGTTGCTGCATATAACGTACCATATCTATGAAGACGGGCGCATACCGGGCACTATTTGCTGATGGTGTTACCCTATCCTGCAACACAGAATAGAGATACGCATTCTCCGGTGAATTTTTAAATACACATTTAGAATCTGCACCTTGCTCTACATCAAAGCCAGCTCCGGATATGATAAAATTGAACGGAGCATTATCTTTTATTTGTAGCGAGCCCATGCCTGTATATCCTTTATCCTTATCGGGTATATGTATCGTTACACTTCCGGAAAAAGACAATGTCCCCTTCTGTATCGTATCTTGCCTGATACCTTTACTTAAAACAAAGGCATATTCTTTATTTGCTTCTTCAGGAAGTAATACATTTATTGTCTGGGCATTGACAAAGAAGGGCAAAATAACTATTAAACAGATTAGAAAGCTTCTCTTATTCATTTCTAATTATTTATATTACAATAACGGAGAGAACAATCTCATCACCGATTCTTTAAATTTCTCAAATCGTGATCTCTTATCCCATTCTTCGGCAGACAGGAGAGTAGACTGTTCCATATCTTTGAAAAATATTTCTTTAGCCTGACGGCATGTCTCTTCGTTATAGATAAACGCATCTATCTCGAAATTGTGCTCAAAACTGCGCACATCCATATTTGCCGATCCGGTGATAGTCAGCGAATTGTCTATTACCATCAGTTTAGAGTGCAAAAAACCTGCCTCGAAAAAGAATACATTCACTTTCGCATTCAGCACATCTGCCAGATACGACATAGATGCTATTTGCACAAAAGTGGTATCAGAATGGCGGGGCAACATCAAACGTACATCTACACCACGCATAGCAGCCATCTGAATATTTAAAAGCAATGAATCGGTCGGTACAAAGTAAGGTGTTTGTATATAGATACATTCTTTAGCATTGGCTATTGCCTGCAAAATACCGAGATGTATATCCTTAAACTGCCCAACTGGACCGCTTGTAACCAACTGCATCAGGTTATTTCCTCTATTTTCCAGAATAGGATAATAGGAATCCGAAGCCAGAAATTCTTTACGCGAAGAATACCAATCTATAAGGAATGATGTCTGCAAGCCTGCAACGGCCTTTCCTTCTACTTTGATATGACTGTCGCGCCATATTCCCGATTTCACTCCCTGTATGTATCTGTCGGCAACATTCATCCCGCCTACAAAGCCAACTTTTCCGTCTATAACTACTATCTTCCTGTGGTTTCGGTAATTCACGCGGCTGGTAAGGAACTTAAAAGCTACTTTCAGGAAGGGTTGTACCTGTACCCCCCTATCCTGCATATCCTTAAAAAAGTTGCGCTTGGCTTTCCATGAACCTACATCATCGTAGATAAGGCGGACTTCTACTCCCTGTGCCGCCTTACGAACGAGTATATCGCGAGTCTTACAGCCGATATCATCGTCCAGAAAAATGTAGTATTGAATATGAATATGCTTTTCGGCTTTTTCCAGTTCTTCAAACAGGGCATCAAATTTTGCTATGCCGTCAGAATAGAATGTAACGTCACTCCCTCCGTACAAGGGGGATGCTTTCAGCCTGTTCAGCAGGTTTACTAATCCTTTATGTTCTGTGGGGGGGTTAAGTGTTTCCAGCAACTCCTTCCTCCCGATGGAGCGGCGGTTGAGTTTTTTGTACATTTTGTGGGATATAAGCCGTTGTTTACGGCTGTCTTCCCCGAAGAAGTAATATATAATGAGACCGACCAGAGGCAGTAAAAGCAATATCAGTACCCATGAAATTGTTTTCAAGGGATTCCTGTTTTCCGAGATCACAACGACCATCGTACCTAATGCCGTTACGACATAAAGTATCTGGAAAATAAGAATGACATTACTGGCTGTTTCCATAGGCTGATAGTTCCTCCAAGCCAAAGGTATAAATAAATTTTATACTAAGAACCTGTTTAAATTTTACCAAAACATTTTGTTATCGTTCTTTTTTCGTTCATTTTCAGTCTCTCTTTGTCCCATTTTCCCCTTTCTTCAGTTTGAATAACCCGCTATTCGCGCTTCAGATAAGAAAAAATCATTCCAAAAATAGTGCTGAAAACCTAAACAATAAAATTTAAACAGGCTCTAAAAGCTGTTAAAATATTTTATATCGAATTAACCTGATTGCTACTATCGAGCCGGTGAAGGATATCTTCTCTGAGAACTACCTTGTCCCACGAATATGTTTTATCGGCTGCCTCCAGGTATTCCACAATCTGTAAAGCCCGCTTCAAATCAGGCGTATTCAGCGTATCCGATTCATCCGATCTTATCATCAACAATCGGGCATATTGCTCCAACAATTCCACATCGGGTATCTTTTCCGATAAATCATCGATAGTATCTGATTCGGTAACTTCAAAATTCGTGACAAAAAAGGTAAAGGCATCGTTCAATATCCCTTCCCGTTCGGCCGGACTCAACTTTTCCCGCTTATCGACAAGCTTATGAATACTTTTCATAAGTTCTTCGAGAAGGCGGATCAAATAGTCTTTCTTACGTTGTTGCAACATCTTTATTCGTTTTTTTCCTGTCAATAAAATAACAGATAATGCCACCGATCGTATAACAAACCATATCGCCCCAACTAAACGAGGAGCCTATCACTGTGCGCAGCACTTTATTATCTTGCACACCGAGTACTTCTACAAGCTGGAAATACTGGCCTATTTCTACCAAATATGCAAATACGACAACCCCGATCACCAGCCAGAGCGGTTTTACCTGCATGAAGGACTTGAAAAAGAAATACATCAGCATTACCACCAGTATGTCTCCTCCATAGGGACGGATAAAACGGTCTTTGACAAATAATGCAATAAATACTTCTACTAGAAAGATCAGAAGAAAGATAACAAACGATTTCAGATCAAATCTGAGCTTTAAACCTTCCATCTTATTTACGGTATTTTTCTTCAGTTTCTTCTTCCATCATACTCAGATACGATTTATAACGACTTTCGCTTATATAATGTTTTTCTACAGCATCGCGAACTGCGCATCCGGGCTCATTTATATGAATACAGTTATTGAAACGGCAATCTCTTGAGAATTTAAAGATTTCGGGGAAAAAGTGAAATATCTCCGCTTTCTCCATATCTACGGTACCAAAACCTTTGATTCCGGGAGTATCTATGATAAATCCGCCATGCGGCAGTTCTATCATCTCCGAAAAAGTGGTTGTGTGCATTCCTTTCCCATGATATCCCGATATGGCACCTGTCTTCAGGTCTGCCTGCGGGATCAGCGAATTTATTAATGTTGATTTTCCGACACCGGAGTGCCCCGAAAAGAGTGTAATTTTTTCTTTTATTTTTTCATGTAAGGCTGCGATGCCTGTATTTTGTAAAGCGGCTATTTTTATGCAGGGGTATCCGATGTGCTCATACATGGCTATAAGGGCATCCATGTATTCGGATTCATCTTCATCGTAAATATCTATCTTATTGAAAATAAGATTTACAGGCACACGATATGCTTCTGCCGATGCCAGAAAGCGGTCGATGAAAACAGTAGACGTCACCGGATGGTTTATAGTCACTATCAGAAAACAAAGGTCGATATTGGCTGCCAGTATATGCGACTGCTTCGACAGGTTCGACGATTTGCGGATAATATAATTCTTCCGGTCTTCAATTTCGGTGATCAAGGCCGTACCCTCATTATTCTCGACAATGACAACTCTGTCTCCCACTGCTATGGGATTGGTACTGCGAATGCCTTTAAGGCGAAAGTTACCTTTTACCTTACATTCTATATCACGTCCGTCGTCGGTACGCACCTGATACCAGCTTCCCGTATTTTTTATAACAAGACCATTCATCTATTAAATGTGCCAATTATTTAATATGCCAATGTGCCAATAAAAAGATCAGAACTTATTATTATTGGCATATTGGCACATCAACACATCAGTGTATTAAATTATACTGTCAATATTTCTTTTTCTTTTGCAGCAAACACTTCATCTATCTTCTTGATATATCTGTCGTGAAGTTTCTGCATATCGTTTTCAGCATCCTTACCCATATCTTCCGCAACACCGTCTTTTACGGCTTTTTTGATAGAATCTATTGCATCGCGGCGAGCATTACGGATACTTACTTTTGCATCTTCTGCTTCTTGTTTCGCCTGTTTTACCAGTTGTTTACGACGCTCTTCGGTCAGTGGCGGTATGCTAAGGCGGATTACTTCCCCGTTATTGTCGGGCGTAATTCCTACATCCGAGTTAAGGATCGCTTTTTCAACTTCTTTCAACATCTGTTTTTCCCAAGGTTGTACAATTATCGTACGCGCATCGGGCGTATTGATAGATGCGACACCACTTAGTGGGGTAAGGTTTCCGTAATAGTCGAGTTTGATACCGTCCAGAATGCGCGGATTAGCTTTTCCAGCACGAATATGAGCCAGCGATTCATCTAAAAACTCAACGGAAGCCTGCATTTTCTGCTCTGCTTTTTGTTCGATCTGCTTTAGGTCTGTTGCCATAATTTATATATTTTTAGTTTCAATATTTCATTCTGTTGTTAACTGCTGACTGATAACTGTTAACTGATTATGCATGCACATACGTACCGATATTTTCACCTTTCATCAATTTTTCCAGATTACCGGGGGTATCCATATCGAAAACTACGATAGGCAGATTATTTTCTTTGCACATAACGGTAGCCGTCATATCCATCACCTTCAGTCCGCGACTATATACCTCATCGTATGAAATGGTATCGAACTTGGTTGCTGTAGGATCTTTTTCCGGATCGGCTGTATATACACCGTCTACGCGGGTTCCTTTGAGCATTACATCGGCTTCTATTTCTATACCGCGAAGCGAAGATCCCGTATCGGTAGTAAAAAACGGATTGCCCGTACCACACGACAGGATAACAACTTCACCGCTGTCCATTGCTTCTATGGCTTTCCATTTGCTGTAAATTTCTCCTATTGGCTCCATACGGATGGCTGTCAGCACACGAGCTTTTTGTCCCATAGCCACCAGCGCCGAACTCAGTGCAAGGCTGTTGATCACCGTAGCAAGCATCCCCATCTGGTCTCCCTTCACACGGTCGTAGCCTTTAGATGCTCCGCTAAGTCCGCGAAAAATGTTTCCGCCACCGATAACGATGCTTATCTGCACACCCATATCTGCTACAGTTTTTATCTGCTCGGCATACTCATTCAATCGGTTTACATCTATACCGTATTGTTGTTCCCCCATCAGGGATTCCCCGCTAAGTTTAAGGAGGATTCTTTTATATTTTACCATGCTATATTTTATAATCAGTACAAATCTAGTATATTTTACGAAATAATGAAAACCTATCATTGTATTACATTCAAAAAAGGCAGGTAAGCATTATGGAAAATCAGACCTTATCTACTCTATTATCATATACTATAAATTCAAGGCTATGAGAAAACCGCTCTATTTTACAGTTTGCGTTATAATTACAAGTGTGATCTTAGCTGCTTCGTGTACACAAAAAACCGAACCGGAAGCTTTTTCTCATCTTGGGGAAAACAGGATTGAGCCACTGGCTAAATATATTGAGGGAAATAATACAGATTCGTTTGCGAGCCTAGATGAAATCCTCCACCATATGAAACACAATCCTGCCACAATTATTGATCCTAAAATGAGTATTGAATTTGTTCCACCTACGATAGAACCTGATATTGATCCTGACCTACCAAGTCCTAAGGAGTATGAAGAGATGGAAATACAGAAAGAAAAGAAACCATACATGAGCGTAGAGCAAATGCCGGAATTTCCGGGAGGGCGGGAAGCCTTAAAAGAATATATATACAGCAATCTTCATTACCCTCCGATATCAGCAGAAATGGGAATAGAAGGACGCGTAACTCTACGAATGGTTATTACTAAGGAGGGAGATATAAAAGACATACATGTAATAAGAGGCGTATCTACCGAATTAGACTTGGAGGCAGTACGCATTGTAGAAAGTATGCCAAAATGGAAGTCGGGAAGACAAAACGGAGAAGCAGTGGATGTGTATTTTTATATACCGATAGTATTCAGAATACCTCAATAAGGCTAAAGACAAACCGAATAAAAACAGTACAAAGAAATTTACGTATATTTGATGCTCGAAAAAGCACCGGATATGATCGGATTATTTATAGGTTTATTCTTGATTGTAATTATTTCACTATGTGTTCTTGTTGTGATTATCGCCATCTTCTGGGCGGTGGTAAAATGGGGTGATAAGAAAAACCGGAGTATAGGATGCCTTACAGTTATCCTTTTCTTCATTCTCACAATAATCTGCTGTGGTTACTTCGGTAATAGAATTATGAATTCAGTTTCTGACCTTATCTGGGGGTTCCCTGATTCTCCGTATATGGATAGCCTGAAAAGCGTACAACCCATAGACCGGCAAATACCTAAAGAGTTTTTCACTAAAGCCGGAATTTATGATTATTACCGTATGCCACTTGTATATCCCTATTCGATGAATGCTATCAATGACCTGGATTACGGTTATATAGACAACGAGGAAGGGAAAATATACAGAGCAGAAGATACAAATAAAAACAGACAGGTAATGGATTCCATCGCTTCTTTTTCGTTTAACAAAGAGATACTTATAGCACAAAGAAAAACTACTGTATCCAATTTTAGACTACTGCATTTTAAGACAGGCGAAATTGAAGAATTTGACAATGACTCTACAATGAAAATAAAAGCATATCAATACGGACTGGATACAATAAGACCGATGATAACTGTAGACGAATATTATACTAAGTTCCTCAAAAAGCAATAAAACAACTACTTTTGCCTACTAAAATAAACAGCATGAAGAAATTATTTATTATCCTCCCCATATTATTTATAACAACAATGTGTAGCAGCAAACCGAAAGAACCTGTTGTAGTGATACAAACCAACTACGGCAACATAAAAGTAAAACTGTATAACGAAACCCCGATCCACAGAGATAACTTTCTGAAAAAAGCAGAAGAAGGATTTTTTAAAGACCTGACTTTCCACCGGGTGATCAAAGACTTTATGATACAGGGCGGTGATCCCGATACGCGCAACGAAGCTGATAGTATAAAAACCGATTCGGCAGAAAACAAGGTAATGGGAGATACAATCCCTGCCGAAATAAGATTTCCTCAACTCTTCAACAAACGCGGAGCATTGGCTGCCGCCCGTTGGGGAGATGCCGAGAATCCGACTAAAGCATCGGATGCTTCACAATTCTATATCGTAACAGGAGAACTCATTTTTGACGAAAAGCTGAGTGCTATAGAGAAGCAGCGCTTCGAACGATTGAAGCAAAACATCTATAACAAATTGCAATCGGCAAATATGGATACGATAAAAGCCTTGTATAAAGAAGGAAATCGTGCAGGCATCACCGAACTGCGAACCCAATGGCAGGAACAAGCTGAAAGGGAAGCTAACGAGCAAAAAGCCGAAACTATGTATAGTGACGAACAACGCGAACTCTATAAGACCAGAGGAGGTGCACCTCATCTGGATGGAGAATACACAGTCTTTGGAGAAGTAATAGAGGGCATGGACATTGTAGACAAAATACAGAATGTAAAGACCAACGAAAAGGACAAGCCTCTGTCGAAGGTGGTAATGAATATCGTTGTTTTAGAAAAATAAGGTGTAGACCTTTTTATTACTTTTTAAGCACAACCAATATGAAACAAAGTAAAGAATTCCTCTTACATAAAGAAATCGCTGTGGAGACAGTAGGAAACGGCGTCACCCGCCAGATATTCGGCTACAACAGCCAGATATTACTGGCAAAAATAACATTCGAAAAAGGGAGTATAGGCGATGTGCATCAACATCCTCATGTGCAGACATCATACATCGAAAGCGGAAAATTTGAGGTAATGATAAATAACAGCAAACAGATACTCGAAAAAGGTGACGGTTTTTTTGTACCGGGTGATACCGATCATGGCGTTGTTTGCCTCGAAGCAGGAGTTATAATAGACACCTTCACTCCGGCAAGAGAGGATTTCCTCAAATAATTTATAGAAAAAGATGATGAATAAAACAGACGATAAAGCATGGAAAGTGCTGAAAAGCGAATACCTATCGCGTGAGCCTTGGTTTACGGTAAGGAAAGAACATGTACAACTGCCTAACGGTAACGAAATACCAGACTACTACATACTGGATTATCCTGATTGGGTAAATGTAATTGCTATCACCAAAGCAAAACAGTTCGTTCTGGTCAGACAATACCGTCATGGCTTAGGTTATACTTCGATGGAACTCTGCGCGGGTGTTGCCGAAAAAGAAGACCCCTCGCTGGAAATATCGGCAAGACGTGAACTGCTGGAAGAAACAGGATATGGCAACGGGAACTGGTCTTTACTGACAGAACTGTCTGTAAATCCCGGTACACATACCAATATGACCTATTGTTTCCTGGCTACCGATGTGGAAAAAATATCGGAACAACACTTAGAAGCGACGGAAGACATCACAGTTCATCTGCTGACAACAGACCAACTAATAGAGTTACTCAGAAAGGATGGTATAAAGCAGGCTGTACAGGCGGCTCCGCTATGGAAATATCTGGCAGAGAATCATCTGATACCTTAGAGCTACCAATGAGTCCTATGAGTTACCACGCCTTTTAAGGCGTGAGTTGGGAGTAACCTCTAAAAAGACTTTAGTCAAACTTGTTTGACTCCATCTATTCTACGAATTCGGCTACTTAATCTGACGTGAGTTCGATATAAAAATAGTATGTAATCAATTGTTTTCCAAAATATATGATGTAAACTTCGTGCCCTTTGTGGTTTTTCTTTGTGTCCTTTGTGGTAAAAGAAATAAGATTTAACCACAAAGAGCACAAGGTTTTACACAAGGCTCACAAAGAAAATATATAACTAGCTGATATTTAGATACTATTATTTCGAACTCACGTTAATCTGATACCCTGATCAGAATTCAGCCTGATCTTTATAATTGCGGGAATTAGGGTGCGGCACGCCAAAGATTTTAGATGAAATATCTTCAATCTCTACTTTCCATACCCGTACATTGTGAACGGCGGGCTCAGAATATGTAAAGGTACGGCTACTATAATGTTTCATTATAATATCCAGCGCTTTTATCTTTTCGTTAAAGTCTTCTTCAAAGACAACCTTCCCGCGACAGATAACACTGCTGCCTTTCATGCGGTAACTACAGGCCACCTCTTCATTCTGATAGGTAAGCGCACTCTCAGTGCAAAACGTAATGCAGACCGACGGGTTTTTCTCCAAAGCTCTGATACTACCGCCTTCCTGTGCCGAGTGCAGATATATAACATCGTTGGTATAACCGAAATTCATCGGTATTACATAAGGCATCCCGTCAGTATCGATCATGCCGACATAACAAATGGTATTCTTCGAAATAATTTCTTCTATCAAATGGCGTTCCTCAACGGTTACCGTCATCATAATATTCGTGTTTTTTGGTGTTCGCAACAAAGATAAAACAAAAGCGGGAACGATAAAAACGCTCCCGCCCGGCTTTATATAAATTATCTATATTATCCGCATTTCGATGCACCACAGTTGGTACACTTCATACAACCTTCCTGATAGATCAGCGTCTCCAATCCGCAGACAGGACATTTCTGACCTTTGGCTTCAGTCTCGTTAGGCAGATACTTTTTCAAGGCACGCTCAACACCGTTTTTCCATGTATTGATGGTTTCGCTGTTCAACTCAAGTCCCTGTACCAGTTTCACCACCTGATCGATAGGCATTCCGTAACGAAGTACACCGGATATAAGCTTGGCGTAGTTCCAGAACTCGGGGTTAAACTTACTGTTCAGTCCTTCTATTGTAGTCTTATAACCTCTCTTATTCTTGAACTGGAAGTCGTAAGAGCGTAGCCCCTCATCGTTCAGTGTCTTAATGATCACACCATGGTTTACATTCTTGGGCAGCATCAAGCCTTCATCATCATCGGAGAGTCCGGTGAATATCTCGTATGGACGACCATCGAGCAGTCCGATGAAAGCAATCCATTTTTCTTTATTGTTCTGGAATTTGATCACATCGGCAGCCAGTTCGCGTGGACGTTCCTGCACGATCTGAGGACGTTCGTAGCAGTCTCCGCAATCGTCTTCCTCTGTGCCTGTCTTCTTATCACTATCGGCAGACACCAATACTCCTGCACGCGAGCCGTCACGATATACGGTACAACCTTTACATCCGCTCTTCCAAGCTTCGATATAAAGATCGTTTACAAGATCTTCCGACACATCTGAAGGCAGGTTGATAGTAACGCTGATAGAGTGGTCTACCCATTTCTGGATACGTCCCTGCATTTTCACCTTTTGCAACCAGTCTACATCATTAGATGTAGCCTTGTAGTATGGCGATTCGGCAACCATTGCATCTACTTCCTCGTTTGTATATCGTTTGGCTGTAGGATATCCCTTGCTCTCCATCCATGTTACAAACTTATGGTGGAACACAATGTATTCTTCCCAAGAGTCTCCGTTTTCATCCACAAAGTCTACACGAACATCCTTATCGTTCGGGTTTACCTTACGGCGGCGCTTATATACCGGCAGGAATACAGGTTCGATACCCGAAGTCGACTGCGTCATCAGACTGGTAGTTCCGGTAGGCGCTACAGTAAGACAGGCAATGTTGCGGCGACCATATTTTTCCATGTCTTTATACAGCTTCGGATCGGCTTCTGCC
This sequence comes from Dysgonomonas sp. PF1-14, assembly GCF_029892965.1. Taxonomy (GTDB): domain Bacteria; phylum Bacteroidota; class Bacteroidia; order Bacteroidales; family Dysgonomonadaceae; genus Dysgonomonas. Next base: position 335,476 of record NZ_JARXWN010000003.1, on the reverse strand, counting down.
AAACGGTTGATAAACGGATTGTTTTTCTCACGCTTGATATCAAATATTTCGAATGCGCCACGTTCTTTTGCCAGATCGACAGACGAACGGTAAGCAGCCAGAGCCAGTGTACGATGTACTTCTTCGGCAAAGGCTGTAGCTTCTTCTGTTCCGTAGCGGAGTCCCATAGCAGCTATCATATCGCCTTCGGCTGTGATACCTACCCCTGTGCGGCGTCCTTGAAGTGTTTTCTTACGTATTTTTTCCCAAAGGTGTCTTTCCGGACCTCTAACCTCGTCAGTTTCAGGGTCGGCATCTATCTTTTCCAGTATTTTCTCTATCTTTTCCGATTCGAGGTCGATGATGTCATCCATGATGCGCTGAGCCAGCCCAACATGCTTTTTGAACAGTTCGAAGTCGAAATAAGCATCTTTCTGGAAAGGATTTACCACATACGAGTATAGGTTGATCGCCAACAGACGGCAGCTGTCGTACGGGCAAAGCGGTATCTCGCCACATGGGTTTGTAGATATAGTCTTGAATCCGAGATCTGCATAACAGTCAGGCACAGACTCTCTGATAATAGTATCCCAGAACAGCACTCCCGGCTCGGCTGATCTCCACGCATTGTGTACAATCTTACGCCATAGTTGATTTGCTTCTATATCTTTCACATATGTAGGGTTATCAGAGTCGATCGGATATTGCTGTGTATATTTCGATCCGTCAACAACAGCTTGCATAAAGGCATCGTCGATACGGACAGATACGTTAGCACCTGTAACCTTACCCTGCTCCATTTTGGCATCTACAAACGATTCGGAATCGGGATGTTTAATAGACACACTCAGCATCAGTGCTCCGCGACGGCCATCCTGCGCTACTTCGCGGGTAGAATTGGAATACCTTTCCATAAAAGGCACCAAGCCTGTAGACGTCAGCGCCGAGTTTTTCACCGGAGAGCCTTTCGGACGAATATGAGACAGGTCGTGCCCTACCCCTCCACGTCGCTTCATCAGCTGCACTTGTTCTTCATCGACACGTATTATGGCTCCATAAGAGTCTGACGGACCATCCATACCGATAACGAAACAGTTAGATAACGATGCGATCTGGAAGTCGTTGCCGATACCTGTCATCGGGCTTCCCTGCGGCACAATGTACCTGAAATGATCGAAAAGATCATACAGTTCTTTACTAGACAGTCCGTTTTCGTATTTCGCTTCTATACGGCCTATCTCATTAGCTAACCGCCAATGCATATCTTCGGGGGATTGTTCATAGATATTCCCCAAAGCATCTTTCAATGCGTACTTGTTAACCCACACCTTCGCGGCCAATTCATCGCCGACGAAATAATCTAATGCGGCATTATACGCCTCATCGAAGGTATAAACCTTTCGTGCCATTTGCTTTATAATTTAGAGGTAATTAATTCGGGTAAAAAATGTGTCATTAAATCCTTTTGCAATATTAGTCAATAAGTAAACATTACACAAATTTTACAACTGTATTTTTTAAACAAAAGCAAAAGTTTTCCATTTTATTTTTTAAATAACTAATAATCAAATATATAATTTTTTGAAAAAGTGAAAAAGTTTTCCATTTTATTTTTTAATACAAATAAGATTAAAAACAAAGTTTCCAATATAAAGTTCATAAAAAAGCATAAAAAAATGATCGGAAAGGCTGCTTTTAACCTTTCCGATCAATGATATATTTTTATAAAATTCTCAGCTGAAAATTATTCAGCTCCTACCAGTTCAGGGTCTATCATTATACGTCCACAATATTCGCAAACAATAATCTTTTTACCGATCTTGATATCCATTTGTTTTTGTGGTGGAATCTTATTGAAGCATCCTCCGCATGCACCACGCTCGATCATAACTACTGCCAGACCGTTACGGGCACTTTTACGGATACGTTTAAATGCCTGCAACAAACGAGGCTCTACTTCCGATTCTATATCTTTTACTTCTTCACGAAGCTGCTCTTCCTGCTGTTTTGTTTCCGAAACGATGCCATCCAACTCTTCTTTCTTCTGTGCAAGATCGGCAGAACGCTCCTCGAGGAACGATTTGCTTTTTTCTACCTGTTCAGTCAGATTCTTAGAATCCTGAGAAAACTCACGTACACGTTTATCGGACAATTCGATCTCCAATGTTTCAAATTCGATCTCCTTACTCAGATGGTCAAACTCGCGGTTGTTGCGCACATTATCGAGTTGCTCTTTGTATTTTTCTATTTTCAAAGCGCTATCTTTAGCTTTCTGCTTCTGATGAGACACAGCCGTTTCTGAATCTTTCAGTTCTGTTTCATACTTCTTGATACGTGTTTCAAGACCGATTATCTCATCTTCAAGATCGGCTACCTCCAGCGGCAACTCGCCTCTTAATATTTTAATATTATCTATTTCAGATAATTTTTGTTGCAGGGAGTAAAGCGTTTTCAGCTTATCTTCAACTGTAACTTCTTTTTCTTGTTTCTTAGCCATAATTATTCTTGTTATAAATTGTTGTCATAAAAAAATGCAGTAATCAAATAGAGCTTATTCTACTTGTTTACTACATCATTTATAAGAAACGGGAGTATATCACCGTCTGATTATAAATAGTTTACCGGATTCACATCGAATCCCGACATATAGACTGCAAAGGTAGGATATTTTTTCGAAATAATATCGAAAAATATATTCTTTGTGAAAATTTCAGATTCATAATGCCCTACGGCTGCCAGCAATAACTTATCTTCCACATCGTAGAAGTCGTTATATTTAGCTTCACCTGTTATAAAAACATCGGCACTGTAAGATATAGCCTTAGGTATGAGGAATGCTCCGCTACCACTACAGATAGCGACATCACGCACAGGCTTGCCCCTTAGTGGCGAATGCTGTATTACATTCAGGTGGAACGTATCTTTCAGCATATACAGGAAGTCTTCTTCTTCCATTTCTTCGGGTAAGATACCGACAACACCGCTTCCTGCTTTTTCCCATACATTGGTCAGCGCATAGAAATCATAAGCAGGCTCTTCGTAAGGGTGTACTGAAATAAGCGCCCGCAATACCTCTGATTGCTTATAAGCAGGCAATATGACTTCAATACGGGTTTCGGGCTCAATGTGCAGCTCGTTTATTTCCCCCACATACGGGCTTGTGTCTTCTCCTGCCCTGAATGTGCCTTCTCCCATTACATTGTAGCTACAGGAATCGTAATTACCGATATGCCCTGCCCCTGTATTAAACAGGGTATTACGTACCAATTCGGCATGCGAATGGGGAACAAAGGTCACAAGCTTGAGCAGCTTATCTTTTTGGGGATCGAGTATTCTTACATGTTGCAGCCCCAGCATATCGGCCAAATATCGGTTTATTCCCTCCGAAGCATTATCGAGATTGGTATGGGCGGCATACACAACGATATCGTGTTTGCAGGCTTTTATCATACAACGTTCGATATAGTTTTTACCTGTAAGGGATTTGAAACTGCGGAAAGCCAGCGGATGATGTGCTATGATCAGATTACAATTCCTTGTAATGGCTTCGTCTACTACCGCTTCCGTTACATCTATACAGACAATTGCGCCTTTGGCCTCCTGATTGACATCTCCTACCTGAACACCACTATTATCGAATCCTTCCTGTAAAGGGATAGGGGCAACCTGTTCTATCGTATGCAGAATTTCTTTTATTTTCATATCCTTAAGCTTTTTCCTGTCTCAAAGATAAAGTTTTAAGCAAGAGATATGAAATTTTTGATTAATATTGCATATTAAATAATGCAAACACAGAATAATATGAGAAAACTTATTTTAACCGGTAGTCTGATATTACTTTCCCTCACAGCCTTTTCTCAAGGCAGGTTTGACTTCACCTCAGAGCGATTAAATATATCTAAACTAAGTAAGATATGTGATGATGAACTGAAATGGATGCGGAACGAAATATACGCCCGCAACGGATACAAATTCTCTAACAAAGAGATACAAGCGCATTTCGAGAACTATTCGTGGTACGAACCTGTGAGTGACAACAATCAGGTAAAACTCGGCAAAACCGAACAGGATAATGTAACCATATTGAAAGCCGAAGAAGAGAGAAGAGAAAAGCGTGCCAAAGCCATCAAATCTTATTTCGGAGAACTAAAGAAGGGTGTTTTAGCTAACAACTCGGCGTATGCCTTATTAGAGGGTAGCCAACGCGCCCTGTTGATAGATATACTGAACAGAATACAGATAGATGACATAACCTTCTGTGGACAAAAGGGATTATATCAGGTATCTATCGACAACGGACAGTCCGTCAGCAATTATTACCTGAAAGTTGTAAACCAAGATATCATGTTGGGTTATCTCAACGAAGACAGCCCTTTCTTATATGAGGACGACGAAAGGGAAATCGGCGGATTCGGTTACTGGTGGGAGTTTGATATAGATGATAATAATACAATTACCTATCTGCAACAGAACGGAGCAGGATAAAAAAAGAGCAACCAATGAGTTGCTCTTTTTTATATTGCTTAATCAAACATTTTCCGAAAATGACTGAATATCTTTTCTTTTACCGATTTGCTGGGTTGGAAATTCGGTGAGTTTTCCAGTCCTGTCAATGTAGACTTTTCACTATCGGTAAGATTTTCGGGAATATATACGCTTATATTTATAAGCAAGTCTCCCGTACCGTAACGGTTAATGCTAGGCAAGCCTTTGTTTTTCAGTCGTAATACCTTACCCGGCTGCGTACCCGCATCTATGGTCACTTTTACCTTGCCGTCTATGGTAGGGACTACTACATTGCCGCCCAGTGCAGCGGTAGACACACTCAGCAGCAGATTGTAGACTACATCGTTATCGTCTCTGAAGAGTTCCGGATGTTGTTCTTCCTCCACTACGATCAGCAGGTCTCCATTAACCCCTCCATGACGGGCAGCATTTCCTTTACCGCTCATCGAAAGCTGCATTCCTTCGGCAACTCCGGCAGGTATATTTATTGTGATTACTTCTTCTTCGCGAACAATGCCTTCTCCGGAACAGTACGAACATTTTTTCGTTATATTTTTGCCTTCACCATTACAGGTAGGACAGGTAGACTGTGTCTGCATCTGTCCCAGAATGGTATTCATCACTCTTGTTACCACTCCCGAACCTTTACAGGTAGAGCAGGTTTCGTAGGCTGTACCATTATCAGCTCCTGTTCCTTTACAGTGCGAACAGGAAACAAATTTGTTTACTTTTATTTTTTTCTCTACACCCGAAGCAATGTCTTTCAAAGTCAACTTCACTTTTACGCGCAGATCGGAACCTCTGTTTACACGAGGGCCTCTCGATCCGCCAAAGCCACCGAAACCGCCACCAAAATGTCCACCGAAAATATCTCCGAACTGGGAGAATATATCGTCCATAGAGAAACCGCCGCTGTGTCCGCCAAAACCACCGGGTGCTTCATGCCCGTATCTGTCATATTTTGCGCGCTTTTGTTCATCACTCAGTATTTCGTATGCTTCGGCTGCTTCTTTAAATTTTTCTTCAGCCGCACTGTCTCCCGGATTTTTATCGGGATGATACTGAATTGCCTTTTTGCGGTATGCTTTTTTTATTTCTTCGTATGTCGCTGTTTTAGTGACTTCAAGTACCTCGTAATAGTCTCGTTTAGTTGCCATCGGTTTTTATTACTTTATTTTGCTACAATCACTTTAGGGTAGCGGATTACTTTATCGTCGAGGGTATAGCCTTTCTGCACACTGTCTACTATCTTATCTTTATCCTCTTCTTTTTGTGCCGGAACTGTAGTAATAGCCTCATGCCGGTCTGTATCGAATGGCTGTCCTATTGTTTCTATTTCTTTTACCCCGTGCCTGCTGAGAAAGCCTAAAAATTTGGTATAGATAAGATCTACACCTTCTTTTACAGCTGCAATATCTTCTGTTTTAGAGATATTTTCCAGTGCCCGTTCGAAGTCATCTACTACAGCAATAATATCTATCAGCACCCTCTCACTACCCGACTTCAACAATTCTGCCTTTTCTTTCAGTGTACGCTTGCGGTAGTTATCAAATTCTGCATTCAAGCGCAGATAGGAGTCATTCAGCTCATTGTATTTTGTCTCCCAATCGGTCACATTGTCATTTATATCGGCCACAGGAGTTTCTTCTGTCTGATTATTTGTCATATCCTCTGCTCCGGCAATATCGTCTCTCACCGGATCTTCATTCGTAAATTCCTCTTTCATATCTTAATAAATATTTTGTATTCAATATATTACAAAGAAAACAGAAGTAAATCAACCTCTATATGACTCACTTTCTATATATTTTCTCTCAAACCTAATGCAAAAGGCTTGCCAAAATTAGTAATGTAAATCGAGATATGGTTCTTGTATTTATAAAAAACACCGATTAATGTTTGAAAGTGTATATGATAAATGTTCTAATTAACGTGAGTTCGAAATAATAGTATCTAAATATCAGCTAGTTATATATTTTCTTTGTGAGCCTTGTGTAAAACCTTGTGCTCTTTGTGGTTAAATCTTATTTCTTTTACCACAAAGGACACAAAGAAAAACCACAAAGGGCACGAAGAAAAACCACAAAGGGCACGAAGTTTACATCATATATTTTGGAAAACAATTGATTACATACTATTTTTATATCGAACTCACGTTAATTATAGGTTCAATTTCATTAGTCGTTTTCTTACTGCGCGCAATCACAGATTGCTTGCCTCACTTTGCCCAAAGCCGCAAAGTAAGCAAAGCGCTTTAGCGCCACGCTTCATAGTACGACCCGTTACAGGGCTTAAAGGCTAAATGAAAAAACTCGCTCTGGACATTCCTAAAATATGAATCTTTTGATAAGCTCAAACAGGTTTTCATTTTACGCCTTTCTCACCCTACGGGTACCCCGTCCATAAAGCTAACGGCGCAGGCTAACGCACGATTAAGAGACGACTTGTCTGCCTTATCATCGCATTGCGATCCTGTGCATTAGTTCCGCAGGGAGCACTAGCCTTTTGTTTCATTTTGGGCAATGCTAACCAACGGTCACAGGAGCAAAGCGTATGTAAAATGAAAAACAAGCACAGGAGTGCGCGTTAGTAATGGGCTAAACTTATAGTGATAAATGCAAATAGCAGTTATGTTTAAGATAATTAGAACATTTTTAGATTATACTGAGTCGTACGATATGACTTATATTAAGGAAGGATAAGTGGAGAAATGAAAGTGGAGAAGAAAGTTATATAAAAAAGAAAAGGTTGTCATCACGACAACCAATCTTCATTGTTAACCTTAAATCTAATACCATGAAAAACACAGTACAAAGATATGACATTTTTATGTTATAAAACATATTTTTGATAATTTTCTTCATAAAAAGAATCTATTAAGATATAGATTACCCTTATAGAGCATATGCATTATCATAGATTGTGATCCCTGTCATATGTCCAGTTACCTTTTCATCCTTTTCAAACAACTTTATCAATACCGAAAAAGTATTCACTAAAAAATTTTGAAAGCATGAAATACAGCGATAGACTTGTTGAAAAAATAGTAAAACTGATAGAACAGGACAGCTACACCATCACCGAAATTTGCAGAACCCTGAAACTGACTACCAAAACCTTCTACGATTGGAAGAAAACCCGTAGCGATTTCCGCCGAGCCATAGAAGAAGCCGAAGACCGCCGCGACGAAGCCCTTGCCACCCTTGTGCGCCACTCCCTGCGCGACCAGCTCGAAGGCTACATAGAAGTTACCGAACGCATCACCTACGAAGACGATGGCTGGGGCGGCGAGAAAATAAAGAACCGCGTGGTGACCAAACGCAAGCGTGCACCGGGAGCACATGTGATGAAACTCGTACTCGACCGTCAGGACAAGAAGCGTGAAAAGCAAAAAGAAACCGAACAGACCAGCAGGCCTTTTGTCCTAAAATTCCCGAAAGATGCCGATGTGGAAGCCTCCACACAGATGGTGAATAAATTTCTGGATAAGGTGACAAGCCCACAGCCCCACGAAATCCGTCAGCAGGACAATGGCGAGACTGACGATGACGACAGATACACAACGGTAATATTATAAGCAGCCCTTCCAAACCTCCCCATAGGACAGGGTTGTTAAGTTCTGCGAGTTGCCACGTCTTTTAAGGCGTGGGTAAGGAGTATTCTTTAAGAAGACTTTAGTCAAATCTGATTTGGCTAAAGCCATTTCAGAATGATCAACCTTATTCCTCCACTTAAAAGTGGAGGCAATTAATTGAATAGAAATCAGAACTTAACAGCCCTGCTCTAAAGAGAGGCTACAAAAGAGAATAGTAAGAGCCTGTTTAAATTTTACCAAAACATTTTGTTATCGTTCTTTTTTCGTTCATTTCCAGTCTCTTTTGGTGAAATTTATCCCTTTCTTCAGCTTGAATAGCCCGCTATTCGCGCTTCAGATAAGAAAAAATCATTCCAATAATAGTTCTGAAAACCTGAATGAATAAAATTTAAACAGGCTCTTAAAAAAAAGTAACAAAAACCAAAAACAATGCAAAAACGTTACATTCGTTACATTTTAGTTAAAATCCTCCTCACTCTAGCCCTTTCCAATGGGAGAGGGAGCTGCAAAGCCCCGAAAAGGAGAAGTATCTCTTATGAGAGGAGAGTCCTTTCCCACCGGTCAGCGTGACAGAAAAAAGGAATAATCGCTAAAAGCTAACAGCTATTTTCTAATAACTATATTAATATCCAATCCATATTAATAATTAGCAAAAAAGGCTAAAGTTCTCTAATCTTTTCAAGAATGTTATCCTTTTTGATTCGTTGATTGATACAGGATTTTTTATCTTTGTATGAATCAGCAAAATTTGAAAGGAAACTATTAAAAATCTGCTTCAATTATGGACTTATCATCTCTTCTCACTCCGATGAACATTACGTTGATCATTTTATTTATCGCTGCATTTTTCTTTATGCAGGGAAAAGTTCGTTCCGACCTCGTGGCCATTTGTGCATTGCTGGCACTGGTCATTTTTGATATATTAAGTCCGACTGAGGCTTTGGCGGGTTTTTCCAACTCGGTGGTAATAATGATGGTAGGTCTGTTCGTTGTAGGTGCCGGTATTTTCCGTACCGGACTGGCTAAGATGATAAGTAGTAAGATACTTCATCTGGCAGGAAACAACGAGAATAAACTGTTTGTACTGATTATGCTTGTAACGGCTTCGATAGGAGCCTTTGTCAGCAATACGGGAACGGTAGCGGTGATGATGCCTATTATTATAAGTATGGCAGCCAGTGCCAATATCAATTCGCGGCGCTACCTGATGCCTCTGGCTTTTGCCAGCAGTATGGGTATGTTCACATTGATAAGCACGCCGCCCAACCTTGTGATAAACAATGCACTGATAGAGGCCGGTTATGATGGGTTGGCGTTTTTCTCTTTTGCTCCGATAGGGTTTGTTGCACTTTCGGTAGGTATTATAGTGCTTTTCTTTCTTACCAAATTTTTGGTGACGAAGAACGATACATCGGGCAATAAGAAGAAACAGGGAAAGTCACTTATCGAACTGGCTCAGGAATATCAGTTGCAACAGCAATCGTACAGGATAGAAGTACGGTACGATTCTCCCCTGCTGAGCAAGAATCTGAAAGAACTCAGAATCGCGACAAACTATGATGTGAGTATTACCAAGATCGTGCGCAAGGTAGGTAATTCCAGATTCAGAAAAAATGTGGTGGAAGAAGTTGCAGGCCCTAAATCGACAATATTAAAAGATGACATACTATATTGTCATGGTGATCTGGAAAATATAGAAAGATTTGTTTCTGAAAACAATCTGTTCTTTGAAAGGGTAAACGACAAAGAACCATTCTCCGATTTTCAGGAATCGGGTATCGCCGAAATTTTTGTCATGCCCAATTCGAGACTGATAAACCGTACTATTTCAGAAATACGTTTCCGCGAAGAATACAATGTTAATGTACTGGGTATTCAGCGCCAGAACGAATATAAGATGCAGGACATTAAAGATACAAAACTGCACTCGGGCGATGCCTTACTGATTCAGGGTACATGGAAAGATCTTGCCAATCTGGACGAAAGGCAGGATGATCTTGTACTGGTAGGTCAGCCGTTGAAGGAAGCGTCGAAGGTTACCCTCGACCAGAAAGCTCCAATAGCTGCTATTATAATGTTATTGATGATTCTGGCTATGGTATTCGAAGTATTGCCATCGGTGATTGCGATCATGCTTGCTGCAGTTCTGATGGTTGCTACAGGGTGTCTGCGCAATGTGGAAGAAGCATATAACAGTATAAACTGGGAAAGCATTGTCCTCATCGGGGCTATGCTGCCGATGGCTACTGCATTTCAGAATACAGGTGTGGATACGCTTATTTCGGGCAGCTTGGTCGGGCAACTGGGTGATATGGGGCCTTACGCTCTGCTAGCGGGAATATATTTCTGTACGTCGCTGCTGACAATGTTTATCAGTAATACTGCAACAGCGGTACTGTTTACGCCTATCGCCCTGAAAGCAGCTATTGGCATGGGTGTCAGTCCTTATCCGTTCTTGTTTGCGGTAGCGGTGGCTGCAAGTATGTGTTTTGCATCTCCGTTCTCTACTCCGCCGAATGCGCTGGTGATGAGCGCCGGACGCTACAGTTTTATGGATTACGTAAAGGTAGGGTTGCCGCTACAGATCATCATGGGGATAATAATGATAATGATACTACCGTTACTGTTTCCTTTCTAAAAGGATTCAGTATTGGGCTTCTAAAAGCTTTACTATTTCCTGTAGATAGAGAGCATCCGTTTGGTCGAAATGGTTAAGGTGATCACTGTCTACATCGAGTACGGCAATTACTTCATCGCGAACAAACAAGGGAACTACGATTTCGGATTGTGAGGCAGCATCGCAGGCGATATGTCCGGGAAATTGATTGACGTCTTCCACGATGACTGTGCGTTTTTCTTTCCATGCTGTTCCACAGACACCTTTTCCGTATTTTATGCGTGTACAGGCTATTGTACCCTGAAAAGGGCCGAGTACAAGTTCTTGGTGTTTCACTATATAGAAACCTACCCAGAAGAAGCCGAATGCTTGTTTCAGTGCGGCAGATACATTTGCAAAATTAGCAATGGTATCGGTTTCTCCCGTAAGCAAGCCTTTCAGTTGTGGTAGTAAGGATTCATACTTCTCGGCTTTCGATGCACCGGTGTCTATATATAGTGATTCTGCCATGATTAGTTATTTTTTACTTTATCTATAAATTGTGAAAGTATCTTATCTCTGTTCAGATGATTCTCAGCATATTGCCTCGCATTAGTTCTTATTTGCGTCAGATCGGAAGCTAAAGCCGTATCTATGGCATTCTTCAGTGCAGCAACTGACTCCGGCTCACAGAGAACGCCCATGTTATTATTCCTGATATCCTCATACAAGGAAGTTCCGGGCATAGCAGTCACAATGGCACAGCCTCCGGCAGCAAGTATTCCGGTCAGCTTGCTTGGCATCACCAGATCGGACGCTTCTCTTTTCTGTAGCACCAGATGCAAATCAGCTGTCGCCAGCAAAGCTGATAACTGTTCGTAAGGCTGCAAAGGATAAAAGGTCATATTAGTTAATCCTTTATCGGCAGCCATCTTCTTCAAGGCATCCTTTTCTGCGCCCGAGCCAACCATCATGAAGCGGATATGTGGCTGATCTTTATATTGTCCGGCAACTTCGAGTAATATCTCCAGTCCCTGCTTCTTGCCCATATTGCCGGAATAGAGGATTACGATATCGTCCTGCGAAATGCTGAACTTGTCCCTCAGTGACTCGCTTTTCGATAATGGCTTAATGAAGTCTATATCAACCCAGTTGGGCAACATTACGATCTTGTCATCGGAGATTCCCTTTTTCGCGACACGACTCTTCATTCCTGATGTCAGGGTAGAGACATAGTCACTTTTACGCAACAGGAACTTCTCCATTTTGAACATCAGATTCAACGCTTTCTGGTTTGATAACATGTTCAGGTCTTTTGCTGCATCTATCTGTAAATCCTGAATATGAGAGACAAGAGAGGTTTTCTTGAATATAGAGTATATATATGGTGAAAAGCCAATATGAAAGGGTGGGCATACGGTTATGACCAGATCGTATTTCTTCTTAAACAGTGCAGCAAACCAACGGAACGAACTGCTCCACAGGAAAGAGAACTCATGGGCTATACGCTTTTTCGAGTCTACTTTTGCAGGTACATAGAATGGACAACGGTAGACCTTAACGCCATCTATGATTTCCTTGTGCCACCACCTGTTCTGATATTGCGGGGCGACTTCCCACTCGGGATAATATGGCATGGCGGTAATCACGCTTACGTCATAACCCTGCGTCGCCAGCCACGAGGACATTTCTCCTGTGTACTTGCCTATGCCGGTAAGCTCGGGTGTATAGTTTATGCCGTAGATGAGGATGCGCATGCTAGTTGTTATTATATATAAGTTTGTTTATATCGAAGTCATATAACTTATATAAAGCATCTGCCAAGGTTATATTATCATCCATTGTCAGACGGAGTTCATGGATTGTTGCATCTACCATGAATCTAAACCAAAAGCCTTGTAGAAAATGACACACAAGCCCCTCTTTACCATCTAAGAAGCCCAAACACAAAAAATAACGATAATTAAAGTATAGAAAACTCCGGAGAAATAATGGAACCTTCTGAAAAACATTGTTTTTAAGCCACCTCCTTTTTTCTATGGGATTACCTCCTATACTGGCTTTTACATCACCTGTCTCTCCTATCATTATTGTTTCTGCCGCCTCCATTATCGCCCATTTATTGTGCTTTATAGTAAAGGATCTTAAATCACTGATCATATAGTCTATCAAGTCAATACCCTTTTTTACTACATATTTTTTTCCATCAAGAATATAATGCTGATCATATACTTTTTCTTCACATTTCCCTTTATCTGCTTTAAACAATCTCATATGATAGATCGGGTATTGTCCTCCATGTTTTATCCACCTTCCTAAAAAAATCATCCGCCGGCAAAACATATATCCGTCATAATCGGCAAGCGGATCAAAGTCTTCTAATATCCACCTTTTCAGTTCAGAGGAAAAACATTCTCCTGCATCAAGATGGAAAACCCATTCTGTATTGAACGGATTATTCACTTGAGCCCAGTTTCTTTGTTGAGAATAATTATCAAAGGGATGTGAAAGGATTTCTACTTTATATTCTTGTAAGATATCTAAGGTCTTATCTGTTGAGCCCGAGTCAACAACAAGTATTTTATCTGTTATACCCTTAATGCTATCTAAGCATCTACGGATATTATCTTCTTCATTAAAAGTAAGAACTATTATCGTAAGATCTGAAACCATAATTCAATGATTAACTATGACTCTTTTTTTTATAAATTTTGCGGGATTTCCTCCGACTATAGTCCAAGGTTCGACATCCTTAAAAACAGCAGCCCGCGCTCCGACTATAGCTCCTTCTCCGATTGTAACTCCAGGTGAAATAAATGCTCCTGCACAAATCCAAACATTCTTCTCTATTGTTATATCTTTTCGTAATAACGGCAAAGTTCCATCCGTATAATCATGTGTTCCCCCACACAAATAAACATCTTGAGATATCACGGTATTATCTCCTATCTTTATTTTATTAAGATTATATATACGGACTCTAGGGCCAAGAGCTACATAACGTCCAATTGTTAAGTCCCATGGCCTACTGATATCTGTCGATCCAAATGCCATGCTTGTATAGCTAACATTGGCTCCCATACATTTTAATAGGAACATTCTTAGATAACAGAAACGATGCCAACACAACCTCCATATTGTACTTTTAACAATTCCCCATATAATCCTATAAAGATAATCTTTGAAAGGAAAAGGCCAACGTTCTGTATCATTAAGCTGTTGATTCATTAAAAAATTATAATTTAAATAAAACTTTTATATAACTCTTGTACGTTTTTAGCATCTTTCTCACTGAAATCTTCGTTATATTTTTGTACGATCTATACTCATTAAAGATAGTCTTATTTAATGTTCCCTTATATAGTTCATATTGCGGATGAATAAATTCCGCGAATAAATCCCAAGGTTTCGGACGACCGTAAAAGTGATAAATACCTTCTTGAAGTGCATATTCCTTATAAGATATCCTATTTGATATCATTATATTAAACTTGTGTGGTAATTTCTGAAAATTATTATAAAAATAATAGTTCAACACAGTCTGGTCTGCTGTTTTAAGTTTATCAGAATGTTGCTCTGCAAATTCGAGACACTTCTCCGTAATTCTGTTTTCCCTCCACCTCTTACAATCAATAACCATAATACCTGAATTAAAATAAGCAGCATTCATATCGATCTCAAGAGAGTTATATAGTGTTTTTTCCAATGTATTCGACATGCGACACTCTATGACTGCTGCAACTATATAATCATATAGCGGTAAATTATATAGTCCTACAATATCTGTATTAACTAATATATCTAAGTCCAAATATATTACCTTGTTTTCTCCCACTAATTCTGGAATTAAAAGCTTAGCATAAGCAAATTTATTCCCATGCAAGCTTTTAAGACCTTCGAAGTCTCCCATATATGGCACAGATATAACTTCATACCTTTGCCTGAACTGGGATAAAGAATTATTTAACTTATTGAGATCGGAATCATTATAACCTTTATTTATAAAATAAATATTATGAAAACTCCCTGTTGAATGACTGAGCAATGAAAATAAAGTAACATGTAAGCCTATCTCAACATTTTTATCACCACAGATAACTATTGGTATGACATTAGTACTATCTTCCATAATTCATATACACTTAAATCAGCCCAAAAAAAACAATAGTTTTTTTGCGAATTCATTTATTCCAAAAAAATCAAAAAAAAGCTTTCCCGCGCTATTGTTCATATTTTCCTTCTCTTTATTAGTCAAAGATAGCCATTTACTCAACATATCATATATTTCTTCGATTGTATCAGAACAAATCAATCCTCCATCACCATTGGCTATTTCACGCCAGATATTGACTTTATCCGTTATCAAAACCGCTTTTTGGCAAGCCATAGCTTCTACTATAGCTATTCCAAAATTTTCCTGATGACTAGGCAGCACAAATACTTCGCAATTATAGAATGCTCCCCATTTTGTTTCCCCTGATAGCATTCCCGGAAATAGTATATTATTATTCCCACCAGTCAACGCTTTGACATGTTGCCCATATGGAGTTTCTAAACCGGGTCCAGCTATTACAAGCTGGGGTATATCCGGATTTTCTCTATACAGTTGTAAATAAACCTTTACTAACATATCAACACCTTTCTTTTCATGGATACGACTGAGAAAGAGAAAAAACGGTTTTCGATTCCAACCCTCACATTTCTCAGAAAAATTTTGTGTCATTTCTTCTTTAAATTCGGGTGGTGGCAAGATCCCGTAGCCTATATTTAATTCTTGTTTTGGCTTATATGGAGAGAATGTTTTACGGGCTAATAATAATTCCTCCTCACAAGTAAACAAGAGACCATCAGATTCATTGACAAGGTGTCTCTCTATTAATTTCCAAAAAAACCAATTACGTATCGCTTTAATCTTTCGCCCTTTTGCTTTTTGGAAGTATGGATCAAGCATTCCATGTGGCATAACGTATAATCGAGGGACCTTGTGGTTTCTTTTTTTATAATCCATCCAGATTTTATAAGTCCCATAACTATGATATAGCCAGAGTCCATGTATCATTACAACGTCGTATCTTAGCATATTATCTAAGAGCCATTTTTTCAACTTTGGACAATATGCATATGGTCCTTTAGCGGGACCGATAGTATATATAGGAAAATTATCAGATCCTAAATAGTCCGCATCCGGCGCATCAAAACAAAGGACCTCATTCTCTACTCCTTTCTCTTGGAGGGCCGGAATAGAATTGCGTATGCCTTGACAAGGTCCACCACTCTTAGGGTCCATACTGCATATAACACGGAGTACTTTCATTAATTATTATTTTTTAATCCAAGGTGCATTCGGCTTCTCCGACTCTTTATTGTCTATATAAACTAATATATCCCTAAAATACTCAACAACAATTTCGGCTGAAATATGCTTCTCAGCCCATTTTTTTAGAGATAGACGCTTCTCCATAGATATCTTACCTTCAATAATTTTTTTTTCAAGCTCCTTTTTAATTTCATTATCTGTTAATGGCTCAATAATATTTCCAAGCATCTCATTATTTTGCAATAAGATTGCAGAACCACAATTATAGCCTACCATAACAGGTGTTCCTTCCATCAAAGCTTCACTAACAACTGCCCCCCAGCCATCATAGCGGCTCGGTAATATTAATAAATCAGATTCTGACATCTGCTTTCTGACTTTATCATTTTTAAGGAAAGCCTGTAGTCTTATTTTATTTTTTTGTTTGATGCTATTTTGTATAAGGTCTGCTTTTTCTATATTAGAATCATTCACACAATATAAATCGGCAATGAAATCAATATCTGCCAGTTCATCCAAAGCTCTTATCAATAAATCATACCCTTTCCATGTATATAAAGATCCAACATATATTATACGAAATGGAGTTCCCTCCTTCACTTCAGTAATATCTTCTATTTTAGAATTTTCCATTGTATAGATCCAATCAACAATTTTATTCTGATTATATCCCCATAACTTAAATTGTTCTTTAGCTTCCCACCCTATAGCTAATATAAATTCTATATATTTATCATAATAATAATAATGACAATAACCTCTAATATTTCGCAAAAAACCCTTTACTCCTCTCATATCTAAAGACTCACTCAATATAGCTATCCTACAAGAACTAGCACACGCGTATTTAAAGGCTTTATGTATAGAGGGGAATGCTCCTATCCCTGAGAATATATGAATACATTTATTGTCTTTATTATTGTCAATTAATTTCCGCCAGCTAAAATCTTTATTTATTTTAAGGACATTTGTATTATTCAGAGCTGGTTCTTGCCATCCCATTAAAATACGTTCACGAGATAGTGGCTCACAGACAATAAGCCAAACTTCAATTTGAGAATATTCTGATAATTTTCTAAAGAAAGGTGCCTGATGTATACTATTAGTATTTTGCCAGAAGAAAAGTTTCTGTTTTGATTGTTTCATATAAAAACATTTATTGCTCTGTTTTTTTATCTAATGTATTCCTTATCCAATTATCTAACTCTGAAGAACGGGCTGCCCATGTGTGTAATTTGGGGTCAACGGCCTCGTATTCCTCTTCATAATTCAACAATTTCGTTACAGACTTTGACATTTCCAAAGCTGAGCCTGGTTTATAATAAAATCCTGATTTACCTAACACAATAGGAGGCTCACCTATATTACATGTAATAACAGGTTTGCGAAAAGGAAGATACATATATAATTTACTGGGACAACGCGCCCAATCCTGAATTGTATCATTCATAGGTGAAATAAATGCATATGCAATTGAAAAATAACGAGATATATCTTCTTCTTCAATAAAGCCTGGCATCAATACAGTGTCCTCTAAACCTTTTTCCTTTATATACTCCAATCCCGAGTAATAATCTTTGCCATTTCCCAGTAAAATTAGTCGTATATCTTTCTCTTTCCCCTTCAGCAAATTAAAGGCTTCAAGCATTGTGTAAGCACCATAATTATCTGTTATAGAACCCAAAAATATGAAATTTTTCTTTTTTGATAGTTCCTTAAATGTTGACGGTAATAATTCTGGTCTTATCTCTTTATACAAGTCCGGAGTAAATGCATACGGAAGATATAAGATTGGAGTTGATGATTTAATCTTTTTTTCTTTACATTCAAATTCATTCACTAAATAACGGCTTGCACATATAAGCCCTTGAGCATAAAGAACTGAATAATATTCGAGGATAAACGAGATCGCTCTCCGCTTAAAGCTGACATTATATATTTTTGATTGTAACTCAGAATGTTCAACTATATACTTTGCTGAAATATTGGGATGCACGATATTCCTTATAACAAAAGCACATATATATATATAATCAGGTTTTATAGCTTTTATTATTTTATTCTTTTCTTTTATTTCTCTAAAGAAGCTACACTTTTGAAAATAATGAAATTGTATTGCTGAAGAACATTCTATCTCAGCTCTTTTTCTATTTTCAGAAGCATCTTCGAGGACTATGTGTACCTCCCAGCCCATATCTACCAAAGGACCAGCTAATCCAAATGCTCTTTTTGAGGTTGCAATATCTTTTATGTCTCCAGTTGTAACAAAACAGATTTTCATACATATGTTTTTTCATCTTTTTTTGAGAGTTGCCTCTGCTTACATAATATAGAATTATATAATACTATAATAAAACTTAACATTATAGGTATAGTTTGCCTTATATGAGGCAATGGGGAAAAACAGAATATCCATATCCCGTTTATTAAATAATTAATAATAATAACAACATATGAACTATCCAGTATTTGTCTTTCTTTCAACAAAGCAAATCCACGTTTAACAAATAATACAAATATATATAACATAGATAGAAAGCCGCCTATTCCTGCTGTAAGCCATGCACCAAATAAAACTGAATGACTAGGTATAATCGGATTTTTCATCATTTGAAATCGACTAATAAAGCGTTCCTCATCACCATGTAAAACATGTACCATATAATTGTATTTTCCTGTAGGATCAGGTGCCCATGAACCATGCCCAAAAACCGGTTTATCACGTATAGCCAATAAGGAAGTAAAAGTCTCTGAACGGCCAACTATTAATATATTAATCGGGTTGTATGGGTTTTCCATTTTTGATATCTGGTTTTTAATGTGGTTCCCTCCGATATTTCCCAATGAAGCCTGATAAATATACAATGAATATAATATCTGTGTCAGGAGTAAGAATAAAATCCCAAAAGCAATTATTTTTTTCCGAGTAATATTGAGGAACTTTCTTCTAAACAAAAATAAGATAGCTGTCAAGATAAAAAATGCTCCATTTGACCGAAAATCAAAGAAAAAACAAAACAACCCGTAAACAATCAACACACTGACAATTATTATATATCTATTCACAATTTTCTTTTCAAGTAGAAACCATGTTGATACCAATATTATACTATTCAGAATAGGGCCTAACTGAAATTTTAAAAAACTCATATCTTCCAATGAATATTCATCTGTCTCGACAGGAGCAATTATAAAGCAAATAATAGACCCTATAAAATACATGATAATCAGTGATGGAGCATTCTTTAACATCCGGGCCAAAAAAGTTGTTACTACTATAGCCATTAATATATTGGCCCAGCCTCGGAGTAAATCATTCGTTTGCGAACCATTTACGATATCGCTTATTACCTGAGAGACAAAGAAAACTATATATACGATGCAGATTTTTTTTACATCTGGCAAATCACGAAATGTCTCCATCCACTTTTTAGGAGACAAACTATACATTAAAGCGAAAAGTTCACTTAGTGGCAATTGACCTACAAGAGGTAATTTTATACCTGCAAATGCTGCAAATAAAAATAATTTTATTTTCCGCACTAATATGTTCTTACCCTTTCCCACAAGAATGTTATTTGTTCAGTAATGTAGTATAAAGTTCTTTAAATTGAGAAGCATACTTTTCCCATGTATAGTTTTCTTGAATATTCTTTGTTGCGTTCCGTCCCAAACACTCCATTTTTTCTTTATCAACACATAAATTCATTATAGAATTAGCAATTGCTGTACAGTCCTTAGATGGTATAATTATGCCATCAACGCCATTTGAGATAGGAAGTCCGCTCTCTTCTGTTGCTATTACAGGTAATCCTGCTGCTAATGCTTCCATTCCCGAGCTGGCACAGCCTTCACATAAGGATGGAAATATATATATATCAGATTCCTTAAGATGCTCTTTCAGCTCATCCTGAGGTATAAATCCTAGAAAATTAATAGATTTAACCGGATATTTCTTTATCAAAGGTATAGCTTCCTCATATGATCCTATAACTTTCATTTCAAATTTTATATTCTGTTGTTCCAGAGTTTGAAGTGCTTTTAATAAATATTCTGCACCTTTGCGAAAACCAAAACCTCCCGTAAATAAAAGCTTCACCGACTCGCCCACAGTATAATCCGTTTTTAAAGAAATAAAGTCTTCGCGAACTCCTAGATATATTACTTTTAGTTTTTCCTCTGGAAATCCTTGTTCTATAAATGTTTTCTTCACAAAAAAAGAATTTACAACAACACGATCTGCCATCTCTGCATCCTTCACTGTATATTGGAATAGAGGCGATTTCATTCCCAAAGTAAATATCTCATGATTACGCATATATTCATTAGCTAAATGCTTATCCATATATGCCGGGTGTGCAATACTATGATCAACGATTATTTTCATCCCCTCTCCTTTTGCCTTTCGGATGGCACCACCTTGTCCTGCTCCACTGCGAACATGAAATATCTCTGCATTTTTTATATATTTCCTACTCTGGAAACCGTATAATCTCCATGCCCATCCAGCCAGGTTGCGACGACTGGGGTATTTAATAATTCTATTGATAAGAACCCCCCCCCATAAAAAAAAGTCAGGAAGTGCACAACTATAATTTCTATCTTTCAATTCCACAGGTTTTCTCTTTTTCAGACCTGTGGACAAGTGTTTATGTTTTATTAATTTTGATAATAAGCGAACAAACCAACCATCAGTATTCTTAGGTATCCAACTTTGAATAACAGACAGATCTGTTAATTTATATATATATACAGCACTTTTCATAAAATGAAGAGGCCCTATTCCTGCTGATATAATAACTTTAATCTTATTCATTACATATCCTCATATATTCATCTTCTTATCTTCATCTTTGCTGACAACATTTTTATAAAAATAGTCATATCTTTTATTATATTCATCAATAATTCTTTTATTGACTGATCCAACACCTTACACGCTCGCGGTAATACATATAATACAAGTAATATATCCAGTGTAATATATGCTAAAGCAGCTCCTTGCAATCCCCAAACATACGAAAACGGATAACAAAGTCCTGCTGAAATAATGGCACAGACAACACCTGCCACGGTAAACTCGTATGGCTTATTAATAGCCTGAAAAATGTACATTGCCGACCACCATATAGAATTGAATAAGACCCCTATCAAAAAAACATTCCACATTGCAGTAGGAGGGCTCAAAACTTTCTTAACCCACAACTCATAGAAGTCCAATCCAAAGAAATATAAGAAAATACAACCGACTATTGCAAATAAGATATTTAACCCCATCGTCCCATTAAATATTTTTTTTGCCATATTCATATTCTTTGCTCCTATTTCATATTGAAGTTCTGGAAATGCTGTGGATGAGACCAAATTAAAAATTTGGTTAACAGTTCTCGACAATGTACGAACCGTATTGAATATAGCGACAGCTCCTGGTCCCAGAGTCAAACGTACGACAAATGTTGTACCTTGATAGTATACACTTTGCCATATCGGGGAAAGCAAATAACCAAAACCTTTTTTTGCAATCATTTGCATATCTTCTTTATGTATCTGCCCCTTACATTCCTTCTCTAAAGACAATACTCTGCGGCTAATTAAGATATATACAGGATAAAACATTAATGAAACAACTAAATTTGCTGCTGCAAAAGCGACAACATCACCACCTAAAACCAGAACGGTTACTCCTACCACAATATTAAGCCCCGAATACACACTCATCAAATTAATGCTAAGAGCTGCTCTCCGCACAGCTCGATAATATGCTTCAAATAGTTGCTGATAAAAACTAAGTATCTTGGAAATCATCATCATAAAAAGAGCCATTATAGCATCCCATTTATCAATCAGAAGCTTATCAAATACATGAAAGCCATTAAGCCCATACAGCAGAAGCACAGTTATCAGTAAGCCTGCTATCACTGTGGCTGTCACAACAAAGAATCCACTACTTCCTATATTGGCTGCACCTTGTTTGTCTCCAGATGCATACTTCAACACAAATGAATTAGCTGCCGCAGAACCGAAGCCCAGATCGGAGAAAGCTAGAATACTCGGAATAATTGTTAATGTAATCCACTCCCCATAATAATCTGCTCCCCAAGCAGAAATAAAAAAAGGAACTAACAACAGTTGTTCTAAAATCCGAATTCCCTTCTGAATTGTAAACCCGATTCCGTTTTTTATTAAATTATTTTTTAGTGACATCCTAAAAGACAAATTACAATTCAATTATATTTATTTCAGTTTCGATTCTTAATTATCCCTTTATATAAAAAACGAAACCTCTCTAAATATTCAAAATATTTTACAATTCATAAAACACCTTTCCGAATTAACAATGGAGTTATACCAAAATGTTTTGCCTACGCATGTGTTATCATTCTACTCTAAACATTTTTCTCATGTTTAGTTAGTAGCTCAAAGTTTGTAATCCCGCGATAATACAATATATTTTATAAAATATCCAACAGTAGACGCGCCTCTAGTCAGATTAATTAATAGTTATTGATATAAAAAGACGAAACCATAATGTACAATAGCTACCCTAAAAAAAGCAGCTACTGTATGTATATTATTTACTTATTTTATTACTATTACGTTATTCATGGAAATTATTTATTTCCGTTCTCCATACCCATAGGTATAGCCATAGCCGTATCTGCCGTATCTGCCTTTATTCTTAGAAGGTTCTACCCCATTTATAACCAGATACATATTAGGTAGTTTGTTGTCGTGGTGTACTTCGTTTATAAATGTTATGGCATTCTTAGGTGTTACGTTTTCACGCGTTACATAGACTGTCATATCAGCTAAAGAGCTCAACAGGAACGTATCGGAAACAACCCCTATAGGAGCTGAGTCAATGATTATGATATCATATAACTGCCTTGCTTCACTCAATAACTCTTTCAATGCAGGCTTCATCAATAGCTCATTCGGGTTCGGAGGAATAGCTCCGGCCTGTAATATATCCATATTGGGAAAACTTTTTACAGAAGCTAACAAAGATTTCCAGTCAGACTCACTACCGGACAAGTATGATGTCAGACCTGCACCTTTAGCAAATCCCATATCAGCAGCCAATTTAGGATTTCTGATATCCATGCCTAATAAAAGAATTTTCTTTTCGGATAAAGCAAAAGATGCAGCCATGTTTATACTCACAAAGGTCTTCCCTTCTCCCGGAACCGTCGATGTAACCAAGATTGTCTTTTTATCAGGATCGTCCAATATAAACTGAACGTTATTTCTCAATGTTCGGAAAAGTTCAACGATAGGAGTAGTCTTACTTTTTTCTACAACAATTATCTCCTCTTCCTCTTTCTTCATTATTTCACCTATCACCGTTACACGCGATAGCTTCTCCAATTCTTCACGACTAGTGATATTTAACTGAAGCAAATCCTTTATATAGATTATTATTATAGGTATAATAAAACCAATAACTAATGCTGCCAATAGAATCATATTACGTTTTGGAGCAATAGGTGAATCCGGAATTACCGGATCTGTAATTACCTTAGCTTTGTCCGATGTAGAAGCCATCGTTATACCTGTTTCAAGATTTACTTGCATCAGGTAGATAAATAGAGCTTGCTTAATTTCCTGTTGACGAGTTCTTTCGAGCAATCCTCTTTCCATCATCGGTACAGATTGGATACGTGAAGCTATAGATGAATATTGTTTATCTACTTCCGATTTCGATATATCCAATGCTCGTTTAATGTTATTTACCGAACCTGAAATGCCCTGTCTGGTATTATTCAGTTCAGATAAAGCTTTTATTCGAGCCGGATTATTTTCACTGGCACTTCGTTCCAATCGCTGATAAGCCAACAATAGACTGTTATATTCTCCAATAACAGAGGCTAATCCCGGATCTGATATCCCCAGATTTGGTATTAACTTTGAGTTGTTATCCGGACTTTGTATAAAATTCTCTATTAGTTCTATAGTCTTAATCTGTGTAGCTAATTCTATCTTTTTATCTTGTATCTGAGATGTCTGTTCAACATACACCTTAGCCTCTGTTCCCAGATCTGTTATTCTCTGCTGAGTCTTAAAACTAACCACATCATCCTCTACCACTTTCAATTCAGCCGAAATGTCTTTTAACTGATCATTGATAAATTTGGATGTATTGGTTGCTATTTCGTTATTCTCCTGTACATTATTCTTATTATAGGTAACAACGATCTCATTCAACACATCGATTCCTTTAGAGACATTCAATACAGGTAAATTTATCCTCAATACAGAAGCAGCTTTTGTAGTAGGTTCTATCCGAACTTCGCTAGCCAACTGATAAGCTACTTTCTGAGCATTTTTAATATATACGATATATGAGGCCTCCTCTTTTATAGGAACTTCAGGACGCAAAGAAACATATAACCGCCCTAACCCGGCAGGTAATTCCATAAAGCCAGGCAGGTTATCCATCTTTGAATCAATCTTATGATCCTCTTTAGCCAACTGATAGACACCTGTCACATTGACTCCGCCTGATGAGTTTTTATTTAAGGTCAAAGTTATACCCCCCTTCAAATCATCCGGTTTTGTATCTTCTAAGCGAACATAATAAGGACATTTTTTGTAAACCTCTATATCACGGAATAATCCATCTTCAAAGTACTCTGTTTGAAGTTCTAACGATAAAACAATCTGTTTCATTAGGTTAGGAGAAGAGAAAACAGCTATTTCGTTATCAATATTATTAGTAGTACTTATCAGGCCTAATTCTTCCAGACTACCTAAGGTTCCACTTTTTGAGCCCCCTCCTCCGCTTTTATTCTCTTTCAATAAAACAGAAGTCGTTATTTCATATTTCCTATCCGATTTCAGATAAACGAAAACACCTATAATAAGAAAAATTGCACACGACAATATTATCCATTTCCAGTATCGGAGATATTTAAATATGATCTCTCTCAGATCAATCTCTTCCTCGCTTGCATACTGCTCCACATCACTGTTTCCCGAAAATTTATTCATGTCTGTAATCTTATCTGGTAATAATCGCTATAACCGAAATTAATAAGGATACTCCGGACAGTGCCAAAGTCTCTAATGTACCTATGGATGATGTATTTCCCCTTGTCTTATTTGGCTGAACATAAATCTTATCATTCTGTTGCAAATAATAGATATCATTATCCAGCAATATATTCTTATCCTGTAAATCTATCTGGCGAATACTTCTTTGACCGGTTTCACTCTCTCGTATCAGAAGGACATTTTTTCTATTCCCATAGATCGTTAGATCGCCAGCCATCGCCAAAGCGTCAAACAATGTCATTTGTTCATTATCTGTTGTATATATATTGGGACGGGCAACCTCTCCTAGAACAGCTACCTTATAATTCAAAAACCGAATATTAATAATCGGGCTTTCTTTCAGATATAAAGGATAGATCATGGAGTAGATTTTATCTTCTGCCTGTTCTTTTGTTAGTCCACCAATTCTGATTCTTCCTAATACAGGGAAAGTGATATGACCATCGTTATCCACAATATAATTTTGAATACTCCCTGAAGTCGCACTAGATGTTGTGGTACTTTTTTGCACAAATTCGTTCACACCTGTAGGCATCAATGGTAGATTAAAGTCTTTTGCAGCCTCACTAGTAGGTGCATTTACAATAATACTCAAAACATCTTTAGGCATAATAACTGCCTGGTAATTCTTGGCTGATTTCTCAAATTCACCAGATGTTATAGACTCTACATCTGTTAAATACGGAATTTTTTTGTAAGCTGTGCAAGATCCTAAAAATAATGGAATTAATACCATTAAATACATTTTTTTCAATAAAAACCTCATCGTTTTTTCATTTTGATCAAAGGAATGCTCTCAAAATAGAACAAATCGGAACATCCATCCATTGTTAACACACGAGTTATATAACGCAACAAAACAAGGATATAACTAGTATATACTAGAAAGTTACGACAATACAACACCTTCCTTTTTGGCGGTACAAATGTAGGTATTTTTTATACGATAACAAGCTTTTCTCATAAACATTTTAACATGAACTGAGATATTAAGGTATGGCTTCTATACCACATTAATCACAATACCTTAACTTTTCATTTCACCAAATAATGCCTCTTCAACTATACAACATATGATATGACCTATCAGAATATGAGATTCTTGTATTCTTGGCGTTTCCACAGATGGCACTTTTATGCATATATCGCAAGCATTGGCAACCGCGCCCCCTGTCTGGCCGGTTAGTATAATAGATTTTACCCCTTTACTCCGGCACGCATCTAATGCCTGTAATATATTTTGAGAATTCCCGGATGTCGTTATACCGATAAAAACATCCCCCTCTACACCTTGTGCCTGAATCTGACGTTCAAACAGCTTATCAAAGCCATAATCGTTTCCGATAGCTGTCATGATGGAAGTATCTGTAGAAAGAGCTATGGAGGGAATACCCGGACGATCGAAATAAAACCTGCTGACAAATTCACCCGCTATATGCTGTGCATCTGCTGCACTACCACCATTTCCGGCCAATAATGTTTTATTACCTCTCTTATAAGCTTCTGTCACCAAAACCGCAGCATCTTTTATCACTGTCAACAGATCTGGATCAGATAATATCTTTTCTTTTACAGAGATAGAATCCTGTATATGCTTAACTATTGTATCTTCTATATTCATGTCCATTAAAAAATTTATAGTACAAAAATAATATTTTTATATGAGAGTAATTCATTTCATGCATTATCTTTACGGAATCATCTGCCATACAGCACATTTCTATTGTTTTCAACAAAATATTGTTCATAAGTATTTTGCTCTTTCAACACAAAGATTCCAACAGATCATTATCTTTGCAATATGGAAAATTGCGTATTCAATTATTTAGAGATATTGTTGCCCACACACAACTATGTGGTAATACCTGAATTTGGAGCATTCATCCTCAACATGGAGAAAGCCCTGATTCAATCGGATGGTAAAATATTACCACCTCAATATAGAATCGTATTCAACCCCGAGATAAATCATAACGATGGAATCCTCTCTTCGCACATTGCAAACAAAGACAATCTATCATATAACACTGCCCACAATAAAATAAAAGAGACTGTAAAAGCAATCAAAGCAAGCTTAAAAGAGGGCAAAACTATCAACTGCGCCAATATTGGAACATTGAGCACAGACAGCACAGGAAACATATCCTTTCATCAGAATGCGAACTATCTGCATCCTGATAACTATGGCTTATACCATACGGGAATAAGAAGGATAGACCAATTGGAAGAAACCTTCAGAAAAGAAAGAAGAAATCATACAGTCAGATACATTATGGGAGGAGTTGCGGCAGCATCTATCGCTCTTTTATTGTTCATAACCCCAAGTGCTAGCATAAAAGACAACAATTCTCCTACTGTACAGAAAGCTGACTTCATATCATCTGTTACAAGTTCGCTAACAGAAACACAAGTTCCGACAGAAGATAACACAGCCTATCCTAAGTTACAAGAGGATATTACAAAACCCGCACGCTCATACTATATTGTTATCGGAGGCGAAGACACAAAATCTAAGGCAGACCAACTGCTGAAAAAGATTAACAACTCCGATTTTCCGCAAGCCGATATAGTCGAAACATCCGGAAGATATAGAATATACGTAGCCTCGTTCAGCGATAAGGAACAGGCTGAAGAGTTCCTTAAAACATTCAGAACCGGAAACCCCAAGTATGAGACAGCATGGCTCTTCTCTAAGAGAAATTAATACACCTCCGAAAATATACCTATAGGGCTCGGGATAATCCCAAGCCCTATTTTATTTCAATGAACAGTAGCTATAAGACACAAAAAGAGCTATCCGGTCGGATAGCTCTTATATTATATAGGTTGGTGATCTTATTCTGAAACTACCTCGAATGGTATTTCCACAGACACTTCTTTATGAAGCTTTGCAATAGCCTTGTAGCTACCGACTTCTTTTACTGCGTCTTTGATAAGGATCAGTTTTCTGTCTACATTATAACCTAATTTCTCAAGCGCTTCTGCTATCTGAATATTTGTTACAGAACCAAAGATTGTTCCTGTAGAGCTTGTTTTCGCACCAATAGTCAATGACACACCTTCCATCTTCGCAGCCAGATCCTGAGCATCTGTTTTGATCTTCTCAAGCTTATGAGCGCGTTGTTTCAGGTTTTCAGCCAATACTTTCTTTGCTGATTCGGAAGCGATAATAGCTTTACCTTGAGGTATAAGGTAGTTGCGACCGTAACCGTCTTTTACAGTTACTACATCGTCTTTATATCCTAGGTTAAGGATGTCCTCTTTTAATATAACTTGCATGTTCTTATCCTCCTTTTTTATTTCATTAAGTCTGTTACATAAGGAAGCAATGCCAAATGGCGAGCTCTTTTAACTGCCTGTGCAACACGACGTTGGAATTTCAACGAAGTTCCGGTAATACGGCGAGGAAGAATTTTCCCCTGTTCGTTAAGGAATTTCTTCAAAAACTCAGGGTCTTTGTAGTCGATATACTTAATACCGTTCTTTTTGAAACGGCAGTATTTCTTTTTTTTGACATCAACTGAAGGCGGAGTCAAATATCTGATTTCTGATTGCTGTGCCATAAATTAATTCTCCTTTACTTCTTCTTTTTTAGATGATTTTAAATTTCTTCTCTTCAACGCATACTCGTGAGCGAATTTGTCTTGACGGAAAGTCAAGAAACGGATAACTCTTTCGTCGCGGCGGAAGTTGATTTCTAATTTAGCGATAACAGCCGGATCAGCTTCAAACTCTAACATCGCGTAAAAACCGGTAGATTTCTTCTGGATTGGATAAGCCAGTTTGCGAAGTCCCCAGTTCTCTTCATTCACTATTTTTGCACCTTCATTGGTCAAAATAGTCTTGAATTTTTCTACCGCTTCCTTCATCTGTACATCAGACAAAACGGGAGTCAAAATGAAAACGGTTTCGTAATTGTTCATAAATTAATTAGTTATAAATTATACATTACATTTTTACAAATGAGGTGCAAAGATAACACTTTTTACCAAAGTTACAAATGCTAAAGCATCAAAAAAGATTGGAAAAATAGCTTTCTTATCGTATTTTTGCCTGACAAATTTATTCTGTGCGACAATGAAAAACGAAGATATATTGGATCTGAACCAAGATCAAGACCTCATTTTCCCTATTATAAACGGTAAAGTGTCGATGGCCATAAACAGGATGATGTACCGCAACTTCAGAAGAGAAGGGCTGGACATCACTCCCGAGCAATGGACTGTACTGGCTTTCCTATGGAAAGAAGATGGTGTTACCCAACAAACGCTGTGCAACTCCACATTCAAAGACAAACCGAGCATGACACGCCTCATAGACAATCTGACAAAACAGAACCTGGTGTACCGCAATGCTTCTACCAGCGACAGACGCTCCAATTATATATTCCTCACCGAACTCGGCCGATCGATAAAGGACAAAGCAAACAAAGCCGTATATGAAACAATGGATGCCGCCCTTGCGGGTATCGACGAAGAAGGCCTGAAACAAGTACGCTTCCTGCTGGCTGCTGTATTTGGCAACATACAGGATGCCCTGAGCGAAAGGTAAACTATCAGTCTTTTATCAATAAATCAATATAGACAGGCAGGTGATCGCTATACCCGCCCAGATATCGCCATCCGGAATATGTACGAAAGGGTTTTAATCCGCCATACTTATCATTGTCATTTTCGAGCAGGAACTCAGCAGAATAGATATGTGCTCTATTCTCTCTGATCGAAATTCTATTAGACGATCGCAACAAAGTTCCGCTGACTATAAGCTGATCGAGATAATTCCACTTCCCCCTGTATTTATAAGTACCTTCTTTATTTTCTTTACTCAACGATCTGTCATAAAACAGATTATATAAATTCTTTTGCAACAACTCCCCTTCCAGCCCTATAGCCCCCAATGTATCTTTCAGACTAATATCGTAGGGATAATCATTAAAGTCACCCATCACGATTATATTTGCCGTCTTTCGTACACGAAGCAGGCTATCCGTCTTCTGCCTCAACAAACGTGCACATGCTATCCTGTAAGGTCTGGTCTTTTTTAAACCTTCACTCCGGGATGGGAAGTGACAGACAAATATATCGAGTACCTGCCCGTTTATCACCCGCCCCGTCACATGCAATATATCGCGCGTAGTCCTCGAGCCATCTGTAGTTATCACAGGTGCGTACGATCGCCGGCTCAATATCTTTATCTGATCGCGCTGATACAGTAAAGCAGTGCACGAGCCGCGCAGGTCTCTGGTATCGGAGATTATATATTCATATTTATGTCGCAACAGTGCAGCCCGCTTTGTGAGATCGAACAATACCGAATCGTTCTCCACTTCACACAGTCCCACAATAGCCGGAGGATAACCCTCTCCTACCGAAGTAATGACCTTGCTTATATCGTGTAGCTTCTTCCAATACCTGTAATCGTTCCAGCGCAGATTGCCTTCGGGTGTCAGGTCGTCGTCATTGGTGTTGGGATGTCCTTTGTGTCATACAGGTTTTCGGCATTGTAGAACATTACGCGAAACTTCTCCTGTGCATTGGAACACAAGACCGGCAACAGGAATATTACGATCGAAAGTAATAATATTCCGAACGTTTTATTCCGTCCATTCATAGCAACCTAAATCGGGAGCGGTATCGCTCAATCTCGATTTTCCTCTCAGATCGGAAGGTAGCGAAAGTGAATAAGCCCTGTCGGCCTTATTGATAGCCGGAGATTCTTTTTGCAGCTCGAAGCTATATGTATAGGTACCGTTGCTCTTCACATCAGCAAACAATGGATCCTGATTCCATATCGTATTTACAAAGTGATCTCCTGCTGTTTCGGTATATTTGAGCAAACAGTTTATAAACTTATAATTGAATCCTGACGATCCGTTATCGTATAACGCCAATTCTTTAGTGACCGAACCATAAACTATCGAATTGATAAAATCGCATTTGGTCAACGGCACACCCTGCCCTGTTTCTGAACTATTGCTCAAAATCAAAGCTTCTTCTACTCGCGACGACCATCTGAAATAGTTAGCTATAGTACAATGCAAAAAAGAGTATTCGCCGCCCATTATTGCCATAGCTGCCCCTTTCGAATTCACAAACAAACAGTTAGAAGTATCTATATTACAATTTATTGCCGTCACACCATATTCGGACGTGTTTTGTACTACTGTATTTAGCATTACAGCCTTTTTCTGTAACGGATCAGACGTGTAAAAGGTCATTCCCCGCACAGCATTTCGGGCATGCAGGTTTTCCATATAGTTTCCATAACTTTCGGAATAGATGTAGATGCCATCCCATTGCCCCGGAACGTTATCATACGGAACATTACCCTCTATATTATCGAACCGCTCGCCTCTGAATACGATAGGCTTTTCGATACTTCCAAAAGCATTTATTGTGCCATGTACGCGAATAGCGGAATTATCTTTCATAAAGAACTTCACACCTTCGTTTATAGTTACCCGCACTCCTTTTTTTATAACGATGGAGTCATAGACAAGGATAGGCTTCGTATTTGTCAGTACCGAATCCTGTGTAATTGCTCTATTTTTCCAGATAAAGACATCCTGACCTACAGCTTGTAATTTCAGATATTGCACATTGCCATTCACCGTAAAACGTATCGAATCTTCTATCAGCAACGGATTACCATCATCCAACGGATTAACCGTAACCTCTACAAATCCGTAAAGGCTGTCTTTTTTCAGTATCTCCACATTAGTAAGCTTCGTACCTTTCTCACCATCTATATTCATCCTGAATCCGCTTTTCTCAGGATTTACAAGTTCTATAGATTCTATTCTCAGCGACTTACTGTTTCTGTTATAGATTCTGAACTGCTTAGTTGCCGAACCTATCTGCGAAAAGACAGTATCGAAACTGATCTTATCAGTAGAAAGCGTCAGCAGCATTCCTTTATCGGTAGAAAAGTCGTCATCGTCTGAACAGGCATTAAACGCGCCCAAAGCAACGATAAATATAATAATATAAAGATACTTTTTCACAAATAATCTGTTTTAGCTACATACACCGTCTATCGAACACGATTGCCCGCTTATGATCTCCCCTTTTTCGTCTGACACACCGTTTTGCTCCCATTCGGCATACGATTTGGTCAGCACATCGAGGTAATCCGATATAGCAATAGAACCTTCCACCATTTGTTTATTGTTGAACAAATAGAATGGTATATATTCCAGATTCAGCACATTTTCGCTGTATGCCACATCTTTCTTTATATCGGCAACATATTTGTCACTATCGAGCATCGATATTATATCCGCTTCCTGCAACCCTATTTCTGCACCAAGTGCAGCAAGCGTTTTCCGGTCACTGATATCCATACCTTTTACAAAATAGGCATCGAACAGAATCTCTTCGGCTTCGGTCGCCAACCCTGATTCTTTGGCTAACTTCACCAGACGCAAAGCATCGGATGTATTAGCCACAATCAGTTTATCGAAATCATAGTATAAACCCACTTCTTTAGCTAGTTCAGCCACATTAGCCTGTGTTGCACGCGCTTCGGCTTCACTCATCCGGTATTTCTTGCCAAAATAGCTGTATATGGACATATCCGTTGCTTTCTTCGGCAAATCGGGATCGAGTTCATAGCTATGCCATTCCAACTCTACATTGTCTCTGTGTGGAAATTGCTCCAAAGCCTTTTCCAGTTTCCGTTTTCCTATATAACAATATGGACAGGCTATATCCGACCATATTTCTATCTTCATTTTATTCATATCTATTCTCAATTTTAATAGGTTACAAAGATACGATATATTTTTGGTTCATTGTAAGAATCATTGTCCCTACATTTTAACTAAAAAGTAACGAAAGTAATGTTTTTGTATTATTTTTTATTCTCTGTTACTTTTCTTTAGTTGCCACGACTTTTAAATCGTGGACTATGAGGCTATCCGAAAATGACTTTAGTCAAAACTATTCGGCTAAAGCCTTTCATAACCGAACTCTAATACCCTCCAGCTAAAGCAGGAGGCAATTAAATTTTTAACTAAAATGTAACGAATGTAATGGATTTACTGCTTTTTTACGTTTCGTTACTTTCTGTTGTTAACTCAATTCAAAGACCGCTTTTCAATCGAGGGAATGCAATTCTCCCCTACATTTATAATTCATAACTCATAATTCATAACTCCTCTTCCGTATAGATAAATATTCTTTATTTTGCCAACAACTATATATATAATGTGTGCCGATAGAAATACATCTACCGGCACAACAATCTATACCTATAATATTATGTGTATTCTTATTTGGCAGGAATATTTTTCAATATCTCCAATAAGAATACCCACCATTTTTCTACAGACGGAATATTCACCTGTTCTTCAGGAGAGTGGGCATTTCTGATAGTCGGCCCGCAGGAAATCATATCCAGATGCGGATATTTTTCGAGGAACAAACCACATTCCAGTCCGGCATGTATAGCCATTATCTCAGGCTCTTTACCAAACAGTTTTTTGTAAGCATCTTTAGCTACGCCCAATACTTTCGAGTCCGGGTTTGGTCTCCAGCCCGGATATCCTGCCGAGTGTACTACTTCTGCTTTAGCCAATGTAAACACAGAGTTTACAATATTTCCGGCATCATCTTTCAGCGAGTTGGTCGAACTTCTCTGGCTTGTAGTGATAACGATTTTGTTATCTTCTTTCATCTTCACCGATGCCATATTAGTAGACGTTTCCACCAGTCCCGGAATCTCAAAGCTCATACCCAATACACCATGCGGACAAGCATACAATCCGTTCAATAGATTAGTAGTAGTTTCTTTATCTATAACAAATTGCGGAGCACCTGCCGATTCTACTGTCATTTTCAGTTTCGGATCTACCGCTTTCAGTTCAGCTTCTATCTGAGGAGCAAGAGTATTCAGTTCCACAATCACATTTTCTTTCTTATCGTAAGGCACACCCGCCACAGCGTAAGCCTCGCGAGCAATAGCATTATGCAGATTACCTCCGTCTATTTCGGCCAAAGCAAAACCATATTTGCGGCTCAGTGTCCACAAGTAACGGTTCAGTATTTTGTTGGCATTACCCAATCCTGTATGTATTTCCGAACCGGAGTGTCCTCCGTTCAGACCTTTCACCTGTACTTTAAACCAGAAATAGTTTGCCGGCACAGCTTCTTTCTTGTAAGTGAAAGTAACTGTCGTGATTTTACCACCTGCACAGCCGATATACACTTCACCCTCTTCTTCTGTATCCAGATTGATAAGGACATCACCCTTCAGAAAATCTTTTCCAAGTGCATAAGCGCCTGTCAGTCCGGTTTCTTCATCTACAGTAAATAGACATTCAAGTTTACCATGCTCTATTTTGTCCGATGCCAGTATCGCCAGAGCAGCTGCTGCTCCTACACCATTGTCAGCCCCCAGTGTAGTTCCTTTCGCTTTCAGCCAGTCTCCGTCGATAACGGTTTCTATCGGGTCTTTATCGAAATCGTGCACTGTACCCGCATTCTTCTCGCATACCATATCTACATGCCCTTGCAATATTACTGTAGGCAGGTTTTCTAAGCCTTTAGTCGCAGGTTTTGTTATCAACACATTGCCTGCTTCATCTTTTTTTACGTCAAGATTGTGTTGCTTAGCGAACTCGAGCAGGTAAGCAATTACTTTCTCTTCTTTTTTTGACGGACGCGGAATCTGTGTCAGTTCATAAAAATAATTCCATACCTCACGCGGTTGTAAATCTTTAATTGTCATATTTCAAATTTTTAATTTATTGATGCGATCTTATAATAACATATAAAATTATAGAGTTAACACTTAAAAAGCAATTTTTTTACATCTTTTAAAGGTTTTAATATAGCGTTGTTTTAACATAAAGCTATATCTTTGCCAAGTCGTTCTGAAAAACAGATATATTTTTATACATTTGTACAGGCAGATCTTCGGATTATTTAAAACTTTTGGATTAACTAAATGCGTATAACTAAATGAAGAATATTTCTTATGTGATCAACAGTGTGTTTGCTGTTGCAGTAATCGCTCTGTTTTGCACCTCTTGTAATACTAACTCTCAAGGAACCGAAGGCAATACGACTTCCCCTAATTTTTCACAGGGCGACTCTGCAAAAGTTCTACCTATTGCATACATCAATTTAGACTCGTTACTAACTCACTACACCTTGTACAAAGATGCAAACGACGCATTGATGAAAAAATCGAACAGTGCAAATGCGACACTGGCTGCCAAACAAAGACAATTTGAGACAGAAGTAGCCGATTTCCAAAAGAAAATCCAAAACAATGCATTCCTAAGCGAGGATCGTGCTCGACAAGAACAGACAAGACTTCAGAAAATGGAATCTGAACTTCATGCACTTGCTCAAAGATTGCAGGAAGATTATATGAAAGAACAAGTTAAGCTCAACAACCAGATCGCTGATTCGGTTCGCTTGAACCTGAAAGAGTACAATAAAACAGCAAATTATGAGATGATCTTTACAAACACAGGTATGGACAATATCCTACTCGCTAAAGACGCATACGATATAACAGATAAAATAGCTGCCCTGCTGAACAGCCGCTACAAACCGGAACCTGCAAAATAATAGGGCAAACAATATAGAAATAGGATAACAACAATCTGGTAGTTATCCTATTTTTTTGTACTTTACCGAAAATAAAACACATGAGATCATGGATTTATACGGAATTATAGGATACCCGTTGGTACAGTCTTTCTCTCCGAAGTTCTTTACCGAAAAATTTCAGCGGGAAAAGATAGATGCAGAATATGTAAAATTTGAGATTGCCGACATTTCGCTATTTCCCGAAATTATCAACTCCCATCCCAATCTGAGAGGGATAAATGTAACCATCCCTTACAAGGAACAGATTATCTCTTACCTCGACGATTTCGATCCGAAAGCAAAGGACATAGGGGCAATAAATGTGATTAAAGTGACAAGGGTGAACGGAAAGGTTAAACTGACCGGATACAATTCCGATATTATCGGTTTCAGCAATTCCATATCTCCGTTAATAAACAGACGGATACATCACAAAGCCCTGATACTGGGTACAGGCGGCGCATCTAAAGCCGTAGCAAAAGGGTTGGAAGGACTTGGATTACAATACACATTCGTTTCACGTACAGCCAAAGACGGACAATTCACCTACGATAGTCTTAATGAACAGGTATTGAATGAATATACCGTTATCGTGAATGCTTCACCGGTAGGAACTGTTCCTAATGTGGAAGAAGCTCCGCAGATTCCATACGAATTATTGACCCCAAACCATCTGCTATACGATCTGGTATATAATCCGGCAGAAACAAAGTTCCTCAGACTGGGTAAAGAAAATGGTGCAACCATAAAAAATGGTGCAGAAATGCTCGAATTGCAGGCACTTGCTGCATGGGAAATCTGGAATAAATAATTTTTATGATCATTCCATCTGTTATTTTGAAAGAAAACAATTAATTTTAGCTCAAAATACCAAAATGAAAACGATAAACCTATCAGAACAAAACACTATTCTTAATCGTTTTGTCAGCGAACTGCGCGATGTAAACATCCAGACGGACAGTATGCGCTTCAGGCGAAACGTAGAACGCATCGGTGAAATAATGGCGTACGAGATCAGCAAATCACTGAACTATGCTCCGCTGGAAACACAGACACCGCTGGGCACATCTGTAACCAACGTCCCTACCGACCCTATAGTAATAGGTACTATCTTGAGGGCAGGACTTGTATATCACCACGGATTCCTCAACTGTTTCGACAAGGCAGAGAATGCTTTTGTGTCGGCATACAGAAAATACAGAGAGAATCATCAGAGTTTTCATGTGCATATAGAATATATAGCATCTCCGAAGATACAGGATAAAGTGCTTATCCTCACCGACCCGATGCTGGCAACAGGCGGCAGTATGGACTTATCATATCAGGCTTTGATAACTAAAGGTGAACCGAAACATGTCCACATAGCCACCATTATTGCGAGCAGACAGGCTATCGAATATTGTGAGAAAAGTTTCCCGCAAGGAAAGACCACAATATGGGCAGCAGCTATCGACCCCGAACTGAACGAATCGGCATACATTATTCCCGGACTGGGCGATGCAGGCGACCTCGCTTACGGAGAAAAAGAATAATATCAAATACGATTATTGGATACAGAAAGACCGGTTTACTTTACAGCCGGTCTTTTTGCATCTCACGAAATAGATATATAAAATAAACAAACCATTTCTATAAATAAATTCTATATAAAATTTTCAACACTCAACTCTATGATTATAAACCCAATAAGCCATCACAACCGATACATTCCCATCGCTTTTTAACTAAAAACAATAAATTAGTAGTAACTTAGTAGCGTTTTAAATAACTGGGAATAAATCTTTTTCGATACTTCCTTGTTTAATAGATAAAAGAATTTAACATTATAATTAAGAAACATATGAAAATCGGATTTGTAGGATTAGGCAAAATGGGCGGCAAAATGGTTGAGCGCCTGTTGAATCATGGACATGAAGTAGTAGTATATAACCTTACACAGAAAGAAGTAGACGAAGCTGCGGCTAAAGGTGCTATTCCGGCATCGAGCCTGAAAGACCTGACTTCTAAACTGGAAGGTCGCAAACTGGTATGGCTGATGGTTCCGGCAGGAAAACCTGTGGAAGAAAACATTGCTGAGTTACTGACATTACTTAGTCCGAACGATATAATTGTAGACGGTGGCAACAGCTACTGGAGAGAAACTGTAGAACGTGGTAAAAAAGTAAAAGAGAAAGGCGTGCATTACCTCGATTGCGGCACCAGCGGCGGCGTATGGGGATTGCAAAACGGGTACTGCCTGATGTATGGCGGCGACAAAGAAGCCTGTGACTTTGCAGAACCAATATTTAAAAGCCTTGCCCCTGAAAACGGATATATGCGTTGTGGCGAGAGCGGAGCCGGACACATGGTGAAAATGGTACACAACGGTATCGAATATGGTATGATGCAGGCTTATGCCGAAGGATTCGAGATAATGAAAAATTCTCCTTACGGAGTAGATCTTGAGAAAGTATCGAAAGTTTGGATGCAGGGATCGGTTGTACGTTCATGGCTGCTCGAGCTTATTGGTAATGCCCTTGAAGGAAACGAAAATCTGGACGGAATAAAAGACTATGTAGCCGATAGCGGCGAAGGTCGCTGGACTGTACAGACTGCTATGGACTTCGATGTTCCTGCACATGTGATCACAGCATCACTGTTTACCCGTTTCGAGTCGAGACAGGAATCTTCTTATGCAATGAAACTACTGGCTGCTATGCGTAACCAGTTTGGTGGACACGAAATCAAAAAAGACTAATATTAGTTACGGGTTACAAGTAATATTTACTGACTCGTAATTTGTAACTCGAAACTTGTAACTGCTTACATATGAAATCGAAAGCAACACAAGATCTGGCTCTGATTATTTTCGGAGCCTCCGGTGATCTTACATACAGAAAGCTGATACCTGCGGTTTTCGATCTGTATAAGCAGAATTCTTTACCTAAGAATTTTGCGGTGCTGGGTGTTGCACGCAGCACCTTTACAGACGATACCTTCCGCGACAAGATGAAGGATGGTATTAGGCAATTTGCGACAGCAAAGGATGCTTCGGACGAAGAGTTGAATCTCTTTTGCCAGAAACTGCATTATCTGTCTATCAATACAGATGATGGTAAAGAATATTCAAAACTGAAAAACAGACTGCAACAACTGGATAAGGAAGATAACACAGCCGGAAACTACATTTTCTATCTGTCTACCCCTCCGGCACTTTATCCGCTTGTACCGAAATTTCTTGCCGAGCAAGGATTGAACGAGGAGGACGGCTGTTTCAGACGTATCATTATAGAGAAACCATTCGGTACCGACCTGAAATCGGCAATAGACCTCAACGCTTCACTGCGCGAGAACTATGAAGAAGAACAGATATACCGTATAGACCATTATCTGGGTAAAGAAACTGTGCAGAATATGTTGGTTACCCGCTTTGCAAACGGCATATACGAACCACTTTGGAACAGAAATTATATCAGTCATGTAGAAATTACGGCTGCCGAGAATATCGGTGTCGAAAACAGAGGCGGATATTATGACCATTCGGGAGCATTGCGGGATATGGTGCAAAACCATTTACTGCAACTGGTAGCCCTTGTGGCAATGGAACCTCCGATGTCTATCGACTCGGTATCTATCCGCAACGAAAAGCTGAAAGTATTTCAGGCGCTGCGGCCGATGTCGAATGATGACTT
Source organism: Dysgonomonas sp. PF1-14 (assembly GCF_029892965.1). GTDB lineage: Bacteria > Bacteroidota > Bacteroidia > Bacteroidales > Dysgonomonadaceae > Dysgonomonas. Next base: position 296,157 of record NZ_JARXWN010000003.1, on the reverse strand, counting down.
GTTCAAAAACGTAATACGCGGGCAATATACTGCCGCTAATATAAAGGGTAAGTATGCAAAAGGCTATCGCGAAGAAAAAGATGTAAATCCCGATTCGCGCACCGAGACATACATTGCCATGAAGCTGTTTATCGATAACTGGCGCTGGGGCGATGTTCCATTCTATGTACGTACAGGCAAAAGACTCCCTACACGTGTATCGGAGGTAGTGATTCACTTCAAACCCGCACCACAAAGACTGTTCCCTGAAACAACGGATCTTCACGATAATGAAAACCAACTTGTAATACGCATACAGCCGGACGAAGGCCTGTTGCTGAAAACAAAGATGAAAGTACCGGGAAGCGGCTATCAGGTGAAGACTGTGAATATGGATTTCCACTATTCGCAACTGCAAGATACTTATCTGCCTGAGGCATACGAGCGTCTGCTGCTCGACTGTATGGTAGGCGACTCCACGCTCTACATACGTGGTGACGCGTTGGAAGCCACATGGAAGTTTGTACAACCTTTGCTCGACTTCTGGGACAAAAACCCCGAAGCTCCATTGCATGGCTATCCGGCCGGATCGTGGGGGCCTAACTGTGCCGACGACCTTATAGAAGGTAAAAATATGACATGGCGGTATCCATGCAAGAACTTGTCTGACGACGGAATATATTGTGAACTATGATAAAAGAAGAAGTAAAAGTATTTGACGATCCGGCAACCCTTAGTGTAGGGTTCACGGAATTTTTACAAAAGTTGCTGAGCGTTTACCCACAGGTGAATATTGCTTTGTCGGGTGGCACAACACCGAAAGTTATTTTCGACTACTGGGCCGAAAACTGCAAGGAGTCTATCGACTGGAAACGTGTTTTCTTTTTTTGGGGAGACGAAAGATGCGTACCGCCCGAAAACAACATGAATAACTTCGGAATGACAAAAGACCATCTTTTCGATAAGGTACCGAAGATTATAGGAAATAATGTTTTCCGCATTCATGGCGAAAACGAACCCGAAGAGGAAGCTCAATGGTACAGCAGGATACTGACATCGAAACTGATGATGAAAAAAGACATTCCCAGCTTTGAGATTATTATGTTGGGGCTGGGCGATGACGGGCATACCGTATCTATCTTCCCCGATCAGATCGACCTGTGGGATAGCAAAGAGCTATGTGTAGTAGGCGAACACCCCGAAAGCAAAATGAAGCGGGTAACAGTTACCGGAAAGGTAGTAAACAACGCTCAGTACGTAGTATTCCTTGCAACGGGCAAAAATAAGGCTGAAAAAGTAAGAGATATTGTCAAAAACAAGAAAGCTTTTATAGACAAATATCCGGCTGCCAGAGTAAACCCTAAAAAGGGATATCTATACTGGTTTTTAGATAAGGAAGCAGCAAGCTTGCTGTAAACACTTATAGACTAAAATAAAACAGAAACCCATCCGGTAATACCTCGGATGGGTTTCTGTTTTTAGAGTCTGTTTAAATTTTATAGCAAATCCTTTTTATTTTCTTCTCTGCAAAAGAGCACAACCACACAAACATAATCGACAAGATATAAACCAGTTGCGGATACAGCACCTGTACAACTCTTATTTCACACCTTATTTTGCAAAGATCATACCACTTATTTGCGATAGTCATACTTCATATTTCAGCAATAGAATATTAAACAATTAGTTTTGTACCGCTATTTTTATCAATTACATAAATCTGTTGTTGACAAAAGCAGTTCAGACTGTTTAACAATTTATATATATGGAGTTCGGAGACCATTAAAAACGAGGCGGAACTGAAAAGCCATACGAGTAAGAAAACAATACTAAAATTAAAAATATATTATGAAGTGGTTTTTAAAAGTGGTAATGAAACACTATGCCGATTTTAACGGACGGGCAAGACGTAAAGAATACTGGATGTTTACTCTCGTTTCTATAATCGGGATGATAGTCATGTACATTGTATCATTAATGTTAGCTTTTGTTTCATCCACCTTAGGCATTATTTGTTTTTCTATCTTAGGATTAATCTTGTTAGCACTTACTATCCCTTCAATAGCTGTCCTTATCAGAAGGATGCATGATGTAGGTAAAGACTGGTGGTATATATTCATTCCTGTCTATAGCTTTATTCTGGCTATAACAGAAGGTGAAAAAGGAAGCAATCGATATGGCTCAGACCCGAAGGCCTGATCATAATAAATATGCAACAATTTCAAATTATTAGGTATTAACCCATTTTTTAATGATGTTTTAAACTAATAATAAACGACAAAATACATGAATAAAGATAGAACAACATTAACTGTACTGATAATAACAGCATTTCTATTGGGTACCCTCACTCAATGTACAACAAACAGCAAAAAGGATAAAGAAGAAACCCTTAAAGAAGCAATAGCTGCCAATACAAGCAATCTAGAGGATGATGCTGTGACCAAACAAATAAAAGCAGATATTGAGGAGCTTAATGCCGAACTACCCCAATCAGCCGGAGAGGGAATAACCATAAAGAAGGTTGAAATAGAAGGAGACAGAACGATCAAAATGACTACCTCATTAAATAATAAAGCTGAAAAAGCATTTAGACAAACAGCTAAAGGGAGGAAAGAAGAAATTACCCGGCAAATAAAAAGGGCTCCATCGCTCAGGCAATTCAGGAAAAACAAGGTCACATTTATATATTCTTATGTCGATAGCAATGATGAATTGATAGAGAGCGTAAGGGTAACACCCAAAGACTATGAATAAAAAAGCTTTAATATAAATCTTAAAAACTAATTATGAGTATAGGCAGAAAAATTGCGATGGCAGTAGTAGCCATATGTGGACTTATTGTATTGTTCATCAACATTGTTGTTATGAAGAAAACAGATGAAGACAAGAAAGCTAGAACCACTGTCAACAAAGTAGCAGTTACAGATATCGATAAAAAGAAAAACGAAGCTACAACTGATGAAAAAAAAGAAGATTCGGTAACCAGACAGATGAAAGCTTATTCAGAGAAATTCAATACTTATTTACCCAAAGATGCAGGTAATGGTATGATTGTAAAAAGTACTGAAGTAGTAGGAGCCAGAAGTTTCAAATTCATATATTCACTCAATGCTACAGCAGAAAAAGAATACAGAAAGAACTTTGACGAAAGCGCTGTAATGAAAGCCCTCGTTCAGCAAATTAAAACAGATGCGATGTTTAGGCCATTCAGGACGAATGATGTGACCATTATTTGTTCGTATGTGGACAGCAAAGGAGAGGTTGTCAAAGATATAACAGTAACACCTGAGGACTATAAGTAAACAGAATAAGTATATAAAACGGTAAATAAAAAAATCTCACTTGAAATTATCAAGTGGGATTTTTCAATTATTTCATTTCCTTATCGTTTTATTTTATTCAACCGATATAGCATTTCATCCCGGATACCTTCGTCAGCAGACTTTAAATACTCTTTCATCAAAGCAATAGCTTCCTCTGTACCAATAGAAGCCAATACCCAACTAAACCATTTGGCTATTACACCCGATTCGGAGCAGGTATAATCCAGATAGTCGAAACCCGATTCCAATACTTTGTTACATACGGCACTGATGCCGGACTTGCTATACCCTGTAACAGTCTGGCTACATACTGATGACTTCTATGGTTTGGGTTGAGCAGTAATTTATTTAGTATATCGGTAAAATCATTGCAATTATTTACCTGCTTTATTTCATTTATTGCCAGTTGTATATCTTGCGGAACTGCTATCGGATTACTGAGTCCTGAAAACCGTGATTCCAGTTCACTTATTATATAATCCTTATCTGCTAACAGGTTTCCCATAAATAAAAATCATTTACTTTTTACAAACTCCTGCAATCTTTCCACATAATCCCTGTTATTCGACAATCGCGGCACTTTGTTTTGTCCGCCGAGCTTTCCTATCGATTTGAGCCATTCATTGAAAGTTCCTTTCGGCAAACTGTGTACTATCGGCTCACCTAACGAGAGGTTGTAGGAACGCTTGGCCTCATAGTCCGAATTCACCTTTTTGAGATTTTCGTCCAGCGATTGTATAAATTGCGGCAGGCTATCCGGCTCTGTAGCAAATTCGATCAGCCATTCGTGTGCTCCGGTATTATCGTCTCCGAAGTAAACAGGAGCAGCAGTATATTCCGTTATCTGTGCGTTTGTTGCCTTGCACGCTTCCGCCAAAGCTTTCTCTGCATTATCTATAATCAGTTCTTCGCCAAAGGCATTGATAAAATGCTTTGTACGCCCTGTAATGCGAAACAGATAAGGATGAGTAGAAGTAAATTCGATGGTATCGCCTATCATATAACGCCAAAGCCCGCCGTTGGTAGAGATCAGGATGGCATAATTCTCCCCTGTTTTCACCTCGTCTAAAGTAAGTGTCTGAGGATTTTCTTTATCCCATTCGCTCATTGGCACAAACTCGTAATAGATGCCGCTATCGAGCATCAACAGCATGTCTTTGGAACCATTGGTATATTGAACGCCGAAGAATCCTTCCGATGCGTTATATGTCTCCCAATAATACATATCGGGTTTTTGTATAATCTTCCTGTATTGTTCTTCAAATGGAGTAAAACTCACCCCTCCATGAAAAAAGACTTCCAGATTAGGCCATATATCGGTCAGTTCGCGACCTGTGTCGGTTTTTATCTTTTTCAGCAACACCAACAGCCACGACGGCACCCCCATAAAGGCACGCACATCATTCCTTACGGCATAGTCGGTCAGCGCCTGTAGTTTTTCTTCCCAATCGGGCAACAAAGATATACTTTCGGGCGTACGGCTACGCTTTGCCCAGAAGTACAGATTCTTTATCAGTATGGCAGAAATATCACCTGTGAATACGCCTCCACCTATATTATTGATCTGCTTGCTGCCACCCAGCACCAGTGTCTTCCCGAAAAAGAATTTCGCTTTATGATTAGCCTGTCCATATATGGCAAGCATCTGCTCACCACATTTGTAGTGTCCGCCTGTCAGCGATTCCTTTGTTACGGGTATGTATTTACTCTTGTCTTCGGTAGTGCCCGACGACATGGCAAACCATTCTACGGGCTTATTCCATAACACATTGGATTGTTTATCTACCAGAATTTTATCGAGGTAAGGGCGCAAGTCTTCGTAATGAAACACAGGCACTTTCTTTCTGTAATCATCTTTGTTGCGAAGTTCCGAAAAACGGTACTGTTGACCTATAAATGTCTGGCTTCCGTTACCGAGCAGGTACGATAATATTTTTTCCTGTGTGTCTACCGGATTTTCTATAAAACGGGCAACTTCCCTGTATTTAAAATCCAGATACTTGTGAGCGATACCGGCGATCATCCGATTTTGCTTATTCTGCGGAGTTTTTCTTCATCTATAATCTTTATCTTACGTCCGTCTAGCGTTATTATATGCTCGTCGACAAATGTAGATAAAGTGCGGATAGCATTCGAGGTCGTCATATTTGACAGGTTGGCAAGGTCTTCGCGCGACAGATAGATGCTTATTGTGGCTCCGTCTTCTTCCAGTCCGTAGTTCTCGATAAGGAAGATCAGTGATTCTGCCAGACGTCCGCGAATATGTTTCTGAGTGAGATTAACAACTCTTTCGTCAGCTATTCCCAGATCGGTAGATAGTTCCCGTATAAAGAACATGCCTAGTTTAGGATTGCCGTACACGATATCTTCTATTATCGACATCGGAATGAAGCAAATAGTAGATGCTTCGAAAGCCGATGCAGCCGTCACATAAGGCTGATTGGCAAAATAGGCACGGTAACCGAAATACTGGGTGGGGCGTATCATCCTGATTATCTGGCTACGCCCTCCTACCCCGTCTTTGTATATCTTTACTTTTCCTTTACACAGGCACATCAGTTCCTGAGGCATTTCTTCCTCATTGTAGATGACCTCGTTTTTCTTATAATCCAGAATTTTAGCGTTTGACGATACCAAATCACGCTCTTTGCTATTCAGCAGATCCCATATTTCAGGAATACTATCCGATAAGCTTATAATATTACTGCTCTCTGTTACCATAAGTAAAAGCTAGATTAGAAATCCGGTTTTTTTAGTTAATCTCAAAAACAAAGTTAATATTTTTTTATATAAAACATGTTACAAAACATAGTTTTAACGATTGTGTAGTCATTTATCCAATATTGTAGTTTTAATCAGACAGATAGGAAGACAATTTTTTAATAAAACTCCCAGACACAATCATGTTCAGGGTTAAAACCTGTGATATTCTTTAATTTGTTATACATTTGGCGTTGTACTAATAAATTAAGAACGGTAAAAGCCATAAAAATTTGTAAAATGTTTATAAGAACACTCATTATTCTATCCCTATTACTTGTGTCAAATACTGCTTTTTCTCAAAGACAGGTTTGTGGCGCAATTATAGACAGAGATAATAATAAAGAGTCGATAACGGGAGCAAAAATACAAGAAGAAGGAACGGATAATTATGTATTTTCAGATATAGAGGGGAAATTTGAGATTATTACATTGAAAGATACATGTATTCTAATTATTTCGATGTTAGGTTTTGAGTCCGAATCTCTTAAAATAACAAATAATACAGAAAAAAACATCAGTTTAGCCTATTACAGTCATACCTTAAAATGGATAACGGCGGGGGCAGATTACGACTTTATAAACTCAAAATCCGGAATACAATTCAGTAATGGTTATGACGAGCGACCATTAATTCATTTTGAAGATTTCTCTGACAAATATATTTATAAAGTATCTTTTAAGACCGGATTCAACAAAGAGTATAGTTTTGGCGGCGCTATTGGCTGGCTTTATCCGACAAGATTTATAAATATGATTACATTAGAATATGAACAGTTTCACTATTCTGAAAAAGAAATATTCAAGTATAAAAATATAAACATAACGGGAGCAAAATATCTAGAACCTATCGACTCGGAAATCATTCTTAAACTGGGTTTTCAATCATTGAATAAAAAAGATAATTTCGGTATAAATCTTGCTATTCAAAAAGTTCTATTTCAAAATAGGTTGTACTCAGAACTTTCCGCAGGATATTATTTCGATTATTGGATATACTCCATCTATGCTCAGGGTTTTATTTATAAGGATCGTGTCGGTTTAAAATTGTCTTATGACAGAATTGATAATTTTGATCTTTTGACATTAGGAGTAAATTTCTTATTTTCTATATCGAAGTAAACTTATACATAACTTAAAGAATGTATTACGCTATTATCTTTTAGCAAATCAAGCATACAATCTTTTCATATTTCTCTTTGAAAATTACAATAATAAGACTATTTTTGCACCACCAAAAAGAGGTGTGCTTTTTCGGCACGTTTCTTGTATTCTACTGAAACAAAAAACAAATAAGAATATTAATATAAACCCGTTAAGATGAACGTATCTCTAACAAACGTAGATAGCGTAAATGCTATTCTTCAAATAAATGTTGCGAAAGCAGATTATCAGGAAAAAGTAGACAATTCGCTGAAGAATTTCCGCAAGAAAGCAAATATACCCGGATTCCGTCCTGGAACCGTACCAATGGGAATGGTAAAAAAAATGTATGGAAAATCTATTCTGGCAGAAGAAATAAACAAGCTGGTAGGTGAAAGTCTGTACAACTACATACAGGAAAACAAACTGAACGTACTTGGCGAGCCGCTTCCGAACGAAGAGAAACAACAAGCTATCGACTTTGCTACAGAGGGCGATTACGAATTCTTCTTCGACATAGCACTTGCTCCCGAAATAAAGCTATCGCTTACAAAGAAAGACAAGATACCATATTACAAGATAGATGTAAACCAAGAACTTGTTGACAAACAAATAGAATCTTACAAAGCCAACTACGGCAAATACGATAAAGTAGAAGAAGGCGCAAAAGAAACCGACCTCATCAGAGGAGTTATCAAAGAACTCGAAGACGGTAAGGTGAAAGAAAACGGCATAAATGTAGAGTCGGGCGTGGTAATGCCTTCATACATGAAAGACGCCGAAGAACAAGCTAAATTTGTAGGAACAAAAGCCGGAGATGTTGTAAAATTCAATCCGGGCAAAGCATACGAAGGAAACGAAACAGAAATAGCATCACTATTGCATATCGACAAGAATGCAGTAGAAGCTATCGCTCCTGAATTCAACTTTGAGGTAACTGAAATCACCCGTTACAAAGAAGCTGAACTGGATCAAGATCTTTTCGATAAAGTATTTGGTGCAGGCACAGTAAAAGATGCCGGAGAATTTACAGAAAAAGTAAAAGAAATCATTTCAGAGCAATTTGCCCCTGACAGCGACTACAAATTCCTGTTAGATGCAAAAGGTTTGCTGGAGAAAAAAGCCGGAGACATACAATTCCCTGACGCTTTCCTCAAAAGATGGCTGCTTACAACCGGTGAAGAAAGAACAGCTGAGTCTCTCGACAACGATTTCCCTAAAATCATCGAAGACCTGAAGTTCCATCTGATAAAAGAACAAATAGCGAAGGATAACAATATCAAGATAGAGAACGAAGACATGAAGGCCATCGCTATGCAAGCTGCCAGAGCACAATTTGCACAATACGGCATGATGAATCTTCCTGACGAAATGGTGGAGAACTATGCGAACGATATGTTGAAAAACAAAGACAACGCACGCAACCTGCTCGACCGCGCTATGGAAAATAAAATCATCGACGTGCTGAAAACAAAACTCGGCGTAGAAGAGAAAGCTATTTCTCTGGATGAATTCCGCAAATTCTTTGAGAAAGAAGAAGAAAAAACCGAAGCGTAATATTTCTACTATATTTTACAAGGCGGGCAGAATAAATTTATTCTGCCCGCCTTTTTTAGAGTCTGTTTAAATTTTACCAAAATATTTTATTATAGATTATTTTCATTCATTTTCAGGCTCTTTTGGTTTAATTTATCCCTTTTATCGGCTTAAATAGCCCGCTATTATCACCTCAAAAAAGAATAAATTATTCCCAAAATGGCTCTAAAAATCTGAATGAATAAAATTTAAACAGACTCTTATATAACATATCCTGTTTTCAACAATTTCACTATATTAGCGAGTAATTGTAGAAAAGACAACTTTAACCCACATCTTATGAAAAAACTATTGTATCTGAGTATTTGCATACTATCTGTAATATCCATCTCCTGTAATTCACAATCGAAAGACCAAGCTGAAATAATCGAGGTATTCAATACTGTAAATACCGCCGCAAGCCAGCGGAACGGACAAGTAATATACAACAACCTGACAACAGAAGCCATCAAATATTATGAGGCAATGCTCGTCAAAGTCAATGACAGAAATATTTCGGGAACCATCACCGACAAGATGAATATGACTACTGCACTGATATTATTCAGCAGGGAAGAACTGAAAAACATGGACGCAAAGTCATTTATCATAAGCCTCTATGATAATTCTATTGTAGATGAAGAAAAACAGAATGCTATCAATGCAGCAAAACTAGGCAGCATTAAGATAACAGGCGATGATGCTGTTGCCGCCTTAGGGCCGATGGATGCTATCGACTTCAAGAAAGAAGACGGGAAATGGAAATTCAATATATTGTCCCTGCTAAGGCCCTCAAACAGGCTGTTCGGTCAGTTCAAAACAGACAACAATCTGTCAGACAAGGATATTATAGAAGCATTTCTGCTCTCAAATGAAGCATTGATGAAGAACACCAAATTACCGGTAGATTCTATCCTGCCTTTGCTATAAATAAATATTTTTTATAAAGAAAAACCGTATGCCGTACTTTTCGGTTTTTCTTTATATATTTGTTGGACAATGAGGCTGGAATATTTAGCCTCTTTTTTATGTCAAGCCCATTGGCACGATAATTGTCTATACTAACATATAGTATTACATTTATAAAATTAAAAAAAGGATATATTATGAACAATGATTTCAGAAAATATGCTACCAAGCATTTAGGCATGAACGGGCTTGCGCTCGACAATTATATGGATATCACCAGCAGCTACATATCACCGACCATCATCGAAGAACGTCAGTTGAACGTAGCCCAGATGGATGTTTTCTCTCGTCTGATGATGGACAGGATTATTTTCTTAGGCACACAGATCGACGATTACACTGCCAATGTGATACAGGCGCAGTTGCTTTACCTCGATTCTGCCGATTCGGGAAAAGACATCTCTATCTACATTAACTCTCCGGGCGGATCGGTATATGCAGGATACGGAATATACGACACCATGCAGTTTATCAACAGTCAGGTATCTACCATCTGTACAGGTATAGCCGCATCTATGGCTGCCGTACTGCTCGTAGCCGGAGAAAAAGGCAAACGTTTTGCACTGAAACATTCACGCGTGATGATACACCAGCCACTGGGCGGTGCTCAGGGACAGGCTTCTGATATCGAAATCACAGCTCGTGAAATAGGTAAGATCAAGAAAGAACTTTATACTATCATCTCCGACCACTCCGGACAGTCGTTCGACAAAGTGGAAAAAGATTCTGACCGCGACTACTGGATGACTTCTGCCGAAGCAAAAGACTACGGAATGGTAGATGAAGTTTTAGTGAAAAATAAGTAAGAAATTTATGTATATTTGCCCGTAAATAACCAGCAGGGCAAAACAATCATCAGCATAATTGATTTTAGCCAAATTATTTTGGCTAAAATCTTTTTAAAAAACTACATTTGCACACTCAACTAAAATAAATGGCAAAGAAAGACGGAAACACTAATCATTGCAGTTTTTGCGGACGTAGCGACAAAGAAGTAAACATGCTCATATCAGGCATGGAAGCCGACATCTGCGACAGCTGTTCCGAACAGGCTTACCAGATAGTAAAAGAAAGCCTTGAAGCAAAGAAAAAATCGGCACTGGGAATAGATAAAACCCAGCTACCCGACCCAAAGAAAATAAAAGAATATCTCGACGGATACATCATCGGACAAGATAATGCCAAGCGCTATCTCTCGGTAGCGGTGTACAACCACTACAAACGCATACTACAAGAGAAAACCGACGATATAGAAATCGAAAAATCAAATATAATACTCGTAGGCCCTACAGGGACAGGTAAAACATTGCTGGCACGCACAATAGCTAAACTATTGCATGTGCCTTTCGCCATTGTAGATGCAACAGTACTCACCGAAGCCGGATATGTGGGCGAAGATATCGAGAGCATACTTACCCGCCTGCTGCAAGCATCGGACTATGACGTTGCCGCAGCCGAAAGGGGTATCGTATTCATCGACGAAATAGACAAGATAGCGCGCAAAAGCGACAATCCGTCTATCACACGCGATGTAAGCGGCGAAGGTGTACAGCAAGGTTTACTAAAACTGCTCGAAGGCTCCGTCGTAAACGTTCCGCCACAAGGTGGGCGTAAGCACCCCGATCAGAAAATGATCGCAGTGGATACAAAAAATATCCTCTTCGTTTGTGGTGGTGCATTCGATGGAATCGAACGCAAGATAGCACAACGCCTGAACACGATGGTGGTGGGCTACGCTTCATCGAAGAGCAATGCGCAGGTAGACAGGGATAATCTGTTGCAGTACGTTGCCCCTCAGGATTTGAAGTCGTACGGGCTAATACCCGAAATTATAGGTCGTCTGCCTATCCTTACCTATCTGGATGCACTGGATAGAAGTGCTCTGCGCAGAATATTAACCGAGCCGAAAAATTCGATCATAAAACAATATGTGAAATTATTCAAAATAGACAATGTCGACCTTACCTTCGACGAAGACGTATATGAATATATTGTAGACAAAGCTATCGAATACAAACTGGGAGCCAGAGGATTGCGGTCTATCGTAGAAACCATTATGATGGATTCCATGTTCAACATTCCATCTACCCAACAGGAGAAACTTCACATTACAAAAGAGTATGCCGAAGAACAACTCGAGAAGTCTCAAATGATAAAATTGAAAAATTCACAATAAAGTTTGCTATTTTCATAAAAAATAGGCTATTTTAAGTTGGAGATTTAAATTTAGGAATTTATCTTCGTAATATAAACAGCTTATTTTGCAAGTATGCTTAACAAAGAAGGGATATTAACCGGTGCTCTAAAAAAGCATTTTGGCTTTGACAAGTTCAAAGGTAACCAAGAAGCTATCATTCAGAATGTTCTGAATGGAAGAGACTCTTTTGTCCTCATGCCTACAGGCGGAGGGAAGTCTCTTTGTTATCAGCTTCCTGCGCTACTGATGGAGGGAACAGCCGTTATTATATCCCCCCTGATAGCCCTGATGAAAAATCAGGTAGATGCCATGCGCAACTTCAGCGAAGAAGACGGTGTGGCGCATTTTATAAATTCGTCACTCAATAAGGCTGCCATAGAACAGGTAAAAAGTGACATACTATCGGGCAAGACAAAACTGTTGTATGTCGCACCCGAATCGCTGACTAAGGAGGAGAATATCGACTTCCTTCGTCAGATACAAATTTCGTTCTATGCCATAGATGAAGCTCACTGTATATCGGAGTGGGGACACGATTTTCGCCCCGAGTACAGACGTATCCGCCCTATTGTGGCAGAGATCGGCAAACATCCGATCATTGCACTTACCGCAACGGCTACACCTAAGGTACAGCTCGACATACAGAAGAATCTGGGAATGATAGATGCCGATGTATTTAAGGCATCGTTCAACCGCGAAAACCTTTACTACGAAGTCCGTACAAAAACGAATAACGTAGACAAGGACATTATCAAATATATCAGATCGCAAGAACATAAATCGGGTATCATATATTGCCTGAGCCGGAAGAAGGTAGAAGAATTTGCCGAAATACTTCAGGCCAATGGCGTAAATGCTCTGCCCTACCATGCAGGATTGGATGCAAATACACGCTCTGCCAATCAGGATGCATTCCTGATGGAACAGGCAGACGTAATAGTAGCTACCATTGCATTCGGTATGGGGATAGACAAACCCGATGTGAGATATGTCATACACTACGACATGCCAAAAAGTCTTGAAGGATACTATCAGGAAACCGGACGCGCAGGACGCGACGGGGGTGAGGGGAAATGTATCGCCTTCTATTCCTTCAAAGACTTACAGAAACTGGAAAAATTTATGCAAGGCAAGCCTGTCGCCGAACAAGAAATAGGAAAACAACTGCTTCTTGAAACGGCTGCATACGCAGAAACTGCGCTTTGCCGCAAAAAGGTACTGCTTCACTACTTCGGTGAAGAATATAAAGAAAGAAATTGTGGAAACTGTGATAATTGTGTAAACCCTAAAAGACAAGTGGAAGCCAAAGAACTATTATTGACAGCCATCGAGGCTGTAGCTGCATTAAAAGAAAAATTCAAATCGGACTACGTTATCAATGTATTGAGAGGCAAAGAAACGTCCGAAATAGAGACATACGGACATCAGGACCTGGAAGTTTTCGGTTCGGGTGACGATGCCGATGAAGACACATGGAATGCTGTTATCCGTCAGGCACTCATTGCCGGATATTTTGAAAAAGATATTGAAAATTATGGGTTGCTGAAAATGACTAAGAAAGGAAAAGACTTCCTGAAAAAGCCCGTTTCATTTAAGATTACGACGGCAGACGAGGACGACTTGGATGACGACGAAAATATAGATGACGTTGTAGTCAAAGGCGGCGGTGGCGGTTCGGCCGTAGACCCTGTACTTTTCTCTATAATGAAAGACCTGCGAAAGAAGATGGCAAAGAACAATAATGTGCCTCCGTACGTTATTTTCCAAGACCCGTCTCTTGAGGCAATGGCTACCATCTATCCGATCACTATGGATGAGTTGCAAAACATTCCGGGTGTAGGAGCAGGAAAAGCAAAAAGGTACGGAACGGAGTTTCTACAAATAATAAAGAAACACGTTGAAGAAAACGAGATAGAACGCCCGGAAGATTTGCGTGTCAGAACGGTAGCAAACAAGTCGAAGCTGAAAGTAGCCATCGTACAGGCTATCGACCGCAAAGTGGCGCTCGACGATCTGGCCGAATCGAAAGGAATCGACTTTGGTGAGCTGCTCAATGAAGTAGAAGCTATCGTATATTCGGGTACTAAAATAAATATCGACTACTTCTTGCGCGAAGTAATAGATGAAGATCATCTGGACGATATATTCCAATATTTCCAAGAAGCTGAATCCGACGATCTGGAAGAGGCTATCAACGAACTCGGGGAATATTCGGAAGATGAAATCCGTTTGGTACGGATCAAGTTTATCTCCGACATGGCAAATTAACAAAATGAAAAAAAAAGCAATCTTTCCGGGAACATTCGATCCCTTTACGATAGGACATCATTCACTGGTAAAACGATCTCTCGAATTAGTAGATGAGATCGTTATTGCCATTGGTAAGAATGAAGCAAAGAAAAGTTTTTTTTCGCTGGATAGCCGTATCGAAATGATAGAATTGCTTTATAGCAACGAGCCACGCATAGCTGTGGACACATACGACAATCTGACTGTCGACTACGCAAAAAATATTAACGCTAACTTTATAATAAGAGGGATACGGTCTGTAAACGACTTTGAATACGAAAAGACGATTGCGGATATGAACCGGAAAATATCAGGCGTAGAAACCGTTATCCTCTTCACCGAACCCGAGCTTACGCATATCAGTTCTACCATTGTACGCGAACTGCTACGTTTCGGACATGATGTCAGCCAATTCCTTCCTGAAGGCATGGTTTTAAAGATTCAGGATTAACATATAACAAAAGAAACAATCTGCTAAAACACAGTAGATTACATTAAAAATCAATTTAGAATGAGAAGAATTACCATATCAGTGCTCTGCTTTTTTGTCATTGCACTAAATGTGTCGGCTCAGTTCAAAATGAGTGAAGGCTCTAAAAAGCTGGCGACTACGATGGCTGTGATAGAAAATCTGTATGTAGATAAGGTAGACGACAACAAATTGGCGGAAGACGCTATTAAATCATTGTTAGAGAAGCTCGATCCACACTCTACATACATCAGCGCCGATGAGGTAAAGGAAATGAACGAACCACTCGAAGGAAACTTTGACGGAATCGGTATTTCATTCAATATGCTGACCGATACACTGTATGTAATAGAAACCATTCCGGGAGGCCCATCCGAAAAAGTAGGAATAAGGGCTGGAGACAAGATACTTTATGTAAATGATACTTTGATTGCCGGAGTAAAGAAATCGTCAAAGTATGTGACATCACATCTGAAAGGCCCAAAGGGGACTTCTGTAAATGTCAAGGTGCTGCGTCGTGGTGTACCCGATCTGTTAAGCTTTAAGATCACTCGTGCCAAGATACCCGTTTACAGTATAGATGCCAGTTATATGATAGACCAGAATACTGGCTATATACATCTTATGCGCTTCGGTGCAACTACTGCGAGTGAATTTAGCGATGCGGTGAAGAAACTGAAAGGAATGGGCATGACAAACCTTATCCTCGATCTGGAAAATAATGGCGGAGGCTACATGGCTCCGGCTATAGACCTTGCCGATGAATTTCTCGACAAAGGTAAACTGATTGTATATACCGAAGGTAGCAGACAGCCGCGACGAGATGAAGTATCTACAGCTAAAGGCTCTTTCGAGAACGGCAAAGTAGTGATAATGATAAACGAAGGTTCGGCATCGGCCAGTGAAATCCTTTCGGGTGCTGTTCAGGACTGGGACAGAGGAGTAATTGTAGGCCGCCGCAGTTTCGGAAAAGGATTGGTACAACGTCCGATTCCTCTACCTGACGAATCGATGATACGGCTTACTGTTGCACGCTATTATACGCCTACAGGCCGCTCGATACAAAAGCCTTATACAAGCGGCGACCTGCTTTCGTACAATAAGGACGTGATAGACCGATACAACAAAGGCGAAATGATGCACGCAGATAGCATTCACTTCCCCGATTCGCTGAAATATCAGACTCTGGTGAACAAGCGGACTGTGTATGGCGGGGGCGGTATTATGCCGGATTACTTTATCCCTATCGACACTACCAGATACACAAATTATCTGGGAAGTGTGGCCAACAGAGGCATTATAAATAAAATAGCATACGCAGAAGTAGATAATCACAGGGATCAGATATTGAAAGACTACCCATCCAAAGAGGCTTTCTACAAGGAATATAATGTACCACAGGAAGTATTGGACAAGGTGATTACATCTGCTAACGAAGAAAAGATAGAGTTCAATCAGGAGCAATACGATAAATCGAAAGGTATATTCGAGTATCAGATAAAAGCACTTATAGGGCGCGATGTCTACGACATGGAAACGCTGGTAAGGATATTTAACGACCATAGTGATACCTACAAGAAGGCATACGAAATAATTAAGGATGACAGGACGTATAGTAAGTTGTTGAATAAGCGATAAAAAACTAATTTCATTTACTCTAAATATAAAGAACCCCTGTCCGATGGAACCGACAGGGGATTATTATTTTATCACGTTCTTATCTTCCTGAGAAAAAAGCATATCTTTAGGTGCTCACTTCTTTTAATTACTCAGCTATGAGAAATCTAATATTTATATTACTCTTTTTACAAACACTCTTTTTGTTCTCCCAGAGAGAAACTATCAAAATTGTAGACACTACTTTTACGGCTAGTTATCCCGTTCTGAAAATAGAAGAGAAGTCCTTTATAAACGAAATAGCAGCTATTGTTTTAGAATATAAAGTTCACAAAAAGTACAAAGACAGAGTATTTATAATTCAACAACAACCTGATACCATAAATAACAGTATTCTTATAATTGTCAGTCTCGAACCTCTGAATACAACATCAATATTAGATCAATCATCTCCATCAGGTGTAATAAACATACAGGAAATCCCTTTCTTTTATTACGGAGACAAAGCTGATATAATATACAAGACAAATGACACAATGAGTTTTACTCGAACAAGAAGACTCGGTTATATATATAATAATGTATTCAGAAAGAGTGGTATTGGCACATACGAAAGGTTAATATGGCATTTCAGTTATAAAGATGAAAAACTTAAATTATTGGGTATAAACTTCATATAAAACAACAATCCCCTGCCGGAACAAACCGACAGGGGATTTCTATTTCATTTAGCTTCTTCCGCTATTCCTTTATTTCTTCATAGGAAACATATTCCCCCTCGTCTTTCGAAAATACTTTTTTTGTCTCCTGCCCTCCGAACGGATTATAAGCTGAAGACTTTTGAGACGAGGAACTACGCCCTGACGAGCTGCCCGAATATGCTGACGGTTTCCCGAATATAAAAGATGACACACCCCTTACTACGGATAGTAACAGCATCACCCCGAAGATCAATATTGCAAATATCAAGAATAATATAAGTGTCATTTACGAATCAATTTAATAGTTAATAAATAGCCGACGGCAATTAATTACAAATAAATATAATGCCGATATCTTTCAATTATAACATACCGGTATGCCGAACGTTCGTTTCTTTGGTTTATTTAACAACAGTTGATTCTTGTAAACACTATCAGAGGTGTACGGTTTGCCCCTGTCCAAGCAAGGTATGCCCTGCCAGAATGGTGCAGGCGATAAGAATAAGAATAATACCTCCAAGCATATTTATACTCAGGTTGTAGCGTTGCCCTACCTTGCTGCCCGATATTACCCCAACAGAAGAAATAACGAATGTGACAATGCCGATAATAAAAGCAGGAACAAGTATCTGTGTATTGACAAAGGACAGGGACAAACCTACTGCCGTTGCATCTATGCTGGTAGCAATCGCCAGTCCGAGCATGACCTTGAAGTTGAGAGGATCGAAAGGTGAACTTTCCTCATTCTTCAGTGCCGACACGATAACACGAATACCCAAGATAAGCAGTATGCCGAATGCAATCCAGTGATCGAATTCCTCTATATAACGGGCAAATGTAGAGCCCACAAGCCACCCGAAGACAGTCAGCCCCATTTGTATAAAAGCCAGCATACCTGCTATCTTTGCCACATTTACTCTGTGATGATTTCCAATGATTGCACCGCTGGTTAGCGCTATAATAAGGCTATCCATAGATAAACCGATAGCCAGAATAATAATCTGAATTATATCCATTCGATAATATCTGCTGCCGGTTTTCTCTTTTTTTCGGTAGGTTTGCTTTTTTCTTCGTCAATATACCCCAGTGGAAAGATTGCGATAGGTTCTATATGGTCAGGCAGATGTAAGGCATCGGTCAGCTCATCGGGTTTGAAGTTGCATATCCAGCATGTACCCAATCCAACATTTGCCACTGCCAGACAAATATGCTCAGAAGCTATGGCCGCGTCTATGTCGGCATGATCTTTATTATCGGATGTCGTCCTTTTCCACGATTCGGAAGTATCTTTGCATACGACAATGTGCATAGGTGCGGTTGCAAACCAATCGCGGTTGTATGATTCATGTATCCGCGCCATTACAGCCTTATCCGTTACTACATAGAATCTCCAAGGCTGTAGATTACAGGCCGAAGGAGATAATCTGGCACATTCGAGTATATAATCTACTTTTTCCTTTTCTACGGGTTGCGGAAGGTAAGCCCTAACCGAATAACGGCTTTCGATAAGTTCTTTTAGTTGCATAAGTATATATTACGAGTTACAAGTTACTTTGTCCTTCAGACAGTTACGAGTTACAAGTTTGACAAAACTAAAGCGATTAGCTAACTGGTGTAGCAAAACTACAATTCTTCCTCTATCTTATAATCGTTCCTGTCGGACGAATTGCGGGATACTATTTCTCCTAAAAATCCGGCAAGGAACAACTGTGTGCCAAGCAGCATCATTGTGAGTGCTATGTAAAAGTAAGGCGAGCTGGTCACCAGCGGATGCGGTACCCCTCTGCTGATAGCATATAGCTTATTGGCTCCTACTATAATGACGGCAATGAAACCCAGAAAGAACATAACTGTTCCCCACAGCCCGAAAAAGTGCATCGGCTTGCGTCCGAAGACTGAGAGGAACCATAGGGTGAGCAAATCGAGGTAGCCATTTACAAAACGGCTGATACCTGCAAATTTGCTTTTACCGAATTTGCGTGCCTGATGCTGCACTACCTTCTCTCCTATTTTGTTGAATCCGGCTATCTTCGCCAGATAAGGGATGTAGCGGTGCATATCGTTGTACACTTCTATGCTTTTTACGACTTCTTTCCGGTACGATTTCAGCCCACAATTAAAGTCGTGGAGCTTAACTCCCGAAACAGCTCGAGCCGTCGCATTAAATAATTTTGTAGGTATTGTTTTCGACAGCGGATCATAACGTTTCTTCTTCCAGCCCGAAACCAGATCATAGCCGTCTTCTTTTATCATTTTATAGAGTGCCGGTATTTCATCAGGACTGTCCTGTAAATCGGCATCCATAGTAATCACAACGTCTCCCTGAGCCTTTTGGAATGCGCAGTGCAATGCGGGCGATTTGCCATAGTTGCGTCTGAAACGAATAGCCTTAACTTCGGGCGACGATTTTCGCAGATCGCATATCACGTCCCACGAACTATCTGTACTACCATCATCTACAAAAATGACTTCGTAAGAATAGCCGTTCTCGTTCATCACCCGCGCGATCCATGTGTAAAGTTCCGACAGGGATTCTTCTTCATTAAACAATGGGATAACTACCGAAATGTCCATGATATGAGGATTACTGATTACTTTTCTTTACCAACAACGCCATAGGCGTACCTAACAACACTCCCAGAAACACATTGCCCATAAAAATGGACACCACATACAGCAAACTGCTGTTTACCATGATCAGAGCATCGGCTTTCATCTGAGGTGGATATGGAAACGATTCCACCATTTTAGCAAGAGTGGGCGCTATCTTGCTCGAATAATATCCGGGATCGAGTACCTGAAAGTGCAGATATACTGCCGCCGCCTCTATAAAGGAGGCGAAGAAACACAGCAGGACGACAAAGAGAAAGCCCCGTATCTTGTTATTCACAGGGTAGGTATCGGCATTTATATACTTGATGTAAAAAACATAGATCAGTATAAACGTACCTACATTGAGCAGATAGTACAAATAGATAAAATGTACCCAATAGCTGGCCGCTACATAAACAAGGTATTTTAACGCCCAAAAGACACCTAAATAGAGGCCGTATTGCATGGCATACTTAAGCGGCGAGGTCTCTTTTCCGTCGATTTGCGTATGATTCGTCATTGTGGTACAAATGTAAGAAATAGTTTAGAAACTATTAAAACTTTACTTTTAATAATAGTTACATTGTACGGCTTACACAGCAGGGCATTCTTATTTGTCTTTAAAGCGACTGATTTTCTGTTTCCAGAAAAGGGAATTGGCAAACAAAGCTGCATCCGGCAAACCATTGCTAAGAGCTTTGACTGTAAAGTCTTTCAGACGGAATGCTTCACCGATGCCGGCATCATATTCCATCTCATAATCGGTCAGATTCCATACTTCTTTGCTAAATTCCATAATATTGCCTTTTACCATCTGTTTTTCATTGTCTTCAATGTATCATTTTCAAAAATAAGAACCGTTCGCTTCAATTCTATGGTATCAGTAGCGAAATCCATATATTCAAAATAGGGATGGGTCTTCAACTCTGCTTCTATTTCGGCTTTATCCATATCGGTCTTGTTGACAATATGAATAATCGTTTCCAGATCAGCGTCTGCCCTATCATAATCATCATTTAGATACATTAATGTAACACTCTGGTCTATGACTGCATAGACTGCATACATTAAGGAGCAAGTGGCAATAATGAGAAAAGTCAGACAAATCCAAAAGGCAGTTTTCCATTTATTCATATTACGTAATATCTATATCCTTATCAGCTTTTATTACTTTCGTACGAGACAGCCTGTCATGCAGTCCGTTCCTTGAAAAAAGGAACGAAATAGCATCGAATGGTGTAATAAGCCTCAATAGTGTTCTGACAAAGATATCGGCAGAAGTAGGTTTCTCTCCCTCTGTACTTACAACCTTTGTCTTTGTAAGCATCTTACCCGGTGTTTTTTGATATTTAGTCTCAAAAAATACATAATAAAGGATGAATGTTCCGAATAACACGATATACCCGATAAATATTTGACCACCTTCATTTGCATTCAGAGGAAAAGTCAAAATAAAAGCAATAACAAGCCATATTAAAGAATCTATCAGAAAATTCACCAAGCGTATTCCCGAACCTACCATATCAGTATTCAATTGTATAATTTTTTTCATTTGCTCAATTAGACTTTGAGCTATATCCTCAATGTCTACATCTGAAATATTTCGCTTCTTCAATTCATTTTTGGCCGCATCTAATGCCAGAGGCTGATAGTTATCCCGCTCTATTGTAATGATTCTGACTAGTTCTTTATCTGTTCTTAACGACATTTCTTTCTCAAATCTGTTTTCCATAGTGTAATATTCTTTTATTATGTAGGCGATGCCAACGGAATATGCATTAGTATAATCAATAATAATATTGTTAGAAGTATAGCAATTAATACACTCGCCACATATATCCAAAATTCCCGTTTGGTATTGCCTACCGGAAATATTTTAAGCAGTATCTTCCTTACTACAAGTGCTAATAAGGGGGCACCGACAATGAAGAGAATAATTGCAACAATTATAAAGAGAAAAGCAAAACCAATCATTGCCTGAAGTAGTATCATTTCGTAAGTATTATTAATGTTTGTATTATATACTCATAGATTATAGCCATACTATTGTATCTGCATAATAACAAAGGCTAAATGTATGAATTAAAATAAAAAAGTGCAAGTCTGAAAACCTGCACTTCCCTATTCATTTATAAGTGATCCTTAATTCGCTTTTGCTTTTTCCTTCTTTTCCTCTTTCACGTTCAGGTCGAGCGGATGTTTTACCTTCTCCTTGAGCAAAGCTATATCGAGCACCTGCCTTATATCATCCACATAGTGGAAAGTTAGCCCTTTCAGATAAAGCGGTTTCACCTCGTCTATATCTTTTTTATTCTCTTTGCAAAGGATAATCTCCTTAATTCCAGCTCGTTTAGCAGCCAGTATTTTCTCGCGGATACCTCCTACCGGAAGCACCTTTCCACGCAGGGTGATCTCCCCTGTCATTGCAAGGTTTGCTTTTACCTTACGCTGCGTAAGAGCCGATGCTATGGAAGTTATCATCGTGATACCCGCCGATGGCCCATCTTTAGGGATAGCTCCTTCGGGTACATGCACATGTACATTCCAGTTTTCAAACACCTTTTCGTCAATACCCAGCAGGTTATCGTGAGAATGCAGGTATTCGAGTGCCAGTACGGCCGATTCCTTCATCACATCACCCAAATTACCTGTAAGGGTAAGCTTACCACCTTTTCCTTTGCTCAGCGAGGTTTCTATAAACAATATCTCTCCGCCTACCGATGTCCATGCCAAGCCTGTAACCACTCCGGCATATTCGTTGCCCTGATACTGGTCCCGGCTATACTCCGTTGCACCCAGATATTCGTGCAGGTCTTTTGGCTCTATCACCTTATTGTAATCCTCTTCGGATGCTACTTTGCGGGCTACCTTGCGCATTATCTTGGCTATCTTTTTATCCAGTTCGCGCACACCCGATTCGCGGGTATAGTTTTCAACGATTTTTTCGAGTGTCTTTTTCGAAATTTCTATTACATCTTTTTTCAGACCATGATTTTCCAATTGCTTCGGTATCAGGTGGCGATGTGCTATCTCTACCTTTTCCTCGATAATGTAACCGCTTACGTCTATCAACTCCATACGGTCGAGCAATGGCTGCGAAATGGTGGAAAGATTGTTTGCAGTAGCTATGAACATCACTTTCGACAGGTCGTAGTCTATATTCAGATAATTATCGTGAAAAGCTGAGTTCTGTTCAGGGTCGAGCACTTCTAATAAAGCGGAAGACGGATCGCCCTTAAAATCGTTTCCGATCTTATCTATTTCATCGAGTACAAATACGGGGTTTGACGATCCGGCTTTCAGTATATTCTGAATAATGCGCCCAGGCATAGCTCCAATATATGTACGGCGGTGTCCTCGAATCTCAGATTCATCGTGCAAACCACCGAACGATACACGCACATAATTGCGGTTCAATGCTTTTGCGATAGATTTACCTAGAGATGTTTTACCAACTCCCGGAGGACCGTAAAGACAAATGATCGGCGATTTGAGGTCACCTTTCAGTTTCAATACTGCAAGATGCTCTACAATGCGCTCTTTCACTTTTTCCAATCCGAAATGATCCTGATCGAGCACTTTCTGTGCATTTTTCAGATTGAAGTTATCTTTTGTGTACTCGCCCCAAGGCAGGTCGAGCAAAGTCTCTATATAGGTGTACTGCGTAGAATAATCGGGTGACTGCGGATGCAGGCGTTCGAGCTTGCTTAACTCTTTGCCGAAAGTCTCAGCCACTTCTTTGCTCCATTTCTTTTTGGCAGCACGTTCCTTAAATTCGTCTACATCAGCTTGCTGTGGATTACCGCCCAGTTCGTCCTGAATGGTTTTGATCTGCTGCTGAAGGAAATACTCTTTTTGCTGCTGATTGAGCTCCTCGCGGGTTCTCATCTGTATGTTCAGCTTCATTTCCATCATCTGCGTTTCGCGGTTGAGAATGACAAGCAGGCGATATGCGCGTTCCTTATCATCATCTATTTCCAGTAATGTCTGTTTTTCGGCTCCCGACACAGGCAGATTGGCACAACAGTAGTTCACCAATACCGGCGACACAATGTCCGATTTCAGCCGCTGAATAAATTCTTTCGGCGGTTCTCCGTACATACGCAGCATCTGTATCATCAGATCGCGGATAGAATCAAGGAGGGCTTTATATTCTGTATCGGTCTTCAATACCGGCACAGTCTCTTTTATCTCGAAACGCCCCTTCATGTACGGTTCATTCTGTGTCAGTTCTGTCAGGCGAAAGCGTTTCTTTCCCTGAAAGATAACTGTCACATTATCATCATCAGGCAGCTCTATGACACGTATTATCTCACCGATAACTCCCATCGGGTACAGGTCGCCTACTTCAGGATCATCATTTTCTGCGTCCTTTTGGCAGATAAGTCCTACATATTTGCCTCTTTGGCGGTTTACAGCTTTTATCAGCTTCAGGGATTTTTTGCGGGCTACCGAAATCGGCATGCTCGTTCCGGGAAAAATAACCGTATTGCGCAAAGGCAAAATGGCCAGTTCTTCTTTCAGGTCTTTTTCGTTTATATAGCAATCTCCGTCATCGAAGTCGTTGGCAATGATCGAAATAACGGGTTCTCTGCCTTCTTCGATACCGAGTAAATCTCTTTTTCTATTGAACATATTGTATATTTTTGCTTTTTCGGGTTGTTCCCTTTACAATATAAAGGGCTGTAAAAATACAGAATAATAACTAACTTTGCTTTAATATATAACAAAAGTTGTGCCATAAAAGGATTGACTTTATAATTTAAAAATCAAATTTCAGGTATTTATACAAATTTGATTCTGACATCGAAACATTATGCCGAACCCTTATTTCCGTTTCAAACAGTTTACCGTCTATCACGACCGTTGCGCCATGAAGGTAGGAACAGACGGGGTGCTGCTGGGGGCATGGTGTGATGTGCAGGATGCTGTATCTGCCCTCGATGTGGGTACAGGAACGGGGCTGATCGCATTGATGCTGGCTCAACGAAACCCCAGTTTGAAAATAAATGCTATAGATATTGAGGAAAATGCCGTAATACAGGCTTGTGAGAATATAGACAGGTTTCCTCTAGCCGGAGGCATCAACTGCTTTTGTCTGTCTCTACAAGATTTTGCAGAGCAAATACATCTGACAAAAAAATATGATCTGATTGTCTCCAATCCTCCATATTTCGAACAATCTCTGAAATCTCCCAATCGGGGCAGGACACTGGCACGCCATACGGACACACTGCCGATAAACGAATTGTTATCAACTTCGACAAAACTACTGAGCGATAAGGGCAAGCTATCTGTTATTTATCCGTATGAATATAAAGATACTTTATTGAAGCTGAGCGAAGAAAATCAACTGTATATATCACGCTTTACAAACGTGCACCCTACCCCTACCTCTGCACCGAAACGTATATTGGCAGAACTGACAAAACAGGCTGCACCGTTAATCGAAACTGATCTGGTTATAGAAAAGGAAAGGCATGTGTATTCGGATGGATTCACTGCACTAGTAAAGGATTTTTATTTGAAATTGTAAAGGAAAAATAATTAAATAAAACGATGAAATACATTTTTATTCTACTGACGACTATACTATTACTCTTCCCAAACAAAATACAGCCACAGACATCGGAAGAAAATTACTTCTAATCCGGCGAGTGTCATTCTGTGTATCAATATCGCTGACGACGAATGGTATTTTATGCCTTACCGTCCGAAGCTATACCCTTACATGCACCTGCTGATGCCGAAAGAAGCTGCTGAAGAATTATTGAAAGAAGAATAAAAATCTGTAATAATTGTCAGATCTTCTTATCCTGCCATTTGGCATATCTGAGATACAGGAATGAAAACAGCAACAGACTGCCCCAATAGACGTACTCTACTGTCCAGCACAGAGCTACCGGTGCTTGTTTGTATATCACTATCCAGTACATATAACCGACATACAGCACAAGAGTCACCATTTCGAGCATCAGTGCAGCTCGGGTATTACCGGTACCGGATATTGAATTGAACACCACTGTACTCAGGCTACAGACAGGCAGGGCAAAGACAACGACAAGCAACGGCCCCACCGATTCGGGAATCAGCGACAGGTCTTCGTGCGAAGCTATCAATGATATCCAAAATTCAGCTCCTAATCCTGTAACCAACATGACTATGACAATGACGCTCAGGCTGAGGGTACATATACGTTTTATAAGAGGTATTACGTCTTTCACATTGCCTGCTCCCATCGTATTTCCCACCAGTGTATTTGCAGTGGTAGCCAGTGCATTCATGGGGATAAAGAAGAGCATGTAGAAGTTGCGGACAATATTGGTTATCGCCAGTGCCCTCGCCGAATGCTGTTCGACCGCCATAAAGAATATAAACCATGTAGACATGGATATAAGATACTGCACCATAGTGAATGATGAGATACTGAGTATGTTCTTTATGATGGATATCTTGAAACGCATACGGGTGAAGCCGTATTTCTTCAGATCGACAGTCTTAAAGGTATAGATAACGAAGAACAGTACAGAGGCTATCTCTGATATAACGGCAGCCATACCTGCTCCTGCAATACCGAGTTCGGGGAAGCCGAAGTTTCCGAATATAAGTACATAGTCGCCTATGAAGTTGACTACAGCCATCACAATGGCATTCATTGTCAGCACAGGGGTACGGGCTATACCTACATAGAACGCTCTGAACATGACATTGATAGAGGCGAAGAAGAAACCGAATATACGCCACGACAGGTAGGAATCGACAGCCTCGTAAACGGCTTGCGACTCCATAAAGTTGGGCAATACATGTCTCAGCATCAATGACGAACCTGAGAACAAGACGAGGGCCAGCACCTCGAGGAATATAACTCCCTGTATGACAATGCTGCCGATGCGTTTATAGTCCTGTTCTCCGTTGCGGCGGCTAATCATAATCTGCCCTCCGATACTGAATCCGAAACAGAGGGTGAAGAAGGCTATATAGTAGATACCCGCCAGACCGGAAGCACTCTGCTCTACCTCGCCTACCTGACCGAGAAAGACAGTTGCTGTGATCTGAACGATATTCTGAGCCAATAACCCCAGCATAATAGGGATACTGACTTTCCATATATCTTTATATGAGTAGCCTTTAGCTGTTAGCTGTACGCTGTTAGCCATAACGAAAAATGAAATCTGGTTTTACTTGATCAACTTATTGGTCTTAGTGTCGGGGAATACAACCCATGGTTTGAAAGCCTTAGCTTCTTCAAAGTCCATATGGGCAAACGACATTATAATAACAATATCTCCGGGTTGCACTCTGCGCGCAGCGGCTCCGTTGAGGCAGATGGCTCCCGATCCGCGTTTACCTTTTATCACATAGGTTTCGAGACGTTCACCATTGTTATTATTGACTATCTGGACTTTTTCACCTTCAATCAGGTTAGCAGCATCCATCAAGTCTTCGTCTATCGTGATACTTCCTATATAGTTCAAGTTGGCTTCGGTTACCGTAACACGATGTAACTTCGATTTTACAACTTCTATGATCATATCGCTTGTTCCTAAAGTTTAGCTGTTTGCTTTATATATAATATTATCTATCAATCGTACATCTCCACAAAATACGGCTATGCACCCCACTATATAACCGGGCTGGTCCCAGTCTACAATCGACTGTAACGTGTAGCCATCCACTATTTCGTAATACTCTACATCCAATCCATCGAACGCATTGATGCTATCGGTCACCTTCTTTATTGTCTCGGCCACCGTAGAGGTTTCCATCCACTGACGGCTCTCGAACAATATACGGGATATATTAGCTGCTGTATCTCTCTGCTCTACGCTCAGGCGTTCATTGCGGCTGCTCATTGCCAGCCCGCTCGCTTCTCTTACTATCGGCATCGGCACGATTAGTACAGATAGACTTAGCTGCTTTACCATTGCACGTATAATTGCAAGTTGCTGAAAGTCTTTTTCGCCAAAATATGCCCTGTCTGGTTTTACAATATCGAACAATCGGCTCACTACCTGCGCCACTCCATTAAAGTGTCCCGGACGGTGCAGTCCTTCCATTACTTTATCTATCTGCCCGAAATCGAATTGTCGGGTATCGGGTTCAGGATAAATCTCTTCTTCAGTCGGAGCAAAAACAATATCAGCCCCCGCAGCCTGTAAATATTGGCTGTCGCGCTCTAACGTACGGGGATATTTTTTCAGATCTTCTTTATTGTTGAACTGGGTAGGATTAACAAAGATGCTTACAACACACACATCGTTATCGGCAATACACTGTTTTACCAAAGAAAGATGACCTTCGTGCAAAGCACCCATTGTAGGAACAAATCCGACAGTCTTTCCCTGTGAGCGTAAAGAAGATAGCAAATTTTGCAGCTCTTTTGTTATTTTTATTATATTCATTTATCTATATAATGAAAACGGATACAAAGCAAGTAAATATTTACGGAACAACGAAACAATCGGTTCTTTTTGTTTCAAATTTTAACGCATAATTATCCATAAAATTTGCAGAAACCCTTTAAAACAAAGAAATACTACATTTTGTGATCCAAAGTTTGCAAAAAAGAAGATTTTTTTTTATTATCTTTGTAGTTTGAAATTGTATGTAGAGGATAAACATGAGGATACGAAATAAATGAGTACAAAAAAAGTTTTATACATTACACAGGAGATTACTCCTTATTTACCTGATTCACCGATTGCAACTAACTGTAGATACTTACCACAAGCTATACAAGAGAAAGGTCAAGAGATAAGGACATTCATGCCGAAGTTCGGGAGCATCAACGAAAGAAGAAACCAACTGCACGAAGTAATCCGTCTTTCGGGAATGAATCTTATTATAGATGACACAGATCATCCGCTTATTATTAAAGTGGCTTCTATACAGGCAGCCAGAATGCAGATATACTTTATCGACAACGATGATTACTTCCAACGCAAGCATACTGTAGCCAATGATGAAGGCGTTGAGTTCAGCGACAATGATGAACGCAGTATCTTTTATGTACGCGGGGTATTGGAAACTATAAAGAAGTTAAGATGGATTCCCGATGTGATAGATTGTCATGGATGGATGACGGCGCTGACCGGTTTATATATTAAAACAGCATATGCTGATGATCCGTGCTTTAAAAACTCAAAAATAGTATATTCTTTATATAACGACGACTTTAAGCAGCCATTCAATAATAATTTTATCGATAAACTTAAGTTTGACGGAATAAAAGACAAAGATATTTCTGACCTGAAAGGTGTTGTGGATTACGAAACACTTTCTAACTTTGCGATCAAATATGCTGATGGAATTATTCAGAGCGAAAGCGAGGTGAATAAAAACGTTCTCGATTATGCGAATAAATCAGGGAAAGACTTCCTTTCTTATCAGGGAGATGTAGAATCTTCCATAGAAGCCATCAATAATTTTTACGAGAATCTTTAAAGTATCTAAAATAAATCTATAAAAATGCTGTTATATTTTCTGTAAACAGCATTTTTATAGATATTTGAGACCCTAATTGACTTAATAAGTAAATTGAATGAAATTTAAAGCTTTATCCTCCTTAGCAATCGCCCTGTCTGCAATTATTTTTATAGCATGTAATGATGACATCGATTCTATCGGTAGTAGTATACAACCCGATGGGGATGGTATATTTGTCGGCACAGATACTCTTACGGTAACAGCCGAAACCATATCTTTCAGAGATTCGGTATATGCACGCACAATATACAGTATGCTGGGTGAGTATATAGACCCTGTATTCGGTAAGGTGAAATCAGAATACATGTGCGAATTCTTTATGATGGATACAATCAAAGCTTTTCAGGAGAATGTAGTATCAATAGATTCCGTTATCATGGAAACAGGATTTTCCACCTTCACAGGTGACTCTATATCTCCAATGGGGGTAGCAGTCTATGAAGTAACATCTCCGCTTAAACCATTCTTCTTCACAAGTGTAGATCCAAAGAATTACTGCGATATGAGCATATTGCTGGGGCAAAGTATTTTCTCTATACAGAATCTGCCTGATACTGCATTTAGTTCTTCTTACCGCACAAAGAGAATTCTCACAAAAGTAGGTATAGAAAAGGGTCAAACTATCTATAACGAATGGAAAAACAATAGAGAAACCTTTAAGAATCCGGATAATTTCAAAGAATTCTTTAAAGGTGTATATGTTACCTCTACTTTCGGGTCTGGTAGCATGATCAATGTGGACTATAACGAGTTTAATGTATATTACACATATAACGTTAGGAATACGGCAAACACAGCCGATTCCGCTGTAAGGGGGCTGTTCAGCCTGCCTGTTACACCTGAAGTAATTCAGATGAACAGCATAAAAAACACCCTGCCTGAAGACCTCTTTACAAGTAATGCTACAAAAACTTATATGAAAACTCCGGCAGGAGTATATACAAAATTAGTTCTGCCATTAAACGATATTGTCAACAAAGCAGGTAAGGGAAGAACTCTCAACTCGGCAAACCTGAAGATCAAAGGATTTACCGAAGAGGAAGAGAAACTCAATATAACGAGACCTACTTATG
Organism: Dysgonomonas sp. PF1-14; assembly: GCF_029892965.1. Taxonomy (GTDB): domain Bacteria; phylum Bacteroidota; class Bacteroidia; order Bacteroidales; family Dysgonomonadaceae; genus Dysgonomonas. The sequence continues at coordinate 265,981 of NZ_JARXWN010000003.1, read as the reverse complement.
TATTACTACTCAACAAAGACTCTTTGGAGAACTTCTTCTATAAATCCAAGAAACCGGATAACATAACCAGTTTTGTAATAAAGAGAACAACATCGGCTTCATCTACAACACCTATCAATACATACGATCTGGGAAATATAGCGACTATCATAAATCACTATGCCGATTACTATAAAGATAGAGAAACGCTTCCGGATCTGGAATATCTGATGATACCGGTTACAGTGAAAACTACGACTAATTCCTCCACCGGAGCAGAATCGTACTCATACATATATAATATCATGAGCCAGACATCAGCTATATTGAGGACTGATCCTGATAATATGAAGTTCTCTATTATTTACAGTAAATACAACAATAATAAAGAATAGATACTGAAAAAGCGTCAGACAATAAAATAAGATACACAGCACGGATACTTTCTTAGAAAAGATTCGTGCTGTATTTATTTCAGATACTGCACTATCGCTGCTGAAAATAAACTCAATATAATTAACAAAGGAGAGTTGTTAGATTAAAAATGTTTAACAACTCTCACCCTTTTGGCTTATAGTGTGCATATTTTTGATATTTTGATACTATCTTTGTACTTATAAGCTGTCTCGTTCCGCTATGAACTCAGGCTTTACATAGAATAAAGGAATGACTGCTGTAAATATGAGTTGATGGTATATATCATTATAAAAGGACTATTTATTGGTTTTTTATCTTCTGCCCCAATGGGTCCGGTAGGTATGCTATGCGTACAACGCACCCTAAACGAAGGGCGGAGGAACGGACTAATTACCGGATTAGGTGCTGTAGCAGGAGATATGATTATTGCATTATTGGCAATTATCGCCGCCTTAGGACTGGGATTCAGCAATGAATCTATACAGCAACACGAAGGACCGTTGAAAGTAGTAGGTAGTATAGTCCTTATCGTTTTCGGATATTTTGTATTCAACAAAAACCCTTCCAAAAACCTCGCTAAACTGAATGAAAAGACAATGTCATACTGGAAGGTCTTCGCTTCCTCTCTGATACTCACCATCTCCAATATAGCGACTCTTTTCCTCTATATTGCACTCTTTGCGCGCTTCAATGTAATAGATGCTGACAAACCTTTCGGATACGATCTGATTACTATATTCTTTATCGGATTGGGAGCTTTACTGTGGTGGCTGCTAATTACTTTCATTGTGAATAAGCTACGTACCCGATTCAATCCGCGCGGACTACAGATATTTAATCAGATTATAGGCTTACTACTTATCGGCTTGGGTATTGCAGGAATTATCACAGGCACACTCATGGGAATAGACTTCTTCTGATAAATTTATTTCAGTTTGATTCTTATGCCATAATAACGACTCATAGATTCCTCAGCAAAAGGATCTTCGCCATGTATATATTGCCCGCCATGGAAACGCTCAAACTCGCATGAATCTCCGCCTTCTTTTTTCACCTGCTCTATCACAGACTTACGCTCTTGCACAATATTACGGTATGTCTTGATTTCTTTTGTAGCCATATAAACAGTAAACAAAAGACAAACCGATCCTACCATAATAATCGTTGATCTTACTTGCTGCAAAAGGCGATACTTAAAATCGGTATTATATAATAATATCCCGGCTCCGATTACCAGATAGGTAACTACACCAAATAGTGCCCTACGCGGAAAAGAAGGGGAAAGTACCATAGCATATACGGCTGCCACTCCTGCAATAGAGTATATGAAGCTCAATTTCAGCTTCTCCCTTTTCCTATCACCATCCTCCTCTTTCGGAAAATGATAGTACAGGATAGTAACAATCAGACTAACAAGTATAAACGGGCCTGCATGATAAAAGAAAGTCAGCGTGCAATTAAATAAACGGTAGCCGAGAATAAACAGACTCAATGAACCAGCCTCTCCTGCCCTTTCAAAATTACCCGGTGCCAGAATCATTATAGCAAAGCCGATAATACTACCCAACAAACCAACATATGACCAGACAGGAGCTTTCCATGCCTTAGAACGATAATAGAGCAGGAACAGTATGATGATCAGTATCATTCCTCCCGATGTATTTTCGTTAGACCAACCGGCAATAACCCCGAGTATGAAAAGCCCTACCGATGCCACCAACTGCTTTATAGGCGACAAGTGGCTACCGTCATACAGACGAAAAGGTAACAAAAGTAACAGAATAAAAAATGTACCCCAAAGATAATTTGCTGATCCTGTTACCCAAAGTATTGTATCGCCGAATACGGGCTGGAAAAACCAGATTGCCATATTGACGATTAGGAATAACGAGATACTGCCTTCACCCTTACCTTTGATGTGATAATAGATAAGAAATACATATCCCATATAGACCGATGCATTCAGTATATCGGACATATACGATGGTAGTATGAGTAATACCTGCGCTACAAAATGCACGACACTGCGTCCGCCCCACAGGAAATAGTGGTTTACCTGTGACTGAATAATGTCTCCAAGCGACTCTACAGGTTGTGTTTCACCATAGACATACAAGTAGACATAATCATCCGAAACAAAGGGAGTAAGGATATTTAAAAGTAACAGAACCAAGAAACAGGACAAAACCAGAAAGCTCCACAACACAGGCCTCCGGCGGAAATTACCATCCTCTCCGAACATAGTGTTCACCTTATTGTAAAGCTTATGAACCAATACCAATACTTTGTCAAATATGTCTGTTTTTTCTACATCTGCCATAAAGCAACAAAGATAGTATATTTTCTGTCAGTTTTTCGAACACTTATGTTTCACAAGTCATATTTTCTATACAGATAATAAATACAGATTTAATCGAATATCCCAATCGCATAACGGATAAACCTCAATTTAGCACTCATTCTTAACCCTTTATCATTCAAATATACTTTCAGGTATTTTTTAATATCACGTTGTATTCTGCTCAGAAGCTCTTGCTTTTTCTTATCACAATAATCCAGCTCCTTAATCCCTTTGACTATCCTCTTCGCAAAAAGAGCTTTCATTGCGATTGTACGGGAAGCCAGTTCGGTATACCCTTTCGATTGGAAGAAAGAATATCTGTCATTGCAAATATCATTATAATCGAACTGCTTTTTAATTATATATTCAGAATTTACAGTATTCGTAATACTGCCCTCACGCATCACATAATAATATAAGACCTGCGACGTAATCGTCACTTTACGTGCTCTATCGTATATATATGCAAAAGCATACTCATCCTCGTGCAGAATTCCTGCCGGCAGAGAAATATCCTTCCATAGACTGACTTTCGACAACCTATTCCAGAGTATAACATTAGCCGGATAAAAACCCTCGTTATACAAATTCTGCAAACATTCATATCCGGTATACTCTCCATCTATAGCTTTCGGCTGACGATCATCGAGTAAATTACCCGACTCGTTCACAACCTGATAGTTGCATTGAACAATATCAGAATCAGTTACTGTTAGCAGATTATACAAGTTTAAGAAAAAATCATGGTCAATATAATCGTCACTGTCTACAAACGATATATAATCACCTGTAGCATTAGCCAAACCAACATTACGTACCTCAGCCAACCCTCTGTTTGGTTGATGAAAAACTTTTATACGCCCATCTTTCCGCGCATATTCATCGCACAAAGCACCCGACATATCCGTACTGCCATCATTTATCAACAATATCTCCAGATTGGTATAACTCTGACACAAAATACTATCAAGACATTTCGGCAAATATCTTTCAACATTATACACAGGTACAATTACACTGATAAGTTCCATAATAGATAATCCCTTATTCTATACAGAGAAGATAATAATTACAATTAATGTTTTTTAAGCTTTTAAAAAGACAACTTCCTCTGTATCATATAAAAGAGTATAAGTTTATCTTTTCAGTCAATCATAAGAAACAAAGATAATACATTTCAAACTATGCTACTACAGAATCCGGGACTTCTGCATGAAAAGGTTACCTATCTGCTATGCAATCTGCAATCTACTCTCCGATAACATTTTTACTTTGCCTCTGATCTTACAGGCTGTTGTCTTTTTCTGCTTATTATTCTTCGCCACTTTAGAAGATGTCACTTCCTGTACGTCTTCATCTACTACTATAATAGATTCTGTTACCGGATTAATATCCTCTGCCACTACCCTGTCTGCCGCCTGTTCTTTACTTACCGCTTGCGGTTGCTTTTTCTCTGTTTCAACCTTATCTGCTTTTTCTACAGACTGAGCTTGTTCCATCGCTTTGCGCTTATCTTCCCTGTCGAGGATCATCTTTATAGTACGCAGATCGGGCAAATATTCTTTCGTACAGATAACCCGCGATTTCAATATCAGTTTAGACGGGTTATTCTCATCGGGTACATAGATATACTTTTCTTCGGTCAGCATACCGCCTTCGAGACGTCTTCTGATCGTAGAATGCGCCATCGACAGCAAGGTATCTCTTCGGTGCCTCATCGCATCTTCTATTGCGGTGCTGAATTCGGGTTTACTATCCTGCCAACTGTAGAATGTTTTCCTGCTGATGCCAAGAGCCTTACATACTTCTGTTATAGAATAAAATTTGTCCACGAGTAGTTCTACTATCTTTTCTGTTAATTCGTCACTGTACTTTGCCATAATTTTCAGGGATTAAGTTTATACTTTTCGCATATAGATAAACCTGTCTGAATTTTATACAGTTTTTAACAAAAAAAATAATAACTTCGGTCACTATAACCTTTATATCGAATAGGCTTAAATAGTAAAATGATGAAACACTTAATTGCTATAATTGCTCTTCTGTCCACCTTGTCATCCTTTGCTCAAAACGGTTTGAAGGAAGGTAATTTATTTCTATTACAAAAAGACAACAAGACTATTTCCATCAATGGTTTCGAACAAGAAAAGATAATAGAGAAAGGAACTCTTGAAATAAACTCCAAATCCATCTATGAAACTGACAGGCAACACACAGTAGCAATTTTAGATACGGCTACAAATCATCTGACAATCCACGATATACATTCACAGCAGAAATCAGAGATACCCTTGCCTTACAATATTGAGGCTAAGTGTATACTGGTAAATAAAGACAATGTATTTATTGGCGGGATAATAGGAAGAGAAGCCCTTATTCAGTATAATATTCGATCTAAAAAGTGGTATTCACTCGATATTCCGGTAGAACTGATATTTCCGGGTAAGGCTGTAGACGATATTCTTATTAAAGACAGTTTGCTTATTGCCATAGATAATATTGTTCTGCCTAAGTACGCTCTATTCTATAAACTCAACGCAGCAGAAAAATACTCTTTTTCCCACCTCACCGAACTGAAGTCTAATGGAGCTTATGAAAACATTCATCAAGGACGGATAACGGATAAGTATTTTGGTCTTCTTTCCGATACTTATAGTGGGTACGTAGGAGCATCTTGGTACATAACCATATATGATGGTCTCCATTTAAAGAACAGTTTTTGTATAGGTTTTAATGAACAGAATAAGAAAAAGACATTTTTCAATGATTTCGTTATTATCAATGATAACATTATCATCGCCACAAAAGAAAAAGGTTTGGGTGTTCTTAGTATTAAAAAATCCTACTTTAAAGAGAAAGATGAGGATGGTCTTGAAAACTTTAATACAAGAATTAATCCGTCTCTTATCAACTATATAGGCTATAATAATAAAAACATTATAAAACTGACCATTATACCCAACACAAATAAAGTAGTATTAACCATAAAGAACAGAAGCGGAGGACTAAGCCATAAGATTGTTCAGATATAGTTATCATATAAAGAATTTCTAACAACAAAAACGCAGCAAGGTACCCCCTGCTGCGCTTCTATCTATTTTACTATTTAAAACTTTAAAATTCGGCGTTGTTAGGTGTACGCGGAAACGGAATCACATCGCGTATATTTGCCATACCTGTAATGAACAATATCAGTCGCTCGAATCCGAGACCAAAACCGGCATGCGGCGCTGTTCCGAATTTACGCGTTTCCATATACCACCAGATAGGATCGGTGTTCATATTCAGTTCTTTCGTACGCTGTACCAGCTTATCATAATCGGCTTCACGTTCCGAACCTCCGATAATCTCTCCGATCTTAGGGAAAAGCACATCCATACCACGCACAGTCTTTCCGTCCTCGTTCTGTTTCATATAGAACGACTTGATCTCTTTCGGATAATCCGTCAGTATAACAGGACGCTTGAAATGCTTCTCTACGAGATAGCGTTCGTGTTCCGACTGGAGGTCGGCTCCCCAATAAACAGGGAATTCGAACTTCTGACCGCTTTTTTCCAGTATCTCTACCCCTTCGGTATATGTAAGGCGTACAAAATCGTTCGCTATCACAAAGTTGAGACGTTCTACCAGTTCCTTATCGAAATGCTCGTTCAGGAATTCAATATCATCTTTACAATGCTCCAGAGCATAACGGATCAGGTACTTAAGGAAATCCTCAGCCAGATCCATATTGTCGTGGATATCATAGAATGCAACTTCCGGCTCTATCATCCAAAACTCGGCAAGGTGGCGCGGTGTATTTGAATTTTCGGCACGAAAAGTAGGTCCAAAGGTATAAATAGCACCAAGAGCCATAGCCCCTAGTTCACCCTCCAGCTGTCCCGATACAGTAAGATTTGTCTGACCTCCGAAAAAGTCTTCCGAATAATCTACCTGCCCCTGCTCAGTACGCGGCACATTATTGAAATCCAGCGTAGTCACCTGAAACATAGACCCTGCACCTTCGGCATCCGAAGCTGTAACAATCGGCGTATGGAAGTAGAAAAATCCGTTGTCGTTGAAATATTTATGAATAGCATACGACATATGGTGACGTATACGGAATATGGCGCCAAATGTATTTGTACGCGGACGCAGATAGGCTATCTCCCTCAAAAATTCGAGCGAATGTCCTTTTTTCTGCAAAGGATATGTCAGCGGATCGGCTGTACCGTATATTTCGATCTTATCAGCCTGTATTTCTGCATTCTGACCTTTTCCCTGCGATTCTACAAGCGTTCCGGTTACATGAATACAAGCTCCTGTTGTAATCGGTTTAAAAAAATCTTCACCAAACTTTTCCACATCGGCTACAACCTGTAGATTATGAATCGTAGACCCATCATTCAGATGGATAAAATTTACATATTTATTACCACGAATGGTACGCACCCATCCCTTAACATCTACTACCGAGCCATACTTTGGCTCCTTAAACAAGTCTACAATTTTTGTTCTACGAATACTTTCCATTTTTTTACTAATTAAAATGTGGTTGTTAACCTTTCCCTTAAGGATTAATATGTAGCTTTTTATTAAATATACCTCGTTGCTTCTGACAACGAGGTATTCTATTTATGATTATATTTCTGTCAAAAACGAATGACAAAGGTAGTAAAATTCTTTAAAACCTTACTCAAAAGCTCCCATACGAAGCATGTTTACTTCTTTTTCTGTCAGATAACGCCATTTTCCTCTCAGTACATTCTTCTTGGTAAGACCTGCAAAATATACACGATCGAGTTTTACCACCTGATAACCGAGCTTCTCAAATATGCGGCGTACGATACGGTTACGTCCCGAGTGAATTTCTATACCCACTACATTCAGTACATCTTCTGCCTGATATGCAATAGAGTCGGCATGTATTTCACCATCATCGAGTTCTATACCGTCGGCTATAGCCTGCATATCTTCGATAGCGACATCGCGATCGAGTGTTACCTGATAGATTTTTTTCTTCTTAAACTTAGGGTGCATCAGCTTCGAAGCCAGATCACCGTCATTTGTCAGCAACAGAACACCTGTAGTATTCCTATCGAGACGACCTACCGGATAGATGCGCTCAGGACAGGCATTCTTTACCAGATCCATCACCGTCAAACGATTTTGAGGATCGTCTGATGTAGTTACACAATTTTTCGGTTTGTTGAGAAGCACATAAACTTTGCTTTCCAGACGTACCGGCTGATCCTGGAATGTAACCAGATCGCCACGCGTAACTTTTGCTCCTAGTTGGTCTACTACAACTCCGTTTACCTTCACCACGCCCGATGTAATATACGCATCGGCCTCACGACGCGAACAAACTCCGGCATTTGCCAGATATTTGTTAAGTCTGAGCGGTGTATTCGGGTCTATATTCTCTTTATATTTTACCGGCTTTACCAGTCTTTTTATACCATCGTTAGGCCTGCCGCCTCCGCGTTGTTGATAGCCTCCACCGCCTCCGCGTTGTTGATAGCCTCCGCCACCACCACGTTGCTGGTAGCCTCCGCCGTCACTCTGGCGTTGTTGATAGCCCCCTCCGCCTCCGCGTTGTTGGTAACCACCACCTTGACGTTGCTGATAGCCTCCACCCGAACGGCGGTCATTGTCACGATTTCCGTATGAAGAGCGTCCGTCACCACCTGAATATCCATCTCTGTTTCCATATCCTCCTCTGTTTCCGCCCGAACGATTATCGTTATACGAGCGACGATCATCTCCGCCATCATATCCGTATGATTGCCTTGAGGGGCGATCGTTATATGAAGATCCCGACTGTCTGTCGTCATTTGATCTGTAAGGGTTCCTTTCGCGTGATCCTCGCTCAGGAGTATCATAGGCTTGCTTTCGCAGATCACCTACACGTACTCTTTTCTTTTTCACAGGTTCATTCCCGTTCTTGTTCTCTTCTGATGATGAGAAGCCCTCCCGGCTTTCTCTATCATTTCCGTTTTCTGTCACCATTTTTGTTTCGTTTTAAAAGTAAAATATACACTTGCTTGTTTTAATAACCTCACGGTTAATGTTTTTAATTTATACACCTGTATAAGAATGAGGTGTAATCTTTTTCAATTCATTTTTCACGGTTTCACTTACGTCCAACCCCTCAATAAAATCTGCAATCGATTCTGCGGTTATACTATTGTTGGTGCGGGTAAGTGCCTTTAACGCTTCATAAGGTTTTGGGTAACCTTCGCGGCGTAGAATAGTCTGAATACCTTCAGCTACCACTGCCCAGCAGTTTTCCAAATCGTTAAATAATGCGTCATGATTTAATAATAATTTGTCCAGTCCTTTTAATGTACTCTGTATTGCTATCACGATATGTCCTACAGGTACTCCTATATTACGTAAGACGGTAGAGTCCGTCAGGTCTCTTTGCAAACGCGACACCGGCAGTTTCGATGCCAGATGCTCCAGTATGGCGTTTGCTATTCCCAGATTTCCTTCTGCATTTTCAAAATCGATAGGGTTCACCTTATGCGGCATCGCCGACGACCCTATTTCTCCTTCCTTTATTTTTTGTTTAAAATATTCCATCGATATGTATTGCCAGAAATCCCTGTTCATATCGATCATTATAGTATCTATACGTTTAAGTGCGTCAAATATTGCAGCCAGATTATCATAATTGGATATCTGGGTAGTCCATTCCTCTCTTACCAGACCGAGTTTTTCCGACACAAACTTGTTTCCAAAAGCCTTCCAGTCATATTCAGGATAGGCTATCTGGTGTGCATTATAATTTCCTGTTGCTCCTCCGAACTTTGCTGACAATGGAACTGATTTCAACAGTTGCAACTGCCCTTCGAGACGGCTGGCAAATACCATAATCTCTTTTCCGAGACGGGTAGGCGATGCAGGCTGACCATGTGTCTTTGCCAACATAGCTATATCCTTCCATTCTTCGGCCTGGCTTTTCAGTTTAGCTACCAGTTCTTCCACCATCGGATAATATATATCGTTCAGCGCATCCTTCAATGAGAGCGGAATAGATGTATTGTTTATATCCTGTGATGTAAGTCCGAAATGAATAAATTCCTTATATTGTTGTAATCCCAGCTCGTCAAACTTCTCTTTAATAAAATATTCTACGGCTTTTACATCATGGTTTGTTACTTTCTCCGTATCCTTTATCTGTAGAGCATCCTGCTCCGAAAAGCTGCTAACGATCTTTCTCAGATCTGCAAAAACGGCTCTATCTATATCTTGTAACTGAGGCAATGGCAATTCGCACAAAGCAATGAAGTATTCTATCTCAACTAATACGCGATATTTTATGAGCGCATATTCGGAAAAATAACAGGCTAGCTTTTCAGTTTTATTTCGATAACGTCCATCTATCGGCGAAATGGATGTTAAGGGTGTCAGTGTCATTATAATGCAAGAGATTTTGTGTTTTTAATAATTCAAATTTACTTTCGATATCACTATTTACTCATTTGTAATACAAAGATATAACAAATATCATATCAGAAGTGTTTTTCAGAGCCGTAAAATATCTTTTTTTTAGTGTTTTTTAGTGTTATTTGCCCATCCGTTCAAAACTTGCACAATCTGCTGTTGTTCACCCTCCGTCAGTGACGGATATAAGGGTATGCTCAACACTTCATTTTGCAGCTGCCCTGCAACAGGCAAACTATGGTGATTCAGCTCGGCATAAGCTTGCTGTTTGTGTACAGCAACAGGATAATGTATCTGTGTGTGAATACCATTTTCAAGCAAATAGGAGCATAATATTTCGCGCGCGCTGCTACGTATTACAAACAGATGAAAAACATGGCTATCCCAATCAACTATTTCGGGCAGTATCAGTGAATCATTCTTAATATTGTCCAGATAAAAACGGGCTATCTTACGGCGACGGGTATTATCATCTTCCAGATATTTTAGTCTTACTGACAAAACTGCTGCCTGCATTTCGTCAAGACGCGAGTTCAATCCTTTATATTTATGCTTATATTTTTGGGTAGAGCCATAATTGGATAAACTCCGGACTACCTCTGCCAAAGCATTATCGTCAGTAGTTACGGCTCCTGCATCACCCAAGCTTCCCAGATTCTTTATCGGGTAGAAACTGAATGCGGCAGCATCGCCTAACGCTCCGGCTTTCTTATTATCATAAACTGCACCATGTGCCTGAGCGGCATCTTCTATCAGTTTAAGGCTGTATTTACTGGCAATCTGTTTTAATTCATTCATAGCAGCTACCTGCCCGTATAGATGTACGGCAATAATAGCTTTCGTTTTTGGTGTAATCTGCTTTTCTACCGATATGGGATCAATATTAAAAGTCTGAATGTCGCAATCGGCAGGAACAGGCTTCAATCCGCTCTGCGACACAGCCAGTGCAGTAGCAATAAACGTATTTGCAGGAATAATAACTTCATCGCCTTCCTGCATTACTCCCAATTCCATATATGCCATCAGTATCAGCCGAAGGGCATCGAGCCCGTTACCTACGCCGATACAATGCCCTGCTCCGCAATAGGCGGCAAAGTCAGCCTCAAAGCGTTTCTTCTCTTCTCCCAGAATATACCATCCCGAATCGACAACACGCAGAACAGCCTGCTTTATTTCGGAAGCATGGCGTTCATTTTCTCGTTTCAGATCTAGGAAAGGAATCATTATGAATGATGAATTATTAACTATGAATGATGTACAATTATTAGAATCCCAACATCACTTTTGCATTCTGTATGGCAGCATCAGTCACTGTGGATCCGCTCAACATACGCGCTATCTCATCGAGACGCTCAGCATCCGACAAGCGGTCGAGATGAGTCGTTGTAGCTGTTTCGCTATCCGACTTATATACTTTATATTGCGTCCTGCCTTTTGCGGCTATCTGCGGCAAATGGGTAATGGCTATTACCTGCATCTCCTTCCCGAAATCGAGCATTATCTGCCCCATCTTATCGGCGATCTCTCCCGAAACTCCGGTGTCTATCTCATCGAAGATGATCGAAGGCAGTGCAGTAGCTCCTGCGATCATAGACTTGAGGCAAAGCATCAGGCGCGAAATCTCTCCGCCGGAAGCGATATCAGCCACCGGCTGCAAAGGGACATTCTTATTGGCTGAAAACAAGAATAACAAATCATCAATACCGTATATATTCGGTTCTGCTTTCGATGTAAGTTCCGCCTTGAAACGTATATTCGGCATACCCAGATATGCAACCCTTTCGACAAGTCCTTTTTCAAAGTCGGGAATTATCGACTTACGGCTGTCACTTAACTTCTTGGCCAATGACAACAGTTTGTCGTGCTTCTCGCTAACGGCTTTTTCGAGGGCTTCAACCTGCTGATCGGATGAATCTATATTCTCTAATTTCTGTTCTATTTCTTTATATAAGCTCAACAATTCACTGACAGTAGACACATGGTGCTTTTTCTGTAAGGAATAGATCGTATCGAGACGTAACTGGATAAATTCGAGACGCTCGGGGCTAAATTCCACATCATTTGCCATTCTGTCCATTTCGGCAGTCAGGTCTTTCATGTCTATATATGCCGTTTCGATGCGTTGAGCTACTTCTTCGGCTTTGGCATATACCCTGATCAGAGATTGCGCTGTATTCAGGCTCTCTTTCAGTTCTGACACAACTCCTCTTTCATCATCCGACAGTAGAGCATGAATCCTGTGTAGCGAGGACTTTATATCTTCGGCATGATTAAGCAATTCCTGTTCGCCTTCCAGTTCTTCCTGCTCGTTTTCCTGCAAAGCGGCATCGTGTAAAGCCTCGAATTGAAAGCGCAAATAATCTTCTTCTTCCTTGCTCTTTTTCACAAGTTCACGAAGCTCTTCCAATTCCTTCTCTGCTTCTTTGTATTGATTAAAGGCGTGTTGATATTCTTTCAGCAGTTCTTTATTACCTGCCAGCGCATCAATTACCTGCATCTGGAAACGGCTGTCACTCAGCAACAGATTCTGATGCTGCGAATGTATATCTATCAATTGGCTGCCCAGTTCTTTCAGATCGTTAAGTCCTGCCGGCGAATCGTTGATAAAAGCACGCGATTTTCCGGTCGATAGTATTTCCCTGCGTAGAATATAGCTATGAGGATCATATTCTATGCCTTTCTCTTCACAGAAAGCTTTCAGATCATAAGCCGACACATCGAAAGTACCTTCTATCACACATTTATTTTCGCCCTGCTTGATGGCTTTTATATCGGCACGCTGCCCGAGTATAAGCGACAAAGCACCCAGAATAATGGATTTCCCCGCTCCGGTTTCACCCGTTATAACGGAAAAACCCGGCTCAAAATCAATTTCGAGGCTGTCTATCAGCGCATAGTTCTTTATATATAACGATTTTAGCATAGCTAAGATATCTCAGATCTTTTTTATTACTTACAATCAGTTTGACTGGGTAAAGGTAACATTTAAAACGACAATTTCAGAAATTGTACCTATACGAAATTGCGGACCTGCGAGTCCTAAACCCGAAGATACATAGATGTGTGTGTTATCTTTTTTCTTATACCCGAATGGAAGTTCGTACATAAATCTCAACTTCTTATCTTCAGGGATAATGCCAGTATTGTAAATAGTCGAACCAATAGCCATAATTGTATTGTTAGGGAAAAATTGTCCGTAGTGGGTATGCCCATAAACGGCAATGTCTGCACCCGCTTCCGATTCTTCATTCAGTCGATGCGGTTCGTGATTCATCACGATCACAGGCTTATCTTTATCCACATCCCGCATGATTTCAGCCAACGACTTTCGTGTCAGACACTTATCGTCTTCACGCCCTACCAGATAAAAGGAATTAGCGACCAGAACAGTCGTATCACGAAGTACTGTAAACCCTGCCTTCTGACTAAGCCACAATATTTTTTCGTCTTTCGCTTCATCCAGTTGTATATATTCGTGATTTCCCGTAGAAGCATAAACACCATAAGGCGCTTTCAGCCGCAGAAACTCCGTCTCCATACGTTGCTCGTACAACGACCGGACATCGTAGTCGATGATATCGCCAACCAACAGGATAATATCAGGTTTCTGTTCCATGATCTTATCCACATACATTGATATCATATTCTTATCAATCAGGTATCCGGCATGTATATCGGTAGCAACAACTATCCGCAGATTTTTCAAACTGGAGGCATCTTTATTTACAGTCAGATTCATTTCGGTAACTACCGGATTGTAGAAACGATAACTGCCATAAGACATTACTCCGATGACCAGCAACAAGGCTGAGCAAAAATAGATCAGCTTAGGCTTACGGGTTTGCAGATCGAGTGATTTCGGCAATATTTTTTTCTTTTTATCTATATACCTTACCAGATCGTAGATCAGTAACAGGACAGTCATATATATGGCAAAAATCATCCATGTAGTTCCTACCCATGCCAGATCGTGCAAGGCTTCGAATCCGAGAAGTCCCGAGCTGGATGTGAAGAATCCGACGAAATAAATAGCCAATTCGATAATAAAAATAGCAGAATAGGGAATCTTTATAAGCTTCTTATCGGGCAATGCCTGCCATCCTCGCCAGTATATATAAAGGCTGAGCAGTACCTGAATGATGATGGCATTTAAGAAGACTCTCATTTATTTATTCACGTCTATTACAACATATTCCGACTGTGTACCGATACGGAATTTCCCGCCCCAGATACCAATGCCCGAACTCACATATATGTTTGTATTTCCTTTTTTGATAAAACCATGATCTTTTTCATACATCCACCCTGTAATCAGAGATATAGGCCAGACCTGCCCTTTGTGGGTATGCCCCGAGATTTGTAAGTCGATACTATTTTCTTCTGCTTCTTCCAGCCCGAAAGGCTGATGGTCGAGCAGGATAACAGGCTTAGAGTTGTCCAGACCTGCGACAAGCTCTTTCAGCGGTTTGCGGTTCGGATTCGATTTATCGTCTCTGCCCACTACATAGATACAGCTATCAACCTCTACCACCGAATCACGCAACAAATGTACGCCTGTTTTTTCAATAAAGTTCAGACTTTCCTTCAATCCGCTTATGTATTCATGATTACCCGGACAGGCATATATACCCATCGGAGCTTTTATTTTATGAAAGCTTTCGGCGAAGTTTCCTTCGTTCAGCGGATGTACGCTATTGTCGATAATATCGCCTGCAATGAGTACAATATCGGGGTGCTCTGCATTTATCAGGTCAATCCATCCCTCAAACTCTTTCTTTCCTATACCGTAACCCAGATGCAGGTCGCTGATGGCAACGATGCGAAGAGGTTTAATATTGGTCGAATCACCAATCGTTTTCTCTATTCTGATAGGAACTTCCACTCTTACCTTCCAGCGATATTTGAGATAACCGCATACCATGACTAATGCAACGAAGCCGACCATAAGCCCTAAGCCTACCCAGTTGTCTTTAGTATAACGGGTAATGGCATCGCTCGGCATAAAGTGCAGCAGGCGGTTGCTAAGTCCGAACAAGTCTTTTACTGCCATTATAATAAAGAAATACAGCAGGATAAAAAACCATGCCGTACCGATCTTATAAAGTACAGATGTAAGCCACACAGGCATAACATCGCCGGCAATAAAAGAGATAAAGAAAGAGGAAACCGCAATAACGGCAAAAGCAATCAGGCTCACACGCCCGATTGTAGTAGGTGGCATGGCTATCCATACATGATGGAATACATAAAAGTTTACTAGTAAGTAAAGTATAAAGACGATTATAATCATTATCGGTTTCATTCAGATTTTTTCAAACATACCGTATTTCGGAAGATACAAAGATAAGCAATCCTGATTATCCGGAATGAAAAAGAGCAGCCCATAAGAAGCTACCCTTTTATTTATTCCTTTATTTTTTAGTTATTACGTCTGCCGCTAAGAGCGATCATTATATAGTAGATCAGTGTCACCAGTGAGCTGATTGCAGCTACCACATAGGTATATGCAGCCCATTTGAGAGCATCTTTTGCTTTATCGTGGTTGTTGACATTTGTTATACCTGCTGTATCCAACCATGCTAAAGCCCTCTGACTGGCATTTATCTCTACAGGAAGGGTTATAAAGCTAAAGATCGTAGTCAGTGCAAACAGCCCGATACCAATCCATATAAGAGACGGAAAGCTATTAATCATGACAATACCAGCCATAAGCACCCACATCACCCATTTGGATGCAAAACTTACTACCGGAACCAGAGCCGAACGCATCTTCAACGGCCCGTAAGCATAAGCATGCTGTACAGCGTGTCCGCACTCGTGGGCAGCAACGGCAGCAGCAGCCACACTATTGCTGGCATAAACGCCTTCGCTAAGATTCACTGTTTTGTTTGACGGATTATAATGGTCTGTAAGCATTCCCTGTGTGGAAGTCACCTGCACATCGTAAATACCATTATCGTGCAACATTTTTTCAGCTACATCGCGTCCAGTCATACCACTATCGAGTGGAATCTGCGAATATTTTTTAAATTTGCTTTGCAGAGTTTGTGAAACGATCATCCCCACTACTCCGATAACAATCAGTAAAATCCAACCTATAAACATATCTTTTGTATTAAAGGGTTATTCCTATTATATCTAACAGATAAATAACAAAAAATGTGCCGATTTTGTTAATTGGCACATTCTATATTCCCAAAAATTGTTATTTCCTTACAATCGTCTGATCTCTGTCAGGCCCTATGGATACGATACTGATAGGAACTCCCAGCTCTTTTTCGAGGAAGGAGACATATCCCTTAAATTCTTCAGGGAATTCGTCTTCCCTGCGCATCGTTGTCATATCTGTCTGCCAGCCCTTCATGTCTATATATATGGGCTTAATGTTTTCATCTGCCTCGAAAGGAAAATCGGTAGTCTTTTGTCCGTCGATCTCGTATGCTACACAAGCTCTGATAGTCTCGAATGTGTCGAGCACATCGCTTTTCATCATTATCAACTGAGTAACTCCGTTTACCATTATTGCATAACGTAAAGCAACGAGATCTATCCAGCCGCAACGCCGCGGACGGCCCGTTACCGATCCGAATTCGAATCCGAATTTGCGTAATTTATCACCTGTTTCGTCAAACAGTTCAGTAGGGAAAGGGCCACTACCTACACGCGTACAGTATGCCTTAAAGATTCCGTACACCTCTCCTATTTCGCGTGGAGCTATTCCCAATCCTGTACAAGCACCTGCACTAATGGTATTGGATGATGTGACAAACGGATATGAACCGAAGTCTATATCGAGCATTGTACCCTGTGCGCCTTCGGCAAGTATCTTCTTATCGTTTCGTACAGCATTGTTGATATAATGCTCACTGTCGATAAATGTAAACTCCTTGAGTTTGGCTATACCTGCAAACCATTCTTTCTCGATGGTTTCCAGTTCTTTTGTATCGAATCCGTATTGCTCCAGTATTCGCAAATGCTTTTTCTTTGCAATATCGTACTTTACTTCAAAATTATGTAGAATGTCACCGACGCGCAATCCGTTGCGGCTCACCTTATCGGTATAAGTAGGGCCTATTCCTTTTCCGGTAGTACCTATTTTGGAGTCCCCTTTTGCCGATTCGTAACAAGCATCGAGTAAACGATGTGTAGGCAGGATCAGATGTGCTTTTTTTGAGATCAGCAATCGCTGAGTCAGATTGTGTCCTGAGGCTTCCAAAGATTCTATCTCACCTTTGAACAAGGCCGGATCGAGTACAACACCATTGCCTATTATATTTATCTTATTGCCCTGAAAGATTCCGGACGGCACCGAACGAAGGACATACTTTTTACCTTCGAACTCGAGGGTATGTCCGGCATTAGGTCCTCCCTGGAAACGCGCAACCACTTCGTACTCGGGTGTAAGTACATCTACTATTTTACCTTTTCCTTCATCACCCCATTGCAAACCAAGCAATACGTCTACTTTCATTTCTTTTTGATACGTGTGTTTTTATTCTCTGTTATCTTACTTTTCTTTTCTTCGGCTTTCTTTGCCCGCATACATTTATTGCATATACCATAGATGTACATGCTGTAGTAGCTTATCTTGAAGCGCTGCAATTTTTTTTGCTGTGCCGGCGTGAAAAGATTACCGTTCTTATGCTCTTTTACCTCACCGCAACTCAGACAGATCAGATGATCGTGGTTCTCGTTGCCGTAAGCCCGTTCGTATTGTGATACATTTGCTCCAAACTGATGTTTTACGACCAAACCGCAATCCAGTAACAATTCTATTGTATTGTAAAGGGTAGCGCGGCTGACCCTGAAACTGGAATCTTTCATGGAGTTGTATAGTGAGTCCATATCGAAATGTCCTTTCGAGGAGTAGATATGTTCCAAAATAGCGTATCGTTCAGGTGTTTTGCGGTGTTTATGCAGATTCAGATAATCTGTAAATTCACTCTTCACCTGATCTTTCAGTTTAATATTGTCCATGTATACTATATAAAATCCGGTATGAACAAAAATACATCTTTTTTAAAGAATATAAGACAGTATAACAGAAGAAATTGGTAAAAAAGAAAAAGAGAACTCTCCCGAGCTCTCTTTTTCGAAAGGAAATCAAAAAGAATATTAATAAATATTCAGGTTAGTTATATCGTTAGCTGACGGTATCACATTCTTTGCAGGCGTTGCACCTGTACCATCCAGCTTATATTCCACTTTCTTACTTTGAGTTGATCCGTCAAAGTCTTTCCACACAATATTGAAGGTGACCTTATCTTTTCCTGCTACCTCATACGGAGCCAGATCGAAACAAACATAACCTTCCGCCCCATAATATTCGGGATCGCCATTCTGATTGTGACGGAACTCCAGATTCACCTCGTCTTCTCCTATTCCTTTTTCCGATTCAGCCGAGACAAGGTTTAGCATGTGAGCTTCCTTATTTCCTGCATTGTAACCGAAATACACATTCAGATATCCACCGCTTTCCCAAATAGAATGTACCTTGATAGGATTATAGCCAATACTGTCTTGTCCTTTCTTATCGTCTGCGGCAATGTAAATTGCTCCTTTAGTCAGTACGTCAATATATCCGTTCAACTTTATGTAATGGTCGTATTCACCTTGCTTGTCAGACAATATTGTATAATTTATAATTGCTCTTGCATATTTTGGCTTCAAGTTCAATCCTGCCGGAGCTGCTACCCATAGCTTCTCACCGCTATCGAGTGTAAAATCATACGTATTGTCTCCTATCTTGTTAACTGACACAAGGTCTTCCCAATAATCGCCCAGAGAATAATCGTCATCGTCGCTACACGATGTCAACCCCAGAGCTAAAGCTGAAGATAAGATCAGTACTGAAAATAATTTTATGTACTTTTTCATCTCTTTTTATAACTTTCTTCTTTAAACAATTAGGTTGAGTAACCGGTTCTCTATAGGTAGATGCAAAAATGTGCTCCGGCGTTGCATTGGGAGCTCAAAATAAATGTTAAGATTTTTGTCGGATGATCAAAAGTCCGGTTGCTTACCGCCTTTTACGGAAGAATTCTTTCAACAGTTCAGCACTTTCGTCTGCCAGTATTCCTCTGATTATTGTAGTTTTAGGATGAAGTATATTGGGGGAGAACATCGAGTATCCTTTTTTTTCATCAGTGGCACCATATACAATCTTCGATACCTGCGACCAAAGCAGCCCGCCTGCACACATCGGGCATGGCTCCAGAGTTACATACAGTGTACAATCATTGAGATACTTCCCTCCCAGTACATTTGCGGCGGCGGTAATAGCCTGCATCTCGGCATGTGCCGTTACATCGTTAAGTGTCTCGGTAAGGTTGTGAGCGCGGGCAATGATGCGTCCTTTGCATACTACTACTGCGCCAATAGGCACCTCGCCCTTGTCGAAAGCCATACGGGCTTCGCTCAGCGCCTGCCGCATATAATATTCATCGTTCAGAATATTTGTAGTCATCGGCGCATCTCGTTTTCACCAAAGAGTGTAGGATAGTCCTGTTCCAGATTCTTCAAAACATGAGCAATAATAGTCTCCCTGCACCAGCGCGAACGGTTTTCAATCTTATACTTCTTCATATAAGAAGCTATAAGCGCATACTCTTCTTCGTTGAGCGAAAAGAGCAAATGCTTGGTGCGGTTGCTGTGTACTCCTCTTTTTTTAGGTTTCATTACAGCAAAAGTAAGCACTTATCCCAATATCTGAAAGTATTTTACTCAGAATATTCTTTCCGGTCTTCATCCTTATCTGCTTCTCCATCAAAATCGATACGTAGTTGAATGGCATCGAACCAACCGGCTTCATCTTCGTTATTTTTCAGCCCCAATCCGATAAGCCTCACTTTGGGCGAAAGGTCTACGGCTTTCAACAGTTCAAATCCCGCCTGATAGAATGCATCATAATCCGTCACAGCCACAGGAAATGTCCTACTACGGGTAATAATTTTGAAGTCCGCATACTTTATCTTCAATGACACTGTTCGCCCTTTAAATTTCCGTTTATTAATATAGGCAAAGGCATCTTTTGCTACAGTATCGAGTTCTATTGCGAGTTCGTCAAGATCATCGATATCTCTGTCGAAAGTAGTTTCCGAACTGACCGATTTGCGTATGCGGTGCGATTCAACAGGGCGCTCATCTATAGCGCGTGCATTCTGATAATAGATATGACCGGCTTTTCCGAAATGAGAAACAAGTTCGTGCTCCGTCCTCTGCTTTAAGTCCCACCCTGTTTTAATTCCGATCTGGTGCATATATTTAGCTGTTACCTTGCCCACTCCGAAAAATCGTTCTATAGGGAGTGATTCCACAAACTGCTCGGCCATCTTCGGTTTCACGATGAACAGTCCGTTAGGCTTATTTTGATCGGATGCTATCTTAGCCAGAAATTTATTGAAAGAAACTCCTGCCGAAGCTGTAAGATTAGTAGCCTCAAATATCTTTTGTTTTATCTCCTGCGCAATCTGTGTGGCAGAGGGGATATTCTTATTATTTTCTGTCACATCCAGAAAAGCTTCATCCAGAGATAGCGGTTCTACCAATTCGGTATATTCGTGAAATATCTCCATTATCTGCCTCGATACGGATTTATACACATCGAAACGAGTCGGCACAAATATAAGATGTGGACATTTGCGTAATGCAGTCTTGGAAGCCATCGCCGAACGTACTCCGTAGCGGCGCGCCTCATAACTGGCTGCAGCAACTACTCCACGAGGTCCTGCATAACCCACAGCAAGAGGCTTACCCCGATATTCGGGGTTGTCGCGTTGCTCTATTGAGGCATAAAACGCGTCCATATCTATGTGGATTATCTTACGCATGGCTATATACAGTTAACAGTGATCAGTCAACAGTCAGCAACAAAAAGTAACAAAGGTAACGCATCTGTATCACTTTTGTATCTATTATTTTTTGTCACTGACCGAAAAATCCGGCAACTTAGTAACTGTTTAAATTTGATAGATAAAGTTATTGAAAAAAATGCAGGATATATAACAGTTTTAGGGCAAACGCATAAAAAATATTGAATCATATTTGGAGGCTCGTAGGGGCGAATACCTTCTGCCCGAAATAGGTAAAGTCTGCGGGCGGAAAATATTCCGCCTCTACAACAGTTTTGACTAAAGTCATATTTTACCAAACAATCATATCACGACTTAAAAGTCGTGGCAACTCTGCAAAACTATTATTGCTTCATTGTATATACAAGAAAATCTATTCCAAAGCAATAGATTTATGAAAATATTGGCAGATTACTTTTCTTTTGTAGAAAAATTAACTTCGTTATTGTTCCTTTATATAATTTTCCAGAGGAATAATAATCTCTGTAGTAAATCTATTAACAATTCTTTTTCTCTCAGATAAAGACATTTCCCTTTCATATCTCCATCCTTCTGATTGATGAAATACAGCACGTATAGCAAGTTCTGTCTGCTCTCTATCTTGGGGCTCTTTTTCATTAGAATCTCCTATAAAAGAGACATAATACATCTCTTGCGGACCAGAATCAAAGTAGAACATTCTACTATCTAAGAAATCGTATCCCCTTTGAGACCAAGAATCAAATTCTTTCCAGTTTTCCGGAATTAGATATTGAGGATTTTTGGAATAAAGAGAATCTATACTCCGTTCAACTTTCCGTTTTGAAGTATTAAAAACATGCGATTCAAATCCTCCTAAAGTACCTGCACTAAAAACACATCCTGAAAGAATGCTTATTAAGAATATGGTAAATAATAACAGGGCTATCAGCTTTTTCATCATTCAATGATTATCCGTTCAACTTCAACGTTTTTATTTAAGAAAATTGTAGCAGCTTCGGAAAACTTTTGCGGTGACTCGGTGGTAAAATAATGCGTAGTTCCATTTTTAGTACACACATTATCCATTTCGGGATGACGACGCAGATAATCTTTCAGGCTACGCGCAACATACTCACCTTGCGGCAGAGCCGTTACTCCGGCTGGCAAAAATAATTTTATCTTATTTAATAGCAGCGGGTAATGCGTACACCCCAGTATAAGCGTGTCAATCAATGGGTCTTGTGCCAAAATATGATCAAGATGTTTTTTTACAAAATAATCAGCGCCCTCACTTTCCGCTTCATTATTTTCTACAAGAGGCGCCCACATCGGGCAAGCCTCGCTTGTTACCTGTATATTGGGATAAAGTTTATTTATTTCTATCGGGTACGATTGTGACTGAATAGTACCTGTTGTACCCAAAACTCCCACATGACGGGTCTTTGTAATATCTCCGATAATTTCTGCTGTGGGACGGATAACACCCAATACCCGTTTATCTGGATTTATCAGGGGCAGGTCTTTTTGCTGGATAGTGCGGAGAGCTTTTGCCGAAGCAGTATTACATGCAAGGATAACCAGATTGCACCCCATATCGAAGAGTGCTTCTACTGCCTGTCTGGTAAATTCGTACACTACATCGAACGAACGCGATCCGTAAGGCGCACGCGAATTATCACCGAGATAACGATAATCATATTCGGGCATCAGGGATTGTATTTCCGACAAAATAGTCAGACCACCATATCCTGAGTCAAAAACACCTATAGGTCCGGGTTTAAGCATTTTACATTTATACAGAAAATGCTTCCGTATTCAGAAGCATTTTTATTTCAAAAATTTATGTTTCTTTTATCTCACTCCTAATTTTTGCTTCACCAGTGCCGTAGCATCGGTAGCATCGGGCGTAACAAAGGCTATGGCCGGATTGGCTAGGTCATATATGCAGATAAATCCGCGCTCTACTCCTACCTGATAAATGGCTTCTTTTACTTTCTGGCGCAATGGTACGATCAATTCTTTTTCCTGATTGCTGATGTCGTCCTGAGCTACCTTCATAAAGTTATTTATCTGACGTTCGAGTTCATAAAGCTCCTGCATACGGCGAAGGCGGACATTATCAGCCATTGAGTTCTGATAGGACACGAAATCGGAATATTTTTTATTATAATCGTTCTGCATAACCTGCAGTTCAGCCTTATATTTATTATTCAGGTCGTTGATGCTTTTACTCGCAGCGACTTTGTCAGGTATGGCTTCCAGCAATTCGTTAGAATTAACAAATGCTATCTGCTGAGCAGTCTGTGCTGTTATGCTATCTGCATACAGGACAGAAAATATAAATAGAACCGATAAGATTAATTTTTTCATCATGACAACTGCTGTTTTGTAGTAAGGGCAATTTAAAATCTGACGAAGAAACGAGAGTTAACCTTCAAACCTGTTGATAGTTGTGTGTTTCGGTGGTATGGTTAGTACCACCGACTTTCAAGGCAAGATTGCTTGTCAACAACTATCAATTGGTTTTCTTTAGGTTATATTGGGAACAAAGATACGTATAATATTTTATATTACAACGTTTTCTTTATTTCTATTTCTTCAAATGGTTCAATTACGTCACCTACCTTTATATCATTATAGTTATGAATATTCAGACCACATTCGTATCCGGCAGCAACTTCTTTCACATCGTCTTTGAAACGCTTGAGTGAGCCAAGCTCTCCCGAATAGATCACAATACCATCGCGAATAAGGCGTATCTTGTTAGCTCTTTTAAGCTTACCTTCTTTAACCATACATCCGGCAACAGTACCCACTTTTGTAATCTTGAACACTTCGCGTACTTCTACATATCCGGTCTGTACCTCTTTTATCTCTGGAGACAACATACCTTCCATCGCAGATTTTACTTCCTCTATGGCATCGTAGATAATAGAGTAAAGCCTGATTTCTACACCGTCTTTTTCTGCTGCCCTACGAGCCGCTTGCGACGGACGCACCTGGAATCCGATTATAATGGCATCCGATGCTGCTGCCAGCACAATATCCGATTCGGAAATCTGACCTACTGCCTTGTGTATCACATTTACCTGAATTTCTTCGGTCGACAGTCTGATCAAAGAGTCGGCCAATGCCTCTACCGAGCCATCCACGTCTCCTTTCACAATTACGTTCAACTGCTGGAAATTGCCGATCGCTATACGACGGCCAATATCATCGAGTGTAAGTATTTTCTGTGTACGAAGTCCTTGTTCACGCTGCAACTGCTCGCGTTTAGTCGCAATATCACGAGCTTCCTGCTCTGTTTCCAGCACATGGAATACATCTCCTGCCTGAGGTGCACCATTCAGCCCAAGCACCAATGCTGGAGCAGATGGCGCTGCTTCTTCTATATTCACATTACGCTCGTTGAACATCGCTTTTACACGCCCGTAGTAAGTACCTGCCAAAAGGATATCTCCTTTTTTGAGGGTACCGTTTTCTACAAGCACTGTGGAAAGGTAACCACGTCCTTTGTCGAGAGACGACTCTATCACCGAACCTGTTGCACGCCTGTTAGGGTTTGCTTTCAGATCAAGCAATTCTGCTTCGAGCAATACTTTTTCGAGCAATTCGTCTACTCCTACATTTTGTTTTGCAGAGATATCCTGCGACTGGTATTTACCACCCCATTCTTCTACAAGGTAATTCATACCTGCAAGAGTCTCTTTTATCTTTTCCGGATTTGCACCCTGTTTATCTATCTTATTAATAGCAAAAACAATAGGTACACCTGCCGCAGAAGCATGGTTGATAGCTTCCACTGTCTGAGGCATCACATTATCGTCTGCTGCAACTATAATAATAGCAATATCCGTTACTTTAGCACCACGTGCACGCATCGCCGTAAAGGCTTCGTGTCCCGGTGTATCGAGGAATGTGATACGGCGACCCGATTTCAGCTTCACATTATATGCTCCGATATGCTGGGTGATACCTCCGGCCTCACCGGCAATCACATTTGTCTGACGAATATTATCGAGTAGTGATGTTTTACCATGGTCGACATGCCCCATCACCGTAACGATAGGCGCGCGAGATTCCAGATCTTCTTCTCTGTCTTCTTCTTCATTGATGGCTTCAACTACCTCTGCACTTACATATTCGGTCTTAAATCCAAATTCTTCAGCTACAATATTAATAGTTTCAGCATCGAGTCTCTGGTTGATGGATACCATAATACCGATGCTCATACATGTAGATATTACTTTCACCACAGGTACGTTCATCATATTGGCCAGATCGTTAGCCGTAACAAATTCTGTTATTTTCAGAATTTTGCTTTCTTGTTCCTGTTGTTCCAGCTCCTCCTGCTGTCTTTGGGAAACGGCATCTCTCTTCTCTCTTCTGTATTTGGCACCCTTGTTCTTTCCGCCTTTTCCGGTCAGACGTGCCAATGTTTCTTTTATTTGCTTCTGAACGTCTTCTTCGTTCACAGCCTGCTTGATAACAGGCTTACGCAGATTATGTCTCGAGCGGTCTCCACTCTGGTGTTGGCCTCCGCCACCCTGAGGTACGCCTTTCTCAATATCTACTTTGCCTTTTTTGATGCGGTTACGTTTTTTCTTGTTCGCATCGTCATTATCTTCTGCGGCTTTACGTTTCTTAGCTTCTTCGTCCGTTTCTTTCTTCAATAGACGGACTGTATTATCTTTAACCTTTTTCTGGTCTTGTTGTTCTTTCTCAAGGCGTTCTTTTCTTTTTTCGGCCTTTGTTTTTTTGGCAGGACGGGTCTTATCGTTTATCGAACTAAGATCGATAGTACCTTTCACTACAATATTCGATTTTATCGTAGCCTTGTTTAGCCTGAACACATCGTCCGATCCGGTTCCTTCGCCTACCTCCGGTTTCTCGGCAGCAACCGAGCCTTCCGCTTCTTCTTCCTTTTCCTTTATCAACACAGGTTCTGATTTTTCTTCTTGCTTTACGGGCTCAGGCTGTGGCTTTGGTTCGGGTTGCGGCTCAACTTCTGCTACCGGCTCGGCTTTTGGTTCTGCTTTAGGGGCAACTTCCGGCTGCGGTGTGGGTTCAGCTTGCGCTACAGGTTCGGGCTTTTCTTCCTTCACCTCCTCTTTTTTCACCTCTACTTTCTTAGGCCTGTTCAAAGCATCCAAATCGATTTTATCTACTACCTGAAAGTGTGGTTTTATAGATTCGGGTACTTCTGTTTTTATTTCGTGAGTTTTTTCTTCTGGTTTTGCCGGCTCTACCTGCTCCGGCTTAGAGTTGGCGGCTTCTTTCTCTCTTTCTTTTTCTTTCTTATTCTGGAAAAAGGCGTCAAGATCGGAAGAATCACCAAATTCGCGCACTAGCAACTCTTGTTGTTCACTGTCGATTTTAGTATTCGGGTTTGATTCCACATCAAAGCCCTTTTTATGTAGGAATTCAACTAAACTGCTGATCCCTACATTCAAATCTTTTGATATTTTTATTAATCTTATAGACATATATTTTCTTTAATTCTAAAAATGAACAGTGAACCGGTGAATATTTTGCCTGAAGTTATTTATCTGCAACGCTGTTCCGGATACAAAAGTATTAAGAAATCAGCGAATAACCAAATCAGGCTTCGTCCTCATCCTCAAATTCAGCACGCAGAATATTCAGTATTTCATCCACTGTATCTTCTTCGAGGTCGGCTTCCTGTATTAACTTATCTCTGTCTGTCGCCAATACGTTCTTGGCTGTTACACAACCAATTTTTTTCAACTGGTCGATCACCCATCCGTCTATTTCGTCACGGAACTCATCCAGATAGATATCTTCCTCGTCGAAATCGTCTATATCGCGATAAACATCGATGGTATAACCGGTCAGCATACTGGCCAGTTTGATATTGAAACCACCTTTACCGATAGCAAGGGAAACTTCTTCGGGACGCAGCAATACTTCGGCGCGACGTTCTTCTTCATTCAGCTTCACTGAAGTGATCTTAGCAGGACTCAAAGCACGCTGAATATAAAGATTGGTGTTCGGTGTATAGTTGATAATATCGATATTTTCGTTACGCAACTCTCTAACGATACCGTGAATACGCGATCCTTTCATACCCACGCAGGCTCCTACAGGGTCGATGCGTTCGTCGTACGACTCTACGGCTACCTTTGCACGTTCGCCGGGTATGCGGGCTATATTCTTTATTGTGATCAACCCATCCATTATTTCAGGCACTTCGATTTCTAATAGTCTTTCCAAGAAGACAGGCGAAGTACGCGACAGGATAATTTTCGGATTGTTATTTTTGTTATCCACTCTTTCTACAACAGCACGTACATGCTCTCCTTTGCGGAAAAAGTCGCTCGGTATCTGTTCTGTTTTAGGCAACAACAGTTCTTCTTTTTCATCATCGAGAAGTAATATTTCTTTCTTCCATATCTGATATACTTCTCCCGAAACTATTTCTCCTACTTTTTCTTTATATCTGGCATATAACCCTTCTTTCTGAAGTTCCAGAATTTTTGAAGTCAGTGTCTGGCGAAGGTTCAAGATAGCACGGCGACCAAAGTCTTCGAAGAAAACCTCATCGGTAACCTCTTCTCCCACTTCGAAGTCTTCGTCTATCTTTCTGGCTTCGGTAAGTGAAATCTCTATATTAGGGTCTTCGAGTTGGTCGTCTTCTACAATAGTACGGTTGCGCCATATCTCGAGGTCTCCTTTATCGGGGTTGATAATTACATCGTAGTTGTCGTTCGATCCGAATAGTTTCGCTATCACATTGCGGAACGAATCTTCAAGAACGCTTATCATTGTCATTCTGTCGATATTCTTCAACTCTTTAAATTCCGAGAATGTATCGATCAGACTAATAACTTCTTTTTTAGCCATAACAGTTATTTAAATCTTATTAAGTATTTTGTATATTTCACTTCATCGAACGCAAATGAAAGGTCTTCTTCCACTGCGACTTTTTTCTTTGCTCCTTCGGGCTTCACCATCTTAGTGATGGTTAGCACAAAGCTGCTTTCGTCCGCAGACTTGAGTATGCCCGATAGTTTTTGCCCCGATTTGGTAAGTGTTTCCACTTCGTTACCTATATTTTTCTTATATTGGCGCGGAATCCTGAATGGGGAAGTAATGCCCACAGAACCCACTTCGAGTTCAAAATCTTCTTTCTCTCTATCCAGTTGTGATTCTATATTGCGGCTTAGCGCAATACAGTCATCTATGCTTACCCCTTCTTCGCTATCTATTTCTACAACGATAATATTTCCGGGCCTTACAGATGCCTCGACAAGGAACATATCTGTCCCCAGCAAGAAGCCTTCTGTAATATTTTTTATTAAATCCTTATCTATCATTATCACCTTTAAGAACAACGAAGAGGAAGCCATAGCCTCCTCTCCCTCTTTTATTCGGATACAAAAGTAATAAAAATATTTTTTTACTCCAAAATTTCAGTCATTAATATACATATAAATATCAATGCACTAACGAAGTTGAAGATCAAAGCCCCTGTTTTCGGTTTACAGCCTTCACACCTTTTATCTTAGCGATGCGGGAACATAATGTCTGCAAATCGTTAACATCGTGAACATAGACAACAATACGGCCTTCAAAAATACCATCGTTCGTTTCTATATTCAGATTCTTTATGTTTAAAGATCCTGCCGTTATCACTTTGGATATATCACTCAGCATCCCCATACGGTCGATACCTGTTACTGTAATAGAAGAAAGGAAAGGAAACTGAGTATAACTGCCCCATTCCAGATTCACGATATGATCGCCATGACTGGCTTTCAGTTTGAGCCCCACAGGGCAATGAATACTATGCACATCTACCTCATTGTCTTCGTTGATGTAACCGAATACTTTATCACCCGGTATCGGGTTGCAACAGGTAGGCATTCTGAAATTTTTACTGAATGAATCTTCTTCGAGGATATATGTTTTCTTCGGGTCGATAGGTTCGTATTCTGTCGGCTTTTCGGCTTTGTCCTTATCTGACTTCTTCACTACATGAAATGCCTGTTTCATATATTTGAGCAGCAGATTATCGGGATTTTGCCGTTTTAGCACCAACAGTTTTTCCAATCTTTGCGGCAGTGCGATATCATTATTTCCGATAGCATAAAAAAGGTCTTCTTTGTTTACCTTCTGATAATAGTCCATCATGCGGTCGATGGCAACAGGTGTCAGTTCCATAGAAGCATCCTTGAAGGTATTGGTGAGTATCTCTTCTCCTTTTTTAACCATCTCGCGCCTGCTTTTCCTCAAGGCATATTCTATTTTGGTACGTGCCTTTGCTGTAGTGATCAACCCCAGCCATTCGGGTTTAGGGTGTTGTGTCTTCGATGTGAGTATCTCGACCTGATCCCCACTATTGAGTTTCTCGCTGAGCGGAACAAGCTTGTGATTTACTTTTGCCCCTATGCAGTGGTCTCCTATATCGGAGTGCAGGTCGTATGCAAAATCGAGTGCTGTAGCTCCCTGTGCCAGCGTGCGTATTTCACCTTTAGGTGTAAATACAAATATTTCCTGTGAGAAAAGATTAAGTTTGATTGTATCCAGAAAGTCCATTGCATTCGGGCTCGGACTTTCCAGTATCTCTTTAATGGTTTTTAGCCATTTATCGAGTTCGGTGTCTTCTTCTATCTTACCTTCTTTATATTTCCAGTGTGCGGCAAAGCCTTTTTCGGCTATATCGTCCATCCGGCGGCTTCTTATCTGTATTTCGATCCATTGCCCGTCGGGGCCCATTACCGTCAGGTGCAATGCCTGATAGCCATTCGATTTGGGGCGGCTCACCCAATCCCTTATCCTGTCGGGGCGAAGTTTGTATATATCTGTAATAACGGAATAAATATCCCAACATCGCTTTTTCTCATCTATGCCGGGTTCGTTCTCAAATATAATGCGGACTGCGAAAATATCGTATATTTCTTCGAAAGGGACTCCTTTAGCCTGCATTTTGTTCCAAATGGAATAAACAGACTTTTCGCGTGCCCTGATCTCATATCTGAATCCCAATTCGTTCAGCTTTTCGATCACAGGTTCGGCAAAATGTGAATATACTCCTGCACGCAGATTGTGAGTAGCGCGCAGCTTTAGTTCTATATCATTATATACTTCCGGATTTTCCCACTTAAAGCTCAATTCTTCCAGTTCCGTCTTTATGGCAAACAGCCCCAAACGATGTGCCAACGGAGCATAGATATACATAGTTTCGCCGGCTATCTTATATTGTTTGGCCGGAGCCATCGAACCCAAGGTACGCATATTGTGGAGGCGGTCGGCTATTTTGACAAGGATCACGCGTATGTCGTCCGACATAGTGAGCAGCAATTTGCGGAAATTCTCTGCCTGAGCAGATACATTCTCACCAAACATTCCACTGGAGATTTTTGTCAGCCCGTCCACAATCTGTGCTATTTTTTCACCAAACAACACCTTTATATCGTCTACGGTGTATTCGGTATCTTCAACCACATCATGCAGCAGTGCCGCACAAATAGAGGTAGAGCCCAGCCCGATCTCGCCGCAGGCAATACGTGCCACCGCTATAGGATGCAGAATGTAGGGTTCGCCCGAACGCCGGCGTGCACCTTTATGCGCCTCTTTTGCTAATAAAAAAGCTTTTGTAATGATGTCGACCTTACGCCTGTGGTTAGTCTTCAGGTAATCGTCGATAAGAGCATTGAATTCCTGCTCAATCAAAAGATCATCTTGAGTATGTGTATCCTCTTTTGCCATAAGTTTTGAGTAAGGAAACAAAAATAGTAAAAATCAATCTTAATAAAGGTAAGTGTCTCTATTAAAATTGATTTTATACTTATAATATTTTTCTATCTACTGATAGGCTGAAAGAATAGCTCTGTGTGCTGTAGCCTCAGCACCGTTGCGCATCACACCGCTTTCGGGCTGATCGGGCAAGATTATCAGCAATCGCTGACCGACTTTAGCCATGCTGGACGAAAGCTTGTTCCACGATATGATTTCTTTTTTCGACACATTGTATCGTGAAGCTATCTGCGTGATGGTTTCTCCGATCTTCACCTTATGGTAGATTATTTTATTATCGTTGCTATTTCTGCGTTCTGCATCAGCATCATCTTCCGAATCGGTAGTGGCTATCCGGACTATAGGAAGTGTAGATTCGTCACGCACTATATTTTTCAGGTAATCGTCTATCAGATCGGCTGTATATGTAGAATCCATCATTACAGTTGGCAACTCAGGCTCAGGCAGATGTACCTGCTCCTGCACTTCTACATATTGTGTCTTCTGTATTTTCAGTTGTTTTCCGGCAATCAGTTTGTTGGATTTAATTCCGTTCCATTTCTTAATCTGGTTTACGGTCACACCATTTTTGCGTGCTATCCCGTTCCATGTATCACCTTTGCGCACCTTGTAGTAAGTTGTTGTTGTTTTAGGCACAGTAACAGTCTTGGTCAATCCCGAAACCGGTGCATCTGATGTGTCTATAGACTCGGTGTTTGATGCTAATTCTACATCTGTCGATACATTTTCTGTTGTTTTAGGAACAGGACGATATATCTTGAGACGCCTGCCAACTGATAATTTACTAGAGGACAATCCATTCCACTTTTTTATCTGGCTACTGGTAACACCGTAGCGACTAGCCAGACGCCCCAGCGTATCACCACGTTTCACCCTGTGTGTGACAACCTTACTGGAAGAGGAGCTTCCTCCACTCACCACATCCAGACCGGCAACTTTACGATGTGTAAGCAACTCATTAGAGCGATAGGCATAGATATTATCTTGTTTATCCAAAAATGCAGATAACTTACTCATAGGCAGATTCAAAGAATATCCTTTGTAATCGCCGGGGATAATATCGTTCTTAAACTGCGGATTAAATTGGCGAAGGTCGTCCATCGAAACTCCTATCACATCCGATATCTGCTGAAAATGCAGGTTCTTATTGATCACCAGAGAATCCATAGATGCCGGATTAGCACACTCGGCAGGACAGATATTATGCTCATCATAATAATTCATAATATATGTAGCAGCAATAAATGCAGGTACATACCCCCTGGTCTCTCTCGGCAGATATGGGTATATAGCCCAATAATCGGTCTGTCCTCCACTACGGCGGATCGCTTTATTTACATTACCCGGTCCGCAGTTATAAGCTGCGATTACCAGATTCCAGTCACCATAGATACCATACAGGTCTTTCAGGTAACGGGCGGCAGCATCCGTCGACTTATGAGGGTCGCGGCGTTCGTCTACAAGGCTGTTCACTTCCAGATCGTACATCTTCCCTGTACTGGCCATGAATTGCCACAATCCTGTTGCTCCTACCCTCGAGCGGGCAATAGGATTGAGCGCCGACTCTATGACCGGCAGGTATTTAAGTTCTAGCGGAAGTCCTTCCTTGTCCAACGCTTCTTCAAACAGCGGAAAATAATATTTTCCCTGACCGAGCATATAGCTCACCTGATTGCGCCTGCGGCCTGCATACATTTCGATATAGTCGCGCACAACCGGATTGAATACCAATTCCATTCTCGTCGGCAATGAGTACAATCGGTTGATATAGACTGAATCGTGAAACGATATAGCACCGTCAAAGTTAGAGCGGCAATCATCCGCATACTTTACATCTTTACTCCATCTTGAAAGGAGTTGGTCGTAGTTGCGTTCCATATCTACCGGATACATGATCGAACGATCTGTTATCGTATCTTTTACAGACATCTGCCTGCGACCGGACTGCCCCGCCACCATAAGTGTGCTACCGAGGAAAAGTCCTGCAAAAATTATTTTTTTCAGCATAAGTGTCTTGTTATGAGATACACAGGATTTTCATTACGAGATAAAAAAACTGCTTACTCAAAAATTTATACTACATTGAAGGCCTACGGCCATTTTAGAATATGAGGTCGGCATCCATACTGCGGGTACGACTCTCAGTGAAAGATCAGGAGACATATCGAAATCGTGCAGCTCAGCGTCAACATAAGCATCGAGCATACACAATGCATAAACTCCTACAGCAACTATTATAGCCAGGTCTCTGTTGCGGCGATAGAAGTCTTTTTTACGCTTCAGTGCCGAAGCAAAACTGTCTCGACCTCCAGGGTAATCATCAACAGCCATACCTACACGCAGATAATTCGTATAACTCGTTCCTGTACCTAATACCAGATCGCTATACGCTTGCTTATAGTCTCCGTACACCCTTCCGTTCCATGTTATAGCATATGTGAGACCTAAAACCCCACCATATATAATAGGCAATTTCCAATATTTACGATTATATATTTGCCCAAGTCCCGGAAAGATAGCAGAATATATGACTGCTTTTTTCGAATCAGGTTTAAATTCAGGTTTGTTAAAAATGATAGAATCCGCTAAAACTATCTTCTTTTCACCTACAACGGGTGAAATGGTATCCAATATTATCCGGTTTTTCTCATCCATGAGTACCGGCTGTACCGTCTCCACACGGGATGAGTCCCGAACAAGAGGTTCCTGTGCGCCTAATGAAAGAAATATTCCTCCTAATATACACAACAGACAAATTATCGACCCTCTCCTCATATATTATATATGAAATATCTTTCTTTTTATTTCTTTAACTGGTCAAATATAGTAATTATTCTTTCCAGTTCTTCTTCCGACCCAAACGGAATACTTATCTTGCCCTTTCCTTTCTCGTTACAGGTTAGCTGCACCTTTGTAGAAAAAAACTTCGACAAGTGGCTTTTTAGCATTTCAAATTCTTGTGGAGTTGCTTTTTTTACACCGGATTTTTTCACAGTCTCTACAGCCTTCTCTTCTTTGAGCAGGTCTTCCAACTTCTCACCCTTTGTTATAGCTCTCACATAGTCTTCTACCTTACGAACAGACAATCCTTCTTCGAGGATAAGTTCGTAAACCTCGAGTTGAGCAGCAGCATCTTCCAACGCTACCAGTGTGCGGGCATGTGCCATGTCTATTTTCTTGTCGCGTATCCCCATCTGTATTTCGGCAGGGAGTTTCAGCAGACGAAGGTAATTTGCTATCGTAGTACGTTTCTTTCCTACACGTTCGCTCAGGCGCTCTTGTGTAAGATTATAGGTTTCTATCAGGTTCTGATATGCCAAAGCGATTTCTATCGAGTTCAGGTCTTCGCGCTGAATGTTTTCGACCAGCGCCATTTCCATCACATTCTCGTCTTCAGCAGTTCTTATATAAGCCGGAATTGTTTTCAGCTCGGCTAGTAAAGAAGCTCTGTAACGGCGTTCTCCGGCAATGATCTGATAAGAATCGTCAGTGACCTTACGTAACGTGATGGGCTGAATAACTCCTATCTGACGAATAGATGTGGCTAGCTCCTGCAACGCCTCCTCATCAAAGATGTGGCGGGGCTGATCGGGGTTAGCCTGTATTTTTGACAGCTCTATTTCGTTGATCGACGATGAGCCTTCAGTTTTCACTTCATCAATGGTAATAAGGGCATCTAACCCCCGTCCTAGAACCATTTTTTTAGCCATATTAATTTTTTATATGTTTAAACAGATCTACAAAGTTACGAATTTTTCTCAATAAGTTCCTGTGCCAGTTGCATATGATTGACAGAACCCTTCGATGCTGCATCGTAAACCAGTACCGGCTGGGCAAAACTTTGTGATTCGCTTAACTTCACATTGCGCTGTATAACAGTGGTGAATACCAAGTCCTGAAAATGGCTTTTTACTTCCTCATATATCTGATTTGCCAGACGCAAACGTGCATCGTACATGGTGAGCAAGAAGCCTTCTATTTCGAGAGCCGGATTCAGCTTATTCTTTATTATCTTTATCGTATTCAGCAATTTACTGATCCCTTCGAGTGCAAAGTATTCGCACTGCACAGGTATAATGATAGAGTCGGCAGCCGTAAGGGCATTTACCGTAATCAGTCCCAATGACGGGGAACAGTCTATCAGTATATAATCATAATCGGGTTTCAATGGTACAAGTACTTCTGCAAGCTGCTTTTCTCTGTTGTCCACATTCAGCATTTCCAATTCGGCCCCGACCAGATTTATATGGGACGGTATTACATCGAGCCGTTCTATTTCGGTTTTCACAATCGCTTCTTTAGGTGAAGCCGAGCCGATAAGACACTCATAAATAGTCTTGTTTACCTTCTTGATATCTATCCCTAATCCGGAAGAAGCGTTTGCCTGAGGGTCGGCATCTACCACCAAGACTTTTTTTTCCAGTGCAGCTAAGGATGCTGCTAAATTGATAGTAGTTGTTGTTTTCCCTACGCCACCCTTTTGGTTGGCAAGTGCAATTATTTTACCCATAAAAATTTACAATAGCTTTTTGAAGACAAATTAAGTAATAAAAAACAGGATTCGAATGTTAAATTTGTGTAACAATGTCTTACTTGTTGAAAAGTTTATGAAATTGTTAATATTTCGTCCTAATATTCTAACAAAGTGATTAATCTAACAATAGTAGTTTATAGACACTCTGAAGCCATCCTTTATAGTCGAAACGCTCTACGGCTTTGTCCAGTTCGGCACTATATCTGACCGATAGCGCCGGATCGTCCAGTACCATCTTCATACCCTGATATACACCTTCGGTACTGTTATCGACCAGAATACCGTATTTACCTCCGTCTACGACGTCACTCGGCCCGCCACAGTTTGTCGTGATTACAGGTGTTTTCAGTGCCATAGATTCAAGTAATACCAATGAGAAACTTTCGCGCTCAGACACACATAAAGACCACTTACTCTGTAATATATACGGAAACGGATTATCTGTACGTCCTTTCAGTGTAATGTTTTCATCCAGACCTTTCAATACAAGTTCATTTTTCATGTACTGGCTATCCATGCCATCGCCTAGTATATAGACATGGAAATCATAACCTTCCGATTTTAACTTTGCTGCTGCATTTAGCAGCCTGTCGGTACGTTTTTCGGGTGAGACACGAGTTATAAGTATAAAATTTGTGCGTCCCTGCGGAAGATCTATAATAGACTCTTTAGACTTCTCTACAACCTTGGACATATCTATGGCGTTGTACAGCACACGTATATCCTGATTTGGCTGTTTTCCGTCATGCAGAACATTTACGTAAGCATTCTTTGCTGCATCGGATACGCAGATCACCTCATCGAAGCGGTCGTAAGACTGTTGTACCCGTTTCAATTGTTTCTTATTCAGCCATACGGAAAGTTTTTCCCTAAAGGAGTGGGCTTCGTACTTTCTTTTATAGATGATGTTATGTATCCACAGTATTTTACGAATACTCATTCTGCTGAAAATACGTGCAAAGAATGTTTCTTTGAAGCATACAATCTCATCGTAGTCGGATTCATCTATTCCTTTCTGACGCGCAAACAAACGGGGAAAGAAGATCATTACATTCTCGTTAATCTTCTTCCAGAAGTAAGATGTGGCATCGGGGTATAAGTACTTTACAGATACGGCTGGCGAAACTTTATTCAACAACACATTCTCATCGGAATGCTCGGGTAGCAACAACGTAACTTCACATTCTTTGGTCACCAGATGATTCAGCAGATCAACCAAAAGAACTTCTGTTCCTCCCATTACAAGGCTGTCGTTAAAAAATAAAATACGCTTCATGTATTCGTGTTGTCGTGTTTATGATATAATCTTGACTACGGCATCTACCCAGTGATCTTCGCTATTGAGACAAGGTACATATGAAAAACGGCTTCCTCCTTCTTTAAGGAATAATTCGCGTGTCTTTATATTGATGTCATATAATGTTTCCAGATTGTCGGCTGCAAATCCAGGTGCAACTACGACTATGTTTCGCAACCCTTCTTCGGCCAGTTCTTTTATTGTTTCGTCCAGATCGGGTTTCAGCCATTTACTACCCATTGCCGAATGGTAAACCTGAGGCATCCTTTTCGTATCCAAGTTTAATTCTT
Organism: Dysgonomonas sp. PF1-14; assembly: GCF_029892965.1. Lineage (GTDB taxonomy): Bacteria > Bacteroidota > Bacteroidia > Bacteroidales > Dysgonomonadaceae > Dysgonomonas. Next base: position 229,101 of record NZ_JARXWN010000003.1, on the reverse strand, counting down.
TTAGTACCAAACGGACTGTTTCTTTAGTTTGATATACGTAGTCGAATTCTTTTCCTTTTTTCCATCCTGCTTCCACATGATCTAATGGAAGGCTGTGGAAGGTAAAGACCAGTTTACCGAAATCGTCCTGAATATAGGGTTTTATGCTTGTCACGAGCGATTCTATATAGGCCGGATGATCAAAATAAGGCTCTATAAATTTTAATCTAAACGGATAAGGGCGTTTGAAGAAAACTTTTCCTACATGGTCGATCACCGTCTTATAAGACGACTCTGCATACTGAGGAAACAAGGGGAACACAACAACTTCGTGCAACCTGTCGTTTTTAGCCATCAGACGCTCCAGTGCCAATTGTACGCTGGGTTGTCCGTAACGCATCGCTACCTCTACCGGCATTTCGGTTTGCTTCTCCAACTTTTCTGCTAACTTTTTAGCATGATGCAGCAAGGGTGAATCATCTAAATTTTGATCCCAAATCTGCTCGTAGTGCTTTGTGGAACTAAACTGTCGCAAAGGAATAATAATACCGTTCACCAAGATAGGGCGAAACCAGTCGGGAACAGTCATTACATAGGGGTCTGACAACATGGAACGAATAAAGAACTTAACGTCTTTCCTGTCGCATGTCTTCGGGCTACCTGTATTGACTAATAGTATTCCTCTCATTTTTCAGTTACGAGTTACGAGCTACAAGTTACAAGTTTACGAAATGCTTCGTCTATTTATAACTGCCCATAGGGCGAAGTAACTAACAACCATTACACATAAGTTTCCAGAAGCAAAACACTACCCTCAGGGCTCACACATACACTTTGGGTATCGGCAGGCAACAGGATTGTCTCCCCTTGCTTTACAGACAGGTCATTTCCTTTATCGTCTCTGATAGTACAAGCTCCACCCATACAAATATAGGCTACGAATGAGTCAGTTTCGGAATAGTCTCTTGTTATATCTTTTGTCAGTTCCAGCAGGTTGGTTGTAAAGTATCTGCATGATTCTAACAAAACAGGCTGATTTTCTTTTCGTGTATATGCTGTCTGATAATTATCGTACAATTTGAAGTCGATCGCATCTTTTGCCAGTTCAGTATGCAGTTCGCGGCCGTTACCGTTGGCATCTTTACGGTTGTAGTCGTATATGCGGTATGTTATATTCGATGTCTGTTGTATTTCGGCAATAAATGTTCCGGCTCCGATAGCATGTACACGTCCGGCAGGAAGGAAAAACACATCGCCTTTTTTCACATCGTGTTTTGCCAATGAATCTACGAAAGTGTTGTCTTCGATACTTTTGACATAAGAATCGGGAGTCATTTGCTTTTCAAAACCTGAGTACAGGAATGCTCCGGATGCGGCATTTATTACATACCACATTTCTGTTTTTCCGAACGAGTTATGTCTTTTTTTAGCCAGTTCATCATCGGGATGAACCTGTATAGACAGATTATCGCGGGCATCTATGAATTTGATCAGCAGTGGAAAAGTAGTACCAAATGTCTCAAAATTCTTTTTTCCGACCAATTGCTCTTTATATGTAGCGATTATCTCACTGAGGCTTTTGTCTGCCAGCTCGCCATTGGCTACTACCGACACATTGCCTTCTACACTGGATATTTCCCAACTCTCTCCTACTCCCTCTTGTACAGGAGTGATCCCCTTGAACTTAGATATTTCATTACCTCCCCAAATAATTTCTTTAAGGATTGATTTAAATTTTAACGGATATAACTTCATTTGATCTTTATAAAAATAATATATTGTATTTTTTTAAAACGTCCTTACAAAAGTAATCAAACTTTTTGGCTCTTCATCTATTCATTTTATTCTTTATCTATTTTCGGAATAGGGAGAGTAAGCCTGAATACGGATATTGAATGTATTTGTCCCGAAACACAAAAGTACTAAAAACTATGATTTTCATCTTCGACACAAGAGGCACTATCAGACAGCCTATACGAGCTTCACTGAATTATCCGTTTTTTTATTCTATATGGATCCTCTTTATATAAATATTTGCATACTTTTGCATTGTTAAAAAAATCCATATACTATGTTTATTATCTTTAGCGCTAAATCATTCGTAAGCAACCCATTATCCACATCAATCAATTGCCCGAACTGTGGAGCAAAGCATTCCATTGAGGTTATTCTGCGACAAGAATATGTATGCTTTTTCTGGATTCCATCCGTTCCTCAACAAAAAGAATTTATACCCGTATGCAATAATTGCGCCAAAGTATTCTCTAATAAAGAGATACCTGTGGGCAAAGAGATTCGGGATAGCATAAAATCTCCCAGATGGATGTGGACAGGTACTTTCGTTGGCATAGCTCTTATATTTACACTATTGGGATATATTGCCATCGATAACAAAAATAAAGAGAAAGCCACCAAAGAGTATATAACTGCTCCTAAAGTGAATGATATATACGAATACGGAGCTGACAAGAGCTATAGTCTGATGAAGGTAATGAACGTAACAGATGACTCTGTTTATTTCTATCTACACTCACACCAAACAGACAGTGAATATAGTCTTCGTCAGCTAAAGGAAGATGGTTATGAGAATTCTTTTATCGACACGCTAATATATGGCTTTTCGAAAGAAGAATTACTGGAACAATTCAACGATAAGCTAATACTTAACGTTGAACGCAAAAAATAAAGAGGTGGCCTTAATGGTCACCCCTATACTGTTCCAAATTTAAAGCACCGCTCCTATAATTAATCCATCTTTCTCAACACAAATGCCGTACGTGCCGGTATATACAACTTCAGCCAGCCTTTACCGTCTTTTGCATATAATTCGTCATGTACAGTAAAATGTTCTACCGATTCATCCATCAGGTCATTTCCACCATATAGATGGGAGTCTGTATTCAATACCACTTTATATTTTCCTTCGGGAGCGAGGAATCCATAGTCGAAGAATGACTGATTCGGATTGAAACTGAATACGAATAGTAAATCGCCACGCATATATGCCAGCACTTGATCCTCATCCTTGTCCCAAAGCCTGATCACCGGATTTTTCTCGAAATGTTTAACTGATGAGATCAGTTGCAACATTGCTTTATCAAAGTCGCCCAGATAATGATATTTCAGGTCTTTATTATCGGCCAGCCACCACTGACGGCGAGCGTATTTATACGACCATCCGTTACCTTCGCGCGGAAAATCAACCCACTCGGGATGTCCGAACTCATTTCCCATAAAGTTGAGATAGCCACCGTTCATGGTGGATGCCGTTACCAGACGGATCATCTTATGTAAGGCAATACCTCTGTCCGTCATGTACGAACTGCCGTAATGCTTCGACATATACCAATACATATCGGCATCTATCAACCGGAATATAATTGTTTTGTCGCCTACCAAAGCCTGATCGTGACTTTCGGCATAAGTGATCGTTTTCTCATCTTCGCGTCGGTTAGTCAGTTCCCAAAGAATGCCTGTAGGATGCCAGTCTTCGTCTTTTCTTTCTTTTATTATCTTGATCCAATAGTCGGGAACATTCATCGCCATGCGGTAATCGAAGCCGTAGCCGCCGTCCTTTATCTTAGTAGCCAGTCCGGGCATACCACTCACCTCTTCGGCAATGGTAATTGCTTTCGGGTTTACCTCATGAATAAGCTTATTGGCTAATGTCAGGTAGGAGATAGCGTCTTCGTCTTCGTTGCCATTATAATAATCGGGATAACCGGAGAAATTATCTCCTAATCCATGACTATAGTACAGCATGGAAGTTACTCCATCGAATCGGAAACCGTCGAATTTATATTCTTCGAGCCAGAATTTACAGTTCGACAGCAGGAAGTGTATCACTTCACTCTTACCATAATTGAAAATAAGAGAATCCCAAGCCGGATGTTCGCGCCTGCTGCCTTCATGGAAATACTGGGAATAGGAACCGTCGAAACGTCCAAGACCTTCTGTCTCATTTTTCACAGCATGAGAGTGTACAATATCCATAATTACGGCCAGCCCCAACTCGTGTGCATCGTCTATCAGATGTTTTAGTTCGTCGGGCGTCCCGAAACGGGATGACGCCGCAAAAAAGCTGGACACATGATACCCGAACGATCCGTAATACGGATGCTCCTGAATAGCCATTATCTGTATAGCATTGTAACCGTCGTCCTTTATGCGGGGCAGAATATTAATTCTGAACTCTTCATATGTGCCTACCTTTTCCTGCTCTGCCGCCATACCTATATGACATTCGTAGATCAGTAGCGGATCAGTTTTTGGTTTAAAAGTTTTCTTTCGGAACTGATAGGGTTCTTTCGGGTCCCACACCTGAGCGCTGAATATTTTAGTCTGCTCATCCTGCACTACACGCGTAGCCCATGCAGGTATGCGTTCGCCTTCTCCTCCGTCCCAACAGACAATAAGTTTGAACAGATCGCCATGCTTCATCTTGCTATGGGGCAATTTCAATTCCCATTCGCCGCCATCTTTCGGATTCAGCTTATATTCGTCCTGTTTCTGCCAGCCGTTAAAATCTCCGACCATATATATAGCTGTCGCATTGGGTGCCCATTCTCTGAAAACCCACATACGGGCAGTCTTATGCAAACCGAAATAAAGATGGCCCGATGCAAACTCCGAAAGGGAAATCTTTCCGTTATTTGTTAATTCAGACTCTCTTTTCTGTACATAATTGTAACGTCCTTCGATAGCTTCCGCATAGGGTTTAAGCCATGGGTCATTTTTTATCAGTTTAAGCATAAGATAAGAATTATGAGTTATGAATTATAAGTTATGAATTTGAAAACTGGTAAAGGAGATTGCTTCGCAATTCATCATTTATAATTAGTTTTATAGTTTTATTTTCACTACTACCTTGCGTACTTTTCCTTCCCCTATGCACGGAGCATGCCCGTCTTGCGGAAAGAAAATAGCGAAATCGCCGGGTACGGCAGTCACAAGAGTAGTGCCTTTATCGTAAAAGAATTGTATATCTTTTTCTTCATTGAATGCGTCGCGCTCCTCTTTTAATTCTGCGCGGGCTTTCCATCCGTAAGTTTCAGGCTTACTGATCGGCAACTGAATGTCGATATATTTGTTATGAACTTCCATTTTGGCATCTTCTTCGGTCTTCATATCGCTGTCGGTAACGCCAACAAACAGGATTTTACCCCTTAGCTCAGTCTTGCCGGCTTCTACTTTCGAAAAGTCTACAGATTTGATGTACTCAAATGCTTCTTTGAACAGAGGGTGCAAACTGTAATAAGCCTCTGCATTTTTTAAACTGTCTAAAATCATAGTATATTTTAATTTTTATAATCTTCGGGTGCTACCAATACCGAGAAAAGGTATTTTCCGTTGCTATCATTGTATATATATTGCATAGAAACTTCATTATCTCTGAAAAAACGCGAATCGGGGCTTGTTTTTGTAGTTCTCACTATCTGAGGTTTCAGATTAGTCTTGAACAAAGTAGTATCAGTAACTTCTATACCTGACACCGTATGATAATACCTGATTGACTTCCCTTTAACAGCTTCGCATCTGTCGAGTCGTGTCCACTGATCCAACATTCTCGGACCTCTTTCGTTCGATTCTTTTGCCAGCTTTTCGAGCTGACTATCTACACTGCCACCACATTGAGTAAATATAGCAACGGTTACTAACAAAAAGATATACAGCAGATTCTGTTTTCTAAATATTTTATTCATAATCTAAAAAATTGCTTTCACAAGTTTAAGAAAATTAATCGGAATATCCGCCTATTCTTTCATTTTTCATATCCGGTGAAGTTATATCAGCTGAATGATGATGTTACATGCTACTCAACAAACAAATAACCTTTTTCTATGTTCAATAGCATTTCGAAGCGATTTTTCACCATATACTCGTCCAATTATTTCAACAAAGAGCAAATTTTACTTACATTTGTCCTAAATTGATTCATTTTCTTTAATTTAAATCTATTACTTTATCGTATGAGAAAGTTACTGTTTATTATTAGTTTATTAATTATGATTTATTCTTGTAATTCCACAAGTAATAAAGGAACGGACAATCCTTTTTTCTCCGAATTTAGTACACCTAACGGTGTTCCTCCATTCGACCAGATAAAAGCAGAACACTTCCTCCCTGCATTCAAAGAGGGCATGGCACGTCACAATGCAGAGATAGACTCCATTGTAAACAACCCGGAAGCTCCAACATTTGAAAATACAGTCGTTGCATTGGACGAATCGGGCAGAATGCTCGATAGGGTCGGTGCAGTATTGAGCGTTATGACCGGAACAATGTCTGATTCCGTATTCCAAAGCATAGAGAAAGAAATTACCCCTATGCGTACCGAGCATTATGACAATATCAACTTCAACGAGAAGCTGTTTGAGCGTATCAAAGCTGTTCATGATGACACAACCAGTGTAGCTAAACTGACTACCGAACAAAAAATGTTGCTTAACAAGACATACAAAGGCTTTGTTCGTTCAGGTATATTGCTAGACGGTTCTAAACAGGCTCGTCTGCGTGAAATAAACAAAGAGCTAAGCTCTGCTTCGTTGAGTTTCAACCAGAATCTGCTGAAAGAAACTGATAATTATCAGTTGGTAATAGACAAAAAAGAAGACCTTGCCGGCTTGCCTGATGGTATAATAGCTGCAGCAGCGAAAGCCGCAAAAGACAAAGGGCTGGAAGGCAAATGGGTATTTGGACTGAGCAAACCAAGCTGGGAACCATTCCTTCAATATGCCGACAACCGCGAACTGCGCGAAAAGCTATACAAAGCTATGTACATGCGTGGTGACAACGGAAATGAATTTGACAACAAAGACAATATCAAGAAAATAGTAAGTCTCAGACTGGAAAGAGCCAACATACTCGGATATAATACGCATGCCGACTATGTACTTGAAGAGACAATGGCTAAAAATCCAAGCAATGTGATGGGTCTGTTGAACAATATTTGGAAATACGCCCTGCCTCAGGCTAAGAAAGAACTTGCCGACCTGCAAGCTATTGCTAAAAAAGAAGGACAGGACATAAAGATCGAATCTTGGGACTGGTGGTACTATGCAGAGAAAGTACGTAAAGAAAAGTATGCATTGGACGAAGATGCGTTGAAACCATACTTCAAAGCTGACAATGTACGCGAAGGCGTATTTGCTGTTGCTAATAAACTGTACGGTATCACATTCAAACAAAGAACAGACGTTCCTGTGTACCAACAGGATGTAAAAGCATACGAAGTAAGCGATGCTGACGGTTCGCTTATAGGACTCATCTATTTTGACGACTATGCTCGTCAGGGAAAACGTCCGGGTGCATGGATGAGCAGCTTCCGCAAACAGGAAGTATTCAAAGGAGACTACGTTCACCCGCTTATCTACAACGTGGGTAACTACAACCCTCCGACAGATGGTAAACCTGCCATGTTGACGCTCGATCAGGTAGAAACTATGTTCCATGAGTTCGGACATGGACTTCACGGACTACTTTCTAAATGTAACTATTATGGCGTATCCGGAACTGCTGTTGTACGCGACTTCGTAGAACTTCCGTCACAGATAATGGAACATTGGGCATTCGAACCGGAAGTGCTGAAAATGTATGCAAAACACTACGAAACAGGTGAAGTTATACCTGACGAACTAATACAGAAGATAGAAAATGCAGGCTATTTCAATCAGGGTTTCCGCACTACTGAACTGGTAGCTGCCGCGATGCTTGATATGAAATGGTACACTCTGACTGCTGCGCCTAACTTCAATCCTAAAAATATAGAGGGTGTAAAAGATATGGACGTAGACAAATTCGAAGCCGATGCCATGAAAGAAATAGGACTGATAGATGAAATCATACCTCGCTACAGAAGTACATATTTCCAACACATCTTTAGTGGTGGTTATTCGTCGGGATATTACAGCTACCTGTGGTCGGAAGTGCTCGATTCGGATGCTTTCCAGGCTTTTGTAGAGAAAGGCAACATATTCGATCAGGAAACAGCTAAATCGTTCCGTGAAAACGTTCTGTCGAAAGGCGGATCGGACGAGCCGATGACATTGTATAAAAAATTCAGAGGAGCAGAACCTAATCCAATAAATCTGTTGAAAAACAGAGGATTTGTGAAATAGTTATAAGTTATAAATTATGAGTTATGAATTTAAGGATAAGTGGTTTTTACCAAAAAAGCCTAACTTATAACTTATAATTCATAACTCATAATTGTATTTTATTATCTTTGCAGCTCGAGAATTTTATAAACAAACAAATATATTTTAATGGCAACTACAGCAGATATAAGAAATGGTATGTGCATCGACATAGATGGGCAATACTATGTTATTATCGAATTTTTACATGTAAAACCGGGTAAAGGAGCAGCTTTTGTCCGCACAAAAATGAGAAGCGTTACTACCGGACGCGTATTAGAAAAAACATTCAATGCAGGCGTAAAACTGGACGAAGTGCGTATTGAAAGACGTCCTTATCAGTTCCTTTATAAGGATGATATGGGATATAATTTCATGAACACTGAGACTTTCGAGCAAATCTCTCTTGCCGGAGACATGATAGCCGGTGTGGCTTTCCTCAAAGAGGGTGACATGGTAGAAGTACAGGTGCATGCCGAAACTGAAACCGTACTGACTGCCGAAATGCCTCAGAACGTAATTCTGGAAGTGACTTATACCGAGCCGGGACTGAAAGGCGATACAGCGACTAACGCATTGAAGCCTGCAACTGTAGAAACGGGCGCAGAAGTACGTGTTCCACTCTTCATCAACGAAGGTGATAAGATCAAAATCAGCACAGCTGACGGATCGTATGTAGAGCGCGTAAAGGCATAACGACCCTGTTGTACAAAGATAAAAGAAGCCAGCCTTTCGGGGTTGGCTTTTCGCGTTTATGCTTTTAGTTTTATTTTATCTATAATATGAGGATATAAGCAGGGGCAACTTTATCTCTTATATATATATAGGAGCTATCTTAACTTCATAACCAACAAAAGAAATATTACTTACGATTATACGAAAAATGAGAAAAAAGTGTCAACTTTGTCAAGTTTTAACAATCAGATAGGAGATGCAGAATAAACCGAAACTCAATATAAAAGACTGGGCGGAAGAAGATCGCCCTCGCGAAAAGATGCTGCTGAAGGGAGTTGCCGCCCTCTCCGATGCGGAACTACTCGGTATTCTCATCGGTTCGGGAAACAAGAACGAAACGGCTGTGGAACTGGCACAACGTATCCTGCATAGCGTTTCCAATAATCTGAATACATTGGGCAAACAGGAAATCAACACCCTGATAAAGAATTTCAACGGCATAGGTGAAGCGAAAGCAATCACCATAGCGGCGGCTATGGAGTTGGGTAAACGCAGAAAATTATCGGAGATAGCTATACAACCACAAATCACATCGAGTGAGGACGCCTATCAGCTGCTTCATCCTGTACTGGCCGACATCAGGCACGAAGAAGTATGGGTATTATTACTCAACAGGGCAAATAGGGTATTGAAAAAGATACAGGTAAGCAAAGGCGGAATCAGTGGCACAGTTGTAGACATACGTATGATAATGAAAGAAGCGATAGACAATCTGGCATCGGCTATCATACTCTGCCACAATCATCCATCGGGGAACAGTAGTCCGAGTACAGATGACGACAACATCACCAAACGTCTGAAAGAAGCCGGAAAAATTATGGAGATACAGTTGCTCGACCATATTATTGTTTGCGATCATTCCTACTATAGTTATCTGGACAAGGGCAGATTATAATTATTTTCTCATCTTTTTTCACTACTTTTGCTCCACAATATAGAACTGTTATAAACTATCATCTTCGGATAAGTGTTTATTACAAACAAAAAAGTTTATATATGAGCGATTTATTAGAACTGGAAGGAAAAATAGTAAATATGTTGAAGACTGTTTACGACCCCGAAATACCTGTCAATGTATATGATCTCGGTCTTATCTATGAAGTAGAAGTCGACGATGATAAGAATGTGACCATCACAATGACGCTGACCGCCCCTAATTGCCCGGCAGCAGATTTTATCCTCGAAGATGTACGCTACAAAGTAGAATCGGTACAAGGAGTAAACAACGTACTCGTCAACCTTACTTTTGAACCTCAGTGGAACAAAGACATGCTTAGTGAAGAAGCTAAGCTTGAATTGGGTTTCCTGTAATAAAAGTGAGCGAAGTGGAAAAAAAAGTCTATTTTCTGTCTGATGTTCATCTGGGTTCGCCATTCCATAACAAGAATGTCGACAAGCACCAGGTAATAGCACTTCCTACAGCCAAGATAAAAGACGGCCGCTATCCACCTCAGCATGAAGTAGAACGCAAGCTATGCCGCTGGTTCGATATGGTGAAGCAGGATGCCGAAGCCATTTATCTGCTGGGCGATATCTTCGATTACTGGTTCGAGTACAAAAACGTAGTACCGCGTGGCTACGTTCGGGTATTAGGGAAAATAGCAGAACTCACCGATGCGGGAATAGAAGTACATTTCTTCATCGGGAATCACGATATATGGGTTACAGACTACCTCAGTAAAGAGTGTGGAATGACCATTCATTTACAGCCGCTTATCAGAGAGATATACGGTAAAAAGTTTTTCATGGCTCATGGCGACGGTTTGGGAGACGACTCTACATCTTTCAAAATATTACGCAGTATATTCCACAGTAAACTGTGCCGTATAGCCTATGCTGCTGTCCATCCTCGCTGGACAGTAGGATTTGCCCAATGGTGGTCACACCACAACAGGGTGAAGCATACCACTCCCGAATATTTCGGCGAAGACAAAGAACATCTGGTAGTCTTTGCGAAAAAGCACCTCAGTGTAGCCCCCAGCATTAACTTCTTTGTATTCGGGCATCGGCACATCATGCTCGACCTGATGTTATCATCCACAAGCAGAATAGCTATTCTCGGAGACTGGATCGACTATTTCTCGTATGGCGTATTTGACGGAAACAATTTCTCTTTGGAAATATTCGAGGGTGAATGAACACAGAGAGTAGCTGATCCTTATACAGTAGAAACCAACCACTCTTTTCATACATTATAAATCTACAGTACAGGATTATTTATCGGAATACAACCCGATAAGATTACCCTCGCTGTCAGAGAAGACACAGAAGTAACCTCTTCCCTCCGCCTCTATTTTTGTTTCGAGATCATCACTTTACCGCCATTTGCCTCTATAGTCGTCAAAGAGCGCGTTATGTCCTCACAGTTGAGACTGATAAGGATGCCATTTTGTGAAGGGATAAAATCTTCTGCCCACGAAACAGCTCCGGGAGCTACTCCGTCTCCAGATCGTGCGTCAGCCCGCGCCGTTAGCTTTATGGACGGGGTACCCGTAGGGAGAGAAAGGCGTAAAACAAAAACGTGTTTGAGCTTAGCTATCGGTTCGTATTATGCAAAAGTTATGAGCGAGTTTTTTTGTTTAGCCTTTGAGCCCTCTAACGGGTCGTCCTATGAAGCGGGGCGCTAAAGACTTTTTGATTCCTTTTGGGGCTTAGGCCAAAAGGAATGCAAGCAATATGTGATTGCACGCAGTAGAAAATAATAGAACATATAATTTCAACCACTGATTCGCATTATTAACTTACTGATTGTAAATAATAGACATTCTATTAAAATCAGAAAAACAATCAATTTGTCGGCTGTTTTATTTGTAGAATAAAAAATATCATTACCTTTGTACTGTAATAAAAAATATTACAGTATGAGCGATCGCAGATTTTCAATATCAATACATGTTCTTGTTTTGCTGGCTGGCAACAGCGGAGAATGGATGCCCTCCGACTATCTGGCAGGCAGCATGAACATCAATCCTGTATTGGTGCGAAAAGAATTGTCGAACCTTCGTAAGCATGGATTCGTCATAAGCAAGGAAGGAAAGAACGGAGGCAGCATGCTTGCCAAACCTGCGAATGAAATATATCTGTCTGATATTTACCGGACAGTAAGTTCGCAAAGCCTGCTGGGAAACGAACTGGCTTCACCCAATCCTGCTTGCCCTGTCGGACGGCAAATCAACGATCATTTGCATGCACTAAGTATGGAAGCAGAAAATGCAATGTTGAACATGTTGGGAGAGCAGACACTGGCTGAATTTACCCGAAAATTTGAATAATTATTTTTTTAATACAAACTGTAACTTATTTCAATACAGTTATAACCCATAAAAACAAAAATATATGAAAGTAGCATTAATCGGAGCAACAGGATTCGTTGGCTCACACCTATTACAGGAATTGTTAAGTAGGAATTATGAAGTAACGGCTTTAGCCCGTTCAGTAGAAAAGATCCCGGTAAAAGACGGAAAACCAAAAGTTGTAGCGGTAGATGTAACCGATACAAAGGCTTTGGCCGAAGTGATAAAAGGAAATGATGTAGTATTAAGTGCATTCAATGCAGGCTGGTCGAATCCTAATATCTATGATGACTTTATGAAAGGTTCGGAAGCTATTCAGCAGGCGGTGAAAGAAGCAGGAGTAAAACGCTATGTCGTTATCGGAGGAGCAGGTAGCCTGTACATAAATGGCAAACAGATAGTAGACGGAGAAGATTTCCCTGAAAGTATCAAACCCGGAGCTACAGCAGCCCGCGACTACCTCGATGTGCTGAAAAAAGAAACAGTATTGGACTGGACTATGTTCTCGCCTGCTATCAATATGCATCAGGGAATCAAGATAGGGCGTACCGGAAAATATCGTACCGGCACCGATGAACCGGTATTCGGAGCCGACGGAGAATCTACATTGTCGGTAGAAGACTTGGCAATAGCTGTGGTAGACGAATTGGAGAACCACAAGTTCTCGCGCCAACGCTTTACAGCAGGATATTAAATTATTCCTATCTATATCGGGAGGTAGGATCAATACGTTGATCCTGCCTTTTTGTATAATTATAACATAACTTATAACCGAATTTGGCTAGTTTCACGTCGAAAAAAGTTATATCTTTAGGTCGTTTTTTATCAGAAAGCTATTGGATAATATATGAATGTAAAAATATTTGAGTTTAACCCGATTAGCGAAAATACCTATGTGGCGTATGACGAAACCAAAGAATGCGTTATCATAGATCCCGGATGTTTCTTCCCAGACGAAAAAGCCTTGCTTCTTAATTTTATCCTCGACAATGATTTAGTAGTGAAGCATCTGTTGAATACACATCTGCATTTCGATCATGTATTCGGGAATAACTTTATATACGAGCAGTTTCATCTCGAAGCAGAAGCTAACAAAGGTGATGAGTTCCTGTTGGAACAACTGCCAAAGCAATTAGAGATGTTCGGGTTTCAGAACGAAGCCGGACAAGTACCCAAAATAGGAAAATACCTGAACGAGAACGATGTGGTAAGCTTCGGCAATCAGCATCTTATCGTGCTCGAGATTCCGGGACATTCTCCGGGCAGTATCGTATTCTACAATCAGGATGCGGGCTGTGTATTTGTCGGTGATGTGCTGTTCAGAGGCAGTGTCGGTCGTACCGATCTGGCCGGAGGAAATCATCAGCAACTGATAACCGGTATCAAAGAAAAGCTATTGACATTACCCGGCGATACGGTAATCTATTCGGGACATGGCCCGTTAACAACCATAAAAGACGAAATTAAAAGTAATTTTTATTTACAATAAACCGATAAATACATGAAAAGCGAGAGATTTCAACATCGCCACATTGGCATTAGTGCAGAAGACGAAAAAGTAATGTTGGAAAAAATCGGGGTAAAATCCCTCGATGAACTGATCGATCAGACTATTCCGCAAAACATAAGGCTACAGGGCGGGCTGAAACTTCCCGAAGCATTGAGTGAGCATGAGTATGCGGAAGAAATGGCCCTGATGGCATCGAAAAACCGTATATGCGCATCATATATCGGTATGGGCTGGTACGACACCGTTTGTCCTGCTCCTATATTCCGCAATGTATTCGAAAATCCGGTATGGTACACCTCTTACACACCATATCAGGCAGAAATATCGCAAGGACGCTTAGAGGCATTGATGAACTTTCAGACAATGGTAAGTGACCTTACAGGTTTAGCACTATCGAACTGCTCTTTACTCGATGAGGCTACAGCCGGAGCAGAAGCAGCTACAATGATGTATGCGCTTCGCAGCCGCGATCAGATCAAAAACGAAGTAAACAAGCTGTTTGTGGATAAGAATATTTTTCCTCAGACATTAGCTGTTATCAATACGCGTATGGCTCCACAGGGCATAACGGTTGTCGTGGGTGACTATCGTACTGTCGATATGAAAGACGGATTTTTCGGAGCTATCATTCAATATCCGGATTCTAACGGAAATATCACAGACTATACAGCTTTTGCCCGGAAAGTGCACGAAGCTGATTGCAAAGTAGCAGTAGCTACAGACCTGATGGCTTTGACTTTGCTTGTGCCTCCGGGCGAATGGGGTGCAGATATAGCATTCGGCAGCAGCCAGCGATTCGGTATTCCTATGTTCTATGGAGGGCCGTCAGCCGGATTCTTCGCGACAAAAGAAGACTATAAACGTAATGTTCCGGGACGTATTATCGGAGTTTCGAAAGATGCTTACGGAAAAGCAGCTTACCGCATGGCTTTGCAGACTCGCGAACAACACATCAAACGCGAAAAGGCAACATCTAATATATGTACGGCTCAGGCATTGCTTGCCACTATGGCGGGCTTCTATGCCGTATATCATGGGCCAAAAGGGTTGAAAAAAATAGCGAAGCGTATTCATTCAGCTACGGCTCTTATTGCAGACGAATTGAAGGAACTTGGTTATACAGTGCTCAACGAACAATATTTCGACACACTGAAAATTGCCCTGCCAAGCGGTGTTTCACAATATACAGTACGTGAAAATGCAGAAATGCGCGATATCAACCTTCGCTATTACGAAGGAGGAGAAGTAGGCATCAGTATTGACGAAACCATTACAGAGTACAAAGCACACGAATTACTGGCTGTGTTCTCGCTGGCGGTAGAACGCATGAAAGTGTATATGATAGACGATTTGCCGGAGAAAAACACCATTGCCGATAATTTCCTGCGCAAGAGCGAATACCTGCAACATGAAGTATTCAATTTATACCATACTGAAACTGAATTGATGCGCTACATTAAACGTCTCGACCGCAAAGATATATCATTGGCACATTCTATGATTTCTTTAGGATCATGTACGATGAAGCTGAATGCCGCTTCGGAAATGTTACCATTAGGGCTGGGCGGGTTCCAGAATATTCATCCGTTTGCACCCGAATCACAGACACAGGGTTATACCGAACTGATAGGCGAGCTGGGCGAATACCTGAAAGAGATAACCGGTTTTGCAGGAATAAGTTTTCAGCCGAACTCAGGTGCAGCAGGCGAATATGCAGGACTGATGACTATCCGTAAATATCAGGAGAGCATCGGACAAGGACATCGCAATATAATACTGATTCCGGCATCGGCTCACGGCACCAATCCGGCATCGGCTATACAGGCCGGATACGAAACCGTAACCATAGATTGTGATGCACAAGGAAATGTAGTACTCGAAGACTTGCAGGCAAAAGCCGACCTTCACAAAGATAATCTGGCAGGTTGCATGATTACATATCCATCTACACACGGAATCTTCGAGAAAGAGATCAAAGAAATGTGTAAGGTGGTACACGAGCGTGGCGGACAGGTATATATGGACGGCGCAAATATGAATGCTCAGGTAGGTCTTACCAATCCGGGCTTTATCGGTGCAGACGTTTGTCACCTCAATCTGCATAAGACATTTGCCATACCTCATGGTGGTGGCGGTCCGGGCGAAGGCCCTATCTGCGTAGCCGAACATCTGGTTCCGTTCCTTCCTCACCATCCAGAATTGGACGGAAGTACAGTAAATACTGTAGCTTCTTCGCCTTACGGTAGTGCAGGTATATTGCCAATCACATACGGATATATCCGTATGATGGGCGGAGAAGGACTGACACACGCTACTAAAATAGCAATACTGAATGCAAATTATCTGGCCGAGTGCTTCAAAGACACTTACGGTATAGTTTACAGAGGTACGACCGGAAGAGTAGGACACGAACTGATACTCGAGTGCCGCAAGGTAAAAGACGCTTCAGGCATTACTGAGTCCGATATCGCTAAGCGTCTGATGGATTACGGTTACCATGCACCTACATTGTCATTCCCCGTACATGGTACATTGATGATAGAGCCTACCGAAAGCGAAAGCCTTGCTGAACTCAATCGTTTTGTAGATACAATGAACCAGATATGGCAGGAAATAAAAGAGGTAGAAAATGGCACGTACACCAAAGAAGATAATGTGCTGGTAAATGCTCCTCACCCAGAGTACGAAATATGTGCAGACGAATGGGGCCACGCTTATCCACGTTCGAAAGCTGCCTATCCGCTCGAATTTGTAAAACAGAATAAATTCTGGATAAACGTAGCGCGTGTAGATAATGCCTATGGCGACAGAAATCTGATAACATGTTTGTGCGACATGGGATAAATTATAATTTTGCAAACATTATTGTAAGAATAATGTTATTATAAGTAACTGTTTAAATTTGATTGGCAATTTTATTTTGTATTATTTCAAATATATATTTTTCTTTTTATTCGCAGGTTTAGCGGGCTAAACCAAGAGTAAAAAGTAGAAAATAGAGAAGAAAGAATAAAAATAAGAGCCAAAGAATAATCGGAAACAGTTATATGAAGTATTTTCGGTCAAATTTAAACAGTTACTAATAACACTTAATAAGGAAACTATGAATATGAGAGTATTTTTAATTACGGTTTTATTGATGCTTGGAGCAGGATTGAGCCTGTCGGCACAAAATAAGAAGCCTGTAAATGACAAAGAAAAGGTTGTTTTTGATGTGTCGATGACTTGCGAAAACTGCCAAAAGCGTATTGAAAAGAATATCGCCTTCGAGAAAGGCGTAACCGATATGAAAGTAGACCTGGCTAAAAAGACTGTGGAAATAGAATTTAAGAAAAGCCAGACAACGGCCGACAATCTCAAAGCAGCTATCGAAAAGCTGGGTTATGAGGTTAAGGTGCACAACAACGAACCCAAAAAAGAATAAGGAAAATGAAAAAGTTATTAATGGTTATTGCAGCGGCAGCTTTTTTATATAGTTGCGGCGGCAATACGCAGAAAAATCAGGAAGAACAAGCTTCTGTAGATGAATTCTCTGAAATTGCAAAAAATGTAAAAGACGGTCATAATGCTAAAAACTCGCTGGATTATAAAGGTGTATATGTAGGAAAAATACCTACAGCAAGCGGGGAAGGTATGATTGTATCCATCACGCTTGAAGACAGTACCTATACGAAGAAAACCGAGTATGTAGGTAAAGAAAGCGGAAACATTGAAGAAAAAGGTATATATACATGGAATGTTGAAGGCAATACTGTAATACTGGATGGTATTAAAGATGCTCCTAACCAATATTTTGTTGGAGAGAACACACTGACACAGCTTGATATGGAGGGTAAGAAAATTACCGGAGATATGGCTGACCTGTATATTCTGAAAAAATAACGGAACATCTGATCCGTAGAAAAAGCCTTCTGAAAATTCAGAAGGCTTTTTTGATGGAGACTTTAAAATCAAAATGCAAACTTTTACCCTAGAATGTTTTCATATTAATGTTTTAAAACTAACTTTGCGTATTATTTGATATGAAATTGATATAATATATAATAATGAGTTATTTAATCAGACCGGAAGGATACCATGCTATACTCGATCTCCAGCAAACGGAGATGGGGATAAAACAAATCAAAGACTTCTTTCAGCAGAACTTATCTTCGGAGCTCAGGCTCAGACGTGTAACGGCACCATTGTTTGTACTGAAAGGAATGGGTATAAATGATGATCTGAACGGTGTGGAGCGCGCAGTGAATTTCCCGATAAAAGATATGGGCGACGAGCGTGCCGAAATCGTCCACTCTCTGGCTAAGTGGAAACGCCTGACCCTAGCCGACTATCATATAAACGAAGGTTTCGGTATCTATACCGATATGAATGCTATACGTGCCGATGAAGAACTGGGCAACCTGCACTCGCTCTATGTAGACCAATGGGATTGGGAAATGGTGATGTCGCCCAACAATCGTGACATAGAATTTCTAAAAGAAGTAGTAAGGCGCATATATGCAGCTTTAGTACGGACTGAATATCTGGTTTATGAAATATTTCCGGCTATAACACCCATATTACCATGCGAAATCACATTTATACATTCAGAAGAATTATTACAGAAATACCCGGGATTGACGGAAAAAGAGCGGGAAAATAAAATAGCAAAAGAATACGGTGCAGTATTTATTATAGGCATCGGCGGAAAACTGAGTGACGGCAAACCTCACGATGGACGTGCTCCCGATTATGACGACTGGACTACCCGGTCCGAAAATGGCTATAAAGGGCTAAACGGAGACCTTATTGTCTGGAATCCGGTATTAGGACAGGCCGTAGAGCTATCTTCGATGGGCATTCGCGTAAACAGGGAAGTGCTGCTTGAACAACTCAAAATAACAGGTTTGGAAGATCGCAAGGAATTATACTTCCATAAACGTCTGCTCGATGGTGAATTGCCTCAGTCTATAGGAGGTGGTATCGGACAGTCGCGACTGTGTATGTTTTATCTGCGTAAGGGGCATATCGGAGAGATCCAAGCCGGCATATGGCCTCCACAAATGCGTGTAGAAGCAGAGAGTTTGGGTATGCCGTTGATATAAGTAACTGTTTAAATTTGATTGGCAATCTTATTTTGTATTATTTCAAATATATTTTTTTCTTTTTATTCGCAGGTTTGGCGGGCTAAAGCAAAAGTGAAAAGTGAAAAGTAGAAAATAGAGAAGAAAGATGAAAATAAGAGCCAAAGAATAATCAGAAACAGCTATATGAAATATTTTCGGTCAAATTTAAACAGACTCTAAGCATATATAGAAATAAGACGAGGATAGATAATGAGTAAAAAAGAGCGTTATAAGACGCTCTTTTTTATTATTGAAAATGGTTGGTTTTTCTATAGAGAAACAATCATTAGAATACCTTTTTATTTAAAGAATTTAAATATAGATATCCCTGTAAGGTTTGGAAAGCTCAAAAAGACACTCTATTTATGCTAAATTTTGTAAGTACAAATATCTTTCAAGAAAAAACTTGTATATTTGCCAAATATATAAATTAGGCTCATTGTATAGAAACTGAAAACTTCTAAAAAACAAACACAAATGAATACAAGCAAATATATAATATTGCTATCCCTTATGCTGCTGTTCCCGTTGTTTGCTGTTGGTCAGCGACTAAAGCCCGTAACCAAAAGGGAAGCGGAACAGATTGGCAAGAAAACATATAAGGTTACTACAGGCGAAGTTACCAAAGTGGTAAATACTGTAGGCAGCGGACTCGATGATGAATATTCTAAATTCCTCTTTCGTTCGGGAAGAGGCGAAGCAGACTCTATATTTTCTGAGATAAGTTCCAATTATAATAGTCTTGAAGAAGCGGCACTCGATATAAACGATCTTTTACTGAAAGTAGAAGAAGAGCGAAAAGCCAATAATGAAAACAATGAATCCCTCGCTTTCTGGATAGCCAAGCGAAACAGGGATCGTCGCAAAGTAGAAAAAGAGGCACAAACAATAGCTAAAGGAATAATAAAAAAAGAGAAAGAACTGACAGCAGAAGAGTTAGCCCTTATGTATGTTAAATATGGGGACAAGCCTACTTATTATATAAATGGCGTAGAAGTACCATCTGCTATTGCTGTACAACTATACCCTTCGGAAATAGTAAAACGTGATATTATAGCGACTGAAACGGCATCGGGCAATCCTAATGGCGAAATCTGGTACACAGTAACAGACAGGGCTCTTAACAGAATAAAAATCCCAACCGATCAGGCTTACGAATATATATATGGAGGGGAGCCTTCAACAACTGTTATTGCTCCGCCTGTATCTTCATCAGCGACTAAAGTTCCTTCAACACCTTCTACTGAAACGAAAGAGTTGAAGACAGTATTGAAAGAGAAGAAAAAAGCGGACTTGAAACCACTTCCGGTTGTAAGGAAAGGAAAAGGTAAGGACAGTAAGTCTAATGATGCTGTCGTAAAGAAGAGCACAAAACAGAAGGAGTCTGCAAAAGAGATAATTAAAAAACAAAATATAGATGTACCACAGGAAAAAGAGCAGGTTGTAATTCCTGTCACAACACCTGTTGAAACTCCGGCTACCCAAACCACAGTTCCGGCTGCAACGTTAACTCCGGCAACAACAACTGCTCCGGCAGAAAATAATCCGTTCAGAACCCGAGTAGTGTCAAGAACGATAAATAACCAGAGAGTCAAAATCGAAGAGCCTATTGAGTCGTCAGGTACCGTAACAACAACTACAACGCCGGCTCAGCGTTCGATACCAGTTGTAAGAAAAAGCGAACAAAATACCGAACCTGTGCAGAAGCAGTCTACCCCTGTGCAGACAGTAAAGAAACAAGAACCTAAGGTAGAAAAGAAAAAAGCTGAGCCAAGTTCCAATAAATCCAAAAGATCCGTAAGAGCTATCAAGGAAAGAGAACAGAGCCAGTACGATGAAGCAGAGATGGAGTAATAAGGGAAAATTTATCCTTTCAATAGTGCTTCTATAACCTTAGGGAAGTGTATGTACTCCAATGCATGCACTTTGCTAGCTACATCCTCGTAGGTGTCGTCCGCTAATACCGGACACTTCGCCTGAAATATGATGGCACCCTCGTCATAGTTTTCATTCACATAGTGTATTGTGATCCCCGATTCGGTTTCACCGGCAGCCACCACAGCTTTATGGACATTGTCACCGTACATTCCTTTACCGCCGTATTTGGGTAATAAGGCAGGATGTATATTGATTATTCTGTCGGGATACGCAGTCAGAAGACTAGCCGATACCTTTAATAAGAATCCGGCTAATATGATAAAATCTATACCTTTCTGTTGTAAAAATTCCAAAACTTTATCACTACTATAAAAGTCATTCTTTGAGAAAGTAACTGATTCTACATTCAGCTTTTTAGCTCTTTGATGGACATAAGCATCTTCTTTGTTCGATACAATAAGTGGTATTGTAACGGAGTTGTCTCCTCTGAAATACTCTATTATATTTTCGGCGTTAGAGCCTGACCCGGAGGCAAAAATGGCTAATTTTATCATTTAGTATAAATATATATTTCTGCACACAAACAAAAAAAATGTGCAATTTTAACTATTTTATCAACAAAATATTTGTTTCGTATGTATAAAAAACTGTTACTTTGCACCGACAAAATTAAAAATAAAAATTTATTATTAATCAAAACTAGAAATTATGTCAGAAGTAGCATCAAGAGTGAAAGCAATAATTGTTGATAAGTTAGGTGTTGAAGAGTCTGAAGTAACTGATACTGCCAGCTTTACAAACGATTTAGGTGCAGATTCACTTGATACAGTAGAGTTAATCATGGAATTTGAAAAAGAATTCGGTATTTCTATTCCAGATGATCAAACTGAAAAAATCGCTACAGTAGGAGACGCTGTCTCTTATATTGAAGCAAATGCAAAATAATCTTTTTTCCTACATTAACTTATGGAATTAAAAAGAGTAGTAGTAACAGGTCTAGGCTCGGTAACTCCTCTCGGCAACGATGTAAAAACTACATGGGAAAATGCCTTAGCAGGAATGAGTGGGGCTGGACCTATTACTCATTTTGACGCGTCAAAATTCAAAACACAATTCGCATGCGAAGTAAAAGACTATGATCCGTCGAAGTATATGGATCGTAAAGAACTTCGTAAATGTGACAGATATACACAGCTTGCTATAGGTTCGTCGGAAGAAGCTATTGCGGATTCAGGTCTCGATTTTGAAAAAGAGAACTGTGACAGAATCGGTGTTATCATGTCAGCCGGTATCGGCGGTATCAAAACTTTTGAAGAAGAGGTTGGATACTACTTTACACACGAAGACATGGGACCAAAATTCAATCCGTTCTTCATTCCCAAAATGATTTCGGACATTGCTGCCGGACTGATCTCTATCCGTCATGGATTGCGTGGACCTAACTATGGAACTGTATCAGCCTGTGCTTCATCTACACATAGTGCCATCTCGGCTTTCGACCACATTCGTTTAGGCAAGGCAGATGTAATGGTTGTAGGCGGTGCCGAAGCGGCTATATCCGCATCCGGTGTTGGTGGGTTCAATGCTATGACTGCTTTGTCTACACGCAATGATTCACCTCAGACTGCTTCTCGTCCGTTTAGTGCCAGCCGCGATGGATTTGTGATCGGTGAAGGATCTGCGTGTCTTATATTCGAAGAGTTGGAACATGCTTTAGCTCGTGGAGCTAAAATCTATGCCGAAATAGTCGGCGGAGGAATGTCGGCAGATGCATACCATCTTACGGCGTCTCACCCCGAAGGTTTGGGAGCTAAGCTTGTGATGAAGAATGCACTTCAAGATGCACACATGAGTCCTAACGAACTGGATTATGTCAATGTACATGGTACTTCTACACCGGTTGGTGACCCTTCTGAGATAAAAGCTATCAAAGAAGTATTTGGAGACCACGCTTATAATATGAATATCAGTTCTACAAAGTCTATGACAGGTCACCTGTTAGGTGCTGCCGGAGCTTTGGAAGCGATGTTCTGTATATTGGCTGTACAAAACGATATCATCCCTCCTACTATTAACTTCACTGAAGGAGACGAAGATCCGGAAATTGACTATAAGCTAAACCTGACTTTCAACAAAGCTCAGAAGAGAACAGTTAATGTGGCTCTTTCCAACACATTCGGTTTTGGAGGACACAATGCTTGTGTAATTGTAAAGAAGTTTAAGAAATAAGTCACCGTGCTTAAAAAGATATATCGAGGTATAAGGCTTCTTCCCAAGAAAAGGAAGGAGCCTTATATGTCTTTTTACAAAATACTCGGATTTCATCCTTTCAATATAACCCTGTACGAACAGGCATTGTTGCATAAGTCGTCTTCTATAAAAATGAAAGATGGCAGATGGATAAACAATGAACGTCTCGAGTTTCTGGGAGATGCGATACTGGATGCCATTGTAGCCGATATTGTATTCAAAGAATTCGAGTACAAGAAAGAAGGCTTCCTGACCAATATGCGGTCGAAGATCGTACAGCGTGATACGCTGAACAGGCTGGCTCTCGAACTCGGTATAGATAAGCTTGTGAAAACGTCTACCCGAAGTACTACTCCCAATACTCATATGTATGGCAATGCACTGGAAGCACTGATTGGGGCTATCTATCTCGATCAGGGTTATCGTGCAGCAAAACGGTTTGTATTTGAAAAACTAATACAGCAGCATCTCAACATAGACACTGTCGCTGAACTTGAGGCTAATTTCAAGTCGCGCCTCATTGAGTGGAGCCAGAAGCAGAAGATATCTGTCAGTTTCGATCTGATAGATAGTTTTGTCAATGAAGCCAATACTCCTATATTCAAAACATCAGTTTCCATTTTAGGCTTACAGGCCGGAATCGGCACAGGCTATTCCAAAAAGGAATCGCAACAAAAGGCTGCTAAAGAAGCTTATAATAAACTGCATTGTAATGACAATTTCCGCAATCAGGTATTCGAGTTGCACGAACAACATCAGCAGTTGCAGAATGACACTTATGCCGGTAATGGAGAAAATATAGCTCCGACTACTGATGAAACAAAATAGAGGCTATATCCATAACCTCTATCTATTCTATCCTTTAATATTTGAAACTGCTTCCGCCCAAGAATTCACGTAATAGCGATGTCGGTGGCAATTCCTTATCATTTATATAGTTGAAGTATTTAAGAAACTTCAATAGGCGATGCGCTTCGGCATACTCGGGAGCGCTGTTGGGCACCTGCGATAAGATAGGCTCGGCATAACGGCGCAATGCAGCAAATTCGTACATCATTGCCGAATTGAACATCACATCGGCATTCTCCTGATATGGGAATATCCATTTGTCCTCCCCTTTGCGTACGCTAGGCCAGCGCGATATAGTGTCTATAGCCGAATAATTACGGTAGCGATAATCGCGTATCAATCTGCGTAACAACCTATTATCGGTTGTCGGTATCCAGTTGTGGTTATCCAGTGAGATTGTTGTAAGAGCCGACACATATATCTTAAATTTCTGATAATCAGGTATTCCAGATGTCAGCTCCGGATTCAGCCCATGAATACCTTCTATCACCAGTATTGACTGGTCTTCGAGTTTCAATGTATCCCCTCTGTATTCACGTTTCCCTGTAGTGAAATTGAAGGTCGGTAACGAAATTTCCTCACCTCTGAGCAAAGCTTCAAGGTCTTCATTGAATTTCGGAATATCCAGTGCATATAGCGATTCGAAATCAAATCCACCATCTTCATCGAGAGGTGTCATATCTCTGTCAACAAAATAATTGTCAAGCGACAAGCCTACCGGTTTTATCAGATTTACCATCATCTGTACTTCCAGTCTCATTCTGAAAGTAGTCTTGCCCGACGACGATGGACCGGAAATAAGTACTACACGCACTCCATTTTCTGCTCTGGCTGCTATCTGTTCAGCAATATTGGCTATGGTCTTTTCCTGATAGGCTTCCGATATCTTTATCACATCCGGCATTTTACCCATCTGATTAGCCTTGTTCATGTCACCTACATTGTCCAGTCCGATAATGTTCAGGAATTTCAAATGTTCATTATATACATTATACATCTGTGGTTGTGGAATTACGGGTTCCAATTCCACTGGGTTGGAGCGATTCGGGATGCGGAGCAATAAGCCGCCATTATAAAGTTCAAGTTCATACAGATGTATATAGCCAGAAGATGGCACCAGGCATCCGTAGAAATAATCAACTGTATTATCCATCCTGTAATACCGCGAGTACAGCTCGCCCGATGTCTCCAGCAGAATTGCTTTGTCTTCAAATCCTCTGTCTTTGAACATCTGTACTACCTTTGTCGTCTCCTCTTCTATCCCTTCAAAAGGCATATCGGCATCTATGTATTCCTGTATTTTTGCCTTTATAGCCTTTATTGTACTCTCATCTATTTTGTCTACTTTGCTGATTCTACAATAATAGCCAAGCGAAATAGGGTGTTCTATATAGAATTCGGCATCGGGGTGCAGTTCAGCAACAGCCTTTGCCAATAGAAAACATAATGAACGCACATACGTCCTCATTCCTGTAGGCTCTGTAAGGTCTACAAATTGTACGCTTTTGTTATGGTATGCCCTGTAATCGAGCGGTTCTGTTTTGTTGTTTACTCTTGCAGCTACGATTTTCGATTTAGCCTGAATATCGAATGCCTTTAATACTTCTATTAAACTGGTTCCTGCCTGAAAATCTTTATAAACACCTGTGTTTGTGCAGTGAATAGTGATTTTATTATCCATATGAATATTTTACATTAGTTTAGTCCATTTCATTAAGAAAGAAGTGACAAGTTTGTCCTTTTCATAAATATAGCCATTTCTTTCGGCTTCTGTTTTCAGATAGAGTTTCATGTTAGTAATTATATATTTTTTTAACGAAAAACTAACAAACATTACAGTTAACAGTTAGCAAAAATTTGACAAACAACGTTCGACGAAGCGAAGGCGAATCAATTATCAATCACAGGAGCACAGCGTATGTAAAGTTGACGCTTTCCACACTATTTTTTTTTAATTGTTATTTTTTTCTGTAGAGGTATCCCTTATGAGCAGGGTTGTTAAATTCTAATTTCCTTTAAATCAATTGCCTCCAGTTTTAAGTGGAGGAATAAGGTTGATTATTCTGAAATGGCTTTAGCCAAAACAGATTCGACTAAAGTCTTTTAGGTATTACTTCCAACCCGCTTTTAAGAGACGTGGCAATTCGTAGAACTTATTATTTTTAGACAGACAAGTAAACAGTTGTATTTGTATAAAAACAGACCTGTAAACAAATCTTGTTAAGCAGTACAAAGACAATAGGCATTATCAAAAAAGCCCATCTCAGGCATTTAAGTTTTTTTATCTACATTATTGAAACGTTTTGCTTAAATTTGCAGCGCGACACACTTTATACTTATGGATAAAAAGACTAAAACGAAATCGAAAAAGAAAGGTTTTTTCAGCAAGTATGCACCTCAAAAAATAGTAAAAGCGCTATGGATTGCCTTTGGTGGAGCCATAGCTGTGATTACGATTATTTTTGCACTTATTAGTTTAGGTGTAATCGGGTATATGCCTAATGTAGAAGACCTAGAGAACCCGATAGATAAATATGCGTCTCAGGTATATTCTTCTGATGGCAAACAACTGGGTACATATTCGCAGGTTAAGAACAACCGTATATTTTCCGATTACAGCGACTTGTCTCCTTATCTGGTAGAAGCACTGGTGGCAACCGAAGATGCCCGATATTACGAGCATTCGGGAATAGACGCCTATGCTTTGGGACGTGCTATTATCAAACGAGGTTTGCTGTTTGATAAAAGCGCCGGAGGAGGTAGTACAATTACCCAACAATTAGCAAAACAGTTATATTCGCCTCCTGCTGAAAACTGGGTGGTACGTGTATTCCTGCGTAAACCAATAGAATGGGTGATTGCAGTGAAGTTGGAGCATTATTATACAAAAGAAGAAATCATAAACCTATACCTTAATCAATTTGATTTTTTGCACAATGCCGTAGGTATAAAGTCAGCATCACAGGTGTATTTCGGCAAGACTCCTAAAGATTTAAAGATAGAGGAAGCTGCAACATTGGTAGGAATGTGTAAGAATCCATCGTCATACAACCCTAAAGGTAATCCGAATGATTCTAAACATCGTAGGAATGTCGTTCTCGGGCAAATGCTCAAATATAATTATATCAACAGACAAGAATTTGATTCATTAAAAGAAACTCCATTAGTTTTAGATTTCAGAAGAGGTGACCATAAAGACGGGCTTGCCCCTTATTTCAGAGAGTATCTGCGTATAATTATGAGTGCAAAGAAACCGACAAAATCGAACTACGCTTCATGGCAGATGGATCAGTACACGTCAGATTCGCTTAACTGGGAGTCTAACCCACTATATGGATGGTGCTCCAAAAACAAGAAAACCGACGGCTCGAGCTATAGTCTCTATACCGATGGGCTTAAAATATATACTACAATAGACTCGCGTATGCAAAAGTATGGTGAAGAAGCCATGACCGAGCATATGAGTAAAGAAATGCAGCCTAAGTTCGACAAGGAAAAGAAAGGTCGTGCTTATGCTCCGTATGCTTACTCGGAACGGAATAAAATAGAAGAGAAGCTAACTCGTGCCATGAAGAACTCTGACAGATACAAGACTATGAAGAAGGCCGGTGTATCGGAAAAAGAGATAGAAAAAACCTTTAAGCAACCTGTCGAGATGAAGGTCTTTTCGTGGCGTGGCCCGGTAGATACGGTAATGACGCCATTAGATTCTATCCGCTACCATAAGTCTATACTTCGTGCAGGCTTTATGGCAATGGACACACACAATGGTTTTGTAAAAGCCTATGTGGGTGGTATCGATTATGCATTTTTCCAATACGATATGGTGAATATGGGGCGCAGGCAGGTAGGTTCTACCATCAAGCCGTACCTGTACACTCTGGCTATGGAAGAAGGGATGACGCCATGTGACGAAATGGTATATGCACAACAAAGCATCGTACAGGAAAACGGACGAGTGTGGACTCCGAGAGGACTGAAAGCCTCTAAAGTCGGTGAAAGCGTCTCGATAAAGTGGGGATTACAGAATTCAGACAATATGGTGACTGCCTATCTGATGAGCCGAACATCTCCTTATACATTTGTGCGCATGCTGCATTCATTCGGGCTTACAGGACGTATCGAGCCGGTTGTGTCTATGTCGTTAGGTACGCCGGAGGTTACAGTAGCCGAAATGACAGCGGCTTATACTTCTTTTGCAAATAAAGGGGTACGTGTAGATCCATTGTATGTTACTCATATAGAAGACCAGTACGGAAATATAATAGCAAATTTTTCGCCAAGGCTACAAGAAGTATTCAGTGAATCTTCGTATGTGAAGATGATAGATATGCTACAAGGTGTAACTAATGGCGGAACCGGCGGACGTATCAGACGCTATGGCGTCACAGCACCTATGGGTGCGAAAACAGGTACGACAAACGATAATACCGACGGCTGGTTTATGGGATTCACTCCTAGTATTTCGGCAGGATGCTGGGTAGGCGGAGACGAGCGTACTATTCACTTCGACAGTATGGCTAACGGACAGGGTGCAAGTTCTGCATTGCCTATTGTAGGCTTGTTCTATAAGAAAGTATTTGCAGATAAAAGTCTTGGTTATAGCCAGGCAGAACGATTCCCCGTACTGAGTGGTTACGGTGTATGTGACCGGACGGAGGAAGTTGACGATGCGCCCGACGATGATAAGAATGTAGGTATAGATAATATGTTCCAATAGCCATGCTCTACCCTACTTCTTAACCTGCATGATCAAATACTATTACATAGACGATATATCTAAACAGCAACAAGGGCCGTTCAGCCTGAAAGAATTGTTGACGAAGAAAATACGTCCCGAAACAAAAGTCTGGCGTTCGGGACTCGCCGATTGGGACGAAGCCGGAAATGTGGAAGAATTGGCTTTTTTATTCGACTCCAGTCTTTCCATTCCACAAGAGAAGACCGAAACTATACGGATTAATGTTTCTGAAGAAAGTAACCATAGGCCGCAAGCACCTGTTCCTACAATGAGCAGACCTCAGCCTACAGCAATCCGTCCACAGCAAAGCATAGATGATGATAATAAGTGGAACGATATACTACCTATGCCTAAAAACTGGCTGCTCGAGTCCATACTATTATCTATATTCTGTTGTTCCCCGATAAGTGTTGTCGGCATATTTTATGCTTCTAAGGTAGAAAGCCTGTATCATCAGAAAGATTATAAGGGAGCTGTTCATGCTTCGGAGCGGGCTAAGGTCTGGGCACTTGCGGGAATCCTGTTCCTGCCTGCGTGCTATGTTCTCTTTTATGTATTTATAGTGCTTTTATACTTCATTGCAGGGTGACATATGTGCTATCCCAATTCCGAGAAATCATCAGACAGGTCGAAGTATATAACACGATTATTTGTAATCCTGATTGTGTTATTTGTTGGCGGGTTAGTTTATTACTTGTTCAGCCCCGAAGAATCCGGCTTTTTCCCCCGTTGTCCGTTTCATACCTTAACGGGATTCGAATGTCCCGGTTGCGGTTCGCAGCGGGCAATACATCATCTTGTGCATTTCGATCTTCATAAAGCTTTTACAAGTAATCCGCTACTGATTATATCCATACCATATATTTTGGTCTGTCTCTGGCTCGAATATTTTGGAGGAAAACAGAAATATCCTAAAATAAGAAAAGCACTCTACGGAAAGAGTGCTATTTATGCTGTTCTTATTATAATTATCGCATTCTGGATCGGGCGTAACCTTATCTGACAGGTTCTACGGTATATCCCAGCTTAGCCAATTGGTACAAGAGACCTTCTTCGCCTGCCAGATGCAGAGCGCCGGCAGCTATCAGACTCGATTTTTCTTTCATTATGGCAGGAAGCTTTTCTATCCATCTATCATTCCTGTCTTTCATCATGACATTCTTTCTTATTTCGGTCGAAGGGCACGGATCATCCGGATTATTATACGCAAGATTGTACATTCCCGTCAGGTCTGCCGCTTTGTAAAACGCGTTCAATTGATCTAGTTGCTCTTTCGAATTCTCACCATTGCTCACCATACAAACCAAGTCCTCTGCCTGGGTTTTCAGGGGCTCGGCATCGAAAAGTGCATACACCTGGTCTTCTATAGTTTCCATACCTAATACCGGCTTACCCTTTTCTGTTGCTATGCGTTGCAAATAGGCGTCGATTGCTTCGTGCGATGCCGGATTGAACTCTGGATAAAGTTTTGAATACAGGATAGTGCTGTAAAACATTGACAACATTCCCGGCTTAAAGTGCCCATACTGTGCAAGCCCCGCTGTTACAAGAGCTATAAGCCCCTCATCCAGTTTCTTATAGTCGGCTTCCGACAGAAGGTTCTGATAGGTTTCACCTTCAGGCAGCTTGGCGTTTTCTAATACCTTTTGCTGCATAGTTGCCATATTCGACATCACTACTTCACCGACAGTTTGTTCTGTGCTTTCCATGGCATCCTTCAATCCACTAATTTCATTTACAAAACTGATATGAACCAAATGATGTGTGCCAAGTATATAAGACGGGGACGTGAGCCCGTTTCCGGAAACTTTCCAGAGTAATGAGCCTGTATAGCTTTCGGGCGTGCCGCCTTGTGCCGATACAGTCAGTAAAGATATCATTGCCAACAATGTGCCTATGATAAGTGTTGTGATTGCTTTCATTTTTCTTCTATTTGGGTTAGTTACATTTC
Organism: Dysgonomonas sp. PF1-14; assembly: GCF_029892965.1. Classification (GTDB taxonomy): domain Bacteria; phylum Bacteroidota; class Bacteroidia; order Bacteroidales; family Dysgonomonadaceae; genus Dysgonomonas. Next base: position 198,675 of record NZ_JARXWN010000003.1, on the reverse strand, counting down.
TTTATCGAATTCTTCGTTTTCTTTTACCAACATCTCTACTTTACGGATATTCTTGATGTACAAGTACTTGTACACGAAGTAGCAGATAATTATGGTACCACCTATGCCAGTTATCAGCATTGCTAGTTTTACCGGACTGCTTAGTGCCGGATACATGGATGGCAGCACGAAGTAAGTGTACATAAAAAAGAGAGGGAGTACGAGTATGAGACCGCAGATTATTTCCTTGACAATATATTTTTTATACCTTGTTATCTCTTTGGAAACATCAAGGATACCCATAGCTGATAAGTCAATTTGTTTTAGGAATTTTATTTTATACATTTGCCAGAAAGCACCGCCAACAACTAATACTGAATAGAAGATGCCAAATAGCAGGTGCATGCAACAAGAAACTAACACCCCGATTGCCAGACATGGTATCATCAGGAATAGGGCAAATTTCTCTACTTTCAGCAGGCTGTTGAAAGCACTTTTGCCTTCATTGGAAATCATTTTTTGTATTTTATCGTCACCTATATCCGGCTTGATTTCCGTTTCCTGCCATGTCTTTTTTATATTATCCAGATCCATAATGGTTAGTTTTGTTCGTTAGACATTTGCTTTAGTTTATCCTTTATCCTGCTCAGCTTGGTAGCAACATTGGTTACGCTAAGCCCGGTAATCTCGGCTATCTCTTTGTACGATTTGTCATCGAGATAGAGCAATACTAAAGCACGTTCTATTTTACCCAATCGATTAATAAGTTTATATAATTCCTGTATGTCTTCATTTGTCTCCACTGTTTCGGGTATGTCCATCGTAATATCCACATAGGTTACATCCCGCTTGCTCCTGCGAAAAAACGAAACACAGGTGTTCAGTGCGATTCTGTATATCCATGTAGAGTATTTACTTTCACCCCTGAATGACGGGAATGCCTTCCACAGATTGAGTACAACCTCCTGATAAAGATCACTTATCGGATGATCCTTGTCGGTATAGAAAGAGGTGATCTTGTAAATAATACCTTCGTTCTGACGTATCATTTCCAGAAATTGTGCATCCCCTTTCTGTGCTTGTTTCATTCTGCGCTACCTTTCTTTTAATTATATATGTCGCAACTTTGACGGTTTTGTCACAAATTAAAGCAATTTTTCTGTTTTCTTCCTTTTCATTCACCTTTTTGTGGATATGATTTATCACTAAAAGAATTATCTTTGTATTGAATCTCAATCAAATTGCAGTGAAAAGAATAATTTATATGCTGATATTATTTGTCAGCTTGTCTGCGTGTAATTCTGTAAAATATATGACTGATAAAGAAAAACTTTTAATAAATAATGGTGATGAAAATACTCCATACAGGGTATTGCTGACTACAAGTGAAGAAGATTCGCTTTTCCTGAGAAAGAAAGCGATTGATATTGATGTAAAAAATATAGCGACAGATAAAGACCTGCAATTCTTTATACACCGCCTGCAACTTACTCTGGCCGAAGAGTCGGGCGTGGGCATTGCAGCACCTCAGGTAGGTATAGGACGCAATCTGTTTTTGTTTATGCGTATCGACAAACCGGATATTCCGGTACAGGTGGCAATAAACCCACGTATAACAGACCATTCTGAAAATATGATATGTTTTGAAGGTGATGGCTGCCTTTCGGTACCCGATATGTCGGGCAATACAATGCGATATGAATGGATAGATGTAGAATATTATGACCAGAAAGGTGATTTTATCAAAGAGCGCCTTTCCGGAAGTTCGCGCCAATCTGATTTTACAGGAATTATTTTTCAACACGAATTTGACCATCTGCAAGGCACGCTCTTCTTCGACAGGCTTTGCGAATAAAATCCTATTGAACGATAAACTACAGAAAAAATATTCTTATATCAACTAAAATAGTACTTTTGTAATAATTAAACTATTTAATAATACTACTGATAAAACTTTTACTGATTATGAGTGCAATAGACTGGTCAAATCTGTCATTCGGATATATGAAGACAGATTACAATGTAAGAAGTTATTATAAAGATGGAAAATGGGGTACACCAACCGAGACAACATCTGAGTATATCGACATTCATATGGCTGCAACCTGTTTGCATTACGGGCAGGAAGCATTTGAAGGGTTGAAAGCTTTCAGGGGGAAAGACGGGAAGATACGTGTTTTCAGGATGAGAGACAATGCCTTGCGTATGCAGTCGTCGTGTCATGGAATTATGATGGCCGAACTTCCGGTAGAAGTTTTTGAAGAAACAGTATTGAAAGCGATCAAACTGAACGAACGCTTTGTGCCGCCTTATGGTAGCGGAGCATCGTTGTATATACGTCCTTTGCTGATAGGCACAGGGGCACAGGTAGGGGTGAAACCTGCAAGCGAATACCTGTTTGTTGTATTTGTGACACCGGTAGGCCCTTACTTCAAAGAAGGATTTAAGCCTACGCCGGTTGCCATACTTCGCGGATACGACCGTGCCGCACCTCTGGGTACAGGTACTATAAAGATAGGTGGTAACTATGCTGCCAGCCTTGTGGCAGGAGACAAAGCACACAAAATGGGCTATTCTGCTGTGTTATACCTTGATGCAAAAGAAAAGAAATATCTGGACGAATGCGGCCCTGCCAATTTCTTCGGTATTAAGAACAATACATATATCACACCGGCATCTTCATCTATTCTGCCATCGATAACGAATAAGAGTCTGATACAGCTTGCTGAAGATCTGGGAATGAAGGTAGAGCGCCGTCCGGTAGCCGAAGAGGAACTAGCAACATTCGAAGAGGCCGGACAGGTAGGTACTGCTGCTGTCATCAGCCCTATACTGCGGGTAGACGATATAGATGAAAACAAATCTTATGTGATATCTAAAGACGGTAATGCAGGTCCTGTCAGTACAAAATTGTATAATAAGCTGAGAGCGATACAGCTGGGAGACGAGCCCGACACACATGGCTGGGTGACTATTCTCGACTAATAAGCCCCTCCAACCTCCCCAAGGGGGAGGCTAGTTCCCCCTTCGGGGGTTAGGGTACCTAATTTTTTATATATGGAGCAAGTACAATCAAACGGAAGAATGGTGCTGCGCACCGAAAATCTGGTAAAAAGATATAAGTCGAGAACAGTTGTAAATCACGTCTCAATAGATGTGAAGCAAGGAGAAATTGTGGGATTACTCGGACCTAACGGTGCGGGTAAGACCACAACGTTCTATATGACCGTAGGGCTTGTAATACCTAACGAAGGAAAGATCTTCCTGAACGAGCAGGAGATTACAAAATTCCCTGTTTATAAACGTGCACAAAACGGGATTGGCTATCTGGCGCAGGAAGCTTCTATTTTCCGTAAAATGACGGTAGAAGACAATATCCGTTCGGTACTGGAAATGACAAAAACATCGAAAGAGTACCAGAAAGAAAAACTTGAAAGCCTGATTGACGAATTCGGGTTACACAAGGTTCGTAAAAATCTTGGAGACCGCCTGTCGGGAGGTGAACGACGTCGTTCCGAAATTGCCCGATGCCTGGCTATCGACCCCAAATTTATCATGCTCGATGAACCGTTTGCCGGAGTAGACCCTATTGCCGTACAGGATATCCAGGAGATTGTAGCAAAGCTGAAATATAAAAATATCGGGATACTTATTACAGACCACAATGTGGACGAAACGCTCAGTATTACCGACCGAGCCTATCTGCTGTTCGAAGGAAAAGTTTTGTTTCAGGGAACTGCGCAGGAACTTGCTGAAAACGAAATTGTGAGAGAAAAATATCTGGGTAGAGATTTTGAACTTAAACGGCGCAACTTTGAATATCTTAAAGATAAAGACGATGACGATTTCGGCTCAGGTGGCGCAACGGACATTATTGATCTGGCTTCCGATTTCATGAGCCACTTGTAAAATATAATAAAGAATACACAAACTATCGAAATTATAATCGGACAATCAGGCGTTTCAGGTTCATCAGCCGTAAATAATGCTATTTAACTGTATTATAGTGAAGATAAATAAATATTTTTTATCTACCTTTGCACATTAGTTAATATGGGACGATTTTTAGCAATAGATTATGGGACAAAACGCACTGGCTTAGCTGTCTCCGATATACTGAAAATCATAGCGAACGGTTTAACGACTGTTGCTACCCATACTCTGTTCGATTATCTGAAAACCTATCTGGAAAGAGAGGACGTAGAAAAGATCATTGTAGGCTTGCCAAAGCAGATGAATAACGAATATTCAGAAAACATGAAGCATATTCGCCCCTTTGTGAAGAAACTACAAACGCTTTACCCCAATATCCCGATAGAACTATATGACGAGCGTTTTACATCAGCCTTAGCTCAGAAAGCGATAATTGATGCCGGATTGAAGAAAAAAGACAGGCAAAACAAAGCGCTGGTAGATGAAGTAAGTGCGGTCATCATTTTGCAAAGCTACATGGAAAGCTTACGTTTACAAAACAAATGAATAGAATATGATACTACCTATATACTTGTATGGACAGCCGATCCTTAGAAAGCCAACTAAGGAAATAACTGCCGACTATCCCGATCTGAAAAAACTCATAGATAACATGTTTGAGACGATGTACAATGCCGATGGCGTAGGGCTTGCAGCTCCCCAGATAGGCTTGGATATACGGCTTTTTGTTATCGACCTTGAAGCTTTGGCAGAAGACGATCCTAAATACAGCGGATTCAAGAAAGTATTTATCAACCCGCGCATCGTTGAATATACGGGTGAGATTGTAAAAATGGAAGAAGGTTGCCTTAGCATTCCCGGGATAAACGAAAATGTAGATAGAGAAGAGGCAGTTCGCATACAATATTTCGACGAAAACTTTGTTTCTCATGATGAAACATACGACGCATTCTTTGCACGTTGTATTCAGCATGAATACGACCATATAGAAGGAAAACTATTTGTGGATAAAATTTCCGGCATCCGCAAGCAGTTAATCAAGAGTAAGCTGAACAACCTTATTAAGGGAAGAACAAATTGCCGGTATAAAGTAAAAGCGCTGGAAGGTAAAATTTGAGAAACCGGATATATTTATGAAAAACGTAATAAAGATATTTTTAATACTCGTTTGTGTTTATGCTTTTAGTTCTTGCGTAACCAACAGGGAAACGGACTTGCTACAAGATATAAAGCTGAACTACCCTCAATTAACAGTAAAGGCCGAAGAATATAAGATCATTCCCGGAGACCAGTTGAGTATTGTCGTATATGCGTGGGATCCGGAAGTATCCCGTATGTTTGCCGGATACACACCCCGTTTGTCGTACAGGGGACTAAACGAATCTACAGATGTGAGTACCGGTTCACAAATAAGGAATCTGGAAAATACAGATTACATAGCGCCTGTTACTGTATATGCCGACGGATCAATAACATTCCCATACATAGGGAAAGTATATGTGCAAGGACTTACAATGTTGCAGGCAAAAAATATAATCAGTGAAAAGCTGAATACTTTCTCGGAGGGTACTACAGCCGACGTAACTCTTGCTAACAGATATTTTAGCGTTCTGGGTGAAACGGGAGCAAACAGAATCACTATGACCAGTACGTCTATGACTATTTTTCAGGCTTTAGCTATTGCCAGTACAATAGGTCCTTATGGTGACAGGTCTAAGGTTACTATCATCAGGCAAAATGCAAAAGGGTCTGTATCTAAGACATTCGACCTGAGAAGTAAAGATATTATCGATACCGAATTTTACTACATACAGCCTAACGATGTATTGTATATACCACAAACATCGAAGAAATTTTTCGGTTCGACTGCAAACTTCCCCGCGCTATTGGGATTATTGCTTTCTGTCGGTAGTGTAATCGTTGTTATACTTAGAGCGTTTTAGACATATGGAACATATACATAATAAAACTCAGAAATGCTGTGAATATGGAGGTCCTATATGCTCAGGCAAATTTAAAAGAATACGAATGAAATACATTTACTATTACTTGCTGATTGGTATTGCCTCACTAGGCCTTTTCTCTTCTTGTATATCCAGCCAAGAGATCAACTACATGCAGGTAATCAATAAACAATACCCTTTACAGGAATTTAAAGAATACAAGCTGGTAGTGGGAGATATGATAACCTGTGCTATTTCGTCCAGTGATCTGGAACTTGTCTCTACTTTCAATACAGTCTTATCTTCCAATCAGAATGCACTGAAAACCTATACTATATACGAAGACAGCACAGTAGTGCTTCCTTTCTTCGGCACAGCTAAGGTTGCAGGGCTCACAGTACAGGAAGCAGAGGAAGTTATTCAGGAAGTAATGCAGGAATCGGTAAAAGATGTACAGGTAAAAGTTTCCATTGCAAACAATTTTTTCTACATTTACGCAAACGATAAGCGAGGGTCTTACCGGGTCTATAAAGATAACCTTACCATCTATCAGGCATTGGCTATATCTCAGCAGACTACCGGCACAATGGATCTTACACGTGTAAGCATCGTAAGAAAAAATGCCGATGGAAATACAGCAATAAAGACCTTTGATCTTCGCTCGCAGGATGTGATTCAGTCTGAATTTTATTATATACAACCCAATGATGTGATATATTTCCCTACTAACAAAAATGCCTTTTTCAGTATAGACTCGATGGGAGCATTTGTATCTATGGTATCAGGACCTTTAACATTCTTCCTGTATTCTATATTATATAACGGTTGGTAAAAAGAAAGTAAGCAGCAGTAAATTTCGATTATGGATATTGAAAATAAAAACAATAGAGTAGCAGATAACGATCCTTATTTCGAGGAGGTAAAATCGAAAACGACCATTTCTTTCGATTTCGTCCTGTGGTTTTACAGGATACTGAAATATTGGTACCTCTTTGTCATTTCTATCGCTTTATGCCTGACTTATGCCTATATAAAAAATAAAAAATGGGTTCCGGCCTTTATGATTCAGGCTGTCATGATTCTTCAGGACAATAACTCGTCCAGTGTTGTCTCGGGTGCCATACCTACAGCCAGTCTGTTGCGTAATACCGAAAATCAGATGATCGTCTTACGGTCTTATGGTCTTACCGAACGTACAGTAGAGAATCTGCCTGAAAAAATGAGGGTGGATTACTTCATTAAGACACGTTTCAAGGTGATAAACCTTTATTCCGATACGCCGGTGAGGGTTCAGGACATTGAAATTAAATCGGATGAGGCCTATCGTTATGTGTATGAAATAGCGTATGTAGATAAAGATAGATGCGAAGTAAGCTACAAACCCGATCCCGATAAAGACGATAAAGTAACAATTGCAGCGCCATTCGATCAGGAGATAGAAACCAATTTTTTAAAGTTGAAACTGGTAAAAACCAAAGCTTTCAGACCTGACCTACAGGGAGAATTTAAGCCCGACATACAATCTATCAACTTCAAATTATTGTCAAATAATGAGTTGATCGGTATGTTTAACGGACGTGTCAGCCCGTCCCTTCAAAACGACAATTCTACTATACTGAATATATCTATGGCAGGATCTAATCCAGCCAGAGACATAGACTATATGGGAGTCTTGCTTGATGAATTCCAAAATTACAATCTGACACTGAAAAATGAGCAGGCAGAACGTACGATTACATTCCTCGATAACCAGTTGCAACTCATCAATGACTCACTCGATATCTCGCGTCTTAAATTAGAGGATTTCCAAAGAGCTACAGGTGTATATGACATAACATCCCAATCACTGAAAGTAGATCTGGATAGTGCCAACAGGGAAAAAGATGCCCTTGCTGTACGTGAACGTTCTGTTTTGGCATTGACTGAGGCCATCAAAAGCAATATTATGCAAAGCGAAGAACTGATAGATCCTCTTACCTTGAATGTGAGGAATATGAAGCTTAGCGAAACTATAAAGAAATACAACGATGTGCTGGATAAAGCTAAAAATCTGGGAGCAAAGAACCCGTTGTATAATAAAGTGATAGATGAACTCAACGATTACAGAAAGCAGATATTGCAGGAAGTACAGATACTACAGGTAAATCTTCAGGATCAGAAAGACGGACTGGTGAGGAAATATATGGTGCTTGAGGCCAAAATGGATAATCTGCCGCCTCAGGAACGCGACTTCATCAAATTTCAGAGAGAAAACCGTCTGAACGAAGTCTATCAGCAATACCTGACTCAGAGAAAGCGCGAAGCCGAAATACAAAAGGCATCCAATACGCCGGATAACTTTGTATGGGAAGAGCCCCGTCAGATGGGAGGAGCCTTCAACGGAGACGTGAAAAACAAAAATTATATGTACTTCTTTATAATAGGATTGATCATTCCACTTTGCTTTGTCATATTGAAAGAAGAAGTATTGAACTTCTCGATCATGACAAAAGAAGAATGTGAGAAAATATCGGGATTCCCTGTTATCGGTACTATAGAGAATATTTCTAAAAAATTGAATGATGGTGTCGTCTTGGTCAAGAACTATCCTAAATCCAGTTTTGCCGAATCGTTCCGCAACATGCGTGTACGTATAGAATATATGGCTCAGCGCGAAAGTAAGATAACAGTATTGGTAACATCTACAGAGCCTGCCGACGGAAAAACATTTATTGCTACCAATATAGCATCCGTCTATCAGCTAATGGGCAAGAAGGTGGTAATTATCGACTTAGACTTGAGGCGTCCTTCTGTAGCTAAAACATTGCAGGTAGATGCCACAAAAGGTGTATCCAATTATCTGATCGGACAGGTGACACTTGATGAGATCACGATAGCTCACCCAGACTACGGATTCGACATTATTCCTGCCGGCACATTGCCTCCTAATCCGAGTGAATTGATCAAAACAGAGAAGACAAAAGAACTGTTGGCACATCTGAAAGAAGTGTACGATTATGTAATTGTGGACTGTAGCCCGGTAGGTCTCGTTTCCGATGCGTATATATTATCCGAGCTGGCAGATACAACTCTGTTTGTTGTCCGCAGAGCTAAGACTAACAGGTCGTTCTTCAAGAGCGTTATCACCCAGTTGAAACAAGATGGCGTGAATAATATTGCACTGGTATTCAATGACGTGAAAGGACGTGAAGGGTATTACGGAACATCTCGCTACTATGGAGATAAAACCTATTACCTCAAGAAGAATTCCTACTACCACGACGACTATTTTGAAAACTAAAAAATATATTAAAAAGAGAGGCTCACAAAGCCTCTCTTCTTTTTTGTTAACGTATTATTCATATATTTGCCTGTCATATAATTAATAATACACAACGTGAAGAAATTCCTCCTTTTTATATTCGTATTATTCAACTGCTTGCTGTCTACAGCTCAGGTCAATACAGAACGGGTTATAATGATCGGGCGTAATGCCTTGTACTACGAAGATTATGTGCTGGCTATCCAGTATTTCAATCAGGCGATAAAAGCAAAGCCATATCTGGCTGAGCCTTATTTCTATCGTGCTATAGCCAAATACTTTTTGGACGATTTTAAAGGAACAGAAGACGACTGTACACTTGCACTGGAAAGAAACCCATTTATGTCGAAAGTATATCAGTTGAGGGCTGATGCACGTCAGAACCAGAATAATTATGATGGGGCGCTCGAAGATTATAAAGTGACGCTAGATGCTTTTCCTAACGATAAATTTGCCCTTATAAATTCGGGGATCGTCAATATACAAAAGAAAGAATACGAGAAAGCCGAAGAATACTTAAACACACTTTTGAGAGTCAACCCTAATTACACACAAGGTTTCTTGACAAGAGGAGCATTGTATCAGGAAAAAGGAGATACAGTACAGGCATTCAACAACTTCGATCAGGCGATCAAACTGGATAAATACCTGCCACAGTCATATTCTATGCGTGGATTACTGCATTATTACAAGAAAGATTATGACAAGGCGATGGCCGATCTGGATGAAGCTATTCGCCTCGATCCTATTCAGACCGGAAATTATATTAATCGTGGTTTGGTTCGCTACTCAAAGAACGATCTGCGTGGAGCAATGGCCGACTACGACAAAGTTATAGATCTGGATGCGAACAATATCATTGCACGCTTCAATCGCGGATTGCTCAGGTCACAGGTCGGAGACGACAACCGTGCTATATCGGACTTCGATGTAGTGTTGAAATATGAACCTACCAACTATATCGCATATTTCAACAGGGCACTGATCAAGAATAATATCGGTGATTACAGAGGAGCGTTGGAAGATATGAATACCGTATTGGCCGAATATCCTGAGTTCTATCATGGTTTTTATGCCCGTTCCGATATCAAACGTAAGCAGAACGACCTGAAAGGTGCCGAACGTGACTTCAACTATGCCCGTAACGAAGAATCGAGAAAGAACCGCGAGTTGGCATCGGGTAAAGTGGAAGAAGACCAGACGAAGACCAGAGAGAAATCAGACAAAGACATGGACAAGTTTAACTTGTTGATGGTTGCCGACAAAACGGAAGAAGAAAAAAGCAAATATAGCAGCAGTACAAGAGGACGGGTACAAAACAAGCAGATCAAGCTTGAACTTGAGCCTAAATTCGTAGTGTCGTACTACGAAAAACCTAACGATATACGCCGTTTTGTGTACTATAGCCAGTTGGTTGATGTGCTAAATAAAAAATCGGTGCTGCCTAAAAAGCTGCGGATAACCAACAGTGAAGCCGCACTCAACGAATTCCAAATACAGGAGCATTTCAGGTCTATAGACGACCTGTCCAAACATATAGTGGAAAACCCATCCAATGCCGACCTCTATTATGCGCGCGCTATGGATTATATGCTTGTGCAGGACTTTGCAGCTTCGATAGATGATTTCAATAAAGTTATCAGTCTCGATCCTAAATACACACTTGCCTATTTCAATCTGGCAATAGTATATACCAAGCAACTGGAACTGAAAGAAAACTTCTCCGAATATGAAAAGAAACCGGAACAGACAGACCTGCCAGGATTGAGTACCCCTAAGAAAGATACGACTTTACCCGTAGGCACTACAATGCTCGATGCGATAAAGTATGACTATGATATTATTATTAAAAACTACAATAAAGTAATAGAATTGAATCCTGAATTTATCTATGCCTATTACAACAGGGCTGAGATTCGTTACATGCAGAACGATTACCGTACGGCAATCCTTGATTATAACGAAGCTTTGCGACGCGACCCTGAGTTTGCAGAAGCGTATTATAACAGAGGTTTGAGTCGTTTCCAAATAAAGGATAAAGATCGTGCACTCGACGATATGCGTAAAGCCGGCGAGATGGGAGTAGTGGAAGCATATAGTATAATAAAGAGAATGACGGAGTAATTATTTCCTATTTCTGCTTTGAGATGGGACTAAGAGCTTTCATTAATTTGTAAATGCTTTATCTATAAGATATATTCAGTAAACAGTATCAGTCAACAGTTAGCAAAAAGCGATCTTTGAAATAACATTCAGCGGAGCTAATTGATAAATCGGCGAGCGAAAACAATGCAAAAAGTGTAAGGAATGTAAGAGTCTGTTTAAATTTTACCAAAATATTTTATTATAGATTCTATTGGCAATCTTATTTTGTATTAAGTAATACATAATATTTATTGTCGTGTTCAGTGCTGTAGGGACGAAACAGTGTTCGGCGGAGCAAGAGCATAGTCAATGACAGAGAGAATAGAAAGTAACAGAAATCAAAATAGTGCAAATCTGTTACCTTTGTTACATTTTAGTTAAAATGTTTTTCTCGCAAAGATGCAAAGACGCAAAGGAAAGAGATGCAAGCCTGTAGGAATTCAAGAGACTCTTCCTTCCGGCCAGAGTGACAGAGAGAATAAAGTAATGAAAAGTAAAAACAGTGCAATTCCATTACATTCGTTACATTTTAGTTAAAATTTCAGCATCCTCCTGCTTTATCCGGCAGGGCTGTCCTACGAATTGCCACGTCTTTTAAGGCGTGGGTTGGAAGTAATGCTTAAAAAGACTTTAGTCAAATCTGTTTTGGCTAAAGCCATTCCGAAATGATCAGCCTTATTCCCCCCACTTAAAAGTGGAGGCAACTGGTTGAAAAGAATGTTTAAAAGAAGGATACAAAAAGAGAATAGTAGAAGAAAAGTAATGAAAACTAAAAACAATGGGAAAGCGTTACTTTCGTTACATTTTAGTTAAAATTATTTTCATGTATCTCCTTTGCAAATTCATTGCTTAAAATCAATTAGTCCATAAAAATTCACTATTTTTGCAAGTTGAAAAAATAGCTTGTTTGTAGGAGCTATATAATTAAATATCGAAAAAGATGATAAAAATTACATTTCCCGATGGTTCTGTGCGGGAATTCGCTAAAGGAACCACTTCGATGCAAGTAGCCGAAAGCATCAGTCAGCGTCTGGCGCAGGAAGTCCTCGCCGCTAAAGTTAACGGACAAGTCTGGGATCTGACCAGACCTATCGAAGAAGATGCGACGATCGAACTGCTGAAATGGGAAGATGAAGACGGTAAACATGCCTATTGGCACTCTTCAGCTCACCTTATGGCAGAGGCCGTACAGATACTGTACCCGCATGCTAAATTTGGGATAGGACCTGCAATAGAGAACGGATTTTACTACGATATCGACTTTGGGGATACTCCTGTAAAAGATGCAGATTTTCCGAAAATCGAAGCTAAAATGATGGAACTGATTGCTAATAAAGAAGAGATCAGACGTCAGAGTATATCTAAATCCGATGCAATTCAACTATTCGATGCCCGTCACGAGAATTATAAGGTCGAACTTATAAACGATCTTGAAGACGGAACGATTACAACATATACACAGGGGGTATTTACCGACCTGTGTCGCGGACCTCACTTGCCGAATACATCATACATCAAAGCCGTTAAGATACTTAGCGCTGCAGGTGCATACTGGCGTGGCGACGAAAAACGTAAACAACTGACACGTCTTTACGGTATCACTTTCCCTAAAAAGAAGATGCTCGATGACTATCTGGTAATGCTGGAAGAAGCCAAAAAACGCGACCATCGCAAAATCGGTAAAGAGCTGGAATTGTTCGCTTTCTCCGAAAATGTAGGAAAAGGGCTTCCGTTGTGGCTTCCACGCGGTACACAGTTGCGTCTTAAACTGGAAGATTTCCTGAAAAAGATACAGAAAAAATTCGAGTATCAGCAAGTAATGACTCCGCATATCGGCAGCAAGCTGTTGTATGTAACATCGGGGCACTATGCCAAATACGGAAAAGACTCATTTCAGCCTATACATACACCCGAAGAAGGTGAAGAGTTTCTGCTGAAACCGATGAACTGCCCTCACCACTGTGAGATATACAAAATTGTTCCACGCTCATACAGGGATCTGCCTTTGCGCATGGCCGAGTTTGGTACTGTTTACCGTTATGAGCAAAGTGGCGAATTGCATGGATTGACGCGTGTACGCGGGTTTACTCAGGATGATGCGCATATTTTCTGTACGCCTGAGCAGTTGAAAGACGAGTTTCTGAAAGTGATGGATATTGTGTTCATTATATTCAAAGCTCTCGACTTTGAGAACTTTGAGGCTCAGATATCGTTGCGCGATCCGTCAAATCCGGAAAAATACATCGGTAGTGACGAAAACTGGGAAAAGGCCGAACGTGCCATCATCGAAGCTTGTGCCGAAAAAGGTCTGCCAGCCAAAGTAGAACTTGGCGAAGCTGCATTTTACGGGCCTAAGCTCGACTTTATGGTAAAAGATGCACTTGGTCGCCGTTGGCAGTTGGGAACTATTCAGGTCGATTATAACCTGCCTGAGCGTTTCGAACTGGAATATACCGGAGCCGACAACCAAAAGCACCGTCCGGTAATGATTCACCGCGCACCGTTTGGTTCTATGGAGCGCTTTATTGCGGTTCTTATCGAGCATACAGCCGGTAAATTCCCGTTGTGGCTGGCTCCCGATCAGGTGGTGATTCTGCCTATCAGCGAGAAGTTCAACGATTATGCACATCGTGTCGCAAGTTATTTCAAACAGCATGACATCAGCGCGCAGGTAGACGACCGTAACGAGAAAATAGGACGTAAGATTCGCGATAACGAATTGAAAAGAATACCTTATTTGCTGATTGTAGGAGAGAAAGAAGCTGAAACAGAGGAAGTTTCTGTGAGAAAGCAGGGCGAAGGCGATAAGGGTTCTATGAAATTTACCAATTTTGCCGCTCAGCTGAACGAAGAAATGGAAAAAATGATGAATGCGTGGGAGCATAAGGCGTAATTTGATTATAAAGAAAGCATTATACCGAAAAGCCCTCTCGAATTAAAAAGAGGGCTTTTCTATCCTTAATACTTTGCAAGCAATGAGCGACTGGAATACATTACATCTCTTTGACGACAGGAGTTTTTTCTCTGATATCGTTCCCGATCTGCAAAATGAGGGGACATTAGTACTGCCGATAAATATTTTCAGATTTCCTTAAATTTATGGAAATCGCTTTGGATAACGGGCTGGTAGTTATCTCCATGTCGAATATAGCAGAAAGCAGAATCAGTCAGATATCAAATCCTCGACAGATAATTGATGTGGATTTAAAAGCGTTGGATTTGGTAAATGTGATAGAATATAAATAATTATTTTCTTATATCCCTAACCCAAATCAGTCATTCTCATATTGTAAAAAACAAGATAATAATAAGATACGCTTAGGTGGTTAAAAACGAGGGCATTCCCCTTTGAATTAAAAAGATAGGGAAGTTTATATACATTCGATAAGTTTTTTTATTACCTTTGCAGCCGGCTTTAATTATAAATAAAAGTATAAATTAAAAAATACAAGGAATTCTAACAGTTTGTGAATGAGGAACAACAGATTTAATCAACAAAAGAAAGAAGATTTACACAGAATCAACGGTAATATCCGTTCAAGAGAGGTTCGTCTTGTGGGCGATAATATTGAGCAGGGAGTTTATACCATACAGGAAGCTTTGCGTATGGCTGACGAACTCGAACTCGATCTGGTCGAAATATCACCGACTGCTGTACCTCCTGTGTGTAAAATAATGGATTATCAAAAATTCCTTTATCAGCAAAAGAAAAAACAGAAAGAGGCTAAAGCTAAATCGGTGAAAGTGGTTGTGAAAGAAATTCGTTTCGGACCGCAGACCGATGACCACGATTTCAATTTTAAGCTGAAACATGCAAAAAGTTTCCTTGAAGAAGGAGCTAAGCTTAAAGCCTATGTGTTTTTTAAAGGTCGTTCCATATTGTTCAAGGAGCAGGGAGAAGTATTATTGCTTCGTTTTGCCACAGAGCTTGAAGACTATGGTAAAGTAGACCAGCTTCCTGCACTGGAAGGTAAAAGGATGATAATGATGATGTCTCCTAAAAAAGCAGCTGCACCAAAACCTGTACCGGCAAAACCGAAAGATGTAGAGAAAAAGACTTTGGAGAAGAAGCAGGGTGACGATAATCAGGACGAAAGTAAAGAAGAAGAATAACAATTACTATAGATTGTAGTTCGTGTTTAATAATTTAATTAATTAACTGAGATGCCAAAAAAGAAGACTAATTCCGGTGCCAAAAAGAGGTTCGCCCTTACCGGAACAGGAAAAATCAAAAGAAAACATGCTTTCAAAAGTCACATCTTGACTAAGAAAACGAAAAAGCAAAAAAGAAATCTTACTCATACCTCTACTGTAAGCAAAGTGGATGAGAAGAATGTGAAACAATTATTGGGAATGAAATAATTGATTTTCGTTTAACAAAGCAAGTTTAAAAGATTTATTAACCGGATGTATATGCACCAAAGTGTTTTTGAGAAAGAAAACCGCTAACATTCAAAACATCGTAAAATTATGCCAAGATCAGTCAATCATGTTGCATCGCGCAACCGCAGAAAAAAAGTACTTAAACTAACAAGAGGTTACTACGGAGCTCGTAAGAACGTGTGGACAGTAGCCAAAAACACATGGGAAAAAGGTCTTACCTATGCTTTCCGTGACCGTCGTGCTAAAAAACGTAATTTCCGTGCATTGTGGATACAACGTATCAATGCTGCTGCACGCCTTGAAGGGATGTCTTACTCTCGCTTGATGGGAGCCCTTCACAAAAACGGAGTTGAGATCAACCGCAAAGTCCTAGCCGACCTTGCAATGAACCATCCGGAAGCGTTCAAAGCAATCGTAGATAAAGTGAAATAAATATCTTTATGATAGAGTAAGAAAGCAATCTCAAATGGGATTGCTTTCTTGTTTTGTTATCAAAATTCATTTTATTTATCTTTAGATATATAATCCGCGAGAGATAAACCTGTAAGGAATATTATCAGCAACTGAGGAAAGATATGAGCCAGACAACTTTGGACTGACTGCTGTCTAACAAAATATGCTGATCACTAAATCAGCACATAAACTATTTTCTTTGTCTTAAAATATTCTTCTTCAAAAAACATGGACAGGTCATCGGCTTCTGCTGTTTTTTTGAATGGGTTCATCTCACTATCAAGGTTTCCACCCTTGAGGCAGATAATTCCATTAGGCAAGGAATTGCGCTGCTCTTTCGATATGTTTTTACGAACGATTTTTACCAGATCGGGTAAGGGCATTACGGCACGGCTAACTACAAAGTCGAATTTTTCTTTTACTTCCTCTGCCCTGCAATGACGGAATTCTACATTTTTCAACCCGATGGCATTCGACACCTCTGTAGCCACTCTTACTTTTTTGCCAATGCTGTCTACAAGCAAAAACTTACATTCAGGAAACAAGATAGCAAGCGGCACACCGGGAAATCCGCCCCCTGTACCTACATCCATTATCTGACTGCCATCGGTAAACTGTATAAGCTTTGCAATGGCAAGCGAATGAAGTACATGGTGTGTATAGAGATTCTCTATATCCTTGCGTGAAATGACATTTATTTTAGAATTCCAGTCGGCATACAAGTCATACAAAGCACCGAACTGAGCTTTCTGCTCGTCTGTGATATCAGGGAAATATTTGAGTATTATATCTATATTCATATTACTTCTTGAAAAGAACAGAGATCGGAGAATCGTCTTTCAGTATATTCTCAACTTCGGCATACGACAGGAATATATTTATTTCACCCAGTGATGGCGCGGAATATTCTCCCGGATTGATAATATAAGTGATACCTTTATCATCTACGTAAAAGTTATTATTGGACGATACGTCTTCTATTCCCCAATAACCAAATTCGAGCAGATCGTCCGGCTTTTGCACCTTATTCTGTTCTACAATTTTGTGTACCAGAAGAGTATTCAGCGGCTTTTTATAGTCCGACTTGAAAATATCCTGCTCATTCAGCATATTACCGGTCTTAAGATCGATCACTACATTGCGATAGGCTGTAGATGAATTAGCCCCTCCTTTGTAATCCATAGAAGACACCTGATAAGACAATATTCCCGACATGTCATAGAGGACTTTACTATCAAGGGTTTTATAATAGGAGAAGTAGTCTTCCGAATCTCCTGAGTTTTCCCAATCAGGGAACTGCTCTTTGGCATCCCGTTTATAATTTTGGATATAATCGGTGACATAATTATTTACCCCATCTGTCGGACTCATTTTCT
Source organism: Dysgonomonas sp. PF1-14 (assembly GCF_029892965.1). GTDB lineage: Bacteria > Bacteroidota > Bacteroidia > Bacteroidales > Dysgonomonadaceae > Dysgonomonas. The sequence goes on along the minus strand of NZ_JARXWN010000003.1, from coordinate 181,162 downwards.
CATATTTCTCATCTTCCATCAACACAAAATTCAACTCTCCCTGCACTTTAGCCAACATAATAGTGTCAGCGTATTTTACAGGATATATATAACGAACTTTGAGTGAACATGAAGGTTTGGTAGAATCATTGTCCAGATGATAGACCTGCGACACCGAGATAGAGTCATATGCAATATCGTTAGACAAATGAACCGGCTTATCTGTCTTACATGCCTGAAAGACAGACAGGAAGCAAACGACAATAGTTAGTTTTAGCAGAATGATTTTCATGTGTACGTTGTCTTTTTATATAAATACAAATATACGATAAAAAGAAAGAATGCCATTTTTATATTAAACAATTTTCTGCCACAAAAAGTATATGAATATTCACACATAAAAAACAAAGAAGCTATCGCCCTCAGAAACAAGCGATAGCCCCTAAAACAAAACGAATCCTATTTTAATTGTAATTGCTTCACATCACCCGAAGGCGTTATAATATTATATATTGCGTTCTTCTCTTTATCTCCACGTTTATATTTCATTACAATACTATATAACAATTGTACAACAGGCTCAGTTACAACAGGGTTTATGACAATATCATAGTTGTTATACTCTAACGGCTGATAGTAGCGGGTTGTAATCTTCGAAGTTTCGATAATCGTTTTTTTCTTAGCCACATTGAGTGACGGACGGGAGAATGCCTGATAAGTATTGTAACGAGATGGAGGGTATATTGTCGCAAAATTATCTGACACAGTCTTTTCCATCGAATCCAGCTTGATACCGATTGATTCATAAGTCGCTGCTTTCTTCTTTAGTTCTTCGATACACTTCTGACGCAGACTGTCACGAAGTTGCTGCATATTGTCGATATAGTAATCAACTTTCACAATATCATATATTTCCGACTCTAAGGCTGCTGTTGTAATCATATCTATCTGAGATGACTCGGTAAATAATACCGACACGTTCTTTTGCATCTCATATCCGGAAGGGATCTCATTATACGACTTACTGAATATTTTAGATTCTGACTGAACGTCGTATCTGGGAACAAATGACAGCAAATCTATCTTTACATTTTCATTTCCTATACCCTGTCCGCTCAGCTTACTTTTAAATATCTGTATGCGTTCGTTCATCATACCGTCTACATCGGTAAAAGTCTCCCCTACCTGAACTACATTGAATACAGCGACATAACTATCAGCAACTACATTCATTAATCCGCTCACCTGCGCCAATATTTCATTATCGTTTGCAATAACAGCATTGCCAATCACACCCTGATATCTGCCGGGCACAGATAAGTCCTGCTGATTATTGTACATATAGTTTCCCAATGCTGCCTGAGCAGATATTTCAATAATGAAGAATAATAAGAATACTGATAAGAAACCGTATTTTTTCATAGCCATTGCATTTTACTATTAATTACCAATGGTATATCCTTTTTCCTGTGCCAGAGCCAGAATAGATTCATTGATCGCCTTACCCAGATCGTCGCCTGTGGCGTCTCCTTCCTTTTTCTTCTGCTCATCGATATATTGCTGACGCTTTTTTGCCAATTCATTTATTTCTTTCTGAATAGCCGTTCTTTCAGCTTCTTTTTCTGAGATTAGCTTTTGTAAGTCTTCTTTCGACTTATTTTGTAGTTCTTTGGGCAGTTCCGATTGTTCGATTTCAGCCCAAGCGTTCTTATCATTCTTCACCCTGTCTACCAAGTCCCACGAACTGTTATCGTAAACAGCGCTTAGCTTGCTCACAGCTCGTTCCGCCATATTAGCATTAGAGATACCTTTCGCATTCCGGTCTTGTCTTGCCTGATTATCTTTACGGGCATATCCCATACTGCCGTAACCGATATAAGTAGCATTTAGTCGCTCATTGCATAAACCTATCCTGTCATCATACGGCGTATCGTAGTGACGAATTCGCACATTATGATCTATATTGAAGAACTTACCTTTGCCCCTTACAGCACCATCGCGCCATTTGCCTTCTATACCTTCACTTTGACGTCCGCAATGAATGGTATGTACATAGACACCTTTTTCCAAAGCATTGGCTATTGCCGTTTTATAAGAGATATTCCCCTGTGTGAAAGGCTCGTTACCTGCTATGTAAATCAGCTTCATATCCGAACGGCTGTTTCCCCAGTCTAATCTCCTCACAGCTCTGTCTATCACAGTCCCACAATATTCATCACCACCATAGGTAGTTAGTGCGAATAGCTTTTCGGATATCAAATCCAGATCGGACGTTAGTGGCGTAACCTGGCGTATGTAGTCAGCTGATGACGGTATATTGTTGTTCCCATACTCATATATAGCGATCTCTATACGTGGTGTTTTACCGTTAAACTTCAAGGTAGTCAGCGTATTTACGATATTCCACAGGCGGGCTTTTGTCTGCTCTATCAGTCCGTCCATACTGCTCGATGTATCGAGGAGAATCGCCACCTGTATTTTTGTCTCAGGCGTCCTCACGTTATGTGTTGTCTCTTTCACAACTTTACTATTATCCGTTACTGCTGCGTGTGTGTTACTGAAGGCCACTGTTGCAAAAGCAAACAATATTGAGCCTAATAATATTAACCTTTTCATATTTTGTTGTATTTTTATTGGTTGCCAGTTCAAATGTATAGTGTTAAAAATTGATTTTCAGGGAAGAATGGGTGAACCACTGTTTTCAGTTGGTGAAACATTCGGTATAAATATTTTAAAAGTATTTACTTTACATTCTCAAATAAACCGTTAGCGATGATACGTCTCAAATATATCCTCATACTCTTGTTCTGCCTCACAGCATCAACCTGTTGGGGGCAAGCCGTAGTTGGGAGTAGAGCTGTAGAAAAAGAGAGCCTGCAACAGGTTTCGGATGCTATAGAGAGAGGCGAATCGGACGAAGCGGTAGCCGAAAGTTATGAGAAACTGGCAAAAGACCTGTCTGCTAAGGGGGAACACGCAAAAGCCGAAGATTATCTGAATAGAGCGAGAAAGCTCTATGAAAAACTAAAAGACACAGAAAAGATAGCTCGTGTAGACCGCGAACTGGCAAAGGCACAGGAAGCGCAAAACAAGTTGGACGCCGCCTTCAGGAACTATAAGTCAGCAAGTAAGCTTCAAAAAGGAAAAACACTTGGTGCCGTAAATGAAAATGATGCTCAACGTGTTCTCAACTTTAGCAATCCACAAGCTCAGACTGAGTATATACAACAGAATCTGGATTATTTCAATAATACGAATGATACGAAAGGAATCGTTGAAGCCCGTCAACAAATGGCAGGAGCGTATCGGGATATGAATAAGCCGGATGAAGCCATCTATAATTATAACGTGGCATTGGGAGAAGTAAAAGACCGCCCCGAACTAGCTAATCAGATAAAAATGGATATAGCTAGTGTTTATGCCGAAAGCAAACAGCTCGATAAAGCAATAGAAATCAACAAAGACCTGATAGCCGATGCGCGTAAGCTGAACGACACCAAAACGGAAATAAAACAATTACAAACCCTGTCGACCAACTATATTGAAGCTAATAAGCAAGAGGAAGGCATTTCAGTGTTGCAGGAAGCCTATTCTATAGCTATAGACAAGGGGCAGACACTGGATGCAAAAAACAGTCTAGAACTATTGGTAGAACAGTACAAACGGATAAAGCAGCCACAAAAGGCGCTTGAGGCATATGCTGATTTTGTAGGCAAGCTCGAGAATCTGGTCAAAGGTGACAGCACCCTGATAGATGAGAAATTCTTTCAGGTGCAGGAAGAAAAAATATTGCAGCTGGAAAAGGAACGGGCACTAAAGGATGAACTGATAACAAAGCAGAATACATTCAACTACGTGCTTATTGCAGTAATCATACTTATCCTTATATTCCTGCTACTGATAGCAAAAGCTTTGTATTCCATCAAGAAAAAGAATAAGCGGATAGCATTGCAATCACTGCGCCGCGAAATGAATCCGCACTTTATATTCAACAGTCTGAACAGCGTGAATCAGTTTATCGCACAAAATAATGAACTGGAAGCAAACAAATACCTGTCGTCTTACTCCAAGCTGATGCGCAATATAATGGAAAATTCCAATAAAGACTTCGTATCGCTATCTGCCGAAATGGAACAGATAAAGGAATACCTCGACCTCGAGCATATGCGCTTCCACGATAAATTCGATTTCCGCATAGACATTGACGAAACTATAGACCCCGATGCCACATTCATCCCGAATATGCTGATACAGCCACAACTGGAAAATGCCATCTGGCACGGACTACGATACAAGGACACAAAAGGGTTCCTTACATTAACAGTAGAAACAAGAAGGAATGAACTGCTGATAGTTATAGAAGACAACGGTATCGGATTAAAGAAAAGCCAGGAGCTAAAGACCAAACACCAACGTGAACATAATTCGCGAGGCCTGAATAATACGCACGAACGTATTAAACTTCTCAACAGTCTGTACGGGACAAATATTTCAATAGATATTTCCGAAAAAGAAGGTGGCACAAGGACAGGCGTAATCGTTGTCTTAAGTTTTCCGGTAATGAATAAGAACATGCTATGAATACCCTACAAAGAATAAAAAGTGTAATATTAGAGGACGAATCGGCAGCACGCGAAGCCCTGAAAAACTATCTGACGAAGTATTGTCCTCAGATAGAGATCGTCGGTGAGGCTCACAATTGCAAGGAAGCCATCCCTCTATTGCATGAGGTAGAGCCACAACTCGTATTCCTTGATGTAGAAATGCCGTTCGGTAATGCTTTCGACGTGCTCGAAGGATGTAAAGATCTGTATTTTGAAACGATTTTTGTCACAGCATTTTCCGAATATTCATTAAGGGCACTCAACCAAAGTGCAGCTTATTATCTGTTGAAACCCATAAGCATCGAAGAACTTATCCTCGCTGTAAACAAGGTACAACAACATATCATCAATAAAGAGATTTTCAACCGCAACAAAATACTAGTGGAGAATTTCAGAGAGAACAAGCCAGAAAAGCAACAGGTAATACTGCCTACACTCGAAGGTTTCGAGGTTGTGAGAATGGAAGATATTATGCGTCTGCAAGGGAATGGTAATTTTACAGATATATACCTGAAAAACAAGACAAAGAAAATGGTTTGCCGTTTTCTGAAACACTTCAGCGAAATACTGCCCTACCCTTTCCTGCGTGTGCACAAATCGCATATTATAAATGTCGACCATGTAGTTTCATATCATAAAAATTCGGGAGGATACATCACGCTGACAGACGGAACCGAAATAGAAGTTTCATCTAGTTATAAAGACGAGTTTTTGAGATTGTTTAAAAACTAAAGCCTCAGACCTTTTTATTACTTTGGCAAATACAACAGCTATAATTTGTGTCACTTAAGCACACATACTCTTTAAACAGTTACTTAAAATTTGAGAAAAAACCCCTGTCTGTCTCATTTAATAAAGAAAGGTATTTATTAAAAGAAGAATTATGGCTAACTTGCGGCCGTTTTCGGCACAACCTCTTCTCCGGCTGTGCTTTTATTTACCAAACACCGTCTAATGAAGGATTTTATTACACTGATCAGGCGATTTATTCCCCCATACAAGAAACAAGTAGGGCTGAATATATTTTTCAATATACTGAGTGCTATCCTCAACGTATTTTCATTTGCCCTGATCATACCCATACTGGAGATATTATTCAAAGTGGATAAGAAAGTTTATGAATATACGCCAATGGCAAATTACTTCGATTTCGGAGCATTAAAGAACAATGCGTATTTTTATCTGAACCAGATTATGGAAACTCATTCAGGCGGATTGGTACTGCTCCTTATCGGACTAGCTCTTACTGTAATGACCGGGCTTAAAACACTGACAACATATCTTAGCGGATACTTTATCATAGATGTACGCACCGGAGTTGTCCGCGATATACGAAAACAGATAAATGACAAAATACTATCTCTACCCTTAGGCTTTTTCTCTAATGAGAGAAAAGGTGATATCATTGCCCGCATGACGGGAGATGTGGGTGAAGTAGAAAGCTCGGTAATGAGTTCACTCGATATGGTAAGTAAAAATCCCATCATGATTTTGGTTTATCTTACTGCGATGCTGATTATCAGCTGGCAACTCACATTATTTGTATTTGTCCTGCTTCCAATATCGGGATATATTATGGGGAAAGTGGGGAAAAGCCTCAAACGCAAGTCGGTAGAAGCCCAAAACTTCTGGGGACAACTGATGTCGCAAATAGAAGAAACACTGAGTGGCTTGCGTATCATCAAGGCATTCAATGCTGAGCAAAAAATGACCGATCGTTTCGACAAAGCAAGCAATATCTTCCGCGATATGTCGAACCGTATAGCCCGCCGCCAGCAAATGGCTCACCCAATGAGTGAATTTTTGGGAACTATTACAATTGTTCTTGTTCTTTGGTTTGGAGGAACACTCATCATCGACAACAACAGCAGTATGACAGGGGCGAGTTTTATATACTATCTTACAATATTTTATCTGATCATCAATCCGGCAAAAGATTTATCGAAATCGATATATGCAATACAGAAAGGTATGGCTTCGGTAGAACGTATCGACAAAATACTACTGGCTGAGAATAACATTAAAGATCCTGAAAATCCAAAACGACTTACATTCAATAAAGAAATTACGTACCGCAATGTTGAGTTCAAATACGAAACCAACTGGGTAATAAAGGACGTAAGCCTTACTATTCCGAAAGGAAAAACAATTGCACTTGTAGGACAATCGGGATCGGGAAAATCGACAATGGCAGACCTTCTTCCGCGCTTCTACGATGTCAATGGCGGAGGTATCTATATCGACGATATAAACATTAAGGATGCAAAAGTACATGATGTCCGTACCCTGATGGGGAATGTAAATCAGGAAGCAATACTCTTTAATGACACTTTCTTCAACAATATATCTTTTGGTGTAGAGGGTGCTACAAAAGAGCAGGTGATAGAAGCTGCAAAAGTAGCTAATGCTCATGATTTTATTATGGATACCGACAATGGATACGACACCAATATCGGCGACAGGGGCGGCAAGCTATCCGGCGGACAACGTCAGCGGGTAAGTATTGCCCGTGCTATTCTGAAAAATCCACAGATATTGATTCTCGATGAGGCAACATCAGCTCTCGACACCGAGTCGGAACGTCTGGTACAGGACGCGCTGGAACGCCTGATGAAAGACCGTACCACACTTGTCATTGCGCACCGCTTGTCTACTATCAAGAATGCAGATGAAATATGTGTGATGCACGAAGGCGAGATCGTAGAAAGAGGACATCACGATGAGTTGTATAACATGAATGGTTATTACCGTAAGTTGTGTGATATGCAACAATTCTAATAGTTGACAGCCACCCCACCCCGACCCTCCCCAATAGAGAGGGGAGAAGCAAAGCCACTATAAGAGAATGAATAGTAACATTATTAATAATTATCCTCTTTGCATCTCACTTTTTAAGGAATGAAAGAGATTAAAAAATACTCACTTTGTGACACCCTCCCTATTGGGGAGGGTCGGGGTGGGATATAAATATATGGGAAAAAATAAACTTGCCAAATTTGCCAACATGGAGGAATACCCGCATGTATTCCAATACCCTTTTGCTGCATTGCAGGAGAAAGGCTTCGGAATGAAAGGCAAATGGAACGAACTGTTTTTCAAAAATGATAATCCAATAGTACTGGAACTAGGTTGCGGAAAAGGTGAATATACGGTAGGACTGGCAAAGCTGTTTCCTGAAAAGAACTTTATCGGCATTGATATAAAGGGGGCAAGAATGTGGACAGGAGCGAAACAATCATTTGAAGAGAAAATGACAAATGTAGCTTTCCTACGCACACATATAGAGCTGATCACCCACTTTTTCGGACAAGGAGAGATAGCCGAGATATGGATCACTTTCCCCGATCCGCAGATGAATAAGACGAATAAGCGAATGACATCGACTCGTTTTATGAAACTGTACAGGCAGATACTTGCCGAAAACGGCATTATCCATCTCAAAACAGACAGCAACTTTATGTACACTTATACTTGTGAGATGGTCAAAGAGAATAATTTGCCGGTATTGTTCCAAACTGATGACCTATATCATTCGGGACTGGCAGATGATATTCTGAAAATACAGACGTTCTATGAACAACAATGGCTTGCACGCGGTTTAAATATCAAGTATATAAAGTTTGAATGTCCTGAAAGGAACTGGACAGAACCCGATATAGAGATAGAAAAAGACGATTACCGCAGCTTTGGGCGTAGTAATATGTTGAATCAGAATTGAAAAACTTTATCAATATAACAGTTAACAGTCAACAGTTAGCAATTAACAAGAAAAACTATTACAGAGGTGTTACCTTTGTTACCTTTTATAAAAAGGAACAGAATCGAAATAATGAAAAATATGTCAAGTTTGTCAACTTTTAACTAAAGAGAAATGGCTAATATATATCCTAAACTAATTTTGGACGCACTTCGTAACGTGCGTTATCCCGGTACGGGAAAAGACATTGTGGAAATGGGTATGGTATCCGACGACATCCACATAGAAGGAATGAGAGTGAGTTTGTCTTTACTTTTCGAGAAAGCGAACGACCCTTTTATCAAATCGCTGGTAAAAGCAGCCGAAACGGCAATCCTTACCTATGCCGATCCCAACATCGAGATCAAAGGTAATATCGAAGTAAAAACACCACAGGTGGAACAGGCTAAGCCGGCAAAATTGCTGCCACAGGTGAAAAATATTATCGCCATATCATCCGGTAAGGGAGGTGTAGGCAAAAGTACCGTATCGGTCAACCTGGCTGTAGCACTAGCCAATAAAGGCTACAAGGTAGGATTACTCGATGCCGATATATTTGGCCCATCACTGCCTAAAATGTTCGATGAGGAAGAAGCTCGCCCATATCTGGAGCCGATAGACGGAAAAGAATACATTATCCCTGTAGAAAAATATGGAGTGAAGATGCTTTCTATCGGATTCTTTGTTAACAAGGACGATGCTGTGGTATGGCGTGGAGCGATGGCGGGAAATGCACTGAAGCAACTGATTGCCGATGCCAACTGGGGTGAACTGGATTATTTCCTGATCGACTTTCCTCCTGGCACAAGCGATATACACCTCACATTGGTACAAACACTGGCTATTACAGGAGCAGTTGTAGTAAGTACACCTCAGCAGGTAGCACTTGCCGACGCACGCAAGGGTATCAATATGTTTATGAACGACAAGGTGAATGTGCCAATACTCGGACTGGTAGAAAATATGGCTTGGTTTACCCCTGCCGAACTACCGGAAAACAAATATTACATTTTCGGTAAAGACGGAGCCAAAGACCTTGCTGAGGATATGAATGTACCGCTGCTCGGACAGATACCGATTGTACAAAGTATTTGCGAAGGTGGCGACAAAGGTGTTCCTGTAGCCCTTAACGAGAATACAATAACAGGAATGGCTTTCGCCCATCTGGCAGATAACTTCATCAACTCGGTGAGCAAACGGAATGCAGAATTAGCACCAACTCAAAAAGTAGAAGTACATAATAAGTAATTATGAGTTGTGAATTATAAATAATTTTTGTTGTTAACATTCATAATTTATAATTCATAACCTGCAACTCATAATTTATAATTCATAACTTATAATTCATATCTATGCAACTGATCGACGGAAAAGCCATCTCGGCACAAATGAAAGTAGAAATAGCAGAAGAAGTAGCTAACATCAAAGCATCGGGCGGAAAAACGCCTCATCTGGCAGCTGTACTTGTCGGACACGATGGGGGTAGTGAGACTTATGTGGCCAGCAAAGTCAAGACTTGTGAGGAGGTCGGCTTCAGATCGTCACTTATACGCTTCGATGATAGCATCAGTGAAGAAGAATTACTTGCCTGTGTGGAGAAGCTGAACAATGATGCAGACATAGATGGTTTTATCGTACAACTACCCTTACCTAAACATATATCGGAACAGAAGGTAATAGAGGCTATCGACTATCGCAAAGATGTGGACGGTTTCCACCCTATCAATGTAGGACGTATGTCTATCGGGCTGCCTTGCTTTATTTCGGCCACTCCTGCGGGAATACTTGAACTGCTCAAACGCTACAATATCCCTACACAAGGAAAGCACTGTGTTGTACTCGGACGCAGTAACATTGTAGGCAAACCTGTTGCCAATCTGATGATGCAAAAAGGCTATCCGGGTGATGCCACTGTAACGGTATGCCACAGCCGTACTCCTGATATTAAGGAAATATGCCTGACTGCCGATATTATCATCGCGGCACTGGGTGTTCCCGAATTTCTGAAAGGCGACATGGTAAAAGAAGGTGCTGTGATAATAGATGTGGGTACTACCCGTGTACCATCGACTGAAACAAAATCGGGCTTCAGGCTGAAAGGCGATGTAGCTTTTGACGAAGTAGCACCTAAAGCTGCATTCATTACTCCTGTTCCGGGAGGTGTTGGACCGATGACAATTATTTCACTGATGAAGAACACCTTATTGGCAGGAAAGAAAGAAATATACAAATAGCAAATTATATGCAAAAAGGCAAAAGGATAGTCTGACTGATTATCCTTTTACTTTTTTAGCCTATCTTTATCTATATAACAGAATCAAGATATATATGGATTTAAACTTTTCATTTGCTGACATTTTCGAATATTGGGATATATTATCGCAGTATATAGATACCCATATAGTTATTAAATGGGCTATCATAGGCGGCGTAACCGGTTTTGTGGTTGCACTGATTATTGAATTGTTGTTACGCAAGAAAATTCTGGTACGCCGTAGAAATACTTTTCTTAAATACTTGTCATATTTCTATATGCTATTCTTTCCCATATTTACAGGATTTTGCAGTGCACAATGGGCTGGCTTGCACAATTGTGAAACACAACTGATTCAGAATGTTCCACAATATATAGGTAATGCGAATACCGTTTTCGATGATTACCTGAAAACAGAAGTAACAAAAATTGCAAAGGAAAGATATAAAGAACTGACGGGCAATAATGTTCCCGATCATATTTCAGCACTTGCCGGAAACCTCATAGACAATCTGCTGCAAGACTCAAGATCTCCGGACAGCGAATTTACGGCAATGCTCAACCGCTATATGACCGACTATCCACAGGAAACCGAGCGGATAAGAAAACAAGCTGTAACTTATCTGACAGACAGAATCGACCAGAGGCTTTTGTTCATCGACAAAGCAATGATAACAGAATTGGTAAATGCAAGATTGGAAAACCTGTCGGATGATAGTGAATTAACTTCACTCATGGAAAAACACATAAAGGTGATTACTGGAGACTTTAAACAAAAAATAATTCTCTTGTTTCTACTGGTTATGTTACTACCTGTAATAGAAATCGTTATAGCGAACTACACAGACACAAAACGAAAGAGAGTAACCGCCCAGAATCCTTAGAATACAGATTCTATCAGTCGGTGAACAATAGGGATAAGCAGAGCCGTCATTACCCCCATCAACCCGATGGCAAGTCCGCTCAACGCACCTTCTATCACTCCCATCTCCATTGCTTTGGCTGTACCTACACCGTGTGCCGAAGCCCCCATTGCCAGACCTTTGGCAACACTGCTTTTTATGCCAAGCAGGCTAAGGATCGGGGGACCTACAATACTGCCGAAGATACCGCAGAACAATACGATGACTGCTGTCAGTGAGACATTCCCGCCCGACTGCTGAGCTATGCTCATCGCAATAGGCGTAGTTACCGATTTGGGTTCGAGGCTCATAATAAGAACCTCGTCGGCTCCGGTCATTTTCGCTAATATGATAACGCTGATGATACCAACCACACTCCCTATAAACATGGAGGTAAGAATAGACATTACATTCCCTTTCAGGTATTCCAACTGCTCATAGAGAACATAGCCCAGAGCCACGACCGAAGGCCCGAGCATAAAGCTGACAAAGCGGCTACCTTGCTCGAATGTTTCGTAGCTTACTCCCGATATTTTCAGAAATGCGATAATCACTGCAATTGCGATAATAAGGGGGTGTAACAACCCCAGCTTTGTCTTCTTAAACACCCATTGCCCGAAGAGGTAGCTGCCGAATACAAGCAACAGGATAAACTCCGTAGATTCGAACAATGCTCTCATTTGCGCTTCCCTTCCATTTGTTGCTGGATAATGGCGACTACAGCAATAACCAATACGGTACTTACCGAACATACAATAAGTATCGACATCCAGAACTTACTTATGAGCCCGTAAGACCCGAGTAAACCGGCTCCGGCTGGTATAAAGAATATAGCCATATTGCGGGTAAACGCATTGGCGACATCTTTAACTCTGTCGGGATCAAAAACTTTGAAATAAAGACTAAGGAAGAGCAATATCATTCCAATGATATTTCCGGGAACGAACCCGTCGATAAAGTAGCTTATGGCTTCACCTAAGAAATAAAATAAGAGAATGATAAATATCCCTTTTACCATTTTCATAAGTGCAATTTTTTGCGTGAGACAAATCGCTGCTAATCCTCATGATTTTCAACCTATTTACTCACAATGACAACCTTCTAATTAACTCGATGCAAAGTTAATCATAAGTTGCAAGGAACAGATAATAAAGCAGGGTAATTTTCAATAAAGATGCGGAAAACACAGAACATTATCTTTTATTAATATGTTTAATGAATGAAGCTACATAATACAATAATGACAGGGAAAGAGAGAAGAACAAATCTATTAAATAAATAAAGTATGAAAAAAGTATTATTAAGCATTATGCTTATTACACTATCGTTAGGTGTTTATGCGCAGAAAGGAGAGAAGGTAATCCTTCCAAAAATCGGCTATCAGACAGAGGCCGAAAGATTCCTTTTAGGAGTTGAAGGCCGGTATTCCATTACAAACAACATCCGTCTGGCACCGGGTATATCTGTATTGTTTCCGAACGATCATGTAACAGGTCTGGATGTGGACATCAATCTACATTATCTGATCCCTATAGAAGGTGGATTCGCATTTTATCCACTGGTAGGTGGAGCTATGCTGAATAACAGGTTCTCAAACAATGGCGTAAGCGATAGCTGGACTGACTTCGGTCTGAATATCGGAGCAGGCGTACAGTATGATATTATGAGTAATGGCTATCTCAATTTTGAATTCAAATATACAATCAAAGAACATACCGACCCTGCCTATTTTACGTTGGGATACGGAATTAGATTCTAACCACAGGCTTGCGTAATTAATTGGGCTACATAAAAATCGAGAAAAGGCTGCTGAAATCCTTCAGCAGCCTTTATTCATATATAGATACCAATATATATTTCTTAGCACATAGCGCAATTAATAGGTTTCAGTTGCTGGAAGAAATCATTTCCTTTATCATCGACCAATATAAATGCTGGGAAATCAACTACCTCAATTTTCCAGATAGCTTCCATACCCAATTCAGGATACTCAAGGCATTCAAGGCTCTTAATGCTATTCTGAGCAAGGATAGCGGCAGGGCCACCTATACTTCCCAAATAGAAACCACCATGTTTCTTACAGGCATCAGTCACCTGCTGGCTGCGATTACCTTTAGCTATCATTATCAGACTACCGCCGTTCGATTGGAACGAATCTACATAAGAGTCCATACGTCCTGCCGTAGTAGGCCCCATTGAACCACTTGCATATCCTTTCGGTGTTTTCGCAGGCCCCGCATAATAGATAGGATGATCTTTTATATATTGAGGCAGGCCTTCACCCTTATCAATTCTTTCCTGTAATTTTGCATGGGCAATGTCGCGTCCTACAATGATAGTTCCTGTAAGCGATAAGCGTGTAGATACCGGATATTTAGTCAGCTCAGCCAAAATTTCTTTCATCGGACGGTTGAGGTCTATTTTTATTCCCCCACCCTCTCCGGCATTACGTAATTCTTCCGGAATCAGACGAGTAGGATTATCTTCCAGTTTTTCGAGCCATATTCCGTCTTTGTTGATCTTGCCTTTTATGTTACGATCTGCTGAACACGATACGCCCATACCTACCGGACATGATGCTCCATGTCGTGGTAAACGAACGACACGTATATCATGTGCAAAGAATTTACCTCCGAACTGTGCGCCTAAACCTAGCTGTTGTGCAGCTTTCAGCAATCTCGCTTCCATTTCCAGATCGCGGAATGCGCGTCCACCTTCGTTACCCGAAGTCGGCAATTCATCATAATATTTAGTAGATGCAAGCTTTACGGTTTTCAGATTGGTTTCGGCTGATGTACCACCTATCACGAATGCAATATGGTATGGAGGACACGCAGCAGTACCCAGTGATTTCATTTTTTCGATCAGGAACGGTTCCAACTTTTCGGGAGTAAGCAATGCTTTTGTTTCCTGATACAGATATGTTTTGTTTGCTGAACCTCCTCCTTTAGCTACAAACAGGAACTTATATTCGTTACCGTTAACAGCATACAGGTCTATCTGTGCAGGAAGGTTTGTTCCTGTATTCACTTCTTTATACATATCAAGCGGTGCATTCTGTGAATAACGCAGATTGTCTTCCGTAAAAGTATTATACACACCTTTCGACAAGGCTTCCTCATCATTTCCTCCGGTCCATACATTCTGACCTTTCTTTCCCATTATGATAGCCGTACCGGTATCCTGACAGAAAGGAAGAATCCCCTTTGCCGATATCTCGGAGTTACGAAGGAAAGTAAGCGCTACAAATTTATCGTTATCGCTTGCTTCAGGATCGGACAGTATTTTTGCCACCTGTGCCTGATGCTCGGGGCGAAGCAGAAATTCCACATTATGGAAAGCATGCTGCGAAAGCAGCGTCAGAGCTTCGGGCTCTACTTTCAACATTTCCTGACCATCAAAATTTGCGGTAGAAACGTAATCTTTCGACAAGAGATAATACTCAGTTGTATCTTTTCCCAACGGGAAAGTTTCCTGATACTTAAACGGAGGTGTTGCCATAACTTGATAATATTTTAATAGTTTGTTTTTAGTTTTATATGCAAAAGTACGAAATAAACCTGTAGCGAGATTATCAAAACAGTAAAAAGACACAGTGTTCAACAATCAAATTAATTATATTTAATTGTTGGAAATAGGAAGAATCCGGCAGAAGGAATGTTATTTTTTTAATCAAATTTATCTATACTATTTTATTCATGAAATGAATACTGATAGCGATCAGTTATTTAATAAACAGGGAAAGTTACAGATATAAAAGATAGTACTAAGTTGTTACTTTTGTTACCTTTTGTAGGGGCGAAATGCTTTCGCCCGATAAATATAGCGAATCAAATAAGCGGGCGAAAGCATTTCGCCCCTACAGTTATAGAATATAATAAAGAGAAAAATGACAGACATAAAAACAATGGAGAATGTGTCAAGTTTGTAAACTTTTTGTTAACTGATCACTGTTGACTGTTAACTGAAATCATACCGGATCGACATCATAGTGCAGCAATACCGACCTGAAAGCAGAATTCGCGGTCACCACAGACTGATGAAAGTGTATGGATTCGCGTACTTTCTGTATGGAAGCATTATTCTCTATCTTCAACAGAATAGTACGAATATAAAGGGATTGCACTCGGGCTACAGGCGGCTTACCCGGCCCTAGAACACGTCCGGCGAATGTCTGCCTGAGAGCCTGTGCAAACTGAGTGGCGGCACTGTCGACAACGCGCTCGTCCTTCGCCCGCAAAACAATGGATATGAGTCTGAAATATGGGGGATAACGAAATATCTTACGCTCTTCGGTCTGGCTCTGGTAGAATGACTCATAATCATTTTGTCTTACATATCTGATGATGGCGTGTGACGGATGAGCCGTTTGTAGCACAACAAGCCCTTGCTTATTTTTTCGTCCTGCACGTCCGCTGACCTGTGTCATCAGCTGAAAAGCCTTCTCGTGAGCCCTGAAATCAGGATAATTCAACAGATTGTCGGCATTCAGTATGCCAACAATAGACACATTATCGAAGTCGAGCCCTTTCGATACCATCTGTGTACCGATAAGTATATTGGTTTTGTTATCTTCAAATTCGGAGATAATATGCTCATATGACCGTTTTCCCCGCGTGGTATCCAAGTCCATACGCGCAACGGATGCTTCGGGAAACTCGGCCTTTACTTCTTCTTCGATACGCTCAGTACCATAGCCCAGTGTTTCCAATGTAGGAGTTTGGCATTCGGGGCACACAGAGGGCACAGGATATGAAGCAGCACAATAGTGGCACACCATCAACCGTTGTCCTTTGTGATAGGTAAGGCTTACATCACAGTTCGTACAGTGAAGTGTCCACGAACAGTTTTTGCATTCCAGCATGGAAGAAAAGCCGCGCCTGTTCTGAAAGAGGATAATCTGCTCTTTCTTCGATAGTGCTTCCCGCATCTTTCCGATAAGAGGAGGAGACAGGATAGACTTCATCTGCTTTGTTCGCCGGAGTTCCTTTGTGTTGACTACTGCAATTTCGGGCAGTTCTATATCTTCATGCCGCTTAGTAAGCCCTACCAGTCCGTAACGATTGGTCAAGGCATTGTAATAAGTCTCCACCGATGGAGTAGCTGTACCCAGTAATACTTTTGCATTGTACATTCCTGCCAGTACAATAGCGGCATTACGCGCGTTGTAGCGGGGGGCGGGGTCTTGCTGCTTGTAAGAGCCTTCATGTTCCTCATCTACAATAATCAGAGCGAGCGAACGGAACGGTAGGAATATAGCAGAACGTGCGCCAAGAACGACCTGTACTTCATCATCCGTCAGAAGTCTGTTCCATGTTTCGGCACGCTCATTATCGTTGAACTTGGAATGATAAACAGCCAGCTTATTTCCGAAGACCGATTTCAAGCGGTTTGTTATCTGGGTAGTAAGCGCAATCTCAGGGAGCAGGTACAAGACCTGTTTACCTTTGGCAATAGCGTCTTTTATCAGCCGGATATATATTTCAGTCTTACCGCTCGATGTTACACCATGCAGCAAGGTAGTGTCTTTCACTTCGAACGATTCGCAGATTTGCTCATAGGCTTTCTGCTGATAGGCATTAAGCTCATAAGCTGAATCCAAATCAGATTCACCATAATCGAAACGGCTGACCTCAAAATTATAGACTTCCAGTATTCCTTTTTCTACAAGTCCGGTCAGAACCGCAGGTGAAGTGTCCGATTCATCCAGCAACTGTTTCTTGAACACAGGGTTACCACCACTATTCAGGCCGAGAAAAACAGTCAGAAGATGCTGTTGCTTTTTAGCACGACTCAGATCATCCAGTACCCCGATCAATTCCTCCTCAGAAAAATCCCTAACCAGACGGACTGCCGACTTAGTCTTTGCTGAATAAGCATTGTGTACGTTCTCATTTATAAAGGCGGCTTGTTTATCTACCAATGATTTCACCGCAGATATAGCATTCGATAGTCCGGTGAGCTTTTCTATTTCGGCTATGCTCAGTGCCTTGTCGGAAGACAGGCGATAAAACACTTTCTTCTCGTTTGTAGTAAAAGGATCATCACCCTCAAAATCGGGGTTTAACAGGACATGGGTTTCGCTCTCAAGCTTCAAAGCAGAAGGCAAAGCTGCTCTATACACATCACCCAGAGAACACATATAGTAAAAGGATATCCACTCCCAGAATTTCAACTGGGTGGTGGTAACAACCGGATAATCTTCAAGGGTAGAAACTATTTCCTTAACGGAGGGAATTTCTATTTCCGATTCGTAGATGCGGAAAACAATCGCCGTATAAAACTTCTTTTTGCCGAACTGCACAATAATCCTGCTCCCTTCATGCAATGTATGATCCAGTACGGAGGGAACAGCATAAGTGTAAAGTCCTTGCAGTGGCAGAGGTAATACTACGTCGACGTATAACATCTCAAGGGGTTAGAAGTAATAGCTCAGACCGACTGTCCAGGTTTGATTCTTCTTATTCTGGAATACTCCCGCATCCATATATTCGTCGCCATACCTCTTGGTCAGGTCTCCACGAAAATAAATACCGAGATCGACATGTTTTAGTATCGTGACACCGGCTCCGGCTCCAAGTCCGAAGATAAAGTTCTTCGCTTTATACTCGTCTACAACATCGCCGATATTGTTTATATCGCCTCCGCTTACTTTTACATTCCCATAGACTCCTCCTGTAACGAATACACCTATCGCCAGTATATTAAAACGTTGCTTTATATTCACAGGGATGCTTATATAATCATAGTCAGAGATGGAAGCATCACTTTCCTTATCTTGTATTTTATACTCCTTGCGACCATACAGCACTGCCACATCAGCGCCAAAGCCCGAAGCCGGAACGATGAACTCCAAAGTAGGCCCTATATGATAGCCCAAGCGATTACTCGCCTTCAGTATTTTGAAATCAAGTTTATTACTTATCACATCAACACCGCCTCTCACTCCAAACCGTATTTGGGCAGAAGACGAATGTATATTGAACACAGACAGTAAGAATAACAGGACGATAGCTGAATAGCAGTTTGTTCTCATAACGAAATTCAGTTAGAATTATCTATAAGGATATAACAGACAGGCAGAGGGCAAGGTTTTCCGGCAAACTATAAAACCCTGAGGATCATTAAAAAAGTAGCACAGCGGGGAATCGAACCCCGATCTAAAGTTTAGGAAACTTTAGATAGTTCCATCTATCTCGGCTGGTTATCAATTACTTACGTTTTTTAGTTTTACTTTTTGAGCCACATTTGAACCACAACTGCAAAAATGGTGAATTTCATGGGTTGTGGTTCTTGATATGGTTATCGCTGCAAATATAAACAATGTAATCTTAATGAGCTTATTTTTTCTTGCCTTTTTTCACCAGCCACCAAACAGCAACACAAATACCGAGTACCACCAGAGCCCATATAAGTTTAGTAAAATCCTGTACTATATTGGTAGGGTTCTTTTCTTCTTTGGTATCGGCTACATTGGTTTTATTCTCCTCTGTATTAATATTGGCATCTGTTTTTTTTACCTCCTCTTTGGTTTCGTTTGTGTCCTTTTCCTTTTTGGTATTTTTGTTTTTATTGGCAGATACAACCGACTTAATAGGAGGCAAACCAGTATCTTTATCTACTGGCTTATCTGTATCAAACTCAATTTTTACATACTCAAAAGAATTATTTTCCTCCATTTTCTCCAGAGTACTCTTATCTTCTTTCGTGTGGGTACTATCAGCTACAGCCACATTGCTTTTCTTGGTTTCCGTATCCTCTGTTTTGAGTGCTTTTTTGGAGCTGCCACATGAGATAAAGAAAAGCAGCAGAATTAAGTATATAGGTTTCATTTTCCAACAATTTTAAGTATGGCTTTAACATGGATATCTACAATAACCGATTTGCCCTCTGGAGATAGTAAGAAACGGCAATCCTCCTCATTATCCATAAAAAGGTTTTCTGTTAATAATGCCCAGCAAGTAGTGCCCCGCAAAATACCAAAATTGCTATCCCAATCAGGGTCGCCATCGCTCCAATCTGAACGCATCTTGTTTGCTCCTACTGGCAGGAACTCCTTTGCTGTTTCCCAAAATACTGTAGCATACTCATCGCTCTTGCTCTGTCCCAAATAAGTATGTACTTCCCAGCCACGAGCTTTACCATTTTGTGATGCATTATTGTGGATGGATACCAGCAAGCAGTTTTGTTTACCTACTCTGGCTGCTATTTGGTTTGCCCTCCTGCATCTTTCAGTAATGGATATATCGGTATCCTCTGGTACAATTCTCTCCACATCTACACCATGCTTTTTAAGCTCTTCCTCCACACGCTTTGCTATTTCACGTGTGTATTTCCATTCAAACAATTGTGAGCCGTCAGCCCAGCGGGGAGACCGCTTGCCAGCTGTATTCTCCCCATGTCCGTTATCAATTAAAATTTTCATCATAAAGTGTGGTATATATACACGCTTTTTAAGCATGTAAAGGTTGATATTCGGGTAAAATGTCCTCTATTAATCTCGCTTTAGTAGTCATTTGCTCCTTAATATAATCCAGATTATCTGGGCGGGTGTGCGTGTACTCCACGCACAAATTACCCTCCCAATAACCATTTTCATCAACCAGTTTACGGAATAACAACGTTTGTAAGCCTCGCCTATGTGCTTCCGAAAATATTTTATTATCTTTTATCTCGGCAACGCTTCGGTAGATCATCCAATCATCATTACCTATTTTGGCAACCAGCCCAGCCCATTCAGACATGCGCTTAAATTGGAAATTCTCTTTATGAGTGGCTACATCCCTATCGGGATGCGTTATCTCCAGAGAAACGGATATATATTGCTTGTCAATCATCGGATGTGGTTGTATTATAAATACCCTATCCGCATCTACAGCAAAAAGCAACTTCCACATATAGCCATAAAGTTTGGAGTATGTTTCACTTAATTTTGCCTTTTCAATATCATCCTCTTTTTTTGCCTTATCAAACCTCCTGTTTAGTTCTAAATCCCACTCTTTTTCTTTCCTCTTTTGTTTAGAGTTTATGATAGGCACTGCAATACCGAGTATTATTACACCTAAAGCCGTTACGAGCGTTGCTATTCCTTGCCAGTCCATGTTTATCTTCTTTGTTTCAAATAACTACGTTTCTTAATTAAATACATATTAAGGCTATCCATGTCCTCCTGTGAAATTGCTTCTTTACTACTGCGAAAAACGAAAGAAGCCATTTCACGGATGAACACCACCTTAATTATTGTATGAAAAGGAAAACGTATGCCCGCATTGGTTAGCACAGATATTAGCTTTTTAGAGGATGTAAAAAAGGCTGTTTCTGCCTCCTCCAGTTCCCACTTAAAATTAACTACACATCTGTTGCCATTTGCAGTCTCTACATTATTGGTAAAACCAGTAACCCATATCGGTTTATTTATTACCTCATCAATAGAGGGATAATCACCGCTGGGCATTGTAGAGCTTGCAGCCTCCCCTTGCAGTGGAAGGTCTGCAAAATCAAATGTTTCCGCTCCCATACTATCATTTCAATGGGATATTGTTTGTTGTACAATCTGCATCAACCATTGCACGAAAAGATTTGCGGGCATTTAGAAAATCTAAATACGGCTGCTTTTTCTCCTCTGGCTCAATACCAGCAATGGCTGCATTGTAATCGTTGAGTAACTTTTGCTCTTCATTCTCTGGATAAACCGCTGTAAGAAGAGTGCCAAAAACGGTATTGGCATTTACTGGATAATCAACTCTAAGGCTATTATACTCATTCTTTTTTGCCTTTTTACCATCTTCTTGCTCTACTTCTACCCAGTGCTGGTTATAGTTGTAAAGCGTTGTACCTTTCAGTTTGTCGATAACATCGAATGTGGGCTGTAGCTCATCGCTACGTATCCCTTTACTTAATCTGTCATTCATAATTTTTACATTTTAGAAATTTCAAATATTTTATTTTTATGCTCCTCACTGCAATGCAAAAGCCATCCCCAGTGGGCAGCTAACTCTTTCTTTATTATAGTCTCATCAATAAACCCATACTTTTTGGCAACCTTGTGTAACTTTTTCCAATACCTGTATAAAATACTCTTTCGGACTAGTATATTATAGTGGTTGCTTTTATAGCCCACAAAGTCTATAGAGCGTGCATCTACAGGGAATATCTGCCAATTATCTTTTATTTTTAGCTGTAGCCTTTCCTGTAAGTACTCTCTTATTCTATCCAGTATGGTATGTAGTTTATCCTTGCTATCACTCAATATTACCATATCATCCATGTACCGATAATAATATCTTACCCTCAATACCTCCTTAACCCAGTGGTCAAAAGGAGTTAAATAAAGGTTAGCAAAATGCTGGCTAGTTAAAAAACCTATTGGCAAACCGATACCACCCTCCGTACTATCAATTATTGTATTTATTAACCAGAGCATTTGTTTATCTCCGATTTTATGCGCAATAATATCTTTCAGTATATCATGCACAATACTATCGTAATAATGCCGTATGTCGAGTTTTAAGCAATATTTAGTACCTCTCTTATCTCTTTGTAGAGCCTTATTCAAAGAGTATAAGCAGCTGTGCATTCCACGCCCTTTTATACAGGCATAGGTGTTTGCAATAAATAGTTTCCTTAAATCATTCTCAATCACATCAATCAAACAATGGTGTACTATCCTATCTGGGTATAGAGGAGCTATAATAAGCCTACGTTCTTTACCATCGTTGATAATTTTCGTGTGATATTTACTTGGCACATAGGTTTGCTTCTCCAACATCTCCCATACATCTGTAACGGATTGTATGTAATTGCCGTTTAATAGGCGTTGAACATCATGCCTACGCTTTTTGCCCTTTACTGTATTATATGTTGCATGTAATACATTTTGTGGGTCGCATACTTTCCAGTAACAATTATATATTCTCTGTGCCATTGTCTAATAAGAGCTTTCGAGCATAAAGCCTACCAGCACTTTATTTTAACCGTATTATTTTGCCAAGTGGCAAGGTTTACGGAGATAAGAATAGTTCTCGCATTAAAGGAAAACCGTAATGGTTCAAGGGAAAACCTCCATTCGTATCCGAATTCGAGCCACGATTATTCGCATTCGCTCCACGCACACCCGCATTCTCCGCATTATTCGCATTGACACCAGCAAGGAGGCAAAACCGCATCTCCGTAAACCGTTTTATTATTATTTCAAAGAAACTTTGTATTGAAACACACCCATGTGTTCAAAAAAACGCCACGCATTGCCCTATAAATCAAGGCACAAGGGAAAACCTCCATGCGTATCCGAAGTCGAGCCACGAGTACCCGCATACGCTCCACGCACACCCGCATCCTCCGCAGAAGTCGCACTGACACCAGCAAGGAGGCAAAACCAACCCCAGTTAGCTGTATCACTAACAGCAGGATACCAATAATAATCACAATAATTTTTGTTACTAGCCCCTCCAGTTACGCTATCTGGGCAAGTCCAACCATTACCAGAAGCCATAGAAACAATATAGCCAGATGCTCTGGGCAAAGCTCCAACTTCTTTGTATCCATCAGGTATATCTGTAGAAGTATCTGCTGGAGTAACAAACTTGCTGCTATCCTCGCATACATAGAAAAGAGATGTGTTACCATCGCTAGGCTTACCATGCCAGATAATAACATCATCGTTTAAATCCCAAAGGTATTGTTGTGGAGCTTCCCAGCCTCTATAGCTGGCAACCTTTACCGTTTTGTCTACTCCTGTAGTCCAGCCTTTAATAACATAATCTACAATACCTGTGTTATTACCCAGTTTTGCTGTTACACCACATGGGATAAAAGGATAATAGCCATTAAAAGCACTCCATTCTCCACTAACAACATAAGTACCATTACCAAGCCCTCCCTGTGCATATCCATCTGCTGTTTTTGCTGCATTGTAGGCAGCTTGTGAATCCAGAGTACCAAACTCAATAGCCATAAGCCAAGACATTTCCTCTCTGAACCGATAGCCACCAAGATGCCATTTTGCGTTAATGGCTTTGCATCTTGTACGTGCAGTTGCTTTGGTAATGGATGTTGCAGGCATACCCAGTTGTGTCTTTACTGTATTGTCATTGCCAGCTGTATTATTGCCTCCTCTAAAGTCAGCAGCATTATCGGTCAAAGCAGGTAAACCTGTAGTACCATCTCTTTTTATTGAGCCATCAGTATTCCATTGCAAAAAGGATGCACTAACAGCCTTGTTATTTACCCTATCAAGAGTAGCTAACCACGGACTACGTGCGCTCTCTTTCATATAAGTAAATCCCGGTAATTCTACCTCACTAACAGCAACCAGCATGTAATCACCATCAAACTCTATTCGCCTCCAGTAATCGGGTTTGTAAAGCATTACATTGCCATCTACAGCATTTAGCTTTGCAGCACCACCGCCCTCTTTTAATGTACTGTCATTAGCTCCAAGCCAATAATTTACTGTTCCATCCTCTTTAGCTACAAAGCGTTTAATACGGCTATGCACTGGCAAACTTCTGTGCAGGTCTAAGTTTCCAACCCGCTCCAGTTTACCATCATCCGTACTCTTGCCTGTGTTTTTGAGGTTAATTTTTATTCCATACCAAAGTGAATTGTATGGAAATTGTGGGGTTGTATTCCCCACACCAATCAATAAACCCATATCTAAAAAATTAAGTTGTTATTAACTCTGCACCATCACCACTACCCCAGTAGATTTCATATTTACCAAGTAAATCCTCACTAGGTGCTATCTCAATAAGTACCAGCTCAACCCATGTAAACAATGATACTGGGCACTCGCTAAAATCATCCTCTTTGTAGAGTTTACAGTTAATGATTGCATCCCGATCTAATGTTGTGAGGGTTTTAGGTCTCACATAAATAGAAAAGGGAGCACCATCTTTGAGCTTAAAACCATTTGTAAGGTCTGTAACCTTACCTTTGGCTACTATGCGAGAAACAAACATTGTTTCACTTACATAATTCTTGTTTTTACTCATGTTTTTGTAATTGTTAAAATTGTCCGAAAATTAGTCAAAGTGTGAAACATATACACGCTACCAGAGCGACAAAAGATGAAAGTAGCCGTTTTTACGACCAAGTGTTATCCCTAGAAGCGCACACAAGCCATCCATTACCTACTACATTACTAGCGGGTGCTGGAGAAAGGAAGCCATCTAAACATACCCAATCTGCTATTTCTCCTCCTACGTGCCGTATCTCCTTTCCACAACTATAAATGTAAATGTCGCTGTTCTTATCATTTGCATTAACTACAGTTACCTTTTTACCAGCTGTTCTACTCATTGCATACCTGTACGTACCAGATGAAACATTTATAATTACCAAATCCACTGGCATGCCTGCTGCATTTCCAGATTGCCCATATAACGGTATAATATAGTAGGTTTTATTATTAGAGGTTTGCTGTTGAGAAAGAGAAACATACACACGGTTAGATGAATCATAAAGCCCACGAGGATAATAATAACCATAATTGCCATAAATAACCAGTGCATTGCGTGTGTATGCTCCAAAAGTTCCACGTACAAACACGTTACTCATGTAAAATGGTGTTGAACTTGCTTGGTGGTATAAACCACCTTGAAACCAAATATTACCATCACTACCAAAGGTAATACTACCAACTACTTTACCATTTGAATCTACACAATTGAGTGAGCGAAAAGAACCAGTAACGCCTTTGAGTGTGCCAGAGAATGTGCCAGAGGTTGCATTTATCACACCTGTAATATCTGCATCAGTCATAACTACAGAGCCGTTTTGTCTTACTCTGAAAGGTGCAGTAGCTCTATTCTCAAAGGATGCTCCAGCCCAAATCCTTATTGAAGTAGCAGCTGTACCATCTCCTGTAATACCAGCCAATATAGAACCTCCAGAGCCAGCCAGCTGTACCGTACCAGATGTAACAATACCACCATCAATGGTAGTTTTTGTATTGTCGTAATGTACTGCAATTACCCAATCATTTGCAACATAGCTACCAGAAGCCCGCTTTGTTGCACATCTCCTTAAATCAACACCATTAACCCATAAATCTCCTACATCATAAGGAGGGTAAGGAGTAGCTACAAATACACGCCTTTTGCCATCTGCTGTATCCTGTGCTTTGCTGGCAGCCTCATAAGCTGCAATAGCTTTTGCATCTTCTATGGTAGTCCAAGTATATGAGGAGCTGTAGCGTTTTAACTGTTTGGTAGTAGAACTATACCACATATCACCGACATGCTTTGCTCTTACCGCTGCTGTAGTCCAAGCTGTTGATGGGTCGGCTGTTTGAAACCATGTTTCTATTTTCCCATCAATCTGGTTTACTAAATCATTTATTTGGCTGTTGTAAGCTCCATTTATAAAATTATTAAGCCCACTATCATCCGTGTAGTTGGACGCTCTCTCCCAATCACTAGAGGAGTATGCACCTGATAGGCGTGTAGTTTTACACCTCATTATGCCACCACTTGCACCTTGCACCCATAAATCACCTTTCTCATACGGTGTAAAAGGTGTAGTTGTAAAAATCCTATTTTTATCTTTTGCTAGTGCCAGAGCCTCATTTGCTAAAGCCAAAGCCTGTGCCAGCTCGGTATCTTGCAGCTCTTGCCATTTATAAACATTGCCCTCTTTAACCCAACGCCAAACCTTTCCAGTACTTGTATTATAAAAAAGGTCTCCTAAATGGTTCTCTTTTAATGCTGCTGTAGTCCAAGTGTTAGCTGGAGCATTTGAAGTGGTGGGGTTGTAAGTTTCAAAAAATTGCTCAATTTGCCCATCTAATTGTGCCTGTATCTCATCCAAAATGCTAGGCAATGTGTTATTAATAAAATCTTTAGTTTCTAAGGATTCAGCCCCCAGCTCATCCAGAGTTTTTGTTTCTCCATTTGATTTAAAAACAATACGCCCACCAATTTCCGAGTTATCAAGGTCAAAATACGTTTGTTTATCAATACTCTCAATTCTTCCACAATTAATGGTACGCCCTGTTATTCTGGTTGCTCCATAGGTAGTAACAAAATCTCTGTAGCCATTATAGGATGAAGATAGAACACCTATAAGAAAATAATAATAGCCTGCATCTTGCTCTACCGATAGCTTATTTGTACTACTTATTATTGTACAAGCATTGCCAGTTTTACTGCATTTTGCATAAATGTAATAAGCAGAGCTACTACTTGACAATGTATGTGTAGCAGATGCAATATTCCAAGTCCTATCTTTTTCCTCAATAGCATAATGGATAAGCACACCGCTATTACTTATAGTTTGGAATACATTAGGGTTCGGCGTACTTCCTACAACTGCATTGGCAACAAAAGTAATATTGCGCAAAATAAATTGCCCAGCTCTGTTGCCGACACTTAACATTAATGTTTCTATACTGTTTGGGCGTATATTTTCTGCATCAAAATAGCCATCACCATCAAACACCATATTTAACAATTCCTGCGTTGTTCTCCAGTTGCTTCGGGCTTTGGCTACATCTGTGAGGTTATTAATGTTTATTATCTTCTCTTGCTCAATGTTATCCGCTATAAGTTTCTCAATAATACTAATATCAACCGTATCACTAATAGTCAACTTGTATTTGTAAGGGTCTGTTGCCACATCTCGTGTAAAACCTTTTACCCTTATAGCTTTATCCACGTTAATATCTGCATCTTTTACTGGAATATAATCTCCGAGCTTAAATACATTTATAACTGCACCATTATTATTGTATTTACGGTTTAAAAACATAGAGGATATTTCCAGCTCATACTCAACTTTAGGCTGGCTGTTTTGCTCATAATATTTTGTTCCTGCATCCAACAATGCAGCTTCGGCATCTACTACATAGGGATTGTTAGGCATTATAATATCAATCAAAACATACTCATCATCAACCTCTATTTGGTAGGCAGCATCCGTGCTGGGTATCTTAAAGCCTCTGGAATCTTCATACTCTTTAATCACAAAAGTATGTGTTTTTGTATCATAAGATTTTACCTCAAACTCATAGCCAGCAATGTTGCCCTTAGTGAATTTTATTTTAGCAGATGTGCCATCAATAAGCCATTTTGTAGTTTTACCATCACTTTCTTTTTCGTTAAGGTCGAACATATCTTTATCAACAAACGTAAACCTATCTGCACCGAGACTAGTAATAACTCCTGTACGGTGTGGGTAAATATCCTCAAAGATTTTACCACCCTCCTTAATACCCATAGCTGCTACAGCTGTACTTTGTTGTATATAGCTTTCTTCGTTTATAGCCAGCCTTAACCGTGTAGCATTATCCCTGTAGCCAACCTTTATGTTTTTTGTACCACCCTCTACATATAACTTAGTAACTACATTGCTACTATTTACATTTTTCCGCTTTAGAGTGTATATACCACCACCTTTGCCAAAAGTAAACGTTGCTCCAAACAGAGAGCCTGCTTTTCGTATATGCAGCCTGTATTTTTTATTGCCCAGAGCCTCTATCTCAAACTCTGTTTCAAATTCTCCGCAAAGCCTCTGGAGTACAGCTAAACAATTCTCATTATTAAATGTAAGCTCCTTATGCTCAGTTTCTATACAATCACCTAACACCCATGTATCACCTAAATCTTTACCAACTCTATTAATGTTATTAATAAGAACTTGCATTGCCAGCTCCATATTTGCAACCAGAGGAAAATTTGCAGTAGGATTTTTGCCTAAAGCATCAGCACTCCTATACTGGGCATCCAGTAATTTGTATTGCAATCCCTCAAATATAAAGCTCGTTTCAAATAACCTTTCACCTGTTTTTTTAGGCTCTGGCAATTTGTTCAGCGTGTAAATATCTCCATAAACAATAACATAATCACCAATAGCAAAATCCAGAGGCTCTGCACTTTCTGTTTTAATGGTTACGGTATCCTCTCCAAGTAGTTCACGCTTTTGCTCTGCACTTTTTACAGTACAGAGCTTAGCATAGTTATTTAACTTGTATCTTTCCGCACCATTGCGCTTATATACTATAATTTGTTCCATACAATAATAGCATTAGTGGAAAAGTCTTTAATATCCTCAATAACACCAGTAAGAATTACGTAATACTCTCCATTCTCATCATAATCATGCGTAATGGTTGTAGTACCATATACATCTTGGCTTGTAGTACCATCACCCCAGTAGATATTTACCAGTTTTTCTGTAGTAAGTGTAATTGTTATACGTTTACTACTCTCATTTACCCTAAGATGTTTCAATACTCGCTTTACTGGCTCTGGTTCTCGGAGCTTTAAGGAAAATGTACCAGTCATTTTATCATCGTTCCACTCCTTATCCAAATCTGTACCATCTGGCATATACACCTCATACACCAAAGCCTTTGTAGGGTGAATATCAATAGTTAAACGATGCAAGCCAGCTCCAACTATTTCGGCTTTTGCTCCAGCTGGTTTTACATGAGGAGTATAAAATAGCTCCAGAAAATCCTTAACCGCTTTAACAAAAGCAATTTTCCCACCATCTGTAGTGATAAAGCATTGCAATGTAATATCCCTAGCTTGCATCCTCGGTCTGGTTAAGTCTATAGCTTCACCATGATAGCCATCCCAATCCAATTTAAGAGGTTCTTTCATCTTTAGAGCATCCAGAAGACCCATGCTTTTGCTTACAGAAACACCATAATCTTTGAAATTGATGCCATCTAGTAGATAAGCCAGCTGTTTTGTATTATCCAATAACCCTAAAATCTCCTCTTGTGAGAGAGCTTTTGAATACAATTTTGTTTCATCCAAGCAACCATGCCCCAACTGGGTTAAATAGCAATCCTGTGCAATGCTAAAACCTATTGGGTTGCCGTAATCAGTAGGTAATGTAGTTCTACCAATCTGCGTACCATTCAGATAGATTGTAATGTAGTTGCTTTCACGTACTACAGCAAGGTAATACCATTGGTCTGGACTCACATCAATAAACGATTGGAAAAACTTATTGACTCCATTATAGTTAATCAATACAATGATTTTGGATGCTATGCTATGCGATTTTACAAATGTGCATAGTGTAAAGCTCCCATTAAAAGCAAGCACGGATTTATTAACCTCACATTTGCCATCTCCATCAAACCTAATACAATTACTACTTTTACCCGCCTCATAGTGTGCATTAGTTACCACTCCATCTGCTCGGTTAGGGCTGTAATCATACGCTATTTTAGAGCCATCTGTTTCATCAAATGGCATATTCAATACTAAATATTCATCTAAAGCCATGAGTTTTATTATTTATATGTTTCACAATCAAATAGTTTCACCGAAGCATTAGCCGTATTACCACTAATTTCTACTTTGCTTTGCCCATATTGGTTTACAAAAACCTTTGCATTGCCCTCTATGCAAATCTTAACCTCTGTATTTTCAAAGCAATCAATATGTAAATGGCTGTTTTCTGTAGCTGTTACTTCCAATTTAGAATTATGCCTTACCCAGCATTTTACAATGTTATAGCCCTCTGTACGCATTGTTACATTGCTATCACCTACCAGTGCATTATTTCTGTGTGCTTTTTGTTCACCTGTAGCATCGACATAACCGCCAAATGGTGCTACCTGCTTGCCAAAATGAGTACGTAGAAACTCCAGTTTCGGAAAATCCTTTTGAGTACATGCTTTGATGTAATAGAAATAGGTTTCCATCAACTTTTTTGCATTATCATTTGTATTGTGCAGCATAGAAATGCTTTCCGCACAATGCCCTGTTTGCATCAGGTTCTTTAGCTCGTTAATTCTATCCATAATTTTATATATTATACCCTTTAGCCCTCAAATTATCAGAGTTTAATGTATCTCTCATCTCTCTCAAAAACTCTTTTATTTCAACCAGATTTTTGTTGTATGATGTATTGGTTGCAATGGCACTTAGATGCTTTACGGCATCTTTCAGCGTGTTTTGTACGCTTATTGCTGTTGCTCTAATATCCTTGCTTATTAGCAGGTGCTCAACTTGCCTAATACGCATTGCTGTAATCTCTCCTGCCAGCTTAGAACCTGTTTCCTCCGTAATGCTTTTTACTTGCCCCTCCAGAGTACTATCATCAATAACATCAGCTACATCTTGGAAATACTCTTCAAAGCCCTCTAACCCTTTTGTAAATGAGTCACCAGCATTTTTGAGCATCCTTTTCCAATAATCGAAATTAAAACCAACTACACTGTTGTTATTAGCTCCCATGTAGTTTGCCAAAGCTTCTGTAAACTGGCTAACTACTGGCTCAATGATTTTCAGTTTTAAGGAGTTTTTCACAGCATTTGCTATAGTGCGATTCCAAACCTCATCAAAGCTCTCTGCGCTATCCTCCATATTACCAAAAGCATCAGCCCATGCCTGCGCTAAATCATTGGCTAAGTCCCTAAAATTGGTTTGTACAAGTGTTTCGGTAATTTCCCGCTCAATGGTTTCAATATCCCTCTGGGCTTGCTCTGCATTGGCTAAATACTCCTGCACCTTTCCATCATCCCTATCTTTGGATTTTTTACTTTGCTCCAATCTGGCTAGTTCTTGGTATTCCTTTTTCTGCTTTTTAAGGTTCTCAATAGCTTTTTCTTGCTCTTTATAGTAGTTTTCTCCGACAGCGTTCTCTACATTAAATTGTATCTGACTATAAGCTCTCTGGAGTAGTCCTAGCTGCCTCTCATGTTCTTTCATCTCCTTTTTAATTCTCCTGCTTGTACTATCAAAAAGGCTAACAGCACTTGTTACAATCCCTACAGCTCCCTGTATCATTTGAGCAGGGTTCATGCTTGCATACCCAGCTGCCAGATCACCGATGCCACCCATAAGCCCGCTAATATCATTAAGCACACTTTGCGTGTTCTCATCGCCAGCCAATCCCATTTGGTTTAGCCCATCCACTACTGCATCAAAAGAGGCTTTTACCATATCCACGCTGGATGCAATATCTCCAAATACTTTAATAAGGCTTTTTTGCTTAGAAATATCATCGGTAGCCTTTTTATATTCCCTTATATGTTTAACTAGTTGCCCAAAAGGATTTTTGCTAGCTTGTGTTTGCTCCTCTAAGCCCTCCAGCTGTTTCAAAAGAGCCTTTTTAATATCAACATCCTCAATAGCTTCTACCTGTGTTCTTAGCCCTTTTACTATATCATCAAAAGCACTACTACTCAAATATGAAGCGTTCTCAAAAAGCCCTTTCCAACTATCCGTACTTTGTATCCGTGTAGCATCAATTTCAGCCAGAGTTTTTATTTTAGCTTTCTCTGCCAGCTCTGCCTGTTTGTTAAACCCATTCTGTTTAAGCCAGAATATTTCATCTTCATATTGCTTTTCAGCATCTAGCCTTAGCTGGGCATTGGTACGGTAAGTTTCCAGTAGTTTACGCTGTAACTCCTCGCTATTGCGCTGTATCTCTTCATCAACCTGCTTAGTGGCTGTTGCTCTTTCTTCGCCAATAAGCCCTGTTTTACCTTGCTGCAAATCCTGTTTCATACTTGCCAGCTTAGCCATATATTCAGATAGAGATTTACTTTGCTCTTTTGCTTTAGAGATACTTTCTGTAAACTTATCCATCTCGGTTTTTACACCTGTAACCTCTTTATATTCAGTTTTTAGTGTAATAAGCTGATTGCTTTCTGTTTCGGTTAAATCTGTTCCATCATTGCGTTTTGCTTCCAGTACTCCTATTTGAGATTTTAACCAATCTGTATAAGTCTTGCCATTGCTTATTAAATCATTAAACTGCTTATTGGCTACATCTTCACCATAGGCAGAAACCCATTTGTAATAAAGCTGGTATTTCTTTTTTTGCTCCTCAATCTGAACATCTAGCAACTCTGCCTTAGATACCTCATAATTGGCATTTTCATTGGTACGCATAGTGGTAAATGCCTCTGTTGTCTCTTTAGGCATTTTCTTTCCAGCTTCTTTGTATTTGGCAGCAAGCTCTTTCTCTTCTTTGTCTATCCGTGCAAGCTCTCTTTTGTGTTGTAGCTCCAGTTCTGCAACTTTACGAGTATAGCCATCTTTAATAATTGATATTTTGCTTTCTTCCAGTTCTAGCTGTATATCAATCTCCTTTTGCGCAACCTCTCTGGCTGCATTAGCTTTTTTATTAGCCCCGCTGGTCGTATCAGGTAGTTTACTTTGGAGTTTTTTTATCTGGCTATCGTAGTTTTTCCAATCATCACCACCTATAGCTGCACCCTCTCTTAAACCTTTGAGCCGTTTAATCTCATCGTTTATGCCAGTTTCGGTATTTAATCCAGCCTGTTTTTTACCTATAGCACCATTTACCTCCGCAATCTGCCTCATTAGCTCAATGTACCCAAAACTGCCAAACTCCAGATTTACCTTTTGCCCATTCAGTTCTGATGCTTTTTTATGCAATGCTTCCAGAGATAAGGTCATGAGGTCTATTTCCTCTTTGGTTTCGGTTTTGTTGCTCAAACCTCCAGCCATGCGCTCTAAGCCCTCTCTGGTTTTATCAATATCATTATTGGCTTTTGCCGTACTTTGCGCTATGGAGTTTATAAAGTTCTCTACAAATTTGCTGCTACGGTTTATTTCCTTTTCGGTTTCACCTGTAGCATCAGCCATCATTTTAAGAGCAACTTTTTGTATCTCCTGTAGTTTTTTGTTGTACGCCTCGCTTCCGACTGGGAGATTTTCAAGCTCTACCATTCTTGCCTTAACCTCGTCATAGATGTACTGGAAATACTCATCTTTAAGGTTACTTACCCATTCTGGTATTGTATAAGACGAGTACGTGCCTGCTATACCTCCATAATGGGTTTCTACGTTCCTTATGCCCTTAACTTTATCCTTAAACTTTTCAAGAGCTTTCTCCTCCTCTTTACTTTGCTGTATTGAAGCCTTTTCGGTTTTTTGAGCAAGTAGCCTCTCTGCTGTATTTTTGTTTATGGCTTTGGTTAGCTCATTGTATTTCTCTGTAACAACCTGTATATTGTCGCCCTCTTTTATTACATCCAAGTTGTAGCTGGTTAATACACCATTTAATTTTTCAAGAGCTTTTTGGTGGGTTTCTGTGCCCTCTGTCGTATTTTGCAATACAGCTTTGAGCATATTAATACTCTCAATCTCCTTTTTGGTCTGGCTCTCAAATTCTTTAGCTACATCTATGCTTTCCTCTTCCTCGCTTCGGAACATCATAAATGCACTAATTGCCAGCCCCACGACACTAAGAATAGCAGTAAAAGGATTGGCTATCAAAGTTGCCCAGAGAGCTTTTAACTTACCCATAAGGAATGTTGTAGCAGTACTTAACATGGAGGTGCTGGCAGTCTGCATTACATCTCCTGCTACTTTGGCTCGACCTGCTATAGTAGCTTGTTGGGTTGCAGCTGTAGCTATTCTGGTTGTAATAGCCTCTTGTGCAGCCTTTGTATTCTTCATGTCGGTAACAATGGCTGCATGTGCTTTAAGCTGGTTATGCTGCTGTAGCCTTAGATTTTCCACAGCCATTGCATCCCCATTTAGTTTGGCTAATGATATTTGGATGCGTGTTTGCTCTATCTTGTTTAGGCTCGTCCTATATTCAGCCAATAATAGAGCTTGTTTTTGTTTTAATGCCCTAGCTTCGGTTTGCATCTTGGCTATCTCGCTGGCATTGGCTGCTTGGTTAGCTCTGACCTCATTTTCTACAGCAACACTGTATGCCATACTTGTACGCCCTAGTTCCTGCTTTTGCAGGCTTAGCCGTTGGTCTATGGTTAATATGCTTTCGGCTGCTGCAATGTACTCAACGCTCTGTACGTTAAGATTAAGCCGACTTAGATATACTTGCTGCTCTGCTGTAAGTAAAGCCTGTATTGCTCCTAGTTTTAGGTTACGTAATACATTTTCCTGTTGCTCCAGTGTAAGGCTCTTTTGCAGCTCCAGAGTATATGCCTGCTGGCTCTTTGTCATTAGCTCATTTTGCAGTGTATAATTTCTGGTCTGTGCTGTCAAGCTCGTATAAACACCCATACGAGCCTTTGCAACTATGTTATCAATGCTGGCAAAGCCTGTACTCTTGTTTTGGGCTACAGACAGAGCTATTACAGCTGCTTTGTATGTGCCATAGGCAATTATAATTCCCTCCAGTACATTTAATACAGTACCATAGTTTTCTACCAGCGTTGTAGCTAAACTGATACCAGAACTAAGCATACCCTCATTACTTTGCCCTATATCGTTTAGCATGAAATCCCATGCATCACCCAGATTGGCTATTTGCCCTGTGAGTGATTTACTTTGTTCCTCCATGAGATTAAAGAACATACCACCGCTATTGGTTAGGCTCTCAATAACCTTTTGCACCTCTGGAAAACCAATTTTCCCATCAGTTACCATTTGGTTTATCTCTTCGGTTGTTTTCCCCAGCATCTTAGACAGCTCTTGCACCAGTGGGATACCACGCCCCATAAACTGCCTAACATCCTGTGTGAATAATCGCCCCTGTACCATTGTTGTACCATACAGGTAAACCAAATCATTTAATGGCAAGCTCAATCCAGATGCAATGTTACCTAGCCTTACCAGAGTACCATTTACCGTTTCTGCACTCTCACCATAAGCCAGTAATTGTTTTGCTCCATTTGCTACACCTTTCAAATCAAAAGGAGTAGTAGCAGCTGTATCTGTTACCTGTCTCATTAAAGCAGCAGATTTCTCTGCGCTCCCTAACATGGTAGTAAATGCTATTTCTAATTGTTGAAACTCTCCTGTTACATTAACTATATCTGTAATCCAGCTTTTCAGCATTGCCCCAACCGCAATACCTCCTACAGCCTTGCCTATTGAGCCAAAGCTATCGACAATACTCTGGGAGTTGCTTTCAACGTTTTGCGTGAATTGCGCTATGCGCTGCTCATCTTTGGATAGCATTTGTTCTAGGTTGTTATCCCTAATGAGGACATCAAATGCCAGAGCTCCATCTTTATTTTCCACAATTATAAACTGTTAATGAGATTAATAATATCATCTGCATTTTCTTCGGTTAGTTCTACCTCTCCGTCAATGCTCGCTACTCCGTTCGTGCCCTCTTCATCATCGTAGCGTGCTTGGTCTGCTAACATCCGCTGTACAACCGCCCATGCAATACCTTTTGTGAGATATTCCCAAGTCCAATGGAAATATGCGCAAATAGCCCCACGTTGCCCATAGAGGCTGTTTAATCCTCTGGGTTCTCTATCCGATTCGGTATTGTTGTTCTTGCGCTTGATAACAATCGAATAGAGTTGATAAAATCCGCTAGATTATTAGTTAAGTCAATTGCCTGCACAAGCTCATGCTGCTGGCTGTTTGTAGTCCATTTGAAAATAAAATTGGCTAGCTCGGTTAGTTGTTCTGTATCCTCCCAATCGTTACCAAGTATAGCAATTGCAATAATTAGAGCCATGCGTTTGTCATGCTCTTGGAAATATAGCCGTGCCTGTTGTCTGGGTGCTTCTCTTATTTTCTCTTCATCTATTGCAAGCTCAATGTATTCAGCCGTCAATCTATCCAGAGTAAATGCAGTAGGTTCTTTTACAATAAACTCTTTTTGTTTCGGCTCTTTGGTGATTACTGTCTTTTTTAGCCATTTACACCAGCTCCAGCGTGGTATTTTCACCTCTCTTTTCTCCATATAGTTCACAACGAAACTGATGCCATTGGAGATAAGCAACCGTATTTCCTTTTTTTCAGCCTCTATGGCGTTAAAATCTACATTTTCCATATAAAAGGTGCTATTATTCCAGAAAAGCCCACCACGTTAGTGTAATGGGCTTTCATGGAGAAATTGAAAAACAATTATTATTTAGGGAAAGTCGCTGTTTTTTTACGTGCTCTCATTGTAGCTACACCAGCCTTTTTAGGCTTTAATGGTGTTACGGTAAAGTCTACAAGGTTAATACCTTGTGAGGACATTTCAGCGTTAATAACAGCCTCAATATCTGCACGTGGTATGGTATAAACAAGCCCCATCTCTGGTACGGCTCTTATTGATGCCTCAATATCCTCATCCGTATCTGCCCAGCTCCATTCCATATCATCCCCAGTACCACTAGTTGTACCACCTAAATAGGCTTTCAAAAACGTTGGGTCAGGGTCCATTATGGAGAAAGTGAGAATAGGCACTTTCTTTTTCTTTTTGCGCACCTCTGGAGCACTTTGCCCCTCCTCGTAATGTTCGGTAACATCACCTTTTTCTTGCACTAATTTGCAAGTCTTTTCGTAGGTTTTACCAATCTTGGAATAAGTGGTTGCTTCGCCTCCATCTGCTGCGATAGCTCCTACCTGTATCTCGGATAATCCTAAAGAAATTACTCCCATGTCTGTAATTTTTTAATTGTGAAAAATAAATCTAATCTTAAACCAAATCCTCTGGCACTTTATATCGGGTTCAGCAATAACATCTTGCATTACGCATTCGAACACCCAACCATTGTCGCAGTAATGTTTCTCCAATACCTTGTAGGCAAGCCCTGCAAGTTGCTTAATCCTCCCAGTATTAGCATCGTAGTTGGTTGCATCTGGTGCAGTAGTGCTATCTGGTAAATCGGGAACATAGATGTTTACATTGCTAGTGCCAATTTGCACACTACCACTAGGGATGGGCAAACTTTGAATAGTACAATCCTCCTCCTTTGCAAAATCTTTACGGCTAGGGCGTTTACCCTTTTTTACAATGCCAGTAAGCTCCTTTGCTAAATCGGAGTTGCTCAATACCAAGTACAGAATATCATCCTGTATAGTATTGAACTGCATATTTTCCTGTAATTCTATATCCTCTGTTTTCATGCTACAACCCTATAAACCTGTTCTTTAAGCATCTTCATCATTTTGGGCTTAACTCTCTGCGCATAACGTTCTGCACTATCCAATACATCTTTATTTAGAGTTTCCACATAGTAGGCGTAATTCATACCCGCAACCACAATAAGTGCATAGCCTTTGGTAAATCGTTTAGCCAGCTCTTCTGCCAGCTTCTTCCCCTCCAATACTCCAACACCATTAGCTTTGTTTTCGATTTTGCTTTGTATGCGTTTCTCGAAATTGTGGCTTATAATAGTGCCATCGTGTACCAAAACGTATCCGATAGAGTTACGGAGATTACCCGTGTGGTCTGTATAGTTGCCGTTCTCTCTTGCCTGTGCTACACACGCCTCGCCAATGTACTGTAATACAGAAACAATGGCTTTGTGTATTCGCTGGGCAAATTCAGCAAACCGTTTGTGTACATCACCCCTGCTGTAAATCGCTCTAAATCCATATTTTGACATAATGCTTATAGCGTTTGAATCTTAATACCGTACCTGTAACTTGCACCTGTCCGCTGGAGTTCTCAACCTGTACAGTTGAGTTTTCCGCAATATCTGGGCATGTTACTGGGCAAAATATGTTTGAGCTATAGGTAATTGTTTTACCACCCTCCACATTAACTGTAGCACCCGCTCCAGCTGGTTCATCCCTGCAAGGGCTTACCTTATCCCAGTCTAATTTTTCTGGTATAAGGTCTCCAACCTCGTTACGTGGTGATTTAGACTTTTGGTGTACTTTTAATGTGTCGTAGTATTTACCCATTGTTAAAACCTGTTAGAGCCATCGGAGATGGTTATAATGTCAGAGCTAACAAACTCGGAGACATCCAAGTCATTAATGCTACATAGAGCCTTTATGCGTTCTTTCAGATTATTATGATAGCCTTGTGCCCACTCACCCTCTTTTTCGCTACTTAGTGTTAGGTATTTATACAATACCAACACAGCTGCAAGGGCAATAGTCTTTTCGTTATCATCAGCATCAAATTCATCTGCAATACCGATTTTTACACCAGTACGTTTGCACGCTCCACTAAGAGCTTTTTCACAATCCAAAGCATCAGCCTCATAAGGCTTAACTTCTACTCGTATTGCCTCCAAATTTGTCATACTCCAACCTTATTACTGAATACCACGTACCTGATAGTTTACCACTCCAGCAATATCTGTGATGATAGGCAATGCACGCCAAGATGCTTGTGTGTATTCGCCTGCTTGCTGTCCTGTGCTTTCTCCAACCTGCCATTTGGCTACACGCATACCATTGCCAGCATCTATGTACTCCACATTTGGCTCTGGGATAATTTCGTTATCCTCAAAAGCAGGTTGTACTTCACCGATAGTACCAGCTGGCTTGAAAACAATGTTGTTATCATTCCACGGATTAATCAAGTTTGCTACACGCTTACCATCTTTTTGGATAGCATTACGTTTTACAATCTTGGTAAATGCTGGTAAATCATATTGAGAAAGGGTTTCCCTTAACTGGGCATCCGTTACCACACCACCACTCTTATCTGTACCCAGAATAGCCTTTTTAACGGCTGGAGCACTGATAATCCACGCATATAGAGCAGGGCTAACACACATCTCACCAAACGTAATACCCGCTTGCTCAAACTCCAGCTTAATAGCTTGCAGCTCCTCAAATGGGTTGATGTTGTTTTTGTTATCATCAATCCAGTTTTTAGGTGCTTTTTTCTTGTTTTGTTCGGGCATCAGGTAATCTACTTTGAATATTTTACCGTCTGGGTTATTAAGAGTAGGCGTAAATTGAGCTACACCACCGTTTGAGAGAGCTTGTAATACAATATGGTCGGCTGTATCCTTGCAACCTAGATAAGCCTCTTTTGTATCACCCATGAGCATTTTATAAACCTCATTAAACTTTTGCTGGTCTGTGTACCGTTTTGAACTTGCCTCCAAAATGGTTAGCATTTTACGGAGTTTCTTTGCCGACATAGGGAACTTGTGCCCCATACGTGGTATCTCTTCCGTAAATGTTTTGAAGCCATCAGAGGGGCGCAATGGGGTTGCAGCCTCATTGCCAATCACGCTAGCCATAAAGCGCACCTTATAGCTTGCCATAATTGCCTCACAGGTCAAATCCATTTGTGGCAAATTGTATGTAAACCAGCGGTCAATGTACGTTTGCTCAAAGAGAACTTTGTTTTCTCTTGTGCCCATCTCAAAAAAGATGCGTAACGTAGCCAGCAAATCCACTGGGATAGTCGGAAAATTAATTTTACTAAAAATAGAATCCATGTTATTACCTCCTTATTTTAGAGTGAATACGTATAAGCCACCTTTGTACCTTTCAGCACATTGCCCTCCAGCAATGATGCAGGCACAGGTGGTAATCTCCTTGCATAAGCCTCTCCGTTACCTGTATTGCGTGTTACATCAATACCTGTATCTCCAGCCTCTTTTACCTCAATGTCTGTTATGGTAATAGAGTTTGGTTCAGCCAAAAGCTTCACGTTAGTACCATCTGCAACCACCTCAAACAAAGCATCTCCAACGGCTAAGCCAGTTATTGCTTTACTTAGGGTGATTTGCATGCCATCAGCGGTTTCTGCAATGGCAGTTATTTTGGGAGTGTTAGCCAAAGTAGCTGTCAAGTCTTTACCGATTAAATCGTTTATTGTAAATATTGGCTTGCTAAATTCGTCCGACTCCAAAGTAACAACCTTTGCATCACCAGCAGCAATCGCTACAACCCTTGCACTCTTAATCAGCTGTGCCAGCCTTGTATTTTCATCCACATGGGATAAAGTACCAGCTGGGATAACTGCACCTTTGGTAAGGTTGGTTTGTGCAGGGTCAAGCGTGAAACCACCAACCACCTGTACTGGGGTTAGTGTAAACAGAGGGCGGTCGCCCCCAAATTCTCTAAATTGTCGTTTCATCACTTTGATAATTATTGTTTAACTTCAAACTCGGCAAGCATAGTTTTAGCTAACTCATCATTAGCTTTTTCCTTTGCTTCCGCAGTAACACTAGTGTCTGCTGGTTTAAGCCCACGATTAATAAAACTCTGCTTAACCTTTCCCAAAAACTCTGGAATATTAGCATCCGAGGGCACAGAGATAAATTCCATGTCGGCATCAGTTAAACCTAGTTTTTTCATCTCGGCAGAAATTGTGTTTGCACGCTCTGCACCATCAAGTTTAGATTGTAAACCAGTAATGGTTTCTCCCTGTGTTTTGATGATAGCACCGTACTTTGTTTCCAAATCAGCAATAGCTTGTTTCCAATCTCCGTCCTCATTCGGTTTCGGAGCTGGAGGTGCTGGAGGATTTGGAGGGGTTGGAGGAGTACCTTTTGCTTGTTGTGCCCACCTTGTAGCTTCGCCTTGCATTGTTTTTAATGCAGGCATAAAAAGGTTTGCCTGTGCTTCAATCTCCTCATCTGTTGAACCATCTTTCAAGCCATTGCTTGCAATGCCAGCAATTTCTTCAATAGATTTTTCCGATAAGCCCATGTCTTTGCATTTGCCTACCAATACTTGTAATAATTTCTGTTTAACCATAAGACTTTAATGTTATTTGTGCCAAAAATAGTCTAACCACACTAAAGCGTGTATATATATCACGGATAACTTTTGTAAGTAATTCATTTTAAGTTTCCAATGAATCTTATTAATCTTTGTTAAAAGTCAATATTTTTCCGCCAAAAGTATTGTTTATTGAATAAATCATACTACTTTCGCAATACAATAAGCGTGATAAATAGACACGTATAACGAACAAAAAAATAAATCCAATGAGAGCAACACATAAGTATACAGGAGGTAAAACGAATCGCCAAATTGCCAACATGGCTTTGAAAGCAATGTCAAATATTCAAGAATATGACAATGGAACAATACGCAACCCTCATGAATTAGCAAGTTCTGTTTTGAAAGATGGCAGAACGCTTATACAAACCATATACGAAGATGGATATGTTGATTATAACGATGGCTATTATGTGGTAGAAGTAGATGAGTATTGTATGTATATTGATGTTACAGGTAGATACCTACATGAAATAGATATGACAGATGTAGAGTATAGTATGGATTACGATAAAGGTTTAGAACCTTACGAAGAAGAATGCTAATAATTAAAATGAAAGAGCAATGAGAAACAGGAATTTATTAGATGCAGTAGAGAGTTATTTGGTTTGCCTCAAAAAACACATGGAGCAACCAACTGGAGATAATTTCGCTCAACTCCAGAGTGCAGAAAGGAAACTAACTCCCATTGTTGCTATTGAGAGCAACATGGAGGATATTAAAGAAATGTTTTCTGATTTAAGAGACTACTGGGATACATTGGAAATTAGTAAATAAAAGGAGGTATATAATGGCTTTGGTTATAGGATTTGCAAGCAAGTATTATACTTTATGGAATGTTGTAATTACACCCCAATATACAACTGATGCTTATGGGGAACATTGGCATACAGGCAATCACTATCAATATAGCTATATGAAAAACATTAGCTCCGATATTGTTAAAGTTAAAGAGCTTTATCCCAGTGTAACTATCGATGATGGGCTAAGGGGAATAACTACAAGAGAATGGGGTAAGACGGTAAAGATAAATATGCCACCCAATTATCTAACATTTGGTAAATATACAGGTAGGACAGTAGAAGATATTGCTTCTGTTGATTTGCAGTATTTAATATGGGCTTTGGATAATATGTATATAGAACCAGCTCAAAAAGAGGCAATATGTTCTACAAAAGAATACAAAGAATATCAAGCTCAAATACAAATGGAAATAAAT
This sequence comes from Dysgonomonas sp. PF1-14, assembly GCF_029892965.1. Classification (GTDB taxonomy): domain Bacteria; phylum Bacteroidota; class Bacteroidia; order Bacteroidales; family Dysgonomonadaceae; genus Dysgonomonas. The sequence goes on along the minus strand of NZ_JARXWN010000003.1, from coordinate 139,126 downwards.
AACAAATTGGCTCGCATATCTCCTCTAAAAAGTGGGAAGCACATATTGACTATTTTAAGTAACCCATGTGAGGGTAAAGCCTTTGTTAATATTACTGATGGGCATAATATTGAGCTCCGATTTAGGCAAACAAAGGAATATTTCTACAATGGATTTCCTTATGAATTACCTGTTATGGCTGGTAAGGCTAAGCGTGTAAAGTGCAAAGCGATTGAATACAATTTGCAAATAATTAACACAGAAATAAATAAAGAAGATGGCTATTGCTATCAAATAGCTAATGTAATTGATTAATAACTATAAATTTTGAAACAATGGGAATTTTAGCAGTAATACAGCAAACCCTTGATGAGCAAGGAAACGGAGCAAAGCTACTAGGTACAAGCAAACGAGTACTGGAGAGCACAGCACAGGCAAAGTATAATGATACCCGCAAAGTAGAGCGCAATTACACACGTGGGGTACACAGTGCCAATACAGAGGTAAACAAAATAAATGCAACTATAGAGGGTGCTTATCAAGCTGGATTTGAGCCCAGCAGGGAGGGCTTAAACCTAGAGGAGCTGCACACAGAAGCTCTGGAGTATTTAACCAGAGGAGATTATTAATTATTTTTTTGAACATAAAGCGTGTATATACATCACACAATATAAAAGAAAAACAATGGAAAAAGTTATTTTATCAAAGAGAAATTGCCATAGAGCTAGTGTCGTACAGAATATTAAAAATCCAGAGTGGGGTACATGGGCATTCCACTATAAGGCACAAGAATTAATGCAGGGGCGGTATGCTCATGTGGTGGGCATGGGTGCTAATAGTAAAGTTTTGCACACGGAGAATATGAGCGATTGGGAAGTAGTTTCATGGAAATATGATGTAACACTGGATGAGTATTGGGATTTGGCGTATAGGGCATTTTACTGGACTTCATTTAACCCCGACCGAGCAGGAGAGCGCACAATAATAAGCTATGAAAAGGAGCTTAATGATGATTTGAAAAACATACCTCTGGAAGAGCAAGAGCGTTACATTTCCAACTACAAAAAATACTTTTCTGCATGGCTCTCTGCACACTCTAATTGTGCCAGCTCTGCCATTACTGGTGGCTCTGGGTTCAATGTTAGAAAAGCTGAAAAAGCAAACAATAGGGAACATGCTAGAATGGGAGAGTTTATACAGTGGAGAGAGAAAGCCCTAAAAGCCATTGCAAAATGTATAGAAAACAACAAACCAGAAGAGCAAAAGCAAAATGAAGAGTGGGCACGACTTGAAAAAGATATTTTACATTCCGCAGCTATTATACATGGGATTAATACTGGAGTAGAAAGAGGCTACCATAAAGCCCTATTTGTATCCTCTATTTATGGGAAAGTAGAAACATACGCCAAAAGAGGTGACACAAAAATGGTGCAAAAGGCTATTGATTGCATACGGCAATTTAACGAAACAATGAGCATCGTTATCACAGAGCGACATAAATTTTTTAAGCTGTTAGATGTTGCCGAAACAGCTAAAGAAAAACAGATTGATAAAGCAAATAGGGAAAATACAGAAATAGCTTTTGAGGGTGGTACTGTAGTTAAGAATTACAGTGAGGATAGGTTACAAATTCTTTTCGACAGTAAGCCAGCTCCAGATGTTATATCTAACCTTAAAAGCTATGGCTTCCGTTGGTCTCCACGCTTTATGGCATGGCAAAGGCAATTAACTACTAATGCCTATTTTGCTGCTGCCAAAGTAATACCAGTTACATACGAACAATTAACGCAGGCAAAATAAACTTTTATATGGATGCTTTTGATTTACATAGTTACGACCATTATATAGTTTCTTTCTCTGGAGGTAAGGATAGCACAGCGTGCTTTCTTTACCTGCTGGAGCAAGGAGTACCAAAAGAAAAGATTGAGCTCTGGCATCAAGAAATAGATGGCAGGGAACAAACTTTCTTTGACTGGGAGATTACCCCAGACTATTGTAGAAAGTTTGCAGTAGCTTTTGGTGTGCCAATCTATTTCCAATGGAAAGAGGGCGGTTTTAAGCGGGAAATGTTCAGAGAAAACAGTTTAACTGCACCAATATATTTCGAGCTCCCTAATGGTTGTATAAACAAAGCTGGAGGAGAAAAAGGTAAACTATCTACTAGGTTGAGATTTCCACAAGCATCCGCAGACCTTAAAGTACGTTGGTGCAGTGCTTATTTGAAAATTGATGTGTGCTCAACCTCTTTAATAAATCAGGAGCGTTTTAGAAATAAGAGAACCCTAATACTCTCTGGAGAAAGAGGCGAAGAGAGCCCGCAAAGAGCCAAATACAAAATACTTGAACCAGATCGTGCAGACTTACGAAACGGTAAGGCATTTACAAGGCATGTAGATAGGTTTCGCCCAATACGAGACTGGAAAGAGCAGCAAGTATGGGAAATAATAGAAAAGTATCGTGTGCGTGTACATCCTTGTTATTACATGGGTTGGGGGCGATGCTCATGCAAGTTCTGTATTTTCGGTAATAAAAACCAGTTTGCCAGTGCTGCTAAAATAAGCCCAGAACAAATACAGTATATCATTGAGCTAGAAAAGTTGTTTAAGTGTACTATTAAGCGCAATATGGATTTGCAAACCTTAATAGATTCTGGTACTGCATACGAGGCAATAAATGGTTTTATGGCTACTTTGGCAACCCAAAGCATATACGATGTGCCAATAATTATACCCGATGATGATGTATGGCTATTGCCAGCTGGAGCGTATGGTGAAAATTGTGGAGCTGCTTAATAAAAAAAAACGTGTACATGTATCACGCATTTTTCAATAAAATCTTTATTTAATTAATAAATAATACCTAATTTTGCAGAAAGGAAATATAATTATGATTGTTAGAACAGACGAAGAGATACAGGAAACCATTGGTATGGTTAATGCTCGGTTACAGGAAAAACTAATAAACAGGCATGTTAATGCAGCTATTAAGGAGGGGTATAAGGAGGCTTTGCACATATTGTGTGAAAAGATAACCACTATAGATGATATACCCACTAGGGTAAAGAGCACACAAGGGCGATTTATCGCATGGCTGGCTGTAGATTACCTGATAGGACAATGCGACCAGAAAACATTAGTAAATGTACCTATAAAAAAGCAGCCATGAGTAAAGATAGTATAAATAAACTAACGGAAGCTTTTAACGAGCTAAACAGCTCAATGGCTCGCTTATTAGAAACCTCCTCAAATTTTGAGAATACTATTATAATGTTTTTGAGGGTATTACTGGCAAAGGAGTACGCTAATTTTCAACTTTACAAAGCTCGCAAAATATCATCTGGCAATTTGCTAAGAGTATATTGGAGATGGAGAGCCAAAAGGCAAGGCAAGATTGTAAGGAGCATTATAGAAAGTTTGCCAGAGGGCATTAAGTATGAAGTAACAACCGAATTACTGGAGGTAATAAATGGCAATAGGTAGTAAAATAATAATTGTAGAGTTAAGGCAACCGTATGAGGGTGCTACTCGGTGGGTGTTTGGTGGCAAAGCTGCCATATACCATTATTTGCCTATGGAAGTAGTTGGGGTAACTCTCAATACATTACAGAGTAAAATAAATCTCCAGAGTGAGGCATATACTACCAGAACTGGAGCGGTTATATCGCAGCATACGCTGCTAAGAGCAAAAACAAATAGAGGTAAAAGAAAGGAGTAAATATGTTAGGAGCAATAATAGGGGATTATGTAGGCAGTGCTTACGAATTCGACAATACAAATAATTACAGTTTTGATTTAATAACACCAGAGAGCGAAATAACAGATGATAGTATTTTAACTCTAGCTATCGCTGATGCTATACTACAGGGTAAGCCATACGCAGAGCGTTTGCATTACTGGGGTAATAAGTACCCAAACCCAATGGGTTCTTATGGTGGCTCTTTTGGCTCATGGTTAAGGAGCGATAACCCGCAACCATATAACAGCTGGGGTAACGGTTCTGCTATGAGGGTTAGCCCAATTGGTTGGGCATTTGATACTCTGGAGGAAGTACAAAGGGAGGCGCAACGTAGTGCCCAGTGTACACACAACCATCCAGAGGGCATAAAGGGTGCTATGGCTGTAGCATCTGCTATTTTCCTTACACGTAATGGAGAATCCAAAGAGTACCTAAAGCATTACATAGAAAAAAACTTTGATTACAATTTAAGCAGGAAATTAGCTCAAATACGCCCGACTTATCAGTTTTATGAAAACTGTATGCAGACTGTACCAGAGGCAATAATATGCTATCTGGAGAGTAATAGCTTTGAGGATGCTATACGGCTGGCTGTATCTCTTGGAGGTGATAGTGATACTATTGCATGTATTACAGGGAGCATAGCGGAAGCTACACCTGATTGCGGAATACCAATGGAGGTAATGAGTGCTGCATTAAGTACTGTACCATCTGATTTAAAAGCTGTTTTTGATAGCTTCTACTCCAAATACAGGCTACATTTACCTCATTAATAGCATTTTTTCGGGTTGTAAATAAAAAAAGTAATATCTTTGCCATATAGAAAAAAAGGAAGAGAATATACGCTACTTGGGTATATTCTCTATCGCTTATAGCCTAATCGTCGTCAGAATCACCACCTCGGATAACAGAATAAGGCTATCAGATTACCTACTTATGGGAGTATTGTACCTATTAGCGTAGAATCATTCCATTAAGTAGGTAGGTTTGTGGTGAACCTTGACGGCGTATGGCAATGGTTCTACGCCTTGTTTTATGGTATGCACTATTGCTATTGTTTAGGGTTTTAGTAACATATAAACAATAGTATTATGAAATGGTTTAGTAGAGTAAAAATTTCAGCCTTTTTCTTATTGGCAACATTGGCTTTTATCGGGTGTTCAAAGTCTCCTCAACAAAAAGCAGAAGAATTAGTAAAAAACTATTTAAAAGAAAATCTGCATGACCCTCAAAGTTATGAGTCTGTTGTTTTTTCTAAAATAGATACAATTTGGGATTATCAAGAAAATAAAATAGAGGCTTTAGAGTATGGAGGGAAAACCCTAATTGAAAAATACCAAGACACACTACTTATTAGCAATGCCTTAATGGCTCTGGAGGCAAACGACATGGAAACCTATAAGAGTTTAACAAGTAATATTGGGATTCAAGAAAAAGAACGCATTAGTACTCTAAACCAAGAGGATAAAAGCGAGTACTATAAAACAGCAGATTCAATACGGCAAATATTAAAACATTTTGAAATGGAGAAAGAGAATATAAAAAAAGCCCCTCCCATTATGGATGGTTTTTCAATAGAACACAAGTACCGAGCGAAGAATGCAATGGGAGCAAAAGTACTGAATGAAGCTACATTTATGATTGACAGCGAGCTAACCAGTATTACTAATGTAAAAGATTAGTAACCTACTAACAGACAAATCAACATCCTACTAACAGGCAAATGAGTTATTAAGTGGCTTATTTTCAGCATGTGTAAAATGGGAACAATACATTAACCCAATATTCTAACAGGCAAACTAATATCATTCAACAATTATATTACTAATAACTTAATAATATTAATATCTGTTGTAATACTAATAACAATTATAGCTCTAAATTAATCTTCCAAAAGTTAGGCTTTATTAAATCTGGCATGCCAGCAAATTTGTCTACCTTTGCGGTTGTTAATTAGTAAATGATATGGATAAGCAGCAACTTATACAAAAATGTAGGTACTATAAAGGAGAAAAGGAAAACCCTTTTACCGAGAATCAAAATAAAAATATGTTTTGGTTTTACGAAAGTAAATGGGTTGAAATGAGCCTTAATAGTAGCGATCTGTTTTCCTCCTACATTGATGAGTATAATGCAGCTTGGCTCTATGATTTTGAACGAAAAGACGGCACTCCTCAAACACTCAAAGCATTGTTGTTTAATAGGTACACTCATCTAAATGGGGATTACTCAAACCCTCCAGAGTTTAAGAAATGGTATTTAACCACATATAAGGGCAACCTTTAAAGTTGCCCTACTACATCCATATCAACATACCATCTACCTCCCTTTTGTTCAATCTTGGTTATCTTGAACTTAGTACTACGTTGTAATAATACCTCCGCTTCATATCCAACACTGGATTGTTTCGCTAGCCCATCCCAAGAGTGTCCGTTACCATGCCCAAAAGCAGAAAATGGCTCACAGTATAGCCCCTTTGTGCCTTTCGGGCAATATATGTTATAAATAATATCTCCAGTAAAACCCTTACCTTTTGCATCCCCACATGACATAAAGGCTTTTTCCTCTCCAATCTTACCAACCAGAGATTGTGCCTCTTTCTCGGTTAAACCTCTTAAATCAACACCAAACTTACCACTAAATCCATTTACGCCCTCCCCACGTTGCAACCACATATCAAAGTTGTATGTAGATTTATCTATGAGGTTGGTTAAGTTGGTTATATCCACACCCGAATTACGCCCTTTGCTGCCATAGTATGTTAAGCCTCTTAATGGCTCGTTTACATAGGAGCTGCCACTTGTATAGTAATACGCTGCATCTCTTTCTGCTTGTGTCGCTGTCCTCCAGAGTTCACCACATTTATCACGTAGTTTCTCGTCTGCCTCCTCTGCTGTCTTAGCCCACATAGCAGCATCTTTACGAGCCTTTGTGTAAGCTGTAGTCTCAAAAGCATTTTCCTGTATTAGTTTCCCATTCTTGGCTGCTAATTTGGCTTTTTCTTTCTCCAGTCGGGCAACCTCTTTGTTTAAGGCATCAATCTTAATTTTAAGAGTATCAGCATTTGTAGTACCAGCAAACATATCTTGCAGCTCTGCAACCATACTTTTTACTTTGGCACTCTTTGTTTTTTGTGCATAGTTAAAAGAATGTTGCACTTCATCTAGTAGCTGTGTCTTTACTAGCTTGGTCTCATATTGCACCTCCAGTTTCTCAAAGTAATAGATAAACTTTGGAGTTGTAGGGTACTTGGTTGGATTGAGCTTTGCGTAATACAGCTCTTTCTTAATCACCTTTTCCAAAAACTCACTATCAGACATATAGGCTGCTTTATCTACATGCTTGTGCCAATTCTCCAGAAATGCCTTTGCTGTATCCGCTCCAAACTCTTTGGTTAATCCCCATTCTATAGGTTGCTCTTTATAGAGGTTTATTGCTTGCTGCTTGGCTTTGCTCACACTTTTAGCCAGAGCCGTTGCTTCTGCTTTTATTTCTTTTGCACCTCCAGTTTTAACCAGAGCTGCCAGCTTATCCATATCCACACCATAAACGCCATCCCACTCATCCGCAACCTTTAGTACATTGTTTGCAACTTTTACGGCTTGGTTATATGCAGCTATGTTTGCTTTTACCTCTGCCTTAACAGTAGTAAGCCCTTTTACGTACTCCGAGCCATCATCTACCAGCTCCATATTGTACTGTAGCACCTTTGTGCTTTTGCCTCCCTGTATAATGGTTTTAGTTTCAGTGCTCACTACCTTAAATCTGGAGTTTGGCAATAGCATTGCTAGTTGCTCCTCTCCATCCATTGTTTGGAGGTATCGGCTACCTTTAGGAATGTTTACTGCACAGATTGCACCATTATCTCCCGAAATCACACCGTTTTTTATTGCCTGTCGGCTTATCGTACTATAATTCGTGCCAATATAACGACTACCAGAGAAAATGGCTGTGTCGCCCTTAATTGCATTTTCCAAAGCCTCCTTATCCAACCCAAATACAAACTTAGCATCATTGGAACTTAAAAACCTTTTCTGTGTGGCAACCTTTTGCAGCTCCTCCAGTATATCATCATTAAGGAACATCCAACTATTATCATCTCCATACAAAGCATCATCTAGTAGCTCCTGCAATATCTTTTTATCGCTTAGCTTGGCTGCTTGCTCAAACTGCACCTTGTTTTTAGGTACTGCATTAGATAGGGTAAACTCTTTATCGTTATACACATTGTTGCTGCTTTCCCTCCAGAGCTCGTTTGTAAAACTCTGCATATTGGTAAACTTATCCACATCAATCTCATGCTTAGATAGCAGCTTATTGAAGTTTTGCAACCCAGATATATTTTTGTCATTTTCAGCCCATGCAAACCCCTTGCTTATATCACCGTTTTTATAGTTATCCTTAATGAAGTATGGCAATGTATTGTTAATTTTGGCTTTCTCTATTTGCTCCGTATGGCTTACAATCCACTCATTAAAGCCCTCTGGTACATCTTCCACTATATCTGCTGGCACAAAGCTGCTTTCTTCACCCCGCAATATCATTTCTGTTAATTGCTCTAGCTCATCCTCCGTGCATAGTATAGGCACAATGTAGCAGCGACAATTTGGATGCCACCCCTTGAAAACAAAGTCCTTTTTGTACTTGCCAGCCAGTTCATCACAAATATCATACTCTGGGTGGTTATTGCTTAACTTAACCTCATACCCAATAATGAAATCCATTTGCTGCCAGCGGGTAATATCCGCTGTCCTGTATGCCATATTGGTCTCGGTTCTGGTAAGCCTCTGGGCATTCTTATAGGATGAACGGTAAACACCCCTGCCAGGATGATAGGCTTTCGCTGCTTTGCTCAATACTAAATCACCATGCTTATTGCGCACACGCCTAAACAGCTTATCTGTATCATGCAGGTAGTTGCGCACAACACGACTAAGAGCATCAGCACTAAGCCCCTCACCCAGTCCTAAATCAAGTGCAAGCTCTAACTCCTCCTTTGCCTCCCCGACAAACTTCCATACCCTCTGGCTTAAATCTAAACCATCCTCTTTGCGGGCAAAAAAGGAGTTCATGGCTTCCTTGTTTCGCTGGAAGTATTTTGCAAAGTGGTTATCCTCAATGCTCTTTTTCCCAAATATCCCCTGCACCAGCTTATCATTGGCAACGTTGGAGTAGTTCCACTCTTTAGTAACATTGCCTCTAACGCTCTGGTAGAGCTGGCTGTACATATTGCGCAGGGTTTTCTGTACCTCTGGTGCAATATCCTCATAGTCGGCAAACTTAAACGGTGTATCATCGCTTACCTCAATGCCATCACAGAGTGCGATTATCTCCGAAATCTTTTCATTGTAGATTTTACGCACCTGTGCTGCATAAAACTCTGTACGTTTGTTTAATTTGCCATATAGCTTTTTTGTATTCATTTATCAATCATTTATTAATAAATAGCTTGGAGTTTGGGAAAATGTTGATTTTTTACAAAAAAAGCAGTCTAAGCTGGAGGCAAGCAAACACAAAAGCCCCTCCAGCCACAGTTACCAATAAGTCCAGCCAGTCAAAACGCCCATAACTTATTTTATCCCTTATCTCTTTGCCCAGCCCTGCTATTACAGCTGCTAGCAGAGCAAAGTAATTGCCCAGAGGTATAAATACTATCAGGCACACCATCATGCCTGCTGCAAAATGCAATACTTTATCTGTGTGCTTTGTAAGCACGTTTAATATTTTGTTATACATAACTTACTTATTCTGTTGGTTCGAAAATGCTTCTTTTGTATTGCTCTAGCTCTTCCTGTTTCCTTATGGCTTCCTCACTTGCAATACGTTGTTTCTCTTGTGCCTTATCTTTTACCAGTGGGTTTAGCTCAATGAGGGTTTCCTTAGACATACCACCAGCATTAACCTCTTTAATAGCATTGGTTATTGCTTCGGTTATATCCTCACCAAATGGTTCTTGGTACTCATGCCCAACTTTCATCCTTTCGCATTCCGTTCTCACAGCCACATCATCTACATGGGTTACTTTGCCAATAATGGTTATTATGAGGTTTGCAATACGTTTTAGGTACTCATCGTGGGTCTCTTTGCGCATTTGAGCTTTAATATCAGCAAGTATCATCATCTGCTTTAATGCCTTTGCCGATATATTTGTGAGCTTAGACATTGTATCAAAGTCAATATTAGGGGTAAAGGTTTCACGGAAAATATGCCTTTCGTTATCCTCTCGCTCCTGTTTTTTGAGCTCATCTGCCGTCTCTGGCACTAAGTAGTTTAATTGTCCTTTCTCGCTCAACACATACAGCTTATTTTCGGTATCTTTCTCTGGCAACCCTTTTACTACATCTGCTGTTGCTACTAGTGCTGGGTCTGCCATGTAGTCGTTTACATCAGCTGTACGGCTCTTCATGTATTCCTGTCTTTTGATTAGAGGATTTGCACCGCTCCACTCTGTTTCTTGCTCAAAGAGTATTATAGGTTTTTTTCCAATGTAGTTAGGCTCTTTCTCAATATCCCAGCCTAGCCCCCCACGCTTGCACCTGTAAATAATATCATCGGTGAAAATATCCACATGGTAGGTAGTTTTACCACCACCCTCTGATAAATAGTAGCCACGTGCAAAATATAGCAACCTATCGTACTGGTCTTTTATGTAGTATAGATCATCTCCCAGAGATTTGGCTAACACCTTTATCAAGCATTGAGCCTTGCCATCTTTGTTTTGGTAGGTATGGAAGAGTAAAGCACTCTGTGTCTCCGAGCCTGCCAGCCGTTTAGCCTGCCTTATCTTGCTATTAAAATGCGTGTCCTCAATAAAATGGTTGAAAGCTGCAAAGGCATTTTTGGTATCCTTTGTTCTCTCCAGCCATTGCACAGGTCGCCCATAAATGAACACCAAAGCAATCTCATTAATGTACACTGGGTAACTTAATGGCAACCGCCATCGTTTTACCCACCCTTTAAAATTACCTTTAGCATCAAACGTGGCTTTATCCTGCCTTTGCATGATTTCGTGCTTCTCTATATCATACTCGTTTAATGCTTTTGTAACTTTCCTATCCTCTAGGCACATAAGCCCCAGCGCACCACTAATGTCGCCCGCCTGTATCTTTTCCTCAAAGGATTGCTTATAGCCTACAGCTGCCCTCATTCTGCTAAAAAATAGGTCTAAAAATCCCATCGTTTAAATTTTTTAATGTTAATATTCATATTATAAAAGCCCCCCAAACGATGATTTAGATATGCCCTCTGGTAATGTTAAGTCATTCAATAGGAAGTACTCAATAGCATAGTAAAGTATATCCACATACTCATCATGTGTCATACTTGGGAACTTGCATATTTCCTCTACAAAATCCTCATTCCAATCACCATCTACCAAAATCACACGCCCACACTCAACTTTAGGGCTAGCGGTTTTTAGCCTTGTAGCCTTGCTGTCTATTGGGGTTGGTGTTTCTGTTACATTCAAGTCTGTACTATCTCTTAATTGTTGCACCACGCTCTTACCATTGGCTTTGGGCTCAATGCGTAACGTGCTACGCCCATCGTATCCCCACGCATCGCAATACTCTGGCAAAAAGCGTATGAGGTCGGGAAACTCTTTCCATACCTTTTGGGCATGGTAAATGAATAGCTGGTTTCCGATTTTACATGCTGCCAGAATACCACTGGGGTCGTTGTCTGTTTTCTTCTTTTTCTCATCGTATGCTGTATCAATGAAAAAGTGCATGGGAGCACCACCACGCACAGCAAGGAACTGGGCAAGAGATATGTGCCCAAACCATTCTTTTTTAATAATGTTACCCTTATCACTGGCTGGTGTTTGCTCATATTGCCCCGCAAATCCCCTTGTACCCAAATCAGTGCGTGCTTCCTCTATAACCTCCTTATCTAGCCGTACAGGGTCTAGCAGCCCATCGACATACTTTTCTCTTAGCTCCACTGGTTTTACATGCTCGCTTAGCTCTGCTGGCAAACAAATGTGCTTTATCTTTTCGCCTTTCTTTTTGAGCAAATACCCTGTAACATCATCCTCATGCAATCGCTGCATAATGGTTATGGTAGGAGTGTTTTTCTTGTTTACTTTACGTGTGGATAGCGTTTTTGTAAACTCGGTGGCTTGTAGCCTCATTACATCACTCTCTGCCTGTTTTGGGTTCTGGGGGTCGTCATTGATAATTACATGGGCGTGCTTACCTGTAACAGCAGAGCCAGTAGATGTTACATAACGCTCACCTCCAGAGATGTTACCATAGAACCCCTTACCTGATTTATCCCTACGTATTTGTACCTCTGGAAATAGCCTCTGGTACTTATCACTTGTGATAATATCCTTACTCTTCTGTGCATGGTCTAGGCTCACATCGGAGGAATAAGAGCTACTAATAACCCGCAATCTGGCATCCACAGTCCAGAGCCATGCAGGGAACATTATGGTAACAATGGTACTCTTTGTTGTACCGGGGGGAATGTTTATTATTAAATCGTAAGGCTTTGGCAATCTGTTTATTATATAGTATGCCAATTCTTGCAGCTCATCACACAGATACTCAATGTGCCAATTAAATACAGGCTCTTCTGGTATAATAATGCTCCAAAACGCTTCTACGAAATGGTAAAAGCGTTTTTTGCACATTTTAGCTTGTATATTATCTAGTAGTGCATCATCAATTACTATGTTACTGTTGCTTCCGCTCACGTTTTAATGCTATCTGGAACAATACATTTTGCTCTTCCTCTGTTAGCTCATCTAAGTTAATTTGGCTTTGTGGTGGGTTTAACGGCTTGCCATTTGCCCCTGTTAATTCTCTCTTATCTGGAGCGTACAAGCCCAGTAGTTTGCGCCTCTCTTGGAGCTGTTGCCTTATCTCGGATATGTAGCTAACATCACCATATTTGCGTACCTCCTTTTTGCCCTCTTCCAGATAGTATGGAGTAACCTTGCCGTCTTTACCTTTGGGCTCTCCATCTTCCCCTTTCTCCTTACCTGCTTTCTCAATCTGGGCTTTTTGTTTGCGGTTGGATGCTTGGTAATCCTGCTTGCTTTTATTCCATGCATCCCAGAGCTCAACAATGGCATCATCTATGCGCTCCAGCTCCAGCTGTACCAGCTCATCTGTGTTGGTTATTCGGTACTCTCTCCACTCTTTAAGTAATAGCTGTGTATCGGCAAATATGGTTTGCGTGCTGGGCATTTTATCTAAGTTCAGCCGTACCTTTACCTCTTTTGCAATCTGCCTGATGCTCTTACCCCTCTTGTAGAGTTCAGCCACTATCTCCAGTCTAGCCTGCTTTATCTGCCTGCCTTTCCGCTGTTGTCTATTGTTTAACTCTTGGGTATCCATGTTACAAATCCTTTGTTAGCTCAATGAATTTTGCGTAATACTCCATATTGCAGCTTGATAGCTCAATGTAGGTTTTACCGTACTCTGGGAAAGTATGTACAGCAAAATGGCTTTCTGCCAGTAGCCATAGTGCTGTATAGCCCTGTGGGTTAAAATGGTGCTCTGTTAGCTCCAGTACCTTAAATCCGCTTTGCTTTAGTATGGCATTAAACTCTGCCTTAATCTTCGCTGGTGCTGTCTCCGTTATCCATGCCGAATGATTCCAAATCTTCGCTTGCATACTCAATAAGTTTATAGTTATCCTTAATTTTATCTGGGTCGCCTTTGTAGAATACCAGTACATTCTGATGGCATTTGCCGACCTTTCGGTTTTTCATATATCGCTGCACACGCTGGGGTAATGTGCCTATGGGCTCAATAATTATCATCTCATTATAGAGAGGAGCACCATTGCGCTTAAATATATCTTTGATGTCGCTAACAAAATCATGATAAAAGCCAGTTTGCTTATCTCGGATGTCTCCAACTACAATGGCAGCAAACCTATCATCTTTAAGGCACACCAGAGCATCGGTAAATGCTTTATCCAGTATCTCCAAAAAGCCCTTATAGGTGCTCTGGTTGCTGGCATCGTTCGGTTTATCGCTGTACACCTCCAAATCAAAGTAGGGAGGACAACTAAACAGCAAATCCTGTGTACCTTTGCCTATGTGCTTTAATACGTTTTGCCCATCATCGCAAATGTACTCTGCACTCATACCAGCAACCCGCTCATTGTTTAATGCTGCTTGCTCCTCTCTTAACTCTATGCCAGTAAAGGAGTGCCCCAGAGTAGCTGCTACATATCCAAATACTGTATCACCCGCAAAACAATCAAAGGCTTTGCCACCCTCAATGCCAAACCACCTACAAACAATCTCTGCCATTACTGGGTCAAGGAGCGAAACCCCATTGTTTATGGATGCCATACAGTTTGTTTCACCGTTTGCAAGTGTACCCTCCCTGCTTTCTCCATTATCATCTATGAGTGCCCGCCAAACCTCTTTACGTTCTCTCCAGTAGCCCTGCCTAGTATCCAGTATCGTAAATGGAGGAACAACAAACTTATCCAGTAGGCTGCCATGCTTCTCTTTGCCTCCAGCTCCGTTATCATCCCCACCATCCATTTGCCAAACATCCATACCCCAATCAAGTAGCAACTGCTCATCAAACTCATTAGCCAGTATATCCATATCCCAGCTACCAAAGCCAACATTATCTTTTACGATAAATTCGTTACGCTCATCCTCTGTTAAATCATCAGCAAACACACAGTAAACCATTGGGTTTCTCTTCCACTCCAGCCAGAAGTTTATAAGCTGCTGTTGCTCATACTCGGTTAAGAGCCTGTATTTGCTTTGCCGTTGTAAATGCTCCTCAATCTGCGTTTGTGTAGCTGTTACTATCCATTGCAGCCCACGTGTACGCATGTTACCACCCAGTGCTATGTAGTTCTCATCCAGCACCACTGGGCGTAACTCCAGCATTTTAGGAAATACTAGGATGCTCTCTACCAGCTTTATAAACTTCTCGTCCGTTATTGTTCGTGGGTTGCTGTCGTTTAAGACAATCTTACCCAAAGACACTTTCTCTGCTTTCATATTTAATAACCGTTTGATTTATTTGCGTTTGATTGCAAAGGAAATAAAAAAGGCGTGATATATATACACGCCTTGTAGTCAAAAGATGAAAGTAGAAAGTTTACATAGCTTTTAGCCTTATGGGTAAACCTGCATAATGCCATGCTATTAAAGCTGCATCTCTTGCCTCTTGGTTTGTTCTACCCATTAAACCTGTAATACTTGATAACTCTTCATGGGTTATTTTCCCCTCGTTACCTTTCCAACTCTTTTTAAGAGGGTATTGCTCATGTACATCTAATCCGTAATGCTTGCACATCTCTACAATTTTTCTTCCCACCTCGTGATTTCTCCCAGTGGAATTACCTTTTGCGCTTGCAATTTTTTTATTGTCTTTTGATTTTAGATGCCAATTACTACTTATAAGCCAGCCAGCTTCCACAACAATAATAACACTCTCACCCTCATTGTCTCGCACTTGTTTAACATGCTGTAAGTAATCAAGCAGCTGGGGAAAAGTAAGGTTTGAAACCTCCAATTGCCGTGTAGCTCTTTTTAGGTATGCCACTCCAGACTTATCTACATCAGGGTCAATAGCCACAATGTTATCGTATTTTTTAGAATGGTAAATCATCTGTATAGCCTCCATTGTTTGATGTCGTGCTCGACATTGTATTATTTTCCTGCACTGGTACATTTGTGCCACTTTGGGGCTGATATTGCGAATTTTGCCCCGAATTACCACCCAAAAGCGTTATTCTCTCGCACATTATTTCCGTTACATAGTGCTTAGCTTGGTTTTTCTCATAGCTTCGGGTTCTTAGTTTACCCTCTAAAAAAACCTGTTGTCCTTTTTGTAAAAACCTCTCTGCTACTCCAGCCAAAGCACCCCATGCTATTACGTTATGCCACTCTGTGCGCTCTGGTACGTTTATGCCATTGGCTAAAGAATAAGCTGGCTCTGTAGTTGCTATTGAGAAAGAGGCAACTTTATTGCCATTATCCATAGTCCGCACATCTGGATTTTTACCCAAATTGCCTATTAATTGTACTCTGTTTAAACTTCCCATTTTTTTACCCTTTTTTCTTTGTAATTCTAATTATTTATATTTATTACTATATTACTAAACACACACTACTATAATAACTACTTAGTAGGGTCGGCAGGCATTGGTATATTTACCGTTCCAATAACAATCATTCCTTTCAAAATAACAATCGTATCATTTTTAATAACATAGCCGAATGTGTTTCGTAAGTCTCCTGTCCTGTCTGTATATATACCACCATTTAACTCTTTACAAAAATTTTCTGCTGCCTTTTTTGCAGCCTCCATTACTATTTCGCGAGTAATTTTTATTTCATATACACATTCCATATACTTTATAAATCTGTTAAGTTGATTTTCAGATATTTATTAATTCCACTATCACGCCTCTTTGTAGGCAATGAATGCAGGTAGTTCATCATTTTTTTGAAAGAACTATGCTCTTTGTGCCACTTGTAAAACTCTCTTTCTACGTTAAAGTGCTCATCTTTTGGGTTTAATGTTTCCCATATATGGTTATCTATAACATCAGATATTAGCTCTCTTTCATCTCCCTCTCCCCAATAATCTTCAATCCAGTAATACGGTTCTATATGATACAGATGGTTTTTGTTAAACCTATTATTGAAGCTCCTGTATGCTGCCCAATGAATATGTGAATCCATCCATGCATCTAGCAATCCTTTTCTATATAAAAGTCGGAGCATTCGTTTGTCTCTTTTTATGTGCTTCCTTAGCACTTTAGGCTTTATGCTACTCATGCTTTTATGTTTTTACTATTGCAACTGTTTCATTTTTTAACGTATAGAAACACTCAAAAGATAATACTCTACCTTTGTAATGCTCCTCAAATAAATCAAAGCTCTTAAATACCATTTCGGTATCTTGTAATGAATCATGTACAATTATGCTCCTATCCCTCATATAACGGCAACCTATCATGTGATTTCTATTTGATGTAGATATAACCACAATCATAAAGGGATACCATAACACCCGCTCATCTGCTTCAAAATCTGGTTTTAAATCAAATATTTCAATTGGCTCTTGATTGTTATACCGTAACATACCAATCCAAATATCATAATCTCTTTCCCATAGCCATTTATTCAGTTGCCCCAGATTATTCCCATTTTTAGATGCTTCAATGTTTCTGGGAGTAATAATTTCACCATCTTGCAATACATTTGCAATGGTATATAGTCCACATCCGTAATTATATTCCTGTTTATAGTGCATATCATTTACCCATTTGAATTAACAACCTCCGCTGTTTGCGGTTAAATATATCCAGCCTGTAACCATTAGCTCTAAAAGCAATAGTTACCTTGTACTCAAACTTAACTTTGCCGTATTTGCTGCCAGTCAGTTTTATGGCTGCACCTTTTTTCATTACCTTTTTGGTTACACGTGGTAAACGCTTGTGCCTATCAAGCATCCACTCTTGCTTTAACCTTTTAGGTATGTTTCTGGAGTGCTTTTTACAGTACCAATGCTCTTTATTATCAGTTGTGTATCTGGTAGGCTCTCCACACTTACAACACTTGGTAAGTGGTTCAAATACCATATCAGAATAGGTGCAATATTTACAGTACCCATAGCCATCTTTCCTATTCCTACGCTCCATTTCGTGATTACACACCTGTATTTTTTGCCATTGCTCCCATGCATCCTGTTCGGCTTCCTCCACTGTTGCACCCTCTCCACGTATAAAGCATTTTGGATTGCGTGGGAATGCCTCAAAAAATGCTGTCTGATAATTACCTTTTTGTGAGAACACTACACCATTTGCACCTGATTGGCAGAAAAAGCCCCAATCATATTTTGTTTCGTACTCGCTCTCTGGAGCACCAAAGTTTGATAATCTTATTTTTGCCATTAGTTTATCTTTGTTATTTTATATCCGCATCTTTTCATTACATCACACAGCCATGAGAAACCACAATTAGAGCCCAGCCATTGGATAACCGTTGCTGCAATTACTCTATCTCGTTTTGAAATTATACTTATTGGGAAATGATAGGTTCTATCTCTGTGCTCGGTGTTTATAAATAAATCTTGCAATACACCAAACCCGCTATTTTTCCATGAATTGCATAAATTATCTTTCCTCCATGCCCTTGCAAGTGCTTTCTCTCTGCGTGATTGTTCACAATCGTATTTCATACGTTGGTGCATGTACCCTATATTCTTATGCCCTTTGTTCTTAATAAAAGCATCAAGCTCTTTTGCTGTTTGTACTCTTTTCATAGTGCTTACTTTTTAGGTTTAATTCCCAGCCATTCGGCAAATGTACCAGAGTACCAATCTGCGCTACGGTATTCCTCATACCGTTGTTTAGCTCTCATCCTTGATTTTGAAACTTTCCTTATCTCCCCAATACCCAGATATTCTATTTCCCATGTAGGGTGCAATGGTACTATATCCTCTGGTTTCGTATCGTAAAAGTTTACCCCGATATAGTTGCCCCTATCTTCAACTATAATGCCCTTTCGCTCACCTTTTTTATCTCCCTTATAGAGAATTTCCCTGCCGATTTCAGCAGGCACTTTGTAGGTCGTTTTTATATACTCAAATGCTGCCATATTATTGGTTTTGTAGGTTTAATAATTCTATCACCTCTTTCTCTGGTATGTCGGCATCGTATTCATAGCCTTTGTTGATAGCCCATTCTACCATTGTTCTTACCTGTGCATCAGTAAGCTCTTTGCCATTTACAATAAAAAAACCGCTTAGATTTTTGCGCCAAGCCCATCGCTTTAGCCCTTTTAGGTTTGTTTTTAATGTATGTGTTGCCATTTATTTGTTTGCCTCTAGGTGATTAATAAATAAATTTATCTCATCTCGTAATAACTTCATTTTATCAATAAAGTCTTCTACTGTATCATCATGTGATTTATGCAACCTTGCCGATACATTACAATCTGAAACAGAGAGAAATATACTCCGTGTTTTCCCATCCCCCCAGTCTACTTCTCCATCAAAAGCCACTACATTGCCTGTGGACGGAGAATTATCTTTGTTTATCCATGTTCTTTTATTGTACATACTCTCTATCGTTCTACTGTTTTATAATATGCCAGAGTTAATACATCGTACATCTCTCTGGTTACTGCGAACTGGTAAATCTCGCTGGAGCTCTTTGGCACTTCAATAACTTGGTAGTTTAAGCCCTCTATTTCCAGCCTATCAATTTGCACATTGCTCTCAAAATGATTTGATAGGCATTTTATAAGCTGGAGATAGAAAGGCTCTCCAAAGGCTTTAATCAGCTTTGATTTATTCCGTAGCGCAAACCTCATGCTCTTCCATTAATTCATAACGCCCATTAACGCACCCACTATTACAGTACCTTTGGCACTGGGTATCAAGCGAACAATAACCTATAGCATCTTTTCTAGGAAACCTTTGGCTTTCCCATTTACTTAGTTTAGTACACTTTGTGCATGGGTAATGCTCTGCACAGTATGCTAACATGGCACGGTGCATATCCCAATCTAAAGCATACCCTATGCCTCCATAGCCACCATTTTCACAAAGCAGGGTTACTGTATTACAATAAGGGTTTTGCCGTGCTATCTTACCAGATTTGTATTTGCTCCAGCCAAATGCTTCTTTGAGCTCCTTTTTAACTAACCCTCTTTCTGTTTGATGTAATAGTAAGAGCATGCAAATTAGTTTATCATCATCGCTCAAACCTTTTGGCAAGGTGTAATATGTGTAATGTGTTTCCAAATACTCATATTTATCACTCTCCTCTCCGTATGGTAACTCGCTTGCTTCTCGGAGTTTCCAGTTAAGTTCTACATAGTGCTTAACTATTTCTGCTGGTATATTTTTGTTGCTCATAATCAATTATCTTTTAACCAGTTAATATATTTCTCTTTAGCCTCCTTAAAAAACAAGAGTTCATTTTCTGCAACCCAAAACAAAGTATCGGGCTTATTGGCATCCATGTTTTGTATAAAATCGCTTACCAAAACATTCTTATCATTACAGAAATACTCTATATTATCCCAGTAGCGTTTGAAAACACCACCTACAGAGAGCCACCAGATAAAATCTTTAATTGTTTTCATTGCTCAATACCCAATGCTTTGTTAATTACCTCCTGTGCTATATCTACATAGTCTATAAACTCTTGATTTTCACCGCTAACATAGTCTGGGTGTGCCATCATTGAGAGCTGCATACCTTGCAGTGTCTTTAGCAGTTCTGGAGCTGCTGCAATCAGGTTCGCATTAGCTAGTGCTTTCTCATCACCAGCACCTTTGTCTATGTGAGCGATTAAGGTTGCTCCCTCTCCATACTCACTATCACCCCAAATTGTTGCTATCTCTGTATTGTGATCGCATTCTAAAGCAGATGTTGTAAGCTGCCATTTACCTCTTGTGCCATTAAATTTTTCCATTGTCTTCTTTATTTTTGTTTGTTCCTACTTCCTCCTCTGGAGCTGTAGCATAATCTCTATTTCCAAATAACCCATCATGGATAAAAAGTATAAACTGTTCTTTACTCCAGCTACCATAGGTCATAGAGCCAGTTCGGTTGCTGCTATATGGCACATGCTCATACCTGTATGAATGTCGGTTTGAGAAATCCATCTTTAATATTTTACCCTCTCTCTCAAACTGGATATAGAAGCCTTGCGAAGAGTACCTTTTATCTTGATGCTGGGCACTCCATGTAACCCCAGATTCTTTTAATATTTCAAGCTCTGGAGCAAAAGCCGTTTCAAACTCTTCAAGAATATAATTCGCCTCACTTTGTACTCTCAATTTATCCGCATTTGATAATTGTTCTTGCTCTGCTATTTGGGCATTGCGGATGTTATCTGCCATCTCTTCTAAAGCTGTTTTCATTGGTTTTTCTCGTTTATTTTATACATTAGGTAATTATACTTATTCAAAAAGTCTGTGTATGCACTATCTGGAGTAAGGTATCTTATCTCATCGTACTTTGCTTTACCGTAAAACACAGCAGCCTCAATATCCTGTGCTACGTTATCAGCTTGCTTTACTCCTTTAGGGAATATGCCAAAACGTTTGTAAATAACCGCCTGTATGCGCTTTTCAATAACCACAAAGTTTGGCAGGAGGTTTTTTAATGGCTTAATCATATCTCCAGTATAAGCCTCCGAGCCATCATGCAAAAGAGCCTCTAAACGTTCATAATAGTTTTCTGGGTTACTTGCTGCTACTATCCGCTCTACTAAAAGGCTATGTTCTGCAATAGAAAAGAATTGAGGGGAAAAACCAGAGAAATGAGGTTTGTATGCCAGCCCTTTTGCTATATCCTCAATATGTATCATATCTGGCTCTGGGTGCAGTATGCTAAACTTTATTTGTTTATAGGTTCTAAAACAGCCATCCGTTTTAACCTCCCAGCTTTTAGTCTGGTAGTTACTAATCTTTACCACCAGCTGTAGCAGTGCTACACAGATTGCATTTCTAATTTTGTTCATAATATTAAAAAAAAGGAGTTTCTTCTTTCTCTGGGCAACACGCTTCATTTATAGCTTTTACCTCAATATGTCCAGCTTTTATCATCTCAATAAGGAGACATGCACGTGATTGAGCTTCTGTTTCCCCAGTACCCTCATATACCGTAGCACCATAATCAAGGTCAGAATAAACTTCTACATACTCAGCCATATAATAATCTTGCTCTTTCCCATCTGGAAAAGCCTGTCTAAGTACTATACCATAACCCACAGTTCTGTATGGTAATATATTGGGCAACAATACTCCCAACTCGGTTGCTGTATAAGCTGAAACAAACTCAACCTCTGTACCTCTTTCCCGACCTTTCAGTTTGGTTATATGCTTTTCACATCCTTGTACAATATGCTCACCATCATTAATAGGCTGGCAGCGTGGATTTCTCCAGTTATTTACATAATAAAAGCTGCTTGATTGTACTAACCCCAACTCTTTTAGTTTTTTGGCTTGCTCAATAGAGCATATTTGTTCCTCTATTCTCATAATTTTTATTTTAAAATTCTCTTTAAGTTACTTTTACGGTTAATTGTTGTAAACTCTTTTATTGCATTTATTAGCTCCTCTATTTTTTCAATAGAGGGCTCTGGTAGGTGATTATTCCCGCTGTCAGCTCCAATATTTACCTGTACTGGATTGCATTGTTTAATCATTTCAGAAAATAGCACTAGGCTGCTAAACTCCATTATTGGCTCAATGGTAACATAGGTAGGTACACCGCAATGGCTTATCTGGCTCATTGCTGCACTTCTATCTAATGGTGCAGGAGAGTTTTTCATTACCTCTGGATAAAAAACATTACTCTCCAGAGTAGTACATACAACTGCTTTCTTTGAAAAAATGGGATGATTGATAAACTCTAAAATCCTTGCAGGGTTCTTTGATTGGATTAAGTACCTGTTGTCATGCTGATAGCAAAAGTTTAATACTTTTAGTATCCATTCCTCTGGTATATCCTCTGCAAACATATCACAGCTGCTACCAACAAAAATGAAGTTGCCAGCTCCCAAATCTGTCTTAAACTCGCTCTCATCCAACCGTACTGGATTTAATTTGCCCCACCGCTTCATATAACAATATGAGCAATCATGCAAACATGCTCCTTTTATTGCGTTCCATGTATGAGTTACAAAATCATACATATTGCCTTTTGAATTATTTAATCCCATACTATTCGATATTAACTTTATAACTCTTTTTTGTTACAATATTGGCAATCACCCTATCTGGTTTGCCTACTTCACAAATACACTCCTGTTCTACAGCTATATCTGCTGTAAATACTACAGATACCCCATGTTTTTTAGCAAAATCTTCTACCAGAGATAATACTTGGCTCTCCATGTTAGCCTTATCTGCAAAAAAATTACTGCGTGCTGTTGCTCCCATCTCCATTTTGTTTTTTTATGTATTTACTATGCCTGTTTATTAAATCCTCCATAGTGGTGCTGGGCTTTGTCGGCTGTCTTTTTGTTTTCTTGTATTTTTTTTGCCTCCGTACCACCCAGCATAAATTTGTTAGCTCTAAGTGCTCATAATTACCATCCATACAACTTGGCTTCATGCCTTTGGGCATTTTTCCAGTAAAAGCCTCCAATACTAATTTTGCCACTGATATTAGGTGAAAATCGTTTCCAGAACGCAAAACAACACGCCTCATACCATACCCTGTACACCTTTTCAGATGCTTTGTTTGCCCCTGCTTGCGAACATTACCTAAATTACTTACCTCGTAGCCTCCATACCCCATTACGGGTCTCCATTGTTCGTCCATAGCTCCCACAATAATTAGTATTTGAAATCAGTAAAATGTATTATACACCCGCTAACCGTCTCTTTTTTCTTGAAAAACCACTCTAACCAATCCTCCAGCTCTAGCCCATCATTTGCAGCAAGAGTTTTTACATCCGTGTAGAGCTTCCCATCAATGCAAACAGTGGGTAATTCTCCTTTTTCTCTCTGGCTTTTATACCAGTACATTTCAAAGCGTTGCAAATGCACATGCTGCAAACGGTCTAGTTCGCTCTGGTTACTATTATATGGTTTACCAGCCCATTGCCTAATACTAAGCTCCATTTTGCCAGCATTTATTTTCTCTACTTTGGCAGCCCAGTACTCGTAGTTTTCCCGCATCGTATGCAGTTTTATTTTGCTTTTATATGCATCAGCAAATCCTGTAGGTTTTCCTGCTTTTGAGTGCCCAGCTAAAAAATTTACAGTTAATAGGAGCACTGCCAGCTTTAATCTTTCTATTCTATTTTTCATATCATTTTCTTTATTTACGTGGCGTATATACACGCTTTTACAATGTGTTACTATGTAAAAATTATGCGTTTCTCTATTCTGGTAATGATAATACTTCTTTTTGACCTCCGTTTAGAGCATAATTTAACTCTGTACTTAACCCCTTATGTTCCCCATCAAGAAAAGCACTATATTGCTTTATCTCTAGGTTGCTCCTATGGGTTTTTATTTTCAAATTTTGCTCTTCAAACTGGGTATTAACTTTGTTCCTTTTATCAATTACCATCAACCCAACCTCTTCGGGCAAATCTTTTTTCCTGCTTTGGTACATATCCTCCATTTTCTGGCTAATACCCCAGATAAAACCTTTAACAAAAGAAGCTGCCAGAGTTCTACCATGATAAATGTTTTTGAGAGCCTTACACTCTTTGGAGTTCATATACTTGTCTTTTTCAGCCATACATGCCCGAATGATGAAAGTGTAGAAGTAAGCGCATAGCTCGGTATCTTCCTCAAATCCAAAGAATGAGATACGTTTGTAGTTGTAGAAATATTCACAATCAAACAATCTGGTTAAGGAGTTATAAAATCCTCCAAGTTCATACCCAGATTTAATTAAATCTACCTCTTTAAAAACACACTTTTCAAATGCGTAGGGGTCGGTTAGCTCATGCTCGGAGATGTAATACTCCATCATTAACTCTTTTGCTTTAGCCATTGCTGCCAGAGCTTCTGCCTCTGTAGCTCCATTTTCTGTAGTTCTTACCAATAGAGCCTTGATTTTCCTTTTAATTGCTTCTTTCTTGTTTTCCATAAAGCTGTTATTATTTTATTATTTTATTTTTTTACCTCCTACTTTCGCCAGTCATGGCGATTACGTTATACGTTTTGAACCTATCTACCAGCCTACCAAAGCTATCGGCAAATTCTTCTTTCAACTGGGCTACAGATAAATTGGTGGTTAAGTGCCCATGTTTGCGGTAATGTACCCAAACCTCATTACGAGCATGCAGGAACTCATTGGTTAATACTTTCGTATCCATCCCAAAATGTACCTTGCTTTCAATTCCTATATCATTCAAGCAAATGTTTACTGGTTTTATCTGAAACCCTACGCTACTCTCCTCATTGTAGGTGTACCTATCAAGGTTATTGTGTATGGTATAATAGTTCACCATTTGCGTTACTGATAGGTTGTGAAAGTGGTTCGGGTTATCGGTGTATTTCAAATATTCGGAAAATATTTGCATCAGGAGCGTTTTACCAGTACCCACATCCCCACAAATGAGCAAGTTTTTGTGCAACTTGTAATGCTTATCGGGGAAAACCTCCTCTGCCAGAGGGCAATCATTAAAGTAATAGAGTAAAAAGCGCATTATTTGTTTGTTCCTATCATCCACTACAAATGTCCTCCGTTGTGGTAATAGCAGCTGGTTTGCTATGTGAATTGTAAGGTTTGCATGTTGAGAATATACATCCTCATTACTCAAATCCTCAAAACTCTTCGTCATAGTTTGGTGCTCCCGCTCCATTCTCCTTATTATTGTATCCAGTTTTATTGCTTCCATTTTCGTTAATTGTTTCTAATTCACTTTCCCATCTACTCTGGTTAATCCACGTTTGCAGCATTGCCCACTCTGGCACAAATTTTCCAGCACTCTGCGCCTGCTCTCTCCACTCTATCAATCGCTCCAATGCAGGCATTAACTTTGGCACAACTTCCCGCCAATCTTTCGGGCGTTTCTTTTTTAGGTTCTCAAACTCCAGCTTAAAGCCTCTTTTTGTACCCTTATAGGCTTTCCTAAAATCCTCAAACATCAATTCTAAATCATTCATACTATCATTATTATTGTTATCACTTGTTATATTGTTATTTTGTTGAATGATGTTAGTTGGATGTTGCTTGCCTGTTGGCTGGCTGTTAGTTTGCCTGTTAGTTTGGCTGTTATCCTTTTTGTTGAAGTCTTGATAATCTCCATATTTACAGATAGTTATTACCCTAAATTTGTTTGTTGTTTTGTCTGTTATTTCGCCTGTTGATTTTAACCGATTTAAGCATGTGCGCACGGTCTGTATTGTTAAGCCAGTATCCTTGCTTATTCTAGGTAGGCTGGTTAATAATTCGCCTCTATTTAATGTAATTCCTTTCCACTTATAGCCCTCTTCCGAGTTTGCCATTAAGAGTAGGTAAACAAACAGAGCTACCATGTTAGGGTCACCCGCCCATTCCCATTTAAGAAATTGTCTATGTAAGCAAATCCAACCTTTCATTAAAAAATCACTCCTTTTTATGCCCACTGTACTATTTTCTCTAGCACAGTGGTACATTTTATTGATTAGTTACCAGTCTCCTCTGTCTGCTCGGTTGTCGCACTGTATGGGAAAATATCCATAATGGGTGTTTCCTTTATGTTTTTAACCCAGTAATCAGCCATTGTATCTTTCATACCTATGATTAATTCATCATAGGCATTTTTTAAATCAGTGGCTTTTACCAGCATCCTTACCCCTGTACGTTTTTCCGAACCGCTTTTTTCATCCAGAGTTATATACTCTACCTTACATTCCCACCAGCGGTCTGCTTGCTCATCATCTCTATTAAAAATCTCTGCATAGTTTGCTCTTTTAATATCGGCTATCGTAAACTCACCGCTTATGTAGGGCTGCATTTCCTCTATAATCCGTGCCTCTGCCTCCGTATAGCTAAGAGCATCAACTAAATAGGGCTCGGTTACTTTTACATTCATGCCATTTTCGGCAATCTTCTCGTAACTAACTTTACATTGAAACCACATCATTTTTGCCCCTCCTTTAAAATAAATCCGTAATACTTAAACCAGAGCTCTCTGAATTGATTTCCACAGTAAATAGCCCTTTCGCTGTCGTTCAGGCACAAGGGAAAACCTCCATACGTAGCCGAATACGAGCCACGACGACCCGCATACGCTCCACGCACACCCGCAAACTCCGCATGATGCGCAGTGACACCAGCAAGGAGGCAAATATTCTGCTTTTTACGTTCAGCCTCGCCCATTTCCGCAATCTCCTCTTTGGAGTATAGCACCCAGTAAGGGTAATATCCCCATCCGTCTTGGTCTACCCATTTGCCGTTATTTATGGCAGCACATACCACCCACAAATCAAATAGAGCTCCAGAGGAAGCCAGAGCCATATCAAGCAATGGCAACCCGAATTTTGGGGTATTAGAGAAAAATGGGTTTACTTGGTCTATACCCATAGCTTTATAGGCATCTTCAACCGTTTTTATACTTCTGTAATCAAACTCAAATACTGCATCTCCAAAGAGTTGCTTTAGTATTGTTCTGGCATCACTTCCTTGTGCAGCCTTGTTAAAGCAGTTTAATACCTCCTGCTTATTTGCTTTTAATACTTCCATTTTTCTTAATTTTATTTTTTTGTAAATCACTTAATGCAATCTGCATCAATCTTATCTTATTTTGTAATCGTAAGCCCTTTTTAGGTAGCTGCTGTAGCTCGGTTATCTTTTCCTCCAGAGCTTCAATCACAGTCTTAGCATTTGCCTCTGTTAAATATCTCATAATGGTAAAGCTCCAAATTGTATAACCATCCCTGCATTAGCAGCTACTACCTTTTTCCCAGTAACAGCCTTGCACTCATCAACAAACCGCTTTTCGTTACTATTTCCATCGCTTAAATGGAGTAATACAATATTGCGTACCTGTTTTAAGTCGCTGGAGCGCAAAAACTCTTTTGTACTCTCTATCTCCATGTGGCTTGTTAATAGTCTTTTGCGCATTACTTGTGGTAATCTACCCTCCAGTATATTATCTGTTAAAATATCATCTGCGTAATTGGCTTCGATAAGTATGTGGGATAAGCCTGTAAACCTATACTTGCATGCGTATGTGTCGGTAATAAACAGCACTTTTCCGCTCTGGGGATGCTCAATTAAAAAACCTGCACATGGTACATCGTGCATAAGCTCAAAAGGTAGTATCTTGAAATTACCCATCTTGTACCCTTTCCCAAACTCAATCGTTTTATAATTCCGCTCTATATTTTTAGCTATTATTACCTCTGGCAAGGCTAGCACGATTACACCTGCACTGGCATACTCCAGAGCATTGCCAGCATGGTCGTTGTGTTGGTGAGATACTAAGCAGCCCACTACTTTGGAAAGGTTGAAATTTATGGCTTTCTTTGCCTCCAGCAGCTTAACACCAGCCTCTATAATCAGAGCCTCATTATCTGCCTCCAGTATATATCCGTTCCCATGTGAGGAGCTGCCTAGTATCTTTAGTTCCATTATCTGCTACTTATTAAATTGGGCAATCTTTTTGTGTGCCTTTTGTACCTTTTGCTGTTTGCTCTGGCTGGGGGGCTTCCGCTGTAGGTGTAGCTTCTGGAGTTTCTTTTACTTCCTCATAGGTAATATCCGTTGCATCCACTATTGTAGTACCTTGCTCCAGTGCGCTCTTTCTTTCTTCTACTGGTATATCTAGTACTGCATCCACATCATCATCATCTCCCATAATTGCGCTATCATCGCTGCTGCCAATCTCAATTTTACATGCTCGGTTGATAACTGTTTTCTTGCACATTTGGTCTGTAAACTTTACATGCGCACCACTTTTGCCACCAGCAGCACCTTGCGTCCATGAGTTACGGATTTGTGCTATAGTCATAATTTCCAGCCTTTTCGAGCCATCTTTATTTATAACTACTGCATAAGCTCCAGTAATTTTGTCTATGTTAATGTTCTCTAGTTTGGTCTCATGCTTCACCAGCTGGTACAAACCATTTTCATCAACCGTATATACAAAATTGTCGCCCTCGTAAATTACTTGTGGGTTTACATCGGCTATAGGAGTATCCCGCTTTGCTATCATTAGATTACCTCTGTAATCCTCCTGTAGAGTTAGCTGGTTGCCATAAACAATGAAATAGCATTGTTTTTTCGCTACAGATAGCCCTTTAATAACCATCTTAAAAAAGGTATTACAGATACTTTCACGTGTACAAACCTCTACAGCTGGCTTATTATTCCTGTCCTTTACATCCATAAGGTAAAGCCATCCCAGTTTAACAGCATTGCCAGCCGAATAATTAGCAGGTAATTTGATAGCTCCAGCCTCTTGCATGAGGGTAATCTTAGCTAGTACCTGCTCGGTTGTTTCCTCTTGAAATTTTTTTAATGCTACTGCGTTTTGAGTAAGCGTTTGTTGCTGTGCCTGCGTATTTGCACCACCAGCATTGTTGGCATCATTTCCCATGTTATTACTAATTAATTGTTGATTATTACTAGCTCTTTATCTCTGCTCACAATAAGGTGAATAGCTTGGCTATCCATAGGCATTACATCGTTAATACTCTCTGCATTATCTATGAAGCATGGAGCATATACGTTGTTAAATCGGCAAATCGCATTGATTATATCTATACCAGCATTAATGCGGTCTGCATTATTTAGATCACTGTAGGGTACACCGCCCACCGTACACTCACAAATAGGCTTTAGAGCTCCATTTAACTTGTGGTCGAACATGGTAAAACGTACATTTAGGAAAAGAGCATTAACTTTACCCTCCAGCTCTACAATGTGAGCTTTGGTAAACTCCTGTGCAGTGTATTCTTTCTTTTCAAGCTCGGATAGTTGCTGGTTAAGAGTTTTTTCTTGCCCCTCCAGCTCTTTGATACGTGCGTTTTTGTTTGCAATAGTTTCACGTACATAAAGTTGCTTTTTAAGGCTATCAACCTTATCTTGAAGCTGTTTTTTATCTCCCTTTAGAGCGTTAATGCCAGTTTGCACCTCCTCACTGGCAGCATTTGGGGTATCCAGTGCAGTTGTGCGTGTTTCAATCTCTTTTTTTAGTTCTACCAGTTCTGTGTTACCTTGCAATATACTTTCCTCGCTTTGCAACTCAATGGCTTTTGCATCAGCTACAGCTTGTTTTTTGGCAGGTAGCAGGTTCTCTAGTTCTTGGATTTTTTTGTTGCATTCGGCTATAGTATCGTTATAGCCATTGCCACGTTTTTTAAGCTGTTCAGCTTCAATCTCCAGAGCCTCTATTTTACCCGATTTGGTACGGTTAAAATTCTCCTCCATAGTGCTAGATTTCTCTTGCACATCTGTTTCCTCCAGCCTACGTTTGCAGGTAGGGCAAATAAGCTCATTATCATTAATAATAAACTCCTCATCGTTCACTAGTTGCCAACGGTTACGAAAATCAGCCTTTTCTTGCTCTAGGCTATTTAGCGCACGTTCTGCACTCTCTTTTCTGCCTTTCTGGGTATTAATCTCTCTTTCTGTGTCCTGTAGAGAGTTTTCGGCTTCTCGGATAGCATTGGTTCTGTTACGGCTGGCATTGTTGTATGTTTGGCGTGCTTCAAACTCAATGCTTTGTACTTTTTCTCGCAATTTGTTAATTGCATTCCGCTCGGTAGCTTTTGCCTCATAGTCTGTATCCAAAGTTTTGCTACGGTCTGCAACCTCTTCATCAATGCGCTCAATGGCATTTTCAGCAGCCGTTATATCACCCTCCAGCTTTTCCCAGCTGGTATCCTCTGGAGTAATTTTTACTATCTCGTCTTTTTGCTCCTTAATGCGTATAGGTATTCTATCCAACTCATCCTTTACCCCTTTTTTCTTATAGGATAGGTGTTGCAAAAAAGCCTCCAATGTACGCCCATCCAGCTCTTCCAGCATAGCCATAAATTCTGGCTTACCCTCTGCAATCATTTCATTGCTTACCTCTCCAACCATTTTAGTAAGCAAAGCACGTTGTTTGCCAGCCTCCAAACTTGGGAAAAATGCAGGGTTTGTAATTACTCTAAACAGGCTCTCTGGGCAAAGGCTCTCAATATATTCTTTATATTCTGTTTCGGTATATTTATTACCATCTACAAAATAATTGGTTGTATGCCCAGTTAATACTTTATCCTCTTGCTGTTTTGGCTTACTCCATTTTTCAACCCAGCAACGTTTTAGGCTTACCTCTTTGCCGTCCACTTCTATAAATAGCTCAACCTCATGCGATAACTCTGGAATGAATGCACCATTTTTATCACGTGTTTTAATACCAAAATCCGCTTTATCCTCGCTGTTTCTACCAAATAAACACCATAAGGCTGCATCTGGGATAGTTGTTTTACCTGTGCGATTTGCACCTAATATCTGGGTTAATTGAGGATTAAATATTATCTCCCTTTCTCCCAGCACGCCCTTAAAATTGAGCATCTTTAATCTTAAAAATCGAATAACCATAGTTTTATTATTTATCGTTTATTGCAAGGCATCTTTTTAATTTTTCAATATTTTGTTCATCCGTAAGCCATGATTGAGCATATTTGCCATTTCTAGGGTCGTTTGGATTATCAAATTGCATTACATCACAAACTTTGTAAACAGCAGCATAATAAGGCTTTGCATTATTCCTTTCTATGTATGCCATGAATACCCTATTTTTACCAAAATAGTGGTATGCCTCTCTTCCTTTGTGCTCGCAGAAAATGAATCCTATGTTTTCTAAATCCTTTTCGCTCATTTCTACCGAATTTTGTTGTTTACTCATTGTTTTACAGTTTAGTACCGTTAAATATTCCCATCTCGTATGCATCGCATGCAGCTCTCACTGCCAATAATTCTGCTTTGCTGTAGTATAGTGGGCTATTCTTAGCCTTTCCGAGCCTTACAGGGTGTAAATGCCCCTCTTCAACCATTCGCCTTACCCACGCCTCTCCGTGCGTAAATTCGCCTCCAAATTGTGTGTCTCTCTGCTTAAAAAACTCAAATGCTTGCCTCTGGGTTAATCTGTCACCCTTTGGGTTGTAATCTTTCAACACACGTGCTGCACCGCTCTCTGCAACCCCGATTAAAAACGAGCGGATTTTGTACAATTCATTTTCCATACTTTACATTTTGTAATTCGTTATACAATCCATCTACTGTTTTGTGTACGTCTTTTATGTAGCACAGTAGAATGATTATAACAAGGAGTAAAGCGAGTGTTAAAAATGAGAATGATATAATTATAGCCCACATAGTTACACTGGTATTTGGTTGCCAAATGCTATAATTATACTCTCAAACTCTTGTATAGGCATATCTTTAATACTAAAGCTGTCTTTAGGCTCGTTTCTCCAGATTTTATAAGCCTTTTGTGTTTTTCTGTCTACTACGATTTTGTTTCCTTTCCCAAAATCAAAAATCATCTGGTTTTGTGCATGGCAATGATGGGTTTCATAATCCAGTGCCATTAATGCTGCTGCATTGTTTTTTGCTATTGTTGCACGTGTTCCCATAATCAAAACTTGAATAAATTATTATTGTATGCGTATCGCATAAATTCAGCCATATCATGTACTCCTACTTTTTTGAAACTGGCTTTACGGTGGTTTGCTACAGTATTAAGGCTTATAAAAAGAGCATCGGCTATCTCATTATCCTTTTTACCCTCGTAACACATACGCATTACCTCCAGCTGCCTATCACTCAATTTTGAGCAAAATTTAGGTTTACATATAACCCCATCGTATTTACATTCTCCGTGTAGTGGGCAGCATAAGAACTCAAACTTAAAATTCCAGTTCTCATCAACATCTATTTGGTTATCATACAAGCCGAAGTTGCATTTAATAAATCTGCGTACAGCCAGAAAATCACGATACCTCTTATTATTTATATTTACGCTGTAAACCTCCATAAGAGCATCAAATGCCTCTGGGTAATATTCACGCAATACATATAGAAACTGCTCTATAAACTCCCTGTCGTTCTCTGTGAGTTGCCTTTCTGGCTCTCCCATAGCTCGCAATGTTACTTGCCCCTCTGGTGTATTGTAAAACTCTGTGGGTTTCATCTTACTACTCTGTTACTGGTGTTGGAAATAACTCGTCTTGTGGTATGCCCAATTCTTCACTTATAAGTTTTTGCTTTAGTGCATCTGGGCGTTGCTTACCTTGAATCCACATTCTTACTGTTTGCTGTGAGCACATGCACAATTCAGCAATGCGCTCAACAAATGCCTGTTTGGGTGCCTTAGTCCGCTCGGGTAGTCCGTTATACACCTCACTAAAGCTCTTGGGCTCTTTTTCTTCCTGTGTATAGTCCTTTACGGTCATATTTTCCATTTTGCTACATTTTTAGGTGTTAATACTCCTTTTTATAACTATCTTTGTCATGTTATAACGTTATAACGATGCAAATATAAGCCTATTTTAGTCTTATATCCAAATATTTATACGCCTTTTTTTGGCTTATTTTAATGACTAATTTATAACGTGCTGAAACAATGGATGATACAGAAAGAAAAAAATTAAAAGATTTTTTCAAAGAGCGGAAAATCACACAGGTTCAAATTGCAGAACTTACTGGCTCTACTCAACAGACTGTACAGAAACTACTTAACCATAGATCGTTTGGTAAAAAAACGGCTGCTAAGTGGTCGGAGTGCTTTGGGCTTAACCCTGCATGGTTAATGACTGGCATTGGAAATATGATGCTCAAAGATGAGCAGATAGAAATGGATACGGCAAAAAAAGTCGTAAATGAGGGGGCTGATGTTTTTTACCAGCAATTAATGACTATGATAAGCAAAGGGGAATTATACCCTGCAAGCATTGTGAAAGAGAAAGATGCAGAGCTACAACGTAAAGATATGATGATAGAGGAGTTAAATAGGGAGATTGGTACTCTTAAACAAAAAATAGCCCAGCTGGAGGGGCAAGAAAAATAATATGGACTGCAATAGAATAGTTATAGATGCTCTTAAAAAGGCTATTGAGGAGTGGGTAAGTACTGGCTCTATGTCAGCCGATGAGCTTAACAGTGCCATACTGGCTATTGAAAAACACATTGATAAGGCAATAGTGGATAATGAGGAATACAGCGCACTGGAGTTACTTAAATCAGATTTGATGCAAATTAAACGTTTAGCTTATGCAAAATCCAATTAATGTAGAGATAACCAAGCGTTTTTATGAAGCAATAAAAATGCTGATGGAATCCAGAGTTATTAGAGGTCGGCAAACATACTGTACTCTGGCTAATATTGATAAAAGGAATTTCTACAAACAAGAAAAAGATTTAGATGCAAACCTCTTGCAACTTTATTGGCTTGTACCTCTGGTTAAAGAATTTAATATAAATGCACTTTGGCTACTTACTGGCAAAGGGAATATGTTTAATAAGGATATTACTCCTCTGAAAAAATAGGGTGCTCTCTTTTTGGGAGGTGTTTATTAAACTTCCGTTGGTATATCTCCTCCTTAATATTTACCTTGCTAAACCCAACATATTCCAGCATTTGTTTATTGGCATCATCAATACGCCTCCAGTCTTTTTCTATATAAATGTCGGTTATGCGCATTTTATCATCTACATGGTTTAATGCCTCATGCACCAAATCTTTTGCAATACCGACTTTATTAGTTGCCAGAGTTGCCCATGTATGTCGTGCTGCATAAAATTCAAAATCAGCTATCCCTATTTTTTCGCCAATCTTTTTTAGCCCTTTATTTATTGCAGCTGAAAATGTATTTGCATCCGAATAATATTGGTAAAAACAGAATACCCTTTTCCCTTTTTTATCTCTGTATTTCTCAAATAATGGCATTAACTCTGGATGCACTTTTACTACCATACGTGCAGCATCCGCACGCCTGTTTTTGGTTTTTGTTCGGTTATAGTTTAAATAACCACCCTCATAATTTGTACACTCAAATAAATCAACTGCATTCATACCCATTAGCCCGAATGATAACAAAAAAACATCTTTTGCCAAATTCATCCTATTAAAGCCTCTATACATTACCAACTCGTATGGGTGGCTGATTAGCTTTGTAAATTGCTCCTTAGTTAATGCTCTTTTTCTACTTACTGGTACTGCTGGTATTTTGAACTTTTTGAAAGGTGATAATGGTATGTTAATTATCCCAGCATCTTCATCGTTAAACTCTGATTTTGCCCTATTATGTATAGCTCTGATTGTGGATAAATAAAGGGAGGGCATACGCCTGCCAGTATCCTTATCTGGTCTGTTTTTGCGTGCTGGCTTGGTTTTTAACCACTGGCAGTAGTCATTTAAGAATTGTACATTTATCTCTGAAATATCAATTGTATCATAGCCCAAAAAGCATTTTAAGCTATTGGCTACAGTTTTATACATTAAGCTATTCCCTTTGCGCCCTGTATCCTCCAGCTCCTTAGTTATTTTTTCGGCATAGCTGATAAAATCCAACTTGAATACCTTATTATTAGCTTGGTAGGTATCTATGTATTTTAATACATCATCTACGTTCATATCTTTAGCTACCTGTATGCTAATGGTAGCTGTAATACGCATATAGCCATCAATAATGGCTTTGGTATTATCAAGTATATTCTGGGATTTTATTTTTAAGCCTCTGGTTAAATCCTCCTTAGTAACAAAAATGTTTGTTGCCAGTAACCGCCTTTGCCGATTATGGGTAACACGGATTTTAACGTTATATGTACCATCTTGTTTTTTATGGTGTTGGAATACCACCGCCTTAAATGTTGTTGCCATACCTTTACTTTTATTTGGCTCGGATTGAACCACGAACCACAATTGAACCACAATTGCCAGCAAAAATACGTTTATAGCAACAAAAGTGCTGAAACGAAAAGAGCCAACTTTTGAAAGTTAGCTCTCTTTGTGTACCCCCGAGCAGAATCGAACTGCTATCTAAAATTTAGGAAATTCTTATTCTATCCGTTGAACTACAGGGGCTTACGCCATTTTTTAAATCTTATTTTAATGCTAAATTTTACCTCTCCAAAAAATCTATCTACTTTTACAGCCTCTTAGTTTTGCGCATGTTTAGGAAACTTCTATTCTATCTCTGATATTCAATAAGTTACATTTGATTTTCTATTTTTCGTAGAACTATTGTAGAACTTTTACTAAAAATAGGAGATCCCCAATACCCGAAAGCAAAAAGGGATCTCTCTAATGCAACACCGATTTTGATTATCGGTAATGCAAAATTACAAATAAAATAGCAAATATAAAAACTGCCCCAGCTTCACAGCTAAGACAGTTCCGATCTACAAAAATATATGAAGAAAAATTATTTTTTCAATTCGATGTATTCAGTGAACACAATATTACTATGAGGATTCTTACTCACCACCTCCTGTTTTATTGCTTTTGTTCCGTACTTTATAAACCAAAACTTTTTAGGCACTCGGTGAATCACTTGAACTAAGGTATCTCTGGTACTAATGTTACCAGAGAACATAGAGCTATCAATAACCCCATCTATATCTATCCAAGGATCCTTATACACTATGGATTGAACAATCACAGGAACATCACGATAAATTATACTATCCTTTACAACCGTTTGAATCTTATACTCTGTTTTGGTAACAGTAGTGGATGCTGCCTGGATCCGCTTAACTTTAAGATTGAGATCCTTTACTGTTTGGGTAAGATCCTCACAATGCTTTTCCAGCTCCGATTTTGAAAGCTCCAGCCGTTGAACTGATGCAGCATTATCTCCAGCCTCTGTTTTATAAAATTCAATATCAGAAAGCAAAGCCTCCTGATTGCTTGATAGTCGCTTTTTCTCTGTTTTCGTTCTATCCAACTGCCAGGACAATAGCCCTACAGCCAGAAATAATACAGCTATTGCTGAAATTAGATATTTATTCATACTCCTTTGATGTATTTGAGGATTGCATTTACGTGTAGATCCACGATCTGATCTCTACCCTCTGGAGAAAGAAGAAACTCACAATCCTGTTTGTTATCCATAAAAAAATTCTCAACTAAAATAGCTGGACAATTCGTATCACGACAAATACCAAGGTTTTGCACCCAGTAGGGTTGATTCGGTAATGGTTTACGAACCTTTAACCCCATACTCATAGCGATATTAGCAAAGCAAGTAGCCAGCTCCTTACTCTTTTTGGAGGCGTTGGTTGAAACATGAACACTCCAGCCTCGTGCATTCATCCAGCTGGATCCATTTCCAGCAGCATTGCAGTGAACAGAGATCAGTATAGCTTTCTTTCCTGTTGCTTTGTAAATGGCATTCGCACGTTTACACCGCTCAGAGATAGATATATCAACATCCTCCTTAACAATACGCTCAGCATCAATACCACTGTTTTTCAACTCGGATACCACTCTATCAGCTATTTCTCTTGCATACAGGTACTCTCTCAGAGAACCATCTGGAGAGCGTTTACCAGGTGTATTTACACCGTGTCCGTTGTCAATCAGAACTTTCATCACTATTACCTCCTTTGCCAGCGTTGATTATCGCCTGAGTAAGAGCACCTACCAGCTCATCCTTATTAACCATTTTAGCTGCTAATTGCTCCACCCTGGAAATTTCTGTTTTTGTTTTATCGTCTGCTTTTTCTCGCACACTCACAAACTCTACCACCAGTAAAAAGATACCAAGTAAACAGGTGATAATCGGGATCCCATAGATAATATCCAAATGGAATACCTTTAACAGCTTGCAAACGTGGATCAATATATCTACTCCACAAGCTATTAGCATACCGCCCTCATACATGATAAACTTACTTAGAGATCGCTTTAATCCGTAACTGCTACGGATCTCTTTGCGTTGCTTAGCCTTATGCAAACCACTAACAAGATCTACACACATTGCTATAAAAACAATAATACAGGCTAACACAACGATCATTAGCATATTTTCTGCACCTTGAAAAACCTCTCCCATTATCTATTTCTTTTATATTTGTTACGTTTATAATAATCGAAATTTTCTTTGTCCTGTTGAGTGATAGGACTGCTGGGAGAAAAGAATTTGAATCCTGTGTTATTGCCGAATCGAACCACTTTAATTATAGCACGAAACGGAAACACCCGATCAGGATTACAAACAACATCCTTTAATCTTTTGCTTTCTGTGAAAAATGCTGAGCGTGCAGATCCCTCTCCAAAGGCTACAAGTGTTCGCAAACCATTTTCAGTTTGAACATCTGTCTTTACTCCTGTAAAAACAATAACCTCATTTATCAGTGCATCAACACTTGAATATTCACAATCAAACAAATCATCTCCATCAGCAGATCCAATAATAGGATCATCTTCAAAATCGACTATATTATTCATGCTCCATAGGGATGTTAGAGGTTTCACAATCAGCCTCAATCTGCTCACGAATTGCTAAACGATCTTTGAGGAAATTTTCATACGGCTTTTTACGGCTTTTGTCCAGCAATCCCATTACAGCAGATTGATACTCATTGAGCAATTTGCTTTCTGTTGCTGGTGGATATTTTGCAGTGATCAACGTGCTAAAGATGTTATCTCCAGTTTTCGGATAGTCCACCCGAACACTATCATACTGAAACATCTTACCGTTTGATTTCTTGCTGTCAGTTGTTATTACTGTTCCTCCATCCTCATCCTTGATAACCAGAACCTCTTTAATGTTATGGTTATATAGAATAGTTCCCTGCCCATTATATAAGTCAAAGAACACCTCAGGCTTTTCATCAGCCAGCAGCCCGATAGTTAATACATTTTGCTTTTCCATTGTCGATACAATTTTTAATTATGAATTTACTATGTTCCTCAGAGCATCTGATTATCCAGCCATATTCAGACGGAAAGAGGTGTTTAATTACTGTCTCATCGGAGATGTTATACTGTTTCCTCACACGGTTGTATTTCTTGTAGAATCTTGTTAAAATCCCTTTTCTTAGTAGGATTCCGTAATGGTTTTGTTTGAATCCTACATAATCAATTCCACGAGAATCAACTGGGAAAATCTGCCAGTTTTGTTTTATCTCCAGTTTTAACTCAGCACCAAGGTAAAGCCCCATCTTATCAAGTAGTTCATGTAGGAACTCTTTGCTTTGGTGCAGAATAACAATATCATCCATGTACCTGAAATAATACTTTACCCTTAGATTCTCTTTGATCCAGTGATCGAAGTATGCTAAATACAAATTAGCCAGGTACTGGCTTGTAAAATTGCCTATAGGCAATCCCTTATCGCTACCGTTACTATCTATAACTTTGTCCAACAGCCTCAGCATTTGTTCATCAGCTATTCTATAGCGGATGATCTTTTTAAGAACTGAGTGATCTACATTATCGTAAAATTTCTTTATGTCAATCTTTAGGC
This sequence comes from Dysgonomonas sp. PF1-14, assembly GCF_029892965.1. Lineage (GTDB taxonomy): Bacteria > Bacteroidota > Bacteroidia > Bacteroidales > Dysgonomonadaceae > Dysgonomonas. The sequence goes on along the minus strand of NZ_JARXWN010000003.1, from coordinate 100,539 downwards.
AGTATTTAGTACCTTTCTTATCTCTTATCAGAGCTTTGTGAATATCCTCCATACACTTATGGGTTCCACGCCCCTTGATACAAGCGTATGTTTGAGGGATAAAAACTTTAGTCCAAACATTGCCTAAAACATTTATGATACAATGGTGAATGATCCGATCAGGGAAAAACGGAGCTATCATTATTGTTCTCTCTTTGGGATCCTGGATGATTTTAACACGATAATCACCAGGTATGTAGCTCTCAGTTTCCAATATATCATATATGTGGGCTAAGTTTTCACAGATATTGCTATTGAATCGGGTTATTTCCTTTCTTACGCCCTTTCCTTTTTGTGCATTATACTGTGATCTTACCAAATTAGATGTTTCATAAACTAATGGATAAATATTCTTTAATCGTTTACTATCTTTAAAATACAACTCATCCATATAAATGTGCCGTTGGTTTATATCAGAGCTTTCAATTCCTTACTCACACCGATCTAATTCATATTATTTTGCCGACTACAAGTAGTCTCTGTGAGGCATGGTTACAACGGTCTGATTTTCTTTTCTTTTTCAAGGAAAACCTGTAACGGTAAAAGCGGAACCCAATGTTCGCATTCGAGTTCGAGGAGCGATTATTCGTGTTCAGGATACCGAACCCAGCATTCGCCCCATTATTCGCATTAGCAGACAACAGGGCACCATGACCGTTGCAACCTTTTATTTTCATTATTTCAATTATCGTTTTTGCAGTGCCGTCCGTGCCCCCGTTAAAAACGGCACAAGCGGAACCCGACGTACGCATACGAGTACGAGGAGCGATTAAGCGTGTTCAGGAAACCGAACCCAGCACTCGCCCCAGAAGACGCATTAGCAGACAACAGGGCACCATACCAGCCTGAACCACCATCAGTAACAGGTTGATAATAGTAATCACATCCTCCAGCATTAGCAGCACCTCCAACAGTCTCAGGGAATGAGTATGTTTTAGCTGAATGTGTAAGCTGGAGGATATAACCATTTGTTCGTGGCAGATCGGAGATAGGATCATATCCTACAGGAACTGCTGTAGAACTATCAGAGTGTGATGTAAATTTGGATGGATCCTCACACACATAAGCCGTTGATCTATCCGCTCCATGATAAATAAGTACATCATCAGCCAACATATACAAATACTCAAATGGAACCTCCAAGCCTCTGTATGATGTTACCTGAACGGTTTTATCTCCACCAGTCCATCCTTTGATAGTGTAGGCTACCTTACCTGTGTTGTTTCCGAGTGTAGCAGTTGTACCACAAGGAACAAAAGGCTTATAAGCTCCCCATGTATTCCATTCTCCTCCAGCCACAACACTGCCAGATCCTAAACCACCCTGTTTGTAGCCCTCAGAAGTGAGAGTTTCATTATATGTGTCCTGGCAATGGAGAGAGGCATATTCACACCGCTGTAACCAGGCTAACTCATTGTAAGCTCTGTAAGCTCCATGATGAGTACCATTTTTGCACAACGGACGAACTCCAGCCTTAGAGATAGATGTTCGTGCCATACCAAGCTGAGAATTATATGTGCCATCTTTGGCAGCATCACCAGCTCCAGATCCACCTCTGAATTGAGCAGCGTTAGCTGTCAATATCACAATGCCATTTGCATCACGAGCGATATTATCCCCAGCCCATGTAAGCCAGCAACCAGAAACAGCAACGCTGTTTGTTATATCAATAGTTGCATACCATGGAGAAATAGATTTTCTTTCCATCTTAGTAAAGCCAGGCAGCGGATACTCAGACCACGCACGTAGCCATTTTGTTCCATCAATCTCCAAGCGGAAATAATACTCAGGCTTTTCAAGCATTACATTTCCATCCGTACTATCAAGGATAGCAGCAGCTCCACTCTCCTTTTTACGGCTATCGTTTTGATGCAAATAATACTTTACCGAACCATCAGGGTTTTCTACAAACCGCTTGATTTTCTTTTGAATGGGCAAAGTCTTATGTAAATCCAAATTACCAACACGAGTAAGTTTATAATCCCTGCTGGTAAAATCCCCTTGTACGCCATACCACATATCATAGGGGTATTGTGGCTTAGTTGAGCCACTTCCTAAAAGTAATCCCATAACTGTAACTGTTTATATTTAACGAAATCATATTATATTCACTAAGTTAATACTGCAAAGATAACTATTTAATGTGTCTGACAAACACACTTTTATTTAAAAACATAGATGCTTAATCATTAAGATAAGCAATATCTGTATGATTTGACCTACCAAGCCTCCCATTAAGGTAGCAGTCAGATCCAACCAATCCCATTTACCTCCCCAGGTTTTGTCTTTAAATTCCATTCCAGCAGCAAGCCCAGCCGAAAAGAAAAATGTAAATAACAAACTACAGGGAATAGCATATAAAAAATGCTTCATTCGGTTACTTTCTTTCATCCATTTCATTGCAATAATTTTTCTAATTCATTTATTCGGTTTCTTATCTCATCTCTCTCAGCATGAAGTTTAGCCATATCATAAGGCAGTTGCTCACCAAGTAGGTTAGCCTCATAGCATTTCACTATCTTATAATCACCATTTGATAGTTGCTCTTTCAGTAGGGAGATTTCACGCCTTACCTCTTGCATATCCGCTTTTTTATGATACTTGTAGCTTATATGATCTCCAGCATCGTATGGGATAGGAGTAATAATAAAACCATCCTCACATTTTAGCTTTTCATCATCTATCAGCTCCACAGGTTTCCAAAAATCGGACAACATCGCAATTTGTTCCTCTATAGATATTGTCCTGGTTTTACTTTCACCATCCGTATCTATGAATCTTTCCGAAACTGGCTCCAAGATCCTTGATCTTAGATAACCATCTTCCATATATCCGTATTCGATCATATCTCTAATATTTGAATCTACTTACTAACCAAGCCTCTTTTTTTACGCTATTCACATAACCAATAGTGAATACAGCTATCATCATTTGACCCTCAGAAACATCATAGTAGCTATTCTCTGAGCTATCATCATACAAAACCTGTCCTGTACGTGGATATACACGCATTGAGCCAGTCCACCATTGTTTGAAAAACACAATCTGCCCCTCTTTAGGACTTGTAGGTAAATAAACAATCTGATTACTGTTAGATGTATATCCTATCACCAGAGTATCGCTGGAATTTAGATAAGTGGATGTACTCGCTGTTGTTATAGCCTTTCTACCAAGCGTTAAACCACCTGCGTATAAGTCATAAAAGAATCCACCGTAAGCAGGAGCTGTGCCATTGTTTGAAGCCCTGCCATATACTCCTGCTACAATGGTATCAACCACATTTGTAGCCCAGGCGTTTTTTGCCACATTTGCGAACCCTAAGCCTACAATAGCTCCACGGTGAGTATAACCAGAACTTGCTGGCATAGCATCCGTACCAGCCAGGTTAGCAAATATGCCAGTAGGAGACATATAGGCAGTTCCTGTAGAATAACCAGGAGAGGTAGCAGCTTGAACCCTTACAACACCTCCATTAGCATCTATGGTTATTTTAGAGCCTAATCCTGTTATCAAAGAGTGATCTCCTCCAGATGATACTGATTCCACAAAAATACGAGCCATAGAAGCATCCAGGGTAATTTTATTGCTACCAGAGAGAGTAGATACAATCTTTCCGCCAGACATAAACCAATCCCCGATATTTGCACCCTCAGCAAGCAATAAGTTAGTGGCTATTGTTTCAAATTCAGCACCAAATGTATTCCAGTAGGTGGTATTTGTTGGAGCTTTGCCAGATCCTGTTATGGTTCCTCCATCAATACGAGCTATATAATATTGACCATTGTATTTTACAGCATCTAATCGGCTATTTGTACCATAATAAGTTTTAGAGCTGTCATAGATACCCCTGAACACCAATACAGGATTTTCTCCCTTATCACCCTTATCACCTTTTGCCCCATCAGCTCCTTTTATCCGAACAGGTGTGCTCCAGTTTTGCATTAATGCTCCAGCTGCTGATTTTTTAGCAACGGTACACCAAAGATACTCCAGTGCTCCAGTAGTGGGCATAGTCGTACTCCATCCGCTGGGATTCACCGCTGTTGCAGTCAATGCTGGAGGAGTAGTCGTAGATCCATTCTTAGCATACCTGTATTCAAAGTAATCACCATCCCAGGCATTAACTCTAACAGGTGTGCTCCACTTCTCAATCATGGATGTAATGGATCCATCCTTAACCGATTCTATCTGATCAGCTGAAAGAGCACTTTTGAACAATCGGATCTCATCCATTTCCGCAAAAGTGCCAAACATATTATCATCATAGACAGAAAAGCCCACATGATCGTTATTAGTCGAATTTCGGCTAATTTCAACACCATCTTTGAATACGGTTATTGTTTTGTCATTCTTTCTAAATGTAAAATGAACCCACTTATTAGCTGTTACCTCTATATGATTCTCTACATACTCTCTACCATTGGTACAGTTCACCATCCAGCTGATTTTGGATGATTTTGGCTTTAACCAGATACACAAAGTGAAATCAGAATCAAATGGAAGCTCCAGGGGAGCAATGCAATTACTAACACCGTCAAACTTCAACACTTTCCCTCTGGCACTATCACTGATCGCAGCGACATTTGATCCTGAAAGAGTAGCATTATTCCCATTCCCAGAAGCATCTGCTATTGTTCTCGAATCAGCATCGGTAACAGGCAAATACATTAAAGAGCTATTCAGGACTTTGGACTTTTTAGATATGATACTCCAAATGTACTCTCCATCGGATACACTGGGCATATTCAAGCTCCACCCAGTAGGTACATCTGCATTCTTATCTAAAGCAGGAGGAGTGGTTTCAGATGTATTTTTTGCATATCTGTACTCATAGAAATCTCCATCCACTCCATCTATACCGCTGGATCCAGGAGTTCCGTCCTCTCCTTTAATTCGGCTCCAGGTGTAAGCTGTTGTAAGATCGCTATCCTTTATGTTGAAATCGGTATATTGACCTATCCAACTACCTGCTGTTTCCCCATTATTGTCCGTAAATGTTAAGCCTCCATCATCACTATACTTTATATGTAGATAAGAAGTCTCTCCATTCTCACCATTTACCCCAGGGATACCATTCTCACCATCCTCTCCTTGCAGTCCTTGAAAGCGTGCCCATGTGTATTTTTTAGGATCATTGCTATCAGCCTCTGTATAGTCCACATAAGTACCTATGTAAGTGTTAGGTACCTCAGACATTTGGCTGGAGCTTGTAGGGTTTCCTACTGCTGAATATTTAATATGGAAATATGTTGTTTTTCCATCAACACCATCCTTTCCTGGAACACCGTTTTCTCCATCTTTACCAGATTGCCCTTTTGCCACAACCGACCAGTAAACAGAGTTTGTGGGAGGATTCCCTTTACCTGGTGTAGGGTTAGTGTAGCGATAAGTACAAGTTTCACCATTGACCGTATAGCTTACCTCATCACCTCTATAGTAGATGTATGCTGAATTATACACACCTCTATACACACCAATATCAGAGAGATCTCCAGAACCGCTTTGTAGCTTCACATTTTTAAGTGTGAGCTGGTTCCTGGCTGTTACATTCCAATCAATAGAACTGGTAGCATCTCCGATCCTAAACTTATTCCCATCCAGATCCAGGTAGCACTCACCATCAGAAGTTACAATTTTTCCAGTAGTGATAGTATTTCCGTTTATCCTGGTAAATCCGTATGTGGTTGTGAAGTCTCTAAAGCCATCATCAGGATGCAATGATCCGATAATACCAACTTGAAAATAGTAGTTGTTAGGATCGCTAACTGGCTCAACCTTGATCTGTTCCTGAGTGATATAATATACTCCAGAGCTGCCATCCTTACTACATTTCGCAAACACATAATACCCACCAGCCTCCGAAAGGGTAACGCTGGCAGCAGACATATTCCATTGTCGTATGATCGTATCATTTATGGATAGATGTGCCAAGATCCCTGCTGTAGCCTCAAATCGGTTAGGATAGCCATTCACATTAGCCTGTAAAATTGTATCAATGAGAACAAACTGCTGAGATTTTGATCCAACGGTGAGCATATTGGTATCTATACTGTTTGGCTTGATATTATCCACGTCAAAGTACCCATCAGTATCATACACCATATTCCTAAGCTCCTCAGTGGTTCTCCAGCCCCTTCTGGCTTTGTTCAGATCCCTCAGCCTATGATTGTCAATGATGATGTTATGCTCTATCACATCCAGTACAGTTTGTGTCTGAATTGATATAGTAGTGGTATCAGAGAGAGTTAATGTATAGTCGTGATCTATCAATAGATTACGGCTCATTTTCTGAATACGAATATTTTTCTCCAGATTAAACCTCTCATCTTTCACAGGAACATAATCCCCACAATCAAATACTTTGGTTCTGGAATCAGAGGGTAGAGTATTTATAAAATAGGAGCGATCAAAGGTAAGCACATACAGAGCACGCATCTGTTTCCGATCCTTGAAATCATCATACCCAGCATACCATAGATCCTCCTCAGCATTATCCTCATAGCTTTTGGGGAGATTAATATCCGTTATCTTATACTTATCTCCAACCATTATACGGAAAGCCTCACTATCCTCTGTAGGGATGCTCAAACCCCTCTCATCGGTATATTTTATAATAGAGAATGTTTTTGTAGAATGGTTGTAACCTCCCTTTTCCTTTAACTCAAATTGCTGCCCTGCCAGCTTTCCTGTTATGAAAGTTAGTTTTGCAGTAACGCCATTTATCAGATACTTAGTGCCCTCCGAATCCTTTTCATTTAGATCAAAGTCCATTGTGTTATCCACAAACGAATAAATATCAGATCCAAGAGCTGTAACCTCACCTGTTCTTTTAGGATAGATTGCATCATAATACTCAGTATCCTCATCGCTACCTATGGTATCTCTCAGGTCGGGATCCTCCATGTATCGGTCGTTATCATTGTCAATTCCGATATATTCACTTAGTGGAGGGATAACAGTACCATCTGATAGCGTGTGTTCTCTTTGGTTCAATCGTTTAGGATATGGGAGCTGTAGCCTATCCGAGTAATCTCTATAGTCGCTCCTGAGGTTCTGTGTACCACCCTCAACCCAAAGCCTGGTGATAATGCTTTTATCATCTACCTTTTGCTCTTTCAGCTTGAATAACCCATTCCCTTTACCCCATTCAAAAAAATCTTTTCCTCCTGGAGGTGTAATTTTTGTGCCGAACTTTCCAATCTGAATGGTACGAATGCCATCCTCTTGAACTATCCTGAACTCATATTTCCACTCTTTACAAGCAGTTTGTAAGACTTGCAAGCAGTTTTTTCTTGAAAATTGCAATGTTTTAGGCTCAGTATCAGGGCAGTTTTCCTCATCGAATCTCCATATACCAGGATAATCACGATTCACATTATAGATAACTACTTTGATAAAATCCTTTAATGAATATGTTAGGTCAAATGTTGATTTGGTTGATTTGCCGTTTGCATCAGTATTTCTGTACTGGCTTTTCATCAGCTCATACATTACACCGTAAAAAACAGCCTCATACGAATATATGTTATCAGCCAGGATCTCTCTATTTACTTTTGTGCGAATAGAATACTCCTGCCCATCAACAAGGATCTTATCTCCTTTTGCAAAGCTCAAAAACTGAGTGGACTTGATAGATAGCTTTACGTTATCATCACCCATCAAAGTAATATTCTGCACCGCACTGGACACGGTACAGAATGGCTGTTTGCTAAAGAGATTTACATTTGTTCCATTTCGCTTTATTAGAGTAATTTGTTCCATACAATGATCGCATTAGTAGAGAAATTTTCAATATCCTCAATCACCCCAGTAATGATTATATCATAGATCCCAGGCTCCGAGTAGGTGTGCTCTATGGCTTTTGTACCCGACACATCAAATGTATGGGAGCCATCACCCCAGTAAATATTTAACAACTTAGAGCTTGTAACATTGATTTCTACCTTTGTGTTAGCAGTTCCTCCTATATGCCTAAGCACTTTCTTTACTGGCTCATCCTCTATCAGTTTGAGTTTAAATGTGCCCACCATTAGGTTATCGTTGTAAGTTCCCCACTTTTTCGCTGGATCCACATCATCCATAGAAATAACCTCATATACTAAAGGTTTTGTTTTTCCATCGTATTCAATAGTGAGGCGTTGAGTTCCCTCTTTGTCGAATTGAGCCATAAATAGATTCACCCACTCAACATAAGCGGATCTACTGGAAGCCTCAATAAAACAATCCAGAGTAATATTTCTCTCTTTGTATCGAGGACGTTTTTTGTCTCTCACAATACCATGGTAATTATCCCAATCAACAGTAAGAGATTCTTTCCTGCCAAGCCTACCAACTAATCCGTTTGAAGCCGATACATAAACTCCGAACTCCTTAAAGTTTTTCCCATCTATGTAATACTCTACATCAGTATCACTTTGCATTTTAAGGATCTCCACAGGAGTTTTAGCCACATTGAATAGCTGTAGCTCATCAATACAGGCATAACTACCAGAGAGATTGCAGTCATTGATAGAGAACCCCACAGGAGTTGCTGCCAGTGTTCCTCTGTAAACCTCATTGCCATTCTGATACACAGTAAACAGGTTTCCGCTTTTGACAAAAGCAAAAAAGTAAAAACGCTCAGGTACCACATCCAGCCATTGCTCCAGGAAATTATCTATACCAGGAAAATTCAAAAGCCATCCTACCTTTTTAGTTGTAGATTTCAAATAAAAAGAAAGGGTAAAATCGGAACTGAATGGTATTACCTTTGATGTTACACATTCACCTTTCCCATTTAGGTCTAAAGATTTGGCGATCTTAGCTTGTTTTGAAAAGAAAGCTCCACCTGAAAGAGTACCATCAGCTCTACTCATTGAGTAGTCATACGCTATACTGCCATCTGGATCATCAAAAGGCAGGTATAAAATTAAGTTCTTATCAACAACTGTCATACTGTTTATTTTTAATATGTTTCTTTATTCATTTTCTTAACCTGGATGTTCTCACCGATACATTCAACCTGAGCATTTCCATACAGATTTACAAATATCTGAGAGCTATTTCCAGCCGTTGCCACAGCTAAATTGGAGTTATCAAAAGCATCAATAGTAACCATGGCATTATCAGAAGCGATCACAGCTGCCTGGCTATTATGCCTGATAAAGATCCTGGAAACGGTAAAGCCATCATATTCCATCATAGCCTTACAATTACCGTTAAGAACCGTATCAGGTGCGTTTTTACGACCGTTCACCTCATCATCGACAAATGCTCCATATTGCTCACATTTACCCTTGAAATTAACTCGTATAAACTCCAGAGTGGGAAAATCCTCCGATATACAGAAGTCTATCCCACGAATAAAGAGCTTTACCATGCTCTCTATGCTCATACCTGGTTTAAGCCTACCTCTCCAGAGCCTACAAAGTCCTTTCACTTCACCATCTTGTTTTAATTTGTCTGCCAGTTCCATTATGATATTCCTTGTGATAATAATGAGTTGTCCTTAGTTTCCATTCTCTTTAGAGCTTCCAGTATTCCCTCCAGGTGTTTGTTATACCTGGTGTTCATTGCTATTTCTTGCTGATAGAGTAAGCTCTGCCTCATTATTGCAGTCTGATCCGATTGATTGATCACAAACGCATTCAGCCTACCAGCTATCACTCCACCTGTCTCCTCACTTAGAGATCTCACAGCACCTGTAAGAGGATCCTCTGTAACATCATCCTCCAGATCCTTAATCCAATCACCGACTGCCTCTAATGCTTTTGAGGTAGCCTCACCAGCAGCATTTACCATGCTCTCAAATTTCGCCCTCTCTGAATCATCCAGCTTTCCATCTTTCATAGATTCACCAAGATAAAGAACAGCATCATTGATAGCCTTAGCCAGGAATTGCTTTTTTATCGCTTCAACAACAGCCTTTTTCATCACATCCTTAGTAACCTCTCCCAAAGCCTTTGCTGCATCCTCTCCCTTTACATAAGCATCTACCAGGGCATCGGCAAACTCATCAATGGCACTCTTTATATCGGTACCTGCTAAGGTTATCAGCATTTCACGCTCCAGATCCTCCAGCTGGGTATCTATATCTTTGATAGCCTCCTCCCATCCAGCGATCTTATCCCAGTCTGTTTTTTTCTTTTCTTTCTCAGCCTGGATCTGTTGCTCTATGAGCCGTTGCTGTTCCTCTAAGTTCTTTCGTTGCAAATCATACAGCTGGAACATATCTCCCTTGTTTTCCTCTTTCTCCAGGGCATATTTCAGCTCTTTAATCTGCTTAGTAAGTTCGGCATATTTCACAAAGTTCCAGCTCTGAACAGCTACAATAGCCTGTTTTTCCAAAGCTGCTATCTCCTCATTGATAGCCTGAATCCTATTATCATGGGCTGTTTTCTCCTCCTCACTATAGATCCAATAGGTTTGATCAACAGCGTGCTGGAGCCGATCAAATGAATTTTCCAGAGCATCAATGTTTTTCTGTATATTCTGGATCCTCTCCTCCAGTTTATTATCATTGTTGAATAGGCTTGCAATCCACTGGATAGCTTGTAGGGCAATAGAGATAGCTGTTAGGATAACAGATCCTTTTTCTGCTGTTGAAATAGCAGTAGCCATAGCAATACCAGCCATAGCGATACCTTGAACCATAGCTATAGTCTCTTTGCCTGTATCACCGATAAGATCTCCAAGAACATCACAACTATCAATGGCATCATTTACAAAGTCAAATGTACCCTGTGTAGCTTTAGCCAGGTTACTCCAGTCTCTTTTGATCTCACCAGTTTCTTTTTTGGATCCCTGTCCAGTCTTTTTGAAAACATCACCGATAGCTTTTCCGAGAGCCTTAAACGGATTTACATCAAGGATCCTTTGCTTTGCCTCATCCAAGCGATCCAACACGGCTTTTAGATCAGCAGGGTTTAGATCGAGATCTGCTGTGTTCATTTTCTCCTGTATCTCAGTAACCAGCTTATCTATCTGCTCAATGGTTAGAGCATCCAAATCAGTGAATAAGTTATTCCAGCTATCTGTTTGCATCAACATCTGAGCATTGAGAGCAGAAAGAGCCTCAGCCTCTCCTTTATTGATCTGAGCCAGGAGTTCAGCGTTATTTTGCTCCATGGCAACTCTCCTCAATAGGGCATATTCATCCTGGATAGCCAGCTTTGCCTCCTCAAATGTTTGGAAGTCATTAAGTATCTTATCCTCCAGCTCTTTATTTACATCATCCTCAGCATTCGAGACAAAAAGCGAAGCCTCAGCGTGCTCATCTTCACCAACTAAACCATTTCCTCCAGCTGCCAGCTTTTCCTTAGCATTTGCAATAGCCTCTATCTTTTCAGCCAGAGTGGATGCTTGTGAGATCGCACGAGTTACACTCTCTTTGAATGAATCCATTGCAGTCTTAGCTCCAGTAATCTCATCGTATTGCATATTAAGAGCAATCAAATGATTTCCCTCTCCCTCTGTGATCGTGCCAGCTGCTTTCTTTTGGCTAAGCTCCTGAATTTTCTTATCAATATACTCCTTGTATGAATTACCGTCTTTTAACAGCTCAGAAAATTGCTTATCTGCCACATCTTTGCCTAAATTCTTAACCCATCGGAAATAAAGCTCATACTGTTTCTTTTTGTACTCAATTTCTCCATCAAATAGAGAGTTCTCAGCTTTGGCATAGCTTTTATTCTCTAACTCTTTGCGTTCGGCAATATCTTTTTTATCATCATCGCTAAGCCCTCCAGCTCCTGCCTCTTTCCTTGCTTTCTCCAGATCTTTCTGCTCTTTTTCAATGTTAGCGAGGTTCATTCTATGCTGTAGATCCAGCTGGGCTTTTCTCTTAGCATATCCCTCCTCCATTATCTCAATACGAGCCTGTTCCAGCCTAAAATCAGCCTGGAGCTGTTTATCTGCGAGCTGTTCCTGTTTCTTTATGGCATTCTCACCAGCATTTTTAGAGTTATCGGGGATCCTGCTTTGTAGAGAATTGATCTTTTGGGTAAGTTCGTTGTACTTTTTCCCATTGATCTCAACATTTTCACGCTCCTCTTTGAGTTGTTTGATACGAGCTGATATACCAGCCTCAGTATTCAGATTATCCTCTTTGCCGTCAATGGTCTGTTTCACCTGGGATAATATTCCAAGCAACTCAGTTAAACGAGTATTGTCGGTATCAATTTTTATCTCTTTAGCGTTGATCTCGTCTATCTCTGTCTGTGTCTCCTTTACAAGTTTATCAAGTTCAGAGAACGACATAACAGCATAATCAACCGTTTTTGTTATCTCTGGCTCAGATCCTCCAGCGTTTGCAAAAGCCTCCATAGATGCAATGAGATCATTTGTTTTGCTCTCAACATCTTTCTCTGATTCGACAATAGCCGATAGGTATTTTCGCAAATGTGTAGAGAATACTTGCATATCCTTATCACTGGCTCCAGATGCAGCTTTAACAGAATTGGAGATATTTTGTAGCGACTTATTGAACCCCTGAGTATAAGCATCACCTGTAAGGTTTTTGAGCTTATTGGCAGATTCTATAGCCATGATCTCAATCTGATCATAAACCGCCTCATTCATTTTCCTGATAGATTGTACACTTTCCCAGTATCCGTATTCTCCATAAGGATTATCTACATAGGTTTTCAGTTTATTGCCACTTTTTCTGAGATCCTTTTTTGCATCCTCCTGAGTTTCGGTTTGCTCTTGCTGGATCTTTTCAATGTATTTGGCTTTTACTCTGGCAGCAGCACTGGCATTAATGGATTCGGTAAGCTCATCATATTTATCTTTCAATCCCTCTACAGTGGTGGATTCGGTGATAAGCTCTTTATTGTACTCCTTTAATATTGCATTTACTTTATCTAAGGCTTGTTTGTGTGCATTTGTTCCTTTCTCTGTATTACGAAGTACAGCCATAAGCAAATTGAGGTTATCAATCTCCTTTTTGGTTGTTTCCTGGAACTCTCCCATTGCATCATTAGTTTCATCCTGCTTGTTTTTAAACAGGGTGAATACGCTTACCAAAGCTCCCACAATACCGATAATCCAACCTATCGGGTTTGTCATCATTGAAGCCCATAGCGTTTTGAGAGCTGCTGTACATTTGGTTGTGATAGTGGTGAGTAAAGATGTTGCTGCACTTTGTGCTCCTTTACTTGTGGTATCGGCTATACCTGCCACTGTAGCCTGTTTTGTGGCTGCTGCCTCCAGCTGTTTCTTTTTGGTGTAAAAATCAGTCTGAGAGGAGAGAGCAGCTTTCCTGGCTAAGGATTGATTTTCTACAGCTGCCTCAAACTTCTTTTCAGCTGTTGCAATCCTGGTAGCATCACCCGATTGTTTAGCCCAGTAAACCTCATAACGAGCTGCCTCTGTAGCTTGCATCGTTGCTATGGCTGTCTGTTTAGCGGATTCAACCCGAACAGCAGCAGCCCTAACATCAGTTCTCATTGCCTCCAGAGTGGCAGCTGTGCCTCTTGTTTTAGCTGCTACCTCACTTTCGAGAGCAGCACGATAAATAGAGCTTTTGGAGGAGAGATCTATCTTTGAGAGAGCCATTCTTTGCTCAACAGAAAGAACGCTCATAGCTACAGCCTCATAATTCTGCGAGCTGGTGGTGATCCCTAAATTAGAGAGATATTCCTGCTGTTGTGCAGTAAGCAAACCCTGTATCGTTGCTATCCTGATAGACTTTACCAGGTTGCTCTTTTCCTCAGCTGTAAGTTTAGCCTCCAGAGCTGCTGTGTGAGCTACCTCTGCTTTTGTCATGGCTGCTATCTGAGCAGCTGTTTTACCAGTCGCTGTTTCCTCCATTTTTAGGAGTGTCAGCTTAACCGATTTAACGGTATTATCTATTATTGATACTCCTGTATTGCCCTTTGTCGCCAAAGATGTAGCAATAACAGCAGCTTTGTATGTACCATAGGCAGTAACAAGTGATCCGAGAATACGCCCTACTTCCTCATAGTGTTCAACTAAGTATGATGCTGAATCTATACCTGCTTTTAGGATTCCGTGGTTAGCTTCACCGAGTGAATTAAACATATTGGTGATATTATCCTGGAGCAATCCGATACTATCTCCCAAAGTTTTCATTTTTTCAACCATCATGCCAGCAAACATACCTCCATTGGTAGTTACCTTATCTATAACATCGTTGAGTTCTTTAAAACCGATCTTACCAGCCGATACCATAGCACGGATCTCATCCTCTCCTTTATTCATGGCATTAGCCATCTCATAAACCAAAGGAACACCACGGCTTTCCCACATCTGAATATCAACAGATAACAGCTTATCGTTTGCTTTGGCTTTGTTGAACAGACTAACCATTTCACTCAGCGGAACATTGGTACCTGCTGCTATCTCTGATAGCTTGTTAATGGTTGGTATAACATCCTCTACATCCGTTCTAAATGCAAGCAACTGAGCAGCAGATTTTGAAAGATCGGCAAACTCAAACACATTGTTATAAGCATATCTATTCAGCCTATCAAAGAAAGCCTCAGCTTTTTCAGCTGATCCTAAAAACACTTTGAATGATGCTTCTACGTTCTGCATCTCAGAGCGAACCTGGATCATGTTTTTCACAAACCCAGCTGCCTGATTCACTCCAACAATCCCGATAAAGGCAGCAGCAGCTTTGGAGAAAGCGTTATCCATCTTTTCGGCTTCTTGTACGGCTGTAGTAGAAACCCTTTGGATATGCCTCTCCATTGATTCCGCTGAAACATCGAAATCATCTATATCTAAAGTTGCACGAAATGCTAAAGCACCATCTATAAATTCACTCATTACATCAGTCCTTTAAGGTGATTTTTAATATCTTCTTTTGTTTTTAATTCCTGGTGTATTACTTCACCAGATCCAGCTCCTCCATCATCCTCATCTCCCTCTTTCGGATCATCTTTTATCCTGGCAGCATCTTGTATCATTATTTGCACGTTGAGCCAGGAAATTCCCCAGAGCAAATAGTCATAAGTCCACCCATACTCTTTGAGTATAGCTCCACGACTACCCCACGGACTATTTAGTCCTGTAACTCTATCCGATCTGCTCTGGGTTTGGTCGCTCCCACTTCCCTTATCAATCGAATAGAGGTCGTAAAACCCCCTGGGTTCATCATTTGATTTATCACACCAGCCAGTTTCTGCAGTCTGCCAACAGTCAAGTGCTTAATGAAAAACTCTTTCAGTTCCTTTGTCTCTTTACTCAGAGGATTAGCAATCTCCCCATTATTGATTATAGCTATAGCTGCTATCTCAGCCATCACAGGAATATATTTAAACAGCTCCTTGCTTTCGGCTAATGGCTGCTCTTGTATAGCCTCCTCATTGTATTCAATTTCCAGATACAGCTTTCTGAGCGTATCTATGGTACCTAAGTAAAGAGGTTTGATGTGGAAATTCCGTACTATAGTCTCTTTGATAGCACCAAAATCTACATCAGGTATAGAAATAGTCTCCACATCCCATTTTTTAGGTATTCGTTTATCCCTCCAGTTTATTGCTTTACCAGGGAATAACTTATTCCACATAAGCACTCTTTTAGGAGCTTTGCGTGGTTCTATTTTTAATGGTACCGAGAACTTAGCTCCCATTTGCAAAAGAGCCTGAATAGCCTGTTCCTCAATCTCCAGGCGTTCCTCTTTTGTTAATTCTTTCTTTTCCTCATCTATCATATTTCGTAATATTAAAAAGAAAGCCCCCAGCGGAAGGCAGGAGGCTTCCCATGTTACTCCTGGGAATTTTAAGCAGTTGTAGGAGCTTTGTTTTCCTCGTTGAAATGTGTCTCAGCTTGGTATTTGATGGTCATAGGAACCAAACAGATACCTTTTGCAGAATACGTGATCTCAAACTTAGGAATGATCCGAGCGTTCGGACATCCTACCAGGAATCCCTCCTCAGGTTGCTGCCAAACAGCCCACTCGCTGTAAGGGAGTACCCTTGGACGTTTCCAGGTTCTTTTTTTCCCAGTTCCCTGGATCTCTCCACCAAAATACTTTACAAGCAATTCCAGATCTGGATCCATCAATGTAAGCTCTACAGAGGTTTCACCAGGTTCATACATTACTATTTTCTTGCTGGAGGTTTCCGATTCGTGTTTGGTTTCAGTACCATCAGAATCTTTCAGCGTACAAGTATCCTTGTACACGTCTCCGAGATCTGTCCATGCTGCACCATTCGCAGGCATTGTTTCACTGCCAGTAGATGGAGTGATCCAGATCTTTTTTAATCCCATTGTTGATAATACAGGCATAACTTAAATTTTATTGATTAAACTTTTTTACTTCTTACTGTTATCTCCAGAGCAAAAGAAACAAAGTGCTCATTGTGATCAGGTTCTTTTATGGGTGGATGTAACAGACCGATAGTCCAGTTATATCCTTTACCCAGCTCATAATGGCTTTTTAGAACCTCAATAACCTTTGCACGTATCTCTATAAGCCGTGGAAAGTTGATTTTATATACAGGGTTCGGCTTGGCTTTTTTCATAAGATCAGGCACATGAATATTTATTTTGATCTCTCCGAAACGAACTGAATCCTCTCCAGTAATAGCGTGGGGAACTATAATAACATCCTCTTTTGAATAATCGGATCTCTCATAGTCGATAGAGCCAGAAATCATACTCTTAACCTCACTCCCCTGGAGTAGCTGGTAAACTCTAACAGATATTTCCTCAGTTGTTATCATATAATATCACCAAATAATTCATTTGCTTTTGCCTTAGCTTTTGTAGCCAGTTTACTCATAGCTGCTGGAAATTCAGCCTTTGCTTTTAATTCAGCTGGCAGTATAACATTGTACCCCTTTGCTTCTACATAAGCAGCATAATTCATCCCTGCCACAATGATGAGTGAGAATGAGCTTGGAGTTTCAGCTGCTAATTTCATAGCAACCTTTAACCCTGCATCAGCCCCCTCTCCAGGCTGGTTTAATCCACCAAAGTGTATAGGTGTTGAATTTTGCACTATCACATAGCCCATAGAGTTAGTTAGATTACCTGACTGGTCGGTATAATTGTGCTGCTCTTTTGCGTACTTTACCAGGCTTTCACCTAAGTATTTAAGCAAATAAACAGTAGCCGTTTCAAGCCGTTTCTGGAATGCCATAACAGCTGAACTGATTTTACCTTTACCAGATGTGTATTCTATCCCCATACTTCGATATACTTTCTGTTGAAATTATCTACACCTTGAATAGGAAATTCGTCAATACTCCCATCTTCACCAATGATTTGTATTATTGCAGTCAGATCCAGCGTACCATTAAAGTATTTAGGGATAAATACCGTGTAATTGTAAGTCTGTACCTGTCCATCAACACCAATACGTTGTTTTGCTGGTATGTACTTTTCGATCTGGCACTCACAGCCAGGTAGCCACTCATCGGATCCAGAGTTATCAGGCTGAGAGTAAAACCCTGTAGCCTGATCTCTCTGAGCTTCCCGAACTATCTTATACCTGAAAGTGCCGTTATTCCTGCCCATTTTACCATAAGTTTGAACCGTCCGTAATAGAGGGTACTTCAACAAACTCCGAAGCATCCAAGCCGTTCTCAGCACAGAGATCCTTAATACGTTTCTCCAGTTGAGCTACACTATAACCCTGAGATGATTTACCAAGGCTATCACTGGTAAGGACGATCATTTTTTTGAGTACACTTATAGCAGCTAAAGCAATAGATCTTTTATCACTGTTAGCTACATACTCATCGTTAAGATCTGAAATACCAGTATCTGCCAGGGCTTTTTTCAGGGTAAGGGCACTGGGGGTATATGGTTCCAATTCCCCCAGCAATGCCTCATATTTCGTTAAGTTACCCATGAGCCTTACTCTTTACAAAGGATTTCGGTAATCGCTTTTGTTTGCTCCTCAGTCAATTCAGAAATTTTCTTATTGATAGAGTTTGCACCAGCGTTAGCTGCCACGGTTATACCGATAGCTACCAAAGCCTCTTTTACCTCTTTTACCTCAAACTCCTTTTCCAGGAATACGATTTTATCAGAGGATCCAGAATTTTCCTTTGTTTCCACAGCTGTGATGATGCAGATACCCCGAACTACAAGATCATTGATCCTCTCCAGGTTATCCATTTCGATTGTTTCACCAACCTTATAGATTTTCTTTGCATCCTCTTTGTCTCTAAAGGGCTTCAATACTTTTAATTCCATAATCAGATATTTTTAGCCCTCCAAAACACCAGTAGCAGCGGTGTAATCAGAGAGAGTGTTAAACATAACCTCATCGGCTTTCTCTGTGATTTCGATTTTTTCCTCGAACCCACGAACTTGCAGAATCACTACAGCATTGATCTCTGTAATGATCGGCAATAAACGAGCAGATCCCTGGGTGTATTCTCCTGTTTGTTGTCCAGTAGAATCTCCAGTACGCCATTTAGCGATACGGATACCGTTTCCAGCATCCATGTAGTCCACGTTTTCCTCCTCCATGAGTTCGTTATCCTCGATAGACGGCTGAACAATACCAAGTTTGCCGTTATCAGTTTGAGGAATAAATACGATCATGTTGTGATTCCACGGATCCTGAGGGCTTGCTTCACCATCTTTCTCAATAGCTACTAAGCGTTTTACCTCTTTGATAGGAGGTATTCCGTTCTCAGAAAGATATTCGTTAAGATCTGTGAGCTTAGCGATTTTGGCAGATTTATCTTTGCCATAGATTGCAGTCCTGATTCCCTCATCCATACGAATGAAAGAGATTAACTCAGGAGCCATCATCATCTCTTTGAACTCAACTCCTTTAGCTTTGAAAAGCGTTACGATCTGAGTTAAAAGCAAAGTGATGTTCAGTTTGCCAGCGTTTGAGTTAGCTGCGTTCCAAAGGAGAGCAGAAACAAGTTTGTTGGCATCATCCATCTGATAATCCACCTCATACTCACGTCCACCAGGGTTGTTCAAGTCGGGTTTGAATCTACACAATCCCCAGTTAGAGAGAGCGTTCAGCATCACGTAATCCACATAATCCTTACATCCCAGGTAAGCATTTTGAACATCGTTTTTCAATGTTTTCTCAATTTGCTTAACCTTTTGTGGCTCTTTCAAATAAGGAGATTTGTAAGTTTCCAGCAATTTACGATAAGTCGAAACTTTCATAAAGAACTTGTGTCCTACACGTGGTATCTCCTTAGTCCAAATATCAAAGCCATCAGTTCTACGCAAAGGAGTTGGAGATTCATTTGCCAAAACTGTAGCCATCACTCTGAAACGATATTTGCCCATCAACCCCTCAGCTGTCAAAGAAAGCTGTGGAGCCTCGTAATCCAGATACTCATCCGAATACATTTTTTGGAACAAAATCACTTCTCTCTCACTGGCTTTGTCGAATGTTTTTTTCCACGCTGCCAGAAAATCCAGAGGCTTACCCTGTACGTTGTGCAAGCCTGTAAATGTTGAATAAATTGATCTCATAAGTCAAACCTCCTTTTTTAAAATGATTGTGAAAGTTTGATATGTGGGTTCGCTTTCAGATAGCTACCAGTGGTATCTTTCTGAGAGGCAGGGATAGGATTAACCCTCCTTTCATACATTGCATATTGCATTGTATCAGCACACACATCAATACCTGTCTCATCCTCTTTAACCTCTGTACGGTCAAATGTGATACAGTTTGCATCACCGATAAGAGCAGCATTTCCCTCTTTGTCCACTACCTGAACGATAGCATCATCAACAGCCAGCCCCGAAACAGCAGCAGAAAGAGTAATGATGTACTCACCGTTACTTTTTCTCTCCACTTTAGTAATCGTTGGAGCATCCCCGAAAGAGCCAGAAATAGCACCATCTTTCAGAATGCTATCACCTACAGCAAAACACGGTTCTACTGTATCGTTTGCAACCAGAGAGATAACTTTGCTATCACTCTCTATCTTTTTCACTTTTGCCGTCTTAATGACTTTCACCTTTCGGGTTTGCTCATTAAAGATTGCAAGTGTACCAGGTGAAATCTCGGATCCTATAATAAAGTTCTGAGCCTCTACATCCAGATTAAAACCACCAGGCACAATAGAGGGAGAGCCTGTGAAAATCGGCTTTTCCCCACCAAATGAATACCTTTTTGCTTTCATTCCTTAAATTATTTAACTGTGATTGATTCCAGCAAATTATCAGACACCTCATCCAGAGCCTGCTCACTTGCTGCCTTTGTGCCCTCCGTATCAGCTGGCATAAGATTCTGAGTGATGAGATCCTGCTTAATAGCAGCCAGGTACTCATCGGGATCCTGATCCTCTGGAACTACAAGCCCTTTCATTCTCCATTCGGGAATTTTGTGCTTTTCCTGAGCTGATTTAACAGCTGCTGTACGCTGTTCCTTAGCTTTATCACCCTTTAGTAGAGCTAACTCCTCTTCAAGAGCTTTTAAGCGTTCATTTTCAGCATCCTCTTTAGATGCTTTGGTTCCTTTACCCTCCTCATCCTCTTCTTTTTCTTTTTCGGACTTAGAGCCTTTGGATCCTTTTTCATCTTTCTTTTTGCTATTAGCCCATCTGGTAGCCTCTCCCTGCGATTCTTTCGCAATGTCCACTATCTGATTTGCCACTTCCTCTATAGCTGCCTCATCAGTCGAATCATCCTCAATGCTGCCACCCATTTTTTCGGTTATCGCTATGAGATACTTCTCTGATAAACCTGTGTCTTTACACAAGTCTTTAACTTTTACAAAGAGTTTCTTATTCATGATTTTATATAAAAAATTAGTTCGCACAAAAATAAGCATAAATTCTGATATATGTGTCTGACAAACACACTTTTTAATACAGAGGATCAGATGCTTAGATTTACCAAGTGTACAAAAAGAGTGTGTTTTATTTGTTGTATGAAGTATAACAAATTATATCCAAGAAAATAGATATATCATAATTTGCAGTAAAATATATCCAGTCTATTTACCTGAATCTGGATATAAAAAAGCCGTAAAATCACCGAATTTTTATAAATATATCCAAATTATATCCATTTTCCTTTGTTTGTTTGGATATATATCCTATATTTGCATCGTAATTAGTTTTATAACGAGCAAAATATATAGAAAATGGAAGCAACGCATAAGATAGTAGAGGGATACACTAATAGAAAATTAGCAAACGCTGCACTAAAAGCAATGGCTTTGATTGATGATTGTGATCAGGGAACAATTAGGAACCCTTATAACCTTGCATCCGCTATCCTTGACGATAATAGAACATTGATACAAACCATCTACGAAGATGGCTACATCCGATTTAACAACGGCTGGTTTATCGTTGAAGCAGATGAGTATTGCTTGTATGTGGATATAACAGGTATTGCTCATAGAGAAATGGGATTTCCAGAGTATAAAATGAATGACGATACCAACAACTAAAATAGTAATGCAACACTAAAGATTTATGATTATGAGCGATTTAATTAGAGTAAGAGTTTTACAGCATGATACGGAGGATCAGATCCGTATCGGAATGACTACCCCTGTGATGGATAAAGATGCTATCCCATCCTTTGTTGAGAAAGTGAAAGAACAGTACCAAAAAGAAACAGAATGGTGTGGTGGTTTTGATGCTGCCTGTGAGAAATACTACAAGCGTATTGCTATAGTAGATGCAGACACACTACAAGAGATCCATTCAATCTACAGAAAGGAGGAAAACAATGGCTAAACTAATCAAGGTAAATGGGGAGATAACCGAAATTCACCCAGTGAACGGAACCGATTTTAAGCTGGACGAACTCCAGGGATATGTTGATGGATACATAGAGATTATTGATCTGAAAAATGGTGAGATCTATGTTGTCAATGAGGAGGGAAAATATACGTGTGAGCGAAACGAAACAGCAACGAAAACAGCCCTGGAGAGAGGTGCTATTTTCGACTGGGATTATATAGCTGGAGATGTTGTTTTGTGTAAGGATATAGAGGTACAATAACAAAAAAATCAGTTCGTCTAATGGTAGGACACCAGACAGCCAGAGAATGTATATCGTCTAATTATAGGACACTGGGAACATGGAAATATGAGTTCGATCCTCATACTGATTTAATACAAATCTACAATAATATGAATGCAATAATAGGGAAATTTTACATTATCGAAATGATTGATGGTGAGGAGTACAATGTAGGTACAGCCGACACTGAGAAAGAAGCAAATGAGGAGATTGAAAAGAGAATTGCTTTTGATGCTAAATATGGACGTGATACACGTGATAATTATTCATGGAGCACTAATCAATATAATTAAGAAATGGGAATCTTAAAAGTAATACAGGAAACCCTGGACGAGCAGGGCAAAGGAGGTAAGCTCTTAGGAACTGGCAAAAGAGTAATTGAGAGTAGCAAGCAAGCTAAATATAATGATGTGAGAAAAATAGAACGTAATTATACACGTGGAGTACATAACGCTAAAAACAACAAAACATGATACTGATATTATCATATAAGAAATATAGAAAATTACGATCTGAGTTGAAACAACTGAGATATGAGCACGAGAAGTACAAGAATAAATATGAGCATTTAATTTCTCAAATTGATAAAATAAAACAGCCAAGTTATTGCCAAAACTCATATTGTGATTTCTGCGAATTTAGCAATACAAATAGATACGCTTTTAACGATCCAGATCACCTACCTGGATGTATCTTAGGATATGGTAGAAACTTTAGCAAATAGAAAATATATGTTTAACAAAGATTTTTTCCCTACTCCCACTGGAGTAATAGAGCAGATGCTGATGAATGTAGAGGTTTTTGATAAGATCTTTCTGGAGCCATCTGCTGGCAAAGGTAACATAGTAGATTATCTTAATGAGAATGGAGCTAAAGAAGTCCTCACGTGCGAAATTAACAAAGATCTGGCTAAGATTGTAGCCAGTAAGAGCAAATACATAACAGCCGACTTTTTAAGTCTCAGGAGCGAACAAATATCCCATGTGGATATAATCATTATGAATCCTCCATTTTCGGATGAGGAGAGGCATATTTTACACGCCTGGGAGATCGCTCCAGCTGGCTGTACAATTATATCACTTTGCAACGCCTCTATATTCAGGGCTTATAACACAAAACAAGCTCAAATATATGAGCTTATAAAAGAATCAGGCAGAAAGGACAATTTTGGCAGGTGTTTCTCCACCTCAGAGAGGCAGACAGATGTAGAGGTAGGCTGTATTTGGCTTTATAAGCCCCGAACAGAGGAGGATGAGTTCTCTGATTACTTTTCTATAGAGGATGAGCCAGAATCGCTCACAGGTGGGCTGGTTAAGCCTAACTATGTGCGTGATCTTGTTTGGAGGTATGTTGCTGCTGTGAGAATGTTTGATGAGGTGATGGAGGTATCCAGCAAAATAAATGAATTAACAGCACCCATAAGCAAATACGGTGTTAAGTTCGGAGCCTATAGATCTGGAGAAACAAATTACTCAGATCGTAAAATTACTCGTGATGAGTACAAGAAAGAACTGCAAAAGCAGTGCTGGGAGAAAGTGTTTAGAGATCTGAACATGGAGAAATACTCTACAAAAGGAGTGAGAGACAACATTAATAAGTTCGTTGAAACTCAGGAGCACATCCCATTTACCGTTAAGAACATCTATAAAATGATGGAGATAATTGTGGGAACACATGAAAACCGAATGAGCCAGGTTCTAATTGAGGCTTTTGATATGATCTGCTCTTTTTCGGCTGAGAACTCAACAGCTGGAGAGAAATGGAAAACAAACAGCGATTATATGATAAATAGAAAATTCATTGTACCCTGGATGTGTGAGGTTTCTTATGGTGGAGAGCTTAGTATTCGGTATAGTGGTAATAGGGATAAAATTGATGATCTTATCAGAGCTTTGTGCCTACTCACCGCTACACCATACGAAAGCATCCAGAGCATTTATAATTTCTCTTTCAATATGCACAATTCATCTGATAACAACAGAGGAGACTGGGAGAGAATGAAGTTCGGAGTATGGTATGACTGGGGATTTTTCAGGATCAAGGGATTCAAGAAAGGAACCATGCACTTTGAGTTTCGAGATGTAAAAGTGTGGGAGGCGTTTAATATTGGAGTTGCTAAAGCTCGTGGATGGAGACTGCCTAAAACATCTGCTGAGACTAAAACAGCACGTAAAAAGGGTACTGGAGTAGAGGTGTATTAAAACAATTTCAAATGAAACAAGATCGAGATTTCCTCCATGATCAACTCATCAAACTTGGAGATATGATGGGAGACGGTTTACACCATGAGCCAGGTGGGAGGTGGATAAGTAGAGAATATAACAAAATATGTAGAATACTCTACCCTGATATGATGCCTAAAAAGGATTTTACAAAACGGAATAAAGCTGTAGAAAAATGGTGTAGTTTACATCAATGCTCACAATGCAATGGGAAGTTAAGGCAAACCAGGAGCGGATCCATGAGAGTTATTTGTTTAGATTGTGGAACAAAATACCAGTTATCAAAAAGTAAATAATGAATGAAATGATAAATCAAATAGAGCATATAATTACTACTTTAAGGGATTCCGATGTGTACATAGAACACATATTTATGAGAGGAGGGTGTTATAAATTTCATCTATTCTTAAAATCCATCTATCCAGATGCTAAGCCTTATATTCATCAAGATAAGGATCATATTGCTACAAAAATACATAATAGACTTTTCGACATAAGAGGATCCATAGAGCCTAAATTTGAGGAGCTTTATTCTCCATTAAAAAATGATGATGTTGATATGGTACGTTCTTGGAGCTTTTCGAGAAATCAATTATTACAGATTTGTGAATGCTCGTTTTGTGGGGAGCCTATTATTTATGATGTAAATGTTTGTTCTATGTAATAGAATACACTATCTTTGCGTTTGATAAACACACTTTTATGAAACAAAAATTTAAAGTAGTTCATGTAGAGCTAAAGAAAGCATATCAGGGAGAGAAACATTACTATTTCGGTTCTAAGACTGCAATATATGAGATCCTGCCTGAGGATGTTGTAGGCATTAAGAAAGAAAGCCTCTGGAATGTAGATCTGGAGGCTGGAGAGTATTCCAATCGGCTTTGCACTATTCGCCTGGGAGCACTCAGGAGGAAACAAACCGAAAGAGGAAAATTAAGAAAGGAGGAATTATGATACAAGCAAGCGAGTTGAGAATAGGTAATTATATCTACCGCCCGAATTTGGATGGGAAAGAATATATAGATTACGAGAATGGGGTAATAGGAATGAGGAATGTATCTCTATCAATCGTTCAAGTAACTGGCATTTTGCCTGGGATAGTAATACTTGGAGAGGATAAGCGAGGAGTAGAATGGCTTAGCCCTATCCCCCTGACCAATGAACTGCTTTTGAAGTGTGGTTTTGAAAGAGATCGCTTTGCCAAACAATGCTTTGTAAAGGATTATAGCAAGCAGGGAAACCTGATAATATTTACTAACAAAACTCCTGTAGCTGTAGAAAATAATATTAAAGAGCCATTTTATTATATGCTCAATGGACTGATACACACAATAGAGTATGCCCATCAGTTACAAAACTTATATTTTGCAATCACAAGGAAAGAATTGGAGGTAAAATTATGTTAGGAGCAATCATAGGAGATATAATAGGATCTCGTTTCGAGTTCAACAATACGAACAGGACAGACTTTGATCTGTTCACAGAGGAAAGCACATATACAGACGATACTATCTGTACAATAGCTATAGCGGATGCTATCCTCAATGGGAAAAAGTATAAGAATAGCCTCCTGGAATGGTGCAGAAAGTACCCGAACCCCAAAGGAGCCTATGGAGGTTCATTTGCACGCTGGATCCAGTCCGATGATCCACAACCTTACAACAGCTATGGAAACGGATCAGCAATGAGAGTAAGCCCTGTAGGGTGGTTATTTGATAGCCACCAGAAAGTTCTCTCACAGGCTCAGCTTTCAGCCATACCGAGCCATGATCACATGGGAGGTATATTCGGTGCTCAATGTGTAGCTGCTTTGATATTCAAGCTAAGAACTGGAGAGATCGACAAAGGAGGCATAGAGCAATATATCAGCGGATATGGGTACCATGTGAACTCAGTGAATAGTATTAGGATGCACAACACTTTTAATGAAACGTGCCATGTAACAGTTCCCCAGGCTATCAGCTGCTTTTTGGAGGCAAACGATTTTGAGGAAACTATCAGGCTGGCTGTTTCAATCGGTGGAGACAGTGATACTATTGCTGCCATTGCTGGATCCATTGCCGAATCATACTATAAAATACCCGATCATATAGCGGTACTTGCTATTGACAAATTGCCAGATGATATGTTTATGATATTTACTCAATTTATTAAAGAGAATCCAATTTACGGAGATCGCTTATTAAAACTATAATCATGGGAAAAGAATGGAACAAAGAGGAGTTTTTTTCTGGCATTACAGAGGACTACTCAAACTACAAATGGTATAATGGAGAGAAAAGCAACCCCTATCAGAACGATGTAAAACGACCTCTGGCAGCCTCTCTATGGGAGTATGAGAAAGAGTTTCACTATGCTTTTTTGGATAGATCAGAGACAGGGGAATCCCTTTCTGAATCATACAAACACTGGAAAGAGAATCTGCTGAAAGAGTATTTACCAGGTAAATCACCGAATCCAGAGGGAGACAAAACGGACTGGGAGAAATCATTTGAGACAGGAAAGAGAGAGGCATAACAGCCTCTTTTTTCTTTTAAAGCACTATCTTTGTGGTTCAATCTCAAAAATAATGTTATGAAGAAAGTAATTTTAATGCTTTGCCTGGCAGCATTGATAACAGGATGTAGTAATGATGAGTTAGGTACCATATCGGTTTTTAATGTCAATGATTTTATCAACATGATGGATGCTACACCTGATCATATTAAATCATCATTCACTGCTGGAGAGCTTGAAAATGAGAGCAACACTCTGGGGAAAACAACGCTCAAATATCGCTTAAACACCAAGGATGTATCTTATCTTGTTACATTCTATGGCAATGAGAACGGCACAGTATCAAAAATTGAACTTTATGGGTTGTATGGCAATGGGTATTCCGATGGAATAGAGCTATACAAAAAGGAAATGGACAAAATCAGCTCAGCAAATATGTATCAAACATACAGAGCAAAATACAACAGCAAAACAGCAGGACAAATAGACTTCCAAGATAGAAACGAGTTTTGGGATTATGTTATCAAGAATGATGTGGATACGTTCATCTATGAGTGCTGGTGGGTTATCAATGAGCCGACTATGAAATTTGATATTGATGGGAAATATTCAAAGAGTTCAAATTCCATCTTAATCACTTTTGAAAAAAATATATGGGAATAATACTCTCAATAATCCCTTAGATCTCCTCCAGCTCAATTACCCAGCCTTTGCCAAAGCCATATTTTCGGGCTGTTTCTTGCTTTACAGCTACCACCTTGAAGTTAGTGCCAGCCCGAAACAAAACCTCATCCTCACTCTTGTAGTAGTGGTGTGTAATAGGCTTAACATCTACACCATGTTTACCCTTTATCACAAGCTGTATATTGCTGCCAAATATGGTTGTTTTGTCTATGTTGGTTGTGGTTGATAGAAAGGCGTTATTTACAAATGGCTTACCTGTATCGAGGCATTCTTTCATGGATATGATGTATTTATCCAGCTCCATAGCACTCATATTGATCCCTGAGAAAGTGGTACCCTGGAATCTGGGCAATTTCTCCAGTACAGAGTTAGCAGCAGGATAGTATTTCTGACACAACCCATCATAATCCTGGACTTTGCCGAAATAAGGATCTACAATACCATAGCCGTACTGATTACACCATTTGGATCCGTATGTATATCTGGTTATCAGCCCCAGCTCATCCTCACTAATACCAGTTACTTTGCTGTACTCTTTTATCCGTTTCTTATCAATATCATCACAGCGTGTTGAGTTCTGAAATCTACCACCTATAGGAGTGTTTGCCGTTTTGTTCTCTGGTGCATTCAGATACTCCTCCAGAGCTTTAGCAGCAGCCTCTGAGGTCTCTCCATTTAGCTTAACCAGGGCACCCTGTTTGCTCATGTATTTTTGCCCCAGCTCTTTCTTATAATTAGCCAGCTCCTGATAGTTCTGATTAACGGTATAATTCCACTGGCTACCATATTGAGCCAGTGCCTTATCATACTGATCCTGTAGCCGTGCAATCTCCAGTTTCTCCCCAGCTGTGGCATATAGATCTATAATAGAGCCATCTGATCCGCTCTTTATAATCTTATTCAGGCGAGCCTTTTCTATATCCTTTATTTTTGCAGTCGCCTGAGCTGTGAGATCCTGTATCTCTTTTGTGGATCCACCACTTGCAATAGCATCATTCAGCTGCTCTAACAGGCTGTTTAACGGCTTGCTTTTGCTCTTATATCCGAGAATAGGCTGAGCTGCCTCTACTACCAGTTGTGTGTCATACTTAGCCTGTACAGTAGCCAGTTCTTTCTCCAGCATCTTAACCATCTCTGGAGATGTTGGAAACTTGTTTTTATCAGCAACCCAGTTAGCCTCAAATTTTAGCTTTTTGATTTGATACTCCAGATCACCAGTAGAGATCTTATCTTTGAAAGCTCCAAAAGCATCATAGAGCTGTTGTACGCTCTCCTCTCCATATTTACCAACTAAATCCTGGTGATGTTTTTGTTCGGGTGATATGGGCTTTAGAATATCCTCTATTCCTGCCTTGTTATCTTTCACAAAGTAGGGGAGTGTTCCCTTTGCCTCAGCTTTCTCCATCCGCTCCTCATTCGTTTTAACCCACTCTTTGAACTCATCGGGGTACTCCTGTACTGCCTGAGAGCTATCCATAGGATCCACGTTATCCTCAGAGAGAATTTTATCCAGCATATCATCTATCTCAGCCTCTGTAGCCAGAACAGGCACCTGATAGCATCTACAGTTAGGGTGCCAGCCTCTCCACTTGAATGTTTTGGGATAGATCCCCTGGAGATCATCACAAATATCCGAGTGTGGGTGATTGTTGGAGAGCTTTATTTCAATTCCTACAACAAAATCAAGCTGCTGCCAGCGTTCAAAATCAGCTGTTCTATAGGCTATGTTTGTCTCAGTACGTGCTAAACGCTGAGCATTCCTGTAAGAGGATCGGTAAACTCCACGCCCAGGGTGGTATTTCTTAGGGTTGTCATCTATCCATTTATAGCTTTGGGTTTCATTGTCATATACCCTGCGTTTCCATACCCTGCCATAGATTGAGTTACCATTTTCGTCCTCTCCAGTCTTTACTCTAAACCGCCTGTAAAACTTATCTGGATCTTGTAGGTATTCCTTTATCTTTGTTGCCAGCTGATTAGCACCGATACCCTCACCGATAGCCAGATCCAAGCAGTTTTCAAGTTCCTCTCTGTACTGCCCTGTGTACTTCCATACTTTTTGAGAGAGGTTTAAGCCGTCTCCTGTTTTTCGGGCAAAGAAAGCATCCATAGCCTCCTTATTCCGATTGAACAAACGAGCAAAATGATTATCCTGAATAGAGTGTTTGCCAAACACACTTTTTACAAGCTCATCATTATTATCATTGGATAACATCCACTCTTTCTCTACATCCCCTCTGATCTCCTGGTAAACCTGGCTATACAGAGAGCGGAAAACAGCAGTAGCCTCCTCCCCATAGCCATATTCAGAAAATGAGAAAGGTTTGCCATCCTCCAGCTCAGTACCCTTTACCAGGTCTATAAGCTGATCCATAGCATTCCTGTAGAGATTACGCACATTTACAGCATAACCCTCTGTACGCTTAAATAACTCCCTTTGGAGCTTTTTAGAGTTGATGTATTGAGCCATTCACTATTTGTTTTTAAAGTGTCGGCAAACGTGTGCCCAGCATCCCTTTTTGTGCCCTCCTGGATTAGCATTCTTATTGGTACAATCTACCAAGTGATTGACAGGCTCACCAGGACAAAAAATGCAGTCCACGCACTTTACCTTAACCTCATTCACAAGCTGTTTCTTTGCCATTTCTGCCCCTCCTTTATTTCGTTGAACTCATCCTCACTCACATAGATCTCCTCCACACCATTACGATCAGCCACCCAGATAACAAAACATTCGGGTGTAGTTTGTGGAGTATCTAAATTGAAAGTTGTATCATACACCATTTCTGTGCTTTCTGGCAGGTGCTCTTTGTCCACTACATACCCTGATTCTACCTCATGCTCTGAGAGAGTATAGAAACACCACCCAGCGACTACCACGGCTATTAAAGTAATAATTATTGTTCCCATTATTCAGCCTCCCCAAATACGTCCATTTTGTTTAACTCCTTTTGTCTCTCCATTGCCTCAGCCTGTTCCTCTTTGATTCGGTCAAGCTCTATCTTAGCATTCTTCACCAGGTAACTCATCTCTAATGTTGTTTGTAGAGAGAGGGCACCAGATCCGAACTGTTTAAGCAAGTCATTGAGTACGGCACTAACATCCTCACCAAATGGCTCCTGGAACTCATGCCCGATTTTAAGAGCCTCATATTTGGATCTATTAGTGTAGTCCAGCACATTACCAAGTATAGCCAGAGTGAGGTTAGCCACACGGTTCATGTAACCATCGTGGGTTTCTTTCCTCTTATCGGCTTTGATCACTGCCAGCATCATCATTTGTTTGAGAGCTTTGGCTGATACATCGCTCAATCCTTTCATGTTGTTAAAGTCCACATCAGGAGTAAACGATTTAGAGAGAATGTGCTTATCCAGGCGTTCATACTCATTCTTTTTGCTCTCAGAAGCATCATCCCAGGTAAGGTATCTAACCTCACCACCATTTTTAAGGATGTACAGCTTTGCCTCCTCCTCAGCTTTGGGTAGGCTATTAAGAATCTCAGCAGTTGCAACCATAGCAGGGTTAGCAAAACGATCATTCACATCTGCATCGGTGGATCCCATTGATTCCATACGGTGAATCATCGGCTGTACTCCATTATGCTCCAGTTCCTGCTCAAATAGGATAACAGGGATCTTACCTACAACATTCTGCATAACAATAACCTCCCAGCCCATACTGGCACGCTTACACCTGTAGATAGTATCGGCTGTGTAAATATCCAGGTGGTACACCGTCTTAGATCCCGATTCTTTGAGAGAGTACCCCCAGGCAAACGCTTTCAAACGCTTGTACTGATCCTTGATAGTAAAGATCTCATCATCATTTTTCTTTGAAAGCACATTGAGCAGCAGATTAGGTTTTCCCTCCTCATCCCTAAATGTGTGAAAAAGGATAGCAGCTGTACCCTCAGAACCAGCCACACGCTTTGCCTCTCTTACATGAGCATCAAAACGGATCTCTTTCAGTAGGTTCTTGTAGCTTTCAAATGCCTCATCGGTACCATCGCTTTCCTGTAGCCACTTAACAGGTCTGCCATATAGGAACACCAGGGCTATCTCATTGATGAATGTTTGATAAGGGATCGGAATTTTCCACCGCTTTTGAAACCTTAGAAAGTTCCCCTTTTTGTCATAGATCGGCTTATCCTGCCTTTTCATAATTTCATGGCTTTCTACATTGTACTCCAGGAGTGCCTGGGCAGCAAATACAGAATGATCTTGCATGAAATTTAACGCCCTGGCTACATCCTTAGATGCCAGAAGCTCCTCAAAGTTCTGCTGATAACCTACAGCAGCTTTGACCTCATTTGTTAGTACGTTAAATAATCCCATTGCTATAAATTTTAACTCATTAATCCAGATAATCTATTTTCAATATCATCAGGTATATCTATTTCGTTGTAATCAAACCAGCATCTCATCAGGAATACATCTCTCCAGTCAGGGGAGCAACCTATTTCCTGCTTTATCTCCTCTTTGGGCTTAATCTTTAGCTTTCCATCACTATCAACATCCCACGTTTGCAGTTGCTCCAGCTCTATTGTTATCTGCTCAATGTCCGTGGTGCTTACCAGCTCAGGATCTACACCCACCTCAGAGGCGTTAATATGTTCAGCCAGCTTGTATGCACATTGAGCCTGTAAATTCTGGTAGTTCTCATTATTGAAAGCCCTACTGTTATTGACAAACCCCTGTATGTCGCAATTATCAACCACACCACCACCAACACCATCCTCATCAGCAATACATTTACATTTGGGGATCCTGTATTTTTTCTGAAAGTGCATGATACAAGTCTGTATCTCTGTAGTCTTACTTATCGGAAAGCATTTCAGATCCACAATCTTATACCCATTCCAAACACAAACACGAGCGTAATCTGAACCGAAACGAGCTATATCCGCTGTTAGGTAGTAGTTTCCTGTTACTATTGCCAGGAGGTTGCCGAAAATAGCCGTAATAGCATCGTGGGAACATAAAGCATTAGGATTATCATCATACTCCCAGTTACCTTTTAGGAGGCGTTCTCTTTTTACCTTATCCTTGGTGGTTTTTAGCCCCTCTATGTAGTCAGGATCTATAAATGGATTCTCCTGTACCAAACACGCCAAATAACTCATGTATTCGGGCAAATCTCCCTTTTTCGCTGGCTTGTAGAATGTCTCATACATCCAGTTCTTTTTAGGGTTACAGGTGATGAATAGTTTACGTCTTAACCCCAGCTCAGCGTTCAAGTGCCTACCTATACGAGTTTTAAGAGTATCATAGGCTCCAAAGTTTACCTCACCGCCCTCCTCGATCCAGCCTCCTGTGTACTCAATAGATCCATAGCGTTCATAGAGAGGATCACCAGGTTTATATTGCAAATCCAGCAGGTCAATCCTGGAGCCGTTGAATAGCTCAATGTAATTGTATTGCCCATTGTACTTATACAGCTCATCGCTCACTCCATAGGTAGAGCAAACTTTGTAGAATGTGATAAGTGTGGACTGAGTTATACGCTTCAATTCAGCACGCCCTATAAACCACTTAGTGCCTGGGAATGCCAAACACATAAACAATAACCAGGCAGCACCTGTCCAGGACTTTGCTCCTCCAGCAGCTCCACCATACAGAAATTCAGTGTGCTCTGAATCGGTTAGGATCTTCAAAGCCTCATCCTGCTTTTCATGCTTCTTACCATCCTTACAGGTGATAAAATCAAAGCAACCCCTTTTGAACAGCTCTATTTTGACTGCAAGGGCTATAGAGATCTCTATATCCTTAAACTTTTTTGCCATTGATTTTATCCAGCAGTTGGTTGTATTGTACCAGCTCCTCTGTGGTAAGTTTGGAGAGATCCACCATACCAACGGATCCAGAAACATTAGCATTCACATCACCCTCTATAGGTTGAGTGGATTTGCCAAACAATCTATCAAAGATCATTTCAACGGTTGATGTACGCCCATAACGTATATCAGAGAAAATAGCACTGATTATATTGCACACCCAGATAGGAGTTTGCTCATCTTTCATAATAGAGTTGAGTTCGTCTTTTGTCCTCTCCATCAGAAAGCGGATCGTTTTGAAATAATCCTCTTTGCTCAGCTCATAATCGACTTTCTTTCCTGTAATACTTTTGAGTTGTTTATACAGTGAGGGCTTCCTGCCATTTTTCTTTGGCTGGTTCTCGGAGGTAAACCTGTTACCGACTGTATTTCCTTTCTCAAATAGTGCCATCCGTTGTTTGTTCGTTGTTTTCAACTGTGTTTGTCAAACACACATCGAAAGCAAAGAAAATCAGATAGAGCTTTTCTACCTGATTTCCTGTTAGTTTTATTTTCCGCTCTCCTGTTCCTGGTATTTATCCCAGAACCATCTCATAAGATCCTCTCCAGATTCCTCTACAGCATCAAGCTCAAACATAAGAGCCTCAGCCATATCAATAACCTCATTAAAGGATATTTGCTCCTCCTCACTGGAAAAGAATGGGCTGTAAGTACCATCTAAATGTTTCTGTAAAACAGCCTTTTGTTTTTCGTTTAATACAATTTCTGTCATAATCGTATATGTTTTTAATTTGCAATTCGTTACAAAGATAGTTTATAATTTAAACTGTTTAATAATCCCTTTGGCAGATCTGGTGTATTTGTCTGCCTTACCATGTACGGCTTTGGTACATACCTCAGCCCAGAACTCACTCACATTTGTTTTCGCATAGCTACCATAACCGCTCTTTTTGCTATCTCCTTTCCATTTTTTGTAAAGAGAGTTAATGCTTTTTGTCGCTGCCTTAGCATTCGGAGATGTTAGATGCTGATTCCAGGTAGCGTGTGCCAGCTCGTGGGTGATGATGTGAGCTACTGGCTTGTTTGTTTTAGTCAGGTGCCCACTCTTATAACCTGTACTTGCCCAACTTTCCACACTTTTCTTAGTTGTATTTTTACCATTGAAAACTTGCTTATTGAGAACTACCTGCTTAGATACTCCTCCCTGAGAGATATGTACCCCTCCAACTCCTGCCTGTAGTGTAGCGATCTTTATATCCTTTTGCCTTACACCCAAAACAGAGTGAAAGCGAGATATACTCTCCTTAACCGATTTGTACACCTGAGGGTTTTTGATAGATGCTAAAGATTCCAACTTTCCGATCTTACCCTTGTAGTTAGAATCTCCTGCTTGCAATCCACCGCTTGCTGGTGGTTTCTTGTTGCTACCGCTTGTTTTTGCCATTTTTTCCTTTTTTATCGTTAATGAATTGCTCGATATAAACCAGACTATTCTCTACACAGAATCTCCTGATCTCATCACCTCCACCATAAACCAGCAAATTAGGCGTTTGCAAACCTGAGATCTCCCTGGCTACCTCCAGCTCTATTTTTAGATACTCAACCCGATCAGCATAACCACGAGTAAAGAAAGCATTGTATCCTTGTGGGATCCCCAGCTTATTGAACTCTCTGAACTTCACAGATACATTGAGATCTGCATATACCAGAATACCACACTCTTGAAAGTAGCGACTTATCCAGCGTTTTTTATAGATTTGATGCAGTCCGTATGCTATCGGTGTTGTGTCATAAACAGAGAGGTTCGGTTCTACCAACGCTTTCACTCCACTTGTTAGCACCTTGATAGGATCTTTCCAGATAGCCTCAAAACGATAATCATCCACGTAAAAGTGATATGTTGATACATCCTTTCTTAATCGGCTATCTGCACCCCATGGAGCAAATGGTAGCTGTAACTTTCCAGCTTGTTTATCCAGCAGCAGGTTAGGTATCTCAAATTCGTTATTGCTTTCATAGAGGCAATCAGTGAGCATGGATCTGTAAAAGTCCTCTTTCTCATCGGGCATATCATCACCATCCGAATCATCATCATCCTCTGGATCCTCTCCTTTGGATTTCTTTTTTGACTTCTTACCCTCCTCATCATTGAGTTCAGGCAATTCTAACCCGATAAAATCAAAATCTACTTTCTCATTCCAGCCATCCTCTAATAGCAGAACATCCCACTCCCCATTGTTGATATTATCCCTTAGAACTATATCAGCCTCCTGTTCCTCTGTAAGATCAGAGTAGATCACTACTGGAACCTCTTTCAGCTTTAGTTTCTTAGCTGCTTTCAATCTCTGATTACCAGCGATCACTACAAGCTCACCAGTTCGATCTGATAGTGTGATAGGTCGGTGTTTCCAGAATCCATTTATACGAATCGAATCTATCAACCGCTCCAGATCCTTAGTCGTGATCTTTCTGGGATTATCTTTCAGCAGGGAAAGCTCTGATACTTTGCGAAATTCAATATCACTACATCTCATCATCAACCCCCTCCACTGGTTCTGTAGTCTCCTCAGCACTTTCACCAAGTAAATCACCCTGATATTCGGGTGTGTTCGCTATCTTTCTGATTAGTTCAGCCAGACGTGCGAGGAAATATAGTTTCTTTCTCCCTATAAACATAAGAGAGTAGCCATCGCTGGTATATCCAACAGAATAGAATCTACCTCTGTAATGTACAGGCAAAGGCAAAACATCATAAATAACCACACGATCACTATGCAACCCTGTAACAGTTGCTGTACGGTTGTATGTGTTATCCTGGTAGATATTAATCGTTTTCCCCACTGTTACAGGATCCAGAGGGTAGATTTTATGTATTAAACGCAAAGCAATATAGAGAACTACTATAGCGATAATAATATAAATTGCAGTTATAACCATGATAATAAACTGTTTTAATGATACAAAGATATAAAATATGTGTCTGACAAACACATATTAAAGCAAAAAATAGATAAATAACAATCAAAAACCATAAACTAACATGGCAGCATCTCTACCATGCTCATTTGTTCGCTTACTCCATTTGGTGTAAGCCTTGAATGTGGCTTGATCCAATTTAGTCCGATTCATTTTAGGAGGCACCATTTCATAGGATATTCCCAGATCTATAAGGAAATCCTCCCAGATGGTAGCATCTCTTTTGACCGATCCCACGCCCTGGAGTTTCTTTCTCTCCTCATCCCTGGGCATTCTTTCGGTTCCGAACCAGGTACGCTGTCTGGGATCCTCAACTCTAACCACTACAGCCTTTGGATATTCCTCTGTAAGCTCCTCTATCCTTTTCATTGCCTGGTGTATTTTAATTGATTGTACATCAACTAATTGCCTTGTTTTTGAGTTATAAATAGCAAAGCCTGTATTTACTCCAGTGTCGATACCCACATAAATCATACTTTGCCCTCCCTCATATATCTAAACCAGATGAAATGTTTACGCTTGTAAGAAATCAGATGATCATTTACATAAGCCTCTCTCTCAAAACTGATATTCCTATATGCTTTTTTGCGATCCCGATAAATGCAAAGCCTCACCAGGAACTCAACACCATACCAGAGGTAAAAAAAGAGGATAAGCATCTCCATCATTTGCTTTTTGTGGATCTCCTCATGCCTTAGGGTTCGGGGTGGAAGCTCCACCCCTTTACGCACAAATATCACCCCAAATAGCATTATAGCCCTGTAACCTTTTGGAGGCAGTAGTCTATTCTCAATTACTTTCATTTTCTGCTATTTCTTCGGTTGGAACTTCATTATCTCTCAGCTCTCCAGGGATCTGATAAAGAACAACCGCCTTATCAGTTATACGCTGATCACGTGGCAGGAATAGCTGTGCCATCATCAAATTATCGGGTAGATACTTATACCTGATCTCTCTAATCATCGGCAAATTTACCTGGTGCTGGCTGTGTATCTCAACACTCCAGAGGTTGTTTGCATAGGCTACAATCACAATAGCACAACTATGGAGGAATTTCCCAGCTCTATATTCCCCATGTTCATCTGTTGCTATAGGTTTGCTGTTAGCACTCTCCTCCAGATCCTTTACGAACTCAGGGTTCATCTTTCTCTTTTTCCAGAACTCAGGATAATACACCTGATTTTTCTCTCTGATCTCATTCTTTTTTTCTTGCATTGTTTTTAGTATTTATGTGAAACGATATGATAAATTTCTCTACAGATTTGAATATCATACATGGCATCATGCAGTCTATTCTCATCAACAGCTATCCCCAGAGCAGCAGCAACAGTACCCTGCTTAAAATTCTCCATCTGAGAGCGTTTAGCAGCAAGGTAAGGAGTAGCCATCACCATAACATCAATGGAATTACTCCAGAACCAGGATCCAAAGTATTTATCTCCATTCTGTAGGAACCAAGCTCTGAGAAACTGGTTATCAAAAGAGGCGTTATTATAGCCAGCCAAAAAGAATTTATCTTGCTTGTTATACTTATCTACATATTTACCAAGCAAATCCAAAAACTGCCCATATACCACCCCCATAGGAGGATATGCCATAACCTGCTCTTTAGTTACTCCAGCTACATCCAGAGCCTCCTGGAGTATTTCCGCTTTCGGGTTAGGTTGTACTCGGAAATCAAAACTTTCTTTTGTTACTCCATCTATCACGATCTCACCGCTCAGCTGGTGGATCCCATGTTTGTTTACTAAGGTACCTGTAGTTTCCAGGTCAAAAAATACGATTTTCATAAATTTGTTATTTGTTGATTGTAAAATGATCTGTTTTCTTTGTCGATAGAAAACTGGGTGTAAGTGGTTTTCCAAATGAAAGTAGAGATACCCATATCCTGCCTGTAAACAGAATCCTCACTCTTTCTTTGAATGACAATCTCCAGCACGAAACTACCTGCCCATCATCAGTATCTAACACTAAAGCAGGGAGAGGGGTATATTCTGGCTGATCCTCTGCAAATACTACATTTTGTTCTTTAAATTTTACTGGTTTCATTTTTATCATCTTTAAATTCACAATTTCTTTTTTCCTCATCATAATAGCCATCAGTCCACCAAAGAGGCTCTGGTGAATTTATAGCCTCTAAACTATATCTCTTACATTCCTCACGTATCGGGCAATCCATGCCAGTACAGTATCCGTAATCTTTATTGATAGCCATATCTTATTTCAATAACCTCCCTAAATTTTTCTTTTGTTTCACAGTGGTAAACTCAGATAGAGCAGCTATTAGCTCCAGAACTTTCTCCTTACATGGCTCTGGCAGGGAATTATTGCCCGAATCAGCACCGATATTCACCTGAGTAGGGTTGCACATCTTCACCAGGGAAACAAGCTCTGGCAGATCGAAATCCATAATAGGCTCAATGGTAACATAGGTAGGTATATGTTCACTTATCTCTTTAGTGGCTTTTGCTCTATCAACAGGAGCAGGAGCATTACGCATTACTACATAATACCTGTTACTTTCAATAGTCGTACAAAAAACAGACTTTAACAAAACAGGATGAACCAGTTTTTTATCAACTGGATCCACCGTCTCTCTTAGAAAGCGATCTGGATTCTTAGACTGAAACAGGTAGCGATTATCAAAGTGTTTGCAGTAGTCCAGTGTCCGATCTATCCAAAAGCCAGGGTACTCCTCAGCAAATAGATCATTACTACTCCCTACAAAGATGAAATTTCCGCTACCAAGATCGGTTTTAAATTCGGTTTCATCCAGGCGTGGATCTTTAAGTTTACCCCAGCGTTTCATGTAGCAATATCCACAATCATGTGGACAGGATCCCTTAACGGTGTTCCATGTATGAGTTACAAAATCATACATATTCCCTTTTGATATATTTAAACTCATGGTAATTTGTTATAAATGATTGTTGCTATATATTTCTCCCACTGGTTACAAATTGTGGGCTGGCGATCCTGATACATATCGAACATAGGATAAACGCCTACCTGAATATCCAACACTTTCACATTATTTTCTTTTATCCAGCCGTTTATTGACTGTTCCAAGTTTTCGGAATTAGTGTCGCTAAATATTTTTGTTGCTATTGTATATGTTAGCTTAGCCATATCAATTAGTTTTTAATTTTTGATAACCAGTAATCATAAACTCGTGATGCTACTTGTGCCATCATCACAGGAGGCACACTCATTCCACACACATAATTTGCGGACTGATCCATAAAATCATAATCTATCGGGAATGTAGATATTTTACATACATCTTTTGCTGACGGAAAGCTATTATCCCAATCAGGCATAGGGCACGCTTTGCCACCATAGCCAGCTGTGATCGTGGGATATACATCTGTTTGTTTTATAAGCCCTGATTGTAGATATTTGGCTGGTTCCCCAGCTTTCAATCTTTCCCAATCAGCAGACAAACAAGGCATTTTTTTCTCTCCTAATTCGAGATCTATTTGATTACATGGGATTTCTTTCTCTTTAAATTCCATATCTATATATGGAGCACATTCAAACATATCTTTCTGCCTAAGAAAAGGAGTTGCAATATCTTTCCGCAAGCAGATGAAAAACACTCTTTCCCTATGTTGTGGAACACCCATAGTTGCTGCATCAAGTAGAAAATGTTGGCAATAATAACCAGCAGAATCAAAAGCCTCATATATTTCACGAACATAGCGAATAGCATTACCGAGTAACATACCCTTAACATTTTCGCTAATTGCTATTTTAGGCTGTAGCTTCTTAGTCAAGTCGATAAAGTCAAAAAACAATCTATCAAGTATTTGCTCTGCCTGCCCCTCTCTAAACCTTTTTTCAACTCCCCAGGCATCCTCACGGCTCCCAGCCATTGAAAAAGTTGAACATGGAGGAGATCCATCTAATATATCAAGATTGTAAAGATCATTAGGCAAATCCTCTCTTAGTCTAAAATCCTGTATTGGTTCAAGAAACGAAAATGTAGGGTTGTGATTTTTGCGATAAATAGACATCATACGATGATCTATCTCGTTGCATCCTATAACATCAAATCCAGCAAGTTTATACCCCATTGTGGAACCTCCTCCACAAGAAAAACAAGAAAACACTTTCCCCTTATCCTTTGTAAATACCGTGTCTCCTAACTTCCATTCATAAGGGAATTTATGTTTATTCATTAGATCCTTTTTTTAGTTCTTTAATTGCGTATCTTAGGCTCTCAGTCTTATCCAGCAGTTTTGCCAGCTGGAGGATATTCACCTCCTCCTCTCCATCCAGATATGCCCATATTTTCCTTAGTGATTCAGCTATTATTTTAGCCTCCTTAGCATCTTTCATAGCCAGGTTGATCTCTTTATTGGTAACAGTCTTTTTCCCTTGATCCTGGGCTATTTTTACGGCTTGTTTGGTAGCTTCTACCTGCTCCACCTCTGTATCATAATTAGCCACTATATCTTTAGCAGCTTTAGCAGAAATTTCATTTCTAATAATCCTCTCCTGGATCTCTTTTGGCAGATCCATGAAAGCAAGGCATTTGCTAATATAAGCT
Source organism: Dysgonomonas sp. PF1-14 (assembly GCF_029892965.1). GTDB lineage: Bacteria > Bacteroidota > Bacteroidia > Bacteroidales > Dysgonomonadaceae > Dysgonomonas. Next base: position 59,873 of record NZ_JARXWN010000003.1, on the reverse strand, counting down.
GGTGATTTTTTGAACTTTTCAGCGATCTCAGCCTGTGTATATCCAAACTCATCCTTGAACCGTTTGAACATTATCCCACATTCATATTCAGAGAATCGTTTGCCCTCATTTCGCATCATCTGCTCTATCAGTAGATCCTCATAGCTTGCATCCTTAGGAGCTTTGAGTGCTTTTATCCAGGGAATATCAGCACCCTCTGAGATAGCCAGCATTGTAGCACGTAAACGCCTCTCACCATCCACCAGCTCATACTTTTCATTCCCATTTTCATCTTTGAAAGGTTTAACGGTGATGGGATTGAGCACACCCTTAGCCTTTATTTGTTCTTTAAGTTCCTCTAAATCAAAATCTCTACGAACATTAAAATCACTCATAACGACAATGTTACGAGGATCTATAAGAAAAATATCCGTTCTCTTTGTTGCATTAGTTTTCATATCAATATCTGAATTTTGTAAAATGAATAATCTTACCCTCAAAAGTGTTTTCTTTGCCTTTCCCAAAGAACCAATCAATAAAATCAGGAACACTCAAACCATCATTCTTTGCCACCTCCTGTATATCTACCTCTTTACCATCTACCCAAACTTTGGGATAGGCATCATCGGTACCATACACCATTTCTATTGTTTGCAGTCCAATCCCGTCCTCTCTGGTTCTCTGAAACAGATCTCTCATTTCTGAGTTGTATGGTCTGCCAGTCCACTCTTTCATTGCCAAATACATAAGCCCTGCCTTGATTTTAGCAAAGCGTTTTTCCCATACACTTTTGGCATCATATCTGATTGTATGGATCTTTTCGTTTCTTTCGATTTTACCCTCAAAATCGGTTAGCTCTCCAGCTCTGCTATGAGTAGCTGGGAAAGCCTTGGATAAAGGGAGTATTGCTTTTTTTAATACTTTCATTTTCTTCTACTTTTTCCGTTTAACGATATTACATTGAAGCTCTTAAACCGATCTACAAGCCTACCCTCAAAGCGTTTTACAAACTCATCCACGCTCAAATTGCTTGTTAAATGATATTTCTTATATGAGTTCTGGTAGATTTCGTATCTGGCAAACAGGAACTCATCCATGATTAAGCTGAGATCGGTACCATAATTCTTTTGATTTTCGGTAAGCAGCCCCACGTCATTCAAGCATACATTTATCGGGTTTCCATCAAATTTACCCTCAGAGGCACACTCGTTATAAGTGTATCGGTCTATGTGTCCGTTAATTTTATAATAATTCATCATCTGGGTAGTCGATAGATTCCAAAAGAAGTTTTCACCGCCTATCCTTTTGAGATATTCAGAGAACACTTGCATTAGCATTGTTTTACCTGTTCCAGGCTCTCCAACCAGCAGAATGTTTTTATGGATCTTGTAATTTTCATCAGGAAACACCTCCTCAGCCAGCTTACAATCATTGAAATAGTAAGTAAGGAACCTGAGAACCTTTGAATTATGCTCATCCACCTCAAAGGAGGAAAATTCACGTAGCATAATGTTATTGCCTATTTCCTTGATCATAGAGGCATGGAGAGAAAACTGCCCAGGATCCTCTAAATCGTATTTAGAACCTTTTAGAATAATCCTTCTGTGGCTCAGAACCTCCCTCTGGGCTTTCTCCCTGGTTAAATATTGAGCCTCCCTGTGTTCCTTGATTATTCGCAAAGCCATTTCCTCCGTTAGCTTGTTTCCGTTCAATTCCATTTTTCTGTTGATCTTCGTAATATTTATCTTTTACCCATCCTCGTATAGTATGATAGTCTGACTTATATCTTTTCCCTTTAGAGCCTTTGTAGCTATTAAGAATGCCTATCATTGCTTTTGCTGATTCCTCAGAATATTCAGCACATAGTTTAGCGTATTCATCCCTGGTAAGAGAGACAAACTCAGCATATTTGTATTTTTTGGCTTTTTCAGCCTTTTCCTGCTGTTCTGGTGTTAGTGGTGGAGGTGGTGTGGCATCATCACCAGGTAAATTAGTTTCGGTGCCCTGCTTAGTGAATACTTTAGCCTTTGTAACATCTCCACCTTTTTTACCAGCGATCCTCCGTTTTTCCCTGATTTCCTCATCTTTAACCATTCGCCTACTATATATGGCTCCATCACTTCTAATAGAGCACACACCATTTTCAAGTAAAACATCCAGCCATCCATAGGAGCCAGAACAATCTGTTCCGATCATTGCAGTTATTTCCTCCTTGGTGTACGGCTGGTGGTTAGGCTTTACCATCACACCACGCTCAACACACTCCCACATATAGCAGATCAAATCGAACCATAGCCCACGAATATCAGGAGATAGGAACTTTACCTCAGCACAGCTCAGCCAGTCTCTTGTAAAAAAGGGCATCGGGTTTTTATCTTTAGCCATATATTAGAGATTTAAGGGAGGGGCACTAAGTACCCTCTCCCAAATTGTTTTACACTTCCAGAATTGCAATATCAGGAGCAATCTCTTTGATTTTATCCAGTACCTGGTCAATACAGGAATCACGGTAAGCCTCTACCATCTCATTTGCTCCAGGAGAAACAAGCTGTAAGAAAACCTCACCATCACTCAGGTAGTGGTCGAACTCTACCTCAATACGCTCCTTTGGAGTTCCTTTGAACACAGCAAGGCATACAGAGAATGATTTTGGCAAATTGCTTTCAACCTGGCACTTGTACACCTCAGCCATAGAGCCAGATGGATCTCGTTGCTTTTGGATCTCTGATTTAGCGTTTGCTGTAAAGTTTTTGAGGTTAGAAACCATAACCATACATTTCTCTTTATCCTCAAACACACCACGATTAAGGCGTAAAAACTGCCCTAATTTTCCAGGTGCCCAGGCTTTTCTCTCATCGTTGATACCGAACTTTTCAAATACCTCTGAGAGCTGGACTTTGCCAGTAATAGTATTTTTGTTGTAGGAATCGGTTTCGTTGATAGTGAGGGCAATAGTCATAGCCTCACGATCCACTTTGATATTAGCCTGTTTTTGTTCGATTGTTTCTACTCTTTTCTCCAACCAATCAAAAGGAGTTGAGATTACTCCATCCAAACTGATACTCTCAGGAGCTTTTGTCGGTAACACCTCAGTGGCTTTAGCAGCAGCACCCTCTCTAATAATAACCTCAATCGGTTTTGAAACATCCACTCCCTCATGGATATGGATCTGGATTTTTTCTTCTTTTTCCATCTTGTAAATGAATTAATTGTTAATAACTTAATTATCTGTTCCAGTTCGTCTGAACGCCTGGAATGTCGTCCGTTGTTTCTCCTCCTGGTTAATGTCTCTTTCCTCCAGCTTATAACCATCAGGAGTGTACCATGCTACTTTGCCCAGATCAGCATCTATAAACTTGTAGCATTCCGATTTTACATACTCTCCTCCAGATTTCAACTCATCCAGGATCCTACCTCTACGTTCCTCTTTAGGCTTAATTCTGCCCTTGAAGTCGGCATTTATCTCTTTCAATTCTTGATGCAAGCCGTTGATCTGAATAGATACCTCAGCAAGCTCCTCACGCCTTTCATTGATTTCTGCCTGTTCAAACTTTCGGGTGTAATGCTTTTCCTCAATCTGATCACAGCTATCTCTCAGAATTTGAGCACGTTTTTCAATAGGCACATCAGCTAACATTATGTCGCTCATGCCTTTCTTTTCATTTTTCATCTTGAATGATTATTAATTGTTAGTGATATTATATTTCCACGGTGAAATTAAAAGCCAGATATTCAGCCCATAATCGGTTGAATGTCCGTCCAAAATACCGTGCCTTTTCAGCCGTTTCTTGGCACAAGCGGAACCCAAAGTTCGCAGCCGAGTGCGAGGAGCGATTACCCGTGCCCAGGAAACCGAACCCAGCACTCGCCCCAGTCGCCGCATACGCAGACAACAGGGCACCACGATCATCCTCATCCATATTATCAATCTCTGACTGGGTGTATAAAGCCCACCATACCCACCAGTAGATCTCTTTACCCTCAGCATCTGGTTTCGGCTGAAAGGTTCTACCCCATAAAGCACGGCTGATAGTCTCTAACTTCATAAGAGCTACAATGTGAGGAGGGATTCCCTCCATAAATACCTCCTGAGGCTCTCCCAGAGCTTCACAGGCATCCTCATAACTCTGAATGGTTGTATGATCATCCAGTGTAGGCTTTTTGCGTTCTTTGCCGAACAGAGCGTTCAAAACTTTCTTTACATTCTCATCAGCTACCTTATAGGCAGCATCTACATTTTCTTTTTTAATTTCAACTTTGCTCATCTTTCAAATTTTTTAAGCGTTTGATAATTATTTTTGTTAGTCTTATGGCATTTTCCACCCTGGTACTTCTACCTGGAGGGATGTTTTCAATTAGCACTGGTAACAGCCTAATGAGATCTTACACTATGTTATTCGGTATTATTTTCATCGGACTGCCTCCAGTTTGGATCTGGATCTGGTATTTCCAGATTAAGATACTCCAGTGCATACTCTCTGAGCTTTTCACAATAGGTAGAAAAAGTTAGTGTATCCATCGTTGCAGTAGATCCTGGGAATGTTATTATCTCCCCAGTGTGTTTATTCACTACCTTATCCGCTGTCATTTGAGACTTAAAGAACTCATGTACCTGCTCACAGGAGGTAAATTCCCACCCCTCATTAAGCAAAGCATCCAATAGCATAGGATAAATACACCCCCATAACCATCCATTCTGATCATTCGATCTGGGCTTTCTTACTTTTTTCATCTCAAAGCGATAAATCCCATCCAGAACAGAGTTCATTAATCCGTATATGGGTTTGAGGTTAAATAAACCGTTCTTTTTCTCTATGTGAACTTTCTTACTCATACAGTGCTATCTGGCTTTGTAAACTTTGTCTTACAACACGAATGGCATTTTCTCTACCCATCAAACTACCCACATAAACCTCCAGCTCTTTTTTGTCCTCAGCTATGTAATAGCCATCACTGGTAGCGATTAAACCTATAACCAGGTTGTTTGTCCTGATATGGTTTATTATTTTTCTCAGCCGTGCATTATCCAGCTTATATCCTTGCTTTTTAAGAGCCGTGCAGATCTGCTGGTTTGTAATAGCTTTCTCTTTTCCTACTTTGCTGTGAAGCCCCTGAACGATCAAGGGGAGCAACGTATCACTTTCATAAGATGATAGTGGTTTTGTTTGCTCTGTAAATCCTGCTATCATAATCTATCTAATTGAATTGTTAAACCTGGTTTTGCGATATATACCAGCTTACCAGTAGCCCTTTGTACCTCAGATATAAATCGTGGTTCATCCCCATTATCTTTAGAGAGGTGCAACAGAACTACATTACTCACATTTGAAATATCATTTGCGGAAAGGATCCCCTTGCAAGTCTCCAGCTCCATGTGTGAAGTCAGTAAGCGAGTTCTTTGAATCGGGAGAGTAATGCCAGCATTAATACTCTCAATAAGTTTCCTGTCAGAATAATTACACTCAATCAATATGTGATTAAGCCCTGGGAAAGTGTACTCACACATACAGCTATCAGTAAGGAATAATATTCTGCCACTGGCAGGATGATCGATCAGATAACCAACGCAGGGAACATCATGGCACGCAGCAAAAGGAGCTACTTTGAAATTGCCGAATTTGTATCCCTTACCAAGTTCCAACGATCTCACCCTGGATCCACTCACACCTTTTGCAGTCAGAACCTCTGGGAGAGCCAGTACATAAAAGCCTGTATCTACCATGTTTTTGATATACTTAGCATGATCGTTGTGCTGGTGGGTGATTAGGCAGCCCACAACTTTGCGTAACTGAAAATCCAAAGCCTTTTTTACCTCCATAAATCGGATCCCAGCCTCAATTATCAGAGCCTCATTCCCATTGTCCAGAATGTAGCAGTTACCGCTTGATGAGCTACCTAATACTTTCAATTCCATAATTTCGTGTATTAATACCCTGGATCTACCTCCTCTGGTGATTTGGGTTGATTTTCTGCCTCGGTTACATCCTCATAATGAGTATCACTGATCTCAAAAGTCTGAATATTGCCATTCTTTTCTACAAGAGAATCACGCACATCAGTATCTCCCTCTGTGTCATTTTGTATTGCCTCTTGCATTTCTACAGAGAGATAGCCGTATTTACTTAGTAAATTTCGGATAACGGTTTTTACAGCCATACCATGAAAATTACCCATCCATCCTACAGTTTTGCTATCGGTTGCCACTGGCAGATTAGCCAGATTCATCAAGCTCTCTACTGTAGTCTCTTTTTTAAGCCCTTTTGAGTATCTTTTTGCATGATCAGCCATTTGCTCTACTGTCATGTAGAGTGTTTTTGAAAAGCCGTTCATAAGCTCGAAGTAGCAGAAATAACCTACCACTTTATCGGATGTTTTCTCACCATCAAAAGCGATCTCTCCAGTGAGCTTGTTTACCTTTCTAAGCTCTCCCTCATACACCACATCTGCATTGATCGTTTTGTATTGACCTGTTCGCATTGCCAGCTGGATGTAGCCTTTGTAACCCATTTGGAAAGTAGGCATCATCTTTTTAGTCCAGTTACCTTTTTCATCCTTTACACTATTGTTGAAAGGAATGATAAAAGCATATCCCAGAGCTTTATTGATCGGCAATTTCAGTACAGCTGCTTTCAGAGCTTCCATTACCACCGCCTTAGGCTCACACATCTGGAGATTGGAATCTCCATTATACAGATCAATCACAGAGGCTACAAATGTTGGAGCACTCTTAGAGAGAGCATTTTGAAACTGCTCCATAACAGAGGGAGCATTCAGCATATTCTTTAGCACATCTATTTTCTTAGTTTGTGCTGGCACATTAGATCCTGTGCCTTTAACTGCTTGTTGTGTCATATTAATTATTTTAGTTGATTATAACTCCTGATACATTTCCATCGGTTCATCACCTGGCATCTTGATCATCAGCTTAGGATGCTTGCTAACCGTCAAATTGATAACCTGAGAAACAGTAGGGATAAGCTCATTAACGCTTTCTCTATTGTCAATGAAAATAGGTGCAGATATTCCCTTTGAGTTGCATATAGCATTGATAATATCAAGCCCAGCGTTTATTTTTCTGGCATTGTTCAGATCGGGGAAAGGCACACCATCAACGGTACATACACAGGTTATTTTTTCATTGCCATTCAGCTGCTCATCCACGAAAGAGAAAGAAACCATAGTAAACATTCCATTTATTCGTTTCATCAGCTCATTATCCTTAGCTTTCTGAAATTCAAGTATGGTAAGCTCTGTTTTTTCAAGTTGAGCCAGAGCATCGTTATTGGATAGCTTTTTATCCTCATACTCCTGGATTAGCTTTTGAGCACGCTCTATAGTGTCTCTTTGAGCCAGGCGTTTGTTAAGGCTTGCTATATTATCGGATAATAGGCGTTTGCCATCTTGTAGTTCGGATGTGTCCACAGCTGGAGCCTCTACACTCAACTGGTTTTCAAGTTCGGTAATTTCATTTCCCAAACGGATCCAGTCAGCATCTACCTCAATAAGTTTTTGAGGATCCTGAGCATCTGGTAGATTTTCCTCTTTGTATTTCTTTTGACCATTAAGGTTTTCCAGATCAGCCTCCAGTTGCTTAGTTTCAGCCAGAACATCCTCACGCTCTTTTTGCAGTTCTTTCACCTTAGCCGATCTCGTTACTCCCTTGTTTTTGTTATCCTGTAGCTGTTTCGATTTCTCCAGATTGAAGTTAGATAAAAGTTCATTCTGTTTAGTCTCAATATCCTCAGCCTCCAACGGACGGCTACAAGTAGGACAAGCAAAAGCACCAGCTGGATACTCCAACTGCTTAGAGTTGATAGCACGATACTCACCACGTAATGTATCTAACTCTGTATTGAGAGTTGAGATCTCTGAATCAATAGCAAATACACGGCTACTCTTTCTGCTTATATCATCCTCTGTTGATTTGATTTTATACTCCAGCTCCTTTATTTCAGAGCGTGTAGCATTGTTCGCTGTATTTGCTTTCTCACGGATTTCACTCTCTTTTTTAGATCTCTCTAAGCGTTTTTGTCCGATCTTAGCCTGAATATCACTTTTGGCTTTATAGGCACTCTCTACCTGTTTTGATTTGTCGGTGATTTGCTCCTCTATGCTTTGTAGGGATTCTTTTTTTGCTTTGAGTTCTTTTTCCAACTCACTCCAATTTTCAGCCTCTGGCATCATTTGAGTAGCTGTGTCGATACGAGCAGGGAGTTCTTTCAGCTCATCCTGTATAGCTTTCTTTTTGGCAGCAGTTTCTTTCTTAAATTGCTCCAAAGTTCTACCTGTGATTTGACTTAACAGCTCCAGGTATTCAGGCTTTAGGGCTGCCACATCCTGATCCGTTACATTGCCAGCCATATCCATGAGCATATTTTTCTGAGTAGCTGCTGGCAGGGTAGGGAAATAGAAAGGATTTGTAACCATACGGAAAACATCCTCTGGTAGAATTGCCGATACCTCAGCATCATATTCCTTTTTAGTTCCCAGCTTTACACCATTCAAATAGAACTCAGTGTAATGATTTTTAAGCTGCCCAGCATTAACACCAGTACCCCATTTTTCCAAGTAAGAACGCTGTAGAGTTACCTCTTTACCATCAACCAACAGAGTAGCTATTACAACGTGCTCCAGATTCAAAATCGGCTTACCGTTATCATCCAAGGTTTTGATGTTAAAACCACCATTCCCATCTGCTCTGTTTGTGCTATCTTTTCCGAATAGCAACCAAAGGAATGAATCAAAAACTGTAGTCTTACCTGTTCCATTATCACCGCTAATCACAGTCTCCTGTTCGGTAAAATCAATGGTAAGATCTTTGATACCTTTGAAGTTTCTAAGTATCAACTTTTTTAAATAAATCTGTCTCATTTTCCTCATTTACTTTTGATTATAAAATTTAATTTCTCTGATTTCTCAACAGCCAGGAGATCTGCTCTGGAGTATAGAATCTTTGAGTTTTCGCTGGATCCATTCCTGGTACCAGATATTAACCCCCTACGAATCCAATCCTTTACACGAGCCTCCCCAAACTGCCTAAAAGCCTCTCTTTGTGAGATAATATCTTTTGCAGGGTAGAGCATTTTAGCATAATTAGCAGCTCCAAGCTCAGCCATATCCTTGCATAGATTTTTAAGCTCATAGAGTTCTAACTGGATCATAAATCACATACGTTTTAGTTTCTGTATTCTTTTTGCTCTCCGAACTTTACAGAAGTAATGTTTTACACTTTCAGATAGGTAATCATCAACATAGCTCACATAAGCCATTGATCCCGATAAACCAGCCAAAACAAACTGGTGATGTGCATTGTAGAAAATTGCTCCGATAAGACTACAGGTGCATAACACGCACCAAATGGAGCCAAAAATTAGGTTAGATAATGTTTCCGAAGTCATAACTGTGTTGCATTAGTTATTTGAATAAATTATTTGTCATAGCATACCGCATAAACTCAGGCATTGAGTGTACACCCAGCTTTTTAAAGCTATTTTTCCTGTGATTATTCACGGTATTAAGAGAGATAAATAGCCTATCGGCTACATTGGAATCGCTAACGCCCTTATAGAGCATTTTCATTACTTCAAGCTCCCTATCTGATAACTTTGAATCGAATTTAGGAGCACATATAATTTTGTCATATTTACACTCACCCCTCAGTGGGCATCCTACAAATTCAAAATTGAAGTTCCAGGAATCATCTAAATCAATCATATTATCATATAGCCCAAAATTGCACTTGATAAACCGCCTTACTGCCAAGTAATCCCTGTAATTTTTATTTCCATCGCTTTTAGAATACACCTCCATTAGAGCCTCAAAAGAATGAGGATAGAACTCCCTTAGGATCTCCAGGAATGCCTGGATAAATTCCCTATCCGTTTCTTTCAGCTGTCTCTCAGCCTCTCCAAGAGGTTTCATAGTAACCTCTCCCTCTGGTGTGGTGTAAAACTCAACAGGTTTCATTTTAATCATCTGTTTTTGGAAATAAATATTCACCAGGTACACCTAACTCCTTTTCAATCAAACTTTGGCACAACGCATCTGGTCGCTGTACACCAGCTATCCAGCAGCGAACTGTCTTAGTAGATTTTTTGGTGATCTCAGCAATCCTTTCAACAAATGCCGTTTTTGGAGCTTTCACTTCTGTTCGCTCAGGCAATCCTTTGTAAATCTGAGCAAAAGACTGATAGTCTGTTTCTGTCATTTTATCCTTTTTCATGCTTTAAATTGTTTCACAAACACACTTTTTTTGTATGTTTGTAGTGTAATTAAATTATTCACGATGCAAATATAGGATATATATCCAGATTATACAATATATTTTGGATATATTTTCGGATTAAAATGGTTTAAGATATGCAATCCTTTGATTTGAAACGCTTTAGAACTGACAATAATTTAACTCAATCTGAGTTAGCTGAGTTATTTTCGTGCGGTCAGAACTTTATTTCTCGAATTGAGCGAGGAATTAGGCAAATTCCACCTGATAAGTTGGATATATTGCAGTCCAAATTTGGAAATATATCCAAATACTATACGGATAAAATAGATCCAATTTCAGTGCCTGAGGCTACACCCCAGGAAGTAATGCACGTAGGAGCCGATGTTTTCTCCAGGCAAATAGTGAAAATGATGAATGATAAACTCATTGCACCCTATTCTCTTTTGGAGGAGAAAGAGAAAGAAATTGAGAGGCTTAACAGAAAGATAGGCAGACTGGAGGCACTTCTGGACGAAAGGAAAAAAACGGATGCCCACCAGGAAAGCAATGCAGATCATGCAGATGCCGTGTAGTTTTTGGTATTAAACAATCGTTATTTTAGTATGGAAAAATATAACAGGATTGTGATCGAGCTTTATAAAAAATGCTTTTCGGATCACATAAATGGAAAGGAAATAGATGAGAATGTAGTCTCAGAGGCACAAAAGGAGCTTAATTTTGCCATAGATAAGGCTAAGGTACACAATGAGCCAACTGATGAGCTTGAATCCCTAAAAGAAGATATAAACCACCTTAAATATAACTTGCTTTAGGATGGGTACGGTAAGAAGTATTACAGATGAATCGAAACAGATAATGGAGCGTTTCTATTCTGCCCTGGATGCCATAATAGCTAAAAAGGAGATCAGGGGTGTTAATACATATTGCAGACTATACAATATCGACAGGAGAAATTTTGTAGCTCAAAGAAAAGATCTCGGACGTGGATGGTTTCAACTCTCATGGTTGATACCAATGGTGAGAGAATATAATGTAAATGCTGAGTGGCTTCTTACTGGTTTTGGTAAGATGTTTAAATGATTCCCCTTAATAATCCCCTATATACTCTTTATATAATATTATAGTATTATTATAATATATACATATATATAGTACCGTTTTACTTTTGCTTAGGCAAATGGTTAAGCAAATGGTTAAGCAAAACCAAAATCCTCAGCACTATAATTTTAATGTAACTTATTGGCTATTATATAAATGTGATAAATACTCATATCTTTGATTATGCTTGAAAAAACTTTGCTTAGGCAAACATACAAGCAAATGGTTAAGCAAATTCTAAATTTTGCCTAAGCAAAATAACCTCATTTGCCTAAGCAAGTGGTTAAGCAAATCATTCTTTTTGCTTAGGTATTTGCTTGACCTTTTGCCTAAGCAAACAATTATCAGACTTTGGTTCCTCCACATTATCCTGTTTGAACTTCACAAATTTCAGAACTTTTTGGTTAGCTCTATCAATCGGATCCCAGGATTTCCTGATATACATATCAGTTACTTTCATCTGTTCATCCACATGGTTTAATGCAGTATGCACCGTGAATTTATCTATCCCCACATCATTAGCAGCAATGGTAGCCCATGTGTGCCTGGCAGCATAAAATTGTAGATCTTCAATACCAAGTGAATAACCGACTTTTTTTAACCCCACTATATGCCTATTCCCTTTTTCATCGGTTCTATCAAATCCATTAATGGCATAGGTAAATGAATCTATGGATGAGTACATTTTATAGAAGCAAAACACACGCTCCCCAGTAGGATCTCTGTATTTATCAAATAAAGGCTTTACCTCTGGCTCTACCTTTATAGATATTTCTGCTTTATCAGCTCTTCTATTTCTTGTTTTCGTTCTCTGGTATGTTATTCTGCCACCCTCATAACAATCACAATTATATAGATCTGCTGCATTCATACCAACAAGCCCAAAACTTAACAAGAACACATCTTTTGCAAGGTTGAACTTGTTATTCCCTGGCTGTAGTATAAGGGTGTAATCAAGATCCATCATCCTCCTGAGCTGATCAACATCCAGAGCACGCTTTTTAGCTTGTGGTATTTTAGGGAGTTTTTTGAAAGGAGATAATGGTATATTGATTATTCCAAGATCCTCATTATTGAACTCCTCTTTTGCTTTATTGTGTATCGCACGCAAATTACTGGGATATAAAGACTGTGCACGCTCTCCCTTTTTTCTGTTTGCCCTGGGTGGTTGTTCTATTATCCATAGGATCCAATCCTGAACAAATTTAGAGGTGATTTCGTGGATGCTTATAATTTCTCTTTCTGTAAACTTCACCAGGTTGTTTATAGCGTTTTGGTATGCTAAAGCACTTCCCTTGTGTCCAGTTGCTTTTAGTTGCCGAACAAGCTCCCTGCCATAAGCGACTATATCCAAATCAAACCGATCCTCTTTCTCATCCTTTGTTATGAGAGATATAACCTGATCAATATCTATCTCTTTGATGAGCACACCAAGATCATCACACTTTCTCCGATAGGTTTTAATTATTTCATCAGTCTTATCAATGTAATACTGATTCTTTATTTTGAATGTCTTTTGGGTAATATCATCCTTAGTTATATAATAAGGAGTATCAAGGTACCTTTTTTGCCGATTATGGGTAACTCTTATTTTGATGTTGTAGGTACCATCTTTCTTTTTATGATGAGCATAAATTTCCGCTTTGAATGTAGCCATAAGATTTTTGTAGAACTATTGTAGAACAAATCACTGCAAAAGTAGCTATTATTTGCGGATTTTGGAGAGATTAAGAAAGTAAAAAGTACCCCCGATGAGAATCGAACTCATATTTTCGGTTTAGGAAACCGATGTTCTATCCGTTGAACTACAGGGGCTTATCTGCTTTTTACATCTGATTCAAAGATCGTTTTTTTATTCCACTACACTTTTGTAGCTTTGTACCCATCGTAGGTTTAGGAAACTTCTATTCTATCCATTGAACTACTGCGCCATACTAATTTACCTTTCGGCTTTCGGCAAATTCAATGCAAAAATAACAGAATTTCCGAGATATGGCAAATAGATTTTATATTTAATCAAATAGTGTTAAATGGAAGAGCACTTTTTGCTAATTAGATGTTATATGGATTGTAAGAAGCGCTAAAAACAATTATATTTGCTAAATAATTAAAAAACTGCAATTAACAGAATGTTTCAGATCAACGAAACGATAGTCGCATCTGATATAATAGAGGAAAATTTTCTGTGCGACTTGTCTGCTTGTAAAGGAGAATGTTGTGTAGAGGGAGATTCCGGTGCGCCTCTCGAAGATGAGGAAGTCAAAATAATAGAAGACCTGTTGCCACAGGTCTGGGACGATTTATCTCCTGCCGCTCAGGCAATCATAAAACAACAAGGTGTAGCTTACAAAGATGATGACGGGGAAATGGTCACTTCTATTGTCAACGGTAAAGATTGTGTATTTACATATTACGATGAAAAAGGCATATGTAAATGCGCTATAGAAAAAGCGTACCGCGAAGGAAGGGTTGGTTTCTATAAGCCGATTTCGTGTCACCTGTACCCTATCCGCCTCCAGAAATATAAAGACTTCACCGCTGTGAACTATCACAGATGGAGAGTGTGTAAAGCTGCCGTAGCGTTAGGGAACAAAAATGGACTAAAAATATACCAGTTTCTGAAAGAACCTCTGGTACGCCGTTTCGGTGAAGACTGGTACAATGAGCTGTCTCTTGTAGCCGAAGAATACGCTAAGAGTAAGGAATCGAAGTAATATTAATATATTATATTCAATTATTATAACGAATTTGTAAATAAGAATGCACCCACTTTCACAGTTCAAATACTGTCCTAAATGCGGTTCAAATCGCTTTGTAGAAAACAACATCAAATCGAAAAGATGTGAAAACTGCGGCTTCGTCTACTACTTCAACTCATGCTCTTCCACTGTTGCCATCATTGTAAATGAAAACAATGAACTGCTTGTAGCTACCAGAGCACACGAGCCGGTAAAAGGCACACTGGACTTGCCCGGCGGCTTTGTAGATATGCACGAGACAGGGGAAGAAGCCGTTATACGTGAAGTAAAAGAGGAAACCAATCTGAATGTGACGGAAACAGAGTACCTGTTCTCCATCCCTAATATATATGTATATTCCGGCTTTGAAGTACACACACTCGATCTGGTTTACCGCTGCAAAGTGGAAAGCACAGCCACACTTAAAGCTGAAGACGATGTAGCAAATCTTCAGTTCATCAAAATACCGGAGCTGAATCCCGACCTGTTCGGATTGCTGTCGGTAAAAGAAATAGTAAGAAAAATACAAAAAATGAAAATATGAAAAAACTACTTGTAGCGATAGGTATTGTAGTCAGCCTGCAATCGGCTTATGCGCAAAAATCCGTATATACGGAACAGCCCGGAAGGCTTTTTTCGCAAGGTAAAGAAATGTTCTTGAACGATAATTATGCAGGAACAATCCATATGCTCGAAGAATTCAAGACAAAATCGAAAGACTCGAAATTAATACAGGAAGCCGACTACATGATTATCAGTTCTATGTACTACATGGGAACGGAAAACATGGCTAACACGCTGAAAGATTATCTGGAAGAATATCCGGAAACCTATCACCGCAACCAATTATGCTTTTTCATAGGATCGACACACTTTGCTGAAAAAGACTGGAAAAAGGCTCTTTACTGGCTCTCTCAGGCGGACATGGATTATCTTTCCGATAGTGAACAGGAAGATTACAGCTATCGTACAGCATACGCAAACCTGCAAGAAGGAAGTCGCACTGAGGCAAAACGCCTCTTCGGACTATTGAGCCGAAATAGTAACAAGTACTCTGAGCCCGCTTCATATTATCTGGCATACGCTAACTTCCAAGATGGGGAATACGATCAGGCAACTGCAATATTCCGCAAGCTGAAAAACAGGAGTGAATACAGAGAGACATCGACATTCTTCCTAATGCAGAGCGCTTATTTGCAGGGAGACCTCAACGGAACCATATCGGAAGGACAAGAATACCTTGCCACATATCCGAATACAAAGAATGCAACAGAAGTGTATCGTTTACTCGGTAACAGCTACTACCGCACAGGAAACTCTTCTCAGTCTATCAGCAATTATGAGAAATACCTGAACGCAACCGAAACGCCATTCCGCGACGATATGTTCCAACTGGCAGAAGCATACTACCGCACAGGGGCATACAGCAAAACAGTAAATGCACTGAAACATGTTGCCTCTACCGACGATCTACTTGGGCAAGCCGGATATATGTTACTCGGACAATCATATCTGAAAGAAAATGATACACAGAACGCCATAATGGCTTTTGATGCTGCCGCCCGTTCGAAATTTGACTCGGGAATAAGCGAGGAAGCATTGTACAACTATGTAATGTTGATGAATCGCGATGGCGGTTCGGCATTCGGACAGGCTATCACAGCTTCGCAGCGTTTCCTTACCGAATATCCTAATTCGAGATATACCGATCAGGTAAATGAGGCTTTGGCTACCACATTACTGTCTACTAAAAACTACAATACGGCACTTTCGGCTATCAACAGTATAAAGTCGCCGGGTAAGCAAATACTGGATGCAAAACAGGTCATCCTATTCCAGCTGGGTGTGCAGGAATTCATAGACGGCAAGTACGATACTGCTGACAAAAACCTGAATGCTGCGATCAATCTGGGTAACTACAATACCGAAGTGCGAAACGAAGCATACTTCTGGCGCGGCGAAATCGCTTACCGCAACGGAGATTATCAGGCGGCAAACCGCGACTATTCTACATATATAGCACAGGTTTCGCCTACTCAAAAGAATTACCCGCTGGCTCTTTACAATCTGGGATATACCAACTATCAACAGAGAGATTACAGTAAAGCACTGACTAACTTCAGAAAATATATTTCGGCAGAAGTAAATCGCCAGTCACCTAATTATCCCGATGCCCTGAACCGTATCGGAGACTGTTATCTGTTCAGCCGCAACTTCTCCGAAGCTGAGAGCTATTATTCACAGGCAGCAAGAGTAAACCCTACAAACGCAGATTATTCGGAATTCCAGAAGGCTTTTGTTTTAGGCATGCAACGCAACTATAATGGTAAAGTATCGGCTCTGAACAGCATGATGGCTAAATATCCTAACTCGCAATATTACGATGATGCTTTGTACGAAAAGAGCAGGGCATTGGTAATGCTCGATAAGGAAAAAGACGCTATTCCTGTATTGGAAAAACTATTGAGCGAATATCCAAAATCAAATCTGGCTCAGAAAGCAGGGGTACAGCTCGGACAGTTGTATTTCAACACGAATAACCCTCAGAAATCAATCGCTGCATACAAACAGGTCGTAAGCAATTATCCTAACTCGGAAGAAGCCCGCACAGCTATACAAAGTATGGAGGGTGTTTATAAAGACATAAACGATATAGGCTCTTATGCATCTTATGTAAATTCACTGGGTAAAGGAACTATCCTTTCGGCAAGCCGTCAGGATTCGTTGACATATCTGGCTGCTGAAAATGTTTACATGAAAGGCCGCAAAGATGAGTCGAAGACTTCATTCAACAAATACTTGCAAACTTACCCTAACGGTGTATTCTCAAGCGATGCACACTACTATCTGGGTAGCATGGCTTTTGAAGCAAAGGATTATAGCACAGCTCTCAACAACTTCAAAGAGGTTATCAACTCTAATAACCCTAAATATATAGACGATGCTCTGATATTTGCTTCGGGTATAGAATTTGACCGTAAGAACTATGAATCAGCTTATGCTGCATACGAGCATCTTAATCAGGTAGCTTCCAACAGTGATAATAAGAATACGGCACAGTTAGGAATGCTGCGTTGTGCATACCTGATGAAAAAAGACAGTAATGTAGTTACAGCAGCGAACAAATTACTGGAAGGTTCTAAACTCTCGACTACAGTAGCTAACGAAGCCCGTTTCTACAGAGGACAATCGTTAAAAAATACCGGACAGTCCGATAAAGCTATAGCCGACCTACAAGAAGTGGCGAAAGATACCCGTACAGCCTTTGGAGCCGAATCGCAATACCTGCTTGCTGATATTTACTATCAGAGTAAGGCGTATGATAAAGCTGAGAAACAAGTACAGGCATTCATGAAAGAAGGCACTCCTCACGAATATTGGATGGCACGAGCAATCGTTGTTCTGGCCGATGTATATACAGCCAAAGGAGATAAGTTTCAGGCACGTCAATATCTGGAGAGCTTGCAGGCTAATTATAAAGGCTCTGAAGCCGATCTGGCAGACATGATCACTAAGCGTCTGGCAGCACTGAAATAACCAATAACTTATGTACAAATCAGTAAAAGAAAAGAGAATGAAAACATTATATAAATCAATTTTTGTCATAGGACTGGGAATTATCAGTCTCACAGCTTCCGCCCAAAAAGACTCGACACTGATACGTCAGGTATTGCTCGAACGTGATTACAATCCCACTTTGCAGGATGCTTCAAAGATAAATACTACTCCGTTTATTTACACTCCTACTGTGAAAGCTAAAGACTTTCAGTACATCAGTACAGCTCCACAGTTGAAGCTTGGAAACAACCAACTGGGCAGTGCCGAATCGGGAGATATTAAAACGAATGTAGATTTCAATAAAAAACGTGGATACGTAGTATTAGGTGCCGGAAGCCATTCCAACATAGAAGCGGCGGCAGGATACCGAATACTCAATTCGGCAACAGACCGTCTCGACATATTTGCCACACACAGTTCCACAAGTGGCGAAGTGGATTATATAGATGGCAAAAAGTATATCATAGACGATGTGAAGGCTAAACACTCTGCGACCAAAGCAAATCTGAAATACCAACATATCTTCGAACCTTCGATACTATCACTAGATGCTTCATATTATAATACTTCGTATAACTATTACGGAAACTCTTTCCTCCCAAGCGGATCTTCGGCATTCCCATTCGACATTACCTCGCGTCAGAAAGTAGATGTAATCAGTGTTGGCGCTGGTCTTCGCTCGAGCGACAACAATGATGGACTGCTGAAATACAAGGGAAGTGTACGTTACCAATACTTCAAGAGTAAGTATGGAGCATCTCCGACAGAAGATGGCGAAAAAGGAGGTCAGTTAGATCTGGATGTTGATTTCTACACAGCATTCGGTTCGGATAAGACCATCGGTATAAAAGGGTTCGTTATGAATCAACACTTTAGTGATAAAGACAGAGCCGAATATTTTGAAGATGCTTTTCATGGATTCACCAATATTACTGCTACCCCGTACATCAAATTTCAAGGTGCTAACTGGGATATAGATTTAGGTGTGAATGTAAGCGGACTATTCGATGTGAAAACCAAGATGCTGTTTACACCAAATGTAAAAGCTTCGATACATGTCAATGATGTGAATACATTCTATGGTGAGGTAACCGGTGGTGCAAACAACAATACTTTCCTCGATATATTACAGGAAAACCGCTATGCAGATCCAAGTTACCGTATTTGGTATTCTAAAACTATTTTTGATGCAAAAGTCGGTTTCAAATCAGGAGTTATAAGCGGCTTCGAATTTGACTTATTTGCAGGGTATAAGAAAACGAACGATGACCACTTGTATATTTTTGGATCAAGTAGCTATTATAACGCGTATGGATATGATGGTGGTTATTATGGATCTTCTACCGAAAATTCATACTGGTCGAATGTTTCATCCGTACTCAATGCCAATGTGGGTACAGGCCATGTGGGAGGTTTACTCAAAACCAATCTGATCCCTTATACTGACCTTTCCCTGAAAGCTATGGCATATTTTTACAGTGTAAAATATCCGAATGGTACTTATCTTTATTCACCGACAGAGGCTACTTACAATCCTGAGAAGAAAGCTTGGGGACGTCCATCGTTTACCGCAGAACTGAGAGCCGACGTAAAACCGATTGACAAATTTACTTTCACGCTTAGCTATCTATATGGCGGAGGACGCAAGGCATTGGGATATAATTATTCATCCGAAAGTTATTCTTCAGTGAGCATGAAAGATATCAATGAACTGAATGCCCGTGCTGAATTCCAGATTTTAGACTGGGTATCAATATATGCCTGTGCCAATAATCTGTTGTTCCAGAAGTATGAACTGCAATATGGCTATCCGCTACAAGGATTTAACTTCTTGGGTGGTCTGAATTTCAAATTCTAAAGAATATGGAAACAGTCAGATGGGGTATTATCGGTGTCGGCAGCGTCTGCGAAAAGAAAAGCGGACCAGCCTTTTATAAGATAGAACACTCGGAACTCGTTGCGGTAATGCGCCGCGACGAGTCCAAAGTCAAAGACTATGCTTCGCGCCATCAGGTGAAGAAATATTATACTGATGCCGATGCGTTGATAAATGATCCGGAAGTGGATGCGATATATATTGCTACTCCTCCGTCTTCGCACAAGGAATATGCAATAAAAGCTTTACAAGCGGGAAAGCCCGTATATGTAGAGAAACCGATGGCTATGGATTATGCCGAATGCCTCGATATGATTGCTGCATCGGACAAAGCCGGACAGAAGCTCTTTGTCGCTTATTACCGCAGGGCACTACCCTATTTTCTGAAAGTCAAAGAACTCTTAGACAGTAATGTCTTAGGAAAGATACTGACTGTTGATATCAAATATATCCGTCCGGCAGGTGAGGACGACAAAAGCCCTGAAACACAGGCTTGGCGTGTAAAAAAAGATATCGCGGGAGACGGTTATTTCTTCGACTTAGCTCCGCATACACTCGATATACTCGACTTCCTGCTGGGAGAGATAGAGGACGCCAATGGTTATGCTCGAAATCTTGGAGGCTATTATGAAGTATCTGATACCATAGCCGCGACAATGCAATTCAAATCGGGAGTTTTGGGTACAGGTTTATGGAACTTTGTCAGCCCCGAGAAAACACGTCAGGATACAATTACCATAACGGGGATGAATGGTTGTATTAAGTTCAATACTTTTTCATTCCAGCCTATTGCAATCACTATAGGTGATGACATTACATACTACGAAACTGAGCAACCTGAGCATATTCAGCAACCATTAATCCGGACAATAGTGAATGAGCTTCGCGGTATCGGTACATGCCCATCGACAGGCGTATCCGGTGCCAGAACTTCACGTATAATGGATCTGATAACAGACAAGAAATAAAATAGAGTTAGCGTAACCGCTTAGCCTCAAACACGCTTCTGGAGCAGAACCAATATACCAGAATGCTGAATACGCATAATACAGAAGCAATGAGGTATAGGGACTCGAAGGACATATATCCGGTGATGTATCCTCCGACAAGCATACCTAATGCCAATCCGAGATCGAAACCAATAAGATAGGTAGAATTGGCCGTACCGCGCTGGCTGTTCTCAGCAAGGTTTATATATAGAGTTTGTAATGCCGGAAACATCATACCGAACCCGATACCGATAAATAGTCCGGAAGCACAGAATGCCGTCAGGTTGTGAACAGTTGCAAACACAAAGAATGCTATTGCTACGATAGCCATTGCCACTATATTGACTTCGTGTATCTTTCCTCTGTCTACCAACTTACCGGCAAACACGCGTGAGCCCATGATACCACCTGCCCAAAAGAGGAAAAAGACACCTGCATTCGGAATGCCTATCTGTTTACCATATTGTGCTACAAAAGGCCCAATGGTTCCCCATGCAAAACAAGGTAAAAGCTGATTAAGAAATATAGGCCAGCTTCTTAATAAGAAGAAGCGGTCTAAAGATAACTTCTGAGGGGCTTCCACTTTAGGTCGTTCCGGTGCTTTAATAAGAGCAACAGCCAGAATACCCAGCGCCCCCATACCAATGGCGCACCAGAGTAATACCTGAAATCCCCAATGGTTGTATATATGTATTGCCACAAAAGGGCCTATAGCCATTGCCACATTCATAAAAGTACCGTAATAGCCTATGCCTTCGGCACGACGCTCCGATGGTACAACGTCTATTGCTAATGTACTGGATGACACTGTGGACAATCCCCATGTAATGCCATGCAGGAAACGTACAAGAATAAACAGCATGATCGTAGTAGCCCAGAAATACCCGAAGAAAATCAACACATAACAGGAAAATGCGATCAACAGTATTTTTTTACGGGAATAAAGGTCTACTATGTATCCTGAAAACGGACGCACAAACATCAGGGCAATAGCGTAGGATGCCAGCACAATACCCGTTTTAGATTGTGCTACACCCATTTGCTCGGTAATATACAGTGGTATGGATGGCATCAACAAATTGAATGAACATGCCATTAGAAAGTTTGCAAAACAAACATTCAGATAATTAAGCGACCACAGTTTCGCCTTTTGAGTTTCCATTACTAATTATCCAGATAGATATATGGTTCTTTTAAATTATAGCTTTTGATTATCTCCTTTTCCCATTCCGAATATTCATCCGAAAATTTCTTGAAATCACTCGGAATCCCTCTTTGCCAGTACATGTCACCATGCGCAACTATCATAGCCCAATGATATTCCAGTTCATGGGTTATTAATGTAACACTTAGATAAGACTCAGGTTCATTAACGAGAACCGATTTATTAACCAACTCATTTGCGTCTTTATATGTCTTTGAAGCATACCGCACTATTATCCATTTTATCAGTTCGCAAAATGAATAATGGTTGAAAACAACCTGTTCTCCTGTCTTTTCATCAGTATATAGTAAATCATCCTTAAGTTTTTTCATTTTCTTATTATTTAAAGTATAGGTAAAGTTTGTTAATTCAGATTCGGATCAATTGTTTTTACCATACGTGTAATTGAACCGATCTGTACACTCTGTAGCTTGTAAGAAAATCAGATGCTACACAAAAGATCAATATGAACAATTTTATTCTTTTCATATAAATTCGCTGAGTTCCATCCAGCGCATTGTCTTTTCATCTATCTCATCAATCAATTCCCCGATACGGTTCGATTTTGCCATAAGTTCATCAGTAGATAAAGTTCCGCTGGAAAGTTCGGCTTCTATACCTGCCTTTTCTTCTTCCAGTTTTGGTATCAGTGCATCGAGTTCCTCAAATTCCCGCTTCTCCTTGAAAGACAATTTCTTCTTTTCACCCTGCTTAGGTGCTACAGTCTGAGGCTTCTCTTCTTTCGGTTTAGCCTGCTGTTCTTTCTCTTTTTCCAGTACATCCTGTATTTCTTTCCATTCCCTGTATTGGGTATAATTGCCGGGGAAGTCCTTAATTTTTGCCTGTCCCTGAAACGCCAGCAGATGGTCGACTACCTTGTCCATAAAATAGCGGTCGTGCGAAACCACTATCACACAGCCTTTGAACTGTTGCAAGTATTCTTCCAATATATTCAGTGTAACGATGTCTAGGTCATTGGTAGGCTCGTCTAATACAAGGAAGTTCGGATTTGTTATCAACACCGTACACAGGTATAATCTGCGCTTCTCCCCTCCCGACAACTTGTAAACGAAGTTATGCTGCTTCTCAGGCGGGAACAGAAAATGCTGAAGGAATTGTGATGCGGTCAGACGATTACCGTTACCCAGATCAATTACTTCTGCAATATTTTGTATTACGTCAAGTACCTTCATCTGCTCGTCAAATTTCAACCCATCCTGACTGTAATAGCCAAACTTAACAGTCTCCCCTATATCAAAACCTCCTTTATCGGGTTGTACCTCACCCATCAACATTTTTATAAAGGTAGATTTGCCTGTACCGTTGTTTCCTACAACACCCAGTTTCTCGTAACGGGCAAATATATAATTGAAATCTTCGAGTATTTTAATGTCTCCAAAAGACTTATAGACGTGTTGTGCTTCAAATATCTTATTGCCAATATACGAACCTTTCATTTGCAACTGTACATTTCCGGCATCGCGTACCTGCTGTGCTTTTTTCTCCAGATCATAAAATGCATCTATACGCGATTTGGCTTTTGTTCCCCGCGCCTGAGGTTGACGACGCATCCACTCCAGCTCTTTACGCAACAGATTATTCGCCCTGTCTATCTCGGTATTCTGCGTACTGATACGCTCATCACGTTTTTCGAGGTAATAGGAATAATTGCCTTTATATTGATACAGTTGTTGCTGATCTATCTCAATGATTTCGTTACACACCCTGTCGAGGAAATAACGGTCGTGCGTCACCATCAGTAGGCTAAGACGCGAACGCTGCAAATACTCTTCAAGCCATTCCACCATATCGAGGTCGAGGTGGTTGGTAGGTTCATCCAGTATGATCAGGTCGGGCTCTGTTATCAACACATTAGCCAAAGCCACGCGTTTTAGTTGTCCGCCCGACAGTTCGGATATTTTTTGCTCAAAATCGGTTATTTTCAGTTGTCCCAGTATTTGCTTTGCACGATGCTCATAATCCCAAGCTTGTAAAATATCCATCTTCTGCAGAATAGCATCTAACCCGGAATGGTCTTTGGAGTTAATCACCTGCTCATATTCGGCTATCAGCTCTGTAATCTCGTTCCCCGACTGAAAGCAAGCTTCGAGAACTGTCAGATGTTCGGAATATACAGGGTCTTGCTCCAGATAAGCCACACGTACGTCGCGGCGATAAACAACCGAACCACTATCATGAGGTTCTTTCCCCACAAGGATATTCAGTAAGGTAGTTTTTCCTGCTCCGTTCTTGGCGATTAGCCCGATGCGCTCGCCTTCGGCTATACCGAAAGCAATCTCCCTGAATAAGACCATATCGCCAAAACTCTTGGTAAGTCCTTCTACCTGTAATATAGATGCCATAGATAAAGTTTTTGCAAAGGTAACACTTTTACAGTTAACAGTGCAGTTATCGCATTTGTCTAATCTACGGGCGAATGCAATTCGTCCCTACAGTATTTATTTTAACTAAAAGCTTACAAAGATTACAAAAATCAGAAGCTTATAGCTAGTGACTTTTAGCCTCATGCCTTTCTCTTTGCCCCTTCGAGACTTTACAACTCCCTCTCCCTTTAGAGTAGGGTTGTTAAGTTCTAATTTCTTTTTAAGCAGTTGCCTCCACCTTTAAGTGGAGGAATAAGCCTGATCATTATGAAATGGCTTTAGCCAAAACAGATTTGACTAAAGTCTTTTTAGGTATTACTCCCAACCCACACCTTAAAAGGCATGGCAACTCGTAGTACTTAACAGCCCTACCCTTTGGATCGGGTTGGGGTAAGGTCATTTTAACTAAAAGCTTACATTCCTTACAAGTTTTACAGTTGTTGTGTATTTCCTACTCTTCATTTTTGGCTCCGCCGGTTTCCGCTATGCCCTAATTCATTTCAAAGATCACTATTGATTTCTAACTGATGTAGAGATAAACCTTTTCTTATTTAATACAACGTGAGTTCGACATAAGTAATTAATATATTGACAGTTGATTATCTTCAACAATGTCAACTCTGATGGATGGTTTCTTCGGTAAAAAGCTGTAAGCAATAATCCGGCAATCAGGTTTGTCAGGAAGTTTGCAAACGAGCGATGCCTTGTATGCTCTATTTGACAGATATTTTTCAATTCATCATTAACAGATTCTATAATAGTTCTTTTGCGGAGCATAATTCTGTCTTTTAGGGGCAGTTCTTCTTTCATGTTATTTTTGAGTTTGTAAACTAGATGAATACCATCGACAAAGAGTATTTCAGCTAATCATTGGGAGATATAACCTCTGTCTGCATAAAGTTTACCGAATATATTTTTGACAAAACTCTCCATTTCAAGAGGTTTCCTATCATCAATATTGCCTTGAGTAATAACAAAACTCAAGATTTCTCCTTTATCATTGATTATCAAATGAAGTTTGAATCCCCATTGTACTTTTTCCTTTGACTGCTATGCCATCAAAGACTTTGTGTTGCCATTCACGTTTTATATTGCAGACATCCAATGTGGTGGAATCAACAAAGCTAATGCCTGTGCATTTACCTAAACGGCAAGTTTTTAGAAATAAAACCAAAGGCAAAAGTGATCGCTGCTGGAGTTCGACAAAACGATTGTAAGATACTAATTTGGGAAATTTTCTTGTCAAATGCTTACTGACATAGAACAGATAGTAGGCTTTCAGATTTCTCATCCCACTTAAATGAAAGGCTATTAATATTATCATTACTTCACTATCGGATAGCCGATTGACTTTGTTTCGATATTTCTTGCTGTTATCTTCCCGCAATATATGGCTGGACTAAAATAAAGAAAATTCTTTGGTAAATTCATCACATAGATAGAAAATATCCGTAACTTCACAAACACTTAGTAACTGTTTATTTGTGGATTATTTGTCTCTTCTTTATCTTTTGCAACAGTACAGTACAGGACTACTTGTAATACAACAGGATATACTGTAAGAAATCTATATTTTAATACTGAGGACGAATATTGGGACTATCTGGCTGAACTTAATGAGATTTTGAATGTGGTGATTTGGTATATCCAACTATAGCTCCGGATGAAGCCTATGTGGGTGATATTAATTTAAACCTTAAACATTATGAAATACAGAGTTAGGGCAATAATACTTATGTTCTTTGTTTTTGTAGCATCTGTTGTAAATGCTCAGAATAGGAATCAGTATGCAAAAATAGCTGAAATAAAAAATATAGATCAATCACTGATCGAATGTATTTATGAATACTCAGTGACTGATTCGGATTTAAATCAATCGAGAACTTATTATGATATATTGCAAGTCGGCAAAACAAAATCTAAATATTTTAGCTATAAATCTTATCGCACTGATTCTATAGTTTATAAGAAAGATATTAATAAAATTACAAGAAAGGAATATGAAACTATTATTAGGAGCAACTCTATATCTATGGGATCTCCGTATACGATTATCAAAAATAAGGATTCTCAGATTATAGACTATTATGATAGAATTTTTATAGACTATTATGTTATAGCTGATTCCCTTAACATTATGAAATGGACGTTAAAAAACAAGAGTGAGATAGTGTGTGGATATTTATGTCAGATAGCTGAAACAAACTTCAGAGGTCGGTATTGGACAGCTTACTATGCTCCCGATCTCCCGATAAATGACGGGCCATGGAAATTTTCAGGACTTCCGGGTTTGATCTTAAAGGTAGAAGATTCTGATAAAGAACATATATTCAATGCTATAACCTTACGGAAATCAGCTGATGAAATTTATATTGAAAAGAAATCCTATTTTAAAACAAATAGAAAACAGTTTAATCAAAATCTTAATAAGTATAAATCAAATCCGAGTAGTTTTATTGCAGGAAGCCAGTTGGCTCCAAAGAAACTTTCTGGTGAAGAAAAGAATCACCAGAACAGAAAGCTATTCTACAAACCGATAGAACTTGATTAAAAAGAAGATAGATAGTGAAAAAGATATTTAGTGTATGCTTTGCCTTTTTTTTAACATGCTCTTTCTCTCATGCTCAGACAGTTTTTACTGGAAGAGTAACCGATCAGGATGACGGCTTGCCTGTCGTGGGCGTATTTGTAAAAATAATGGAAACGGATTCGACATCGAATCAGATAAATTCTTATACTATAACTGACAAGCAGGGATATTATTCTATAGAATTCCGTTCACATAAAAATCATGTAAATGTAGAGTTTCTAATTATGGGGTATGAAAAGAAGAATACCCAATATAAAAATAGGTCATCTACTATAAATCAGGAACTTAAAAAATCAGCTTTTTTATTAAATGAAGTAACCATCAAAGTGCCAAGCATATCAACTAGAGGTGATACTATCAATTATAATGTATCTTCATTCCGGTCTGGTGCTGATCGTAATGTGGAAGATATATTAAGGAAGCTACCAGGAATAACAGTTGATGAGATAGGAAAAATTAAATATCAGGGTAAACCTATCAATAGATTTTATATAGAAGGACTTGATATGCAAGGAGGTAAATATAGTCTTATTACTAAAAATATTGCAGCTGATCAGATTACAACAGTTCAGGTCTATGAAAATCACCAACCTATAAGGCTTCTTAAGGATATTGAATTGTCGGAAAATGCGGCACTCAATATCAAACTGAAAAACAACGACATGACTGCCCCTATGGGAAATGTGGTTGTCGGTGGTGGTTACTCAGACGAGTGGCTCTACCGAGGAGAAATATTTGGTTTTATGGCGAGTAAAAAGCAACAGATACTTTTCTCTGCCAAAGGGAATAATTTAGGGGATTACAATACCAATGAATATATAAGTCATTATGGTTCGTCAGTAAAGAATTCAAAAGCAGAAACACTGATACAGCATTCTCTTGTAAATGTTCCTGACCAAATCGGTAAACGTACTGGGGCTCTGATTAATTTATCTTCGTCTGTTAACTCAATCCGCAAATTGGATAATTTTTCTACTTTTAGAGCTAATATCGTGTACCAAAGAGGGAAAAGAAGCAATAAAAAAGATGTTGTTTCAAAATACTATATAGGCGAGAAAGAAATCGTTATAGAAGAACTTTTTGATAGTAATATCACCGATAACAAATTAATGGGATCATTGGAATATCAAAAGAATTCAGATAGGCTGTATATAAATAATACTTTGAATGCGAATCTTAATTGGGGAAAAAGTTTTATGGATGTATTTTCTTCAGCTGATTATTTTCAAAACTATAAAATGCAAGAAATAAATCTGAGTAACGATTTAAATTTAATGTGGAAAAAAGGCGATAATACATATTCTATTAAATCTTTAATAGCAGGAGGAAATACGCCACAAAATAAATTGGGTATAACATTTTCAAATGATTACATTCCTATTGATCAACTCATTTCAGGGTATTCTTTCTATACCAAACATTCTACTTCTTTCATAAAAGGTTTTAATGCTAATTCAAATCTTTCTGTGGATGTGATGGTAGAATCTGAGCATGACAAAATAAGTACAGAACTTATGTATGCAAAAAGTAATGAAAATATTAAAAATAAGAATCAAGGTCATAAAATAATTTCAACGGCATCTCTAGAATATAATTATATTAAAAATAGTTTTAATTTTAAGGCTGTCCTACCACTTCAGGTATATAATATCAAATATAAAGATAAAATACTAATCTCTACATTCAAACTTGATAAGTTAACTTTAACTCCACATCTGAGGACCCAATACAGATTTACTCCTGGATTTTCAATTAATTTATCTGGTGGCTTAAGCCATAATCTAGGGGATATAATGAACTTTTTGCAAAACCCAATACAAAAATCCTATAACATTACTTCTATGGGAGAGTCTGGTGTTTTATCAGAAAATAGAGGATGGAGATTTAATATCGGATATGATTATCGGAATACAATGAATGGACTTTTTTCTACTCTTTCAATCGGATATAATAAGATTAAAAAGAACGTATTAAAAGGTTCAACTATTTCTGAAATAGGAGAGACCTCAACTTATGCAGGACATACGACTAATTATTCTCAAAAATTTTTAATGAATTTTTATTTTGCGAAGAATTTTCATAGTATTAATACGGTGGTATCACTTACCTCGAATTTAACTTATTCTAAAAATGAAAGGGTAAGACAAGATCGGCGTGTCAATTATTCTAATAGAATTTTATATGTTAAACCTTCATTCAGTTTTAACTATATTAATTGGCTTTCAGTGAAAGGATATGGTATAGTGAACTCTTCTTCTCAAACAATACAAACGTCGAATAATTCACCAAATTCTGTAATAAATAATTATGGTGCTACATTTGAAACATCAGTTATGCCTCTGCCAAAAATGGAAGTATATTATAATATAAATTACTTTAATAATGCCTTATATAATAATAAAAGAGAAGATTGTTTCTTTATGGATTGTGGAATTAGGGTTCAATCAGGTAAAAAAATAGAATTAGAACTTGCAACCTATAATATTACTAATATTAGGAAATATACGAGAATAATTTACAACGACTTGGACGAAATAAATACAAACTATTATCTACGTCCTATTAGTTGTATATTTACTATAAAAGTCAATTATTAAGAATTCAAAAACAGAATATCCGAAGAATCTACCCTCTGAAGGGATGATCTCCGGATACTCCTAAGAACTAATATAATATTAAATCAGAATTATAAATCTGTAATAGGTTTGTATTTAGGTACGAGAATTTTCATTACTATCCATCCTATCAGATAAGCGACTGCACAGATAGAGAAGATAATCATATAACCCGAACTGATACCATCTACTACTGTATCACCTGCGGCAGACAATGTTTTCAAAAACTCTTCAATACTTCCTACATTATGCTGTTTGAGCAATGCTTTTGTTGCCTCACTATCTTGCAGTTGCGGATATTTCTCCAGAAGAGCTTGTCCGTTAATTGTACTCCAATTTTTTTGAGTAAAATCGAATAATGCTCCCGATCCTTTATTAATAAGGAAAGACCCGATACCTCCGGCCATTCCACCGATACCTGTAATGGTTGCAATCGCCTTCTTAGGGAACATGTCACCGATAGTAGAGAATATGTTAGCCGACCATGCCTGATGGGCTGCTCCGGCAATACCGATGATGATTACAGGAATCCAATATGAATAACCTCCTAACGGTTGAGCCAACAGAGCTAAAAGTGGGAAGAATGCGAATATCAACATCGCTTTCATACGTCCGGCATACGGATTCATTCCTTTTTTGTCTACAAAATATGATGGCAACCAACCTCCAATAATGGAAAGAAGAGTAATCGCATATAATACGAAGATCGCCAACTGTCCTGCCGTATCGGATGATTTGATACCATATACGGAACTCAGGTATGCTGGTGCCCAGAATAGGAAGAACCACCAAACACCATCGGTCATAAATTTACCAAAGGCAAATGCCCACGTCTGACGATAGCGGAAAGCCTGAGCAAATGTTATCTTCTTTCCCTTGTCTTCCTCTGCTGCAATCTCAGCCGGAGTCTCATCAGCTTTATCAGACTGAATATAAGCCAGCTCGGCTGTATTTACTTTAGGATGCACCTCCGGTTTTTTATAGACAAATACCCAGAATCCCATCCACACAAAGCCTAATGCTCCTATTATGATAAATGACATTTCCCATCCCCAGAATTTTGCAATTACGGGAATCGTTACAGGAGCTGCAAGTGCACCTACTGTAGCCCCGGCATTGAATATACTGGTAGCAAAGGCTCTGTCTTTCTTAGGGAAATATTCAGCCGTTGCTTTAATTGCTGCCGGAAAGTTTCCTGCTTCCCCGATTGCCAATACTAAACGTGCAAAAACAAAGAGTACTACACTAACACTTGCTACTTTTCCCACATTACTTACTGTGGCTATAGCTTCACGTGCTCCTTCAAAGCCAACAAACCATTCTCCTGCTACAATTCCTGATGTAGCGATACCACAAAATGCATGGATAATGGCACCAAAAGACCATACCCCGATAGCCCAGAGGAAACCTTTTTTAGTATCCATCCAGTCTACAAATTTCCCTGCAAAAAGCATACTGACTGCATAGAAAATAGAGAATAGAGCGGTTATAGTACCATAATGGTCATTTGTCCAATGAAATTCGGGAGAGATAAAATCTTTCCAAGTCAGCGACAGCACCTGCCTGTCCAGATAGTTGATCGTGGTAGCAAAGAAAAGCATCGCACAGATCATCCACCTGTAGTTCGTCATTTTAGTGTTTCCGGTATTATTCATATATTCAGTTTTATTTAGTTCTGGTCTTTGCTATTATTGCCAACGCATCTTTACACAGTTGGGTAATTTTACCCCAGTCTTTAGCTGCAATTACATCTTTAGGAAACAGGTTTGATCCCATACCTACACACATTACTCCTGCGCTGAACCATTTGCTCAGGTTTTCTTCGGTAGGAGTCACACCACCTGTAACCATAAGGTTAGACCAAGGCATAGGCGCTTTTATACCTTTTACAAAGGCAGGGCCTACCACATCGCCCGGAAATACTTTGACTACTTCGGCACCCAACTCCTGTGCGTAACCGACTTCGGATACAGATCCGCAACCGGGAATATACGCTACTTGCCTACGGTTACACACTTTAAAGATGTCGGGATTTAATAGGGGTCCTACTACGAAATTGGCCCCAAGTTGTAAAAACAAAGATGCTGTTCCGGCATCGACAATAGAGCCGATACCAAGTATCATGTCAGGGCATTCTTTTGCTGCCCATTTGTTAAGTTCTCCGAATATTTCGTGTGCGAAATCGCCACGGTTTGTAAATTCAAATGCTCTTACTCCTCCTTCATAACAAGCTTTCAATACCTGTTTGGATGTTTCGAGATCGCTATGGTAAAATACAGGTACCATTCCTGTTTCTGCCATTACCTGACAGGCTTTTATTCTTGAAAAACGCATATTTATCTAACTTTTAAATTATTCTTTATACTTTACAAGCAGCTTTTTCAACCCGATTGCTGTTGAGCTTTCAGAATCAAACTCTATTGCTTTATCATATTGCTTAACGGCGAGAGCATCCTTTTCTGCATATTCATACATCAATCCTAACAAGAGATAATAAGAACTTATTTGCTTTTTCTTTTTCGGATCTTTTACCTGACTTATATCTATTTCGTCTAATTGAGACTGCATATTATTTATCAACTCACCTACTTCAACCTTATCTTGAGTATTGGCATCTTGTTTTGCCTTTTCTATATAATCTTTTTTGAACTGTATTAATGCTTTACGGTACGTTTCACATTCATCTACTGCATTTGTTACCAGTTCTTTTCCTAGCTCTCTTCCAAACAACCGTTCTTTCTCGTAATCAGAAAGAGATTCATCGTAGTTTTTTGCTGCTATAAGAACCCGTATACCGTCATACAATTGCTTATCTTGCACATATTGTGACATCACGCCTCGAACACAGTCCGGTACAACCTGAGAAATAATTTCTTCGGACGTTTTTCCCTCCGATTTCTCTTCCATACAGCCACACCAATCTTTGCTGAATTTTTCTGATAATTCATCCCGAGTTAACTGTTTATTTTGGCAAGAAGAAAAAATACTTGCTAAGAGCAAGATTATAGCAATAATTATTCTCATTATACAGAAAACTTTAATTTTTCATTATTAATTACATCAAACAGACAAGCAGGTATATATTATAAAGATCAATAAAAACAATGGATGGAATTTAATACCTGCCTGCTGCTGAATAATTAGTTACTTAAATTATTTTACTTCGGTTGTTTTCCTATATATGCCAGAATACCTCCGTCTACATATAGAATGTGTCCGTTGATGAAATTAGAGGCTTCGGAAGCAAGGAATACAACTGGTCCTTCAAGATCTTCCGGTGTACCCCAACGTGCAGCCGGAGTCTTAGAGATAATAAATTCATTGAACGGATGCCCCGGTGTACGCAACGGCGCTGTTTGCGGCGTAGCAATATAGCCCGGCCCGATACCATTCACCTGAATGTTATGCTCTGCCCATTCGCATGCAAGATTCTTGGTCAGCATTTTCAGTCCGCCTTTAGCCGCAGCATAAGCCGAAACTGTTTCGCGTCCCAGTTCGCTCATCATCGAGCAAATATTGATAATCTTACCTGCACCTTTTTTGATCATGCCCGGAGCTACAGCTTTAGATACAATGAATGGCCCTATCAGGTCGATGTCTATCACCTGACTGAATTCTTCTACCGACATCTCCAGAGCAGGAATGCGTTTGATTATTCCGGCATTGTTTACCAGAATATCCACGTCTCCTATCTTTTTCGAAATATCGGCAACCATATCCTGTACTTGCTGCTCTATGGTTACATCGCATTGATAGCCATACACTCTGAAGCCGTCTGCTTTATATTCTTCCAGCGCTTTTTCGATCTGGTCTTTACTTCTGGCATTGAAAACAATCGTCGCACCGGCTTTACCTAAAGCCTTAGCCATTGCCATACCTATACCATAAGTACCACCTGTTACCAGTGCAACCTTACCTTCGAGTGAAAATTGATTCATATTCTATTATTTCGGGTCCCTCCTTGCCTCCCCACAGGGGAGGTATAGCAGAGACAAATATTAATAATCACTTAAATTCCCCCTCTGGGGGATTAGAGGGCTCCTATCTTGATACACGCCCCGAACCGTCACCTTTCATAAGGTTTTCTACCTCGGGCACTGTTACAAGATTAAAGTCTCCATATACAGTATGTTTCAGACATGATGCAGCCACAGCAAAATCCAATGCTTTCTGATCATCGGTAGGATATGTGATCAAGCCGTAAACAAGACCTCCCATGAAAGAGTCTCCACCTCCTACGCGGTCAACGATGTGTGTAATATCGTAACGCTTAGACTGGTATAGCTTATCTGAATACAAGCATCCACCCCAAGTATTGTGGTTAGCATTGATAGAGCCACGAAGTGTAATAATAATTTTCTTAGCACGAGGAAAGCGTTTCATCATTTGTGTGCATACCGATTCAAACTCAGCAGCATTTACATCGCCACCTGTGTGGGCTACATCGAAGCCCTCAGGTTTAATTCCGAATACTCTTTCTGCATCTTCTTCGTTACCAAGTATAACATCACAACCTTCTACAAGCGCAGGCATAACTTCCGATACAGTCTTTCCGTATTTCCACAGATTCTTGCGATAGTTAAGGTCGGTAGAAACAGTCACCCCCATTTCGTTCGCTATCTTTATAGCCTCAAGACAAGCGTCTGCCGCTCCTTGCGATATTGCTGGAGTAATTCCTGTCCAGTGAAACCATTGTGCATCTTTAAATATTTCACGCCAGTTGATCATTCCCGGCTTGATGTCTGCAATTGCAGAATTAGCACGATCGTAAACTACTTTCGAGGCACGCGCTACAGCTCCTGTTTCGAGGAAGTAGATACCTACGCGGTCGCCGCCACGAACGATATTGCTTACACCTACATTGTACTTTCTCAGATCGGAAATACACCATTCTGCGATATCATTTTGAGGAAGGCGAGTTACAAAATCTGTAGGAATACCATAGTTTGAAAGTGATACGGCTACATTCGCCTCTCCTCCGCCAAAAGTTGCGTTCAATGTGTTTGATTGTATAAATCTTTGATATCCGGGAGTTGCAAGACGTAGCATTACTTCACCGAATGTTACTACTTTTTTCATAGTTTCAGTTATTGCTTTTTTTTAATATATGTATTTATTAGTATCCGGTCAGCAGGCTGATCAGACCTGCTGACCGTTATTTATTCAATAGGTAACTTTTAAAGGCTGCGTCAAAGCAGTAGAGAAATTTTGTATATATTTTTCGAAATCGGCAACAGTAGGGAAGCCATATTCCTTCCATCCATAGCCTGTATAGTAAGTTACAGGAACACGAGGTTGCTGGGAGGTAACTCCCAATACGTGAGAATATTTGCCTTTTTGTTTGTTTACTGGATTAACTGTTTCGTATGTATCTACAACCATTTCTTTCAGTCCTTGCGGAAATATCATAGCCAGATATACTCCCTCTGCTTTGGGAGAAGCCGGTTCTGCATATACAATATAACCTTTGTCGACAACCGATATGATAGAGTCTCCATTTTCCCTTTTGACAAGACCGGCAGCAACATCCATCGGTTCTTTTATTGTATAAGCCTGAACGACTTTAGATAGTTGTGATCCTGCATCAAGAGAAACGGTGCGGCTTTCTGCAACTTGTTTTCCATCCACATCAAGATCTTTGTAAGTAAGCTTGAATGTAGTACGAAGAGGTCCGTTTTCAAGCACTTCCTGTGAAGCATAATTTTCGTTCAGCCACAGTTTACCATTTACAAACGGAGCCATTGCCCCTGCTCCTAAACTACGCCCTACTTTATAATCGTCGAGTCCTTCACCATTATCGTTATGGTATGACTGAACTCCGGCCAGATCATCTTTATACCATTTGTCAATAACAAGATTATTGGTTCTTTTATACCATACATCGAATCCATTGCTAGGGCCGTCTGTTGCTATAAGCGCAGGACCATAAGCACGAAATGCTACGCGATCGTTTTCCCATGCGAAATCGTCTTTACGTTCTGCAATATGACGTCCATAAGTTTTGGCAGAAAATGCCTGTGGTTCTCCTGTTGTTATCACAAAAGATTTAGATTCACCTGCTTTCAGTTCGGGCTGAAAAATGATCTTTCTATCGTATGTAATCTGAGACGGAATCACAGTGCCTTCAGCTGTTTTAACAACATAAACCAAACTATCGGCGAGTACTACTTTTCCTTTAATCGTATCGATAGGTATCTCAACAAGTTCAGCCAAACGGTCAAAATCGCTTGGATTCTCGACCGTAATTTTTACTTCATTATTATTTGATGAGCAGGAAAACAAGAATGCAACAGCAAACAACAAACTAAATATTTTTTTCATTTTCTCGTCTTTTTAGATTGTTTACGATTAGCGCAATTTGTCTGCTGTAAAAGTATCCATATCATCATAATCGAGATTTTCTCCGCACATCGCCCAAATGAAAGTATAGTTACTTGTTCCGGCAGCAGAGTGAATAGACCAAGATGGGGAAATAACCGCCTGCTCGTTACCCATAAAGATATGGCGGGTTTCCTGTGGTTGTCCCATAAAGTGACAAACCGCCTGTTGTGCAGGCACTTTGAAATAGAAGTAAGCTTCCATACGGCGTGAGTGTGTATGCGGAGGCATAGTATTCCACACACTGCCTTCTTTTAACTCGGTCATTCCCATCTGCAACTGGCAGCAAGGAACGATCTCGCTAAGTATAAGTTGATTGAGTAAACGTTCGTTAGATGTAGCCGGTGTACCCAAGTCTCTCGTACGGCGCATATCTTTTGTTATTTGCGCTGTAGGATATTCTTTGTGAGCCGGTGACGATGCAAAGTAATATTTGGCAGGAGCAGAAGCGTTATTGCTCTTAAATACAACTTCCTTGCTGCCGCGACCAACATAGATGGCATCTTTGAAGCCCATGTTGTAGTCTTTTCCGTCAACTGTAACAACGCCTTCGCCTTCGATACAGATAATACCTACCTCTCTGCGTTCGCAGAAATATTCTGAGCGAATAAGGTCTACGGTTTCCAGTTTCAATGCTTCTTTTACAGGCAGTGCTCCGCCAATGATAAGGCGGTCGTTGTGCGTATAAGTCATCAATACACTGTCGGCTTCAAATAGTTTTTCTACCAGAAACTCTTTTCTTAATTGTGATGTGTCGTAGCGTTTTACATCGTCGGGGTGCGTACCCCAGCGTTCTTCGATTACTGTTTTCATTGTTTTTTTATATTAAATATTGATCTTTAAAATTTAAAAAAGTTCTTTGCATTATAGTATGATACATTTTCTACCAACTTACCTAAGAATGGCAGTTCGGATGAAGGCAACAAACCTTGCTCAACATCTGTACCGATAAGGTTACAAAGAATGCGGCGGAAATACTCGTGACGCGGATAAGACAAGAAGCTGCGCGAGTCGGTCAACATACCTACAAAACGGCTCAACAGTCCAAGATTAGATAATGAGTTCATCTGTGCTTCCATACCGGTTTTCTGATCGAGGAACCACCAGCCCGAACCGAACTGTATTTTTCCTGCAACCGAACCATCCTGGAAGTTTCCTATCATTGTTGCAATCAGGTCATTGTCGCGTGGATTGAGGTTGTATATAATTGTTTTTGCCAATTTATTTTCAGTATCCAGACTGTTCAGGAATTTAGACATTGCTTTAGCCACTGTAAAGTCTCCGATAGAATCGAAACCTGTATCAGGCCCTAATTGCTTGAACAGACGTGTATTGTTGTTACGGATAGCTCCATAATGGAATTGCTGTGTCCAACCTTTTTCCCAGTCCATGATAGCTCCTTCAACCAACATTGCCGACTTGAATTTAAGTATTTCTTCTGTTGTCAGCGCCTTACCGCCATATACTTTATTGAATATAGCGTCTATCTCGCTCTGTGTATAGTCTTCTGCATAGAATTCTTCGATACCATGATCGGACAGTTTACAGCCTACACTGGCAAAGAAATCGTGACGCTTACGCAAAGCTGTAATCAGGTCTGCGAAGTTGCTTACAGGTACGTTTGACACTTCCGATAGTCTTTCTACATAAGCTCTGAACACTTCGGGATTCTCTACTGCCATCGCCTTATCGGGACGCCATGTGGGAAGAACTTTAACAGAGAAACCTTCATTCTTCAAAGCCAGGTGATACTCGAGTGAATCTACCGGATCGTCTGTCGTACAAACAGCCTCTACATTGTAATGCTTCATCAGCCCGCGAGCCGAAAACTCAGGAGTACGCAGTTTTGCTGTACATTCGTCATATATTTCTCTTGCCGTTTCGGGTTTCAAGAGTTTAGTTACACCGAAAGCAGTTTTTAGTTCGAGGTGAGTCCAGTGATACAATGGGTTACGCATCGTATAAGGTACAGTCTCTGCCCATTTCTCAAATTTCTCCCAATCACTTGTATCTTTTCCTGTACAGAAACGCTCATCTACACCATTGGTACGCATTGCGCGCCATTTGTAGTGATCGCCACCCAACCAGATTTCACCAAGATTATCGAAACGGTAATCTTCTGCAATCATTTTCGGATCGAGGTGACAGTGGTAATCTATAATCGGCAGCTTTTTTGCGTGTTCGTGATATAGTTGTTGAGCTGTTTCATTCTGTAATACAAAGTTATCGTCTAAGAACTGTTTCATGGTTGTATATTTTATATTGTAGTAATATTGTTATTTATCCTTTTTTATATTGTAACCGCAAAAGTGTGTGCGCACACAAAATATTATGCAAATATATTATTAATTAATTAACCGACAATATGTGTGCGCACACATATTTTTCACACACATACACAAAAACCTGATTAACAGCAAAATACCACGTTGTTAAGAATTGAAAAAATGTTATAAAACATACAAGATAATAAATTACCTGAAATTCATTCCATTTTTTTCATTTTCAACATCTTATCTAAAAATGAAACTGTGTGTGCAACAGCACTGTCGAACCAAGGGTGGAAAAGCCAGAATGGATGTGGAGTATCATTGACCACATGTACCTCTGTATAAATATCGTACCCTGACAAGATTTCGATTGCCTCGTTGCGCCCGCCATGAAAACGTGGGATAGAACTATTGATAAAACACACAGGAGCCGAATCTTTGGTAATGTGATGTACAGGTGAGGCTGACAACCACGCTTCTCGCTTATCATCATAGGTTCCCCCAAGCCACTTTATAGAAGCAGGTATTTTCTTCTTTGCTAAAGACTCCTTTGTCGCCTCCCACTCATCTGTAGAGAAATCCGAGATTCCGTCGATATTGACAACGGCATGCACATTACTCCTAAACTCAGGATATTCTCCGGACGTCTCATATTCCTGTTGAAAATTCGTCATTCCCACAAGCATTGCCAACTGTCCTCCAGCCGAGCAACCCGATATCGCTATATGAGTAGTGTCTATCTTGTAAGCATCTGCATTTGCCCGTATCCATCTGATTGCCGTTTTCAGATCGAGTACTGCTGCCGGATAGGGAGCTTCGGGAGACAAACGATATTCGACAGGAATAGCTACATATCCATGTGAAGCAATCTGCTGCGCCATTGGTATCTGCATAGACAGATCACCTGAACTCCAACCTCCTCCATGTACCATAAGCAAAACAGGATATTTATTATCATCTTGGGGGCGGTACAGGTTAAGTTTGAGGTTTCTGTTT
The DNA here is from genome assembly GCF_029892965.1 of Dysgonomonas sp. PF1-14. Taxonomy (GTDB): domain Bacteria; phylum Bacteroidota; class Bacteroidia; order Bacteroidales; family Dysgonomonadaceae; genus Dysgonomonas. The sequence continues at coordinate 20,973 of NZ_JARXWN010000003.1, read as the reverse complement.
TCTACTGGAACAGAATATATTATTCCTTCAATAGCCTGCACATTTGCAGGTAGTGCGGGCAATACTTTCTTTATATCCGGATATTGCTTCAGGGCTTTTACATAAGCACTATGCAGGGTGAATGATGTATCGCGCGGAATGCCGTCTATTGTCACCAGTTGAGCATACAAACCACTGCTGAAAAAGAACAAAAGTAAAAATATTTTGAAATATCTCATAAAGCCAGTTGTTTCAAGTGTCTCCTAAAAAAGACTAAGAGCAGGGATAGTTTTTAATTCTTACCCCTACCCTTAGTCAAAATCTAAAAACAATCTAATCTAAAAAAACTTATTTCGTAAGTCTGAACCAGTCTATATCTACACGTCCGCCATCGTTCCCTTTCAAAGGACGTGAGCAGAATGTGCCGATCTTGGCTCCGATCCATTTTCCTTCTTTAGCCCGGAATACATTTCCCAGAACTGTATATTTTTTATCATCGGTGCTATAGCTGAATGTACATGTAGTATCCGGATTAACTTTAACACGTAAATATACTGTAGCATCTTTTAACTGTACTGAAGCATTTACTTTTTCGGTTGCACCTTTTTCTGCATTCAGGCACTCTGCCTGAGATAGGGTAAACCCATTTTCGGTGTTCTCGAAAGAAAGCAATGCGTAATCGAGCCCCATTACTACAAGTCCGGTACGTTCTCCCTTGAAACGGGGATCAGGCTTGAATGTCAGCTTCATTGTCGCCGTAAAATCCGGAGCGGGAGTTTTTTGCAACAGCAGATTAGGCACATCCCAAAGGCTTTTGTAATTATCAGTAACAGGTACAGAATAAAGGCTCAGAAAGCCATTCACCTGATCAGTAAAATACCACCACGACTGCGGGTTGGCATGCCACTGCCACTGTAGGCCGAGTGTATTTGTATTAAACTCATCACTTTCGGCGGGAGTAGCGATAGGATATGTTTGCCCTACATTAGGCTTTTTATATGTCAATACAGGATCGCCGCATCCGTCACCATCCTTATCATCTCCAATAACAGGCCAGTCATTTTTCCAAACCATCGGTTGAAGATGTACAAGACGCCCGAATGCACCTACATCCTGAAAATGCAGGAACCAATCTTCGCCTGTTTTAGTATCTACCCATGCTCCCTGATGAGGTCCATTAACAGCAGTTTTACCCTGAGCCATAACAATCTTGCGCTCGTATGGACCAAATATATCTTTCGCCCGCATAGCCAGTTGCCATCCGGTGGCAACACCTCCGGCCGGAGCAAAGATGTAATAATAGCCGTTTCTTTTATAAAACTTAGGGCCTTCTATTGTAGGGTCAATGTCGTGACCATCATATATAATCTTCGATTCTCCAATAGCTTTTTTCCCATCAGGCGTAAGGCGGGTTACAGCCAACAGACTTTTTATTCCTGCACGGCTGCCTGCATAACCATGTGCCAGATATACTTGCCCGTCTTCATCGAAAATAGGGCAGGCATCTATTAGTCCTTTTCCTTCTTTGACTAATATCAAAGGTTCCCATTCGCCCGCAGGATCTTTCGTCTTTGTCATAAAGATTCCCAGATCGGGATCTCCGTAATAGATATAAAATTCACCTTTGTGATAGCGGATAGCAGGAGCCCATACACTTCCTCCATGATTAACTCCATCAGCCACAAACATGGCATTTTCGGGCATGGCGGCTATAGCATGCCCCACAATAGTCCAGTTAACCAAGTCTTTAGAGTGAAGTATAGGTAGTCCGGGTATGCAATTGAAACTGGAAGCTGTCATATAATAATCGTCTCCCACGCGACAAGCATCAGGATCGGAATAATCGGCATAAAGAACAGGATTTTTATACATGCCGTTACCTAAGTCTGATTGCCAGACTTTGGAAATATAGTTTTGAGCATAAATAGCCGGTAAAGCAGCTAAAAAGAACAATAATATATATATTCTCGTCATTCCCTTATTGTTTTAAATTCCTTCGTTAAATCCTCTAAATTCTTTTCTTTCAATCCTTCGATAAATAGCTCTGCCATAGCATTAGCTCCTTTTACGTTGAAATGAGTATTGTCTATTTTCCCATTCGGAAAGTTTTTGTTATCGCCCGGTTTTAAGTGTAGAAACAGGCTTTTAGAATTCTCCTCTCCCATTTCGAGAAGTAGCTTTTTACTTTTTTCATACATATCGATCATCGGCACTGCCTCCTTTTTAGCGACATTACGTGCCAAATCGAGGTATTCGCCATGAGAATCTTCAAACAATCCGTTTTTATTAAATTTACGTCTTGCTACAGATGTACAGATAATCGGCTTTGCTCCTATCTCTTTTGCTTTTTGAACGAACATGGTGAAATATTCAACATATTCTTCAGGGGTAGTGTAACGGTCTTTTTTATCTTTTGAGGCATCATTGTGCCCGAACTGAATGATAAGATAATCGCCTGCCCCGATATTATCTATTACTTTTTGCCAACGCCCTTCTTTTATAAATGATTTTGAACTTCTGCCATTCTTTGCATGATTTTCGATGACAATATTTTCATTGAAAAACAGGGGTAATAACTGTCCCCAACCTTTTTCGGGGAAAGAGACGGACTCTGTTGTACCGGAAATACTATCTGTTACATCTTTGAACAAATCCTTGTCCGCCATAGTAGAATCTCCTATCATGAATATGCGCTTCTGAGCAAAAGAAGAAAGGTTAGATACCGTCAGGCATAATAATATAGTTAATAATAATCGTCTCATAGTAATGGCTTATTTTATAGTTAAAGGGTTCCAGTTATCACAGCCGTTTAAAGCATTTTCTATGGTATATACTTTTGCTTCGTCAGCAGTCAGTACTTTCGACCATTTTACTCTGCCAGCAGTGTTAGCTCCTGCACCTTTGTTATTATACTCCATATAGCGGGCAGTCTTTTCATTATTTTCATCATTCCAATTGTGCCAGCCTTCGGGTTTTATTCCCGCAGGCAGGGTAGAATTCATAAACAATGTCATACTATATGCTCTCCAAGGGCGTCCCAGATACATGGCGTTTACATCTTTACCGAGAGTAACCTCACAGTTGTTGAATATATAGCCGTACTTAATATTCTGCGGTGTATTGGCTGCAGTTATATAAGAGTTTCGTTTGCAATGAATTGTACATTTCTCAAACCACGCTGTAGAAGGCCCGAATATGAAATCGGTAGTACCCTCAATATAGCAATTCTCGAAATATTGGCGGGCTCCGTCGCGTCCGGCATACAGGGTATCCTGATTACCTAACAAACGGCAGTTACGGACAATAACCCTGTCACCCTCTATATGTAAGGCTACGGCCTGCCCAAGCGGGGCAGCCGAATTTTCTATAGTAAGATTTTCCAACGTAATATCGTTGCCACTCAACAGAAAGGTATAGGTTTTGAATGTACCCATCTTGTTTATGTTGGCATGGTCATCGTAGTTGATAATGGTCTTATCCCTGTCCTCTCCTACCATTCTTATATTGGTCACATGAGGAGGAATTATAAGTTTTTCTTTATAAACACCATTTTTGATGCGTATCGTCATTCGTCCACGCGGATCGGCTGTACGCACTGCGTTTATAGCTTCCTGAATTGTCCGGAAATCACCTGTTCCGTTACGGTCGACGATATATTCGGTCTTATCCTGTGCAAAAAGACCTACTGATAACAACAGTAGACAAAAGGATATATATTTTCTCATATTGATTATTGTTTTACAATCAGGCTATTCAGATAAACTTCGAGATAGGTATAACCTTCTTCGTTCAGATCGTTTGCCGACTTACCCGAATAATGCTGTTCCAACCAACCATCTGGTATTCCGTCAATATTGGAATCGGCAGGGACATCTTCACTATCGTAGCTATATGTATCCCATCCTCCTACATCGTACTGAGAATCTATCATACCGGGCTTTGTTCCTGCACTGCCTGAAGCGCGTTTTGGCGCAAGTCCTTTTTCCACCTCATCAACAATGCGCAAGTCAGTCTTATCACGTCTGTAGCTGGCTCCTGCGTCTACCAATACTTTTTTATAAGCTGTTTCAGCATCGTCTGTTGTTACACATGGCACATCGAAAGGCTTATCTGATATCAGATCCGCTTTATTTTTCGATCCAAGATTATTGGGTTGAAGCCCTAACAGATTATTTCTTGTGACTTTCTTATTACCATGTACATGATTTCCATTCACATAGAAAGTTCCCCAAACACCTTTCGGCTGCTTATTGCTCCCATCATCGGCATTCGGCGAAAATATCCTGCTTGGATTGGCAGAAGTAGGAGTCGGCTTATAGTAGTTGTTGACAAAATTATACCTGCCGCCTTCTCCTGCGTATCCGCTATTACTTCCCCAATTATATATTACATTGTTTCTGAAATCGACAAGTTCCAATTCGGGCTGGTTGCTATATCGGCTACCACACATACGTGGGTTGCGACTGTCGTGGTGAGCCAGCAGATTGTGATGATACGAGGCTTTCTTTCCGCCCCAGATAGCTCCATAGCCATGATTGCCTTTTTTGTGAACTGATGCTCTCAGACTTTCCGAGATAATGCACCATTGCATGGTAAAATTTTCATTATCGTAAAACGAAGCACATTCGTCTGTACTCCAGCTCATAGAGCAGTGGTCTATAATTATATCTTTGTTGCGATTACCTGATAATGCATCATCTGTAACTTTCGACAAATCTCCCATTCTGAAACGGATGTAACGGATAATGACATTGTTTCCTTCTACTTTTACAGGATAGTTTGTTATGCAAATACCGTCACCCGGTGCGCTCTGTCCGGCAATTGTCGTACTATCCGGAATATTCAGCCGCGCTTTCAGGTGTATTATTCCTGCAACTTTAAACAATATTGTTTTAGGTCCCGGTCTTTTCAGACACCAGCGAAGTGTTCCTTCTTGCGTTTTTTTGTTGCCCATTATCGTATCTTCCAACGAATTTACATAATAGACTTTCCCTCCACGTCCTCCGGTAGTGTACATACCTCCGCCTTCGGCTCCGGGAAATGCAGGAGTCTGTGCATATATGACTATGCTAAAAATGGCTCCGGTCAGAAACAATATAATTTTTTTCATCTTTTATCTATTAAGCATTATGCTGAGCATAATAAACGGTCCTACTGCTTTGGGGTCATTGTCCCTTACCGGTTCGTTTATATAGTATTCGTAACTTCCATCACGATAATTCTTTTCTCCTCCAAGTCCGGCAACTCCACAACCATCGGTAAGTGAGATTGTGCCATCACCATTATCTTTTATAAAGCGTTTTACAAACTGGCTGTATGCTTTTTCTCCTTTTTTCAGATAACTTTTATCCAGATATCCTTTTTGCGCACCTTTTACCCACGAGTAGATAAACATTGCCGATGCGCTGGATTCTATATAATTGCCTTCGCGCCCGACCTGATCAGTCACCTGATACCACATACCTGTTTTTTTATCCCTGTATTTTTCTACAGTAGAACAAAGGTTCTGAAATAATTTTATTATCTCATCTCTCTGCGGATGATTGACTGGCATGAAGTCTAGGACATCTACCATCGCCATCATATACCAACCTATACTTCTCGACCAGAAATTAGGGGAAAGTCCTGTCTTCGGATCAGACCAGCGTTGTTCACGACTTTCGTCCCACCCATGATAGTATAAGCCAGTCTTGGAATCATACATGTATTTGCGTACATCCAGAATCTGAACAGCTACATCGTCAAACAAGGCCGGCTCATTAAATGTCTTTGCATATTCGGCAAGGAAAGGCCCTGCCATGTAAAGGCCATCGAGCCATACCTGATGCGGGTATATCTTCTTATGCCAGAAACTTCCATCCTTTGTACGGGGATGTGTACGCATCTGGTCGCGCATCAGATCGATCGCTTTCCTGAAGCGCTCCTGTTTCGTTAAAGCATACATGGGGAACAGAAATTTACCCGAATTTACCCTGTCTATGTTATATTCTAAAGGCTTGTAGGTTTTCACCTGTCCATCCTGCTCTACCATGAGGTCGGCAAAGCTATACACATAATCGTAGTATTTCTGATCGAATGTCATTTGCCATGCCTGATATATAGCCTGCAATTCTAATCCGTGACAGTAATTCCATTTGGGTGCTTTTGAAAAATCGAGCATCCACGGTTCGGGATTACGTTTTATTTCCGAATCGGACAAGTGTGTATAATATTTCACCTGAGCTTCCATACCTAATATGGAAGCTACAGATAATAATACAATGAATAGTTTAATCTTCATAGCCTTTCTGTGTTTCTTTTATTTTGTAGCGTGTACAAGTTCTTTACTCAAAGTCTGCGGTAATTGGATATTCTTATTATCTCCGCTCATACTTATAACTTCTTTCAGTGAAGCCGGATATTCAAATTCAGTAAGGGAAAAATCACTTACATTTTTCAATATCAGTGCCGGTCCGTTTTGTGGCGTGATCTTTATATTCTTGAAGTGTATATTTTTCGATTCAGCGACTTCGGCTCCTATATGTGAAGTGATCGTCACATTCTCTACATTTATATTCTCAATCTTCATTTCGGGTAATCCGTTGAAAAACATTGCCCTACGCGCATTTCTCGAAACCAGATTTTTCACATAAATATTCCGGAATGCCGGAGTGGTTTCGTCTACTGCCGGAACGGTATCGTCTACCGGAGTCACATCTCCGTCTTCTAATGATTCGGTAGCAGACTTACCGCCATAGTATAAGTCGAACAGGAATGATTCGGTAGCTATATCGAACATATTGATATCCCGAATATAGATATTTTCTACAATACCACCGCGTCCGCGACGGCTTTTAAATCTCAGACCTACATCTGTACCTAAAAACTGACAGTTAGACACTGATACATTTCTTACGCTTCCCGACATTTCGCTACCCACAACAAAGCCTCCATGTCCCTGAAAGACTTTACAGTTGTCGATCAGTACATTTTCGGTAGGACGATTACGATTGCGACCATCTTCGTCTTTACCCGATTTGATACAAATGGCATCGTCTCCCACATCGAATGTACTGTTTACAATAATAGAGTTTACACACGATTCGAGATCGACTCCATCACCGTTTTGTGCATAACCTGGATTACGCACATAAATATTATCGATAATTACATTCTCGCACATTAGCGGATGAATATTCCAGCTTGGTGAGTTTTCGAACAAGACGCCTTCGAGTAATACATTCTTGCACTCGATAAAGCTGATCATCACCGGACGCAGAAAGTCTCTTACTTCCATCCACTCGGCTTCGGACAGTCCTTTCGGCGGCACGTTCATGTCGCTCATTTCGAGTCCTTTCAGCGAACCTGCCGAAGGGAACCAGTAATTCTTGTCTTTTACTACTCCACCGGAGTTTACTACTTTCTTCCAATGGTTGTCTGTTACTTTTCCTTTCTTCAACGGACGCCATGCTTCACCCGAGCCATTGATAGAGCCTTCTCCTGTAATGGCTACATTTTCAAGGTTACGCCCTGATATAGGAGACTGGCACCGGCGTGTATCCAAGCCTTCGAAAACTGTATTCACCAAAGGATACAAATCGAAATTGGCTGAGAACAGTATTAATGCTCCTTTTTCCAGATGCAGATTGATATTTGACTTGAACACAATCGGCCCTGTATACCATATACCTGAGGGAACGACCAATGTACCCCCACCTTTTTGGGACAAGGCATCCATTGCTTTCGCAAAGGCTTCTGTATTGAGTGTAGTTCCATCAGCTACCCCACCAAAGTCTATTATCGACACTTGGTTGTTTGGGAAGACGGGTCTTTGAACTACAGCCATCTTGAATGGTAAGTCTTTATATAAATAATCGTATTTATACTCGCTCTTTTGTGCACATCCGGTATGAAACGAAAGTATCAGCAGAGACAGCATAAAAAACAGGGTTATTGTGAGTTTTCTCATTATTTTGAGTATTTCTTTTTTAACTTTCACATGATTTATATTTACTGACAATAGATATCTTCAGCAAAATCAGAAAGTTTACAATTTTCTATGAATTAATTGTTCTGAGCATTTTTATAATACTGTTGCAGGACTGATTTCCTGCAACAGTATGTTATTTTAGAGTTTATTCGATCATGGGATCCAACGAGGGTCACCTAGCCCTTTCGAAATCAGAGTCGGATTAGAAACTGTAAAGTCTGCTCCAGCAGGATTTGCAAAGCCCGGATCCAAAGAAGTTGGACTTCCTGTATCTGCACCAGCCATAGTATCCGCATCATAGAAGTTATTATTACTTGAACCTATGATATTAGAAGAGGAATGCTTGAATGTACCGTTTGGAGAATTTGCTATAATATTATTGGCAAATGTAATTTCATTTCCAACCCAACGAAGATATAATATGCGTCTTTTACTGTCATTCGCAACACCTATAAAGGTATTGTGGTCTACCAATAATTTAGGAGCAGAGGTAAATGCAGAAGAATTATCATTATCAATTCTGAATACGTCACGAGCCGCAGCACTATTATATACAGTATTATTTGTGAAGTTTATCTGCTTAGCTGTCCCTAGACGACAATCGAATAAGTCACCACCATTACATTCAATATCATGTATGACACAATTATTAATAGTTATTGATTCTGCCATTCCTTTTACATTAAAATAAAGAAGTCCTTTCAGATAATTCCTAATCTCACAACCTTCTATATTTATATTACCATAACTTACATCAGCTGTATTAAACTGGATAGCCTGATCTGCTTTTTTACCTGTTTCGACTGCATCTGTACCATCCAGAATGACATCCTTCAATTCAAACGAAATACCATCCTCCAATGAAATCAATGCGTTTACAATCGGTTTGTCTGCTGGTTTAGCTGCTTTTATAGATATATTTTTAGTTATAGCTATTTTGCCTATTGCATATGTTCCCGGCATAAGAGCGAATACTTCTCCACCTGCTGCTGCAACGATGAGTGCAGCCAAATCATCTTCAGGGAATACTTGTATCGCACCATCTAAATCAAGCGGAGTTTCAAATGATGCTGTCCCGCGTGTTTTAGTTCCATTTTTCAATACAGCCTCATATTTAGTTTCAGGAGTAAGACCTGTAATAGTCGCAGCTCCGGCAGCAATATCAGCTGCAGTAACAGTATATATTATGTCACCAGGAGTAAATACAATTTCTGTAGCAGTTTCACCAGCAATCCAACGAAGTGTTACCCATGTTGCAGCCAAATCGTTTGCTATATCAACTGGACTAAATATCTGCTCCGTCGCTGTCTTAAATGTAGTACTAGTCCATTTAGACTCTGGCACGTCTTCAGAGATTGCCTGTACACGCAAAGAATATGTCGTTTCTCCATCAAAGCCAGTGATAATATATGGCAGTTCATTAAAATTGATTCCACTTATCTGTCTCATAGGTGTACCCGAGTAGTCCTCATTTGCGTTGTCATACACCTCAATAGTATAAGATTCGGCTTTACTAACTGCATCCCATGTAACCTGAACTTCAGTTCTGTTAATAACGAGTGCTTCTACCTCAGTTGGTGAAAATAGGCGACTGGTATCGAGACTGGTTATTTCATCATCTATGTCGTCACCGCATCCCGTAGTAAATAATGCTACGGAAAGGGTTAGTATATATGTAATTTTTTTGAATATATTATTCATCGCTTTCTAGTTTTTTAGATTAGTTACTTGGAGTGTTGTACCCATCATTAGTCAGTATGCCATCGCTACTGTCAATGAATATTTGCCAAATAGGCCAGAATTGCTGAGTATCAGGATTACGCATATAAAGGGCATCCCAATAATTTACTTTATCTCCACTGCTAACGAGTTTCCATGATTTTTCGGAAGTATAACCCAAAGCAGCACCTTCAGCATCTGTATCACCATGATTCAAACCATATATTACCAATGATTCACCGTCTGTATCGGTTTTATAATATATTTTAGACGGAAGATCAGCGTATTTACCCTGACGGTTCTCTAGTTGCTCAAGTTTAGTTTTAGTTTCAGCCAACTTTGAAGAAAGTTTATTCCAACGAATAAGGTCACCTTTACGCAACATTTCGCCGGTAAATTCAAGAGCACGCTCATCAACTATAGCATTAAGGAATGCATCCTTACTGGCCGTAGCTGTACTCATAAATGCTGTTACTTTCTCCGGATTATTAGGGAATGCACGGTCGCGTATCATTTTCAGATAAGGAGCAGCAGCAGCCGGACCTTCCAGTTCATTGATAGCTTCAGCAGCCATAAGGACAACATCTGCATAGCGCATATATGGCCAGTTCAGACCATCATCGTTTGGAGAAAATTCTGTGCGAGTCATCCATTCGTAACGGTATTTACCAAAATACCATTTGTTCAAATTAGTTGGCACCTGAACTCCGTTTGTCCATTCATAAGGGACACATGTAACATCGCGACGTACATCGTCTACATCGTATTCGTAATACATGATCGGGTTAGGCCCGTTTGTTCCACCTTTAGCTTGATTTGTGTACTTATCTGTTGTTGTATGTTTAACTCCTAGATCGAAAATCACACGTCCTCTTGTATCTGAGAAAGGAATTTCCCATAACATTTCTTTTCCGGCAGCACTCGTTTCTTTAGCCAAAGTTGTGAAAACTTCTTCAAATCCTAATAATTGGCATGTTCCACTATTTATGATGTCCATACATTCTTTTTTAACAATGGCGTGCATTTTTTCCGGAGACAGGTCCGGATCTGTACTTCTGCGTACAGTTCCATCTGCGCGTTGAGAATATCCACCTGCTGCAAGAGCCAGACGTGCACGAAGACCTTTTGCAAAAGCTTTATTTACACGTTCTGTTTTTTTAGTCACAGTTGTTTCATTTGGCCAGGCCAATAATTCGGCAGCCTCTTCCAGATCCGCTAACAATTGCTTATAGATTATATCACGATCATCTCTTGGCATATCTACAGTTGCTGATGTAATAGGCTCGAAACGTGCAGGCACATCACCCCAACCTTTAATCAGGTCACTATAAACAACAGCTCTGAGAGTAAGAATTTCTCCCAAAATCTGTGCCATCTCCGGACTATTTTCCACATTACCGTAAGTACGGATTCCCTGTATAGCCAGATTTGCACGCTCTATACCTTGATAAAAGCAAGACCAGGCATTATTTGACGTATTCATCTGCCCATTAGAGACGTTGGTGTTATAGTTAGAAAGACGTGATTTATCATCTGTAGTGTTAATTAATGAATTGTGTACTTCACAATCAGTATTCACCCCATAATAAACCAGATAACGCCCACGATATGAGTTCGTTTCACAGAATGATTGAATAATTCCGGCAATAGACCCTTCAGCCAAAGCAGGAGTCGAGAATAATACGGACTCGTCTATTGTCGATTTCGCCGGTGCATCCAGAATATCATCGCATGAAGCCATTGTTCCGACAAGAGCTAATGCTACTAATGATTTATATATAATTTTTTTCATTTGACTTTGTTTTTTCACATTAGAAATTTATGTTTACACCAAATACTATAGAACGGCTTTTAGGATATGCCGAATAATCTACACCCGGAGTAAGAGCTGTTTTACGACGGGTCGACACTTCAGGGTCAAATCCGCTATAGCCTGTCAGACAGAATACATTGTAACCGGTAACATAGAAGCGGCAATTTTGCATTTTCACTTTTCTGGTCAATACTTGTGGCAATGTGTAGCCTAAAGTCAGTGTACTCAAGCGAAGGAAAGACCCATCTTCAATTGCCCAGTCCGATAAGACATATTTTTTTGTGTATGGCGACCACATTGTTGTATTTGCATTCATGGCTGCCAGTTCTGTAGGATCATTAGAGATCGTACCATCAGCACGCAAATTAGTCCAACGTTTACCCGATGCCATTTCTGCAATCATGTTACGGGAGTGGTATTTACTGGAAGATGTATATTCAATCTTATTTGCATTATAAACATCATTACCATAGCTCCAGTTGAAGTTTGCAGAGAGGTCGAACCCATAAGCACGAGCATTAATATTAAAACCTCCTGTATGCAACGGATTTGTATCCCCGATTACTTCTCTGTCCAGATCATCAACCGTGCCAGATCCATCAAGATCTTTCAGTTTCATTGTACCCGGACGTACCAGATCCATTAGATCACCTGACATTTTAGGAGCTTTCGTTTCATCCAAAACCCAGTTATTCCCATCATATCCTGTAAAATCACTAACCTCATATCTACCATCCGAGCGGTATCCATAGATTTCGCCAATAGATCCACCTGCAACGATCCGGTAGTCCATTCCTATTTCAGTTGATGCCCATCCCGATGTTCCTGAGATATAGTTCATGCCTCCAATATCTTTTACTTTATTTTTATTGAAAGCTATGTTTCCACCAAAGCTTAAGCCAAAGTCTTTTTTATCGATTGCAACCCAGTTCAAAGAAAGTTCAAGTCCCTTATTTTGCGTTTTTCCAATATTGCGATATTGGAAATCGTATCCTGTACCAGCTGTCTCGTATGCAAGTAACAGATCCTTAGTTGTGTTCAGGTAAAGTTCAAGACTACCATTCAGTTTACCTCCCAGAAGAGTAAAGTCCAATCCCATATTACGGGTGATTGTTGTCTCCCATTTCAGATCAGGATTAGCCATTGTTACTTTACCATCCTCGTCTTTCAACGGAGCCCAATAAGAAGGGAATCCATTAATATATTGAGTATTCTCAACACCATAAACCTGTGCCATTTGCCCTGATGGGATGTTATTATTTCCTGCAGTACCATAACTAAAGCGTAGTTTCAAATCGTCAAGCCATGTTTTTGTACTTTCCATAAACGATTCTGACGACATACGCCATGCAACTGCTGCAGAAGGAAAATATCCCCATTTGTTACCTTCGGCAAATTTTGAAGATCCATCCGCACGGAATGTAAGACCTACTAAATATTTGCTCATATAGTCATAGTTTATTCGGGTAAAAGCAGACAGCAATATATCATCCGGATACAGGTTGTTGTTAATTGATATCGCATTCCCTTGAGAAGTCAGTTTTAGTGCATCTGTGAAAGAGAATGAGGCAGGGAAACCATGACTTATATTTTCTAACATTTCGCGCTTTGTTATGATATACTCTTGTCCCAGCAACATGGTCAGATTATGACTTTCCGGTAGCAATGTTTTGAAATCGTAATTAGCCGTATTGGTACTACGGAATGTCTGACGCGATGTTCTTTGTGATATAAGTGCTGGATAACCGCTTCCCTTATCTTTTGCATAATAAGTACTTGCTCCATAAAAGCGGTCATCATTGTTACGATAGTCATCAAGACCTACTTCTGCTTTCAAATAGAGATTACTAATTGCTTCCCATGTAACACTACCATTCAGATTATATACTTTGCGTTCCTGAAAGCGGTCATTATCATAAACAGCCAAACGAGGATTCTGCAAATTAAATTCAGCATCTGTATTCCCTTCATCAGTCAGACCAGAAATAGGGAATGGAGGATAAATCATCGCATTCTTCAAACGAGAGTCTGCCGATGACTTTTCATTTTTCTCATTCGCTCCACCTCCTCTGGTTTCAGTTTCGGAATAGCGTGCAGAGAAATCTAATGACAGATTCTTAAATGGTTTACTATTTACTTTCAAAGTCAAGTTGTCACGTTTAAATCCGGACAACATCATAATCGCTTTATCATTTACGTGGCTGTAGTTGAAAGAGTATTTTATTTTATCTCCTCCTCCGGTAAGGCTAAGGCTATGATTGAATGTGAATCCTGTACGTCCGAATATCTGCTCTTGCCAATCATTACCTTCTATTTCTTTATACATATCTATATCTTGGTAATTACCAAAAAACTGAGTGTATTTCTCCGGTTTACCATCATCAAGCATTGCACGCTCATATTGCCATGTAGCATAATCATAAGGAGAAAGAGTATCTAGCTTTTTTGCTATCTTTTTCCAACTGACAAAGGCGTTATATGCAACATTCAGCTTACCTTCTTTCCCGCTTTTTGTAGTAACAATGATTACCCCATTTGCTCCACGTGATCCGTAAATAGCAGTAGAAGAGGCATCCTTCAATACATCGATCGACTCGATATCGGTCGATGCAATGTCATTAATTGATTCTACAGGGAAACCGTCAACAATATATAGAGGAGCATTACTTTGAGTAATGGATCCCCCTCCACGTACACGAATCATCATTTCAGCATCCGGGGAACCTTCTGTAGTAGTTACCTGTACCCCTGCAAGCTTACCTGTTATTGCTTCCGCGACATTAGATACAGGAACTGCCTGGATGGCATCTCCTTTAACTGATGACACAGACCCTGTCAGGTCTTTTCTTTTTACTGTACCGTAACCGATAACGACCACTTCTTCCAGCTCGGAACTAAGGTCTTCCATTACGAAGTCGATAACATTTGCTGTTACTTGTTTTTCGTTCTGCTTCATACCTACGTATGACGCTACTAAAGTTTGGGAACCGGCAGGAACCGATAGCGAGTATTTACCGTCTATATCGGTCATTGTACCTTTTGTTGTACCTTTTACCGAAACCGTAACACCTATCAGGGGCTCACCCTGCGAGTCCGTCACTGTACCTGTCACATCTCTCTGCTGAGCGTACACTTGCCCGCCCAACAAGAACAGTGAGATACACATAAGAGACAAAATTCTTTTAATTGCCTTTTGCATAGTTCGTTAGATTTATTATTTACAGTTAGTTTAATTTATTTAATAGTTTTAGTAATTATCTAAAAAGTAATGAAGTGGTATCCGAAGATCGTGTGTTTACAAAAAATCATTACGGATTAAACTCAAGGATCGTTTCATTGGTATTATTTTATCATAATGAGACATTATATAATCGTCAAATAACAATTCTATTTTCATGGTATTATATACTGTCAGATTTGAGTGCAATGTATGCATGATTTTCGAATCCGGAGGTAGGTAAAGTGATTTTTACGGGGGGATAAATTGACTTTATGTCAATATTTGCAATTTTTCTGCAAAACTCATTATCTTTGTATCAAACCCGAATTTCACCATGAATCCGAATCGTATTTTTTGTTTATTCTTCATATTTTCCATTACAATACTTTCTTTCGGTCAGCAACGATGTTTCTTTGAGCATTATGGGCCGGATGATGGTCTTCCACAGCATACTATCATGAGTATTCTTCAGGATAAACGTGGATTTATGTGGTTTTCGACATGGAATGGGCTGTGTCGTTTCGATGGATATAATTTTTATACCTACCGGATACAACAGGGGGATAAATATCATATGAGAAGTAACCGTATCGATCTTATTACTGAAGACAAATACGGCTTTATATGGACACTTCCTTACGACAGGGAGCCACACCGATTTGACCCCCGTACAGAAGAGTTTATGGGTATCAGATCTCTGAAAGGGCATGAAGATCTTACTTTCATTTCTACAAAAATCATCACTACCGCTTCAGGAAAGGTATGGCTATTGTCTGACAATATGGGATGTGTGTGTGTCACTGATTCGGCTTTCAATATAGAGCTATACAATATTGAGAATAAAAAAATAAATGGCAACAAGGTAAATAACATATACGAAGACCAGAACGGAAATTCATGGATATTGACCAACAACGGATTATATTCGGTTAGTGTTGACGGGAAAAAATTCAATAGTTATTTTACTGAAAAAGCTTATATAGAATCTTCCCCCGTTCAGGATTTTTATTCCGTTCTCGAACTGGACGACAAAATCTGGTTTGGAGCAGGAAACGGCCGTATTTGGATTTACGATAAACAAAGTGGACAAACAGACTTATTGCAGACTGAATCGAAATCTGAAATAAGATTTATAGGAAACATAGACAATAATCAGATTGTCATCTCTACCCGCGAAGACGGGTTCTTTATTTACAACCGGAGAGAGAAAGTTTTGAACAAATACAACAAAAAGAATTTGTCCGCCATGCATTCCGACCGCATACTATCTACCTACCTCGATAAATCGAAAAATATATGGTTCGAAGTAGATTATCCGGGTATAGCAAAATTCAATCCTGAAACGGAGGAATTGAAACACTTTACAATGAAGACCGAAAGCTCCGTTTCAAACGTATTCCCATCCAATTTTTTCATATTCGAGGACAATGCTAATCGTCTATGGGTACATCCAAGAGGGGGTGGTTTTGGTTGGTACAATCCCGAAAATGATGTATTGATGCCATTTTTCAACGAGCCGTCTTCTCCCGACTGGCGATTCTCAAATGTTATGCACACCGCATTTTCCGACAAACAGGGAAACCTATGGCTGAGTACCCGTTCGCATGGTTTAGACAAAGTGATTTTCAATAATGATGTATTCAAATCCATTGTTGTCGACCCGAATATCCATTCTACGATAAATAACGATATCCGCAGTGTATTCGAAGACAGCAAAGGGAATCTATGGGTATCGACAAAAGGCGGTAAGGTATTTATTTATGACCAGAATCTTGCACAAAAAGGATATTTGTGTAGCAATGGGAAAATCGAGTATGGAACTCCGATAGAGGGCATAACATATTGCATCACAGAAGACAGCAAAGGCAACATCTGGTTAGGAACGAAAGGTGAAGGTGTTTACAAACTGATACCTTCCGGAAATTCATACCGTACAGAGCACTATAGAAATTCTCCCAATAATGTGTATAGCCTGAGCAGTAACAGCGTATATGCTATTCTGGAAGACAGTAAAAACAGAATATGGGTAGGAACATACGGAGGAGGACTAAACCTACTGGATGAAAAAACGAACAGGTTTTTCAACGATCGTAATAATCTAAAGAATTATCCAACCCAGTTTGGCTCTCAAATAAGAACAATGCAATCGGACAAATATGGCAACATTTGTATTGGAACCACGCTCGGACTCATTATTTTTTCGTCAGAATTTACTGATGCCGGTCAAATAGACTATAAATTTTACACCCGCACCCCGGGCGATAATGAAAGCCTGAGCGAAAATGATGTGTATGATATTTGCACTACAAAAAGCGGCGACACTTATCTGGCAACCTTCGGCGGAGGAATAAACAAAATAGAGACTGTAGACAACAACGGATTCCCTACTAAGTTCTCTTCGTACACAACCAGAGACGGATTGCCTTCAGATGTCATTCTGATGCTGACAGAAGACAATAAAGGCAAACTGTGGATTGCATCGGAAGGAAATCTCACGAAGTTTGATCCGGAGAAAAAATCGTTTGAGACATATAGTGAAATTAACAGGCTGATAGAAGGACAAAACTTCTCGGAAGGCTCCCGCTTGACTTCCAAAACAGGAATCGTTTATTTCGGATACTCTAAAGGTGTGCTCTCCATCGACCCCGAAAATATCAACCGGAATATTTTCAAACCGTATGTAGCACTATCAAAGCTACAGATAGCCAATAAAGATGTGCCGATTGGCGGCGATTCTCCTCTGGAACGGAATATCAATGACGTAGACCATATAAAGCTGAATCACAAGCAAAACTTCATCAATATAGAATTTGTCGCTCTGGATTTTGTAGAGCCTAAGCGAATATTATACGCTTACAAGCTGGATGGATTCGACGATGACTGGATAATAACCAAAGAACAGCGCATTGCCAACTACAACAATCTGTTGCCGGGCAAATACACATTCAGGGTGAAATCAACCAATAGTGATGGCATCTGGATGGATAACGAGCATACTCTGGGCATCGAAATCACTCCGTCGTTCTGGCAAACAGGCTGGGCATACCTGCTGTATGTTGTCCTTATTGCAGGCATATTGTATGCAATCCTGCGAACCCTGTTCGTCTTCTATCGCCTAAGAGACAAGGTGAAACTGGAACACGAACAGACGGAAATGAAAACCCGCTTCTTTACTGACATTTCGCACGAAATACGTACACCGCTTACTATGATTGTTTCCCCTGTAGAAAACATTATAGAGAACGATAGTACACCAACAGATATAAAATCGCAGTTGCAACTGGTATTGAAAAACACCAACAGAATGCAACGGATGGTGAATCAGATACTGGATTTCAGAAAGATACAGAAACAAAAGCTCAATATACAGGAGACTGCTATAGGTGAATATGTAGCCGACATTTGCAACAACTTCTCTAAAACAGCTGAATACCAGAACATAAATCTGAAATTTCATGACAATTCGGATGGTGAAAAAATATGGGTAGACAGGGATAATGTGGAAAAACTGGTATTCAACCTGTTATCCAATGCCTTTAAATACACTTCGGTAGAGAAAACGATCGAAGTATTTGTCACCAGCAATCCAAAAGATAAAAATATAGCCATACAGGTAAAAGACGAAGGAAGAGGTATGAGCAAAGATGTACTAAACAAGCTCTTTACCCGTTTTGCGTCCTTCAATAAAGATAAAAGCAAGCCGAGTACCGGAATCGGGCTATCCATTGTGAAAGAAGTGGCAGACAAGCATCATGCTAAGCTACAGGTAGAAAGTGAAGTGAACGAAGGTTCGTCATTCACCGTATTATTCCCTACAGGTATAGACCACTTTAAGAATGACGAAAATGCGGCTTTCACTTATGCCGATACGGAAAAAGATACTGAACCTATAAAGGTACAGGAAGATACCATCCTGCAGGATGAAAACCTTGCTGTAGAACCAGTGGAAAGCGATAAAGAAAAACATAACCCGAAAGAAACCATCCTTGTTGTAGAAGATGATACCGACCTAAGAAGGTTTATCAGCACCATCCTCGAACCACACTATAATGTACTGGATGCCGAGAACGGACAAGTTGGATACGAGGTAGCGACAAAGAATATACCCGATTTCATTGTCAGCGACATTATGATGCCTGAAGTAGACGGGGTGGAATTGTTGCAAAAGATAAGATCCAACACCGAGACCAGCCATATTCCATTTATACTGCTTACTGCTAAAACCGACATGGACAGTAAGTTGCATGGACTCGATTACGGAGCGGACGACTATATTACAAAACCATTCAGTGTAAAATACCTGAAAGCACGTATCGACAACATAATCCGCCAGCGCAAACGACTGTACGAATCTTATTCTACTGGTAAGCAAGTTGAAGACAAACCAATTGTTGAAACCGAAACGGTAAAAGAAGCTGAAACCGAATTAAAATTTACCCCTCAGGATGAAGCCTTTATCACAAAAATAAAGGAAGAAGTAGAGAAGAACATCGACAACAGCGACTTCGTTGTCGAAGACCTTGCCGCCTCGGTAGCGATGAGCCGTACGGTATTCTTCAAAAAGTTGAAAAGCCTCACCGGCTTTGCCCCTATCGAATTTATAAGGGATATTAAGATCAAACATGCGGCAGCACTGATAGCCACACAACAATACACAATAAAAGAGGTGTCTTATATGATAGGGATATCGGACACGAAATACTTCACGCAGTTATTTAAAAATGTGTATGGTATGACTCCTACCGAGTATAAGAATCTGCAAAATAGTACAAAGTAATATAAATAGAATGGGGGGTTAAACTGTTTAAGTCAAAAACTCCCCTATATAATAAATTATATATCTTATATTTGTTTCAAAATTGCGGAGATAAACTTTTTCCCCTCTGGCTTTTAAACTCTTAATAACCTTAAGAACCAATGAAGAATATTGTAAAAAACAAGATTTTATTATTGACTTTTGTCCTCTCATTCGTTTTTTTAAACACAACGGTGTGTGCGCAAACACTTCTTGTAAAGAACAATTCGAAACAGGCAATTCTGGACTATACACTTGAAATACCTGTCGGGGAATTACATCTTTCTTATGGAAACTACGAGGCTGTTGTAAACGGCAATATTGTGCCGATAGAAGTTATAACAGACATCAATGGTAAACAAAAAGCAATACTTCCCATCGACAAAATAGATGCAGGCAAAGAAATCACTGTTTCTGTGAGAAAAGGAATAGCCGATGCATACCCGAAACGTACTTATGCAGAACTTTCGCACAAGATAGGCGGAAAATTTGAAGGGCATAAATACGAGGGGGGATTTTCGTGGGTAAAACCCAATTACATAACACTGCCCGGTACATTCCGCGATCACTCGTATTACATTAAGTATGAAGGTCCGGGATGGGAAAGCGACAAGGTAGCCTTCCGCTTCTATCTGGACAATCGTAATGCGATAGACGTATTCGGCAAAAAGACATCCGATATTGTACTTCCTGCCGTAGGTGTAGATGGATTCGACAACTACCACAAAATGGCCGACTGGGGTATGGACAACCTGAAAGTAGGCAAAGCGCTGGGTATTGGTTCTATAGCTATATGGGACGGACAAAAAGCAGTAAGAGTAGAAAAAAAGGACAGTATGACCTGTTATATTCCGGCAGACGGCAAAATACGATCACAGGTGAAAACCATTTACTACGGATGGGAAGCAAACTATATAAAATGCGACCTGACCGCTCTTATATCCATTGACGCCGGAAGCAGGGCATCGCACATGGAACTGCATGTAAGCAGCAATTCGGTAGCTAATATTGCAACAGGAATCATAAAAAACAAAGATACAGAGCTGATCGTGGGCAATGACAAAAACAGCAAATGGTCGTACATTGCTACTTTCGGCAAACAAAGCCTCAACAACGACATGCAGGGACTGGTGGTATTTGCCCCGACTAAGCAGATAAAAGAAATCACTGAAGACGAGCTGAACCATGTACTGGTACTTACTCCCCAAAATGGCTATGCCGAATATTACTTCATGCCGACATGGGAGATGGACAAAGAGTCTGTAAAGACAAAAGAAGACCTTATGCAGTGCATAGACGAAGTAATGAACAGGCTGAACAACCCTGTTACATACAAAATCAGAAAGTAAAGTAAAATAAATATATACCATAAAATTTACACACATGAAACAACTGAATAAATCGACAGTAGAAAAGAAAAACTTACCAGTAAAAATCCTTCAATTCGGAGAAGGTAACTTCCTTCGTGCCTTTGTAGA